>CAMXWV010000001.1 GCA_947252755.1 uncultured Dermabacter sp.
GCAGTGCACCCATCAAATGGAAACCGACGACTCGCACAACGTCCGGACCTAACCGTGGGGGCAGGTCAACCACATGGCAGCTGCCTATCGTCGACGCGCGGCGCGGCTGCGTCACTATCGAAAGGAACCCAACAATGACCGGACCTGATGATGTTGCTTCCCTCCTAGCCGCAGTCACCGAGTTCTACCGTTGCGAGAACGCTCGGGACTGGGCTGGAGTGAGCGCCCGGATAAGTCCCGACATCATCTCTCATAGCTATCCGTCCGGCGAGCGTGTATCCGGTCGAGACGCTTACCTAAATGCCATGGTGGCGATGTATCGAGACAGAAGTGAGACCTTTGACGTGCTCTCGATCAGCGCGGACGAACGAGTATCGACTGTGCATGCAGAGTTGGTCATCGGCGGGAAGCGATCTGTCAACGTCTTTGAGCTATGCGACGGCCTTATCGTGCTTGAGCGTGAGTACTTGGGCGACGGATACACCAGCGCGTGACATCGGACAGTTCCATGATGGCGTCTCCATGTGAAGATGAAATGGATGTGCGACCGATGGCAGCTGCGGTGGCGGCGGCCATCGATGCCTCGTTGATCGGCTCGTGGTCTCGAGTCGACACGTTCGCGGAGTGCCGCTTCCGAAGTGTGCATACGATTAGTTCGGATGTGGGCAGCGAAGCAATTTCTGGACACGAGACCGGCGTACATACCCGACTAGTAGCGGGAGATGGGTCAACACTGTCGGTCATCGCGACAGGGTCGCCCCAGAGTGCCGTAGCGGACTCTCTCGATCAACTGCACCGAGCTGGTCTTTGCCGACGAGGGGGTCAGGCCAGATGCCCCGGGCGCAGAACGTGAGAATAGTGCAGTATTCCCGGACTTTACCGCACTAAACCCACGTTCTACCGGGGTAGGGGGGCATAACAACAGGAGACCACGGGTCCCATCTTCCGGGCGCATAGAACGTGAGAATAGTGCGGTATTCCCGGGTTTTACCGCACCAAACCCACGTTCTGCGCAAAAGAAAGGCGCCAACGAAAAGCGCCGGCACGGCGCGGGTCGACGTGACGGCGCGGATACAGCGGTGCATCGGCGGCGCCTTGCCACCCGCCCTCGGGGTCCCACCTTCCGCGCGCATAGAACGTGAGAATAGTGCAGTATTCCGTGGTTTTACCGCACCAAACCCACGCTCTGCGCAGGGGAAGGGAGGGGTCCGGGTATGCTGCGCGCGCGTGAACTGACGTGCCGAGCGCGAACGGCGCAGCAACAGGAGACCGCGATCCCTATGTTCCAAGCGGATGGAACCCCCGGCCCGTGGCCGTCGGGAGCGTAGAACGTGAGAAGTGTTGGCGTGATGTGGGCTATGAAGGCCCCCGGAGCAGCATGGTCCCGCTCTCGGATCATTTACGGTAGAGAGGCAGCCATCCATAGCGTTCCGCGCAGTTGAGTCAGGAGTCGTCGCTTGTCTGAATTCAAGAATCGAAACCCCGAGGGCTCGAACTCACGCTCCTCCGACCGTCAGCGTGCGGAGCGCCCGTGGCGGGACAGTCAAGGCGCGAAAACGGAGCGCCCGTGGCGGGACAGTCAGGGCACTAGAACAGAGCGCCCGTGGCGGGATAGTCAAGGCGCGAAAACGGAGCGCCCGTGGCGGGATAAACGAGCTGCGAACTCCGGCCGTTCCTGGCGCGACAGTCAGAACACGCACCCTGAGCGTCCCTGGCGGGATAAGAAGGAGTCTGCGGAATCTCGCAGCTCGGGCGGCAGCCGTGGTCCCCGTTTGGCAGGCAACAACGAAGGGTTCCGTGACCGTCGCGGAAGTGGGCGGGGCCACGATTTTCGGAATCGCCGAGAGGACAGGCAAGGCGAGGATACCCGCGACCGTCACGACAATCGCCGCAAAGATCGACGTCAGGCACGCGGCGAACGTTCGAACTACGCTGATCACCACGGTCGCCCCTGGCGGGACAAAAGAGACTCCTCGGCGCGTCGTGACGACGCCGGAGGTCCGCGACGTCGAAACGGCGGCGGGCGGGGACCGCGTGATGAGCGACGAGAACGCGCCCCCCGTGGTCAACGTGAGGACTACCGGCGCAATCGGCAGGCTGGTCGTCGTGATTCCAGCTTCCGGGGATCGCGCAGTGACCGCCGAAACAGTGCCTCCGGGCATGGCGTTCGCAATGAGCAGCCGCTGTCCCACACTGACTTTAAACAGGACCGGGAGAACCGGCTGAGGGAGGGACGTGAGCCCTATGTGCCGGCGGAGATCACGGGCCAGGAGCTTCCCAAGCAGGTGAGGCGCGGGTTGAAGACGCTCTCCAAGGAGCAGGAGGAGCGAGTCTCCCGTCACCTGGTGCAGGGCATGCTGATTGAAGACAGCGACCCAGCCCTCTCCCTTGAGCATTTCAAATGGGCGGCGCGGTTCGGAGCTCGAGCCGCAGCCGTCAGAGAGTTCTACGGAATCCGACTGTACGGCGCAGGTCAGTACAAGGAAGCTATCCGGGAGCTGCGAGCTGCTATGCGTCTCAATGGCCTTGTGGACATGCTGCCGATCATTGCGGACTGCGAGCGCGGCCTCGGCCGCCCTCAGCGCGCCCTGGACATCGCTGCTCAGCCCGAAGCTGCTGAGCTCACTGAGACCGAAACGATTGAACTGATGATCGTGGTTGCCGGTGCTTACGCTGACATGGGGGACACTGACCTCGCACTCGCATCGTTGGATATCCCCGCCCTCCGTCAGAAGATCAACGGCAGATGGCAGGTGCGCCTATGGGTTGCGTACGCGGATCTCCTGGAACGCGCGGGACGCACTGAGGAGGCCCGTAAATGGCTGACCCTTGCTGCCGACGCGGACGCCGATGAGATCACCGACGCTGGCGAGCGACTCGGGCGTGCCCCACGCGCTGTGGAGCCGGCAGTCTTTGAAACCGATGAGCAGATCGGCGTCATTGATATTCTCGATGACTACCTCGAAGAGGAGGCGGCACGGCGGGCGGAAGAAGAGGAGGCTGCGCGCCGTGTCAAGCAGCAGGCGGCGCAGGAGGCCCCTGACACAGCCGAGCAGCAGGTGGCAGAGGAAGGCTCTGACGCAGCTGAGGCACTAGACGCCGAGACCGATGCTGAAACCGACGCCGCTGATGACGCCGAGGAAGGTGAGTCCCGATGACAGCTGGCCGCCCTGTACGCGACCTTGCGTTTACAGATATTTACGACGCGCTCCTGCTGGATATGGACGGCACTCTCATCCATGGCCGCCGACCGATCGAGCACGCGATCACCGCAGTGGCACAGGCTCGCACAGCGGGCCTCGCCATCGGCTTTGCCACGAACAATGCCTCCCGCACGCCGCAGATGGTTGCCGAAATGCTGGGTGGGGCCGGTTTCGACGCGCACCCTGAAGAGGTCACGAACTCGCCACAGGTGGCGATGGACCTTGTGAAACAGCGGTGCTCACCCGGTTCTCGCATCCTCGTGGTGGGGGGAGCCGGCATCCGGGAGGAGATCGAGCGAGCCGGATTTGAGGCTGTGGACACCTACGGCGAGGGCGTGGCCGCTGTTCTTCAGGGCTTTGCTCCTGAGGTGGGCTGGCGGGATCTTGCTGAAGCAGCGTACGCAGTGACCGGGGGCGCCTACTGGGTGGCCACGAACTCGGACTCCACGCTTCCCACTGAACGCGGCTTCGCCCCCGGCAATGGATCACTGGTGGCTGCCGTGATACACGCCACTGGTCAGCAGCCCGATGTGGCTGGAAAGCCGCAGCCGGCTATGTTCCGCCTGGCCGCAGAGCGGGCTGGTGCGCGTCGTCCGCTCGCGGTTGGGGACCGGCTCGACACGGACATCGAAGGTGGCAATCGCGCTGGCATCCCCACCCTGCATGTGCTGACCGGTGTGTCCTCCTGGATTGAGGCGCTGCGTGCGAAGCCGGTTCAGCGGCCCACGTTCATCCGCCCGGACCTGTCCTTCCTGCGCGGAAGCGGCGTGGAGCCGGTGTGCGAGGGGAATCGCGTTGTGTTCGCAGACGTCACGGCAGAGCTGACTGAGGATGGGGCCGTCACCGCTAACCAGGGCGCGGACAACTGGCGCACCCTGCAGGCCCTGCTCACGCTGATTGCATCTGCCCATCCCGAGAAGGAGTTCACCGGCGAGATCCGCCTGCCGGATCAGACCATTCCAGCGCTCGACGGAGAGGACACGGGAGCAGCTGCCCGGTGACCCGCCGCCTTGACCGCGCGCTGTTTGATCAGGGGCTTGCTCTTTCGCGCACTCACGCTCGTCGGATCGTCGACGAGGGCAGGGCCCGTATCAACGGGCGCGTCGCATCCCGAGCCGCCGCACCCGTCAACGACGCCGACCTCCTCACGGTCGTGGATGCGCCTGAGGGCGGTGAGTACGCCTCACGGGCCGCGCACAAACTCGATGGCGCGCTCACCGCGCTGGGACTCGCCGCTGAGATCAGCGGCAGCCACGCGCTTGATCTCGGCGCGTCCACCGGCGGCTTCACCGATGTGCTGCTGCGGCGCGGGGCACGGCATGTGCACGCGGTGGATGTGGGCCATGGGCAGCTGATTGACCGGCTCGCGCAGGATCCGCGTGTCACCTCTCTTGAACGAACTGATGCACGCTCAGTTACGCCGGGCATGCTCGGTGGCGCCCCAGGCGTGATCGTCTCTGACGTCTCCTTCATCTCACTCACCGCGCTGATGCCCGCCGTGGAGCGGGTGGCGGCTCCGGGAGCGCTGGTGCTGCTCATGGTGAAGCCACAGTTCGAAGCGGGACGCGGCGCTGTTCCAAAAAGCGGAGTCATCACCGACCCCGGTGTCTGGCGTTCTGCGGTGGAGCGTGTTGCGCAGGCGGCAGAACAGGAGGGGCTGCAGGTGTGTGCGGTTGAACCGAGCCCCCTTGCCGGGCAGGACGGCAACCGTGAGTTCTTCCTTGTGGCCCGCGCGGGGAGTGATCCCCACAGCTCCGCGGTGCGTGAAAGCGAATCCACGTCAGCGCGCTGTGACATGATCGAACGAGCAGTCGACCGGGCAAGGAGAACAGATGGCTGAGGAGCCCACCGCCGCAGCAGCCGGCAGCCGCCGCTTCCTGCTGTATGTGCACACTGGGCGAGCCAGCGCACTGCGCGCACTCTCCCAGGTTCTCGCTGCGCTGGCCGCCCGCGGTGTTCGGGCAGCCGTCACCTCCCAGCAGCTGCAGGAGATCCAGGCTGCTGATCCCTCGCTGCGCGATCCTGACCTGCTCGATCAGCTCGCCGAGGACAGCGTGGACATTGTGGATCGGCTTGAACCGGGGCGCGATGAGATCGCTATCGTGCTCGGCGGCGACGGCACAATCCTGCGGGCCCTCGAGATCACCCGTGACGTGGCGATCCCCGTGCACGGGGTGAACCTGGGCCATGTGGGATTCCTTGCGGAAAGCGAGGTGGAGAACCTCGGCACCACGGTGCAGCGCCTGCTCGCGGGAGACTACGTGCTGGAGAAGCGCTCCACACTCACGATCGGCGTGTTCGATGCCGAGGGGAAGCAGATCGCTGAGCATTGGGCCCTGAACGAGGCAAGCCTGGAGAAGGCAGACCGGCAGAAGATGGTGTATGTGGTGGTGGAGATCGACTCCCGCCCCGTGTCCAGCTTCGGCTGCGACGGCATG
This sequence comes from uncultured Dermabacter sp., assembly GCA_947252755.1. GTDB lineage: Bacteria > Actinomycetota > Actinomycetes > Actinomycetales > Dermabacteraceae > Helcobacillus. The sequence continues at coordinate 5,642 of CAMXWV010000001.1, forward strand.
CTCCTGTCCACCTCTACCGGTTCCACCGCCTACGCATTCAGCGCCGGCGGCCCCGTGATCTGGCCGGAAGTGGACTCCTTTGTGGTGCTGCCGCTCGCGGCGCATGCCCTCTTCGCGCGCCCGCTCGTGCTGGGGCGTTCCAGTGAAGTAGCCATCGAGATCACCATGGACAACACTGCCGACGCGGTCCTCACCATGGACGGGCGCCGCTCCATGGACCTGCACGCCGGCATGCGCATCGAAGCGGTGCTGTCCCCGAACAGTGTTGAGCTCGCGCGCCTGGCCACCACCCCGTTCGCAGATCGACTCGTTGAGAAGTTCAAGCTGCCAGTGGAAGGCTGGCGTGGGCGGGACGTTGATGAGAAGATCGCCGACCGGACCCGCCAAACGGAGACCGGCAGCGCTGACCCCACCGGCGCGGAGTGACCATGCTGACCTCTCTCGCTATCCGCCACATCGGCGTCATCGACGATGCAACCCTTGACTTCGGCCCCGGATTTACTGCGATCACCGGGGAGACAGGCGCCGGCAAAACCATGGTCGTCACCGGCCTGTCCCTGCTGCTCGGACACCGCCTAGACAAGCGTCGTGCTGGCGTCTCCAGCACCGTGGAGGGACGGCTGAGCGTCACCGGCGCCAGTGACCTCACCGCCAGGCTTGACGAGCTCGGCGCGGAAACTGACGACGGTGAGGTCCTCGTGGTGCGGCGCGTCACCAAGGACGGCCGCTCCCGCTCCCATATCGGCGGGGTTCCGATCCCCATCTCCACTCTGGCAGCCCTGGTGGGGGAGAACATCACCATCCACGGGCAGAGCGACCAGATCCGGCTGCGAGACCCCGGTCTGCAGCGCGAGGCGCTGGACGCCACCGCCGGTGAGCAGATTCAGCAGGTGCTCGCTGAGCATCGTCGAGTGTTCCGCCAGCGCAGTGCCGATACTGCTGAGCTGCAGCGCATCACCGACCTGCTGCGCGACCGCGATACTCGCGAACAAGAGCTCTCCGGCATCCTCACCGCACTTGAGCAGGCAGACCCGCAGCCGAACGAAGACGAAGAGCTGCGCGCTGAGATCCAGCGGCTCAGCGACGCCGCTGACAGCACGCAGGCGCTGAATGACGCCCTGATGCACCTGGTGGGAGATGAGAATGCCAGCGTACTCACCCGGATCGACGCAGCCCTCGCAGCCGTCACCGGGCGCAACACCTTCGCCCACGGCACCCCAGCGGACGCAGTGGACCGATTGGCCGCAGCCCGTGAAGAGCTCTCCGACATCGCCGGGCAGCTGAGCGGTGCGATGGACGAGACCGCAGTCTCACCAGAGCGCATCGAGGAGGCGAACCAGCGGCTTCATGATCTGACCGTGCTCATCCGCGAGATCGGCCCCCGACTCGGCGGCGCCGGCACCGTCAGCGAGCTGCTGGATCGCTCCCAGCTGGCTGTTCAAGAACTCGATGACCTTGAAGGTGCAGCCGAGAAGCAGCAGCAGCTGACCGAGCAGATTCACGAACAGAATGAACAGCTGGAAAAGCTCGCAGCCCAGCTCACGGAGCATCGCACCACCGCGGCGCAGCGGCTCGCCGACCGGGTGGAACAGGAGCTCGCGGGGCTGGAGATGCCGGGTGCGCGCATCCGGATCGCTGTCAACCCCGGTCCCGAGCGGGAGCACGGGCGTGACACAGTGGAGTTCCTGCTGCAGCCGCATCGCAATGCCGAGTTCATGCCGCTTGCAGCCGGCGCCTCCGGCGGTGAGCTGTCCCGGATCATGCTCGCCCTTGAAGTGGCGCTCGTGGCAGACCGCAGCAATCGGGCAGATGGCCTAGGCCATCCCGTGTTCATCTTCGACGAGATCGACGCGGGAATCGGCGGTCGCGCAGCCCGCGCGGTCGGGGAGCGTCTGGCGGACCTTGCCCGCGAAGCCCAGGTCATTGTGGTGACGCACCTGCCGCAGGTGGCGTCCTACGCCACCACCCACCTGAGCATCGTCAAGGAGTCCGACGGTGACCAGACCGTCTCCCACGTGGAGACGCTTGATGAGGCGGGACGCGTCGCCGAACTGGCCCGTATGCTCGCCGGTGACGACTCCGAGGCCGCCCGCACCCACGCTGCTGAACTGCTCGCCGATTCCGCAGCCCGCACGGCAGCCGGACCCCGCTCCGGAGGGAGATCGTGAGCACAGCCGATCTCACAGCAGCGGAGCTGACGGGCCTGGCGCGCGTGGGCCACCGCACCAAAGATCTCACCAAGCGGATCGCCCACGGTGACATCGCCGTGATCGACCATGAAGACCTGGACCGTGTCGCAGCCGAAGCTCTCGTAGAGCGTGGCCCAGCTGCGGTGTTGAACGCTTCCGCGTCCATTTCCGGCCGGTACCCGAACACCGGCCCGCAGATCCTAGTGGATGCGGGCATCATCCTTATCGACGTCCTCGACCAGAATCTGCTGGACCGCGTCGGCGAAGGGCACGCTATTGCCATCCATGGCAGCACCGTCGAACTGCCGGACGGAACCGCGATCCACGGGCGTCGCTACACCCCGGAGCTCATCGACACCGAAATGGCGCACGCCCGCGAAGGACTCAGCGAGCAGCTGGAGAAGTTCGCCACCAACACGATGGAGTACATGCTCCGCGAACGCGACCTGCTGATCAACGGCGTGGGCACACCCGAAGTGCGCACTGATTTCCGAGGCCGCGCCGTTCTCATCGTGGTGCGCGGCTACCACTACAAAGAAGATCTTGCTGCGCTTCAGCCGTTCATCCGCGAAAATCGGCCGATCATCATCGGAGTGGACGGCGGCGCCGACGCGGTCATCGAAGCCGGGTACCGGCCGGACATGATCATCGGCGATATGGACTCGGTGTCTGACCGCACCCTTTCCAGCGGGGCCGAGCTCGTGGTCCACGCCTACCGGGATGGCCGCGCCCCCGGCATGGAGCGCCTGAACGACCTTGGCCTGCAGGAGGGTGCCGCAGTCTTCGTCGCGTCCGGCACCAGCGAAGACATCGCCATGCTCCTCGCGGATGACAAGGGGGCCGATGTGATCGTGGCGGTCGGCACACACGGCACCCTCGAAGAGTTCCTGGATAAGGGCCGTGCCGGCATGAGCTCCACCTTCCTCACCCGGCTGCGCGTAGGGTCGAAGCTGGTGGACGCCAAGGGCGTCTCCCGCCTGTATCGGCAGCGGATCAGCACCTGGCAGCTGCTGCTGCTGGTCGCTGCCGGCCTGCTCGCCATCGGCGCGGCGCTGTCCGTCACCCCCGGTGGTCAGGCGTTCATCCAGCTTGCCGGAGCCCGCTTGGATGATCTCCTCTCGGCCTTTACCGCCCTGTTCAGCTCCGGCGCTATTCCCCAGAGCACGCCGCGTGCTCTTCCCGTCTTGGACGTGACCGCATCATGATCGATTTCCGTTACCACCTCGTCTCCCTCGTTGCTGTGTTCCTCGCCCTCGCCCTCGGCATCGTGCTCGGCGCCGGCCCCCTGCGCGAAAGCCTTGGTGAACAGCTCACCGGCCAGGTGGAGCAGCTGCGCGCCGAGAAGGATGACCTGCGCGCAGCCAACTCAGCGCTGACCGAACAGAGCAGCCGTCAGGCGCAGTTCATCGCCGACTCCGGGCAGCAGCTGGTGTCCGGAACCATGCCGCAGGGCACCCGGGTGGCACTGATCACCGACCATGACAACCTCCAAGCCGCCCATGACACCACCGCGGAGCTGATCCATGACGCCGGCGGAACCGTCGCCGGAACCATCACCATCAGCCCCGCCATCGGGGACCCCAGCGGCGAACCGAAGCGGGCCGAGGCCCTGGATGCTCTGCGCGCAGCGGTTCCCGGTCTGGACCTTTCCGATCCGAACTCCGGCGCCGCACTCATCCACGCTCTGCACCAGTCGCTGGATCCCGCGTCCACACTGACGCCCCAGCAGCGCGCTGCCGTGCAGAACACCCTGAACGCCTCCGGGCTGATCACCACCCGCGCCGTCATCGACCAGCCGGTGGATGCGGTTGTGCTCATGGTGTCCCCGGCCTCCGACCACGCGGTCCGCACGGACTCTGCCGAGCAGGCCGCTGATCGCGCTCAGCGCCTTGACACCATCCAGGCCCGCTTCGTTGACGACGCATCCGCCACCGGCCTTTCTCTGGTGCTCGCCGGCCCGAGCTCCAATGCCAATGAATCGACAGGCATCATCCGCACTCAGCGCAGCGCTACCGGGGAGCGCTCCGCCTCCACTGTGGATGACCTCACCTCTGCCGCCGGTCCGGTCATCACGGCGCTCGCCGTTGCCGAGCAGCTGAACGGAGGCCGCGGCGACTACGGAACCGCGCCTGATGCGAGCGCTCCGCTGCCCGATGCGAGCGCCCTTCGCCGCGCCGCAGCCGAAGGAGGCCGGGAATGAGCGCTGTGAACACCATCCGTCAAGCCGGCTGCAGTGCGCTTGCGGCAGCAGCTGTGACCGTTGCCGTTGATGCCGGTGTGCGCGCATTGCCCAACCGGGTCAGCAGCGCACTGGAGCGCACGAACTTCCACGGCTGGACTGTGTCCCTTGCCGAAGGGCTCGGCGTGATCGGCGGTGTGCTCACCGCATCAGCGCTCAGCAGTCCCGCCTCCCACACCGCGGCGTTCACCGGCATCGGCGCGCTCGGCGCAGTCGATGACATCGCGGAGCCGCTGCTGGCGGCCCGCACCGGAGAGGCCGCCGAGAAGGGGCTGCGCGGACACCTCGGTGCTCTGCGGCGCGGCCGCCTCACCACCGGCGCAGCAAAAGCACTCGCCATCCCCTTCGCAGCTGCCGCACTCACCTCTCACCACCGGAGCATCACAGATCGAGGCATCGACACGGTGATGATCGCCGGCGGCGCCAACCTCATCAATCTGCTGGACCTGCGGCCCGGACGGGCGCTGAAGGCTGCCACCGCGCTGAGCGGAGCCATCCTGCTCGCTGACGTGGCCCGTTCCCGTTGCAGGCCCACAGCCGGTCCAGCTGCCCTGCCCCTGCTGGCCGGTGTGCTCGGCACCGTAGCGAGCGCCGCCCCGCAGGACCTGACGGAGCGGGGCATGCTCGGTGATGCAGGCGCCAACATTCTGGGCGCCGCGGTCGGCGCCGCAGCCTCCCGAACCCTGTCACGACCTGTCCGCGTCGGCACCGCGCTGAGCATGATCGCCCTGACCGCAGCAAGCGAGAAGATCAGCTTCTCCTCGGTCATCGAGAACACCCGACTGCTCGCCGCGATCGACTCCTGGGGCCGAACCCGATGAGCAAGGGCGTCCAGCACCGCGGCCTCCCCATGCTGGTCCGCGCCGCCGGCATGATCGCGCTGATCACGATCCTTGCGCGGATTGCGGGCTTCGTGCGCTACCTCGTGTTCGGCTCCACCGTGGGTGCCGGAGACATCGGCACCGCCTACGCCACCGCAAACCTTGTGCCGAACGTCCTATTCGAAGCGGCGGCAGGGGGAGCGCTCGCCGGCATGGTGATCCCGCTCATTGCTGGGCTTGACCTTGTGCGCGGCGCCCGGTCCGGGCAGATCGTCTCCGCCATTCTCACCTGGACCCTGCTGGTGACCGGTGTGCTCGCCGCCGCGGTTGCGCTTGGCGCACCGCTGATCGCACAGGTCGTGTTCGGCAGCGGCTCACAGAGCTTCAACGCCCCCGGTATAGAGCTCGGAACCCGGCTGCTGCGGGTGTTTGCGCCGCAGCTGCCCCTCTACGGCATCACCATCGTGCTGGGCGCTTCACTGCAGGCGCAGCGCCGATTCTTCTGGCCCGCCTTTGTTCCGCTGCTCTCCTCGCTCGTGGTCATGGGCACCTACTACCTGTACCGCGCTGCGGTGCCGGCATCGGTGTCCATCGCCTCGCTCAACGCCAGCGGAGAGTTCTGGCTCGGCTGGGGCACCACGCTCGGCGTGGCAGCCATGGCCGTGCCGATGATCATTGCGGCACGCCGCGCCGGCTTCCGCTACCGTCCCTCGCTGCGATTCCCGAAAGGCGTGGCTGGACACGCCCTCGGCCTCGCCGGTGCAGGCATGGCAGGGGTGGTCACTCAGCAGGGGGTGACCGCATTGATCCTCGTGCTCTCCATTCGCGCCGGCGGATCCGGAACGCTGCCCCTGTTCCAGTACGGACAGGCGATGTACCTGCTGCCGTTTGCGATTCTGCTCGTGCCCGTGATGACCAGTGTGTTTCCGCAGCTGTCCGAGCTGCGCACCCGGGATGACAAGGCTGCGCTGTCCTCCCTTGCCGCGGGCTCTGCCGCGAGCGTCACTGCGCTCGCAGCCGTGGGCGGTGCAGCTCTGATCGGAGCAGCGCTCGGCATCGACCGGCTGTTCACCGTGGTGGACCGCACCGGAGTGCTTGGAGTGGGAGCGGTCACCGCTGCACTTGCGCTCGGTCTGATCCCCTACGGCATCGTCATGCACTCCATCCGCGTTCTCAACGCAACCCTGCATGCGCGGGATGCAGTGGTGGTAGCAGCCATTCCATGGACCACTGCGGGACTGCTCATCCTGGCCGGCGTGTTCACGTCGGGAACACGGCAGTCAGCCGAAGCCGCGGTTCTGTTCTCCTTCGCCATCACGATCGGCATGAGCGTCGGGGCCGTCTGCGCGATCACGATTGTGCAGGACCGGGTGCTTAATCCGGCCGATGCGCGCTCCCTGCGGATCAGCATCACCATCAGCACAGCCGCGTTCCTGCTCGGCGCACTCGGCGGACACCTGGCATCCCGGGCAGCAGCGCCCGCGATGACCGGGCCGACCACAGCGGTCCTGCTCGGCGCCGCTACCGGCATCCTGGGCGGTCTGCTGGCTCTGGGAGTCACCGCTCTGCTTGATCGACAGCGAGCCCGCGTGCTGGTCCGCAGCCTGCTGCGCCGACCCGCGGCGGCCCCGCGATGACGAAGCGCCTGGATGAGACGAAGCGCCTGGATGATCGGTCACGGCCGGCTCCGACCACCGCTGACAGCGCACGATCATCCGGCAGCCTGGAGAGCCGCCGGGTTCTGATCCTGCGTCCCCGCGCCGCCGGAGGCCTGCTGGCCCACTGCCGTGACGAGCACCGCGTCCTCGCGCGCTATGGCGCGCTCACCATCGATGCCGGGCCGTCCCTCGGAGAGAATCCGATCCACGCAGCCGAACACTGTCAGCTGCCGTTCGGGGCTGCTCTGCACCCCTGGCGGGACCTGAGGACTGTCCACCTGCTCAGGCGTGTGCTGCGTCGGCAGCCGGGAATCGCGGTCCACGCCCACGGACTGCGGTCCGGTGCCGTCGCCGTCTTAGCCCGCGTCGGTCTGCGCCGGCGTGGACGTCTCGTCACCACTCTTCATAACCGCACGTCACCGCACGGCCTCGCAGCTGTGATCGGCCGGATCCTGCTGCGCATCGCAGCCCGCGGCAGCGACCTGGTGCTGGGCGTCTCCCCGGACTTGGTAGGCGCCGCCCGCAGAGCAGGCGCCCGAGCCGCAGCACGCGCGGTCATCCCCGGTGCCCGCACCACCCGACCCACATCAGACCGGCCGCAGAGCCGCGCGGGGGAAATGAGCATCCTGGTGCCGGCGCGGCTTGCCCCGCAGAAGGGGCTCAGCACACTGCTGGATGCGCTCATGCAGCTGCCTCCGTCCGAGCTTGCACAGCTGCGTGTATGCATCGCCGGAGACGGCCCCGAGCACGCACAGCTTGAGCAGCGGATCAGGCGGGACTCGCTGCCGGTGACTCTGCTCGGCTTTCGCCGGGACCTGCCCGAGCTGCTCACTGCAGCAGACGTCGTAGTGCAGTCCAGCGTGTGGGAAGGACAGCCGGTAGCACTGCAGGAAGCGATCCATGCCGGGTGCGCCATTGTTGCGACCGATGCCGGCGGCACCCGCTGGGTCACCTCAGATGCTGCGCTGCTGGTGCCGACCGGGGATCCCGCAGCGCTCGCAACCGCGATCAGCCGGGTGCTCGACCCGGCGGTGCGCGAGGATCTACGTGACCGCGCGCGAGCCCGGTCAGCGCAGCTTCCCGGCGATGAGCAGCTCACCCAGCAGCTGGTCAGCGCCCTCTGGCCGACCAGTGCCCCTACCGAGGAGACCAGATGAATTCGCTTCAGGATGTTCCAGCCCCACGGCCGGTCAGCAGCAGTCGCACTGTGTATCACGGCATGGTCTGGTCGATCCGCCGGGATACCGTGCAGTTCGCCGACGGAGTCGAGTTCGACCGTGAGCTCATGGACCACACCGGCGCGGTGGCTCTGCTCGCACTGGACGATGCCGGTCGCGCGATCGTTATCAACCAGTACCGGCACCCGGTGGGGGAGGAGATGTGGGAGCTTCCCGCTGGTCTGCTGGACCATACGGGGGAGGACCCTGCGTCCGCGGCGCTGCGCGAGCTCACCGAAGAGACCGGGTATGAAGCGGATTCTGCTGAGCCGCTCGCCGAGTTCTATCCCTCGCCCGGCGGCTCTGACGAACTGATCCGCGTGTACCTGGCCCGGGGCGTTCGGCTGGCGGAGCAGAACGCCTACGAGCGCGTGCATGAAGAAGCGGAGATCAAGGTGAGGGCCGTGCCGATGGCAGAGCTGCTGGAAGGGGTGCTTCAGGGAAGGCTGCGCAACGGCCCGCTGCAGATCGGTGTGCTGACGGCTCAGGCGCGTGGAATCAGCTGAGCGTCTCCACCAGCAGCGGAGCCACCTGCTGAGCCTGCCATGGGCGAGCACCGAGCTCCACCAGCTGCTCCTGCGCCGCCTGCTCATCAGTTGCGCTCTCATGCAGCCACAGCCAGTGGCGGACGTGGCCGGGTGACATGAGGTTCTCCACCGGCATGCTCAGCTCCTCAGCGCGCTGCAGCATCCTCTCTCGAACAGCCTGGTAGCGCTCGTGGAGCTCCGGGTGCCGCTTCGCCCACACTTTGTGAGGGGGAAACGGGGCACGGTCAGCGGCATCCGGAAGGTGGGCGGCGGGCAGCGACCGTGCGCTGCGTGCTTCCCTCCACCACATGTCCACGTTCCGCATCCCGGTCGGCGCAGCCGCGACGAACTCAGCGCGGGAGCGCAGCCCAGCCCTCGCCATGCCCACCAGCACCTTGTCCCGCATCACCATGAACGGAGCGATGTCCGCGCTGCGGGCGATCGCATCCCGCTTCTCCCACAGCGCGCGGGCGATCGCCAGCTGTTTGGGGGAGCGGAGCGTTCCGATTCCGCTGAGCCCCCGCCACGGCTCCTCCGGGACCTCAGGGAAGGAGAAGCACATCTCGTGGGCGAACTCCTGCTGGGCCCACTCCCATTTGCCTGCATCACGCAGTCGCTGCTCGAGCTCCGCACGAACCGGAGCCAAGAACTCCACATCGAGCGCCGCATAGTCGAGCCAGGCAGTGGGAAGCGGGCGCGTGGACCAGTCTGCTGCAGAGTGCTCCTTGGCCAGTCGCACCCCCACCACATCCTCAACTACCGCGGACAGGCCCACCCGCGGCATACCGAGAAGCCGCGCAGCCACCTCAGTATCGAACAGCGCTGCCGGGCGCAGGTCTGCCATCGCCAGGGAGGGCAGGTCTTGGCGGGCTGCATGAAGCACCCAGGTGCTCTCCGTCATCAGGGTTGTGAACGTGGCCGGCAGGCGCAGTGCGAGCGGATCCAGCAGCAGGATCCCTGCAGATTCGGACTTCACTTGGATGAGGTAGGCGCGGGCACTGTAGCGGTAGCTGGAGGCGCGCTCCACATCCACGGCGAGCGCTTCGCCCGGCGTCACCTTCTCACACCATGCCAGCAGCGCCTGGATCGTAGTGGTCAGCGGGGGCGTGCCGCCCCGGGGTGAGCGAACCAGCGGGTGAGCGGATGCGTCGGCGGCTCCGCGAGCTCCCGTGGGGGAGTGCGCGGAAGGCGCTCCAGCAGTGCGTGTTGAACGACGTGTGCTGCGGCGGCGGGTGCGCCTTGAGGAGGAAGTGGAAGACTCAGAGTTCATCAGTGGCAGGGATCGGGTGGTTGGAGGAAGTCAGTGCTGGGACGGGTATGGACCGGGGGCGTCCGTGGCAGCGGTGGTCAGCGGCTGGGGAAGGTCCATGGGGCGGGGCGGGAGTCCGCCGGCCGCAGCAAGGATGGTGGTCCAGGCGGCGAAGTGCGGAGCGAGCTGGTGATCATCCGGTGTCCACGACGCGCGCATCTCCACATCCACACTCGTGGGACGGGCGGCGAGTGCCCCGTAGCTTTGTGAGACCACTCGGGTGATCGTGCAGCCGAGCGCATGCGCGGTGGCGCCCATGGATTCGAGGGATTCGGTCACCCATGACCAGGCTACGTCACCGAGCATCGATTCCACTGCGAACTCAGGTTCAAGCTGGGCCTGCATCAGCGTCACTACGCGCACATCACCGTCCCAGGAGTCGTTGCCGGCAGGGTCGTGGAGCACGATGAACTTGCCGGATGCGATCTCATCCTCCGATTCGGTGAACAGGTCAGCGGACGCTGCCCACGTGTACGGGGCAAGCCGGGCTGGCGGGGGGATCTCCTGCCAGGACACTTCGCTGCGCACGCGAACAGCGGACAGCGCGTCCGTCATCCGGCGGAATTCTTCGCGATGCTGGGGAAATTGGTGAACGGACACGTTCTGCACTGTAGCGGTGACTGACCGTCTGGGCGGTTTGGCACGCCGGTGGGTCAGGCATCGTCGGAATGAACAAGGCTGATCGAGTTGATGCAGAACCGCTGATCGGTGGGCGTGGGGAACCCTTCGCCCTCGAAGACATGGCCTAGATGACCGCCGCAGGAAGCGCACCGCACTTCGATCCGGCGCATTCCAAGGGAGGTGTCCTCCACGTACTCGACCGCGTCGGACTGGGAGGGCGCCCAGAACGCGGGCCAGCCGCAGTGCGCGTTGAACTGCTCGCTGGCGCGGAACAGTTCAGCACCGCAACCGCGACAGGCGTAGGTGCCAGCGGCTCGGACCTCTTCGTACTCGCCGGTGAAGGGAGGTTCGGTGGCGGCTTCACGCAGCACGGCGTACGCCTCGGGCGAAAGCTCGCTGCGCCATTCAGAATCGGTCAAGGCGAACCGATAGGGAGAGTCGGATGTGGCCATGGGGATCCTCCTTAGGTCAGATGAGAGCCTCGGTGGGAGCAGGATAGAGGTGCACCACGGATGCGCCGGCCCGATCCGCCATCAGATTCGCCCACTCATCGGCGAACTCATCGTCACGGACCGCATCGGTGGTGAATGCGATGATGGTCTGCGCTGCGCAGCCGTCCACACAGACTCCGCACTCATCGATCGGGTCCGGGCTCAGCCGCTGATCGCTGACGGAGCAGCCCACGGCGTCGAACGCAGCGACCACTGATTCCAACACCGTCTCCGGCGGTGCCGGGGAACACGCACTCTCCAAGGCGGTGAGCTGTTGGTGGAACTGCAGTCGGAACTCGGATGGGCCGAGCCGCCTGACCGTTTCCCCGATCAGCCCGCCCGAGGCCGCAGGCGGCACCACCACCGACACGTGCAGCGGATCGGCTGTTTCGCGCGGATCAGCGCCGATGATGGTCAGCGCCGTCATCGCGTCAGCGGCAGTGATCGGACAGTCGGACAGCACCACGCAGGTGGGTGCTGCGCCGTCATTCAGGTCCTCGGAGCACAGCATGGCAACCAGCCTAGACCTCTGAGCGTTCAGGTGCGGCTCTTGACGTAACGGGTGATCAGCGCCGCCGGGTCGGCAAGCATGTCGGCAGCTTGCCACGTCCGGTCATGATCTTCTCCCATCACCATGCGCTTATGGTCACCTCCGACCGTGCGCAGAGTTGTGGTGAGCACCATGTCGTCAACACATCCCGCGCTGAGAAACAGCCCATTGACCGAAGGGCCGCCCTCCACCTGTATGCCCGCATATCCCATGCCGTGAAGGGTGTCGATGAGATCGGACGGCTGAGCGAATGCGATGACGTTCTCCATGGGGAACCCTGACTCTTCCGCCACCTGAGCGCGCCGCTCTTCAGAGGTGGCGAGGTAGGTGGGCCATGCGGGGTCCGGAGCGTCGCCGACCTTTCCGCTGCCCGTGAGGATCACCAATGCCGGATACTCCGCCCCCGACGGCCGCAGTGAGGGGGAGCGCAGCGACTTTCGGCCGGATGGGCGCCGGTAGTCTTCTGCGCGGACAGTTTCGGCGCCGGCGATGATCACATCCGGCAGGGCCCGCAGAACCGTGAGGTTGAAGAAGTCGCCGTCGCTGCTCAGCGAAGCGCTGGTGCCGTCCTCTCCGGTGATGGAGCCGTCGATCGTGGCGTTCATCATCATCCGCACAAGAGGCTGTCCGCTGGGGAACCGGTAGCGCTCGGCAAGGACGGCTGCGCCCTCGTCTGTGAAGCCGATGCGCTCACCGCTGCCGGGTGCGCCATCACGCATCAGAACGGTCAGGTGTGCCGGTGGGATGGCGGGGGAGGTCATCGGGGTCTCCTTCTCTCGCGCCGATGGTGCGGCAACTCTAGTATTGGGGCGTGAACGATTCCTTGGCGACCAGATCCCCCTCACCTACGCCGGAGCAGCTCACACAACGCCTTGTTCCTCCGCCTCGCTTCCAGCATGCGAGCTTCGAGGGCTATCGCCCCGACCCGCAGTTTCCGTCCCAGCAGGCCGCGAAGGATCGTCTGGTCCGCTTCGCCGAGCGGCTCGGATCTGCACAGCGGGGCGGGCCGCTGAGGTTCCTGCGTCGTTCCGCCTCTGCTCCCGCTCGCGGAATCTACCTGGACGGCGGCTTCGGCGTTGGCAAAACGCACCTGCTCACCGCACTGTGCAACACGGCGCAGACCGCAGCCGCCGGCTCCACCGGCAGCGGCGCCGTCTACGGCACTTTCGTGGAGTACACGAACCTGATCGGAGTGCTCGGCTACCGCCGGGCTGTGGACCTGTTCGCCGGGGCGTCTGTGGTCTGCATCGACGAGTTCGAACTCGATGATGTAGGCGATACCCTGCTCATGACACGGATGATCCGGGAGATCTCAGACGCGGGCGTTCCAGTGGTCGCCACCTCCAACACTCTTCCGGACGCGCTTGGCGAGGGACGCTTCGCTGCCCAGGACTTCCTGCGGGAGATCAATGAGATGGCCGACCGGTTCGAGGTGATGCGGATCGACGGCCGCGACTACCGGGAGAAGGATCGTCCTGCGGATGTGCCTGCTCTGCCTGAGACCACCGTGCTCGCCGCTGCGCAGGGCGACGGCGTCACGCTTGATGCATTTGAGTCGCTGCTTGAGCACCTCGCCACGGTGCATCCGTCCCGCTACGGCTTTCTCATCGACGGGGTTCGCCGCGCTCACCTCACGGGTGTGCGCAGGGTTGTGGATCATCATGCCGGCCTGCGCCTGGTGGTGCTGATCGACCGCCTCTACGACCGTGAGGTGCCCCTGGTGGTCAGCGGGGAGCGGCCCGACGCGCTCTTCAGCGATGAACTGCTCCGCAGTGGCTACCGGAAGAAGTACCTGAGGTGCCTCTCGCGCGCGTCGGCGCTCGCGGCTGACGGACAGCGTGCGATATGAGACGAGCCCCGGCTGGTGCCGGGGCTCGTCTGCTCAAGCGGAGCGGATGACGGGACTCGAACCCGCGACCCTCACCTTGGCAAGGTGATGCGCTACCAGCTGCGCTACATCCGCGCGTCACGCACACCCGTGCGCGTCAACGAAACATGACTGTAGCGCCGCGCCCGCCCGGGCGCAAATCGGGCTGGGGCAGGTGCTTCGCGTCACGGCAGGCTCGCTGGATTTGATGGACGCTCCGCGGACGTGGCATGCTTATGGAGTTGCCGGAGCGCACGTGAGCATCGGCGATGATCAACGAAGACGGGCGATTAGCGTAGTGGTAGCGCGCTTCCTTCACACGGAAGAGGTCACTGGTTCGATCCCAGTATCGCCCACTGTCACGAGCAGTCGTGATATGCGGATGTAGCGCAGCTGGTAGCGCATCACCTTGCCAAGGTGAGGGTCGCGGGTTCGAGTCCCGTCATCCGCTCCGAAAAGAAAGGGCGCCGCAGCTGCGGCGCCCTTTCCCGTCTGTGATGCTCTCACCATGCAGGGGCTCGCCCCATGTGGGGAGCGCCACCCGGTCCAGCGGGGATTTGCGCCCTGGGCAACGGGTGCGTAAAGTCTTCTCCGTCGGCGGAGACGTCGAGCGGAAGCCTCGGTTCCCTGAGGCGCCCCACGGTGGGTTGGCCGAGAGGCGAGGCAACGGCCTGCAAAGCCGTGTACACGGGTTCGAATCCCGTACCCACCTCGCACACAATGAGCCTGAAGGCTCTGCATACGGGCGATTAGCGTAGTGGTAGCGCGCTTCCTTGACATGGAAGAGGTCACTGGTTCGATCCCAGTATCGCCCACCATCCACGGCGGGGCCGGTTCACGACGAACCGGCCCCGCCGTTCGTTCCAGGCAGGTGTTGCAGCGGCTTCGGTGACTGAGCTGATGCGGGCCTTGCCCTCCGCCCTGTCACCCGCCGCACTCTGCGGGATCGGCTGACTACACTGGACGTGAGAACCGGCAGCGTAGGTCGGTTCGCCCCCGAACAGAAGGAGAGCTCGTGCCCAACCAGATGATCACCCTCAACGGCGAGACCCATCAGATCACTGAGGGAACCACCGGCACCGAGCTCTTCGCCGGGCAGCGCAGCATTGTGGCTCTGCGAGTCAACGGCGATCTGAAGGATCTTGAGACGCAGGTCAGCAGCGGTGACACGGTTGAGGGCGTTGACATCGCCAGTGAGGACGGGCTTGCCATCCTCCGCCATTCCACCGCGCATGTGCTCGCGCAGGCCGTGCAGACGATCAACCCGGATGCGAAGCTCGGCATCGGCCCGCCCATCACCGACGGATTCTATTACGACTTCGACGTCCAGACCCCGTTCACTCCCGAGGACCTCAAAGCCATTGAGAAGGAGATGGCGCGCATCGTCAAAGAAGGCCAGACCTTCCGCCGCCGAGACATCCTCGACCCCGACGCTGAACAGGAGCTGGCAGCCGAGCCGTACAAGCTCGAGCTCATCAGGCTCAAATCCAACGCCGCAGAGGCAGCAGAAGGGGCCAGCGTGGAAGTGGGGGCTGGCGGCCTCACCATGTATGACAATGTTCGACGCAGCGGTGAAGTGGCTTGGACGGATCTCTGCCGCGGGCCCCATCTGCCCTCCACCCGCCTGATCGGCAATGGCTTCGCACTCACTCGCAGTGCTGCCGCCTACTGGCGCGGCAGTGAGAAGAACCCCATGCTGCAGCGCGTGTACGGCACCGCTTGGCCCACCAAGGAGGAGCTCCGCGCCTACCAGGAGCGTATCGCCGAGGCGGAGCGGCGCGACCATCGCCGGCTCGGCAGCGAGCTCGACCTGTTCTCCTTCCCGGAAGAGATCGGCTCCGGCCTGCCCGTCTTCCACCCCAAAGGTGCGATGATCCGCATGGAGATGGAGGACTACTCTCGCCGTCGCCATGTGGAGGACGGCTACTCCTTCGTGACCAGCCCGCACATCACCAAAGCGCAGCTGTTCGAAACCTCTGGGCACCTGGACTGGTACGCCGAGGGCATGTACCCGCCGATGCACATCGACGAGGAGAAGGACAGCGAGGGCCACATCACCCGTCAGGGCCAGGACTACTACCTGAAGCCCATGAACTGCCCGATGCACAACCTCATCTTCCGCTCCCGCGGACGCTCCTACCGTGAGCTGCCGTTGCGGCTGTTCGAATTCGGCACGGTCTACCGTTACGAGAAGTCCGGGGTGGTGCACGGGCTCACCCGCGCTCGCGGCTTCACCCAGGATGACGCCCACATCTACTGCACCCGCGACCAGATGAAGGACGAGCTCACCAGCGTGCTGCGGTTCGTGCTGGACCTGCTCAAGGACTATGGGCTGGACGATTTCTATCTTGAGCTCTCCACCAAGAACCCCGACAAGTTCGTGGGTGATGATGCCGTCTGGGATGAAGCCACCGAGACGCTGCGCGAGGTGGCGGAGGAGACCGGTCTTGAGCTGGTGCCGGACCCGGGCGGCGCAGCATTCTACGGCCCGAAGATCTCTGTTCAGGCTCGCGATGCGATCGGTCGCACCTGGCAGATGTCCACGGTGCAGTTGGACTTCAACCTGCCAGAACGGTTCGACCTCGAATACACCGCTCCGGACGGCTCTCGTCAGCGCCCGGTCATGATCCATCGCGCCCTGTTCGGCTCCATCGAACGCTTCTTCGGGGTGCTGCTCGAACACTACGCCGGCGCATTCCCTGTATGGCTCGCACCCGTGCAGGTGGTGGGCATCCCGGTTGCTGCCGAGTTCGTCCCGTACCTGGAAGAGGTGGCCGCGAAGCTGCGCGCACGCGGAGTGCGGGTGTCAGTGGACTCCAGTGACGACCGGATGCAGAAGAAGATCCGCACCCACACCCGGGAGAAGGTGCCCTTCCTGCTCATCGCCGGCGGCGAGGACCAGCAGAAGGGAGCGGTGTCCTTCCGAATGCGGGACGGCTCCCAGGACAACGGCATCCCGGTGGACGACGCTGTTGAGCGGATCGTCCACTCCATCCGCACCAAGGCGCAGGTGTGATATGACTGAGCATGATCAGCAAGGTTCTGCAACGGCAGCCGGCGCCGAGGAGCAGATCCGCTTCCCAGGCGTACCCGATTCGCTCCAGCGCCTCTGGACACCCCACCGGATGGCCTATATCAAGGGCGAAGGCAAGCCGGATACCCAGGAGACCACCCACGACTGCCCTTTCTGCGCCGCGCCTGAGAAAAGCGACGCGGACGGGCTGATCGTGCACCGCGGCGAGCACGCCTTCGCGGTGCTCAACCTGTTCCCGTACAACACCGGCCACCTGCTGATCTGCCCCTACCGACACGTGGCGGACTACACGGACCTCACTGAAGCCGAATACACCGAGGTGGCGGAGCTGACCCGCACCGCTATGCGGGTGATCCGCGAGGTTTCACGGCCCGCTGGCTTCAACCTCGGCATGAACCAGGGAGATGTGGCCGGAGCGGGGATCGCCGGGCATCTGCACCAGCACATTGTGCCGCGCTGGTTCGGAGATGCGAACTTCCTGCCGATCATCGGCCGCACCAAGGCGCTGCCGATTCTGTTGGAGGATACTCGCCGAATGTTCCAGACCGCGTGGCCGCACACTCCGAACCAGCGTTAATCGTGCACGATGATCAGCGCTCGATGAGCACTAACGGATATCGCCATGAGTGAGCAGTACAGCTATGACATCCAGCGGCGCAGCATTCGCCCCCGCCGCAGCCTGAAGCGGGTGCGCAGCAGCGCATCACGACGCCTGCCGCTGCGCCAATGGATCGTGTTCGGCGTGATCGGCGCGCTGCTGGCGGTCGCCGCCATGCTGCTCGCCGTCTTCGTGTTCATCCCGATGGGCCTTGGCACGGCCCTGTCTGCCGGCACCGTATCCCTGCTGCCGCTGGTGATCGTGGCGGGGGCGATCTGGTGGCTCAACCGGTTCCAGCCACAAACCCGCGGCGCTCTGATCTTCTCCTTTGCGTGGGGAGCGATCGGCAGCATCACGCTCACTCTGATCGCAGGCTTCGCAGTGGAGATGGCGATCGCCATGACCACCCAGGAGCCCACCAGCACCATGTTTCTCAGCGCGGTGATGCAGGCGCCGATCGTGGAAGAGGCCATGAAAGGACTCGGCCTCCTGCTGCTGATGCTCGCCGGCAGGCATTACGTGTCCACCCCGGTCAGCGGGGTGCTGCACGCCATGCTGATCGGCAGCGGGTTCGCCTTCACCGAGAACATCACCTATTTCGGGCGCGCGCTCGCTGCCGCTCATATCACCGGCAGCTCCACTGACTTCTGGTCCATGCTATTCATGCGCGGTCTGCTGTCCCCGTTCGCACATGCCGTCTTCACGTCCCTGACCGGCCTTGCCCTCGGCATCGCAGCAGAGCGCCGGTCAGTGATCATGGGCGTGCTGCTGGGCCTCGGCGGTCTCGGTGTTGCAATGTCTCTGCATGCGCTATGGAATGGGTCGGCGATCCTGGTCTCAATGAAGAATCCCGATGCGGGCATTCGCGCCTTCCTCACCTACTACGCTGCGGTGCAGGTTCCGCTGTTCCTCATTCTGACCGCGGTTGTGCTCGGGCTTGTGTGGCGCCAGCAGCGGGTGATCCGCCGCCAGCTCAGCACCTATGCGCAGGCGGGGTGGTTCAGCGAAGAGGAGGTTGCTTCCTTTGCTGCGCTTCGCGGCCGTCGACGCGTTCGCCGCTGGGCTGCATCCCAGGGCGCTGTGGTGCTGTGGGCAGTGCGTGAGATGCAGCGGATCGCGCTTGCGCTGGCGGTGCATCGGCAGGCGATGCTGGGCGGCCGGCCGACGGCGCGCACGCGTCGAACAGAGAGGGCTCTGCTCGAAGAGCTTGTGAGCCAGCGCCGACTTGTGAGCGCGCTCAGCATCCACACCGCGCCCACGAGCCGTACGATTCCGCCCGAGGCGGTGAAACTGCAGCAGGCGCCAGGATCCTCCGCTGCTGCGGCCTCTACAATGGGAGGGGCGGACGGACAGACCGCGTGAGCGGTGAGCGCTCAACAGTCGAATCAGAGAGGGAGGATCGATGGCAGGCCATTCCAAATGGGCGACCACGAAGCACAAGAAGGCGGCGCTGGACTCCAAGCGGTCAAAGCTGTTCGCCAAACTCGTCAAGAACGTGGAAGTGGCGGCCCGCCTGGGCGGTCCCGATCCTGCCGGCAATCCCACCCTCTTCGACGCGATCCAGAAGGCGAAGAAGAACTCCGTCCCCAATGACAACATCGACCGCGCCGTCAAACGCGGCGGCGGCCTGGACGGCGGCGGCGTCAACTACGAGACGCTCTGGTATGAAGGCTACGGCCCCGGAGGCGTGGCCATCCTGGTGGAGGCGCTGACCGATAACAAGAACCGGGCGGTCGCCGAAGTGCGCCTCGCCTTCACCCGCAACGGCGGCGCGATGGCGGACTCAGGGTCGGTCTCGTACATGTTCAACCGCAAGGGTGTGGTGGCCGTGCAGCACGAGGGCAACAGCGAGGATGACCTCCTCGAAGTCGTGCTCGATGCCGGCGCTGAGGAGATCACTGACGAGGGCGAGGTCTTCGAGATCATCTCCGAGCCCAATGATTACGTAACGGTCCGCACTGCCCTGCAGGATGCCGGCATCGACTACGAAAGCGCTGAAGTGCAGTTCGTGCCCACTATGCGCACCGAGGTCGATCTGCCCACTGCACACAAGGTGCTTGCCCTGGTGGATGCGCTCGAGGACTCCGATGACGTGCAGAACGTGTTCTCCAACCTTCACATTC
Source organism: uncultured Dermabacter sp. (assembly GCA_947252755.1). Classification (GTDB taxonomy): domain Bacteria; phylum Actinomycetota; class Actinomycetes; order Actinomycetales; family Dermabacteraceae; genus Helcobacillus. Next base: position 24,886 of record CAMXWV010000001.1, read on the forward strand.
CCGACGATGTGGCTGCCCAGCTCGAGGCAGGCGAGTGAGCCGCCGGTTCTGACCGATGCGCGTTCTCGGCATTGACCCGGGGCTGACCCGGTGCGGTTTCGGAGTTGTGGACGGAGGAACCTCCCGCAGCGCTACGCTCATCAGCGCTGGCATCATCACCTCACGTGCCGAGGACACCGTGGACATCCGACTGCTGGAGATCCATCGCGGCCTCGAGCAGATCATCGACGAGCACGCCCCGGACATGGTTGCGGTGGAACGGGTGTTCTCACAGAACAACGTCTCCACCGTGATGGGCACCGCCCAAGTGTCCGGTTTGGCGATGGTGGCAGCGGCAGCGCGGCGGATCCCGGTGGCGATGCACACGCCATCTGAGGTGAAGAGCGCGGTGACCGGCAACGGCCGGGCCGATAAGAAGCAGATCCAGGCCATGCTGGTGCGACTGCTGAAGCTCGACACCCCACCGAAGCCAGCGGATGCCGCAGACGCGGTTGCGATTGCGATCACGCAGCTGTGGCGCGGAACCGGCACGGTACGGCTAGACCGTTCCGGAGCTGCCCGAACCAGCGCGCAGACCCAGTGGGCGAACGCGGAGCGGCTGGCACGCCGTGCCCAGGAGCGCTCCACCTCCCGCTGGTGATCGTACGCATGTTCTAGGATGGCGGCGTGATCGCTTCTCTGTCCGGCACTGTCAGTGCCATCGGTTTGGACTACCTCGTGCTCGAGATGTCCGGCATCGGCTACCTCCTCAAAACCACCCCGCCCACCCTGGAACAGGCCCGTCACGGCAGCCAGCTGCGCCTCCACACCGAACTGGTGGTGCGCGAAGACTCACTCACCCTGTACGGCTTCCTCACCCAGGACGAAGCAGACCTCTTCCGCACCGTTCAGTCCGTCTCCGGCATCGGCCCCCGCATCGCGCTCGCGGTGTTGGCGGTGCTGACCCCCGGAGAATTCGGGCGGGCCGTGGTTGCTGAGGACATCAAGACCATCACGATGGTGCCTGGAATCGGTCCAAAAGGCGCCAAACGAATCGCCCTGGAGCTGAAGGACAAGGCTGCCCGCTTCGCGGCGCTCGGCATCGACGACGAGGCCGCGCTCACCGCTGTGGCGGATTCCGATCCGGATCAGGGCGACTCGCTCCCTCCCGCAGCGCTCGATGTGATCACCGCGCTGCAGGGGCTCGGCTGGGCGGAGAAGCCGGCACGCGAGGCAGTCCTCGAAGTGCTCGACGCGGAGAACGACGGGCAGGATGCGGACACTCCCACCCTGCTGAGGATGTCCTTGCGCCGGCTCGGAGGCCGCCGATGATCCATCGCTCAGCACACGATCCGCATCCCGCTGGGGGCACCGCCGGTCCGGGAACGGGATCGCAAGGAGCCAAGGACTCGGAGCGGGAGCTGGTGAGCGCTGAAGCCGCCGCCCTGGAACGGGCTGCCGAGGGGGCGCTGCGCCCTCGAGAGCTGAGCGATTTCGTGGGCCAGAGCACTGTCCGCGAGCAGCTGTCTCTGGTTCTTGACGCGGCTGCTCGCCGTGGCCGCTCCCCGGAGCACATGCTGCTGTCCGGACCTCCGGGCCTGGGCAAGACCACGCTTGCGATGATCATTGCACGCGAGCTGAGCGCTCCGCTGCGGATCACCTCCGGTCCAGCTGTTCAGCACGCGGGAGACCTCGCCGCAATCCTCTCCAGCCTGGAAGAAGGCGAGGTGCTGTTCATCGACGAGATCCACCGCCTGGCCCGTCCGGCTGAGGAGATGCTCTACATGGCGATGGAGGACTTTCGCGTTGACGTGGTGGTGGGCAAGGGCGTGGGCGCCACCGCGATCCCGCTTGAGCTGCCGCCGTTCACCGCGGTGGGCGCCACCACTCGTGCAGGCCTTCTGCCGGCGCCGCTGCGCGATCGATTCGGCTTCACCGGGCATCTGGACTTTTACAGCGCTGATGAGCTCGCACAGGTCATTGTGCGCAGTGCCCGCCGTCTCTCAGTGGACATCGACCCGGCTGCGGCGCGTGAGATCGCAGGCCGTTCGCGGGGGACCCCGCGCATTGCGAACCGACTGCTTCGACGAGTACGGGATTTCGCAGAGGTGCGGGGCAGCGGTGCGGTGACGCTTGCGTCGGCGAGGGACGCGCTGACAGTGTACGAGGTGGACGAGCGCGGGCTGGACCGCCTGGACCGCGCTGTCCTCTCTTCCCTGTGCTCGAAGTTTCAGGGCGGACCGGTCGGACTGTCGACGCTTGCGATCGCAGTGGGGGAGGAGATGGAGACGGTGGAGACCGTGGTGGAGCCGTTCCTGGTGCGGGAGGGCCTGCTTGGACGCACCCCTCGTGGCCGCATCGCCACCCCGGCAGCCTGGCAGCATATGGGGCTGCGTCCGCCGGCCGGTGCGGCTGCGGGCAGCCCTGGGAGCGAGCCGCTGTTCGATGAGGATTCTCTCGGTCGTTTCGCGTAGCGGATCACAGCCTGGAAGCATCCGAGCGGATACAGTAGGGCGGTCACAGGCGTGCTGACGCGCGCCGACGTGCGCTGACAGCTGACGAAAGGGGCCATCGTGGATTTCACCTTCCTCATCATCATGTTCCTCATTCTGCTCATCCCGATGTTCCTCATGTCTCGGGGCACCAAGAAGCGGATGCAGCAGCATCAGGAGATGGTGCGCTCCATCGGAGTGGGCGATGAGGTCCGCACCCATAGCGGCTTCTACGGACTGGTGGTTGAGAAGTTCGATGACATGGTCATCCTGGAAGCCGAGGACGGCTCCCAGCTGAAATGGGCCGCACAGGCCATTGCTCAGCGTGTGGAGCATCCGGCCGATTCCGCCGTCTCCGGTGTGACCGTCAACGACTCTTCGACCGAAACCGATACCGATACCGCCGAGCGCTGATCCCCATCACCGCCCGGCGGTGATCCTTGAAAGGCACGCATGCCCGCACGACGCATCGCGCTCAGCGCGTTCGCAGTGCTGCTGCTCCTGATTGCCGGCGGCCTGGGCCTCGGCATCCGACAGGGCTGGCAGCCCATTCCAAAATTCGCCCTCGACCTCGAAGGCGGCACGCAGGTGATCCTGCAGGCGAAATCAACCTCCGGCCAGACCATTAGCCCGGAGCAGATGCAGCAGGCTCGCACCATCATCTCTCAGCGAATCAACGCGATGGGCGTCGCTGAGACCGAGGTCAGCGTGCAGGGCGGAACCAACATCGTGGTGAACGTCCCCGGCGAGATCGATGAGCAGACCGCTGATGCGCTTCGCCGCACCGCTTCGCTGTCCTTCCGACCGGTTCTGCTGATCGCTGACCCGGCCAGCGTCGGAGGCTCAGACGGCGGCTCCGATGGGCAGGCCGGCGGGGACGCAGCCCAGGCACAGTCCGGATCCGATCCAGCCAACGCGGCCTCCGACTCGGGTGGACAGAGCCCGTCGGATTCCGGTGGGGCGGCTGCCACCACGGTCAATGGCATACCCGCCTGGTCGCTGGAGCACATCACACCCGAGGTGCAGCAGCAGTTTGCGGAGCTTGACTGCACGGATCCGACCGTCCGCCAGAATCTGGATGTCACCGCCTCACCCGACACCGCGGTCGTGACCTGCGACCCGGAGGGCACCGCGAAGTTCATCCTCGGCCCGCAGACCGCTGCCGGCAGCTCGATTGCGAATGCCTCTGCCGCACCGGAGACCACCCCATCCGGGCAGGCCACCGGCTTCTACCAGGTGAATATGGCCTTCGACTCCGCCGGCGGCCAAGCCTTCGGGGATATGACCACCGCCCTGTTCAACGGTGAAGGCGCCACCGGGCAGTTCGCGATCGTGCTGGACTCACAGGTGATCTCCGCACCTCAGGTGAACGCGCCCACCTACGGTGAGGCATCCATCACCGGGCAGTTCAGTTCGGATCAGGCGCAGGAGCTCGCCAACCAGCTGAAGTTCGGTGCGCTGCCGGTGGAGTTCACGGTGCAGTCCGAACAGCAGATCTCCGCCACCCTGGGCGCCGACCAGCTGGAGAAGGGCCTGATCGCAGGCCTGATCGGGCTTGTGCTCGTGGTGCTGTACGCCTGTGTCCAGTACCGGACCCTCGCCATCGTGACCACCCTCAGCCTGCTGTTCATGGGCGTGTTCGCCTACGGCATCATCACGATCCTCTCCAATGTGCCGGAGATCGGCTATCGGCTGTCCCTTGCCGGTGTGGCGGGACTGATCGTCTCGATCGCGTTCACAGCGGATTCATTTATCGTCTACTTTGAGCGTGTCCGCGATGAGATCCGTGACGGCCGCGGGATCCCAGCAGCAGTCGACCACGGCTGGGACCGCGCCAAGCGCACCATCCTCGCTTCGGACACGGTGAACCTCATCGCGGCGATTGTGCTGTATGCAGTCAGCGCCGGCTCTGTGCGCGGCTTTGCGTTCACCCTTGGCCTGACCACGCTGCTGGACCTCGTGGTGGTGTTCCTGTTCACCCACCCGATCCTGCAGAGCCTGGCGCGCACCAACTTCTTCGGCAAGGGCCATCCGCTGAGCGGTCTTGATCCGGCCCTGCTCGGCCAGAACGTGCCCGCCTACGCCGGCCGTGCCCGCTTCCGCACGCCGGCCGAGCGCACCAGCCGCCGCAGGAAGTCCACTGCGACTGCTGCGCCCGCTGAAACCTTGGCGGAGCGACGAGCCCGCCAGGCACGAGAGAGCGAGGGCCGTGATGATTAAGCGCTTCTTCTCCGTTGGCAATGACCTCCACTCCGGGGCGCTGTCCGTGCCGATCGTGCCGCGCCGCCGCACCTGGTATCTGATCGCTGCGATCATCCTGCTTGTGCTCGGTGCCATCACCGGTCTTCGCGGCTTCAACTGGGGAATCGAGTTCACCGGCGGCAGTGAGTTCCAGATCGCCGGAGCGAACACCTCTGATCCGGACACGGCCCGGCAGATCGTGCGCGAGCACGTGGCCTCCAATGAACCCTCCGTCACCGTGCTCGGCGGGACAACGCTGCGCGTGCAGACCGCGCAGCTGGACTCCGAACAGACCACCGCGCTTGCGCAGGACCTTGCCCACGGCTACGGGGTCAGTGAGACGAACGTGTCCGCATCCTATGTGGGCCCGAACTGGGGACAGGACGTCACCGCGAAGGCGCTGCAGGGCGTTGCCGTGTTCCTGGGCCTGGTCGCGATTGTGATGGCGGTGTACTTCCGCAACTGGAAGGCCTCCGCCGCTGCGCTGATCGCACTGATGCACGACCTCGTGTTCACGATCCTCGCCTACGGGGCGATCGGCTTCGAGATCACACCCGCCACCGTGATCGGCTTCCTCACGGTGCTCGGCTACTCGCTGTACGACACGGTTGTGGTGTTCGACAAGGTCCGGGAGAACACGGCGACCATGCTCGACCAGACCCGCCGCAGCTACGCGGACCTGGTCAACCTCGCCGCAAACCAGACCCTGGTCCGCTCGATCAACACCGGGGTGGTGGCGCTGCTGCCGGTGGGGTCCATCCTTGCGATCGGCTCCTTCCTGCTCGGCGCCGGTACCCTGAAGGACATCTCCCTGGTGCTCTTCATCGGCACCATCGTGGGCACCTTCTCCTCCGTACTCCTTGCTCCGGGGCTCCTTGTGGACCTCCGCAGCCGGGAAGCGGATATCACTTCTCACACCCAGCGCGTGGCGGACGCCAGAACCCGCCAAGGAGCAGCGGCATGAACGCAGCCATCGATTCGTACTATTCCTCGCACATCGCCCTCTACCCGGACTTCCCGGAGCCCGGCGTGCTGTTCCGGGACATCACCCCGCTGCTGCGGGACCCGAAGGCATTCCGCGAGGTGCTGACCTACTGGATGTCCATCCTGCCCGCGGATGTGGATCTCATCGTGGGGACTGAAGCCCGCGGTTTCGTGTTCGGCGCTCCGCTGGCGTTCGAGCTCGGGCTCGGTTTCGTGCCGGTGCGCAAAGCAGGAAAGCTGCCGGGCACTCCCCGTTCCCACAGCTACAGTCTGGAATACGGCACCGCCACCGTTGAGATCGCTGACGGGGCGATCCCCGCCGGCTCCCGTGTGCTCGTCATCGACGATCTGCTCGCCACCGGCGGCACCGCCCGCGCCACAGTGGAGCTGGTGCGCGCATTCGGCGCCGACGTGGCAGGCGCCAGCTTCCTCATCGAACTGACAGGCCTCGGCGGACGCGAGCAGCTCACCGATGTCCCCTTCACCGCTGTGTGGAGCGTGCCCAACTGACCCCGTGAGGGCGAGCCCCGTGCACGCCTGCGCAGCCCCGGCATCCGCTGACGGAACTCCTGGTCAGAAGCACGCCGAACCGGCGATACACTGAGCCTGAGAGAGGGGAGTGGGGACGATGCAGGAGAAGCAGACTTCGCATGGGTCACACGCAGAAAGCGCCAGCCCGCCGGCTCCGCCGAGCACGCCCGAACCCCGTCAGATCGGCACGTCCGCTCCCGGCTTTGAGGAGTCAGTGATCGCCGCGCACTCCAATCCGATGCTCGAGCCGCTGATGGCAGCGATCAGCACGCAGCGTCCTGGCGAAGATCCTGAACTCGTCTACCGCGCATTCGTTGTGGCTGAAAAAGCGCACCGAGGCCAGATGCGCAAAAGCGGCGAGCCCTACATCACCCACCCTGTGGCAGTGACGACGATCCTCGCGGAGCTCGGCACCCCGATCGAGGTGCTCGCTGCGGCTCTGCTGCATGACACCGTGGAGGACACGGAGTATTCGCTGGAGGAATGTCGGGCTGACTTCGGTGAGACGATCGCTGTGCTCGTGGACGGCGTCACGAAGCTGGACAAGGTGCAGTACGGTGCGGCCGCGCAGGCTGAGACCGTGCGCAAGATGATCGTGGCGATGAGCCGAGATGTGCGCGTACTGCTGATCAAACTCGCTGACCGCCTGCACAATGCCCGCACCTGGAAATACGTGTCCGGCTCCTCCGCAGAGCGCAAGGCGAAAGAGACCCTCGAAATCTATGCGCCGCTTGCGCACCGCCTGGGCCTCAACACCATCAAGTGGGAGCTGGAGGATCTCAGCTTCCAGGTTCTCTACCCGAAGGTGTATGACGAGATCGTGGCGCTGGTGGCACGGCATGCCCCCGCTCGTGAGCGTTTCATGGGCGACGTCACCGACCTGATCGAACAGGACCTCTCCGCGCAGAGCATCACCGCCACAGTCACCGGCCGTCCCAAGCACTACTACTCGATCTACCAGAAGATGATCGTGCGCGGCCGCGACTTCGCGGACATCTACGACCTGGTGGGGATTCGCGTGCTCGTGGATACCATCCGCGACTGCTACGCGGTGCTCGGCGCACTTCATGCACGGTGGAATCCGATCCCCGGGCGCTTCAAGGACTACATCGCGCTGCCGAAGTTCAACCTCTACCAGTCACTGCACACCACCGTGATCGGCCCAGCGGGCAAACCGGTGGAGATCCAGATCCGCACCTGGGAGATGCACCGCCGCGCGGAATACGGCGTGGCCGCACACTGGAAGTACAAAGCGCAGATGCGCGGGGACCAGGCAGCTGCCAGCTCCGGCGGCGAAACCGTCAACGGCGAAGAGATGTCCTGGCTGCGCCAGCTGATGGACTGGCAGAAGGAGACCTCAGACGCGGACGAGTTCCTCGACTCACTGCGCTTTGAGATGAACACGCGGGAGGTGTACGTGTTCACCCCGCGCGGCGATGTGATCGCACTGCCGCAGGGATCCACCCCGGTGGACTTCGCCTACTCGGTGCACACCGAGGTGGGGCATCGCACGATGAGCGCCCGTGTCAACGGCAAGATCGTGTCGTTGAAAGCCGAGCTCAACACCGGTGACGTGGTGGAGGTGTTCACCTCGAAGGCGGAAGGTGCGGGCCCCAGCCGTGACTGGCTGAACTTTGTGAAGTCCCCTCGAGCGCGCGCCAGGATCCGCCAGTGGTTCTCTAAGGAGCGGCGTGAGGAGTCGCTGGAAAACGGCCGCGATGAGCTGGCCAAGGAACTGCGCAAACAGAACCTCCCGCTGCGCCGGATGCTCACCCACGAACTGCTCAGCCAGGTGGCCCTGCAGCTCGACTATGACACCGTGGACTCCCTCTACACGGCGATTGGTGAGCACACCATCAGCGCTCACAGCGTGGTGCAGCGCCTGATCGATTCGCTCGGCGGCACCGAGGGAACGAATGAGGACCAGGCGGAGGCAGTGCTGCCGTCGAAGGTCACCTCGGGCCGGCAGAGCACTCAGGCGGATCAGGGCGTGGTTGTTGATGGGGAATCGGACCTGTGGGTGAAGCTGGCGAAGTGCTGCGCTCCGGTGCCCGGCGATCCGATTGTGGGATTTGTGACCCGCGGCGCCGGAGTATCCGTGCATCACCGCCAGTGCAGCAACGCCATCGACATGCAGAAGCATCAGCCGGACCGTTTTGTGGACGTCCACTGGTCCGACCACACCCACACTTCCTATCTGGTTCACATCAAGGTGGAGGCCCTGGACCGCTCGCGCCTGCTGACCGATCTGGCCAATGCGGTATCAGACCAGCACGTCAACATGCTGTCTGCATCGTGCACCGCTGATCGTGACCGGCTTGCCACCGCCTACTTCTCCTTCGAGCTCGCAGACCCGGGCCATCTGGGCCTGGTGCTCAACCAGATCCGGCGAGTGGACGGGGTGTTTGACGCGTTCCGTGTCAGCAGCGACGGCAGGCCCATGGGGCACGCGTCGGCAGGCTGACCGCCGACTGTCCAGACCGTGCTGACCAGCTCGTTTCGCTGACCGGCTAGTCCACGCCGATGGCGTCGAGCGCCGCAAGTGCCCGCCGAGAATTGCGGCCCTGCCCGAGCTCGTGGATGAAGTGGAGCACGTCCCGCTTCGTTGTCCAGCCATGCCGGTTCAGCGCGCGCACCGTGCGCGCCACCTCCGGACAGTCGGGTGCTGAGCGCAGCAGCTCCGCGGCGCAGCGTCCGGGCACCATCACCGGGCAGCCGCCCACCTGCATGACATCTTCAGGCCGGAGATAGAACTGGTGCATGGTGACGTCTTCGCGAGGTCGCCGGCGAATTGGTGTGGCTACGGCTTGGCGTGACGGTGGGGCACCGAGTCCCAGGTGGACCCAGGCCGCGCTCCAGTTTGCGAGCACATAGTCTGAGCGCAGTTCGATGCCCAGTCCGAGTGCGAGCATCGGGGCGCGTTCGGCTGAATGCAGCTGCAGGTAGGCGGGCAGGTGGGCGCCGGCGCCCAGCGGGTACAGCTGAGCATCGAGCTGCAGCGCCTGCAGTCGGGTCGAGTCGGTTTCGAAGACGAGCAGCTCGGCTAAGCCGAGGCCGAGCTCGAACGCGTGGTCAGACCAGGTGCGCAGCGGTGCGGCTCGGCGCTGAGCCGTTTCAGCATCGAGCGTGAGGACCGCGTCGGCCCAGGTGAAGCTCCCCATCATGGCGCCACCATGCCGAAGCGGCCCGGTGGGTTCAACACCACCGGGCCGCTTGTGGATAAGTCAGTTCAGCTCCTGCGCTGACCGCTCGATCACGGCCAGCCATTCGCGCCGAGCATCCAGCGCTGCCTGCGCTTCATGGATCCGGCGCTCATCGCCTGAAGCCTTCGCCTTCTCAAGATCCTCTTCGTAGCTGGCGATCGCGGCATGCAGCTGACTGGAGGCGCCTTGAACCCGCGCCTTCGCCTCCGGGTCGGTGCGGCGCCATTCAGCATCTTCAGCTGACTTCACGGCATTGCGGACTGCTTTGATGCGGTCCTCCACCATGCGGACTGCTGCGCGCGGCACTCGCCCTGCGGCCTCAAGGCGGTCCTCAATGCCGCGCAGCTTCTCCTTCGCAGTCTCCAGGTCTGCGATCGGCAGCAGGGCCTCGGCTTCGGCCAGGATCTTCTCCTTCACCGCCAGGTTCTCCTGCTGTTCAGCCTCGATCTTCTCGCGATCCGCATTGCGGCGGGCGAAGAAGTGATCCTGCGCCGCCTTGAACTTCGCCCACTGGGCATCGTCCTTTCGACGGTTGCCGCGCGGTGCTTCACGCCACTCGGACATCAGATCGCGGTAGGCGCGAGCGGTGGCGCCGAAATCCTCAGAGTCCTTCATCGCCTCAGCACGCTCGATCAGCGCGGACTTCACCCGCTCTGCCTCAGCGTGGTTCGCGTCGAGCTCACTGAAGTGCGCACGGCGCTTGCGATCGAATTCGCTGCGGGCGGCGGACAGGCGCTTCCAGAGGGCATCCTCCACCCCGCGGTCGATCGACGGGTCGTTCTTCTGCATGGTCTTCCAGTCGCCCACCATCGACCGCATGGTCTCCGCAGCCTTCTTCCAGGAGATGCGGTGGGAGTCGGATGCAACCAGCGCTTCAATGCCCTCCACGAACTCTGTGCGCTTCTGGGTGGCCTTCTCCCGAGCCTCCAGCCGCGCCTTCTCCAGCGCGCTGATCTGCTCCTTCGCCGCTTCGCGCAGGTCATGTGCACGCTGGCGCAGAGCCGGGATGTCTCCTACCACCTTCGGCTCTTTCATGTTCTTGCGCATCTGCTCCAGCAGACGGTTCAGCTCAGCCTGCGTATTCCCCTCCACACCGAGCTTCTGCTCAACGATGTCCAAGAAGGCCGACAGGTCCAGGTAGGCGTGAGCAAACGGTGTGAGCACCTCATCGCGGTCCGCGCCGGGAGTGGATTCGCCGATCGAGCGCACCTGGGTTCCGTCCTGCACAGTGACGGTGCCGTCTTCGGTGACTCCACCGAACTCTTTGGCTGCTGCCACGGCGTCCGCATCATAGGAGGACGCCACGGGGATGACGGGCACCAGGGGAGTGGAGCGCTGCGCAACCGCAGCCGGGCTCGGCGCGCCCTTCGGAGCAGATGGCGAGGGCGATGCCGCAGCCGGCTTCGCGCCAGCAGCAGTAGGCTTCGGGGCCGGTGCCGGGGTGGGGGCGGCGGATTCGCGGTCGGCTTCGCTCACGACGATGCTCCTTGTGTGCTCGATCTGCTCAGGGCAGTCAGAAGAGGCTCGGGCGCCTCCAGGCTCGTGACCGCCGTGCGGCGATCTGATCCGACTGTACCGTGAACTCAGTTCGTTAGGTGAATCACCCGGGGGAGTCGTCACAGGCGCTCGGCGGCGCTGAAGGCACGCGGTCCATGCACATGCCGCATGCGAGCGCCGCATGCGTGTGTTTGGATGGTGGCATGCATGCGGAGCTCAGCCTGTCTTTTATCGTCTCACCGTTCCTGCAGGCCACCTGCAGCATCCTGGCCGAGACTCGCCCAGGCGGCGCCGCGCTGATCATCGACCCAGGCTTCGGCGTTCGCGAGCAGGTGGAGAGCACTCTGAAGACGCTGAACGCGTCTCCCACTGCCATCGTGCTCACCCACGGTCACCTGGATCACGTTGCGGACGCCCACCGCGTGGCCTCAGCGTGGGATCTGCCGGTGCTGATCGGCACCGGTGACGCCTACCGCCTGGAGCAGCCGATCGATCAGCTGCCCGAGGCGTTCACCACTCAGCTGCGGCCGGCGTGGGAGCAGCACGGATGGAAACGGCCCGAGAAGACCCGCGAGCTCAACGCGACCGACTCGCTCGCTCTGGGGGAGAAGCAGCTGCGCACCCTGACCCTGCCCGGCCACACCGAAGGCTCCACCATGGTGGTCATCGACGCACCCGTTCAGGTGAATCCGGCACCGGGGGTGATGGCAGGCGCAGCGCTTGCCGAGCACGGTGTGGCGTTCACCGGGGACGTCCTGTTTCGCGGATCGATCGGCCGCACCGACCTCCCCGGTGGGGACCCTGATCAGATGCGCACCTCCCTTGAACAGCTGCGCGCATTCGCGCAGGAGCACCCCGACATGCTGGTGGTGCCCGGGCATGGGCCCGTCAGCGATTTCCGTCGTGAGCTCATCGAGAACCGCTTTCTGAATCTATGACCGGCATGGGCCGGCTGTGCTGCCGACCCGCACCGTCTCTCATCGTCCACCCGCTATCCGATCCGCAGGAGACCGTCGATGTCCGCAATCACGCCACTGTCCGGCTTTCCCGAATGGCTGCCCGCTGATCGCGCAGTCGAACAGTTCGTCATCGACACGTTCCGTGAGGTGGCAGAGCTGCACGGGTTCGCCAATATCGAGACGCGTGCGGTGGAGCCGATGAGCCAGCTGCTGCGCAAGGGTGAGATCGACAAAGAGGTCTATGTGATCTCACGGCTGCACGCCGAGGACGAGCCGAAGCAGTCCGACGACGGGGAGAATAAGCGACTGGGCCTTCACTTCGATCTGACGGTTCCGTTGGCGCGCTATGTGCTGGAGAACCAGGGCGCGCTCGCCTTCCCGTTCCGGCGCTATCAGATCCAGAAGGTGTGGCGCGGCGAACGCCCCCAGGACGGCCGGTTCCGCGAGTTCTATCAGGCGGATATCGACATCATCGGCCAGGACAGCCTGGCCGCCCACCAGGACGCGGACGTGGCCATCGTCATGGCTGAGGTGCTCGGCCGCCTCCCGCTGACCGGCTTCCGCATCGCCATCAACAATCGGCGCCTCAGCGAAGCGGTGTTCGCTGAGCTGGGCCTCACCGACGTGCCCGCGGTGCTGCGCCAGCTGGACAAGCTTGCAAAGATCGGTGATGCGAAGGTGCGCGAGCTGCTGATCAGCGAGGCTGGGGCCACGCCGGAGCAGGCTGATGGGTGCTTGGCGTTCGCCACGATCCGAGCCGCCGACGCGGACCTTGCCGACAAGGTGGGCGCGCTCGGACTCTCCAGTGACCGGATCGATGCGGCCGTGGCGGACCTTGCCTACGTGATCCGCACTGTGAACGCCTCCGTGCCAGGTGCGTGCGAAGCAGATCTGTCCATCGCGCGCGGGCTCGACTACTACACGGGAACGGTCTTCGAAACGTTCGTGGAAGGGCACGAGGATCTCGGATCGATCTGCTCCGGCGGCCGATACGACGAGCTCGCCTCGGACCGACGCCACACCTACCCCGGGGTGGGCCTGTCCATCGGCCTCTCACGCCTGGTGTCGCGCATCATCAGCCGGGGTCTGGCTGCAGTGTCACGAGATGTGCCCAGCTGCGTCATGGTGATAGTGGCCAGCGAAGAGCGGCGCAGTGAGGCTGTGGAGGCGGCACGGCGGCTGCGCGAACGCGGTATTCCCGCTGAAGTGTCCCCCAGCTCCGCGAAGTTCGGGCGCCAGATCAGGTACGCGGACCGGCGCGGCATTCCGTTTGTGTGGTTCGTGGACGAGCAGAACCCGTCTGTGGGGCAGGCGAAGGACATCCGCAGCGGTGAGCAGGTGGAGACCGGCATCGCCGTGTGGGAGCCGCCCGCTGACGACCTTCGCCCGCGCATCACCACTCCCGCCTCCGATCTATGACGCACAGCACGAGCGGGAATACCCGCCACCACTGAAAGGTTGAAGCCAGCATGAGCACTCTTGAGATGACCAAGGCAAACCATGATGACACCGTGAAGGACGGCATTGTGCTGATCGACTTCTGGGCGGAATGGTGCGGTCCCTGCCGCGCATTCGCACCCGTCTTCGAGGCAGCCGCTGAGAAGAACGAGGACATCACCTTCGCCAAGGTGGACACGGAGGCAGAGCATGAGCTCGCCGCCCAGTACGGCGTCACTTCCATCCCAACCCTTGTTGCCTACCGTGACGGCATCCCGGTCTTCGGCCAGCCGGGTGCGCTGCGCGAAAAGGACCTGGACTCCCTGGTGGAGCAGATCCGCGGCCTTGACATGGACGAAGTGAAGAAGGCATACGCTGAAGCCCAGGCAAAGCAGCAGAGCTGACGCGTCGCCGGCTCCACCGGCAGCCCCGACGGAGGCCAGCGGACCGCTGGCATTCGCGGGGCTGTTTCATGTCCGCAAGCGCAGGCCAATGCAGACGCGACTGATACGGTGACGGGCATGAACGAGGCCCCCTCCACCACCCATCGCGCGCCCAAGCACCGCCCCCAGGCCGTGCTGCGGGTGAAGGCAAAGCGCAGACTCAGCCCGCGGCTGACCCGTGTGATCCTCGAGGGCGATGGGGTGCGCGAGCTCAAACGCAATGACCATGCGGACCACTACGTGAAGCTCCTGCTGCCCCAGCCCGGCAGCGGTCTGCGGCCGCCCTTCGACCTCGACGAGATCCGGCAGCAGAACCCTGAGCTGCTGCCGTCAAAGCGCACGTACACGATCCGGCACTGGGACGTGGACGCCGGTGAGCTCTGGCTCGATGTGGTGATCCACAGTGAAGCCGGCAGCATCGGCATTGCCAGCGACTGGGCAGACACAGCTGTTCCCGGTGATGAGGTCGCCGTCACCGGAGCCGGCGGAGCCTATACCCCGCGCGACGATGCCGCCATGCACCTGCTTGTGGGGGATCATTCAGCAGTGCCAGCAATCGCATCCGCGCTGGAAGCGATGCCTGCTGATGCCTGCGGCACTGCGCTGATCCACCTGGAGCACGAAGAGGACTGCATTCCGCTGCCGCATGTTCCCGGCATTGAGGTGCGCTGGATCATCGGCCAGCGCAGTGAGCTGGTGCGGGCGGTCCGCGAGCTCGACATCGACCCGGCGCTCATCGCCGAGGGTGCTGTGCACGTGTTCGCGCACCTGGAGCGCGGCGCCGTCAAGGAGCTGCGCCACCACTTCGTCACCACGCTGGGGATCCGGCGGGAGCATATCTCCATCTCCGCCTATTGGGCGCTCGGTCGGGCTGAAGACCAGTTCCAGGCGGAAAAACGCGAGGCGATCGGACAGATCGACTGAGCACCGCTCCTCGACCCGAAACAAGCCCGGACCTGGTGGTCGGGACCGATGGGCGTGCCCGTCCGCGCTGGGCGGCGGCCTCACCGCTTCTTCAGGACTACTACGACCATGAATGGGGCATGCCGGTGCGCAATGAGCAAGGCGTATTCGAACGGCTCTGCCTGGAAGGGTTCCAAGCCGGCCTCAGCTGGGCAACAGTCCTGCGCAAGCGTCCCGCTTTCCGTGAGGTGTTCTACGGCTTCGCTGTGGACCGGGTGGCGGCAATGGGGGAGCGGGATGTGGAGCGCCTGCTGCAGGATCCGCGGATCATCCGCCACCGCGGAAAGATCTGGGCTGCGATCCAGAACGCGTCGGCAACACAGCGGCTGCGGGAGGCAGACGGCGGGCTCGCAGCGTTCGTGTGGTCATTCCAGCCTGAACGCACATATCAGCCCGTTGATCATGCTGACATTCCCACCCAGGATGAGACGTCGCGCATGCTGTCACGGGAACTGAAACGGCGTGGATTTCGGTTCGTAGGGCCCACCACGATGTTCGCGCTGATGGAGGCGATCGGCATGGTGGACACCCATCTTCTGGGCTCCCACCGGCGTGGCAGTTCCGGCGAGTTCAACCCGGACGGCACGCGCAGCCGCTGACCTCTCCGGTGGATTCAGCGCTGAGGCAGTTCCTGCGCCACCGCATCAGTGCGCGATTCGAGATCCACCTCTACCACACCGTCCACCACACGTGAGGTGTACACCGCAAGCCGGAAGTTCGGGGAGGAGTAACATTCCCCGGTGGCGAGGTCATACACCTCTTTGTACAGCGGGCTGGCGATTGTGGGGCGGCGCTGCCCATCCACATCGTGGTCGCCCACGATGCCGCGGGACATCACACCCTGCTGGGTGCGCGGGTCAATGTTCGAGGTCACGTACACCTGGCCGTCCCAGGCCTTCACCACGGCGACCTGCTCGGTGCCGAACAAGGCTGCTTCACCCCAATTCGGCTCCAGCTGTGATTCGTCACAGATGCGCTGCCAGTTCACCGCTGCCATGAACTCTCCTTGGTGTCGCGTGATGCTGTTGGGAGCCATAGTAGCCACCGTGGCCTGACCGTGCCGAGGACAGATGTCCTACGAAGTGGGCGCTTCTGCCGGTAGCGTGGGCCGCAACGAGTTCCTCGAGCAGAAAGAGCCCGCACGTGAACCTTGACATCCAGGACCAGCACTCCGACGAGCTGATCAAGCACGTTGTCGTGGTGGGCGGCGGCCCGGCCGCCCACAAGTTCACGGAGACGATGCGCCGCCGAGACGTCAACGGCCGGTACAAGGTCACGGTCATCTCCGAAGAGAACCTCGCGCCCTATGATCGCGTCAACCTGGCCAAGCGCTGGGACAAGGGCTACGACCTCACCCTGGGCGACCCAACCCTCTGGCAGGACCCGCACGTGGATCTTGTGCTCGGGGACAAGGTGAACTCCCTGGACACGAACGCCCGCACCGTGCGCACCCAGTCCGGCACCATCTACGGGTACGACGAGCTCGTTCTCGCCACCGGCTCCAACGCCTTCACCCCGCCGATCGACGGCTGGGACACCAAGGGCGTGTTCGTGTACCGCACCGTGGATGATGTGGATCAGATGTCCGCATGTGTGCAGGGTCTTGCTGACGATGAGACCCGCACCGGGGTGGCAGTGGTGCTCGGCGGGGGACTGCTCGGGCTGGAGGCTGCCGGTGGACTCGCTGCCGAAGGCTATGAGGTCCACCTGGTGGAGCTGGCCGAGTGGCTGATGCCTGCGCAGCTGGATGAGGGCGGCGGAAAGCTGCTCAACCGCCTGATCGAACAGCGCGGCATCATCCTGCACACCGGGGTGTCACTGGAGCGAGTGGAGCCGCGCATCCCCACTCGCCTCGGAGACGAGCGCGGCGCTGAGCAGGTGGCTGCAGCGCCCACCAACGTGGCCGCTGTGCGCCTCTCCGATGGCACCTCCCTGCCGGCAGACCTGGTGTGTCTGGCCGTCGGCATCCGTCCGCGTGATGAGCTCGCCAAGGTCAATGACTTCCAGATGGGGCCGCGTGGCGGCGTGATGGTGGGGCAGGACTGCCGCACCAGCGTGCCGAATGTGTGGGCGATCGGCGAAGTGGCCGCGATGGAAGGCCGCACAATCGGCCTGGTAGCCCCTGCCAACACCATGGCTGATGTGGTGGCGGATCGCCTGCTCGGCGGCAAGGCTTCCTTTGGCGAACTCGATGACTCCACCAAGCTGAAGCTCGCCGGCATTGATGTTGCAAGCTTCGGCGACGCGAAGTCCAACCAGAAGGACTCCCTGGACGTGGTCTATGCCGACCCGACCCAGGGCATCTACCAGAAGCTCGTCTTCAGCCAGGACGTGTCCGAGCTGCGCGGCGGCATCCTGGTGGGCGACGCGGCGAACTATTCCACGCTGCGGGCCTACGTGGGCCGTCAGCTTCCCGGCGACCCCTCCGCGTATCTGGCCGCGTCTGGTGCCGAGATGCCGGACACGGGGGATATCCCCGACGAAGTGGTGGTGTGCTCCTGCTCCAACGTCACCTCGGGTGAGCTCAAATGCTCCATCAGCGGAGAGTGCAGCGATAAGCCCTGCCGGGACATTGCCTCACTCAAGGCGGCCACGGAGGCCGGCACCCAGTGCGGCTCCTGTGTGCCGCTGATGCAGAAGATCCTTGCAAGCGAGCTCGCCAAATCCGGCATCGCCGTCTCCAGTGCAATGTGCGAGCACTTTGAGATGTCCCGCTCCGAGCTGTACGCGAAGGTCCGCGAGCACAAGCTGACCAGCTTCGAAGAGGTCATCGAACAGTTCGGCGTGGGCCACGGCTGCGATGTGTGCAAGCCGGTGGTCGCTTCCATCCTGGCCTCCCAGCGTGATCGCTACATCCTTGACAAGGGACTGGGTCACCTGCAGGACACGAATGACCGCTTCATCGGCAATATGCAGAAGGACGGCACCTACTCCGTGGTGCCTCGGGTGCCCGGCGGCGAGATCACCCCCGAGAAGCTGCGGGTCATCGCCGAGGTTGCTGCAGACTTCAACCTGTACACGAAGATCACCGGTGCTCAGCGGATCGGCCTGTTCGGTGCGCGCATCGAACAGCTGCCGCACATCTGGCAGCGTCTGATCGATGCGGGGATGGAGTCCGGTCAGGCGTACGGAAAGTCCCTGCGCACCGTGAAGAGCTGCGTGGGCTCCACCTGGTGCCGATTCGGGCAGCAGGACTCCGTGGGCATGGCGATCCTCCTGGAGGAGCGGTACAAGGGCCTTCGCTCCCCGCACAAGTACAAGCTGGGCGTATCCGGCTGCGCCCGTGAGTGCGCAGAGGCGCGGGCGAAGGACGTGGGTGTCATCGCCACGGACAAGGGATGGAACCTGTACGTAGGCGGCAACGGCGGCTTCGCTCCGAAGCACGCGGAACTGCTTGCCGCGGACGTCTCGGATGACGAGCTGGTCACCCTGATCGACCGCTTCCTTGGCTACTACATCCGCACCGCGGAGAAGCTGCAGCGCACCGCCACCTGGATCGATTCCCTCGACGGCGGCCTCGAGCACGTCAAGGACGTGGTGGTCAACGACTCGCTCGGCATCTGCGCAGAGCTCGAGCAGGAGATGCAGAGCTTCGTGGACGGTCACGAGGACGAATGGGTAGCCACCCTGAAGGACCCGGCAAAGGTGGCGCGCTTCCGTTCATTCATCAATGCACCGGAGGCGCGTGACCCGCTTTTCGCGTATGTTCCTGAGCGCGATCAGCACCGGCCCGCCACGCTGGAGGAGCGCGAATCGGTGCTGATCTCCGGCCCGGTCATCGCCCTGCGCAACGCCCGCGGTGAGGACATCGATCCGGATGAGAACGCGTGAGGCCCACCGCCTTTCATGAGGCACCGTCGTGGGCGGGCCGCCCGGTGACCGAGGAGGTTCTGGGCGGCCCGCTCACGTGGCAGGCTGCGCAGGCATTCGCAGCCGACGGGGCCCTGGTGACCGTACCTGCCGCACTGCGGCGCCGCGCCGCCGCGTTCGATCAGCTGCTCATCGAACGGGGACTGGGCGGCCACCTGCTGCAGCGAGGCGCTGAGCTGCGCGGCGCCATCACACTGGTCGAGTCCGCACCGCCTGCTGACGCGGACAGCAGCAGCGGCGCAGCCGCCGGTGTGGGCTCAGTGCATCTGGTGGGCGGCGGACCGGGGGATCCAGCTCTGCTGACCCATGCTGCGAGCACAGCGATCGCCCACGCGGACGTCATCTTCACCGATCGGCTCGGCATTGGGGAGCGGGTGTGTGCGCTGGCGCCGGGCGCATCCATCGTGGATGTCGGCAAACGTCCGGGCCAGCACCGGGTGACCCAGGAGGACACCAATGAGCATCTGCATGCGCTGTCGTGCGCCGGCGCTGATGTGGTGCGGCTCAAAGGCGGAGACGTCGCCGTGTTCGGGCGAGGGGGAGAGGAATGGCGCTTCCTCGCTGATCGAGGGATCCCCGTGGAGGTTATTCCTGGGATCACCTCCGCGCTTGCTCTGCCCCTGCACGCCGGGATCAGCGTCACCCACCGTGAGCATTCTCGAGCCGTCACGATCATCTCCGGGCATGATCCGATCAGTCCGGAGGAGGCGCTCAGCCTGGTCACGCTCGGCGGCACCGTTGTCATCCTCATGGGGGTGCGCACCCTGCCGGACACGGTCCGCTCACTGCGCGCCGCCGGCATGCACGAACAGACCCCGCTGGCGATCATCGAAAACGGCTGCGACCCCGATGAGCGCCATACCATCAGCACGCTCGCCAGCGCAGTTGCTGATGCATCCGTCCGCTCCATTCGCAACCCCGCGGTGATCATCCTCGGTGACGTGGTAGGGATCCGGCAGATCATGCCCGATCCAGCCCCCGCAGACTGAGCACCGCTCTGGGAAACAGGAGAACACCGATGACTGACCCCACCACCTCACGCCCGAACAGCCCGCTGCAGGGCTTGACGATCGGCGTTACCGCCAGCCGCCGGATCGACGATCAGCTCGCCGCAATCCAGCGTCAAGGTGCGCACACCGTCAGCGCCCCCACCATGCGGATCGTCCCGGTGGAGGATGATGCACAGCTGCTCGCGGACACCCGCCGCCTATTGAAGCAGCGGCCTTCACTGTTCTTTGTCACCACAGCGCAGGGCTTCACAAACTGGCTCGATGCACTCCCGTCCGATCTGCGAACCGACACCATCGACTATCTCCGCTCCACGATGATCGTGTGCCGCGGCGCCAAGGGCAGGGGAGCGGTGCGCGCCGCCGGCCTGCCGGATGCGCCCGCATCACCCGGAGAGACCAGTGAGTCCATGGTGGAGTGTGCTCAGCAGCTCGGCATCCCCGCCGGACCGATCGGACTGCAGCGCCACGGCTACCTGCATCCGAACGTCGTCCGCGCGCTGGAAGCAGACGGCGCTGGCCATGAGCTGATTGTGGTGGCGCCCTATCGCTGGGAGCCTCCTGTAGATGCGACACCGGTGGATGACCTGATCGAGGGGCTCATCACCGGCCGCATCCACGCGGTCACCTTCACTGCCGCGCCTGCTGTGCAGGGCTTGCTGGAGCGGGCGCAGCAGACGGGCCGCCGGGCGGATCTTGTGCGTGCCCTGCAGACGCACGCTGCAGCGGTTGCGGTCGGCCATGTCAGCGCTGAACCGTTGGAGGCGGAGGGGATCACCGCCCTGTTCCCGCAGCGGGAACGGCTCGGTGCAATGGTTCAGCTCATGGCGGCGGAGCTGCCGGCACGGCTGGGACGCTGACGGCGTCGTTCGGCCTGCCGGTCAGCCTGCTGAGCTGTTCAGCGCGGCCCGGTAGCGGTCGGCCACGACCGCGGAGAGCTTCGCACCGAGATAGGGGATGTACGCCCACCCGTGCTGGTTCGCGGCGTCGATTGCGGCATCCAGCAGCAGGCCGGGCGCCGTGAACAGCGGAAGCAGCACACCGGGGCCGCTTGACGCCTTGATCGCATCCACCGCGCGCGGTGCGCAGGTGGCGAACTGTGCGATCACCTCACGGTCCAGCCGCTGTCCGATCCGCTCCGCCAGATCCTGCACTGACGCATTCGCGTCCGCGTGCGAGGAGCCGACTGCCAGCAGCACAACGGGCCCCTGCCGGTCCTCAATGCTCCATGCCAGAGCATGCCGGGCCACCGTGTCAGCCACATCGTCTCCGGTGCCGATCACATCGGCCACGCGGATCCGCACGCCGTGCCTCTTCTCAGCTTCCGCAATCGCGGCCGGGACATCCTGTTTCGCGTGGTACGCCTCGGTGAACAGCAGCGGAACAGCGATCGCCTCGGTGAAGCCTTCGGCGGCGAGGCGCTCAACGGCCGCGTCCACCCCGGGCTCTGCGAGATCAAGGAAAGCGACGCGGCCCGGCGCGTCAACAGCGGCGGCAGCCGCATCCACCAGCTGACTGGTGATGGGCGCAGACATGGACGTGCGCGAACCATGCGCAATCCCGAGCAGAACAGGTGAAGTCATGGCCTCAGCATAAAGCTAGTCATGCGCGCCGTTCGGGCCTGAAGGCCCGGGCGGGGAAGCGCCGCCGTCGCTGGTGGAGCAGCAGCGCGCTCAGGCGCCGTCCGGCTCAAGGCCGAGCCGAGCCAGCTCCTCATCCACAATCGACGGATCCAGCTTCTGAAAGATCGGAGTCGGCTTCACCACGGGGGCGCCCACACGCACGGGGCGGTGCTCCCACGCGGGCGCATCGCTGTAATCGCCCGTGATGATCGGATAGCCGGGGCCGCCGTCCAGATCATCCACTTCCTCCAGGCGCGGCATCGGAGCGATGATGCAGTCTTCCCCGAGCGCAGCCGCCACCTGATTAGCGGAATGCGGCAGGAACGGCGCCAGCATGGTGTTCAGGTCCGTCACCGCCTGGGCAAGCGTGTGCAGGATCGACAGCAGACGAGGCCGCTGCTCCTCAGCTTTCAGCTTGAACGGCTCCGTGGCGGACACGTACGCGTTCGCCTCGCCCACCAGGTGCATGATCTGGCTCAGCGCTGAACGCTGGTGGTGGCCCCGGATCGCCTCGCCCACTGACGTGAACCCATCCCGGATCGCGCTCAGCAGCGCCTCATCCTCCGCCTGCAGCTCACCAGCTGGCGGAATCTCACCCACGTTCTTCGCGATCATCGCGGCCGTGCGGTTCACCAGGTTCCCCCACCCAGCTACCAGCTCGTTGTTCGTCCGGGAGAGGAACTCGCTCCAGGTGAAATCCGAGTCATTGTTCTCCGGGCCGGCAGCGGAGATGAAATAGCGCAGTGCGTCCGGCTGATAGCGGGAGAGGACATCGCGCACATAGATGACCACACCCTTGGAGGAGGAGAACTTCTTGCCCTCCATGGTCAGGAACTCACTGGACACCACTTCGGTGGGCAGATTCAGCTTCCCGAGGGTGCCCGGCTCGCCACCGTGGGCGCCATCGCCGTTGTAGCCGATCAGCTCCGCCGGCCAGATCTGCGAGTGGAACACGATGTTGTCTTTGCCCATGAAGTAGTAGGACAGGGCCTCGGGATCATTCCACCACTTGCGCCACGCCTCCGGATCCCCGCTTCGACGCGCCCATTCGATGGAGGCAGAGAGATAGCCGACGACCGCGTCGAACCACACGTAGAGCCGTTTGGTGGGCTGGTCCTCCCAGCCCGGGATGGGGATGCCCCAGTCGATGTCCCGAGTCATCGCGCGCGGACGGATGTCCGTCAGGAAGTTCTGGCTGAAGCGGATCACGTTCGGACGCCACAGACCCGTTGCCTCACGCTCATCCAACCACCGGCCGAGCTCCTCTGCGAGCGCCGGCAGGTCAAGGAAATAGTGCGTGGTCTCCACGAACTTCGGTGTTTCGCCGTTGATCCGTGAATGCGGGTCGATCAGATCAGTGGGGTCCAGCTGGTTGCCGCAGCTGTCACACTGATCGCCGCGCGCCCCCGGGGTCTTGCAGATCGGACAGGTGCCCTCGATGTAGCGGTCCGGCAGAGTGCGGCCGGTGGAGGGGGAGATTGCGCCATGGGTGGTCTGCTCGATCATGTAGCCGTTGTCCCGCACCTGGCGGAACATATCCCGCACCACCCGGTAGTGGTTCACGGTGGTGGTGCGGGTGAACAGGTCATAGGAGAGGCCAAGATTGACCAGGTCCTCCACGATCACCCGGTTGTTGCGGTCCGCGAGCTCCCGAGCGGACACCCCTTCCGCATCTGCCGCCACCAGAATCGGCGTGCCATGCTCATCGGTGCCCGACACCATCAGCACGTCATGCCCAGCCATCCGCATGTATCGGGAGAACACATCGGAGGGCACACCGAAGCCGGCCACGTGGCCGATGTGGCGGGGGCCGTTTGCATACGGCCAGGCGACTGCTGAAAGAACTCTGCTCATGATGCCAGTCTAGAAGGCGTCCCCACCCACGCCCAGTAGGGTGGTTGTATGAGTGAACAAGGTCTTGCACAGGCACAGCAGAAGATGCGCGCGGACGGCGTAGCCGAAGCCGCGATCAGCGTGTTCTCCGACTTCTACCGTCAGCTCGAAGCCGGCACCACCGGCCAGATCCCCGAAGACACCATCGATCCCTACCTCGACCCGCCCCACCTCAGCGATGAGGCCGTCAGCGCCGAGCAGGCTGCCGACGCATTCTCCAAGCTCGTGGTGATCAAGCTCAACGGCGGCCTCGGCACCTCCATGGGGTTGGACAAGGCGAAAACGCTGCTGCCCGTGCGGAACGGGAGGAACTTCCTGCAGATCCTCGCCGAACAGGTGCTCGCCGCACGCACACGCACCGGCGCTCGACTGCCGCTGCTATTCATGAACTCCTTCCGCACTCGGGAGGACACCCTGGAGGTGCTCTCCCAGTACCCGGACCTTCCCGTGGACGGCCTGCCGCTGGACTTTCTGCAGAACAAGGAGCCGAAGCTCCGCCAGGATGATCTCACCCCGGTCCAGTGGGAGGCCGACCCGAGTCTGGAGTGGTGCCCACCCGGCCACGGAGACATCTACACGGCGCTGTTCGCCTCCGGTGTGCTCCGGCAGCTGATCGACGCGGACTTCCGCTACGCATGCGTCTCCAACTCGGACAACCTCGGCGCGGAGCCCTCACCTGAGCTCGCCGGCTGGTTCGCCGCGTCCGGCGCCCCCTACGCCGCCGAGCTGTGCCGCCGCACCGCAGCGGACCGCAAGGGCGGCCACCTCGCCGTGCGCCGAGCAGACGGGCGGCTCATCCTGCGCGACACCGCACAGACCCCGGCGGAGGAGATGGACTTCTTCACCGATGAGCACCGCCACCCGTTCTTCCACACCAACAACCTCTGGTTTGATCTGGTGCGCCTACAGGAGATCCTCGATGAACGCGGCGGCGTCATGGGCCTGCCGCTGATCCGGAACGAGAAGACCGTGGACCCGGGGGACAAGACCAGCACCCCCGTGTACCAGATCGAATCCGCGATGGGCGCCGCCATCGAAGTGTTCGAAGGCGCCACCGCCATCGTGGTGGACCGGGCACGGTTCCTGCCGGTCAAGGCCACCAGCGACCTGCTGCTCATCCGCTCTGACGCGTATGCGCTCACTGATCAGCTCGCGCTGCGCAAAGCCGTGGACACCGTGCCGCTTGTGACCCTCAGCGACCACTACAAGCTCATCGGCGACTTCGACGAGCGCTTCCCGAGCGGAGTTCCATCCATGAAGGATGCCTCCAGCCTCACCGTGAAGGGAGACTGGACATTCGGCGCGAATGTGCGTGTGGTGGGCGATGCAACACTCCCCGAGGATGGGGGCCGCGTCGAGGACGGCACCGAACTGTCCGCCTGAGAGCACCGCTGTAAGAAGGCCCCGCCCCGATGAACCGGTGCGGGGCCTTCGCCCACCATCAGCTCACGCTTCCACGATCATTCACGCCTCCGTGATCAGCTGCGCAAGATCATAGGGCAGGGCATTGCCGTAACGGTGGTCAGTGGCGCTGATCGCCTGCTCCCGCACAAAGGTGAGCAGCTCCACGCGCCCCGACTGCACCACCGGTTGCTCGAACAGGGCAACCTCCGGCCGTTCAAGGAGCGCCCGCTTCACAGCCGGCTCCGTGCCGCCCACCGTCCGCACCCGCCACTGCGGTGTTGAGACGAGCCGCGATGCCAGCTGGTCCGCGCTCTCCACGCGCACCGGCTCATCGCGGGCGCAGCGCTTCACAGCATCCGCAGCCCCAGCGCTCGCGGACAGCTCCACGCTGGCGCCGGCGACCTGTGCCGCATGCAGCACCCGCTCCACCTCACGCTCAGCGGCGCCATCGGCCACGCGGATCAGCACCTCGAGCGGCCGGTGCACCATCAGGTTCACCTCGCCGTGCAGCTGCTGACGGTCGCGCGGCGTGAACTCCCGGCCCCACACGACCACGTCACTGCGCTTGGCGGCGGCAAGCCACTCGGCATCCCGCGGCGCATCGCTTGGGTCGGCCGCGTCCATCAGATGGACAAGATAGTGGTGCCCGCCGGCCTTCGCGGTCTGCCCAATCGCCGAGCGCTTCCACCCGCCGAAAGCCTGACGCTCCACAATGGCGCCCGTGATGCCGCGGTTCACGTACAGGTTGCCGGCGTGGACCGTGCGCACCCACCGCTGAATCTCGGCCGGCTCCAGAGAATGCAGGCCTGCTGTCAGGCCATACTCGGTCCCGTTCTGCAGTCTGATCGCATCGGCCAGGGTCTTCGCCTCCATGAGGCCTAGCACGGGCCCGAAATACTCGGTGCGGTGATAGGCAGAGCCCGGCTGAACGCCCTCGCGCACGCCGGGCGTGAACAGCCTGCCGCTGGCATCCATCGCCTGCGGTCTGTTGAGCCAGCGCTCACTGGCGCCGAGCTCGCCCAATCCCTCGCGCAGCTTCTCACCCGGTTCCTCGATCACCGGGCCCATCTCAGCGGTGGGATCATCCGGCCAGCCCACCCGCAGACTCAGCACAGCGTCCGCGAGCTGTGCGCGGAACCGGCGCGACCGCGCGACGGAGCCCACCAGAATCGCAAGCGAAGCAGCCGAGCATTTCTGGCCGGCGTGGCCGAACGCGCTCTGGGCGATATCGCGTGCTGCAAGATCCAGATCCGCGTGCGGGGTCACGATGATCGCATTCTTCCCACTGGTCTCCGCTTTGATCAGCGCCCGCGGGTTGAACTCGCTGAATAGGACGGCGGTATCATAGGCGCCGGTCAGGATGATCTGGTCCACGCGTTCATCGCTGATGAGGGTGCGGCCCACGCTGTTCTCCGGCACATCAACGAGCTGCAGCACGTCCGTGGGGATTCCCGCCTGGTGCAGCAGGGACACGAGGTAGGCACCGGTGCGTCTGGCCTGCGGGGCGGGCTTCACCACTACGGCGCTGCCGGTCACCAGAGCGGAGAGCATGGAGCCGCAGGGGATCGCCACCGGGAAGTTCCACGGGGGAGTGACCAGAGTCAGCTGGCGCGGTGTGAAGGCAACATCGTCGCGTTCGGCCAGGTCTTCCATGCTGTCCGCGTAGAACAGGGCGAAGTCGATCGCTTCGCTCACTTCCGGGTCTCCCTGCGCGAGAGTCTTTCCCGTCTCCGACGCGGCCACTTCCAGCAGCTCTGCGCGATGCGCGGCAAGCACCTGCGCTGCCCGTCGCAGAACCGTGGCGCGGTCGCTGACGGGGCGCGATGCCCATTCACGCTGCGCGTTCAACGCGCCGGCAATGACCTTCTGCACCCCTTCAATCGTGTTGATGCGCGCCGCATCAGCAAGGTCTGCGCCAAGGGTGGAGTCGGGGATGCGGCGTGTGATGGTGCGCGCCCATGCCTGGTTGGCAGCGGTAGACATGTCGGTGTCGGGGGTGTTGCGAAAGGCCCGCGGTCGTGCCGGCAGAGTGTGTGAGCCGAGCTCTACGAGGCTGGCACAGCTGGATTCGGCGGCGCGGTCCCCCACCCGATGGGTGGGCGGCGCCTGCTCGGCAAAGGAGCGGGCGAGCGAGTCCTCGAAACGCTTCTGCTCGCGGAAGAACAGCTCCGGGCTGTCGTCAAGGCGGAACACCGCTGACATGAAGTTGTCCGAAGAGGCGTTCTCCTCCAGACGGCGGACCAGGTAGGAGACTGCCACGTCGAACTCCCTGGGATGCACTACGGGAACGTACAGGCGCATTGAGCCGACCGTGTCCGCCACCGCCTGCTGCTGACCGGGCGCCATCCCGGCGAGCATCTCAAACTCCACAGCCTCACTGCCGAGCAGATCTCGCTCGCGCATGAGCAGGTGCGCATAGGCGATATCGAACAGGTTGTGGCCAGCGATGCCGAGGTGAACGGCGCTAAGCCGCTCGGGGGTGAGGGATGCGCGCAGCACGCGTTTGTAATGGGCGTCGGATTCCTGTTTCGAGTGGAAAGTTGCCAGCGGCCAGCCGTGCACATCCGCCTCCACCCGTTCCATGGCGAGGTTTGCGCCCTTGACCAGGCGCACCTTGATCGGAGCGCCGCCGCTGGCAACGCGCTCCTCAGCGAAGCGATGCAGACGCTCCATCGCGCGCTGCGAATCTGGAAGATAGGCCTGCAGGACGATGCCCGCGTAGAGGTGTGTGAGCTCAGGACGCGAGAGCAGACGCTCGAACACCTCCACGGTGAGCTCAAGGTCCTTGTACTCCTCCATGTCCAGGTTGATGAACGTGGCGTGCTCCTCGGTGGCTGCGTCGAGATAGAGCGGCAACAGACGGTCGATGACGGTGCTGATCGTCTGTTCGGCGCCCCACAGGGACAGGTTGTCCACAATCGAGGAGACTTTGATCGAGCAGTAGTCCACGTCTGGCCGGAGGATCAGAGCGTGCACGCCCTCCAAGCGGCGCTGCGCCTCTCGCGCACCGAGCACGGCTTCGCCGAGCAGGTTGATGTTGAGGGCGACGCCCTGATCGCGAAAGCGTCGGATAGCGGCTGAGAGCTGGTGATCGCGCGCATCGAGGATGAGATGGGAGACCATCCGGCGCATCGTCTCCTGTGCGATTGCCACCGCTGCTCCCGGAGCGAGCCTCGAGGCGGATCCACCCAGCCGGACGATCCGCTGCAGCACCGGCGGCAGGAAGCTCGGAGGGTTGTCGGCCAGCTCGCGCAGCGCCTCAGCCGCAGCGACCGGATCCTCGGTGCGCACTACGCGATCCACGAACCCCACCGTGAACTCAAGCCCCTTCGGATCAGCGAGCAGATCGGCGAGCATCCGCGCCTGACCGGGGATCGGACGCTTCTCAGCCTCGCGCACCCATGTGCGCACCAGATCAGTCACCTGCGCGGCGGTGACGCCCTCACTGCTGTGGGGGTGAGCAGCCATCTCTGCGTTGGTCATGGGGTCTCCTTTGACGCGGGCGCGCTGACCGGGGTGCGGCGCGCTGAATGCAGCCGCGGTGGCAGGCTGCACACCAACTGTATGAGGCGCTGGTCCCGCTTCTCCCGCGAACGCAGACGCTGACCAGAAAATTTTGGTTCAATGCTGATGAAGGCAATGACGCCTTTCTTTCCGCTGTTCAATGCTGTTCAAGGAGGAACATCAGCGTGAGCAACGCAACCAGCGCAGAGCAGGTCCACAACGACTGGCTGCGCCGAGTAGCCATCGCCGAGAACATGATCCCGCTGATCGGCCGGCTCTACCGCGAAAACAACGTGAAGCCGCACATCTTCGGCCGCACACTCGTCAACAAATCTGCGATTGACATCATCAAGGCCCACCGTTGGGCACGCCGCATCGAGAACGGTGAAGCCAAGGTGGAGGACACGCTGCGCGTGCTGCAGCTTGCCAAGGAGCAGGAGGTGCGCGATATCCCGCTGGACCTGGGCCGGCTGATCCGCGCCGCCTACCGTGATGACAAGCCGGTGGATCAGGCGGCACTGGAGTACTTCGCCGCTGCGGAGAAGACCTCCACGGACCATCCCGCTGATGTGGTGCTCTACGGCTTCGGCCGGATCGGACGCCTGGTTGCGCGCATCCTCATCGCCCACCAGGGCTCCGGCAACGGCCTGCGCCTGCGGGCGATCGTGGTGCGCAAGAACGGCGAGAATGACCTCAAGAAGCGAGCCAGCCTGCTGCGCCGCGACTCCGTGCACGGCCGCTTCGACGGCACGATCTCTGTGGACCTCGAGTCCAATGCGATCATCGCCAACGGCACTCGCATCCAGGTGATCTACTCAGGAGATCCGGCATCGATCGACTACACCGAATATGGCATCGACGATGCGATCGTGGTGGATAACACCGGTCGCTGGCGTGATGAGGAAGGCCTTGGCCAGCATCTGAAGTCCAAGGGCGTAGCCCGGGTTCTGCTCACCGCCCCCGGCAAGGGAGATCTGCCGAACATCGTCTACGGCATCAACCATGCCGACGCAACCCCGGACAAGCCGATCATCACCGCTGCCAGCTGCACCACCAACGCGATCACTCCGGTGCTGAAGAAGCTCAATGACACCTATGGGATCGTGCGCGGACATGTGGAGACCGTCCACTCGTTCACCAATGACCAGAACCTGATCGACAACTTCCACGCGGGCGCTCGTCGCGGCCGCTCCGCAGCGCTCAACATGGTCATCACCGAGACCGGTGCAGCGAAGGCAGTGGCAAAGGCGCTTCCGGAGCTGGCCGGCAAACTCAGCGGCAACGCCATTCGCGTTCCCACCCCGGACGTGTCCCTCGCCGTGCTGAACCTCACCCTGGAGAAGCCGGTGGACCGCGACGAGGTCAACAGCGCCATGCGCGCCGAGTCCCTCACCGGAGAGCTGCGCAATCAGATCGACTACATTGCCTCCAGTGAGGTGGTCTCCACCGACTTCGTGGGCTCGAAGCGTGCCGGCGTGGTTGATGGGCTTGCCACCATCGCCGAAGGGAACACGCTGGTGCTGTACGTGTGGTACGACAACGAGTTCGGCTACTCATCGCAAGTGGTTCGTGTGCTCGAGCACATGGTCGCGACCGCGCAGGAACAGAAGCCGACCGTCTGAGCTCATGTCATAGTCCCGCCCCCTTGTGTTCGATGGGGCGGGACTATGAACAGCCGAAGCCGACTGCGCTGACGACGGCTGACCTGACGCCGGCTGGTCCGTGCGGCCGGACCGAGTGCGCCGAGATTTCGGCGCTCCGGTCAGCGCACCTGCTCAGCGGTGAACTGCGGGCGCGGGTGAGCGTACACCTCCTGGTTCTCCACGAGCAGCAGCTCGGTGGAGCCCTTCGACTCCGTGTCCTGGAGCAGGTCGAACACGGAGGACGCAGTCTTCTCCAAGGCTTCAGCAGGAGAGGCGCCCCCGCGGTAGTGCGCGGTGAACAGGGCAGCGGTGACGTCGCCGGAGCCGCTGCGCTTGGTGGAAAGGTGCGGGGTCTGCACCAGCCAGGCACCGCTCTTGTCAGCAAACAGCATCTCCAGGGTGTCCGGCTCACGGTCCGGCCGGAACACAGACGTCACCAGAACTGCCGACGGGCCCATGTCGAAGGCCGCATCCACTGAGGCGAGTGTGGAGTCAAGATCGTCCGGCTGGGTCTCGGTCAGGTAGCCGAGCTCGAACTGGTTCGGGGTGATGAGGTCCGCTGCCGGTGCCACTGCCGAGCGCAACAGCGGCGGGATCGCGGGGTCCACGAAGCAGCCGGACTTCGCATTGCCCATCACCGGATCCGCCGTGTAGGTGGCGTTCGGGTTCGCGGCACGCACACGCTGCACCGCGTCCAGGATCACCTCGGAGATCGCTGCTGATCCCTGGTAGCCGGACAGCACCACGTCCACCTCGGCGAGTCCACCGCGATCCTCGATGCCGAGGATGACCTCATGAACGTCATCGGCTGCCACAACCGGGCCGCGCCACGCACCGTAGCCCGTGTGATTCGAGAACAGCACCGTGTTCACCGGCCACACCTCGTGGCCTAGGCGCTGAAGGGGGAAAACGGCTGCGCTGTTGCCCACGTGCCCGTAGGCCACGGCGGACTGAATCGAGAGGATCTTCATGCGCTCTATCTTCTCACCTCTTCGAGCAGTGCGTGAACCGTGATCAGAAGAACGCTGGCGCCTCCGCCTTGTGCTTCTCCTGCAGATAGCAGCGGCCGCACAGGGATTCGTAGCTGACCGTGCCGGCCTCGCCTTCATCGATCGCCACCTGATCGCCCTCGAACACAAAGCGCCCACCGACCATGCGGCAGTTGAACTCGGCCTGGCTGCCACAGCGACACATGGTGGGCAGCTTCTCAAAGTTATCGGCAAGTTCGAAGAGGCGAGCCGATCCGGGAAACTGCACGGCTCGGAAATCAATCCTCAGCCCGTAGCAGATCACCGATATCTCATCGATCTTCGCCACCAGGAACAGCTGATCAACCTGGCTGGGCTCCAGGAACTGTGATTCGTCCACGAGCACGCAGGCGATCGGCCGGTCCTGGGAGCGGGCGCATTCCTGGATCGCCCGGCGCACGTCCTGCCCGGGATGCACAAGAACGTCCACCGCGCGGCGTCCGCCAGCGCGCGCCATCACCCAGGCATCGCCCTTGGTGTCCACAGCGGGCTTCAGGGTCACGGTGGCGAGGCCGCGCTCTTCATAGTTGTACGCGGTCTTGATGAGGGTGTCGGATTTTCCCGAGTTCATCGCCCCGTACTTGAAATGCAGCTTCGCCATGCTCACAACCCTAATTGACGACCGGTTGATAGCCTCGGCGCATGCCCGACCGCCCGCAGACCCCTTCTTCAGCCTCAGCTCCCTCGTCCGGTGCCCCCGGGGGGCCCGCCGGCGCAGCCGGTCCCGCGAGGGGGCGCAAGAAGCTCACCCGGAAGAATCAGGCGCGGCGCTCAGCGACTGCCTGGCGCGAACGCAACGCCCCGCAGCATGAGGCGCTTCGCTTCCACGAAGTGCATCGGAAGATTCCCGTGGGCCTGTCCACCTCCTCTGTTTTCCCGCTTGGCCTCGAGGACTGTTTCCGGGCGGCTGCTGACACCGGGTACGACGGGGTTGAGGTGATGGCGAGCTTTGCGAAGGAATCCCGCAGTCCTGAGCGTCTGCGCACCCTGGTGCGCGTCTACGAACTGCCGATCCTCTCCCTGCATGCCCCCACCCTGTTCTTCCTCCAGTTCGTGTGGGGCAGGGATCCGCGAGCCAAGCTTGAGAAGACCGTGCAGATGGCCGTGGACCTGGAGATCCCCACCGTGGTGGCACACCCGCCGTTTCGATGGCAGGGCGACTACGCGCGCCGCTTTGTGGACATTGTGCGCGAGCTGGAGGACCGCTACCAGGTGGAAGTGGCGGTGGAGAACATGTACCCGTGGCGACTCGGAGTGCGGGAGGTGCTCCCATACCTGCCGGACCATGACCCCACGGATGAGGACTTTCGACACGTCACCATCGACCTGTCGCACGCGTCGACCGCCGGAGATGATGCCCTGGCCATGATCGACCGGGTGGGGGATCGGCTCGCTCACCTACACCTTGCCGATGGCAGCGGACACAGCCTGAAGGACGAGCATCTGGTGCCGGGAGACGGCAAACAGCCGGTGAAGGAGATCCTCTCCACCCTGGTTCGCCGCGACTGGTACGGGTCGATCGTGGTGGAGATCAGCACCGGCAGCACGCGTTCGCTGCAGGCGAAGCTGCCGGCGATCCAGCGCTCCATCGACTTCGCTCGCCGCGAACTCGGTCACCATTTGAGGATGTGACCCAGGAACCCCGCCGTCTTCTCAGCGGATGGTGGAAGAATCAACCAACGCACTCTGCCCCTGAGCGGCCGCACCGGTCCCGGTGGCAGAGCTCCGAACAATCTCTCTGACGGAAGTGACATGGTTTCAGCACTCAACGCCTCGCTCGATCACCGCAACGCGGCGATCATCTCCATCGCTGCGGTGGAGGCACAGGTTCCCGTGACCTCGGACGAGCTCGATGAGCTGCTCGCGCCCGCACGGAAGCGACTGCGCATTCCCAAGGGCATGCTGCAGCGGGTGGCCGGCGTCTATGAGCGGCGCTGGTGGAAGGACCCGGTCAACGGCTGGAAGCAGGGCGTGGTGCAGGCAGCTGAGCGGGCCATCGCCCGCGCGGGCATCTCGCGTGATCAGGTGGGACTGCTGATCAACGCTTCGGTGAGCCGCCGCCATCTGGAGCCGGCGATGTCCACCCACGTCCATGCGGCTCTCGGCATGCCCGCATCCACCATGAACTTCGACATCACCAACGCTTGCCTCGGCTTTGTGAATGCCATGAGCATGGCGGCCAGCCTGATCGACGCCGGCCAGATCGACTATGCCCTGATCGTGGGCGCTGAGGACGTGGAAGAAGTGCAGCGCCGCACTATCGGCCGCCTCAACCAGAAGACCGCCACGCGGGAGGACTACAACAACCAGTTCGCCTCCCTCACCCTCGGCTCCGGAGCCGCCGCCGCGGTGATCGGACCGTGGGATCGCCACCCGGACGCGCACCGCATCCTTCACACCGAATCCCGTGCCGGCACCGAGCATCATGAACTGTGCATCGGCAATATGGATGACATGCGCACGGACACGGCCGGCCTGCTGGAGAACGGTCTCGCACTCGTGATGGACACGTGGAAGGCAGCGGAAGCAAACGGCCGCGATTACACCGCGAGCGACTACGTGGTGCTGCATCAGGTGTCGATGGTGTATACACGAGCATTCGCAAAAGCGGCGGGCATCGACTTCGAGCGGATCCCGCTCACCTTCCCCGACCTCGGCAATGTGGCCGCTGAGGCAGTGCCGCTGACCCTCGCGAAATACCAGGACCAGTTCGCCACGGGGGACAAGATCCTGCTGATGGGCGTGGGTTCCGGCCTGAACACCGCAATGATGGAGGTTGAGTGGTGAACCTGTTCTCAAAGAAGACTGCTCCGATCGGGTTCAAGGACGTCACCGAGGTGCCGGACCTGCCCGGGGTGGACCCGCGCCTGAACCGCACCGTCGAGGCGAAGGACTCCTTCGGGGACGAGCGCCGGTGGCACCTGCTGGACAACGCCGAGCTGCTCGCCGAAGAGGGCGTGGAGCCTCGCGGAACCATTCTCTGCGTGCACGGAAACCCCACCTATTCCTTCCTGTACCGATCGCTGTTCCGGGAGGATATTCCGTGGCGCGTGATCGCCGTGGACCAGCTGGAGATGGGCTATTCCGAGCGCACCGGCCGCACCCGCTACCTGCAGGACCGCATCACCGATCTCTCCCTGCTGACCGACGCGCTCGGCGTGCGCGGCCCGGTTGTGACCGTGGGCCATGACTGGGGCGGCATCATCTCCACGGGGTGGGCGCTGGACAACCGGCATGACGTGATCGGCATGATCCTCACCAACACCGGCATCTACCAGGAGCTCGGCCAGGCGCTGCCGAAGTCGCTGCAGATCGCCACCGCCCCAGGCTTCCTCAAGGCCAGCACCTCCGGCACCGACGCATTCCTGCGAACCACCATCAGCCTCTCCAAGCCGCCGCTGCCAGACGAGGTGAAGGACGCCTACCTCGCCCCGTACCGGGGCGCGGATCGACGCCGAGGCATCGAAGCGTTCGTTGCGGACATTCCGGCTGACGCCCATCACCCCTCACGCCCCACCCTTGAGCGACTCGCAGAGGGCATTCGAACGATGGACGTGCCGATGCTGTTCGCGTGGGGGCCGCGCGATGTGGTGTTCTCCGACCGGTTCCTGCGGGACCTGGTTGAACGCTGCCCGCACGCATCCGTGCACCGCTTCGAGAACGCCTCCCACCTGGTGTGGGAGGACGCCCCAGTGGCTGAGCTCGTCGCCCAGTGGCTGCGGGACAGCTTCGGTGATGAGCAGGCGCCCAAGCGGGTGAGCGGCCGCGAGCAGGCGGAGCAGATCCGACCGGTCTCCAGCTTTGCCACAGCGGCCCCGCACGTACCGCTTGGCGCCCGGATCGAGCAGCTTGCCGCCGATCCCGCCACCGCTCACCTGCCGGCCGTAGTGGAGATGAATGCGAACAGCGATGGGTCGCCCCGCGTCATCACCTGGACGCTGCTGAATGAGCGCATCGAGGACCTGTGCGCGGGCATGCTGGCCCACGGCATCCGCAGGGGATCTCGGGTGTCGGTTCTGGTGCAGCCCGGAGCTGATCTCACCGCGGTGCTCTACGCATGCCTGCGCATCGGCGCTGTGGCGGTGGTGGCCGATGCCGGACTCGGCGTCAAGGGCCTCACCCGCGCCCTGGTGGGCAGCCACCCCGACTTCATCATCGGCATCCAGAAAGCCCTCGTGGGCGCGAAGGTGCTCGGCTGGCCGGGTGAGCGGATCAGCGTGAAGACACTGCCCAGCATCGACCGGGCGGTCCTCGGAGTCAGCACCTCCATCGGCGAGCTCATGAACGAGGGAGCGCAGATGCGCGCGCTCAGCGCTGACGTGCAGCAGGAGGAGCTCGATCCAGAAGCGGACGCGCTGATCCTGTTCACCTCCGGCTCGACCGGTCCCGCCAAGGGCGCGGTCTACACCCACCGTCAGGCGAGTGCGATGTTCACCGCAGTGGGGGAGACTCTGCAGCTGCGGCCGGAACGCGGACTCGTGGCAGGCTTCGCCCCGTTCGCGCTGCTCGGCCCCTCCCTGGGTGCTCCGTCCGTGGTGCCCGATATGGACGTGACCCGGCCCGGAGAGCTGACCGCGTCGGCCCTCGCGGACGCGGTTGACGCACTCGGCTCGCCCGCCGTGTTCACCGCCCCCGCGGCTCTGAAGAACATCATCGACACCGCCGACGCGCTCTTGGACACGCAGCGCGCAGCGCTGGCTCGCGTGCCGAGCTTCTTCTCAGCGGGTGCACCGATTCCCGCTCCGCTGTTGCGCCGTCTGCAGACCATCATGCCGAACGCAACCTCCTACTCGCCCTACGGCATGACCGAGTGTCTTGCCGTTGCCGCGATCGATCTGGAGGGCATCGAAGCGGCCGGTGCCGGCAACGGCGTCGTTGTGGGCACAGCGGTGCCGCGAGCTGAGATTGCGATCGCACCGCTTGACGGCAACGGCCGTGCCGGGAACGAAGCTGTCACCACCCCGGGCGTCACCGGCGAGATCTTGGTGCGCGCCCCGCACGTGCGGGACCGCTACCTGATGCTGTGGGGCACCACCCGCGAATCCATGCGGATCGACGGCTGGCATGCCACCGGGGATGTGGGCCATCTCGATGACCAGGGCCGCCTCTGGGTGGAGGGTCGGCTTGCCCACGTCGTCTCCTCCGCTCATGGACCGCTGACGCCGGTGCAGATCGAGCAGGCCGCGGAGTCCGTGGACGGCATCCGCCGCGCCGGTGTGTGCGGTGTGGGACCAGAAGGCACCCAGCAGGTGATCGTCATTGCCGAATTGGACGCCACCTACCGGGCTGGGAAGCCGGGGGAGCCGGTGGCGGCAGACCCGGTTCTGCAGGATGATGTTCGCCGTGCCGTTCGCGCGGCCACCGGTGCTGAGGTGACCGCCGTGTTCACCACCACCGCCCTGCCCACGGATATCCGCCACAATTCGAAGATCGATCGCGCTCGTCTTGCGGCGTGGGCTGAAGGCACGCTCGCCGGGAAGCGGGTGACGCTGTG
The DNA here is from genome assembly GCA_947252755.1 of uncultured Dermabacter sp. Taxonomy (GTDB): domain Bacteria; phylum Actinomycetota; class Actinomycetes; order Actinomycetales; family Dermabacteraceae; genus Helcobacillus. Next base: position 61,080 of record CAMXWV010000001.1, read on the forward strand.
AAGGTCCTCGTCACCGGCGCATCCGGCATGCTCGGCGGCGCGGTCGCCGAAACCCTGCGAGACCGCGGACATGAAGTGTCTGCGTTCCAGCGCCGCCCAGCCGGTCTGGACGGGATCCGTGATGTCAACGGCTCTTTGACCGATCCGGATGATGTTCGCCGAGCCGTTGACGGGCATGACGCCGTTGTGCACCTCGCCGCGAAAGTGGATATCTACGGCCCGGAAGAGGAGTTCCGCGCAGTCAACATCGGCGGCACCCGCAACATCGTGGATGCGATGCGCGCCCAGGGCGGCGGCTCGCTCGTCAACATCTCATCACCCTCGGTGGCGCACTACGGATCTGCGATCGTGGGGCTCGGCGCAACGCCTCCGGAGCCGGAGCGGGCCCGCGGACCGTACGCCCGCACCAAGGCTGCTGCTGAACTGGTCGCAATGGCTGCTGACGGTGCCGACGGTATGCTCGTCACCTCCATCCGACCTCATGTTGTGTGGGGACCGGGAGATACACAGCTAGTGGAGCGTCTGCTGGATCGGGCGAACAAGGGCACGCTGCCGCTGCTGGACCAGGGGCTCGCGCTCATCGACACCACATACATCACGAACGCGTCGGAGGCGATCGTGGCGGCGCTGGATCGGATCGAGCATGTTCACGGGGAATCGTTCGTGGTGTCCAATGGCGAGCCGCGCACGGTCCGAGACTTCATCGGCGGTCTCTGTGACGCCGTGGATATCCCACGCCCCACCCGCAGCGTGCCCGCTCCGCTGGTGCGCTTTGCCGGCCGGGTGATTGAGAAGGTCAGCGCCCACCTGGACCGAGAACCTCCGATGACGGAGTTCCTTGCCGAGCAGCTCTCCACCGCGCACTGGTTCGATCAGCGGCGCACCCAGGAAGCACTGCAGTGGTCTCCGCGCGTCACCATGGATGAAGGCTTCGCGGAACTGCGCCGCTACTATCAGGCTCACCCCCTGTTCTGAGAGGAGCCCCGTGACCGAAGCGACGCCTCTGAGCCCGGAGGAGCTCGCAGAGCTGGATCAGGAGATCCTCGCTGAGTTCGCCGCGCGCCGTCGCGCCTCGGACCGCGCGGTGGGATGGGTGCTGCTGGCAGGCGGAATCATTGCTTGGATCGCGTCGCTGATGCTCACCCTGGACAAACTGACCCTGCTGGAGAATCCGGACGCCGCACTCGCCTGCGATATCAACCCGTTCATCTCCTGCGGGACCATGATCAACACCTGGCAGGCGTCCACGTTCGGAATTCCGAACATGACGCTCGGACTGGGCGGATTCGCGATCCTCGCTGCAGTGGGCGCACTGCTGATCAGCCGCACCACTCTGCCCGCATGGTTCGAGTACGCGGTGCTCGGAGCCACCGGTTTCTCCTTCGCCTTCGTGCACTGGCTGGCGTTCAGCGCAATCGCGATCATCCACGCTCTCTGCCCATGGTGCGTGGTGGTGTGGGCGGTCTCAGCGCCGATGTTCTTCTCCACCCTTGCCCGCCTCATAGAGCTGAACAGGATCCGACTGACTTCAGGTGTGAGCCGAATCCTTCGCTCCTGGATGGTGCTGAGCCTTCTGTGGTGGGCGCTGGTAGCACTGGTGGTCCTTATTGTGTTTTGGGATGGCTGGATGAGCATCCTCAGCGCATGAGCGTGAACGGCGGCTGACCTGCCCACGGTGACCGCACACCTGTCCCCAGTGGGGTGATGCGAGCGGAACGCGATACTCGCTGCCCATAGCGTGAGCTCATGAGCCGCCGCACCACTTCCCTCAACCGCACGACGGGACCTCGCCATGCCGCTGATCAGCCGGCTCCTGACTGGGAGGCGCTTGAGCGCTGGGCGCATCCGAGCCTGATCGACCGGGTGCGGGAATCTCTGGTGGCGAAAGCCGTGCTCGGCACCGTCATCCTCGCGGCCCTCATCGGCGTGGTGATCCACCTTCTGTTGAACAGCCCCGACCGCGGCACTGTGGTCCCACCCGCCGCCGCCCAGGCCCAGAACGGTGAGGCCCAGAACGGGGAGGTGCAGAACGGTGAGGTGCAGAACGGTGAGGCCCAGCCCAGCACGGATCCGCAAGCGCCTGAGCCGGGCGGCCACACCACCCCGCCCGGTGGAGGCGCAGGCACCGCCGGCCCCGGCGGTTCGGCTGAGACACCGCCAGCAGATCCGCAGGCACCTCTCATCGTCTACGTGACAGGCCAGGTGGGCACCCCGGGCGTCGTTCAGCTTCCGCCCGGTGCGCGAGTGCACGACGCGCTGCAGGGAGCGGGCGGGCCGACGGCAGAGGCTGATCTCGCCGCACTCAACCTGGCTCGTCCCGTTCAGGATGGCGAGCACATCCATGTTGTGAAGCCGGGGGAGGAGCCGCCTGCCTCCGCGGGCGCTCCGCCCGCAGCTGGCAGCGGTTCAGAACAGCCCGCAGGCTCCTCCAACTCGTCCGGCACAGCCCACTCCGCCCCGGGCGCACCGGGCACTGATAGCGCACGGATCAACATCAACACTGCGGACCTGACCCAGCTGCAAGAGCTGCCCGGGGTGGGACCGTCCATTGGACAGCGGATCATCGAGCACCGTGAAGCGAACGGACCGTTTCGGACCGTGGAAGACCTGCTTGAGGTGAAAGGCATCGGCCCAGCCACCCTGGACAAGATCCGTGAACGCGCCACCGTCTGATCCGGGCCGCAGCACACGGGTCCGGGCACTGCTGCCTCCCGCTGCGATTGTGGTGTGGGCGGCCGCGATCATCGGCACTGCCCGTGGACCTGGCGCTGCCGCGAGCATCTGCGCGTTCGGCGCGGGAATCTCCCTGATCCTCTGGTGGCGGCTGCGCGAACGCCCGCCCTGGAACCGAGTTCTGCTGGTGACCGTGCTCGCCGTGACTATGGCGAGCGCTCCGCTCACCGTCTCCCTGGACAGGCTGCATGCCTCCTCGCTGATGATCACCGAAGCGCCTGCCGAAGCAATCCTGGAGGTGACAGTCCGCACCGACGGGACGCCGCGACCGCGTGCCGCTGACCAGGAGTGGGCGCAGGATCAATGGACCGTGTTGCTCACGCCGACTGGGGACCGCGCCACTCTGGGCCGACAGCACGTGGTCCTGCCGCCAGAACTGCGGATCATCGGAATCGGCAGCTCAGATCTGCCGGAGCGTGCCGAAGAGGCGGTTCAGCCCGGTGCGGTCCTGACTGTGCGAGGCCGCCCCTCCCTTGATGGCTCCACACTGTTCCTCCAGCTCACCGGCGTGCGCCCCACATCAGACCCAGGCCGCAGCATCGCGGCGATGCGAGCAGATCTGCAGCAGCAGGTGAGAATCGGGACGGATCACCTGGCACCCGACCAGGCGGCTCTGGTGCGCGGGATGGCCATCGGGGATACTACGGGCCTCACTCCCGCCACCGACGACGCCATGAAGACCAGCGGCCTCACCCATCTGGTAGCGGTGTCCGGCGCCAACGTGCTCATCGTGTGCGCATGCGTCGCTTTGCCGCTGCTTGCCTTCGGCATTCCCCGGCGCACTCGAGTGGTCGCATCTGCTTGCGCGGTGATCCTGTACGTCGCGGTGGTTGGTCCCGAGCCGAGCCTCCTTCGAGCTGCCACCATGGCTGCACCGCTGCTGCTCAGCCGATTCCTGGGCCGCCGCACCAGTGCGCTCAATGCGCTGGCTCTGACGATTCTGCTGTGGTCAGCGCTCGCCCCCGCGACCGCGTCGTCCTTCGGATTCGTGCTGTCCGCGCTTGCCACCGGGGGCATCCTCACCCTGACCATGCCGGCCGCGCACCTGCTGCACCATCTGCTTCGGAAACGGATCCCGAAGGCTGTGTGCATGGCGTTCGCAGTGCCGCTGATCGCCCAGGCAGCCTGCACGCCCGTGCTGATCCTGCTGCGCCCGGAGATCTCTCTCTGGTCCGTGCCGGCGAACATGGCGGCTGAGCTCGTGGTGGCCCCCACAACGGTGCTCGCGTTCATCGGAGTGCTGCTCGCTGTTGTGGCGCCTGCATGGGCAGCCCCGGTGCTGAGCCTGTCGGGGCACGGCGCGGGTGCGGTGGTGGGCATCGCCCACCTGTCAGCGAACCTTCCCGGTGCGCACTTGGCGGTTCCTCCCAGCGCAGGCGGGGCAGTCCTCAGCGCTGTCCTCATCCTCGCCGTCATCGCGCTGATCCGATTCCGGCGCCGTCCGGTTGCATGGATCGCAGCAGGTCTGTGTCTGCTGCTGATAGCCGGTCCCGGCTGGCTGCGCAGTGCTGCGCTGAGTGTGAACGCACCCCGGTGGAGCATCGCTCAGTGCGACGTAGGCCAGGGGGATGCCACCGTGGTCCGCTCAGCGGAGCAGACGCTCCTGATCGACACCGGACCTGCCGCGGATACGCTGAGCTCCTGTCTTGACGCCTTGCGCATCGATCACGTGGACCTGCTGGTGCTGACGCATCCCCACGCCGATCACACCGGAGGTGTAGCTGCGCTGACTGGTGCACGAGCTCCCGCTGAGACCTGGATCTGCCCGTTGGATGAACAGTCCGCTGAACAGCTGCCCCGGGGGAGCCAGGTGGCAGCGGTGCGAGCCGGACGCTCCCACCAGCTCGGAGAGCTGCAGATCACCGTCCTATGGCCCACCAGTGAGGATGACATCCGCCGATCGGCATCCCGCGAAGCATCATCCGGTGAACAGAGCATCGAGAACGACTGTTCGATCGCTCTGTCCATCACCTGGCCGAGCGGACACCGGCTGGTCACGCTTGGGGACCTTGAGCCAGAAGCCCAGTCAATGCTCGCCTCCCACCACCCCGGACCGGCGAGCGCAGTGAAGCTGGCCCATCACGGCTCGCGTCGTCAGCACTCACGGCTGTACACCCAGCTGCAGCCATCGGTGGCGCTGATCGGCGTGGGGGAGCAGAACACCTACGGGCACCCGCACGCGCAGACCCTGAGGATGCTCAAGCAGCAGCACACCACTGTGCTGCGCACTGACCAGCACGGCCTGATCCTGCTCGCACCGGATGCGCACGGCGCCTGGCGAGTGTGGACCCAGCGCGCTGCCGTAGACTCACCCTGACCAGCAGCCACCATGCGGAAGGAGCACCATGGCGCAGGTGGAATGGCACAGCGTGCAGCCCGCACCCGTTGTGCTGCTCACCGGAAAGGAACCCCTGCTGATCCAGCGGGCAGCCGAACGCCTCCGCGCCCTGGCCAGAACCGCTGATCCGAACCTGGAAGCCCACGAACTCGACGGTGCATCCGCCACTGCCGGCGATCTGCTGCAGGTCACCGCGCCATCCCTGTTCGGCGATGCACGCTTCGTGGAGGTGGACAACACCGGAAAAGCGAACGATCAGCTGCTCGAGGCGCTGCAAAAGGCCGTGACCGCCCCCGAGCCAGGGGTCACGCTTGTGATCATCCACCGCGGTGAACAGCGTGGAAAAAAGCTCCTCGAGGCAGTCGCATCTGCCGGGGCTCCGATCGTGAAAGCGGATCCGATCAAGAAGCTCGCGGATAAGCACACCTTCACCATGAGCGAGTTCTCCCGGGCGAACCGTCGGATCAACACGGACGCGGTGCACGCCCTGGTTGACGCATTCGGCAACGACCTCCAGGAACTCGCCGCGATCTGCCAGCAGCTGCTCAGCGACACCGAGCCCGAGCCCGGTGAGACCCCCGGTCCCATTACGCTGCGCCACGTGCAGGCGCTCACTGCCGGACGCGTCGACACCTCCGCCTTCGCCGTAGCTGACGCCGTCGTTGCCGGCCGAGAGCGCGAGGCCCTCGCCCTGCTCCGGCAGGCCGAGCGCGCAGGAGTGGATCCGGTGCCGCTTGTGGCGAGCGTTGCCCGCAGAATGCGGGAGATCGCAAAGGTGTCCGTGCCGGGAGCGAACGCCCGCTCACTCGGGATGCCCGACTGGCTCTTCAGGAATCAGATGCGGGACGCCAGGCACTGGTCCGATCGCGGTCTTGCCGAAGGGATCGCGGCCGTGGCTGCGGCTGATCACGGCGTGAAAGGCAATGAGCGGGACCCGCGCTGGGCAGTGCAGCGCATGGTCATCGCGGTGTGCCGTGCCCGTCGAATCCGCTGACCGCCTTCCAGACCCGCGGCGCCTCCCGCCGCCGACCACTCGTCACCGTCTGCTCACCCACACGCTCAGGACATCACCAACGATAAGGACCCCATCATGCGCGATCTGCCTCTCTTCACCATCTTCACCATCATCTGTGCGGCGATTGCGATAGCGCTGATCCTCATCGGCGCGCTGATGTACGGACCTGACTTGGTGGGCCGTCTCTTCGGGATGTGAACCCAGCGCTCCCGGTGTGGACTGATCAGCGGGAGCCTGAAGCTACACGGTCAACAACAAAGCCGCCGCCTCCCGAGGGGGAGACGGCGGCTTCGCTTCTCAGAAGAAAGCTGGGGTCACTTGTTGAGCGATGCCACCAGCGCAGCGAGACCGGACTTGCGGTTCGCGGCGTTGTTCTTGTGAACCACGCCCTTGGAGACAGCCTTGTCCAGCTTGCGCGAGGCAGCCTTGAGGGCCTCATTCGCTGCGTCAGCATCGCCATTGGCGACGGCGGTGCGGACCTTGCGGATGTAGGTCTTCAGCTCGGAGCGGACCTTGCGGTTGCGCTCGCGAGCCTTCTCATTGGTGCGGTTGCGCTTGATCTGGGACTTGATGTTTGCCACGTGGAGCCTTTTCTCTGTCTATAAGGTGAAACGCCGACTGCGCGGAGGCTGCGATCCGGACGGGGACGGGCGGTGGGGAGTCGCCTGGAGACGCCCGAAGCGCACAGCGCAGTCGGATAACACGCGAGACCCATCAGCAGCGATCATCTCCGGACACGGTTGGATCCGATCGAGCGATCAGCTTCGCGGTATGTTCACACATACGTCGACCAACGCTACCAGTCGCGCCGCTGAGTGTGAAGCGGAGGGCGTCACCAGCCGAACACGTCACGTGTGGCATTGGCCACCCGGAAGAACGTCTGCTCGTCAATGCGACCGCCTTCCCGGCGAACGCCAGACGGTCGCAGCTGCAGCAGCCGATCCACCCGAACCTCAGACGGCCGGCCCTGCTTATCCCATGCACCCGAGCCCACGTCCACCCAGCGATTGCCGTGAGCATCGGTGTGATCGCCTTCTCCCCGGTCCCGTGAGGTCAGCATGAGCCCCACGAGCACCGCTCCCTCATCGGCCACAATCAGCACCGGACGGTCTTTGCCTTTGGAGGGATCCTCTTCATACGGCACCCATGCCCACACCACTTCTCCAGGGTCGGCGTGTCCATTGGGGGCGGGCGCGTACGTGAAGTTCACGGGATCAGCTGAGCTGCGATCAGGAAGGGGTGCGGAGGCCGGGCCAGGCTGAGGACCGGAGTCCGGGGTGGCACGCTGTGAGGGCGGAGCAGCCGGCTCCTCGAAGGAGTCGACCTGGGTGTAGCTCTCGCTCTCCCCGCTCGACGGCTGCGCAGCGACGGTGCCGCTCTGGTCGATGCCCCCGCTCTGGTCGATGCCCCCGCTCTGGCCGACGGTGCCGCTCTGGCCGATGCGGCGCTGGAGCTCGGTGAGCCCTTGGCGCACAGCCTGATCGGCTGCCCGGCGTACCTGGGGTGATCGCATCGCGGAGCGCAGGAGGCGTCTCAGCATGTTCTGGGTGTTCATGAACGCACACGGTAGCAACTTGGCGTCGACCACAGGCGTGTGCACGGGTAGGCGGCGCATGAGACGATAGCGGAGCCCCGTCAACCGAGAAGGAGCCGCCAGCGTGCCGATGACCGTGTCCGAGCAGGAACTGACGAAGATTGCCCCTGCATCCACCCAGGTGGATCGGCTGCGCAACTTCTGCATCATCGCGCACATCGACCATGGCAAGTCCACGCTGGCGGACCGTATGCTCCAGCTGACCGGCGTGGTGGATGAGCGCTCGATGCGCGCCCAGTACCTCGATTCGATGGATATTGAGCGTGAACGCGGCATCACCGTGAAGAGCCAGGCGGTGCGCATGCCGTGGTCGGTCAATGGTGAGGCCTATGCGCTGAACATGATCGACACCCCCGGTCACGTGGACTTCACCTACGAGGTGTCCCGTTCCCTGGCCGCGTGCGAAGGCGCGATCCTGCTGGTGGATGCTGCGCAGGGCATCGAAGCGCAGACGCTCGCGAACCTGTACCTGGCGATGGAGAATGACCTCACCATCATCCCCGTGCTCAACAAGATCGACCTGCCGGCAGCAGACCCGGACAAGTATGCGGCAGAGATCGGCCAACTGGTGGGGGTGGACCCCTCCGAGGTGCTGCGCGTATCCGGCAAGACCGGCCTGGGCGTCACCGAGCTGCTGGACCACGTTGTGGCCACGATCCCCGCTCCACAGGGGGAGGCCGACGCGCCCTGCCGCGCGATGATCTTCGACTCCGTGTACGACACATACCGCGGCGTGGTCACCTACGTGCGCGTCGTGGATGGCAAGCTCTCGCCGCGTGAGCGCATCCACATGATGAGCACACACGCGAACCATGAGCTGTTGGAGATCGGCACCATCTCCCCGGACCCGCAGCCGTCCACAGGCCTTGGCGTGGGCGAGGTGGGCTATCTGATCACCGGTGTGAAGGACGTGCGCCAGTCAAAAGTGGGGGACACCGTGACCACCGCCCACCATGGCGCTGAGGAGCAGCTGCCCGGCTATGAAGAGCCGAAGCCGATGGTGTTCTCCGGTCTGTTCCCGATCGACGGCTCCGACTACCCGGTGTTGCGAGACGCACTGGACAAGCTCAAGCTCAATGACGCTGCCCTCAACTACGAGCCGGAGACGTCCACCGCGCTCGGCTTCGGCTTCCGGGTGGGATTCTTGGGTCTGCTGCACCTGGAGATCGTGCGTGAGCGCCTGGAGCGCGAGTTCAGCCTTGATCTGATCTCCACCATGCCGAGCGTTGTCTACCACGTGACGATGGAGGACGGCACCGAGGTGGAAGTGCTGAACCCGTCGGACTTCCCCGAGGGAAAGGTGCGGGAGATCCGCGAACCCGTGGCGAAGTCCACCATTCTGGTTCCGTCCGGCTTCGTGGGCGCCACCATGGAGCTCTGCCAGTCCAAACGCGGGCGATTGGATGGCATGGACTACCTGTCCGAGGACCGCGTGGAGCTGCGCTACACGCTGCCGCTGGCGGAGATCGTGTTCGACTTCTTTGACCAGCTGAAATCCCGCACCAAGGGCTACGCCTCCCTGGACTACGACGTGACCGGTGAGCAGGCTGCTGACCTGGTGAAGGTGGACATGCTGCTGCAAGGTGAGCCGGTTGACGCCTTCTCCGCGGTGATTCACCGCGACAAGGCCTACCACTACGGTGTGGAGATGGCCGGCAAGCTGAAGAACCTCATTCCCCGCCAGCAGTTCGAGGTGCCGATCCAGGCTGCAATCGGCTCCCGCATCATCGCCCGTGAGAACATCCGAGCGCTGCGCAAGGACGTCCTCTCCAAGTGCTACGGCGGCGATATCTCCCGTAAGCGCAAGCTGCTGGAGAAGCAGAAGGAGGGCAAGAAGCGTATGAAGAACATCGGCAGTGTGGAGGTCCCGCAGGAGGCCTTCATCGCCGCGCTCTCCAACGACGCCGGCGGCGATGGCAAGGACGGCAAGCGCAAGTGACCGACTCTGCCCCAGCCCGTATTGCGGCCGTCTGCCGCGTCGCCGAGCTGTTCCCGGTTCCGAGCCGCGGTGATCTGCTCAGCGGCATCGACAAACGCCCCGTATCCGGCGCACTCGCTGTGCAGCGCCACGGAATCTGGGGGGACCTCCAGGGAGATCGCGAACACCACGGCGGCGTCTTCAAAGCCGTCTACGCCTACTCTCGCGAAGCACGCGATCAACTGGCAGCCCAGGAAGGCCGTGACCTGCCGGACGGCTTCTTTGGTGAGAACCTCGTCACCGAGGGCATTGCGACTGATGACGCGCTGATCGGAGAGATCTGGCAGGTGGGCTCAGTCAGGCTGCAAGCCTCCTGTCCACGAACCCCGTGCCGTACGTTCGCAGACCGGATGGGGGATCGGACCTGGCCCCGCCGCTTCACCGAGTTCGGCCGCCCCGGAACCTATTTCATGGTGCTCACCGAGGGAGAAATCGCCGCGGGCGATGCGATCACGGTGATCTCCCGGCCCACCCACAGCGTCAGCATCGCCGACGCGTTCCGCGACCTCGACCCGGATCAGGCCGGTGGTCTGCTGGAGTGGGCGGAGAACACCGGCACCGTGCTGTATGACTCCGTGGCCCGCAAGGCGCTGACAGTCCTGCAGCGCGCCGGCATCCCACGGAGATTCCCGGATGAACTGCGCTCTGATGGGCGCGGTGATGACACTGGGCTCACGGGCGCGGATTCGGCAGCGGATCCGCAGTGAGCGTGACCCCGCTCTCGGTTTACATCCATGTGCCGTTCTGCGCGGTGCGCTGCGGCTACTGCGACTTCAACACCTATACCGCCACTGAGCTCGGCGGCGGCGGGTCACAGGCCGAGTACGCCGATAACGCCTGCCGTGAAATGACCCTGACCCTCGCGGCCGACCGTGCTGCCGGATTCGACTACCCGGAGGTCAGCACCGTGTTCTTCGGCGGTGGAACCCCCACACTGCTGCCGGCGGAGGACCTGGTGCGGATGCTCGATCATCTGCGCTCGCTGATCCCGCTGGCAGACGGCGCGGAGGTCACCACCGAAGCGAATCCGGACTCCGTCACCCCCGAGTCCCTGGCACAGCTCGCCGCGGCAGGGGTCACCCGCGTGTCTTTGGGCATGCAGTCAGCGGTGCCGCGAGTGCTTCAGATCCTGGACCGGACCCACAGCCCGGAACGGGTTCCACACGCGGTGCAGTGGGCGCGTGATGCTGGACTGGACGTGTCCCTGGACATGATCTACGGGACCCCGGGGGAGAAGCTCACGGATGTGCAGGCCACGGTGGAGGCGATCACCGCGATGCAGCCGGATCACGTCAGCGCGTACTCGCTCATCATCGAAGGCAACACGAAGATGGCCCGCCAACTGCGCACGGGTGAGCTGGATGCTCCCGATTCTGACTTCATGGCCGACGCGTACACCCTCATCGCCGAACGTCTGCGAACGGCCGGGTTCAGCTGGTATGAGGTGTCGAACTGGGCTCGTGAGGAACGCTTCCAGTGCCGGCATAACCTTGCCTATTGGCGCGGCGGCGACTGGTGGGGGATCGGTCCCGGTGCCCACCGCCACCGGAACGGAATGCGTTCCTGGAACGTCAAACATCCCACCCGCTACGCTCAGATGCTGGCACGCGAAGAACTGCCGGTTCAGGGACGTGAACAGCTCACGGAGGATGATCGCCAGGTGGAGGCGCTCATGCTGCGGCTGCGGCTGCGCGAAGGCCTTGGCATCCATGAGCTGCCGATTCTGCAGACAGATGCGGCACGCGCGGTGATCGCCAAGCACACATCGCTGGGCAGTCTCGACGCACACGCCGTGACGGCAGGCAGGCTGCAGATCACCGAGCGGGGGCGTCTGCTCGCCGATGGCATCGTGCGGGATGTTCTCGCCGCCGCCTGATCGGATCTCCTCCGGTGCCTGAAGCGGCCAGACGCTCTATGCGCCGGGATCCGTTCAGCGGCAGCCGATACCATCTACCCCGTATCGCCTATTGGCGAGGTGGCGGATCCGCTGCCGCGCCCACGCCCCCGATCGAAGGAGCACTCCCGTGACTGCCGACCAGCTGACCTTCACCGATCCCACCACCCGATTCGAGTCCATCACCCCGCCGAAGCAGCACCAGGAAGAGCCGGGACTGGACCGCGACCTTGACCCGAAGCCCGACCGCGGAGAAACCAGCTACCGCGGAACCGGTCGGCTGCGCGGTCGCAGAGCCCTCATCACTGGCGGCGACTCCGGAATCGGCGCTGCAGTAGCGATCGCATTCGCCCGCGAAGGAGCAGACATCGCCCTCAACTACCTCCCATCAGAGCAGCCTGACGCGGAGGAGATCCAGCGACTCGTTGAGGCAGAGAACCGCACCTGCGCTCTGCTGCCGGGCGACCTTGCCGACCATGAGTTCTCCCGCTCACTTCCCGCAGCCGCGGCAGAAGCCCTCGGCGGACTGGACATCCTGGTCAACAACGCCGGCAAGCAGATCGTCTCCGACTCACTGGCCGAGCTCAGCGATGAGCAGGTGGAGCAGACGATGAATGTCAACGTGCTTGCCATGTTCCGCGTGACCCGGGCGGCGCTTGAGCATCTCACGCCGGGCAGCTCCATCATCAACACCACATCCGTGCAGGCGCATGCCCCCTCCGGTCACCTCCTGGACTATGCAACCACCAAGGGGGCGATCAAATCCTTCACCAAGGGCTTGGCTGAACAGCTGGCACCGCGTGGCATCCGCGTGAACGCGGTGGCACCGGGACCGGTGTGGACCGTCCTCCAGGTCACGGATGGCCAGCCGAAGGAGAAACTGCCCGAGTTCGGCAAGAAGACCTGGCTCGGCCGCGCCGGACAGCCCACCGAAATGGCCCCGGTGTACGTGTTCTTAGCCTCCTCCGAATCCAGCTTTGTGGTGGGAGAGACCATCACAGCAAACGGCGGCGCTGTCACCCCCTGAGACGGCTCCGCCGTTCACACTGCCGATGACAGGGAGCCCCGGAACAGCTCAGCTGTTCCGGGGCTCCCTCATGCTCACGCGTGAGCGTGACCAGCGCGCATCAGGCTTCAGCTGCCCGCTTTCCGCTGGTGAACTCCTTCAGTCCTGTGACTAGAGCGGCGGCCACGATCGTGCCCGCCACCACGGCGAGGATGAAGCCGAGCGCATTCTCCATTGCAAAGAACACGAAGATGCCGCCGTGCGGCGCTTTGGATCCCGCCCCGAGCGCCATGATCAGCGCACCCGTCACAGCACCACCCGCCATCATCGACGGAATCACGCGGAACGGATCAGCCGCAGCGAACGGAATCGCACCCTCAGAGATGAAAGCGGCTCCGAGCAGCCACGCCGTGGAACCGTTCTCCCGCTCCACAGCCGTGTACAGGTGCTTGCGGACCACTGTGGACAGCGCCATCGCCAGCGGAGGAACCATACCCGCCGCCATTACAGCCGCCATGATCTGGTAGGAGGCATCCGTCGCCTGTGAAAGGCCAGCGGTGGCGAACAGGTAGGCGGCCTTGTTCACCGGACCGCCCAGGTCAAAGCACATCATCAGACCCAGGATCACCCCGAGCAGAATTGCGGAGGACCCGCTCATCGAGCTCAGCGTGTTCTGCAGACCCTCCATCAGTGACGCCAGCGGGCGGCCCAGGATCAGCAGCATCAGACCGCCCACCACCGCGGTGGTCACCAGCGGAATGATCACCACCGGCATCAGGCCCGCGAGCCAGCGCGGCGCTTTGACCGCTGCGATCCACGCCGCTACCACACCGGCAAGGATGCCGGTGATGAGACCGCCGATGAAGCCGGCACCCACCAGCACCGAGATGGCGCCGCCGATGAACCCGGGTGCGATGCCCGGGCGCCCGGCCAGACCGAAAGCGATGTAACCGGACAGCGCCGCCACCAGAAAGCCCATGCCAGCGCTGCCGAGGGCGAACGCAACCGAACCCAGGTACAGGAGCAGCCCGGAGCGTTCAGTGAGCGCCTCCCCGGCAGCCGCCTCATAGGGCATCTGACCCGGCAGATTCCACAGCGAGTTCGTCACCGCCACATCATTCGCAACGAACGCCACGTCGTACCCGCCCACCAGGAATCCGAGCGCGATGAGCAGACCGCCCGCGGCAACAAACGGAATCATGTAGCTGACGCCTGTCATCACCGCAGCCTGGATGCGACGCGGCCATGACGCGGGCGCCTCCTCCCGTGCTTCGTTCGCGTCGGCAGCGCTCACACGTGCCGCCTGCGGATCCGAGGCCGCTGCAATACCGCGTTCGATGAGCCCGGGCCCATCCGAGATCGCCTTCTTCACCGGCGCTTCGACCACTGGCAGGCCGGCAAAGCGCTCGCGGCCGGTGATGTTCACATCCGCGGCCACGATCAGCGCGTCAGCGGCGGCGATCTGCTCGGCGGTGAACCGGTCATAGCCGCCGGACCCCTGCGGCTCCACGTGAAGGGTGACGCCTCGGTCACGCGCGGCGTTCTCCAGAGATTCAGCTGCCATATAGGTGTGGGCGATCCCGGTGGGGCAGGAGGTGATCGCCAGCAGGGTGGGCAGCGTGCCATCCGTTCGCTCGGCCGGTGCTGCAGCGTCGGCAGGGGGCGCTGGAGCGTCCTCACCAGGCGCAGCCGCTTCGGCAGCTTCCGCCGGAACATTCTGAGGAGCCACCGCGTCCATGATCAGCGCGGAGATGCGTGCCGGATCCTCCGCGGAGCGCAGCTCGTCCAGGAATCCGGGCTTGACGAGTGATCGGGCAAGAGCTGCAAGCAGCGTGAGGTGAGCATCATCTGAATCCGCGGGCGCGGTGATGCCGATGATGATGTCCGCGGGACCGTCAGCCGCGCCGAAATCCACCGGCTCTGAGAGCCGCAGGAAACCGAGCGCCGGCTCCTTCACAGCTGCAACGCGGCAGTGAGGGATGGCGAAGCCGCCGGGCATGCCGGTAGCCATCTGCTCCTCACGCGCCAGCAGACCTGCTTCGAGACCCTCGCGGTCCGACCGCCCGCTGGCCGCGATCAGGTCGGCGAGCTGCGCGATGACCTCCTGTTTGGTCCCGGGTGCTGGAACGTTGAGCCGGACCAGGTCCGGGGTGATCAATGATGATGACATCGCTGTCCTTTCATGGGCTGTGCCCGTGCAGTCCACGGGCAGCTGGGAGCAAAGAGGTGGGAAGTCAGGAGATCTGTGTGATACGGGCCAGGTCGGGTCGAACCTGATCCGGGGCGGGGATCGAGGTGCCCGGCAGTGCTGCCGCAGCTGTGCCGTAGGCGACCGCGCGGGCAAGCCGGCGCTCAGCCGGCTCCTTCAGACTCATGCCGATCAGGTAACCGGCGGTGGCGCTGTCCCCGGCTCCCACTGTGGAGACGGCCGTGATCGGCGGCATGGCCGCGGTGAACGCTCCGTCCGGACAGGCGAGCAGTGCGCCGGAGGCGCCAAGCGTGACCAGAACGTCAGTCACCCCGCGTTCACGCAGCTGTTCAGCAGCCTCGAGGACGGCGCCGACGTCTCCGGCGGCTGCGCGGGACTCCAACTCGTCACCGTCCATTCCGGTGATCTGGCCGAGCTCATGCGCGTTCGGCTTCATGAAGTGCGGGGCCGGCTTCCCGTCGGCGATCGCGTCGGCCACAGCAGCGAGCGGTTCTTCTGAAGCATCCAGGCCCACCCAGGCGCCCCGCTGATGGGCAAGGGCGATGAAGTCCGCGTAGGCCCCGTTCGGGAGCGTGGCAGGCAGCGACCCGGACAGCATGAGCACATCGCCCTGGTCGAGGCTCTCCAGCAGTAGGCTCCGAATCGCGGTCAGGGGTGCGCCGGTGCCCGGCTCATTGATCTTCGTGGTGATGCCATCGGCGATCACGGTGAGATTCGTTCGGATCGGACCGTCAGCGGCGCAGGCAGTAACCGGCAGGCCGGTGGGAGCCAGCAGCTCGAAGAACGGGTCCTCAGGGTGAGCTGGCAGCAGGGCGCGAACCGGCAGGCCCGCCCGGTGAACACCGAGCGCCACATTGATGCCTTTCCCGGCAGCGGCAGTCGTGGATGAGGCGATGCGATGGACGGCCCCCGGAGTCAGCCCACCGGGCAGCGTGACAGTCCGGTCGATGGAGGGGTTGCAGGTGAGGGTGATGATCATGGATGGATCACATCGATTCCTTCATCGGCGAAGTGAGCATACAGGTGGGCAGGCAGCGCCTTGTCGGTGATCAGAACGTCGATCTCAGAGGGGGCGGCAATAAGGTGGAGGCTGTGGGTGTTCGCCTTTGACGAGTCAGCGAGCATGATCCGCAGACGAGCCTGCTGCACCATGGCCCGCTTCACCGCTGCCTCATCCGCAGCAGGAGTGGAGAAGCCGCGCTCGTCCATGCCGTTGCAGCCGAGCAGCGCCACCTCCGGCACGAGACGCCGGAGAGCGTCGACGGTGTCAGCGCCGACCGCCGCGTGTGTGGAGCCGCGTACGCGTCCGGGCAGGATGCGCAGGTCGATTCCCTCGCGGCCGATCAGCTCCGACGCGTGCGGGATGGCATTGGTGATTACAGTGCCCGCCGTGCGAACAGAGGGAAGCACGGCGCCCACTGTGGAGCCAGCATCCAGCAGCAGCGGACCGCCATCCGGAAGGAATTGCTGCGCGAGCGCGGCGATCGCCTGCTTCTGCGGCCGATTGGTCACCGAGCGCTCAGCGAGGTCGACTTCGCGGACCGCGGTGCGGTTGGCGACTGCGCCGCCGTGAACACGTGTGAGCAGCCCGGATTCGGCGAGCTGATCAAGATCTCTGCGGATGGTCTCAGTGGAGACGGAGAATTTTTCGGCCAGACGGGCGGCGCTGACTGCTCCGTCTGCATCAAGTGCATCCAGGATCTGCCTATGCCGCTGGATAGGGGCGCCGACCTGCATCTGATCTCCTCACTGAGAACCAAGAAAAACCACATGAAACTGCGCGATTATGTGGAGCGTAGCCCACAGTAGGCGCGATAAGCAAACATAAAGCCAACTCTTGGTGTGGGAAAGTGTGGTTTCAGAGTGATGGGAGACAATCGTTCCAGCTCACCGCACTCTGAACGGAAGGCCGCATCGATGCCCTGCGAACCCATTCACCTCACGGCCGGCGGCACCAGCCTCATCCTTGACGTTGAGAGCGCGCAGGCCATGCCGATCGTTCGGCACTGGGGAGCTGCCGTGCCGGCAGCAGATGATCAGGACCTGCGCCGACTCCTTGATGCGCAGCGGCCGCCCCGAGTGACTGATCAGATCGACGACACCCCGGAGCTCACACTGCTGCCCGAGCAGAGCCGCGCCTGGTACGGGGAGCCGGGGCTCGATCTCGCCGAGAGCGACGGCGCCCCCATCACCCGACTGCACCGCACCGGCACCACTCTGACAGCCGATGACGATGGCACCCAGCGCCTCACGATCACAGCGCAGGACGCGGATGCTGAGAGGCTCAGCGTGCGCGTGGACCTGGAGATGCTGCCCACAGGGCTTATCCGCCAGTGCGTCACGCTCACCTCCCACACCGTCCTCGACGTGCGCAGCGTCACCCCCACGCTTCCAGTGCCGGCGTATGCCTCCGAGCTGATGGACCTGGTGGGCAGGCACCTGCGCGAGCGCCATCCACAGCGACTCCCGTTTGCGATGGGTGCCCACCGGCGCGCCACAACGCGCGGCCGCACCAGCCTGCAGTCCGCAACCCTCATCGCTGCCGGGACCACAGGCTTCACCTTCGAAACCGGAGAGGTGTGGGCGGTGCACCTCGGCTGGTCAGGTGACCAGCAGCTTCTCGCAGAACGCCACCACACCGGACACCGCACTCTTGCCGGCGGCGAACTGCTCCACCCAGGTGAAATGGTTCTCCAGCCCGGCGACGCGTACACCACGCCGTGGACCTACTTCGCGCACGGAACAGGTCTGAACGCTATCGGCGACCAGTTCACGGACGCCGTGCGCCGCATCCGGCCACCGGAGGTCGCGTCGCGGCCCCGGCCGGTCACCCTCAATACGTGGGAAGCGGTCTACTTCAACCACGACCTAGATGTGCTGCGTGAACTCGCCGATCATGCGGCCAGCATCGGCGTTGAGCGTTTCGTGCTGGATGACGGCTGGTTCGGCAGCCGCCGCCACGACCGTGCGGGTCTCGGCGATTGGGCGGTCTCCCCAGATGCATGGCCCAGCGGGCTCGGCCCGCTCATCGACCATGTGAGAGGCCTCGGCATGGAATTCGGCATCTGGATCGAACCGGAGATGGTGAACCCGGATTCTGATCTGGCACGAGCGCACCCCGACTGGATCCTTGGCCAGTCAGGACGCCTTCCCGTCACCGCACGCAATCAGCTTGTGCTGGACCTCGCCAACCCCGCCGCGTACGCCCACATCGCCGAGCAGCTCACCGCCCTGCTCGATGAGCATCAGATCGCCTACCTCAAATGGGACCACAATCGGGATCTCTTGGAGCCGATCAGCCCGAGAACTGGACGTGTGGCCGTGCATGAGCAGACCCGCGCCGCCTACCGGCTCATGGATCAGCTGCGCGCCCACCAGGAAGGACTCGAGATCGAGGCCTGCGCCTCCGGCGGCGGGCGGATTGACCTTGGCGTCCTTGAACACACCGACCGGGTCTGGACCTCAGACTGCATCGATCCGATTGAGCGGGATACGATTCAGCGCTACACCTCGCTGATCGTCCCACCGGAGATGATGGGCGCACATGTGGGCGCGGCGCGCTCTCACACAACGGGCCGCAACACCTCGCTCCACCTGCGTGCCACCAGTGCATTCAGCGGGCACTTCGGCATCGAATGGGATCTGCGTGAGGCCTCTGAGAGCGAGCGGGCAGAGCTCAGCGCGGTGATTGCGGAATGGAAGCAGTGGCGAGATCACCTGGCCGCCAGCCGGACGGTTCGGGCGGATGATGCCGACTCCTCCCGCTCTCTGACCGGGCATATCAGCAGCGATCGCAGGCGGTCCCTGTGGACGCTGCTGCAGCGCACCACCAGCGACACCTACCCGAGTCCGCCGATGCGTGTGCCCGGGCTGAATCCCGAACTGCGGTACCGCGTTCAACTGCTCGGTGATCTGCCCGAGGGAGCCGGTGCGCCGCCATGGATGCGGGAGGGTCTCACGCTGCCCGG
The DNA here is from genome assembly GCA_947252755.1 of uncultured Dermabacter sp. Classification (GTDB taxonomy): domain Bacteria; phylum Actinomycetota; class Actinomycetes; order Actinomycetales; family Dermabacteraceae; genus Helcobacillus. The sequence goes on from CAMXWV010000001.1 coordinate 79,815, forward strand.
TCGTCTGCTGAGCTCCGTTGGGGTGTCCACGCCGACCCTTCACCCCGGAACAGCCTGCCGATTCACGATCAGCGCGGATTCTTCTCACTGACGAGGCCATCACACCCCCATGCTGATGCGTCACGAGAGGGGGAGTGGCTACCCCTCAGTGACCGTCAAGGTGACTGTGAGACCGTCACAGCAATCCGCTCGCTCGAGCACACATTCTCGCGCCGCAGCGGTTGCGTCGATCACAAGGAGACGATGATGACACAGAACAGCAATGCATCGAACAAGGCCGAAGACCTCAAGGGACGCGCTAAGGAGGCCCTTGGCGACCTCACCAAAGACCATGACCTGCAGCGCGAAGGTCAGGCTGATCAGGGTGCCAGCACAGTCAAGCAGGCTGTGAACGATGCCAGCGACGCGCTCGCCCGCGGTGTGGATAAGCTGCGCGGCAAGAACTGAGCTCTGCCCATCTGGTGATGGATAGGGGCTGATCTGACGCTCGCAACGCGAGACGATGATCCCCTGGCTGTCCGAAGCCGGCAGAAAGGCCGCCCACACCGTGTGGGCGGCCTTTCGTGCGCAGATGCGAAGCCCGCGGCGCCCGCTTCGCGTGTGCCACAGGCACTGCGGCTCACGGGCGGAGCAGCTGACTTGTCAGGTCAGGTGAGCAGTGTGAAGAAGATGCCGGAGATCGCCAGCAGACCGAACACCAGCACAAAGCCATTGCGCAGCCACTGACTGCGGAAGCGAGCCAGCGCCGGAATCGTGTAGATGCCCACGATCGGCAGCACGAACAGAATGCAGGCGAGGATCGGCCCCGACAGCGACTCGATGAGGCTCAGCACTGAGGGGTTGAACACGGCTGTGAAATAGACCAGCGCAAAGATGATCCCCGCTACCAGGTACTGCACGCCCTTCTTCCCGATCCGTTCGGTGAACCTCGGCGCGGATTCGCGGATCATGCCAACCACTCCCTCAGCGACGCCAAGGTAGTGGCCGAAGAAGCTGGAGGTGATCGCAGCAACCGCAATCAGCGGACCCACGGCGGCGATCACAGGCTGACCGGTCACATTCGCCAGGTAGGAGAGGACCGTGATGTTCTGGTCACGAGCCTCGGCGAGCCCGTCCGGGCCGAGCGCGAGAACCGCTGACCAGACAAACGCCATGGTGAAGACCACCAGCAGCACCCCGGCAAGGCGCAGGCTCTTTCCAGCTTGCCGATCAGCGTCATCGCCGTAGGCGCGGCGCATCGAGAGCGAGAACTGCGAGATTGCGGGTGTATGTGAGAACGCGAATACCAGCACCGGGATGGAGAGCCACACGGACATCGCAATGGAGCCGGCGCTCGGCACGTCGTTGAACATGGTGAGGTCCCAGTGGGGGATGAGGTAGAGCGTAAAGAAGCCGAGTGCCAGGATCAGCGGCCACACGATCAGGCTGGTGACCTTGAGCATGAGGTTCAGCCCGAAGAACATCACCAGCATCATCGCGCCAATCAGCACAAATGCCAGGATCCAGCGAGAGATCTCGGGGCCGCCCAGCTGGTACACGATGAGCGAATCCACCGTGGAGGTGATGAGCACGCCGTACACCAGCACGAACGGAAGGATCGCCAGGAAGTAGATGATAGTGATGGCGAATCCGGCTGCACGGCCGTAGTTCTGCGTAGCCACCATGGTGATGTCCGAGTCCGGCACATCACTGGACAGCACGAAACGGGACAGAGCCCGGTGTGCGAGGTAGGACAGCGGACCCACCAGGAGCGTCACGATCAGCAAGGGCCATACTCCGCCCGCGCCCGCTGAGATCGGCAGAACGAGGATTCCGGCGCCGACCGCGGTGCCGAAGAGGGAGATCGACCATTCCAGGTTGAAAGCCTTCGGATGCTTCGGAGCCTCGGTCGGATTGGTGGGCACAGCGGAATCGGATTCGGCGTGCGGTGTCGGTTCAGCAGACAACGATGTCTCTACCTTTGTGTTGATGTGGCACTGAGGAGCTGCGGATGCACAGTGTGGCACCGCAGATCAGTGAGGAGTCCCATCCACCATAACCCCGGATCGCGCACCCGTTGATCCGACCGGAGTTCAGCTCAGCCGCTCACACAGGGAATGTGAGGGACGCCTCTTCTCATCGGGCCACTTCGCGCAGCGTCCCATCCACCCGGCGCGTCCAGCCACGCTGATCGAGCAGCTCCAACAGCGGCACCGCCACTCGGCGCGTTGTGCCGAGCGCTTGGCGGGCTTGGCTGAGTGTGAACGGCTGCGGCAGCTGAGCGATCTCCCGCATGGCGAGCGCCGGCGCAATCGGCAGCAGCACCACGTCACCTGGCAGGCGCAGCAGCCGTTTCTGCTTGTGAGCGGCTGCGAGCTCCCGCGGCCCGAGCCCCAGCCGCTGCAGCTCATGCGCTTCCGGTGCCAGAAAAGGTTCCGTTTCCAAGCGGCGCTCAAGCTGCGCCACGGCACTCTCAGCAGCACCCAGGGTCGGGTCAGTCCCCGGAGTCCGGATGCGGCCATCAGCGATCGTCAGCTCAGCGGACTGGACCACGAGCGGCAGCAGCGCGGCGTCAGGCAGGGACAGCTGGTCTCGGGCGGCGCCGAGGGTGAGCCCGCCGGCGAGCTCATTGCGGGCGTGCTCCTGCGTGACCGCCTGTCGGAGTGCATCACTCCATGTGCTCAGCTGATCGCGGTGGATCAGCCAGCCGTCCTGCATGATCACCTCGGCGGGAAGGCTTGTCGGAACCTCGTAGCCGAAGCGGCGCAGAAGCTCCGTGCGCACCACACCGCGACGCTCCACCTCCGCCGCCATGCTGCCGGCGTCGGGCAGCTCCTGCAGCGCAGCGGTTCGCCGCGCTCCGTCGCCTCGGCGGGTCAGAGCCGGGGGGTCCACATCGAGGATTCGCACACCGCCCACAACGGGGCGTTCTCCGCTGGTGCGCAGCACCATCGCATCCCCGATCTGAAGGGGGAGCGGCCACGGCAGAGTGAGCCGGGCGTGGTCCGCTCCGAGCGGGCGAGCATGCGCTGACACTGACGCTGACCCTACGTGCACAGTGACGTCTCGCGGGAGTTCGCCCAGATCACCTGCGGTGGTGGTGCGCACGTCAACCACGTCGGTGAGATGCCAGGTGTTCGGAGTGATGAGCGCGCTGCCGCGGTGGAGTGCGTCAGCGGACACACCGCGGAGGTTCACGGCTGCACGGTTCACCGGTCCGAGCCGCGGCACGGACTCTTCCCGTGACTGCAGGGAGCGGATGTCAGCGGCGACGGTTGGACCCTCGCCGACGATCTGCACCGCATCCCCGGTGCTCAGCGTGCCGGTGCCGAGCGTTCCCGTCACCACAGTGCCGGCGCCGCTGATCGTGAACGCGCGGTCCACCCACAACCTCACCCGGCCGGTCTCCGGTGGCTGCGGAACCTCGCTGATCAGCGATATGAGAGCTTCTCGCAGCTCGTCGAGGCCCTGCCCGGTCCGCGCCGAGACGGGGACCACCGGCGCGGAGGACAGGCCGGTTCCAGCCAGTTCGCTCCGCACGTGGTCGATGAGGCCATCGAACGGTCCAGTGGTGAGATCTGTTTTGGTGAGCACAATGATCCCGTGTTGGATGCCGAGCGCGGCCACGGCGTCCCGGTGATCCGAGGACTGCTGCTGCCAGCCTTCGTCGGCTGCCACCACAAACAGGACGATCGGCGCGGGCCCGAGTCCGGCGAGCATATTGCCGAGGAACCGTTCGTGGCCGGGCACATCCACCACGCTCACCGTATGCTCGCCGAGCTGAGTCCAGGCGAATCCGAGATCGATGGTCAGTCCGCGGCGCTTCTCCTCAGCCCACCGGTCGGTGTCGATGCCGGTCAGGGCCCCGACCAGCGTGGACTTGCCGTGGTCGACGTGGCCGGCGGTTGCTATGACAACGTTTGTCATGCCTCTTCCTTATGCTCCGCCGGATGCGGATCCGCACTCCTATCCGGGGCGCTATCCAATGCGGCGGCACGAATCTGTTCGATCAGCGCGGGATCGTCCTTCGGTTCAACGCATCGCAGATCCACCAGGCAGGCGCCGTGGGCGGTGCGTGCGAGAACAGGCTGCTCACCCGTGCGCAGCGCAGGGGCGAACCGTTCGGGCAGCGCAAGCGCCCACCCCGGCAGCGGAACACCCGTGCCGCCGCCCCCGCCGACGCGTCCCTCATGCGGCACAACCCGAGCATCTGGGACCAGATCCCGCACGGCGGCAAGAAGTTCTGCTGTGCGCTCGCGCAGCTCATCGGGCGAGGAATGCAGGAAGGTGATCACCGGAGCGGCAGAACCGTTGAGCGTTGCCTCCAGCGCGGCGAGGGTGAGTTTATCCACCCGCAGCGCGCGGGCGAGGGGGTGACGGGCAAGACGCGTCACGGCCGTGGCGCGGCCGGCGATGATCCCAGCCTGCGGACCGCCGAGGAGCTTGTCTCCGCTGGCGATGACGATGTTTGCGCCGGCAGCGAGCGCCGCATTGATAGCGGGCTCATTCGGCAGCAGCGGGTCCGGATCGAACAGGCCCGAACCAACATCCACGATCAGCGGAAGATCATGCTCATGGGCCAGCGCGGAGAGCTCCTCCACGCTCACCCCTCCGGTGAACCCCTCCACCCGGAAGTTCGACGGATGCACTTTCAGCAGGGCACCCGTACGCTCACTGAGCGCTGAGGTGTAGTCATCCAGCCGAGTGCGATTGGTTGTGCCGACCTCGCGCAGGCTCACTCCGGTGGATTCGATGAGGTCGCTGAGCCGGAACCCGGCTCCGATCTCCACGAACTCCCCGCGGCTGATCACCACTTCTTGACCGGCCCCGAATGCGGTGGTGGCGAGCACAAGAGCAGCGGCGCCGTTGTTCACCACATGGGCGTCCTCGGCGTGAGGCATGTGCGACAGCAGGGCCGCACGAGCCTGCGCACCGCGCCGAGACCTGGTGCCGGTCGTAAGGTCCAGTTCAACATCCGTGTATCCAGCAGCGCGGGTGATCGCGTCGAGCGCGGCGGGGGAGAGCGGGGAGCGGCCAAGGTTCGTGTGGATCAGCACACCAGTGGCGTTGAGAACCGGTGTGAGTGAGGATGCGCGGCGGCTGTCCAGTGTGGTCGTCACAACGGACGGAACCTGCTCGGGAGTGATTTCACCGCGACGCGCCCGCTCTTGAACTGCGCGGATGACGCCGACCACAACTGGTCGGCTGAGTGCGGCGATCGCTTTCTGCACCGAGGGAAGGCGAAGCAGCTCGTCAGTGCTGGAAATGCGTCGGCGTGGATCGTCGAAGCTCAACAGTGCCTCCGAACTCGAATGCGGCGCAGCGTGCCGCAGATGACGGCGCCCTCGCGCGCTCCACGGCGGAAGGGCGCGAGGGCGCTGATCTCGCGGAGGCGGACAGGAATCGAACCTGCCAGACCGAGATACCCGGTCTCAACAGTTTTGAAGACTGCGGGGCCCACCAGGACCCGGACGCCTCCGCCGCCCAGGCTATCAGCTGGTGCAGGTCCAGCTCGGGGAGAACTCACCCGTCCCCTCTACACTGCGGGCATGAACACTTCTGCGGACTTTCCCAGCTCCATTCCATCTGTGATCACGCTTCCGGGCTCGGACCAGAAGCGCCTCACCCAGTTCGCACACGGCGGTGGATGCGCCTCGAAGATTCCAGCCGGTGAGCTGGAGCAAGCGGTGGCGGCGCTCCAGGGCCAGCAGTTCGACTCCGTGATCGTCGGCCTCGATGACGGCGATGACGCTGCCGTGGTGCGGGTCCAGGATGAATTGGCCGTGATCTCCACCGCGGACTTCTTCTCACCCGTGGTGGATGACCCGTATGACTGGGGGCGCATCGCTGCCGCGAACGCGTTCAGTGACGTGTACGCCATGGGCGGAACACCGGTGGTGGCGATCAATCTTGTGGGCTGGCCGCGTGCAGCGCTGCCGATGGAGATGCTCTCTGAGGTGCTGCGGGGCGGCATGGACATCGCTGCTGCAGCCGGAGCTCCGGTGATCGGCGGGCACAGCGTGGATGATCCCGAGCCGAAATACGGCATGGCGGTCACTGGAACCGCTCACCCGGAATGCCTGATGCGCAATGATGCCGCTGAGGCGGGCCTGCCGATCACCCTGACGAAGCCGCTCGGCGTGGGCTTCCTCAATAACCGCCATAAGCAGACCGGCGAGGTGTTCGAGCAGGCGATCGAGTCCATGACCACTCTCAACCGAGACGCAGCGCAGGCCGCGCTGGACGCGGGTGTCCGTGCGGCCACCGATGTGACCGGGTTCGGCCTGCTGGGGCACCTGTTCAAAATGGCCCGCGCCTCTTCGGTCAGCGCCGTCATCGATTCTCGTGCGGTGCCGCTGCTGGATGGAGCACGCGAGGCGCTGCGCGAGGGCTATGTGTCCGGGGGCTCCCGTCGCAACCTCGAGTGGGTGCAGCAGCAGGGAGCGCTCCAGGCTGACGCTGCCATCACCGAGGAGGAACTGCTCATCCTCGCGGATGCGCAGACATCCGGCGGTCTGCTGGTGGTGGGAGAGGTGCCGGGCTACCCGGTGATCGGATCGACGATGCCAGCATCAAAGAGTGAGCCGGCAGGCACGATCAGCATCCGCTGAGCTCAGCCGCGAAGACACGAACAGGCGCCGGCCCCAGCTGCGGGGGACCGGCGCCTGTGCTATTGCCGCGATCAGGCTGCAGGAATCATCCTGCAGTGGTGATCGAGTCGTCGGTGATGCCCTTCGCGCGGCGCGCCTCAAGGCGGTCCTTCTGCGGCTCCACCACATACTTCGGGTCCTTCGTTGATGCATGGCCGGCTTCCACGAAGCCGAAGCGGGTCAGCGCGGATCCCGCGGCAAGAGCCACACCGGAGGCGACGGCAAGAATGCGTGAGCGCTTGGCGAACAGCAGGGTGCCCACACCCCCGGCGATCACCAGCGTTTCCGCGAGCTTCAGCTTGCGGCCAGGTTCGCCGGTCTCCATCGGCTCACGCTCCAGCGGGTGCATGGTGCGCTTGGTGTACTCCATGGCTGCAAGATCCCCTGCCACACCAGCCAGAGCAAGCCTCCGTGCTGGCCCGGCGTTCTCACGGCTCGTCAGCGCCATGGCGATGCCGCCGGAGGCCAGCGACGCCGAAGAGACGAACAGGAACGGCAGTCCCTTCCGGGCCGCGGTCCAGGTAGGCGTGGAGGTCATGGACAGCAGAGCAGCCGTGTATGCCGCAAGCGGAGCACCGAGCACGCCCATGCCGAACCCGGCCGATGAGGACACCGCATGCAGAACCGGCCGCAGCGGCCCCAGCGGGGCCTTCTCACCGAGCAGCCGATCCACTTCAGCGGCGGAAGCGATACCGGCGGTGGTGCCGAACACGGACAGGATCCAGGTGCCCCAGGACATCGGAGACGTGGGCTTCACCGTGCGCATCATGTTCAGGAAGCGCTCCGGTCGGCCCAGGTCAGCGATCAGGCACACGGTGCCTACTCCGACCGCCCCGAGCGACACGAGCCGGGTGTTCCGGCGCAGCTCATCATTGCCGAAGAACTGAGCACCGTAGGAGAGCACTCCGCAGCCGCCGGCAACGCCGCCGAAAAACAGATAGGCGCTGATCTCATCCTTCCACGGAGCGGAGCGGACGATGGGACGGCCGTAGTAAGAGCTGAACTGGGCGTCATCCACCATGCTCATCTCGCGTGAACCGTCGTCCCGGCCCCGGCGGACCGGAGCGGAGCCGCCGCTCGCCCCGCTGAGGTCACGGCGGCGCTTCTTCTTTTTAGGCTGCTCCGGTGGGCGGAGCGAGTCGAAATCGGGGCTGGTCACTTGCGTCCTCCCAGGAAGGCGAGAGCAGTCACGGCCACCATGCTGACTGACGCGGCGGCGTAGCGGGCCATGATCGAGCCGAGGTGCTTGGTCGGAACCTCCGGGTCCGGCGGCAGGCCGTAGGTCTCCGGTTCATCCAGCAGCAGGAACACCGCGCCGGTGCCGCCCACGCCGTCCTTCGGGTTTGCACCGTACAGACGGGCCTCCGTCATGCCCTGCGCATGCAGCTGTCGCACACGCTCCTTCGCCTTGGCCACCATCTCGGTGTGGCTGCCGAACTTGATCGACGTGGTGGGGCAGGTCTGCGCGCAGGCGGGGGTCTGCCCGGCCACCAGGCGGTCGTAGCACAGCGTGCACTTGTTGGCGGTGCCCATGTTCTTGACATCCGCATGATCGCCGGGCTGCGACGTGGGGCTGATGGTGCCGTCATCACGGCGCTCGATCACGCCAAACGGGCACCCGGCCACACAGGTGCCGCAGCCGTTGCAGATGTCATTCTGAACCACGACGGTGCCGAACTCGGTGCGGAACAGTGCGCCGGTAGGGCACACATCCAGACATCCCGCATTCGTGCAGTGCTTGCACACGTTCGAGCTCATCAGCCAGCGGAAATCCGGAGTATCCGGACGGGACGTGTCCGCTGTGCCCGACGCGATCGCCGCATCGGTGCGCTGCTCCGGGGTCATCGCGCTCTTCGGGCCGACCGAGGGCATACCCAGGGAGACCAGGCGCTTGCCGCTCTCCTTAGCCTTCTGGATCTGCCCCTCGCCCTGTTCGATGAACGCCACATGACGCCAGGTGTTCGCACCGAGCTCGCCGGTGTTGTCATGCGACTGCCCCAGCAGGGAGTAGTCGCCGTCCTGCGGGTTCTGGTTCCACTCCTTACACGCCACCTCACAGGCTTTGCAGCCGATGCAGATGGATGTGTCGGTGAAGAACGATTTCCGATCATGCGCTTCTGACGGGCTCCACCGGGCGTTCTCGATCGGGTCAGCCGCGCCGTACAACTTGGGGAATGCGGTCATCGGCCCTTCTCCTCATCTGGGTGCGTGGTGGGATTCTCGGTGGCGTTCGCCTGCTCAGCATCGCGCGACACATGGTCCGGATCTCCGTCCCGTCGGGCCCGCTTGCCGCGGCTGCCCGTGGGCTGAACATGCTTGGCCTCTTCACCGCCGCGCTCAGCATCATCCGGTGTGCCGTCGGTGCCGTCAGCGTCTGCCGGATCACCACCGCCGAGGTCGGGAGCACTGCCCCCGGCCTGACCGGTCACAATGTCCACGTTGCCGATCTCCAGCTCCACATCCCCCTGAACAGCGTCCTGCTGGCCATTCAGCGGAGTCACGAACGAGCGATCCAACCGCTCCATACCGGTGTCAAGGCTGATGCCGGCATCAGCGCGGTACTTCTCCACCAGGTCCAGCAGCTCTTCACCGCGTGGGCGGCGGCCCGGACGGATCGCAGCCGCGTTGTGCTTCGAGTCCTGGATCTGCGTGTTGTCATCCAGTGTGAGGCCGAGCAGGTCATTGACCGAGTCGCCCTTCACCACGGCGTTGTCGCCAACCGCCCAGTGATAGGGCAGGCCGATGTGGTGGATCGTCCGGCCTCGCACCGTCAGCGGCTTCACGCGCGGTGTCACCATCACGCGCGCTTCGATCGCTGCGCGCGGCGAGATGATCGTGGCCCAGCCGTTGTGCTCCAGACCTGCCTCTTCGGCGAGCTCGGGTGAGACCTCGCAGAACAGCTCAGGCTGCAGCTCCGACAGGTACGGCAGGAAGCGGCTCATACTGCCCGAGGTGTGATGCTCGGTCAGACGGTACGTGGTGAACACATACGGGTACACCTCCGAACCGTGCTCGCCCAGATGCGGTGCGTACAGGTTGTCCTGCCGGCTGAACAGCACACGTGTGGGACTCGACTGAACCGGATACAGCGGGTTGTCCACATGGGACTCCGGCGGTTCATAGTGGGTGGGCAGCGGCCCGTCCACCATGCCGTTCGGGGCAAACAGCCAGCCCTTGCCGTCCGGCTGCATGATGAACGGATCATCACCATCCAGGCCGGCAGGACCGGTTGCGCCCTCAGGCGCCTTCGTACCCGGCTTCAGGGTGGGCGGGAAGTCCGGCACATCATTGCCGGTCCACTTGCCCTGCTCCTCATCCCACCACACGAGCTTCTTCCGCTCGGACCAGGGACGGCCCTCGGGGTCAGCAGATGCGCGGTTGTACAGGATCCGCCGGTTCGCAGGCCATGCCCAGCCCCATTCGGCTGCGGTCTCATCCTGCTCCTGGCCGGGCTTGCGGCGCCGGGCCATATTGATGCCGCCGGCCATCACCCCCGCGTAGATCCAACATCCGCCAGCGGTGGAGCCGTCCGGCTTCATCTCACCGAATCCGCCGAGTGTTTCACCGGCCTTCTCCCCGCTGATGTGGAAGCCGTTGATCTCACGGAGAACAGCTTCAGCATCGGGCTCTCCATGCTCATCCACCGGATAGTCCCAGGTGAGGTCCAGCAGCGGGCGATCACGGGGATCGTCCGAATCCTTCAGACGCTCCCGGATCATCTTGCCGAGCTCATAGAAGAACTCCAGCTCGCTGCGAGAATCGCCCGGGGGATCCACAGCCTTATCGCGCCACTGCACCATGCGCTGGGTCTGTGTGAACGACCCGGCCTTTTCGGTATAGATCGCAGCGGGCAGGAAGAAGACTTCGGTGTCGATCTCCTCGGTGACGAGCTCACCGGTTGCGATCTCCGGGGAGTCCTTCCAGAACGTTGCGGTTTCGATCATCGCCACATCGCGCACCACCAGCCATTTGAGGTGGCTGAGCGCCATGCGCTGCATTCGGCCGTTCGCAGACCCCACAGCCGGGTTCTGGCCCAGGATGAAATAGCCGTCCACTTCGTCCTCGAGCATCGCCATCGTGGTCTGGTAGGTGCCGTGAGCGCCCGAGAGCTTGGGCAGGTAGTCGAAGGCCCAGTTATTCTCCTTGGTGGCCTTGTCACCCCACCATGCCTTCATCAGGTTGATGAAGTACGTCTCCCCGTTGGCCCAGAAGCCCTTCTGCTCCTTGTTGCCGATCGTGTTGACGTAATCCTCATAGGACTGGTGAGCGGCCGCAGTCGGCATCGCGAGGTAGCCCGGGAGGATGTGGAACAGGGTCGGGATGTCCGTGGACCCCTGGATCGTAGCGTGACCGCGCAGCGCCATGATGCCGCCGCCCGGGCGGCCCATGTTGCCCAGCAGCAGCTGGAGGATGGAGGCGGTCCGGATGAACTGCGCGCCCAGCGAGTGCTGAGTCCACCCCACGGCGTAGGCGAAGCAGGTGGTCCGTTCGCGGCCTGAGTTCTCTGTGATGGACTCCGCCAGGTAGCGGAAGTCATCCGGGGAGATGCCGCAGGTGTCCTGAACGAGCTCCTCGGTGTAGCGGGAGTAGTGGCGCTTGAGGATCTGGAACACCGAACGAGGGTGCTGCAGGGTCTCATCACGCTCACCGGAGTCCGCATACTGCCAAGTGGAGCGATCGTATTTGCCGGTCGCTTCGTCGTAGCCCGAGAACAGGCCATCAAGGTCCTCCGTGTCACGGAAGTCCTCGCTGATCAGAGTGGAGGCATTGGTGTACGCGGCAACGTACTCCTTGAACCACTTGTCGTTCTCGATGACGTAGTTGATCAGAGCGCCGAGCAGCACGATGTCCGAACCAGCGCGAATCGGCACATGCTTGTCAGCGAGCGCAGTGGTGCGTGTGAACCGCGGATCCACGTGGATGATGCGGGCACCGCGTGCCTTCGCTTCAGTGACCCACTGGAAGCCGACGGGGTGGGCTTCGGCCATATTCGAGCCCTGGATGACGATGCAGTCAGCATTGGCCATGTCCTGCAGGGACTGGGTGGCGCCGCCGCGGCCGAACGAGGACCCCAGACTGGGGACCGTGGCGCTGTGTCATATGCGGGCCTGGTTCTCCATCTGGATCGCGCCGGCAGCGGTGAACAGCTTCTTTGCGAGGTAGTTCTCCTCGTTGTCGATCGTGGCGCCGCCAAGCGACGCGATGCCGAGGGTGTGGCCGAGCCGGCGCCCCTGGGAATCCACATCCTTCCAATGGCTGCGGCGCGCTTCGATGAAGCGGTCCGCGATCATCTCCATGGCGGTGGGCAGATCGAGATCCTGCCACTCAGTGGACCTCGGGGCGCGGTACTTGACCGTGGTGATCCGGCCCGGTGCGTTGACGAGCTGCTCCGATGCAGAGCCCTTCGGGCACAGGCGGCCGCGGTTCACCGGTGAGTTCTTATTGCCCTCAACCTGGATGACCCGGTTGTCCTTCGCATACACGAGTTGGCTGCAGCCCACGGCGCAGTAGGGACACACGGATTCTGTCACCGAGTCCGCCGTGGTCGTCCGCGCGGAGATGTTCTCCGACGCCTTCGACTTCACAGCCGGGCCGCGGCCGAACAGATCACCCGATGTCAGCTGGCGCACGGCCGGCCAATTGAGAGGAGTGATTCTAGCCATGGGCCCACCCTATCCCTGTTTTGGTCATGTGTGGCGGCATAGCGCACTCGAGCCGGCAGCAGAGTGGGCAGAGCCATGCTGAGCGGCAGCGCGGGCTCTTCGGGCGCAGGATATCGACCGTAGACTGTGGGCTGGTCTGTGGAGACGGGGCATCGGGCCCCGGACGGGGAGGAGACACGTGAGCGAGCACAAGATCTATCTGGATTGTGATCCGGGCATCGATGACGCCCTCGCGCTCGGCTACCTGCTGGGCACACCCGGCGTGGATCTGCTCGGCATCGGCACAGTCAGCGGCAACACCAACGCTTCCCAGGGCGCTCGCAACGCGCTCAGCCTGCTTGCGCTCGCTGGACGGTCGGAGATTCCGGTGGCGATCGGATCGAATGAGTTCTCCCATGGCAATGATGACGGCGGAGCGCCGCATGTTCACGGAGCCAGCGGCACGGGCGCGGTGGAGCTTCCTGAGGCCGACGCATCCCCGGCGGAGGAGAGCGCTGTTCAGATGCTGATCCGGCTCTCGCATGAGCACGAGGGGCAGCTGCATGTGGTGGCGGTGGGTCCGCTGACGAACCTTGCGCTCGCGCTTGAGCAGGATCCGGCGATCGCCCGTCGGATCCGCCAGGTGACGATCATGGGCGGCGCCGCCCTGGTTCCCGGCAATGTGACCCAGGCGGCTGAGGCGAACATCAAGAACGACCCGGAGGCTGCGCGAGCCGTGTTCGGCGCGCCATGGGAGATCGTTGTGGTGCCGCTGGACGTGACCCTTTTCAACACGTTCGAGGAGTCTGATCGTGAAGCGCTGATGGCGGGGTCGCCGTTTGCTCAGGCGCTCGGCGCCATGCTCGACTACTACTTCAACTTCTACGTAGGATTCTTCGGACGCCGAGCGGCGGCCCTGCATGACCCGCTTGCAGCTGCGATCGCGGTGGGCGGTGTGAAGGCCGTAGCGGCGCCGAGCTGCCGGATCACGGTGGACTGCAGCGATGCTCCCACTCGCGGACAGACCCGCACATCAATGCCCGAGGATCTGCCGATCCATTCGATTCCGGACACTCCCGGAGCGAATGTCTCGGTGGTGCTGCGCACCGATGATTCGTTGCGCAGCATCCTGCGTGAAACCCTGCTCGCGGTCTGAGTGCGCGCGGTCGGCCTTACGAACGATCGCGTCGGCGCCCGCTGTTTCGATGCTGGTTCGGGCGGAACTTGCTGCCCTTGGGAGCGCCCTTGAATGACTTCGGGCCGCGATCCTCACTGATGCGCATCGGCTTGCCCGCCACCCGTGCCTGACCGATCGCGGCGAGCTGACTCTCGGTGACTCCGGAGCGCAGCTCCACCAGGGAGAAGGAGGGGAAGATGTCGATCTTGCCCACGTCCCTTCCGTTCAGGCCTCCTTCACCGGCGATGGCGCCCACCACGGACTGCGGCTTCACTCCGTGATTGCGGCCAACCGCGATCCGGTAGGTGGTGAAGCCGGCGCTGGCTCGGCGCGGTCCACGATCATCGCGGCCGCGTCGGCCCGGGCGGTCAGCATCATCCGAGCGGTCGTGCCGGCCGCCTCTGCCGGTGAAGCTGGCGCCCTGGAACTCGTCCTCGTCACGGCGGGGACCGTCGTCGCCCACCACCATGGCGCCGAGCGCTGCGGCGAGCTGCTCGGTGGAGATGTGGTTCTCCGAGAGGAACTCACCGATCAGCTCGTGATAGAGATTCAGCCGGCCCCTGTCGAGACGCTCCTGCACCCCGGAGAGAACGGCCTTCATCTTGTGGCGTGACACGTCCAGCGGCGTCGGCACCTGGACCTCGTCAAGGCTCTGCCGGGTTGCACGCTCGATCGCGGTGAGCTTCCGGCGCTCATGCGGCGCCACAAACGTGATCGCGCGTCCGGTCCGTCCCGCACGTCCGGTGCGCCCGATGCGATGCACATACGCCTCCGGCTCGCCCGGCACATCGAAGTTCACCACGAGTCCGATCCGGTCCACATCCAGTCCGCGCGCGGCCACATCTGTGGCGACGAGCACGTCCAGCGAACCGTCGCGCAGGCGCGAGACGATCCGCTCACGATCCTTCTGCGCCACATCGCCGGAGATCGTCGCAGCGACCACTCCGCGCCCGATCAGCGCCGCGCCTACCTCTTCGGCCGCGGAGCGGGTGCGGACGAACACGATTGCGGCGTCCGCGTCGGATGTTTCGATCACCCGGGTGAGCGCCCCGGTCTTGTGACGGTACGGCACCACAGCGTAGGTCTGCTCCACGCTGGTCACCGTGGTGGACTGGCGGGCAACCGACACGCTCACCGCGTCAGCCATATGCTGCTCCGCTACGCGCTTGATTGCGGGAGGCATCGTAGCGGAGAAGAGCGCCATGCGCTTGCGCTGCGGTGCGAACTCGAGGATCTCGTCCACATCCTCCGCAAAGCCCATGCGCAGCATCTCGTCGGCCTCATCGAGCACCAGCATGCGCAGATCATCCAGCTGCAGATTGCCGCGTTTGAGATGATCGATCACACGGCCAGGCGTGCCCACCACTACCTGAACCCCCTTCTCCAGGGCGCGCTCCTGCGGACCGTAGGGGGAGCCGCCGTAGATGGACTGCACCCGAAGCTGCGGAAGATTAACGGCGAAGCTCTCAACAGCGGCTGCCACCTGCATCGCGAGCTCACGAGTGGGCGCAAGCACAAGCGCCTGTGTGCTGGTGGAGTCGGCATCGATGTCAGCCAGCATCGGCAGGCCGAATGCGGCGGTTTTGCCGGTGCCGGTCTGGGCCACCCCGATCACGCTGCGCCCCTTCAGCAGTGCGGGGATCGCCTGCTCCTGGATTGGGGAGGGGGAGGTGAAGCCGAGGCTGCGCACTGCGTCGAGCAGCTCGGTGGGCAGGCCCAGGTCATCGAAGGTGACCGCTGGGGTGCTCTCAGCGGTCGGGTGTCTCTCGGCGACGGCGTTCTCGATCTCGGGCATGGTCGATTCAGGGGACTCGGTGGTCATGGAATTCCTTCACGGAGTGGAACGCCCGATCCCAGCAGCCGGGTGTTCATAACTGACAGCACTCGAGACCTGCGGCGGAGGCGCCGCACCAGCGGACCGGCACAGGGAATCGATCCGCGACCCAACACGCTCATCTCTGCGGCGCTGACCTGATCTGTCGGCGCATGAGCGCAGCGAGTGCCCCTCGAGTCTAGGGCGCCCATGGAGCTCCGACCAGGGCACTGTGAGGCGACAATCGTCACCACCGGCCAGGCGCTGCAGCCCACGACGGGCTGCCCGGCAGGTCCCGCGATAGGGTCGGGCCGGTCCCGCGATAGGATCGATGCACCCGAAACCTGTTTCACCACCTGGATGGAGAAGGACGACGCATGCTGCGCTCTCACTATGCCGGTGAGCTCCGCGAGGAGCACATCGGCCAGACAGTCACCCTGGCCGGCTGGATCGGCCGCCGCCGCGACCACGGCGGGGTTGCCTTCCTGGACTTGCGGGACTCCTCGGGCGTGGCGCAGGTTGTGGTGCGCGAGGAGGACGCCCACCAGCTGCGCAATGAGTACGTCCTGCTTGTCAGCGGCACCGTGGAAAAACGGCCGGAAGGCAATGAGAATGATCAGCTCGCCACCGGCACCATCGAAGTGATTGCCCAGACGGTGACAGTTCTAAACGCGTCGGCTGCCCTCCCGTTCCAGCTCGATGACCACACTGACGTGGGTGAAGAGGCGCGCCTGCGCTACCGCTACCTGGATATGCGCCGCTCCGGCCCCGCCCGCATTCTGCGCCTGCGCTCCGCGGTCAACCAGGCGGCGCGCAGCACCCTGCTGGATGACGGATTCGTGGAGGTGGAGACCCCCACGCTCACTCGCTCAACCCCGGAGGGTGCACGAGACTTCCTGGTCCCCGCCCGCCTGGCACCGGGTTCGTGGTATGCCCTGCCGCAGTCACCGCAGCTGTTCAAGCAGCTGCTCATGGTGGGCGGTATGGAGAAGTACTTCCAGCTCGCCCGCTGCTACCGCGATGAGGACTTCCGTGCTGACCGCCAGCCGGAGTTCACACAGCTGGATGTGGAGATGAGCTTCGTGGATCAGGAGGACGTGATTGCCCTCGCTGAGCGCCTGCTCGCCAACGTGTGGGCCACGATCGGCCACGAGATCAGCACCCCGATTCCGCGGCTCACCTACGAGGAGGCCATGCGCCGCTACGGCACAGACAAGCCGGACCTCCGCTTCGACCTCGAGATCACCGAGATGACCGAGTTCTTCGCAAACACGCCTTTTCGGGTGTTCCAGGCACCGTACGTGGGCGCGGTGGTCATGGAGGGCGGAGCGTCCCAGCCGCGGCGGCAGCTGGACGCCTGGCAGGAGTTTGCGCGCCAGCGCGGAGCGAAGGGCCTGGCCTACGTGCTCGTGCAGGCTGACGGCGAACTCGGCGGACCGGTTGCCAAGAACCTCTCCGAGGAGGAGCGAAGCGGCCTGGTGGCGGCAGTGGGAGCCAAGCCGGGCGACTGCGTGTTCTTCGCCGCTGGCGATCAGAAGTCCTCGCGCGCCCTGCTGGGCGCGGCTCGAGATGAGATCGGGCGCCGGCTCGATCTGATCGATGAGGATGATTTCGCGTTCGTCTGGGTGGTGGACGCTCCGATGTTCGAACCAGCCGGGGACGCGGTCGCCGCCGGTGATGTGGCAGTGGGCGCAGGAGCCTGGACCGCTGTGCACCACGCGTTCACCTCCCCGAAGCCGGAGTTCCTTGACTCCTTTGACACTGACCCGGGATCGGCCCTGTCCTACGCCTATGACATCGTGTGCAACGGCAACGAGATCGGCGGCGGCTCGATCCGCATCCACCAGCGAGATGTTCAGGAACGCGTGTTCCGCCTCATGGGCATCACGGAGGCGGAGGCGCAGGAGAAGTTCGGCTTCCTGCTCAACGCCTTCCAGTACGGTGCTCCGCCCCACGGCGGCATCGCCTTCGGCTGGGACCGAATTGTGGCGCTCCTGGCAAAGGTGGACTCAATCCGCGAGGTCATCGCGTTCCCGAAGACCGGCGGCGGCTACGACCCGTTGACCGAAGCGCCTGCTCCGATCACGCCGCAGCAGCGCAAGGAAGCCGGTGTGGATGCTGCGCCTGAGAAGAAGGCCGAGAAGAGCTCCGCTCGGGCGACGCAGGACCCGGCGGCGCCAGCGGCAGAAGTCTGACCGTTCCTTCACAGCAGGAGGCCCCGTCAGATGACGGGGCCTCCTGATGTTCTCCCGCCTGCTGCGGCGTGCGCAGCTGCGCGCGGATCAGCGACGGGGCTGGTCACCGCGCTTGACCTGGGGCTTCGGAATGCGCAGGCGGCGCATATTGGTGGCCCGCAGCAGCGAGTACGACGTCATTCCCGGCGGGTAGGTGCCGAAACGCTCCGTCATCATCCGCTTGAGCTTTCGGCGCAGCACGAACAGATCGATCACCACCAGCACGATCGCCGCCCACAGCATCAGCATGAGCGGCAGTCCGATCTTCTGATAGAGGGCAGGATTCATCACCTGAACGATCAGCGGCGCAGCAAGGGCCACGATGGCGAACGGCAGGAACCATTCCCCGAGGTTGAACCGGGAATCCACGATGTCTCTGGCGTAGCGACGCTCCGCACCGGCATGGGCCAGCGGATAGTTCGCTTCATCGCCCCGCATGAGCGCACTCTGCTGGGCTGAGCGCGCCGCTGCGATCCGCTCCCGGTTCTTCCGCTTGGCAGCCTTGCGATCAGCCGGCACGAGGGGACGCTGGCGGGCTGCCTGTGCCTCGCGGCGGCTCGGGGTGGGGCGGCCCTTGCGCGGCGTGTATCCGGGCTGCTGGTCGGGGGTCTTCTCAGTCTCAGTCACATCGCACAGTGTAGGCGACGAACTCACAGGCCCCACGCCCCCTGCGCGATACGGTAAGGAGGATGACGTCAGTCGCAGAACCCACTAAGGAAGAGGGACCCTTCATGACCGCAGATCCGCAGCTGACCGCCCGCATCGCAGAGCTGATGCCGCAGAGCATTGAGGATCTGAAGACACTCGTGCGGATCCCGTCGATCGCATTCGAGGGGTACGACCAGACCCAGGTGCAGCGCAGCGCGGACACCGTCGCCGAGCTGCTGCGTGATGCTGGGATGCCAGAAGTCACGGTTGAGCGCGTCGACGGCGGCGCTCCCGCAGTTCTCGCCCGCCGCCCGGCGCGGGACGGCAAACCCACAGTGATGCTGTATGCACATCATGATGTGCAGCCGGTGGGAGAGGAGAGCCAGTGGACTTCCGCGCCCTTTGAACCGGAAGAGCGTGGCGGCCGCCTCTACGGCCGCGGCGCTGCGGATGACAAAGCCGGCATCATGGCGCATGTGACAGCGCTGCGCGCTCTGCGCGATGAGCTCGACGCCTCCGGCGTCGGCGTCACCGTGTTCATCGAGGGGGAGGAGGAGGCGGGCTCGCCCACGTTCCGCTCCTTCATCGAGAAGCACCGAGCGGCGATGGACTCGGACATCATCATCGTGGCGGACTCATCGAACTGGGCGGTGGGCCAGCCCGCGCTCACCACCAGCCTGCGCGGCGTGGTGGACTGCACCGTGGATGTCAAGGTCTTGGACTTCTCCGTGCATTCGGGCATGTTCGGCGGACCGGTGCTGGACGCGCTTACCCAGCTCAGCCGTCTCATCGCCACCTTCCATGATGATGACGGCGCGGTGGCGATCAAAGGCCTGCACATCGGCGAGGAGCCCGAGGTTGAGATGACCGAGGAAGCCTTCCGCCGCGACGCCGGAGTGCCCGGGGGCCTGGGCTTGGCAGGCACCGGCGGCATCACCGGCCGACTGTGGGCGAAGCCGGCGCTGTCCGTCATCGGCATCGACGCCACCCCGGTGCAGCACGCGTCGAACACCCTGATCGCCTCCGCTCGAGCGAAGATCTCGCTGCGTCTGGCGCCGGGGGAGGACCCCGCCTCAGCGATGGAGGCACTGGTGCAGCACATCAAGGAACACACCCCAAACGGTGCCGAGGTCACAGTGACAGAAGGCGAGCAGGGCAAGCCGTTTCTGGCCCCGGCGGACTCGGACGGCATGCGGCTGGCGCGCAGCGCGTTCGCCCAGTCCTGGGGAGCGGACCCGGTGGATACCGGACTCGGCGGCTCCATCCCGTTCATTGCGGATCTGCTCGAAGTGTTCCCCGGCGCGGATGTGCTCGTCACAGGCGTGGAGGATCCCGACTCGCGTGCGCATGGCGTTGATGAGTCCCTTCATCTCGGGGACTTCGAGCATGTGTGCCTCGCTGAGGCACTGATCCTGCGCGGCGCCGCCGACCTCAAGGCGCGCTGACGATGACACGGCTTCCGAGCCCGTCAGAGGACGGTGAGCGCACCAGCACCCCGGTGCATGTGCTGACGGTGCCGCTCGCGTTCACGGGTCTGCTCATCGGCTTCCTGCTCGGCTATCTCGTGGGCCCGTGGGGAGCAGCGGGGGTGGCAGCGTTCGCCGTCGGTGCGATTGTGGCCGCTGCCGCGCGGCCGGCTCTTCGGCCGACGATGCTGATGGGACTTGCGTCCATGGTGGTGGCATATCTTGCCATCATGCTCGTCGCATTCTTGAATATGTGACGGTCGCGTTGCAAAATAGGGAGCGCCTGCGCGGCTGCTCCGCGCGCCATCGCGCTGTCCGCGATACTCGCTTCTACGGAGGAATGATGACCACTGCGACCACTGATTCGACCACCGCACCCGCTCACGGGGTAGAACTGACCGACGGTGCGGCAGAGAAGGTGAAGTCGCTTCTCGCTCAGGAAGGCCGTGATGATCTGCGGCTGCGCATCGCCGTCCAGCCCGGCGGCTGCTCCGGTCTGATCTACCAGCTGTACTTCGATGAGCGCCTGCTGGAGGGTGACGCCACAGTGGACTTCAACGGTGTTGAGGTGGTGGTGGACAAGAACTCTGTCCCCTTCCTCATCGGCGCCACCATCGACTTCTCGGACACAATCGAGAAGCAGGGGTTCACCATCGACAACCCGCAGGCTCAGAGCTCCTGCGCCTGCGGTGACAGCTTCGCCTGATCCGCGCCAGCTGCTGCGCCCCGGCTCCATGCGGAGACCGGGGCGTTCTGCCTCAGAACACTGTCTGAATGCCGAGAACTCGCCGGCTGTCGCGTATGCTGGTCAGGTGAAACCCTGTCCACAGCCGGGTGCGCTTGGCGGGCAGGGGCTTTATACCCTTATAGTCGAGTCCACAGCGAACCACACTCCTCGGGTTCGCGGTTGATGATTGGAAGGTCAGCCTGTGATTCCCCTTATCCCGGCACGCAGCCGCCGGGCACCGAAGGCGCTCGCAGCCACCGCTCTGGTGTCGCTCGCGCTCGTCGGGTGCACGGCAGAGCAGAAGCGCGGGTTCCTGCCGCAGTCCACCTCCGAAGAGGTGACGAACCAGACCGGCCGGATCATCGCGATGTGGACTGGCTCCTGGATGACGCTGCTGGCCGTCGGCCTGCTGGTCTGGGGCCTTGTCTTCTGGTGTGCGATCGCCTACCGGCGCAAGAAAAGCGATAAGGGCTTCCCGATCCAGCTGCGCTACCACGTGCCGCTGGAGCTGACTTTCACGCTCATCCCGATCGTGCTGATCATGACGCTCTTCTACTTCACGCAGCGGGACATCACCGAGATCGAGCGCCTTGAGGCCAAGCCTGAACAGACCATCAATGTGGTGGCCAAGCAGTGGGCATGGGATTTCAACTACGTTGACCAGAACGTCCATGAGCCGGCTGGCGTCCAGTCCTTCCGTACCGGTGAAGAGGGCGCGGAGCAGGACCTGCCGGTCCTCTGGGTCCCGGTCAACACAACGGTCGAGTTCCAGCTTGACTCGCGGGACGTTGTCCACTCCTTCTGGGTGGTGGACTTCCTCTACAAGAAGGACATCTTCCCGGGTCACACCACCGTCTTCCAGGTGACCCCCACCGCTGAGGGCGAGTTCCCCGCGAAATGCGCCGAGCTCTGCGGCGAGTACCACTCGGACATGTTGTTCACACTGAAGGTCGTCTCCCAGGAGGAGTTCGACGCGCACATGGAGGAGCTCCGTGCCCAGGGCTACGAGGGACAGCTCGACAACTCCCTCAACCGCATGCAGGAGAGCTGGGACATGCAGGACAAGAACGATGAGACGATCAAGAATCGTCGTGAGGAAGGTGCGAAGTGACCATCGATTCAGCTCCGCGCACTGCTGCGGGCACTGAGCACTTCAAGCCCGAGCGCAAGCAGACAACCCTCGGCCAGCATCTCATCGGAATGCTGACCACCACCGACCACAAGCTCATCGGCATCATGTACATGGCGATGGCGTTTGCGTTCTTCTGCTTCGGTGGCATCCTCGCCCTGCTGATCCGCGCCGAACTGTGGGAGCCCGGACTGCAGGTTGTGGTCTCCAAGGACCAGTACAACCAGCTGTTCACCATGCACGGCACGATCATGCTGCTCATGTTCGGAACGCCGCTGTTCAACGGCTTTGCCAACTACCTGGTGCCGCTGCAGATCGGCGCTGTGGACATGGCCTTCCCACGGCTGAACATGTTCGCGTTCTGGCTCACCGGCTTCGGTGCGCTCATCGCGTGCGCAGGCTTCCTCACCCCGCAGGGAGCTGCCTCCTTCGGCTGGTTCGCCTATGCCCCCCTCAGCGACACCACGTTCTCACCCGGCTTGGGTGGTGACCTCTGGGTGTTCGGTCTCGCGATGCAGGGCTTCGGCACCATCCTCGGCTCCGTCAACTTCATCACCACGATCATCTGCATGCGCATGCCGGGCATGACGATGTTCCGCATGCCGGTGTTCACCTGGAACATCCTGATCACCGCCGTGCTGGTGCTGATGGCATTCCCGCCGCTGGCAGCCGCCCTCTTCGCACTCGGCGCAGACCGGATCTACGGTGCCCACATCTTCAACCCCGCCAACGGCGGTCCAGTCCTGTGGCAGCACCTCTTCTGGTTCTTCGGCCACCCCGAGGTGTACGTGCTTGCGCTGCCGTTCTTCGGCATCGCCTCCGAGATCATCCCCGTGTTCTCCCGCAAGCCGATCTTCGGCTACAAGACCCTGGTGTACGCAACCATCGCCATCGCCGCGCTCTCGGTGACGGTGTGGGCACACCACATGTACACAACCGGCGCTGTCATGCTCTCGTTCTTCGCGTTCATGACGATGCTCATCGCCGTGCCCACTGGTGTGAAGTTCTTCAACTGGGTGGGAACCATGTGGCGAGGTTCCATCACCTTCGAAACACCGATGCTGTTCACGTTGGGCTTCATGACCACCTTCCTTTTCGGTGGCCTGACCGGCGTGATCCTCTCCACCCCGGTGCTCGACTTCCATCTCTCGGACACCTACTTCGTGGTGGCGCACTTCCACTACGTCATCTTCGGCACGATTGCCTTCGAGATGTTCGCCGGCTTCTACTTCTGGTGGCCGAAGATGTTCGGGTACAAGCTCAACGAAACCCTGGGACGCATCCACTTCTGGATCCTGCTCGTGGGCTTCCACCTGACATTCCTGGTGCAGCACTTCATGGGTGTGGAAGCGGCGCCTCGTCGCTACGTCAACTACCTGGCTGAGGACGGCATCCAGTGGATGAACCAGCTCTCCACCGTTGGCGCATTCATCCTTGGTGCATCAACCCTCCCGTTCATTCTGAACGTGGTGCTGACCCACATGAAGGGCGAGAAGGTTACCGTGAATGACCCGTGGGGCTATGGTGCTTCTCTCGAGTGGGCAACTACCTGCCCGCCCCCGCGCCATAACTTCCATTCGCTGCCCCGCGTGCGCTCCGAGCGTCCCGCGTTCGACCTCCGCTACCCGGAGATCGCAGCCACCGACCATATGCATGCTGACGCACTCGTTGCCGCTGCAGACGCACGAAAGGTCCACTGACTCCCATGAGAACTCTCGCTTGGATCTTCACGATCGTCGGGGTCTTCTTCCTGATCACGTTCAGCGCGTACACCTTCATCGGCATGAACGCGCCTGCGGGCATCGAATGGGTGGGCACGCCCGCGATCCTCGCGCTGGCCGGTCTGATGTTCATGACGGCGGTCTACCTCTTCTTGGTGACCCGTACGCACAAGCATCAGGCGCAGGACTGGCATGCAGGGGACGTTCCCGATGAAGCCGGCGTGCAGGGAACCTTCTCCCCGCACTCGTGGGCTCCGCTGTGGACCTCACTCGGTGCATCCATCGTGTTCGTGGGCCTGCCGATCGGCTGGTGGCTCATGGCTCTCGGGTTCATCGTTGCCTTCTACGGGCTGATCTCTTGGGTGATGCACTACTCGATCGGCTTCCACAGCCACTGATCGAATGACCCGTGAAGAGAGGGGCCACACCTCAGCGGTGTGGCCCCTCTCTTCTGCTGTATGGTTCTGGAGGATCAGAGAAGCTGACTCTGCGGGCCAGGCAGTGGGCCCGATGGTTCAGGACATCAGCTGCTGGGAGCGCGACGACCACTCGTCCAGCACTGCCGCCGGGCGGCCGCTGTCCAGCACCTCGCCCGCGCGGCGGAAAGCGTCCGCAAACCGCTCATCAAAACCGTCTGCGGCTGCCTGGCCGATGCCTTCAGCCGCAACAATTCCGGCTGCGGCGTTGAGCAGAACAGCATCACGGATGGGGGAGTGGGCCCCCGCAAACAGATCCCGCGCGACCTGGGCGTTGTAATCCGGCGCCCCGCCTTCGAGCGCGGCCAGCGGCACCTTGTTGATGCCGAGCAGCTCAGTCGGATTCAGGTGGTGCTCACGGATCTCACCGCCGCGGACCTCCCAGATCTGAGAGTCCTCCGCGATCGTCAGCTCGTCAAGCCCGTCGCAGCCGCGGAACACCAGCGCGGAGGTGCCCCGTTGCTGGAACACCCCTGCGATCACCGGTGCCATCGCCGGATCAGCCACACCTACAGCAGATGCCTGAACTCCGGCAGGATTGGTGATGGGGCCCAGGATGTTGAACACCGTCGGGACACCGAGGCCCTTGCGTGCCTCTGCCGCGAAGCGCATCGACGGGTGGAATACCTGCGCGAAGCAGAAGGTGATGCCCACCTCACCCACCATTGCTGCAACCTCCCGAGCAGGAAGATCCAACCGCACGCCGAGCTGCTCCAGGACGTCCGCTGCACCCGACTTCGATGATGCTGAACGATTTCCGTGCTTGACCACCGGAACCCCGGAGGCAGCGATCACGAGAGACGCCATGGTGGAGATGTTGACCGTGTTCGCTCCGTCTCCGCCCGTGCCGACGATGTCCACTGCGCCGGCCGGCGCAGTGAAGGAATGGGAGTGGGCAACCATCTCATCCGCCAGAGCACGCAGCTCGGCCACACTGGAGCCCTTTGCCTGCAGAGCAATGAGAAAGCCCGCAAGAGCCACGGGGGAGGCGCTGCCCTGCATGACCTCATTCATGGCCCACCGCACGCCGGCAGGATCAAGGTCAGTCCCCGCAAGGAGAGTGCGTGTGAGCTGGGGCCAGGTGTAGTCAGAAGAGAGTGTGCTCATGCGTCCATTCTGACACCCCAGCAGCGGCGCATGCTTTCCGGATTCGGCGGATGGACCCGAGCAGTGATCAGTCAGCCAGCTGCTTCCCAGGCTTCTCGGTTTCGTTTCAGCTTCATTGCCGGCTATGCTGAATTGGCCAGCGCCGCGCCGTGGCGTGTGCAGTGCCAACAAAGTGGGACTCTGTGCCGTGTCTGGGCCCCATTTCAGTCGATCACACGGGATAATGAGCATCGTGTCTACTGCAACTCTTTCTTCGCATGCAGCTCACTCCTCTCCCGTGAGCCGCCCGAACGCGACCCAGGTCGGCACCATCGTCTGGCTGTCTTCCGAGCTGATGTTCTTCGGCGCGCTGTTCGCCATGTACTTCACGCTCTACGGGGTTGTGCCCGAGGTGTTCCAGGAAGGCCAGAGCCACTTCAAGCTCGCCTTCGCCACCACCAACACCCTGATCCTCGTGTCCAGCTCGTTCACGTGTCAGTTCGGTGTGTTCGCCGCAGAGAAGCGGATCCGCCGCCGCCAGGGCAGCATCTTCAACCTTGCGAAGTGGGGTCTTATCGAGTGGTACACCCTCACCTTCTTCCTCGGAGCGATCTTCGTCTCCGGTCAGGCGTTCGAGTACGCGGAGCTCGCGCATGCCGGCGCATCCTTCTCCAGCAGCCCGCACTTCTCGATCTTCTTCCTCGCCACCGGCTTCCACGGTCTGCACGTTCTGGGCGGTCTTGTCGCCTTCCTCTTCGTGCTCGCCCGGGCATTCGCCGCCAAGAAGTTCACCCATCACGAAGAAGTGTCTGCAATCTGCGTGTCCTACTACTGGCACTTTGTGGACATCGTGTGGGTGGCCCTCTTCGCTGTGGTCTACCTGCTTGACCCAGTCATCCTCCGCACCATACCCGGCAACTGGGTCTTCTTCTGATCCGCCGCTTCGAGCGCTGTCCCTTTCCCACTCCACGAATCGAGGTCTGACCCGTGAAGGCTCTCGCCAAGCACAGGCACCACCCCATGGCGTTCCTGGCCGTCATCCTGATGGCCCTGGTCGCCGTTGGGCTTCTCTACGTTGCGCTGGCACCGAAGAACGCCCAGGCTGCCACCGCCAGCCAAGCCGATATCGCCGAAGGCCAGAAGCTGTTCGTCGCCAACTGCGCCACCTGTCATGGGATGAACGGCGAGGGGCGCACCGACTCTGACGGCAACACCAGTGGACCGTCGCTGATCGGTGTGGGCGCTGCCTCCGTGGATTTCCAGGTGGGCACCGGCCGTATGCCGATGCAGGAGGCGGGACCACAGGCGCACCGCAAGCCGGTCCAGTTCACCGAGGAGCAGACCGCTCAGCTGGCTGCCTACGTGGCTTCGCTCGGCCCCGGCCCGGCGATCCCGACCGATGAGATGGTGGACCCGGCTAAGGGCGACCCGGTCAAGGGCGGCGAGATCTTCCGGATCAACTGCGCAATGTGCCATAACGCCGCCGGCTCCGGTGGCGCTCTGACCCGTGGCAAGTTTGCGCCCGAGCTGCTCAGCGTGGAGCCCCGCCACGTCTACGAAGCAATGGAGACCGGTCCGCAGAACATGCCGGTGTTCAATGACAACAACCTGTCCGCTGAAGACAAGCGTGATGTGGTCGCCTACCTGAACAAGCTCGACGAGAACGGATCCCCCGGCGGCTACTCGCTCGGCTCGCTCGGTCCGGTGACCGAAGGCCTGTTCGCATGGACCATCATCCTCGCCCTGATCCTCGGGTGCGCATTCTGGCTGGGAGCGAAGGCAAAGTGACCAACAACGAACTATCCCGCAATATCGACGGTACCGCGCCCCGCCGCGGCGTCAGCGCGATCGTCCCCAAGGAGGACGGAGGCTTCCCGAACCCGGGACTCGCACCGCACGTCTACCGTCAGGCTGACCTCGATCCGAAGGCTGAACGCCGATCGGAGCGCATGGTGGCCGGCATGTTCCTCGTGTCAATCCTCGGCACGGCCCTGTTCATCGCCAGCTATTTCCTGTTCACCCCGATGGGCTTCAACCTGTTCGCAGAGTCCAAGACCCTCCAGGCGGTGAAATGGTCGAACCTGTTCACCGGCCTCGGACTGGCGATCTCGATGTTCTTCATCGGCGCCGCTGCCGTCCACTGGGCAAAGACCCTCATGCCGGACCACGAAATCACTGAAGAGCGTCACCCAGCACGTGGGGATGAGGAAACCCGCCGCGAAGCCAGCCGCATCATGCTCGATGGGCTCGACGAGTCCGGCATTGCCCGCCGTCCGCTCGTCGTGGCCTCCATGGTCGGCGCTCTCGCTGTGCTGCCGATTGCGGTCCTCTTCCCGATCTCCACCCTCGGTCCGCTGCCGGGCAATCAGCTTCACCACACGTTCTGGGCCGCCGCCCGGAAGAAGCCGATCCGAATCGTCCGGGACCACGACGGCTCCAGCATCAAAGCGTCGGATGTCACGGTGGGGTCGATCTTCCACGTCATGCCGGAAGGCCTGACCCGCGAGAACAACCCGCACGACTTCCTGGAGCAGCGTGCCAAGGCCGCCACTGTCCTGGTGCGGATCGACCCGAAGGACGGCAAGGACGAACAGTCCCTGGCCAACGGTTACCAGGGCATCATGGCGTTTTCGAAGATCTGCACCCATGTGGGCTGCCCGGTGGCCCTGTACGAGCAGCAGACCCACCACATGCTGTGCCCATGCCACCAGTCCACCTTCGACGTCACTGACGGCGCCAAGGTGATCTTCGGCCCGGCCCATCGGCCGCTCCCGCAGCTTCCGATCGAAGTTGACGATGAGGGCTACCTCGTGGCCACCGACGACTTCCCTGAGCCCATCGGTCCCAGCTTCTGGAACCTCCACAAGGACAAGTGATAGAGCGTGTCGACTACAGAGAAGAAGGGCATCCTCAGCCCCGAGAGCCGCACCTTCAAGCTCGGCTCGGTCGGTGCCGACTGGCTGGACGAGCGCGTGTCGCTCGGCGGTCTCGTCAAAGGCTTTGCCCGCAAAGTGTTCCCCGACCACTGGTCCTTCATGTTCGGCGAGGTGGCGCTCTACAGCTTCGTGGTGCTGCTGATCTCCGGCACCTTCCTGACCATGTTCTTCGTCCCGTCGATGGACGAGGTTGTGTATGAAGGCATCTACGAGCCCTTCCAGGGCCTTGAGATGTCCCGCGCCTATGCCTCTACCTTGGATATCTCCTTCGAGGTGAAGGGCGGTCTGCTGTTCAGGCAGATGCACCACTGGGCAGCGCTGCTGTTCATGGTGGCGATCTTCGTGCACATGTTCCGCGTGTTCTTCACCGGTGCGTTCCGCAAGCCACGTGAGCTCAACTGGCTGGTGGGCTTCAGCCTCATGGTCCTCGGCATGGCCGCAGGCTTCTCCGGCTACTCCCTCCCGGATGACGTGCTCTCCGGCAACGGCCTGCGCATTGCCGACGGGCTCGCCAAGTCCATTCCGATCGTGGGCACCTACATCTCCATGCTCCTGTTCGGCGGCGAGTTCCCAGGGCATGAC
Source organism: uncultured Dermabacter sp. (assembly GCA_947252755.1). Classification (GTDB taxonomy): domain Bacteria; phylum Actinomycetota; class Actinomycetes; order Actinomycetales; family Dermabacteraceae; genus Helcobacillus. The sequence continues at coordinate 108,081 of CAMXWV010000001.1, forward strand.
ATCATCCCGCGCCTGTTCACCGTGCACATCCTGCTGGTGCCGGCTGCAATCATGGGCCTCATCGCAATTCACCTGCTGATGCTGGTGGCGCATAAACACACCCACTACCCGGGTCCGGGCGCCACCGACCGCAACGTTGTGGGCTATCCGCTCTTCCCGGTTTACACCGCGAAGGCCGGCGGCTTCTTCTTCATGGTGTTCGGCGTGATCGCTCTGATCTCAGCCACTACCTCGATCAACGGAGTGTGGAGCTACGGCCCCTACGACCCGTCGCCGGTGTCCGCCGGTTCACAGCCCGACTGGTACATGCTCTGGACCGATGGCGGCCTCCGCCTCATCCCCGGCTGGGAATTCACCATCTTCGGCTATATCATTTCGCTGAACATGCTGATCCCCATGGTGTTCTATGGGCTTTTCCTGGCGTTCCTCGCCTTCTACCCGTTCATCGAACAGTGGGTGACCGGCGATGACCGCGAGCACCATGTGCTCGACCTGCCATACAACACTCCCGTGCGCACCGCCATCGGTGTGGCCTGGATCGTGGAGTACTTGCTGCTGGTCATGGGCGCAACCAACGACTTGGTTGCCATCGGCTTCCATATCTCTATCAATGACCTCACCTGGTTGTATCGAATCGGCTTCTTCGTGTTCCCGGTTGTCGCGTTCATCGTGACCAAGCGGATCTGCCTGGCGATCCAGCGTCACAAGCGAGACATGGTTGTTCACGGCATGGAGACCTCGAAGGTGGTCCGCATGGAGAACGGCGAAATGCTCGAGATCCACGAGCCGCTCAACGAGTACGACCGCTGGGTGCTGGTGCAGCATGACGACTTCCGTCCGCTGCAGGCCGGCAACGGAGTGTCCGCTCTGCGGGCAAAGGCAACGAGCTTCTTCTTCAAGGACCGCATCGCGCCCGTCACCCCAGCAGAGCTGCGCTCCGTTGTAGAGCACAACGTGCAGGAGCGTGAAAAGATTGAGCAGCTGACCGGACCGTACGCGTCCATCGACAGCTGATCGCTCATCCGCTCCACTGACTGAGGCCCCTCCCGGATCACCGAGAGGGGCCTCAGCCATGCACCCGGCGCAGGTGCATCACACGGACGACGCGCCGGCTCAGTCAGCAGCGCCCAGATCGAATGCCGCATCCAGATCGTGCGAGGAGTACGTGCGGAAAGCGATGTTCGTGGAGGTTGTCAGCACTCCCGGCACCTTAGAGATGTCACCCGCAATCACATCAGCCAGATCCTCATGGGCCCGGACCCGCACCAGAGCGATCAGGTCAGTATCCCCGGTGACAGAGAAGACCTGATCCACCGATGCCATATTCGCGATGGTCTGCGCCACCTCAGGGATCTGAGCGGAATCCACATCGATCGAAACAAGAGCAGTGATCATGGTTAGGAAGCCTCCTCGGCGACAACAGCGGAAAGAGCGATCAGCATCGCTTAGCATGACGAACCCAGTCTAATCGCGGCCCCTCCAGCCCGGTCTGCGACAGCGATCGATCAGGGATGCACTGGTGGAATGGATTCAGGCCGAGGTACGGGCGAATGCGTGAGTGAGCGCTGCCACGTCGAATGCTGCCGTCGCCGGTGTTGACCAATCACCCTCAAGCGCCACCACCCGCACTCCATCCGACCGCAGCCAGGTCAGGATCAGCTCCGCCTCATGGTGGTACCCGAAGCAGAGCGGTGCGGCATGCTCCGCTTCGGGAGCGCTGGCTCGCCGGAGGTGATCCACAGCTGCGATCGGATCATCGAACCGGGGCAGGCGCACCGCCGCGCCGAGCCGGCCGTACCGAATGGCGAACATTTCCCAGCTCCACGGCTCATCGAGCAGTGGCTGGATGCGTCGGGCGGCTACCAGCAGCGGCACTGAAGCGATCTCTCGAAGACGCTGCGCCCGAGCAGCCGCGTGAAGGAACACCTCCACACGTGAACGCAGCGCGGCCGCGTCCTCGAAGCGACCGGCAGCTGCGAAGGCGCGCAGCCTCGGTGCGACCGCGTCAAGCAGTTCGGTGGGATCCTCCACCATCACGCGCCGCATCCGCGCGTGAAAGTCACTGGGCAGGGTTTCAGCCTGCGGCGCTACCCCACTCCGACCGCCCACCAGGGAGCTGTACAGCAGTGAGCGCAGCGGTTCGATGTCATGGTGGCTGCGCAATGGTCCGATATAGGCGCTGCCGTCATCTTCGGAACGAACCTTTCGGGCTGCACGCAGTCCTTCAGCACCGGCGCCCAGCCGCAGCCAGTGCCCGATGACAGGACGGAGCCCCTTCCGGTTCGCGGGCGGCTTCTGCTCAGCGATCATCCGCAGCTCCCGGATCGACGCCTCGGTGTCGCTGATGCAGGGCAGCACGTCGATCCGGTCGGTGACCGGGATGATCTCCAGCACCTTGCGCCGTGTCTCCGATGAGGAGAAGTAGCTGCGAACCCGGGAGCGCACATTCATGGATTTGCCGACGTACAGGGCCTCCCCGGCTGCATCCACGAACGAGTACACACCGGGACCGGGCGGGATATCTGCCGCGAGATGGCGTTTGCGGAGCTGAGCGGGGGTGGCCTGCTTACCGGAACGGGTGAGATCGTCCAGGGTGGATGCGCCGATGCTGCCGAGCCGCGCGATGATCTCGTGGAGAACATCCACGGTGGCGCGAGCATCGCTGAGAGCACGGTGATTCGGCACAGTTGTGGCGCCGACGTGCGTGGCAAGCGTGCTGAGCCGATGGTTGCGCACCTCATCCCGCCCGAATGTGCGGCGTGCCAGAGTCAGCGTATCCACGACGGTCAGGCGCGGCCAGACGTAATCCAGCCGCTCCGCGGTGGCGCGCAGAAACCCGATATCGAACTTCGCATTGTGCGCTACCAGCACCGACGCACGCGCAAACTCCAGAAAAGCCGGTATCGCCGCCTCAGCCGACGGAGCATCCGCCACCATGCGATCGTTGATCCCGGTGAGTCGAGCGATGAACGCGGGGATCGGACGCTCGGGGTTGACGAACGTCTGAAACTCTTCGATCACCTCACCGCCGGACACTCGCACTGCGCCGATCTCGGTGATCGCGTCGCGCTGGGGGTCAGTGCCGGTTGTTTCGAGATCGACGACGACGAAATCGACATCCGCCAGCGGCGGACCGAGGTCATCGAATGACAGCTGAGTACGGGCCGCGGGCACTGCCTCAGCTCTGGTCGTTCTCCGGCTTCGGACCGGAATAGAGGCGGTCGATCACATCCGCAAAGTCCTTGACCACCACATTGCGCTTCAGCTTCATCGACGGAGTCAGGTAGCCGGCCTCTTCAGTGAAGTCACGGTCGATGATCTCGAACTTCCGGATCGACTCCGCACGTGACACAGAGGTGTTCGCCTTGTCGATCGCGGTCTGAATCTCCGCGCGCACCTGCTCGTTCTCAGCAGCCTCCGCAACAGTCATGGATGGCAGGCCGTGGTTCTTCAACCAGGTGGGCAGCATTTCCTCGTCCAGGGTGATGATGGCTGCCACGAACGGCTTTTGATCCCCCACCACAATCGTCTGGGACACGAGGGGGTTGGCCCGGATCTGGTCCTCCAGCTGAGCAGGAGAGATGTTCTTGCCGCCCGCGGTCACAATGATCTCCTTGGAGCGGCCGGTGATCGTCAGGTACCCGTCCTCGTCGATATCGCCTACGTCCCCGGTGTTGAACCAGCCGTCCGCAAAGGCCTGTTCGGTGGCCTCCGGATTGTTGTTGTAGCCCTTGAATACCATGACGCCCTTGACATGGATCTCGCCGTTGTCCGCGATGCGCACAGCCCCGCCCGGCAGCGGCGGACCCACGGTGCCCACTTTCACTTTCCACGGTGTGTTCACACCGATCGGAGCGGTTGTCTCCGTGAGGCCGTAGCCCTCCAGGATGGTGACGCCGATCCCGCGGAAGAAGTGGGCGAGGCGCGCTCCGAGAGGAGCCCCGCCGGAGACCGCCCACTTCAGGTCCCCGCCCATCAGAGTGCGCAGTTTGGAGTAGACGAGTGAGTCGAAGAGCTTGTGCTGTGCGCGAACGGTCAGCGGGATGTGTCCGTTGGAGATGCCGGTGGAATAGTCCACGGCAACCTTCGCGGCTTGCCGGAAGAGACGGCCCTTTCCGCCGGCGATGGCCTTCTGCTCTGCCCCGTTGTACACCTTCTCGAATACACGCGGCACTGCGAGCAGCACGGTCGGTTTGAAGGAGCCGAGGTCGCCAAGCAACTGCTTGGCGTCCGGGGTGAATCCGGTGGTGGTGTTACCCACGGCGGTGACGAACACGATGAGGCGAGCGAACACGTGCGCAAGCGGCAGAAACATGAGCAGCCGCGAATGCGGAGGCACCACGTCCTGGCCGAGCAGTGCCAGCGCATTCAGTGCGGTGTCCATGAAGTTCCCGTGGGTCAGCTGGGCGCCCTTGGGGCGTCCGGTGGTACCCGAGGTGTAGATGATCGTGGCGATGTCATCCTTCACGCGGACAGTGCGAGCCCGCTCGATCTGCTCATGGTCCACTTCTGCGGCAGGCACCGCGAGCTGTTCCAGGGCGCCCTCGTCGATGACGAACACATCCTCCAGCGCCGGGAGCTCATCGCGGACTTCCGCAACGTCCTGAGCATGCCCCGAGCTCTCCACCACAATGAAGCGCGCTCCTGAATCCGAGCCGATCCAGGCGATCTGACCGGGGGACGAGGTCTCGTAGATCGGAACGGAGACGCCGCCGGCGAACCACACCGCCCAGTCCACGAGGGTCCACTCATAGCGGGTGCGGGACATGATGCCCACCACGTCACCCGGCTTGAGGCCGCGGTTGATGAAGCCCTGCGCCAGGCATCGCACCTGCTGCACGAAATCTCGTGTGCTGACCGGAGACCAGACGCCTTCGGTGAGCTGTCGTTCGAAGATCGGCACCTCGGGCCGTTCGCGTTCGCGCAGCAGCAGGAGATCCGTTGCGTTCTCGGTCTCGTTTGCGCTGGCCGTCAGGGGCGTCTCGAACTGCTTCACGTGGCGTCTCCTTCGCGTTTCGCGCCGTGCGCGGCGACATGTTCACTCGATCCTACGCGTCGACAGCCGGTTCTGCTCGGCAGAATGATGGATGCCCCAGCGTGTCCGCCATGGTGGGCGGCCTGTTCAGCGGGGTGATGGAAGCGATCGCAGGAATCTCAGGGACTGTTCGGCGATGAGAGATGCGTCGTAGTCAAGGGTGGCCACATGAAAGCTGCGAGTGAGAGCAAGGCGCTCCACCCGTTCGCTGCCGACTCGTTCAGCGATCAGATCAGAGTCGGACGGCCGCACCACATGGTCCTGGGCGGAGGTGGCGAGCCAGACAGGACAGGTGACACGGCCAAGCCGGCTGCGCACCGACCGGGTGAGGCCCAGCAGCTCCGCCACCGACGCGACGGGTGTTCGCGGGTAGGCATGTTCGCTCACGCCCGGTTGGGCGATGTCCGACGCGATCGATCCCACCGACCGGATCACCAGCCGAAGCAGCGGAGCCAACGGCGCCAGCGGATCTGCGACGGTCACGGCCGGATTCACCAGCATCAGAGCGCGAACCAGGCGGGGCTGACGCTGAGCAAGCGCGAGGGACAGGGTGCCGCCCATGGACAGTCCGGCAACGGTGACCGGTCCTTCGCTGGCCGCCTCCAGCAGGGCGCGCTCGGCAGCTGAATACCACTGCGGCCAGGTGGTGGCGGACATGTCCTGCCAGGTGGTGCCATGCCCGGGCAGAGTCGGCGTGTGGACCTTGCACCCTGCCTGCCGCAGAGCCTCAGCCCAAGGCTGGACCGAACGAGGGTCAGAGGTGAAGCCGTGCAGCAGGAGCACGACCGAAGCAGGAGAAACAGCCATGAGACCATGGTGCCATTCCGTTTCCCTTGAGGTGCCATGTTCATCTATCGCCTGCTGCAGCCGCCGATCGGCCTTCTGGTGCGCATCGTGTGGCGCGCGCGTCTTGTTGACGTTCATCGCGTCCCCACCACGGGACCGGGCATCCTTGCCTGCAGCCACGTCTCCACCGCTGAGACATGGATGCTGCCGGCTCTGCTGAATCGTCCCCTGTTCAATATGGCCAAGCACACCCTGTTCACCAAACCCGGGACGGCCGGTCGCCTGCTGGCATGGTTCCTCCGCAGCGGCTGCGTGATCCCGGTGAATCGGGACGGCGGAGCTGCCTCTGCGGGCGGGTTGGCCGAGGCTGAGCAGGTATTGAAGGACGGGCACCTGATCGGCGTATATCCGGAGGGCACGCGGAGTCCTGACGGGCGGCTGTTCAAAGGGAAGACCGGGGCGGTACGCCTTGCTCTGGCAACCGGAGCACCGGTGATCCCGGTGGCGGCTCACGGTGCGTTTGCTGCGCGCCGCGGCAGCTCGGTGATCCCCAGGCTGTCTCCGCGGATGCGGATCCAGTTCGGGCAGCCCCTCGATATGGCAGAGGAGCTTCGCGCGCTGCGGGCTCAACGTTCAATGGCGCTGACGGAAGCGCCCGCCTCTGTGGAAGAGCTGCGCGCACTGACGGATACGATGATGCGGGCAATTGCGGCGCTTTCCGGCCAGGAGATGGTGGATGAGTATGCCGCGGATTATCGACGACGCCTCGCTGCAGCGGCCGAGTCGGATCCCGAATAGCGGAAGCGGCATCCCACGATTTGAGCGGGGGACAGCTGCCGGGTAGCCTGCAGACGTGAAACGGCATTCTCCTCTGCACGCAACCCATCGGCACCCTTTCACGCTGTCCAGTGAGCGCGAGGGCCTACAGGCTCTGGCCGAATGGCGCACCTATCCGAGGATCCAGCAGCCCACGTGGCCCGATGAGAGCGCTCTGGATGACGTGTTCACCAATCTGCGCTCCGCCCCGCCGCTGGTCTTCGCCGGGGAAGTGGACCTAGTACGCGAACACCTCGCTGCCGCTTCCCGTGGCGAGATGTTCGTGCTGCAGGGCGGTGACTGTGCTGAGACTTTCGCGGACTCCACCGCAGACCGCATCAAGAACAAGATCCAGACCATCCTGCAGATGGCGGCTGTGCTCACCTATGGCGCATCGATGCCGATTGTGAAGATGGGCCGCATGGCCGGGCAGTTCGCCAAGCCGCGCTCCTCCGATGAGGAGACACGAGACGGCGTGACCCTGCCCAGCTACCGGGGCGATGCGGTCAACGGCTACGAGTTCACAGAGGCCGCCCGGATTCCCGATCCGCAGCGCCTGTGGAAGATGTACACCACCTCCTCCTCCTCACTGAACCTCATGCGGGCCTTCACGGGCGGCGGCTTTGCCGACCTGCGCCAGGTGCACGCCTGGAACCAGGGCTTCATCGCCTCCAAGGGGTACACGAAGTTCGAAAAGCTCGCCGGAGAGATCGATAAGGCCGTCCGCTTCATGGAGGCGTGCGGTGTGGACTTCGAGCCGCTCAAGCTCGTGGAGTTCTACGCCTCTCACGAGGCGCTGCTGCTGGATTACGAGGAGGCGCTGTCACGGGTGGATTCCCGCACCGGGGAGATCTACGCCTGCTCAGGACATTTCCTCTGGATCGGAGAGCGCACCCGCCAGCTTGATGGCGCTCATGTCAACTTCTTGAAGAAGGTGCGCAACCCGATCGGCGTGAAGCTCGGCCCCACCGCCACCAAAGACGATGTGATGCGCCTGATCGATGAGCTGAACCCCGACCAGGAGCCGGGCCGTCTCACCTTCATCACGCGCATGGGCGCATCAGTGATTCGCGAGAAGCTGCCGGCGCTGCTGGCGGATGTGAAGGCAGAAGGAGCCCAGGTCACCTGGGTGACGGACCCGATGCATGGCAACACGATCACCGCCTCCAACGGCTATAAAACGCGCCGCTTCGATGACATTCTGCATGAAGTGAAGGGCTTCTTCGACGCGCACGGCGAGGCCGGTACGATTCCCGGCGGTCTGCACATGGAGCTCACCGGTGATGATGTGACCGAAGTCCTGGGCGGACACGGTGAACTGGATGAGCAGGGGTTGGCGCGCCGCTACGAAACTCTTGTGGATCCGCGGCTGAATCATTCGCAGTCGCTGGAACTGGCGTTTCTGGTGGCAGACATGCTGCAGCAGCATCAGCAGCATCAGGCAGTCTGACTCCCGCGCTCAGAACACGCGGATGCGAACGGTTGACCCCTTCGGCACACTGGTGCCTGCTGCCGTGTCCTGCGCGTACACCTGATTGAACACCGGGGCGCCCTTATCGTGGACCACCTCGGCTTTCAGCCCGGCCTTCTCCAGCTCCGCTTTGGCGTCCGCTTCGGACTTCTTGAACACGTCCGGCACTGCCACCATCTCCGGTCCCTTGGAGACCACAAGGGTGACGGTGTCCCCGCGGTGCAGTGTTCCGGAGACAGGAGACTGGCTCGCCACCGTCCCCTTTGGAGCGTTTGAGAACGCTTCGGTGGTGGTGACCGTGAGATTCGCCTGCTTGAGCGCTGCCTCGGCGTCAGCGGGGGACCGGCCCGTGACAACCGGAACCTGAATCGGTTCGCGTCCCTTGGAGGGGATCAGGGTGACCGTGGCTCCTTTCGGCAGTTCCGCTGCGTCCTGCTCCTGGCGAACTACCGCCCCTTCAGCGACCTTCTCGTCGAATGCAGGCTCCCCGGTCACCACGCGGAAGCCCGACTTCTGCAGGGCGGTGGTCGCCTCGTCCACAGTGGTGCCGCGCACGTCAGGGACAGCAAACAGCTCCTCGCCTTTGGACACGGTGATGGTGACGGTGGCGCCCCGTTTCACGGCGCTGCCGGCGGCGGGATCGGCGCTGATCACGTGGCCTTTGGGCACCTCGGGATTGAACTCTTCGACTGTGCGGGTGGAAAGGTTCTGAGCGGCGAGGACTGCTTCGGCATCAGCCAGCGGCGCCCCCGCCAGCACCGGGACCACGCGGTCTCCGCCGGGCCCCTCGCTCAAGTACCACTGGCCGCCGGCCACGCCCCACGCGGTCAGCGCCAGGATCACCGCAGCGATGGCGGTCGCTGCTGCGGGGATGGAGCGCCGCTTTCCGCTGATGTGCCGGCCCGTTCGACGCATGCGCGCCGGAAGTGAGACCCGCAGCACGGCATCCGTTTGGTCATCATCGTCCTGGCCGCCAGTATCCAGATCTGTTCCTGTCTGGCCTGGATCCGCCTGATCTGAGTCTGGCTGCTCCGGGTCCGTCTGATCCGTGTCCAGGCCTGCGGACATGATGGGGAATGCTGTTGCGGGAGCGGGGCCGACCTGCTCGGCGAGCGCGGTCAGCGCCGTCGGCGCCGGCGGCATCGTCCTGGTCAGCTTCGGAACGCCCTGTGTGGGATGGTCGGCCTCAGCCGACTGTTGCGGTGCAGCATCGAGCTGCTCAGCGCTGAGGGTGGTGATGGCTTCATCCAGAGCATCGAGCAATTCGGCAGCACGAGGCGGGCGTGACGACGGCAGGCGGGCACTGGCCCAGGTGACGATCGCGTCGATGGCGGGCGGCACCTGCGGATTCAGGCTCGACGGTGCCGGAATGTCCTCATGCGCATGCTGGTAGGCCACATGAACTGGCGATTCGCCGATGAACGGCACGCGACCGGTCAGCATCTCGAAGAGCATGATGCCCCAGGAGTACAGGTCGCTGCGGGCATCGCTGAAGCCGCGCGTGACCACTTCCGGACTCACATAGGCAACTGTGCCGAGCAGGGATCCGCTCGCATTGGTGGTCTGAGATCCGATGGCGCGCGCTAACCCGAAATCCGCCATGAGCACGGTGCCGGAGCTGCTCACCAGAACATTCTCCGGTTTGATGTCCCGGTGGATGATGCCGGACCGGTGGGCAGCGTCGATTGCTGCGAGGGTGTCCCGTCCCATGGAGAGAGCGCGGCGAAGCGTCATAGCGCCGTCACGGCGCAGCTCACTGCGGAGCGTGTGGCCCTCCACCAGCTGCATGGCAAGGTAGACGTAGCCCTGGTCTTCGCCCTGGTCGTACACCGCCACCACATGCGGGTGCGTGAGGCGGGCGGCTGAACGGGCTTCGCGTGCGAACCGGCGGATGAAGTCGGGGTCCTCCGCAAGGTGCGGATGCATGATTTTGAGCGCAACCGGCCGCTCGAGTCGCTCATCGAAACCGCGGAACACGGTAGCCATCCCGCCCCGCGCGATCATGGCATCCACGCGATAGCGGTGGTCAAGGATGAGTCCGAGCTCAGGGGAAGTCGGCGCAGAGGTCACATCCACAGCGTAGAGAGTTCCCGTGGACCATCGGCGGATTGACACTGTGCAATATCCTGGTGTCGTGACTACTGAGATGACCTCCGGACCCAGCGGCAGCCTTGAAGCACTCGTAGGGGAGTGGAGCACACTGCCTGACGTGGCAGAACTGCTCGACGTGTCCATCTCGAAGGTGCATCGGCTGATCGAAGATCATCACCTGGTCCAGGTGCGCCGCAGCTCGGATCAGGTGCGCCAGGTGCCGAGCGCCTTCATCAAGGACGGCGAGGTGGTCCATCACCTGCGCGGCACGATTATGGTGCTCCAGGACCAGGGGCTGCGTCCCGAGGAGATTGTGGAATGGCTGTTCACGGAGGATGATTCGCTGCCGGGCCGCCCGATCGACCAGCTCCGAGCCGGGCAGCGCGGCGAAGTGCGCCGCCGGGCGCAGTCGCTCATCCTCTGAACCGCGCAGGACATCCCCGCCGGATGTTCATCCGCCGTGGTCGGGGACGAGCTCAGAGCGCCGTCGCCTCGTTCAGCAGCTCCTCCAACAGCGCAGCGCCTTCCTGACCGGTGAGCGGACGCACCCTGGATTCCAGGGCGTGGCGTGCAGCATCGGCCTCCTGTCGCACGTCTGTCTCAGATCGCTGCCTGGCCCCCGTGTCGGTGAAGATCTGCCGCACGCTGTCCACGTCCGCTGGTGAAGCGTGCGCATTGCCGATGATCCTCTGCAGCTCAGCGCGCTGCCTCGCGTCTGCGTGGTCGAGGGCGTGCGCGAGCAGAGTGGTGCGCTTGCCTTCGGTGATATCGCTGCTGGCAGGCTTTCCGATCGCGCCCTGATCTCCGAACACGCCGAGCAGATCATCACGCAGTTGGAATGCGGTGCCGAGCGGCACTGCCACGGCTGAGAGAGCTTCCAACAGCTCCGGGTCAGCTCCGAGCTGGGCTGCTCCCAGCAGAAGGGGTCGCAGCACCGTGTATGGAACGGTCTTCCACCGGGTGACCGTGAGGGAGGCTTCGCGCATCGATGGTGCTGAGGTGAAGCCGCCCATCTGGTTGAGGATGTCCAGGTACTGCCCGGCCATCACCTCGGTGCGCACCAGATCGAACTGGCGGCGCGGCTCAGGGCCGCTGAGTGCGCGTGCGGCAAGCTGCTCCGCCCAGGAGAGTGCGAGGTCGCCGAGGATGACCGCCGTGGCGAGACCGAAGTCGGCTGGTTCGCCCACCAGTGCCTGTTCCCGATGCCATGCGGCCGCGCCTTCGTGGACGGCCGGCCGCCCTCGGCGCGTGGGGGAGTTGTCGATCACATCATCGTGCATGAGCGCGGCTGCCTGTACGAGCTCGATTGCTCCGCCCAGCGTGAGCAGTCCATCCGCGTGATCAGAGCTGACCCTGTTCCAGCCGCCTGCTGCGGCGCTGCCGCCGGCCACGACGAACAGTGGGCGCAGCAGCTTCCCGCCGGCGAAGAACTGTTCAAGCGTCTGTGTGAGCACGGTCAGCTCAGGAGCGATGGGAGCGAGGATGCGGTGCTGCTCAGCCACGAACCCGATCACCGTCTGCTCGATGCGGTCTCGGATCTCGGGCAGGGGTGAGGGGGTCACAGCTCGGTCCTTTCGCTCTCTGTGCGTGGCCGGGACGGCCGATGCGCACTGACCCAGTCTACTCAGGGGGCGGTGTGCCCGAGTCTTCCCAGTTCGCGTGATTCGAGTGCGTTCATCCAGTTCGGAGCGGTAGCGTGAGCGTGTTGGAGTCCGCCCGTGAAAGGCCACAGCATGATCGTGATGGTTGCGTTCGCCCCCGGTGCGCAGGCTGAAGCCGCGCTGGCTGCCGGCATCCGAGAAGCGCATCGCCGGCACTGGGATTTCGTTATCGCCTCGCATGCCTTCCATGACTCCGAGCACGGGCTGATGACGGCAGAGCGCACCCAGGTGGTCCAGTCTCTGGCGCGGGCGCTCTCCTTGGCCACACCCGAAGAACGGCAGTATTTCGAATCGATCGATCTGAATATCGACGAGTCCGCTCAGGCAGACGTTGGGGAGTTTCTGCTGGAGGCGGCCGCGAAGCGCAAAGCTGAGCTGCTGGTCCTAGGGCTGCGCGGCAAGCCTCAAAGCGGCAAGCTGCATCTGGGAAGTTCGGTTCGGCGTGTTCTGCTCGGTGCGCCGTGCCCGGTGCTCGTGGTGAAGACAGACACCCTGACCCGCGGGTCCTGACCGATGATCTGGCTCACTGGGGGCTGGACAGACCAAGAGGTTCGCAGTAAAGGGCGTTATAATTGTAAGCCTTGAACGATCGCACCTGTCAGAGATGTGGACGATAGCGCTGGGCGCCGTGAGCGCTCCGAGCCCAGCGGACGAAGGCTGATCTGCCGCCCGAGCGCACGCATGCTTCTCGAACCCGAAGGAATTCTGTGTCGACACCAGCCAAGAAGAACGACGACCCTGCCATTCTCGCTGACCGCCTGCTCAAGGCGTCCGGGGGCGGCAGCAGCGTTGAGTACAGCGCGCTGCGTGACGCCGCCAAAGAGCTGGGAGTCTCTCCGTATCGTGTGGCATCGCTCTCCCGTCGGATCGAAGCAACCGGCGTGGAGGTAACGGGTCGCCCGGCGTCCCGTGCAAAGAAGAAGGCGGCTGCTGCCGCTGACAAGCCCGCGGCAGCGGATGAGGGAGCCGGTCAGGCCGCCGCCCCGGTTGCGAAGGCCGCTGGGCAGCAGGAATCTGCCGAGGCGTCTGAGGATGAAGAACTCAACGAAGAGGCTGAAGTGGAGTCCGGTGTGGAGGCGGCCGCCGATGACACCGAAGAGATCGGTGAGGACGCTGAGGACGAGGAGAGCGCTGATCCTGCCAAAGCCTCCGGCGGAAAGAAGGACGAGGATGACGAGTCCGCTGGATTCAGCCTCCGCAACACCGAGGATGATGCGCCCGCCCAGCAGGTTGTGACCGCCGGAGCGACTGCGGACCCGATCAAGGATTATCTGAAGCAGATCGGCAAGGTTGCCCTGCTCAATGCCGCCCAGGAAGTGGAGCTGGCGGAGCGGATCGAGGCCGGCCTCTACGCGGAGCACAAGCTCAAGCAGGATGAGGGCGCCAAGCGAACGAAGGCCGGCCGTGAGCTGATGCTGATCGCTGAAGACGGCCGAGCTGCGAAGGACCACCTGCTTGAGGCGAACCTGCGGCTTGTGGTGTCCCTGGCCAAGCGGTACACCGGTCGCGGCATGCTGTTTCTGGACCTGATCCAGGAAGGCAACCTCGGCCTGATCCGCGCGGTGGAGAAGTTCGATTACGCCAAGGGCTACAAGTTCTCCACCTATGCCACGTGGTGGATCCGCCAGGCCATCACCCGCGCCATGGCTGACCAGGCTCGCACGATCCGCATCCCGGTGCACATGGTGGAGGTCATCAACAAGCTTGCTCGTGTGCAGCGCCAGATGCTGCAGGATCTGGGCCGTGAGCCCACCCCCGAAGAGCTCGCGAAGGAACTGGACATGACCCCGGAGAAAGTGGTGGAGGTTCAGAAGTACGGCCGCGAGCCGATCTCTCTGCACACCCCGCTGGGCGAAGACGGCGACAGCGAATTCGGTGATCTCATCGAGGACTCCGAGGCCGTGGTTCCCGCCGACGCCGTCTCCTTCACCCTGCTGCAGGAACAGCTTCACTCGGTGCTGGACACCCTCTCCGAGCGGGAAGCGGGTGTGGTGGCGATGCGCTTCGGTCTGGAGGACGGACAGCCCAAGACCCTGGACGAGATCGGCAAGGTGTACGGGGTGACCCGTGAACGCATCCGCCAGATCGAGTCGAAGACGATGAGCAAGCTGCGGCATCCGTCGCGCTCCCAGGTTCTGCGCGACTACCTCGACTGATCCGTGGAGGTGACCATTCGCCGGTGCGTGCCCGAGCACGTAGCAGAGCATCGAGCGATTCAGCTCGAGATGGTCAGGGATGCGCCCACCGCATTCTGGATGACAGCGGCCGAAGCGCTGTCGCGCACAGAAGCGGACTGGCTGCAGGAGCTCGACGAACGGATCTGCTTTCACGCGGTTGACGCCGCCGGACGCGTGATCGGTGCTCTGGACATCCTTCCGGTGCCATACACGGATGAGCATGAGCTTCCTGAGGATGCTGTGAACTTGGTGGGCATGTACGTGAGCCCATCCGCTCGCGGCACCGGCGTGAGTTCGGCCCTCATGGCCCGAGCTCAGGAATACGCATCAGCTATGGGCAGGCCGGTGTTCTGCCTCGATGTGGCCAGCAGTGAAGCCCATGCGATCCGTGCCTATGAGCGCATGGGCTTTCGGGCGACGGGTGCTGTAGAGCCGCACCCTCGCTGCCCGGATGTTGTGTGGCGGACGTTTCGCCGCGACCCGGAGGTCAGTCCTCGATCGGCGCGGGCTCGGCGTTAAGGCGGCCGGACTCGTCGATCACCGTGGCGGAGATCGGTCGCAGCGCATCATCGTTCGCGCGCGCATGATGGGCGCAGAAGAGCAGCTCACCGCCGGCAGCAAGCTCATATTTGACGAACGCCTGGGCACCGCAGCGGTCGCAGCGGTCAGCCACGGTCAGGACTGGTGCTTCAAGAGTTGTGTTCATAGGGCCATTAGAGCAGAGTCCGCGCTGCACGGCACGCTGTGCGGCGCCGGTTCGCTCACCGCGTAGCCGAATGCCCTGCGGACGTGACCGGGCACTCACCCCGTCGCCAGGGCAGCCAAGATCCACGTCTGCGCCCAGCGAGCCGCCTAGAATCAAAAGGTGACATCACCAAGCTCCAGTGCAGAAACCGCCGGCCCTCAGTCGTATGACGCACGACACCTTCAGGTGCTCGAAGGCCTTGAAGCTGTCCGCAAGCGGCCCGGCATGTACATCGGATCCACCGACTCTCGCGGCCTCACCCACTGCCTGTGGGAGATCCTGGACAACTCCGTGGATGAGGCCCTCGGCGGGCATGGTGACCGCATCTCGATCGTGCTGCATGCGGACGCGAGCATCGAGGTGCGCGACCAAGCCCGCGGCGTGCCCATCGACAAAGAGCCCCGCACCGGTCTGACCGGTGTGGAGGTGGTGTACACCAAACTGCACGCCGGTGGAAAGTTCGGCGGCGGCTCCTATGCAGCCTCGGGCGGCCTGCACGGTGTGGGCGCCTCCGTGGTCAATGCGCTCAGCGCGCGCATGGACGTTCAGGTGGATCGCGGGGGCAAGACCTATGCGATGAGCTTCAGCCGCGGCGTTCCCGGAACGTTCGCTGATGAGGACCCAGCGAACCCGCAGCCCGATGCCCCGTTCACCCCTGCTGACGGTCCCGCCGAACTTCAGCAGATCGGGAAAGTGAAGCGGGGAGTCACCGGCACCCGGGTGCGGTACTGGGCTGATCAGCAGATCTTCATCAAGGGCGCGCACGTGTCCCTGGATGAGATTCAGCGTCGAGCCCGGCAGACCGCCTTCCTGGTGCCCAGCCTGCGGATCGACGTTGTGGATCAGCGGCCCGAGCGCACCCCGGAACAGCCTGAGACGAGCAGCTTTCTCTACGAAGGCGGCATCAGCGAGTTCGTCGACTACCTTGCACAGGACCAAAGGATCACCGACGTGATCCGACTGCAGGGCTCAGGCGCCTACACGGAGACCGTCCCCGTTCTGGACTCCAAGGGACAGATGGTGTCCAAGGAGGTGGACCGCGAATGCCAGGTGGACATCGCGCTGCGCTGGGGCAGTGACTTCGACACCACCGTCCGCTCCTTCGTCAACATCGTCTCCACGCCGAAGGGCGGCACTCACATCCAGGGGTTCGAGCAGGCCCTCACCCGCACCATCAAGACCGCGGTGGATGCCCAGGCGCGGCGGGTGAAGTTCAACGCGAAGAAGGAGAAGATCGAGAAGGACGATGTGCTGGCGGGCATCACCGCCGTGGTCACCGTTCGTCTTGAAGAGCCGCAGTTCGAAGGGCAGACCAAGGAGGTGCTCGGCACCCCAGCCGTTCGCCAGATCGTGGCGAAGGTGGTGGATGCGGAGTTGGGCCGCTTCCTCACCTCATCGAAGAAGGACGAGAAGGCGCAGGCAGCCCTTGTGGTGGACAAGGTGGTCTCGGAGATGCGGGCGCGCATCGCAGCGCGCATGCACAAAGAGGTGTCCCGCCGCAAGAATGCGCTGGAGTCCTCCACGATGCCCACCAAGCTCGCGGACTGTCGCAGCACCGATGTGGCCCGCTCGGAGCTGTTCATCGTGGAGGGAGACTCAGCCCTGGGCACCGCGAAGAACGCACGAGACTCCGAGTTCCAGGCGCTGCTGCCGATCCGCGGCAAGATCCTCAACGTGCAGAAAGCGTCTATTACGGACATGCTGAAGAACGCTGAATGCGCCGCAATCATCCAGGTGATCGGCGCCGGCTCGGGGCGGACCTTTGATCTGGAGGCAGCCCGCTACGGCAAGATCATCATGATGAGCGACGCGGACGTGGACGGTGCGCATATCCGCACCCTGCTGCTCACCCTTTTCCACCGCTATATGCGCCCCATGCTTGAAGAGGGCCGCATCTATGCGGCGGTTCCGCCGCTGCACCGGGTGGAGATCATTCACGGCGGACGCAAGAAGAACGAGCTGGTCTACACCTATTCCGAACCGGAGCTGCACCAGCTGCTGAAGAAGCTCGACCGGCAGAAGAAACGCTACAAAGAGCCTATTCAGCGCTATAAGGGGCTGGGCGAAATGGATGCGGACCAGCTGGCTGATACGACGATGGACCCCGCTCAGCGGATGCTGCGGCGCGTCACCATCGCCGACGCGGAATCCGCTGACCGCATGTTCGAGCTGCTGATGGGCAGCGAGGTGGCGCCCCGCAAACAGTTCATCGTGGAAGGTGCTGATGATCTGGATCGAGAGAGGATCGACGCATGAACGTGGCAGTCCGAGTCATTCCCTGCCTGGATGTGGACGGGGGGCGCGTTGTCAAAGGCGTGAACTTTCTGAACCTGCGCGATGCCGGGGATCCGGTGGAGCTCGCTGCCCGCTATAACGAGATGGGAGCGGATGAGATGACGTTTCTGGACGTCACCGCGTCCAGCTCCGGACGTGCCACCATGATCGATGTGGTCCATCAGACTGCTGCTGAGCTGTTCATCCCGCTCACGGTGGGCGGCGGCGTCCGCTCCGTGGACGATGTTGATCAGCTGCTGCGAGCTGGTGCTGACAAGGTGGGCGTCAACTCTGCCGGCATCGGCCGGCCCGAGCTGATCAACGACATCGCCGACCGTTTCGGCAGCCAGGTGCTCGTCATGTCCATCGATGCCCGCCGGGTCACCGAGGACACCCCGGAGGGTGATGCACGGGACGGCAGCGGCATCGAAGTGACCACGCACGGCGGGCGCCGAGGCACCGGGATCTGCGCGATCCGCTGGATCCGGGAGGTCACGGAGCGCGGAGCCGGTGAGATTCTGCTGAACTCCATGGATGCGGACGGAACCAGGCAGGGCTTTGATTGTGAGCTGATTCGGCTTGCCCGAGCCGCTACTTCGCTTCCGCTGATCGCGTCGGGCGGGGCGGGGGCCGCGGAGCATTTCCCGCCCGCGGTGGACGCGGGAGCGGACGCTGTTCTCGCTGCGAGCATCTTCCATTTTCAGGAAGTGACGATTGCCGAGGTCAAGCAGGCTTTGCGCGATGCGGGGCACACGGTCCGGTGAGTCGCACACTCGCAGCTCGGCAACACCGCCGCAGCTGCATCAGCGGCTGCGCGGCCTTCGGCTTGGCGGTGATCGTCGCCTTCGGTCTGTGGACCGGCTACCAGAACCTCTTTGTGCTGGAGACCACCGAGTACGAGGTGACTGCCCACCCCGATGCGCCCAGTGTTCCCGACGCGTTTGACGGCTTCCGCATCGTCCAGGTGGCCGACCTGCACGCCCACCAGCACGGGGCCCGGGGCGACCGGCTGATCCAGGCTGTGGCGGCCGCAAGGCCGGACATCATTGTGCTCACCGGAGATCAGATCAGCATGGACTCCGGCCAAGCAGACATCGACTTCGCTATGGAGACGATCCGGCGGCTCAGCGAGATCGCCCCGGTCTACCTGATCACCGGCAACCATGAAGCCGGGCACCGAGACATCGACCAGATCCTCGTGGAGTTCGAGGCGGCCGGTGCGCATCTGCTGCGCAATGAGACCACGATGATCGAGCGGGGCGGCCAGCGGATCGAGCTTGCCGGAGTCGACGACCCGAATATGCGGTGGAGCGACACCGCGCGCATGGGGGATGCCGCAGCAGCGGAACAGAACCTGGCCGAGGTGGGCTTCACGCCGGGGGAGTACACCGTGCTGCTGGCGCATCGTCCAGATGAGTTCACGGTCTATGCGCAGTCGCCTGCGGAGCTGGTGCTCGCCGGGCACAACCACGGTGGACAGGTGCGGATTCCGGGAGTGGGCGGTCTGATCAACCCGAAGCGCGAGCTGTTTCCCGCCTACACCGAGGGGTCCTTCACCAAGGGCGGCACCGAGATGATCGTCTCCCGCGGCCTCGGCGATTCTCTGCTCCCGGTGAGGATCAACAACCCGTATGAGGTCGTCGTCGTCACGCTGCACGCGCGCTGAGCGCCGGTTGCGCAAGGACCCTCCGCAGGCCGGGACCGGAGTCCTGAACGGTCTCAGGCCCCCGAGCCGACCGCCACGATCGGGATCGCCACCGAGCTGCCCGAGCCGTCCCGGCGCGCCGTGGGCGCCGGAAGGTCGATCGGCGAGCCGGAATCGGAACAGGCGAGCGCCGGCATCGGCACTACCCAGGCATGCAGCAGCACATCCTCACCCCGCAGGAACCGGTGGCAGCGAATCCCCGCTGTGGCACGGCCGCGAGCGGGGAACTCTGCGGCGTCGGACACCTTGAGCGATCCGGTCTGCATATCGGCGAGCGCACCGCTGGCCCCTGCCACTGTCACCACCGCCGCATCCGCAGCGGGATCGAACGCACTGAATCCGATCACGGCTGCACCCTCAGCGAGCTTGATGCCCGCTACACCGCTGCCGGCGCGGCCCTGCGGCCGCACCCCTGAGGCCGGGAAGTGCAGCAGCTGCGCATCGCTCGTGATGAACGCCAGGTGCTGAGTATCCGGGGAGGTGAGGTCCCAAGCGGACACCACCTCATCCCCGTCTTTCAACGTGATGATCTCGAACCCGTCGGTCTTAGGGAAGTCGGGGTTCACCCGTTTGACCACACCGCGTGCTGTGCCGAGCGCAATGCCGCCCCCGGAGGCGAAGTCGGATGCGTCCGCCCGGACCAGACCCACGACGCGCTCTCCCTTCTCCAGGCTCAGCAGATCCAGCAGGCGGGTGCCGCCCGCCAGAGAAGTTGAATCCGCCGCCGGTGCGATCGCTGACAGATCCACCACGCTCACATGCAGCAGGCGGCCGCGGCTGGTGACGGCGCCCACGATGGATCGGGTTGTGGTGCGCACCCGGGCCACGACCACATCATGCTGAGCCCGGTGGGCGCCCGTGGTGGTGAATGCGCTGGGTGCGGATGCGTCGGCAAGCGGCACCCGCGCGAGCAGACCGGTGCCGGACAGGACAACCTCACACGGCTCATCCTTCACTTCCAGCTCGAGCTTCTGCCCCGCCACCGGTCCCGCTTCAGAGTCGAGCAGGATCGTGCGGCGCGGCGTGCCGTGAGACTTCGCCACCTCGGCGAGCTCATCGGATACGAGCTCGCGCAGCGCAGCCTCGGAGGAGAGGATCATCTGCAGCTGTTCGATCTCCTGCATCAGCTCATCGCGTTCGCCCTCCAGCTCAAGCGTGGAGAACTTCGTCAGCCGCCGAAGGCGCAGCTCCAGAATGTATTCGGCCTGCTGTTCGGAGAGATCGAACACCTGCATGAGCCGGGTGCGGGCGGCCTCCCCGGTGTCCGAGGACCGAATGATCTGAATGACCTCGTCGATGTCCAGGATCGCGATCAGCAGCCCCTCCACCAGGTGCAGGCGCTCACTGCGCTTGTCCAGACGGAACTGGGTACGGCGGCGCACCACATCCACCCGATGATCGATGAACACCTGCAGCAGCTGCTTCAGGCCGAGGGTGCGCGGCTGCCCATCCACAAGCGCCACATTGTTGATGCCGAAGGACTCCTCCATCGGGGTGTAGCGGTACAGCTGCTGCAGCACCGCCTCCGGGTTATAGCCGGACTTGAGGCTCAGCACGAGCCGCATACCGTTCTTGCGGTCGGAATAGTCCTGGTAATCGGTGATCCCCTGCACGCGTTTGGCCTGCACAGCATCGCGCAGCTTTTCGGCGAGCCGCTCCGGACCCACCTGATACGGCAGTTCGGTCACCACAATCGCCTTGCGCCGACTGGTGATGTTCTCCACGGAGGTGGTGGCGCGCATCTTGAAGGTGCCGCGGCCGGTGCGGTAGGCGTCCCGGATGCCGTCCAGGCCCACGATCTTCCCGCCGGTGGGAAGATCCGGACCGGGAACGAACCGCATCAGATCCTCCAGCTCCGCATCCGGATTCATCAGCAGGTGGCGAGTTGCCGCAACGACCTCCACCAGGTTGTGCGGTGCCATGTTCGTGGCCATGCCCACCGCGATGCCGGCCGCGCCGTTGACGAGCAGGTTGGGGAACTGCGCCGGCAGCACCTCCGGCTGAGTCAGCTGATTGTCATAGTTCGGCACGAAGTCCACCACGTCCTCGTGCAGGGACGTGGTCATGAGCAGAGCCGACGAGTCCAGCCGCGCCTCGGTGTAGCGGGCTGCCGCCGGGCCGTTGTCCAGCGAGCCGAAGTTGCCGTGACCGTCGATCAGAGCCACCCGCATGGAGAAGGGCTGCGCCATGCGGACAAGCGCATCGTAGATAGCGGAATCGCCATGCGGGTGCAGCTTGCCCATCACCTCGCCCACCACACGCTGGCTCTTCACATGGCCGCGGTCCGGACGCAACCCCATCTCATCCATCATGAAGAGAATGCGGCGCTGCACGGGTTTGAGACCGTCCCTGGCATCAGGCAGGGCGCGGGAGTAGATCACCGAATAGGCGTATTCAAGAAAGGATGCCTCCATCTCATCGGTGACATCGATGTCCACGATGTTCTCGGCGGGCTGGTCGGTGCTGCTGGTGGTGCTGGTGCGGGCCATGCGCACCAGTGTCCCAAAGAAATCACCCGATTCCGCGCATCTGGCCGGCGTAGACTTCTCACATGGCTCGTGGACGGTGGCGCCCCCGAGGGCGCCGAGAGGAACCCGCCTATCCAGCGCACTGGGAAGCGGATATTCCGCTGCGGGACGGGACCGCCGCGCATCTGCGACCGATCCGCCCGGAGGACGCGGACGCGCTCCAGGCACTCCACCAGAGCCAGTCTGAGCGCTCTCGCTACTTTCGGTTCTTTGCTCCGAAGCCCGAGCTGAGCAGCAAGGATCTCACCCTGTTCACCACGGTGGACCACCGCGCCCGGGTGGCGTTCGTGGTGGAGATCGCCGATGAGCTGGTGGCGGTGGCCCGCTACGACCGTGTCAGCGAGACTGACGCAGAAGTCGCCTTCTACGTGTCCGACGCGCTCCACGGCCGCGGCCTCGGCTCCATTCTGCTGGAGCACCTGGCCGCCGCAGCCCTGGAGAACGGCATCTCCACGTTCAGCGCTGAAGTGCTGCCCGAGAATCGAGCCATGCTCAGCGTGTTCACCGAGGCAGGGTTCGATGTGCGCCGCCAGTTCGATGACGGCGTGATTGTGGTGGACTTTGCGATCGCCCCAACCGCGCGAACAGCTGAGGTGCGGGCGGAGCGGGAGCGGCGCGCTGAAGCGCGCACCGCAGAGCGTCTGCTGAACCCCCGCACGATCATGGTGGTCGGTGCCAGCCGTGACCGCACCCATATGGGCGCGCAGCTGATCCGCGGCATCCTCGCCTCCGGGTTCGAGGGGTCGATCTTTCCGGTGAACCCGGAAGCGTATGAGATCAGCGGCCTGAAGGCATACGCGCGGATCAGCGACATTCCACCGCCCGTGGATCTCGCGGTGCTGGCTGTCCGGCCAGAGGCATGTATCGCAGCGATTCCGGCGCTTGCCGCAGCCGGTGTGCAGGGCGTGGTGGTGATCGCCGGCGGCTTCGCAGACGCCGGCGCCCACGGCGTCCAGCTGCAGCGTGACCTGGTGGAGTCCGCACGGTCCCACGGGATGCGGCTGCTGGGTCCGGCGAGCCTCGGCTTCTTCCGCAACGGCCCCCGGGCGATCAACGTGTCCCTCCTGCCGAACACCGGGCGGGACGGTACCGTGGCGCTCGCCGCGCAGTCCACGGCGATGTCCGCGATGCTCCTGGCAGCCGCGGATGAGCGCGGTGTGGCGCTGCACGAGTTCGTGTCGGCCGGCAACCGTGCCGACCTCTCGCTCAATGACATGCTCCAGCGCTGGGAGGACGATGACCTGATCGACGTGGTGGCGCTGTCGCTGGAGTCGCTCGGCAACCCCCGTAAGTTCAGCCGGATCGCGCGGCGGATCACCGCCGCGAAACCACTGCTGGTGCTGCGCCCGCCCGGCGAGCATCAGACTGCGCCGCCCGGACATCAGGTGCGCCAGACTCCGCTTCCGCGAGCCGCATTCGATCAGGTGATCGCTTCCTCCGGGGCCATCCACGCCAGCACCGTGGACCATCTGCTGGACCTGATCGACGTCTTCGCACGCGAGGGAACCCCACGCGGCACCCGGCTTGGTCTGATCGCCAACTCACCCGGCCTCGGCGCACTGCTGCGCGGCGCAGCAGACGAAGCGGGGCTGGAGGTGACCGCTGAGAACTTCTCGGTGCCGATGGTGGGGGACCGGCGGTTCATCCCTCGAGCCTTCACTGCGATGGCGGGACCGGACACGGTGGACATCGTGGTGGTGGGGATCATCGACCCGCTGACCATTGACCTGCGGGCCACCGCGAGAGAGCTGGAAGTGCTGGCGCGAGGAGCCGCTGTGCAGGTGGTTCTTGTGGTGACTACCGACGCTGACCGGATGCGCACCCTGCGCTCAGCAGCGGCGGAGAGCAGTTCGATGCCGCCCGTGTTTGCGCTTCCTTCACGGGCGCTGCGTGCGGTTCACGGCCTGGTCACACACGCCCAGCGAGCCGCCTCGACCACCGCCTGGCGTGACGAGATCCCCGGACTCGACGGGCCCAGGGTGCGCGCGGTGATCAGCGAACCCGCGCCCGGCCCTGCCCAGCCGCTGAGCAGTGAGGACGCCGCATCCGTGCTCGCCGCCTACGGCATTCATGTGCTGCCCTCCACGCCGGTCAGCACCGCTGAGGAGGCGCGTGCGGCAGCCGAGGCAATCGGCTACCCGGTGGCGCTGAAGTCCGCTGACCCGGTGCTGCGCCACCGCCCAGACGCGGGAGCGGTGCAGCTGAACATCCAGAGCCCTGACGGGCTGACCGCTGCGCTGGCCGCGATGCGCGAGGACCTGCCGGGGGCGTCGGAGCGATTCCTTGTGCAGGCGATGGCGCCCGCGGGCGTCTCCACCATCGTGCGCAGCACGGAGGATCCCTCGCTGGGACCGGTGGTGTCCTTTTCGATTGCGGGAGACTCCACCGAGTACCACCGAGACATCGCCTATGCGATCCCGCCGCTCAGCCGCGCTGACGCAGCATCCCTGATCCGTGAGCCTGCCGCAGCTCACAAACTGGTGGACGCCGTGGGTGGACGCCGAGTGGACGTTCCGGGGTTGGAGGATCTGATCCAGCGGATCAGCGCGCTGGCCGAGGACCATCCGATGATCGCATCCGTCGAGCTCAACCCGGTGATGGTGACCGCCCACGGGGTGCGGGTGATCGATGCTCGGGTGACGGTGCGCAAGCCCGACGAGCGGCTTGATTCGATCCGACGCGCACTGCTGCCCGCACGGTGAGGTCTCGTAGACTGAACCCATGACCCTGCCGCCCTCCCTCACCGATCAGATCGACCGCGCCGGTTATTTCCCGGACACCGCCCGCTCCCTCATCGAACGCGCGGTGGGGGCCCAGGAGATCACCGCATTCTTCGTGCACCCAGCCACAGCCTTCGACGGCCCGCAGGTGCGCCGCCATCTGACGGTGCTGGTGCTGACCTCGCGCCACCTGCACGTGGCGCACATCGACGATGAACCGGCAGATCAGATGAACCCCACGCAGGTGATCGCCTCCTGCGAACGGATCCGGCTCGACCGCATCCAGCACCTCGGCGTCTCCCAGGTATTCGCCACGGATGACGGCCACGTCTCGGCTGAGCAGTCAGAGGCCACCATCGGCATCTCCTGGGGCGCCACTCGCCGACTCGACCTCGAACGAGCCTGGTGCGAGGACCCGCATTGCGACGCCGACCACGGCTACACCGGCACGTCCGGGCCTGCGGACCTGGCGCTGCGGGTCAGCGCCCTTGCTGACGGTCAGGAAGCGGTGCATGCCGCGCTTGCGTTCTATAGCGAACTGACCGACGCCACCGCATGATGGACCACACCAACCTCACCGGATTGGACACGGACCGGATCTGGCCACGAACTGTGCCGGGTTCGAGCACACCGAACGGGAACGAGGACCCCGCGGTGATCAGGGCCGTGCGCGAGGCTGTGCTTGGCACCGGCGGTCCGGGACGCGACCTGATCATTGTGATCGATGGGCTCGGTGCTGCAGCTATGGAGCGCTGGCGCTCGTACACGCCGCGGCTGCGCCAGCTCGCCGCCCACACACAGACCGTGCGCACGCTGGCCCCGTCCACCACCGCCACGGTACTGACCTCCCTGCTGACCGGCCGCTCCCCACTGGAGCACGGCGTGTTGGGCTACAACGTGTTCGCCGACGCATCCGGTGCGCGCACCATTGCACAGCTGAGCGGTGACCCGGGGATCAACCCCGCCGAGTGGATGCCGCTGCAGAATCTCGGCCAGCAGGCGATTGCCGAGGGCCGCAGCGCAGCACAGGTGGGCCCGGCCCGCTACGCGAACAGCTTCCTCAGCGCGATCATGCAGCGGGACTGGGCCTTTGTTCAGCAGCGCTCTGTCAGCCACCGGGTGCGGGCGGTGGAGAGCGCGCTGCACCACGCCGGGGAGAACGGCGTGGTGTACCTGCATCTGGCTGAGGTGGACAAGGCAGGTCACCACTGCGGACCCGGCTCTGATCCGTGGCTGACTGCGCTGGAGGAGGCGGATCAGCTCGTAGGGACCCTGGTGCGACGGCTCGCTGACCGGGTGCGGATCACGATCACCGCTGATCACGGCATGGTTCCCACGTCCCGCACGCAAGTGGTAGACCTGGCGGATTCACCGATCGGTGCAGAGATCACCGGTGTGGCGGGGGAGCCGCGCGCGCTCAGCGTGCGCTCGAGCGTCGAAGAACCCGAGCTGGTGGAGCGACTGCAGTACGCGGTCAGCACCCGCGGTCATGTGATGGGCCGTTCAGAGCTGCTGGCCTCCGGGCTGCTCGGCGGTGAGTCCTCGCTGACGGAGCACGCGTCGGCACGCCTGGGAGATGCCATGATCTGGGCGCGGGACTGCTGGGCGCTCACCCACAGCCGCTTCATTGCCGATGCAGTGCTGGATCAGCGGGGAATGCACGGTTCCCTGACGGATGAGGAGATGCTGATCCCACTGATCCAGCTGAATGCGTGAGCTTCGGTCACTTGTCCCGGGCGCCGAACACGATGTCATCCCAGCTGGGGATGCTGGCCCGGCCCTTGCGCTTCTTCGGTTCGGGAGCGCGCTCCGGCTTGGTGAAGCCGGGCAGCGGCTCAAGCGGGTCCGCTGTCTCCGCATCCGTGTCGGAGGCGCCGCGTGGAGGCTCACTCGCGGGGTGCTCAGCGTTCTCATCCTCGTGAGCGCTGACCGGCGAGTCCGCTGACTCGCCGGATTCGCCGTCCATGAGATCCTGGTCCGCATCGATCGGCTGAGCGGCCTGCTCATCCTGGTCTCCGGCATCAGGGGTGCGCGCCGGATCGGTCGGCTCAGCAGCCGCAGCATTCTGTTCAGCACGGTGACGCTCCAGGTCTTCCCGGAGATCATCCGGCATCTCCAGCTCATTGAGCTGCTCGGTCTTCATCGTTCCGATGTCTGCCTGCGCGGGCGGCAGGTCATCGGCATCTGCAACCGAGTGCCATGGCGAGGCTGATGCGCCGGGCTGATCTGCCGGGCTGCCGGCACGGGGGGTGGTCGCGGCTGCGGGGCGAACTCCTCGCTGGGCATTGAGCCGGTCCAGGTCGGCTTCGCTGATCGGAGTGGGGATCCGGCCGCCACCAGGCCTCACGGCACGGTCAGCGGCTTCCACGTCGAACACGCTGGTGCGCACGGCCCGCAGACGAGCCCGCGGCGGCGAGTCCTCGGCGGGGGCGTCATCCGAATCAGAGAGCCAGCGCGCTTCGTCATCCTCGGCATGGGCCACCCGGTTCGGCACGTCCAGCTTCCACTCGGCGGTGCGGGCGCGGGAGCCGGCGGTGAACTCCAGCAGCAGCGTCCACGAGCCGTCCGGTCGGCGCCAGGCGTCCCAGGTGGGGTCGGGCTCTGCACGGCGGGCGAGCAGCCGCGCTGTTACCACATCGCCAAGAGCGTCAGCGCTGCCCCTGCCCAGATGGAACTGCTGGCCCTGCCGAGCCATATAGGCACGCTCGGCCAGCACCGGACCTTCGTAACGGCGCACGTGTTCAACAGCCACCCCCGAGGATTCAGCGATCTCCTCAGCGGAGTGCCCCGAACGAAGCAAAGCCTGGATATCCTTGGGTCGCAGGGCTGTGGCTTCCTTCGATTGGGTCAGGCCGAGTGCGGGGCGGTCACGACGGACTGCGGCGCGCACCGCCTCATTGATCCGCAGGAGATAGGTGTCCCCTTCGGAGTCGTGGAGGACCAGATGCTCCGCGTCGTCATGGAGTCCGTGCAGAGTGAGCTCGCGCATCGATCGAAGGTCCTTCCTCTTGCCTCAGCTGATTCGATCATACGAGCCTGGCAAAGCGCATCGGCTCAGCACGCGCGGGCGCAGCGCCCGGGGAATCGGTGGGGGCAGTTTCAGCTGGGTCCGTGCCCCGCGTCCTTATGAGGATTGCATCCGGCCCCGCACCATTTGCATTGCTCTGGGCCCGGTGCAATAATCCACTCCGATCTGCCGCCGTGACCGGTGTGTGACCCTCCCTCGGCGGCGCAGAAGACAACCGTGATGGGACTCGCACATGGCCACTGATTACGACGCACCGTTCAAGCGGGAAGAAGACGCCTCCGAGGAGTCGATCGAGGAGCTCAAGGGACGTCGTAATGACAGTTCTTCACCCTCGGTGGACGAGGATGAGGCGGAGGCAGCGGAGGGATTCGAACTTCCCGGCGCTGATCTGTCGAACGAAGAGCTCAGCGTGATGGTGCTGCCCCGTCAGGCAGACGAGTTCACCTGCGGCTCCTGTTTCCTGGTGAAGCACCGCAGCCAGATCGACCATCTGGAAGGCAAGCTCATCATCTGCAAGGAGTGCGCCTCTGCCTGAACAGGCAGATCCCCCTCACGCAGCTGTCCGCTGAGCCTGCGCCGCCGCTAGCGCAGCCGCGAACTCCTCAGGACGCCGCAGCGAGATCACCCAGGCCGGGGTGGGGTCCTCCGGATCAACGACCGGAACCTCAACGCCCTCTGTGATCCACCCGCGGGTGCAGCGAAACGCCCGAGCATCGATCTTCGGCCCCATGACCCGCTGCATCTGTTCGCGATCCAGCACGCGCGCGACCCCCAGCATCGCCGGCTCAATCGAGGCCCGACCAGCCCGCACCCGGTCAGCAGACACACTGACCACCGGCGAGGACAGGATCATGATGAGGGGCACACCCACTGCGCCGAGCACGGCGACGACGATCGCCAGAACATCTGACAACGGGATGGTGATCAGACCCAGCACCAAGCCGAACACCGCTCCCACCAGCATGGACAAAGGTCCGGGGGACTGACGCTCACGAAACAGCGGCTCGCTCATGCTTGTATTCTCGCATCACCCGCTCACTCCGTTCTCATGCCGCGATGGCGGTGCCAAGAAGTGCCGCGTTGGCGGTGCCAGGAAGCGGCGGGCTGCCCCCGGTAGGCTGGAGCCCATGATCTCTCCGTCCTCACCAGCAGCTCTTCCCATCGCAGCAGAGCGTGCTGACCTGCTTCCCACCCGCGCGCACGACGGCGATGCGGGTCTGGACCTTCGCGCCGCGGCGGCGCATCGGCTCGAACCCGGACAGCGCGCATTGGTGGATACCGGGCTCGCCATCGCCCTTCCGCCCGGCACCGCCGGTCTGGTCTGTCCGCGCAGCGGCCTCGCTGCCAAGCACGGCGTCACGGTGCTGAATGCTCCCGGCATCATCGATGCCGGCTATCGCGGCCCGGTCAAAGTGGCGCTGATCAATCTGGATCCGAACGCTGCGTTCGAGATCGCACCCGGCGATCGGATCGCGCAGCTCGTGATCACCCCGTTCGTCCCCGTCGTCATCGAGCCCGTAGACGCTCTTGAAGCAGGAGACACGCGAGGCGTGCACGGTCTCGGCTCCAGCGGCGGGTTCGGCACTGCCGAAGGAGTGTGACCCCGATGTTCGGACGCCGAAAGAAGCGTGAACAGAACAAGGCTGAGGAACAGAAGAAGTCCGCTGAACAGGAGGCTCCACCGACGCGATCTGCCGGACTGACCGGCCCCTTTGATGTGGCCGACGCACCCGCTGATGACACGCGCATCGACTTTGGGGGACTGCAGATTCCCGCGCGGGAGGGTCTTCAGATCTCCGTTGAGGCGGATGAGGCTCAGCGGCGCATGACCGGCCTCAGCCTCCTCTATAAGGAGACCTCGGTTCAGCTGAATGCGTTTGCGGCCCCTCGTTCCGAGTCGATCTGGCTCGGCATCCGGGACCGTCTGCGTGAATCAATCACCGCTCAGGGAGCGACTGCTGAGCTGCGTGACGGCAGCTTCGGCAAGGAGCTGCACGCGCGGATCCCCGTGAACGACCCGAACTCCCGCACCCGGTCCTTCCGTCCGATGCGGTTCGTCGGAGTGGAAGGCCCGCGCTGGGTGCTTCGCGCTGTCATCTCCGGCGCTGCGATGCAGAACCCGGCGCTGACAGCTGAGGTCGAGGAGATCATCCGGTCCGTGGTGGTGGTGCGGGGTGAGGGCGCAATGGCCCCTACAGAAGTGATCCAGCTGCGGATGCCGGGCGCGTCCACCACCGCTCAGCAGGGCAATCCCTACGCGGACATCGACGGGATCAGCCGAGGACCTGAGATCGCGGAGATCCGATGACACCGCTCGCTTGGCTGCGTCGTGTGATGGACGGTACAGGCCGCTCCCATGACCAGCCGGAGCCGATCCCTGACGACACCGTGACCGGCGACCGCATCCGCGGTATCCGGGCCCGGTCCAAAGTCCGCCTGCGCGGCATCGTCTCCTCGCTTGTGGTGCGACCGGCTGCAGCCACCCCCGCCGTGGAAGTGGAGCTGTATGACGGCACCGGCTACATCACCGTGTTCTGGCTGGGACGCGAGAAGATTATGGGCATCACGCCCGGAGCGCGGTTGGATGTCACCGGCTTCGCTGCGCTCCGCTTCGGCCGTCCGGTGATGTACAACCCGAGATACTCGATTCTCGGTGCAGATGATGAGGAGCTTGACCAGTGAATCCCGCTTCGCCGCCGACGCCGGGGGATCCGAGGGAGCAGCCGGCAACCGGGGTGCGCGCCGCATTTGCAGGCGACGGCTTCTCCGTGAAGGATGCTGTCGGGGGGCCGCGGGGCATCCTCGAATCCGCGCTGCCCACCCTCGTGTTCGTGATCCTGTTTATGATCACGCGCAGCGCGATGGTCGCCGGCGGCGGCGCCATGGCCGCAGTGGCGGCTCTGCTGCTTGCGCGGATCGTGCAGCGCCAGCCGGTGACGATGGTGCTCGGCGGCATGATCGCCGCCGTGCTCTCTGCTGTGATCGCCATGCGCAGTGGAAGCGGTTCGAACTTCTATCTGCTCGGCATTGTTCAGAATGCGGCTGCGGCGCTGGTGGTGCTCGGCAGTGTGCTGCTCGGCCACCCACTGGTGGGCTATCTGGCAGGCGCTCTTGACGCCCGGGTTGCACGGTGGCGCTCGATCCCAGCGGCTCGCCGCACCTACCGCTCAGCTACCCTCGTGTTCGGCGGCCTGTTCGCGCTCAAAACAGCGGTTCAGGGAACGCTGTACCTGCAGGATGCGACCGACGCACTCGGTGTTGCGAAGCTGCTGCTGGGGCTGCCCGCCTTTGCGCTCGTGGTGTTCTTGACCTTCCTCATGCACCGCGCGCTGATCTCAAGCCTCGGCCTCGGGAACCACCGGGAGTGATGCCGTGATGTTCTCCAGATCTCGGGGAACGATCACCTGCTGCAGCTCGGAAAGCGATTGACCGTCCGAGAGGAACAGCAGTTCGTCACGGGCCAGCAGCGTGTCCCGCTCACCCGGCGCCATTGGGCGGCCGTCCCGGATCAGCCCTACCAGCACTGAGCCGGGCGCCCACTTGATCGACATGATGCTGCGTCCGATCAGCGGCGAGGTCTCCGGCAGCACGATGCCCAGCATGCTCGTATTCGATTTCGCGAACCGGAACATCTCCACGATCCGGCCTACGCTGACCGCCTGCTCTACCAGCGCGGTCATGATCCGGGGCGTGGACACGGCCACATCCACACCCCACATGTCGTCGAACATCCACTCATTGCGCGGGTGGTTCACCCGTGCCACGGTGCGCGGCACTCCGAACTCCGTCTTGGCAAGCAGTGACACCACCAGATTCACCTTGTCGTCGCCCGTGGCCGCCACCACGACTTCAGCTTCGTCCACACCGGCGCTGCGCAGCACGTCGAGCTCGGCCGCGTCTCCTCGAATCCAGTCCGCTTCTACGTCCACCTCATGCGGCGCTTCCTGGTCGATGAACACCACTGTCCGGTTGGCATCGGCCACCTCCCGGGCAACGGATCGTCCCACGCTGCCCGCTCCCACGATGACGATCTTCACTGGTCCTCCTCTTCAAGCACCGGGTGGATGAGCATGGTCTCCACTTCCGCTCGCCGATCGGTCGGGGTGAGCACATGGAGCACATCCCCTTCTTGAACCCGCATCTGCGCAAACGGCACCACGCCTTCGCCCAGCCGGGTCACGAAGGCAAGACGCGCGTGCAGGCGGCGTTCGAGCTCGGTGATCGGCATGCCCACCCATGACAGGTCGAAGCCGGTCTGGATCATGGAGATCGCGCCGGAGACGTCCTGGAACTCGCGGTGGGAACGGCCCGGGATCAGTCGATCAAGTACCTGCTGGGTGGTCCAGCGAACCGTGGGAACGGTTGCCACTCCCAGGCGTTCGTACACCTCAGCGCGTCCAGGATCATAGATCCGCGCTACCACGGTGCGCACTCCGTAGAGCTGGCGGGCTGCCCGGGCCGCGATGATGTTCGAGTTGTCGCCGCTGGAGACCGCCGCGAACGCGGCGGCGTCGCCGGTCCGCGCTTCGGCGAGGACACGGCGATCGAAGCCCACACCGAGCACCGTCTGACCGGGGAAGTCGTCGCCAAGCCGGCGGAACGACCGCTCGTCATGGTCGATCACCGCCACGGAATGGCCTATCGATGACAGATGGAGGGCGAGGGCTGCTCCGACGCGGCCGCAGCCCATCACAACAAAGTGCACAGCGAGCTCCTTGAGGTCGTGCCGCCGGCGCGCGCCGGCCACCACCACAGTAGTCGCCCCGCGGGTGGTGGGCGCGCTAGAGTTCCTCTGTGCCCGGCCTGTCCACATCGCTCAAACGTGTTCTGGTGGGGCGTCCGTTCTCCACGGATCGCCTCTCACGTGAACGTCTGCCCAAACGTCTTGCACTGCCAACCTTTGCCGCCGACGCGCTCAGCTCCGTGGCCTATGCCCCCGATGAAATCCTGCTCACCCTCGCCGTGGCAGGCGTGGCCACGTACGCGCTGAGCCCCTGGATCGCCCTTGCGGTGGTGGCGGTCATGGCAGTGGTGGTGCTCACCCATCGCAACATCATCGAGGAGTATCCGACCGGAGGCGGCGATTTCGAGGTGGCGCAGCGGAACCTCGGAGTGCGGGCCGGGCGGATTGTGGGCTCCGCGCTCCTGGTGGACTATGTGCTCACCGTGGCGGTGTCCACCAGCCAGGCCGCCGCCTACGCGGCCACCACACTCGATCTGCTGCACGGCTACGAGGTGCCGATTGCAGTGGCAGTGATCGCACTGCTGGCGCTGATCAATCTGAGGGGGGTGCGCGAATCGAATCGAGTGCTCGCAGTGCCGGTGTACCTGTTCATGGCGGCGCTCGGGCTGCTGCTCATGGCGGGCGCTGTCGAGTCAGTGCTCGGCACCCTGGGCGAGGCGCCCAGCGCAGATTTTGACCTGATTCCCGAGACGCCCTTTGATCAGGGGCTGACTGCGCTCGGCGGTGCGTTCCTGGTGCTGCGAGCGTTCACCTCCGGCTGCGCTGCTCTGACCGGTGTGGAGGCAGTAGCGAACGGGGTGCCGAGCTTCCGCCCGCCGAAGGCACAGAACGCGTCGTTCACACTGCTGCTGGTAGGAGCCGCTGCCGCTGCCATGACCCTGGGCATCATCTGGCTGGCAGGCGTCACCGGGGTGCAGTACGTGCAGAACCCGCAGACGGATCTTGCGGTGAACGGTGAGCCGGTAGGAGCCGCATACCGGCAGATTCCGGTGATCGGCCAGATCGCGGAGGCTGTGTTCGGCGGCGGCAGTCTGCTGTTCGGATTCGTGATCGCCGCCACCGTTCTGGTCCTGGGCATGGCCGCGAATACGGCGTTCAACGGCTTCCCGAATCTGGCGAGCATTCTGGCCAAAGCGGGCCATATGCCGCGCCAGTTCGCGGTCCGCGGCGACCGCCTGGCTTACTCCAACGGCATCATCGCGCTCGGCATTGCGGCAGCGCTGCTGGTGTGGGTGACGGGTGCGAGTGTGACGCTGCTGATCCAGATGTACATCGTGGGCGTGTTCGTGTCCTTCGCGTTCGGTCAGCTCGGCATGGTGCGCCACTACACGGCCCGGCTGCGGATCTCCACGTCTGTGGCAGAGCGTCGTTCCATTCGGGCGCGCCGGCTCATCAACCGGATCGGATTCACGGTGCTCACCGCCGTGCTCGCGGTAGTGATCATCACAAAGTTCGCTGACGGAGCGTGGGCGGCGCTGCTGATCATGGCGGTTCTGTACGCCGTGATGAGCTTGATCAGCTCCCATTACGCGCGCATCAGCTCACAGCTGGAGCTGCCGCGTGATGCCACGCAGCCGGATGCGCGCCCCGGTGCATCCGGGGAAGAGCATCAGTCTATGCGCCGAGCGGAGGCCAGCCGCGCGATCGTGCTTGTTGCAGAGCTGGACAAGCCCACTGTGCGGGCGCTGGACGTGGCGGCAGCGAATCGCCATCTGGAGCTGCAGGCGCTGACGGTGAAGAACAATGAGGCGCGCACTCGGCAGCTGATCGATGACTGGCGTGGGCTGGGGCTTCCGATGCCGCTGCGGATCGTGTACTCGCCGTACCGAGAGTTCGCCGGGCCCATTGTGAGCTACGTGCTGTCCCTTACCCGACAGCATCCGGATGATGTTGTGGTTGTCTACATTCCGGAATTCCTCGTGGGACACTGGTGGGAGGCGCTGTTGCACAACCACTCGGTGCGCCGAGTGAAGCGCCAGCTCACCATGCTGGACCGCGTTGTGGTTGCAACTGTGCCGTGGCAGCTGGGCTCCGCGCGTGAGCGCTCGCTGCAGCTTGCCGAATACGTCACAGGGTCAGCACGCAGAAGGAGACGTTCATGACGGACATACCCGCGATCGATGAACAGAACATCGGTCGCATCCTCACGGTCACCACGTCTGCTGCCGCCAACGGCGGCACGTTCGTGGCCCGCCATGAGGGCAGGGTTGTGTTCGTGCGGGGCAGCGCCCCGGGAGAGACCGTCACCGTGCGAGTGCTGCCCGAGGATGACAAGCCCGGAGCCCGTTTCTGGCGCGCCGAAGTGGTGGACGTCATCGACCCGTCCCCGGACCGGGTGGAGTCCATCTGGCCGGAGGCCGGCACGGACGGGCTGGGCGGAGCCGACTACGCCCATATCGCACTCGATGCCCAGCGCCGAATCAAAACGGACGTACTGGTTGAGCTCATGACCCGCGGGCGCCTCAGCACCTACCCGGTGGAGGATGTGAGTGTGGAGCCTGCGCCCGGAGATTTCGATGGGCTCGGCTGGCGTACCCGAGTCCGCTTCGCTGTGGAGAACGGTCGGATCGGCATGCGAGCCTGGCGCAGTCACTCGCTGCACGGGGTGGGCGATAATCCGCTGGCGGTTGATGCGATCGCACGCATGCGCCTATCCGACCTCACAGCGCCCGAGGGGGTCTTTGCGATCGACGCGGTTGCCCCGTCAGGCTCAGCGCCCATGCTCGTGATCCGATCCGCGCGTCCATTGACGCTGGATGAGCTTGATCTGTCCCCGTACCTGGATGATGTGGAGATCGTGGTCAGCTCGCCGGGCGGAACTGAGGCGCTGCGCGGAAGCGAGATCATCACGGAACAGGCCGATGACTTCGAGTTCCAGCTGTTCGGCGGCGGCTTCTGGCAGGTTCACCGGGAGGCTCCCCGCACCCTCAGCAGCGTAGTGGCTCAGCAGCTCGCGGCGCAGCCGGGCGAGACTGTGTGGGACCTGTTCGGCGGTGCGGGTCTGCTCTCCGTCAGCGCAGCCCGTGCAGTGGGGGATCATGGGGCGCTGATCTCCGTGGAGGGCTCACCCCGCGCCAGCGCTGATGCGGATCGGAACCTTCGTGCTTTTGCGCAGGCCAGTGCTGTGCGTGCCGATGTCACAGACTTTGCAAACGCGTCCGTATCCGGAGCTGACCGCATCATCATGGATCCGCCGCGGGCCGGGGTGGGGGAGAGGACCATGGCACGGCTGCTGGAGGCCGCTCGAACTCGCGCTGTGTACGTGTCCTGTGAACCATCCACCCTGGTTCGGGACCTGGTGGTTGCTGAGCGTGCAGGCTGGCAGATCAGTGATGTGCGCGCTTTCGACCTGTTCCCGCACACTCATCACACCGAGTGTGTGGTGACCCTGGACCGGGGATGAAGGCAGCGCAGCCGAGAGCGAGCGTGCGGGCATCAGATCCGGTGTCCGCACCTCTGATAGATTTATCTTGACGTCAAGATAGTTTGTTCAGGAGGATCCGTGAGCACCATCAATTCATTCGACTCCGCAACCACCCTCCGAGTAGGTGATTCCGAGTACGAGATCTTCAGCCTCTCCGCTGTGAAGGGCTCCGAACGCCTGCCGTACTCCCTGAAGATTCTGCTCGAGAACCTGCTGCGCACAGAGGACGGTGCGAACATCACCGATCGGCATGTGCGCGCCCTCGCCGCCTGGGATCCGAAGGCGGAACCGGACACCGAGATCCAATTCACCCCGGCCCGGGTCATCATGCAGGACTTCACCGGTGTTCCCTGCATCGTGGACCTTGCCACCATGCGCGAAGCGATGGAAGAGCTGGGCGGGGATGCGTCGAAGATCAACCCGCTCGCTCCTTCTGAGATGGTCATCGACCATTCGGTCATGATCGACGTGGCCGGTCGGCTGGACGCGCTCGAGAAGAACATGGAGCTCGAATACGGCCGGAACCGGGAGCGCTACCAGTTCCTGCGCTGGGGCCAGACCGCCTTCGATGACTTCAAGGTGGTGCCCCCGGGCACAGGCATCGTCCACCAGGTGAACATCGAGTATCTGGCCCGCACCGTCATGACCCGCGAGGTGAACGGTGTTCTGCGCGCCTACCCGGACTCCTGCGTGGGCACCGACTCTCACACCACTATGGTGAACGGTCTTGGTGTGCTCGGCTGGGGCGTGGGCGGCATCGAGGCTGAGGCAGCGATGCTCGGCCAGCCCGTCTCCATGCTGATCCCGCGGGTGGTGGGCTTCAAGCTCACCGGAGAGATTCCTCCGGCCGCGACCGCCACCGATGTGGTGCTCACAATCACCGAGATGCTTCGTGAGCACGGCGTCGTGGGCAAGTTCGTTGAGTTCTACGGCGAGGGTGTTGCCCAGGTGCCGCTGGCGAACCGCGCCACGATCGGCAATATGAGCCCCGAGTTCGGCTCTACCTGCGCCATCTTCCCGATCGACTCCGTCACGACCGACTACCTGCGGCTCACCGGCCGCAGCGAAGAGCAGGTCCGCCTGGTGGAGGAGTACGCGAAAGCGCAGGGGCTCTGGCATGACCCGGCGAATGAGATCGAATACTCCGAGTACCTTGAACTGGACCTCTCTACTGTGGTGCCGTCCATCGCCGGCCCGAAGCGCCCGCAGGACCGCATCATCCTCACCGAAGCGAAGCAGCGGTTCCGTGAGGTGCTTCCCAGCTACGTGAAGAATGCGTCGGAAGAGGTGGAGGACGCTGAGGCGGGCTCCTTCCCGGCATCCGATCCCTCCGCTCCGGCCGCCGACGCGGACGAGGGCGGCAGCGCCCCCACGACCACGCCCGCCCGTGGCCGGGCGAGCAGCCCGATTGCGGTCAAGGGACAGGACTTCTCGATCGACCACGGCATCGTCTCGATCGCCTCGATCACCTCCTGCACCAACACGTCCAACCCGTCCGTGATGATGGCGGCGGGAATCCTTGCGAAGAATGCCGTGGAGAAGGGCCTGACGGCCAAGCCGTGGGTCAAGACGTCCATGGCACCGGGATCCCAGGTGGTCACCGGCTACTACGAAAAGGCTGGCCTCTGGCCGTATCTGGAGGACCTCGGCTTCCACCTGGTGGGCTACGGCTGCACCACCTGTATCGGCAACTCCGGCCCACTCGCTCCCGAGATCAGCGAGGCGATTGCCGACGGCGACCTGGCCGTTACCTCTGTGCTGTCCGGCAACCGCAACTTCGAGGGCCGCATCAACCCGGACGTCACAATGAACTACCTTGCTTCGCCGCCGCTGGTGATCGCCTACGCGCTGGCCGGCACGATGGACTTCGACTTTGAGTCCGAACCGCTCGGCCAGGACAGGGACGGCGCCCCGGTGTTCCTCAAGGACATCTGGCCAAGCCCGTCCGAGGTGGAACAGACCATTGCCGAGAACATCACCCGTGAAATGTTCGAACAGGACTACGCGGATGTGTTCAAGGGCGATGAGCGCTGGCAGTCCCTCGAGACCCCGGAAGGCAACACCTTCGACTGGGATGAGGACTCCACGTATGTGCGCAAACCCCCGTACTTCGACGGCATGGCAGCAGAGCCCGCGCCCGTGACGGATATTGCGGGCGCGCGCGTGCTCGTCAAGGTGGGTGACTCCACCACCACCGACCACATCTCACCGGCCGGCGCTATCAAGGCAGATTCCCCCGCGGGCATCTACCTCAAGGAGCACGGGGTGGACCGGCGCGACTTCAACTCCTATGGTTCGCGCCGAGGCAACCACGAAGTGATGATCCGCGGCACCTTCGCCAACATACGACTGCGCAACCAGCTGCTGGAGGATGTGGAAGGCGGTTACACCAAGAACTTCCTCACCGGTGAGCAGGCCTTCATCTACGACGCGGCCCAGGATTACGCCGAGCAGGGCATCCCGCTGGTGGTGCTTGCCGGCAAGGAATACGGCACCGGTTCCTCCCGAGACTGGGCAGCCAAGGGGACCATGCTGCTGGGTGTGAAGGCGGTCATCGCCGAGAGCTACGAACGGATCCACCGCTCGAACCTCATCGGCATGGGAGTGCTGCCGCTGCAGTATCCCAACGGTGAGAACGCGGATTCGCTCGGTCTCACCGGTGAAGAGACCTTCGCCGTCACCGGCATCGAAGCGATGAATGAGGGCTCCACGCCGAAGACCGTGCGCGTGGTGGCCGAACGTGAGGGTGCGGAGCCGATCGAGTTCGACGCGATCGTGCGGATCGACACCCCGGGCGAGGCAGCCTACTACCGCAATGGCGGTATCCTGCAGTACGTGCTGCGTTCGCTCGTGAAACAGGCATGACCCGCCAGCAGCGATCACCGCGGAAGGGGTGACTGCACGCGGACGCTGAAGAGGGCCGGCTGTTCCGATGGGGAGCAGCCGGCCCTTTCCGGATCCCTCGATGGTCAACGAGATGCGTGCGCAACTATGTGTGCGTCTGGTGAAGTTCTGCACCAATGTGCAGACCGGGGCGGCTGCGGGGTGAAACCACACGTAAGCTCGAAGCATGACCTCACCGCGCGTCGACGTTCTCGCCAGCCGCATCCCCGCCTCTCCGGCAGAACTGCAGCAGCTGAGCGAGGCGCAGCTCGATGATCTCACCTCCCACCTGCGCGAGCAGCTCATCAGGATCGTCTCCCGCAGTGGCGGTCACGTAGGACCAAACCTCGGAGTGCTTGAGCTGACCATTGCCCTGCACCGAGTCTTCAGCTCCCCCCGTGATCCGATCGTGTTCGACACCGGACACCAGGCCTATGTCCACAAGATGCTGACCGGGCGTGCCGATCTGGCGGGGCTTCGCACCGAAGGCGGCACCTCCGGTTACCCAAGCCGTGCCGAATCCGAGCACGACCTCGTGGAGAACTCCCATGCCTCCGGCTCACTCGGCTGGGCGCTCGGCCTCGGCATGGCCTTCGCTGCCGCATCGGAAGACCGCGTCAGCGTCGCCGTCATCGGCGACGGCGCCCTCACCGGGGGCGTGGCCCTGGAAGCACTGAACCTGGCTCCGGATCATCGTCGCTCGCAGACGGTGTTCATCCTCAATGACAATCTCCGCTCCTACGCGCCGACCGTTGGGGCGCTCGCCCGCCATCTCGATGAGCTCCGCTCAGGAAGCCCAGCCGGACGGTCCGTGTTCGACGCACTCGGCTACACCGTGATCGGCCCGGTGGACGGTCACGATGTGCACGCCATCGAAGCCGCTCTGCGTGAAGCCCGCCGCGCTGCGCTCGGCGAGGCGATCCCGCTCGTGCACGTGGTCACCGCAAAAGGGCGGGGACTGCTCGCGGCTGAGATGCATGAAGCTGACCAGTGGCATGCCCACGGTCCGTTTGACATCACCGCCGCTCATGCGCCTGCCCAGCACCCCGAGACCCCTGCGGGCGGCACCTGGACCGACCACTTCTCCGATGCGATCCTCTCCCTTGCCCGCCAGAGCCCGCACCTGGTGGCGCTGAGCGCCGCCATGGTGGACCCCGTTGGCCTCACCGCGATGCAGCGGACGTTTCCCCACCGCGTGCTGGACACCGGCATCGCAGAACAGGTCACACTCGATATCGCCGCGGGCCTTGCCCATGCCGGCCAGCGCCCCATTGTGGCCCTCTACTCCACGTTCCTCACGCGCGCGATCGACCAGCTCCTGATGGACATCGCGCTGCACCGTGAGCCGGTCACCATCACCCTCGATCGCGCTGGCATCACCGGCGAGGACGGCGCCAGCCACCACGGGATGTGGGACCTTGGACTGGTCGCGCAGGTACCGGGCCTTGAGGTATTCGCACCAAGGGACGCCGTTCAGCTGGAAGCGGCGCTCACCTCACGCCTCACTGGTCCCACTCCGGAAGGACCAGGTCTCATCCGCTTCCCGAAGGGTCCCGCACCCGCAGCGATCCCCGCACTTCGCTCCACCGCCGCTGGTGATGTGCTGCTCGAAGCCCCGGTCACCGGTGCGGCGCCGGTGGTGATCGTCTCTTATGGTGCGCTCGCTGATCGCGCTGTGGCAACCGGGGAGAAGCTGGCGGCGGCGGGCATCGCCGTCACGGTGATCGACCCGGTGCGAGCGCTGCCGATCGCTCCGGCGCTGCTGGATCTGCTGGCCACAGCTCGCGCGGTGATCACCCTGGAAGACGGGGTCCGGCAGCGCGGCATCGGAGCTGCGGTGCTGGTGGCGCTGGCTGATCGTGGTGAGTCCGTTCCCGTGCGGCTGCTCGGCGTGGACCAGGCGTTCATCGATCATGCGAGCCGAGCAGCGATCCTCGAGCGTGAGGGTCTCACTGCTGAGGCGATTGCACAGGCTGCGCTGTCACTGCTCACCTGAGTGCGCCGCATCAGCCCTTCACGCTGGAACGCGGGTGTGGATCATCCGACCGCGCCGTCATGATGATCGGCTCGCCCTCGGTGACAATCAGCGTGTGTTCCGCATGAGCGCCGACAGAGCCATCCACGGATTCCACGGTCCACCCGTCGCGGTCAGTGATGACCAGCTCACTGGTGGTGGGGGAGAGGAACGGCTCCACGGTGATCGCCATCCCAGCCTCGAGCTGTGCACCCGAGCCGGCCGGGCCCGCGTTCGGCACAAAGGGCGCCTCATGCATGGTCCGGCCCACGCCGTGCCCGCCGAACTGCCGATTGATCGTGTAGCCGCGGTCGAATGCTTCCTGCCAGACAGCTTGGCCGATGTCTCCCACGGTGTTTCCAGCTCTTGCCTGGTCGATGCCCGCCCACATCACCGCTTCGGTGTCCCGGATCAGCTGCAGTAGCTCAGGGCGCTGATTCCCCACCACGATGGACAGGGACGAATCCGCCACCCAGCCGTCCAGCTCCACCGCGAAATCCAGGGAGATCAGGTCGCCGTCGGCGAGCACTCGGTCATACGGACGTCCGTGCAGAATGGCCTCATTGACCGATGTGCAGATCACATGGCCAAACGGGGAGCCGCCGAAGCTCGGGTGATAGTCGATGTAGCAGCTGGCAGCTCCGGCATCCCGGATCAGCCGGTGCGCTTCGGCGTCGATATCCAGCAGATTCCACCCCACATCCACGACACGGCGCAGGTGCGAGAGCACTCCAGCCACGAAATCGCCGGCCGGAGCGAGCTGCTCCGGACTCGGACGCTGCTGCTCGGATCGTTGCGGGGATCGAGCGGCGCGCCGGTTGTGTTCAGTGTGTTGACTGCGCCGTGACATCCGGCTCCTCCAGTTCTGCTTCGGCACGGAGCGGCGTGCCCGCGGCGTTCCAGGTGTAGAGCGACGCCCCCACCCAGGCAAGCCCCCCGGAGAACAGGGCAGCCCCGGTCATGTGCAGCCCCACCAGCAGTTCCGGTATCTCCAAGATGTACTGGCTATAGCCCAAGATCGCTTGCAGCACCGTCAGGACCACCAGGGCGGTTGTCGCCCGCTTTGCCGGGCGGTGCGCCCCCGACGCGTACAGCGCCACGAGCAGCCCCATCAGCAGCCCGATAAACAGCATGACCACATCGGCGTGCAGCCAGGCGGCGTCGCGCGGATTGATCGCATAGCGAGAGGTTGTGTTCGCATCCCCGGAGTGCGGGCCTGAGCCGGTCACCACGGTGCCGAGGATGAGCACAACGTAGCCGGTGATCCCCAGCGGCCAGAACAGGGCGCGCACCGCTCCCGCTGTTGCTGGGCGGACTGCGTCGTCACCGTTGTACAGCCGGTAGGTCAGCACCGTGGAGACGAACACGAGAATGGGGGAG
Source organism: uncultured Dermabacter sp. (assembly GCA_947252755.1). Classification (GTDB taxonomy): domain Bacteria; phylum Actinomycetota; class Actinomycetes; order Actinomycetales; family Dermabacteraceae; genus Helcobacillus. Next base: position 149,563 of record CAMXWV010000001.1, read on the forward strand.
ATGAGGAAGTGGATGCTCACCCAGGACGGATCAAGCTCCAGCACCACAACGGCCATGCCGACGATCGCCTGCACGAGCGTCAGGATGATCGGCACCGTTGCCAGCAGCAGGAATCCCCGCCCCTTGTGCTTCAGCCACAGCAGACTGGTGATGAGAACAGCGATCGCAAAGATCAGCAGCACACCGGTGAGCGTGCGGTTGCCGAACTCGATGAACGGGCGGATGCCAAGGTCCGGATGGTAGCGAGGAGTGAACTGGCCCGGCTCGCAGTTCGGCCAGGTGGAGCAGCCCAGACCTGATTTTGAGAGGCGGACGATCGCGCCGGTGATGATGATGCCGATCTGACCGACGAGGTTGCCCCAGAACGCAATGGTCGTCAGCCTGCGCTGACGCGGGCTCAGACGCGTGAGCCCGGCGTGCCGTGGGGCTCCGGCAGGGGAGTGGGTCGGCGGGACCGGCGCGAACGTGTCAGACGGCGAGCTCATGAACACCATCCTACGGATGAGGAGCAGCGCGGACGGGCAGGCAGGTCCTCACACCGAGGTCCACTTGAAGAACTTCACCGTCAGCATCGCAGCAGCAGCTCCCCACAGCAGCAGCACCAGCACCGGCCAGGCGCTCAGCGCACCGCCTGAGAGCGCCGGGCGCAGCAGATCCATCAGCGCCCCCGAAGGAAGCAGGTGGATCAGCGGCTGCAGCCAGGTGGGGAATGCGTCGACGGGAATGCCGATGCCTCCGCCCGCAACAAACGCGATGAAGGCGAGGTTCGACACCGCGAGCACGCCTTCTGCGCGCAGGGTCCCGGCGATCAGCAGACCGAGCAGCCCGAATACGCCCGCACCCAGCACCCAGATCGGCAGCGCCCCTGCAAGCTGCGTCCATGACGGCCGCCAGCCAAGCAGAAGAGCCGCCCCGCCCAGCGCGAGCACCTGCAGCAGATGGATCACAGCCAGCGCAGCGAGCTTGCCGATCAGATACCCGGAGCGGCCCAGCGGAGTGGTGGCGATCCAGCGCAGCACACCGCCGCGCCGATCGAAAGCGGTGGCAATCGACTGGGAGGTCATGGAGGTGGCGATGAGGGCGGTGGCGGCCGTGGCGGCCACCGCATCCGACAGCGTGAGGGTGCGCCCGCCCGTCATCGACGCGGGCAGCGGAATGAACACGAGTGCGAGCAGCACCAGAGCCGGCAGCACCAGCGCCACGAGCAGCTGTTCACCGTTGCCGAGCAGGGTGCGAGCCTCCAAACGGGTATGGGCAGCGATCCGCTGCAGCGCAGGGGCAGCGCGATGGTGATCCGCAGCTGCTGCTCCTGGCGGTGCACTGTTCGTGCTCATCGGGCGTCCTCCTGATCCCGGGTGAGCTCCACGAGGATGTCCTCCAGCTGACTAGAGCCGGTGACATCGCTGAGTCGGAGCCCGGCGGCCTGGGCGCGTGCGCTGATCTCCGCAATGAAACGGGCGCGTGCCTGCGGCGTGCCGCCGCTGAGATCCAGGGTGGAGCGGCTCGGACCCGAGCCTTCCAGCTGATCGACCACCTGGTCAGGGGAGCCGTCGGCGATCACCCGTCCCTGAGCGATCACCACCACTCGGTCTGCCAGCGCCCGCACATCGTCGATGGCGTGCGTGGTGAGCACAACGGCAGCGCCACGGTCGACTTCGGCTCGGATCAGCTCGCGGGTGCGGCGGCGGACCGCAGCGTCCATGCCTGCGGTCGGCTCGTCCAGGAACAGAAGGTCCGGAGCGCTGAGCAGTGCCAGCGCCAAGGCCAGGCGCTGCTTCTGACCGCCGGAGAGGCGACGCACGATCGTCCGCTCGAAATCAGTGATGCCGAGTATGTCCGCCAGTTCGTGCGGGCTGCGCGGACTGGTCGTCATGGCGGCGGCATAGCGAAGCAGCTGGGCGGGCGTGGCTCCGCTGGTCAGCCCGCCGTCCTGCAGCATGACGCCCACCCGGGAACGCTGATCAGCAGTTGCCCGCGTCGGGTCGGTGCCGAATACGCGAACTCTGCCCGCATCCGGTGACAGGAGCCCGGTGGCGCAGGCGATGGTCGTGGATTTGCCGGCGCCATTCGGACCGAGCAGCGCGGTGACCTCCCCCGGCAGGGCGGTGAAGGAGACGCTGCTGAGCGCTAGGACGCGGCCGAATCGCTTGGCGATCGCATCGACCTCCAGGGCAGGCTGTGCCACCAGGCTGGCCGAGCCGCCGGCGGCGGGGAATGGTCCCTGTGCGGACGGCTGGGAGGGAAGGGGCGAGGCTGCGATCATTGCCCCTCCAGCCTACTCACTGGGAGCAGTGGACTCAGCGTTCCCGAGTCCCCAGTGGTGTGTGCGCCGCATCCACTGTTTCACCGGCCCGCGGCGCCCTGGGAGCTGACCCGTTCTCACCCCAGGTGCGGGTGACGAAGCGATCGCGATGATGCGGCTCCAGCAGCCAGCCCATATCCGGTCCCTGCGGCACGATCTGGGTGGGATTCAGATCGGTGTGCACCACGAAATAGTGCTCCTTGATGTGCTGGAAGTCCACGGTGTCCCCAAAGCCAGGGGTCTGGAACAGGTCCTTCACGTATTCCGACAGATTCGGCATCGACTGCAGAGTCTGACGATTGCATCTGAAATGCGAGTAGTACACCGGATCAAAGCGGATCAGCGTGGGGAAGAGGCGAACATCCGCCTCGGTGATGGATGGCCCCATCAGATAGCGGCGCTCGCTCAGACGCTCCTCAAGCACATCCAGCGCATCCCAGAGCTCGCGGTAGGCCACGGCGTAGGCATCCTGGGATCCGGCGAATCCAGCCTTGTAAACCCCGTTGTTCACGGAGTGGAGGATGAACGCCATCAGCTCTTCCATCTCGGCGAGAACAGCAGGATCGTCCGGCCACAGGGCAGGCGCGCCGTCCCGATGGAAGCGACCCCATTCAGCGGCAAGGTCTCGGGTGATCTGGTCGAAGTCATTGGTGACAACAGCCCCGTCCTCGGTGTCCACGATCGCCGGGACGGTGATGCCGCGCGGATAGTCGGGATCGCGGGCGAAATAGGCGTCCTGGAGGCGTTCGATGCCGAGCACGGGGTCCTTGCCGTCCGGGTCCAGGTCGAAGGTCCAGGAGCGCGCGTCGTGGGTGGGGCCGGCGATGCCCATGCTGATGGCGTCCTCAAGGCCGAGCAGGCGGCGCACGATGATCGCGCGGTGCGCCCACGGACAGGCGCGGGAGACGATCAGCCGATAGCGGCCGGGTTGAACGGAAAAACCGTCCTCTCCATCCCGGGTGATCCGGGTGGAGATGTAGTTCATATCACGCGTGAAGGCTTCGCCCTTGGTGACATAGCTGCCGGTCTGGTCGTAGTCATCAGCGGCAGTGGGCTGATCGCCGGGGATGCATCGATCATCGCTCATGGCGCCAGTCTACAGAGGATAGTTGAATGATCAATGATGCATGGTCTGCTGCTGAGGATCGTGGCTGCCGCATGCCGCACACGGTCAGCCCGGGTTAGGCAACCCTTTCTTTCTTTATGCAAACAGGGGCTTGTACAATCGGCGGTGTACGTGCCTGCGCACTGATCAACCAGCGCAGATGCCCGTGAAAGGCGCCGATCGCGAGAGGGGGACCATGACTCAGGCTGATGCCGCTCATCGCGCACCGACCGCGCCGGAGAGCACCCGTGAACGCCTGATCAGTATGATCTCCGTGGACGGGCCGATCGCCGCCGGAGATCTTGCCGAACGCCTCGGTCTCACCGGCGCTGCGGTTCGCCGGCACCTCAATCAGCTGGAGGCTGAGGGCATCATCCAGGAGCGTGAACCCGCCGTCGCCAAACGGGGACGCGGACGCCCCCGCCGCGAATTCGTCCTCTCTGCCACGCTGCCAGTCGACTCAGACTCCAGCGAAGCCGATGACCTTGCCCTCGCGGCCATGAACGAGCTGCGCGCCGCAGGCGGACGGCAGGCCGTGATCCGCCTGGCCGAAGCGCGCACCGCGCAGTGGGAGCGGGAGTTCGCGAAACGGCTCGCGTCGACCGCTGCCGGCCGGGCCGCGGATACGCCGAGCGCCCGACTGGAGATCATCACCGAGATCCTGCAGGAACGCGGCTATGCGGCATCGCTCAGACCGGTGACCGTACGAATCCCGAACACTGATCGGACGCTGCACACCGTTCAGCTTTGCCAGGGACGCTGCCCCGTCCAGGAGATCGCCGCTGAGTTCCCCGAGCTGTGTGACGTGGAGACGTCCGCGCTTGCTCGCATGCTCGGGGTGCCGGTCCAGCGCCTGGCAACCCGCGCCTCCGGAGCCCATGTCTGCACCACCCATGTGACACCGCTGCCGGCGGTGAACGGACGGGCTGCCGATAACGACCTGTTCACAGAAGGAAGGACACCATGACGAGTGCACCTGAACAGCTCACGCAGGACGAGATCATCTCGTCCATCGGGAGCTACGAATACGGCTGGGCGGACTCTGACGTCGCCGGCCAGAACGCCAAGCGCGGACTGAGCGAAGAAGTCGTTCGGAACATCTCCGCGCTGAAGGACGAACCCGAGTGGATGCTCAAGCGCCGGCTGCGCGCGCTGAGCCTCTTCGAGAAGAAGCCGATGCCCACCTGGGGCCCGGACCTCTCCGGGATCGACTTCGACAACATCAAGTACTTCGTGCGGTCCACGGAGAAGCAGGCCACCAGCTGGGAGGATCTGCCCGAGGACATCAAGAACACCTACGAGCGCCTGGGCATCCCCGAAGCCGAGAAGGAGCGCCTCGTGGCCGGTGTGGCAGCACAGTACGAGTCCGAGGTCGTGTACCACCAGATCCGTGAGGACCTGGAGGAGCAGGGCGTCATCTTCGTGGACACCGATACCGGCCTGCGGGATTACCCGGAGCTGTTCGAGGAGTACTTCGGCACCGTCATCCCCGCGGGTGACAACAAGTTCTCCGCGCTGAACACCGCAGTGTGGTCCGGCGGTTCCTTCGTGTACGTCCCCAAGGGCGTTCACGTGGAGATCCCCCTGCAGGCCTACTTCCGCATCAACACCGAGAACATGGGCCAGTTCGAACGCACCCTGATCATCGCGGATGAAGGCTCCTCCGTGCACTACGTGGAAGGCTGCACGGCGCCGATCTACAAGTCGGATTCGCTGCATTCCGCGGTGGTGGAGATCATTGTGAAGAAGGACGCCCGCGTCCGGTACACCACGATCCAGAACTGGTCGAATAACGTGTACAACCTCGTCACCAAGCGCACCACGGTGGAAGAGGGCGGCACCATGGAGTGGGTGGACGGCAATATCGGCTCCAAGGTCACCATGAAATACCCGGCCGTGTGGCTGATGGGCGAGCACGCGCGCGGCGAAACCCTCTCCATCGCGTTCGCCGGCGAGGGCCAGCAGCAGGACACCGGATCCAAGATGGTGCACATGGCGCCGAACACGCACTCCACGATCGTGTCGAAGTCGGTGTCCCGCGGCGGCGGCCGCTCCAGCTACCGCGGCCTGGTGCAGGTGAACCACAACGCCCGCCATTCAGGCTCCACCGTGCTGTGCGACGCGCTCCTGGTGGACACCCAGTCCCGCACTGACACCTATCCGTACGTGGATGTGCGCTGTGACGAAGTCACGATGGGCCATGAGGCAACCGTGTCCAAGGTGAGCGAAGAGCAGCTGTTCTACCTCATGAGCCGCGGCCTTGAAGAGGTTGAGGCGATGGCCACCATCGTGCGCGGCTTCATCGAGCCGATCGCACGCGAACTGCCCATGGAGTACGCGCTCGAGCTCAACCGGCTCATCGAACTGCAGATGGAAGGAAGTGTCGGCTGACATGACGGTCACTGACCACTCACAGGCCGTTCTGGAATCCGAGAACATCCAGATGGACGGCCAGATCGCCGACTCGCGCGCGGCACGCTTCGCCGCGTTCGGCATCGACCAGCATGAGATCCCGACCGGCCGCGAGGAGGAGTGGCGCTTCGCCGCTCTGCGCGAGATCTACCCGCTGTTCGACGCGACGGAGACATCCGCCTCCGAGGATGTCGTCTCCTACGACGTGGCCGAGGTGGACGGCGTCAGCGTCGGCTCGCTCGGCGCTGAAGAGGCCCCCCGCAACTCGGTGCTCACCCCGGAAGACCGGATCGCAGCAGCCGCCGCTGAGCTCAGCGCCAACGCTCTGCACCTCAAAGCCGGGCGCAATGTGCAGGCGGCGGAACCGGCCCGCGTGGAGATCGCCGGCAAGGACGCAGGCACTGCTGCGCACGCGGCGATCGTGTTGGAGACCGAGGAGTCCGCTGAGGCCACCTTCGTGCTCAACCACACCGGCAGTGCGCTGTACGGCCAGAACGTGGAGATGGTGGTGGGGGACAACTCCGCGATGACTGTCATCTCCATTCAGGATTGGGCTGACGACGCGATCCACGTGGCCACACATGTGGCCCACCTCGGACGCGATGCGAACCTGAAGCACATCGTGGTCTCCCTCGGCGGGAAGGCTGTGCGCGTCAACGCCACCACGAAGTTCACCGCCCCTGGCTCCGAGGTGGAGCAGATCGGCGTGTACTTCGCGGATGACGGCCAGCATCTTGAGCATCGACTGTTCGTGGACCATGCGGCACCGAAGTGCACCTCGGACGTGGCCTACAAGGGCGCGCTCCAGGGCAAGGGGGCCCGTTCGGTGTGGATCGGCGATGTGCTGATCCGCAAGGCGGCGGAAGGCACGGACACCTACGAGCTCAACCGCAACCTCATCCTCACCGAGGGGGCACGCGCCGATTCGGTGCCGAACCTTGAGATCGAAACCGGTGAGATCGAGGGAGCAGGCCACGCAGCAGCGACCGGTCGCTTTGATGAGGAGCAGCTGTTCTACCTGCAGGCACGCGGCATCCCCGAGCTCGAAGCCCGTCGCCTGGTGGTGCGCGGCTTCTTCCAGGAGCTGATCCAGAAGATCGACATCCCGGAGATCCGAGACTACCTGACCGACGCCATCGAGGACGAGCTTCGACGGGCCATGCACTGATGACCGAGCAGTTCCGTGATGCAGCCGCTCTCGCTGAGCTGAAGCCCGGCGAGGTCATCGCCGTCACCATCGACGGCGTGGACGTGGCCCTGGCGCGCGATGCGGACGGCACCGTCCACGCACTCGAGGACCGCTGCAGTCACGGGAACATCGCTCTGTCTGACGGCGACGTCTGGGACGGATGCCTTGAATGCTGGAAGCATGGCAGCCAGTTCGACCTTCGGACCGGCCGTCCGCAGCAGCTTCCGGCCGTTGAGCCCGTTGCAGTCTTCCCCGTCCAGATCCATGAGGACACCGGCACCATCCGGGTCGATGTGTCCCGCACTCTTTCTTCCTGACTTTGAAAGGCAATCATGTCTGTTCTTGAAATCAAGAACCTCCACGCATCGGTGGAGACTCCTGAAGGCGATACCAAGCAGATCCTCAAGGGCGTTGACCTGACGATCCGCTCCGGCGAAACCCACGCGATCATGGGTCCGAACGGATCCGGCAAGTCCACCCTCGCCTACGCCATCGCCGGCCACCCGAAGTACGAGATCACCGAGGGCGAAGTCCTCCTTGACGGCGAGGACGTGCTCGACATGGAGGTGGATGAGCGGGCGAAGGCCGGCCTCTTCCTCGCCATGCAGTACCCGGTAGAGGTGCCGGGCGTGACCGTGTCGAACTTCCTGCGCACCGCGAAGACCGCCGTCTCCGGCGAGGCGCCGAAGCTGCGCACCTGGGTGAAGGACGTCAAGGAGGCCATGGCGAACCTGCGCATGGGCGAGGACTTCGCCCAGCGCAACGTCAACGAAGGCTTCTCCGGCGGTGAGAAGAAGCGCCATGAGATCCTTCAGATGGAGCTGCTGCAGCCGAAGATCGCGATCCTGGACGAGACGGACTCCGGACTCGACGTGGACGCACTGCGCGTGGTGTCCGAGGGCGTCAACCGCGTCAAGGACAACAACGAGATGGGCATCATGCTCATCACCCACTACACCCGTATCCTCCGATACATCAAGCCGGACTTCGTGCACGTGTTCGTGGACGGCAGGATCGCTGAGGATGGCGGCCCCGAGCTCGCTGAGCGCCTCGAGGCCGAGGGCTACGACCGCTTCATGAGCACCTCTGCCTGAAGCCCTGAAGGAGGCTGAGATGACTGAGACATCAGCGCCGATCACCGTTGCGGACATCGAAGAGGCGATGAAGGACGTCATCGACCCCGAGCTCGGGATCAACATCGTTGACCTGGGCTTGGTGTACGGCATCCACCTCGATGACGGCCACTGCACCATCGACATGACGCTCACGTCAGCGGCCTGCCCGCTGACGGACGTGCTCGAGGAGCAGACCTTCGCTGTTCTGGACCCGATCACGGAATCGCATCGCATCAACTGGGTGTGGATGCCGCCGTGGGGGATGGACAAGATCACCGAAGACGGCCGCGAGCAGCTGCGCGCGATCGGCTTCAACATCTGATCTGCCGCAGACGAAGAGGCGGCTCACCATCAGCGGTGAGCCGCCTCTTCTGCGTCCATCAGCGGAGGGCTCGCAGCGTAAACCAGCCGCGCACCGGCTCAGCCGATCAGACTGGAGATCTCCTTCGTCTCGATGCCGAGCGCTTCACCCACGCCGCGGTTGAACAGGGATCCCGCATGCGTGTGCAGACCGAGCGCCAGAGCGGGATCAGCTGCGAGAGCATCCTTCCACCCCAGCTTTGCGATCTTCAGCACGTAGGGCAGGGTGGCATTGTTGAGCGCCGCTGTAGCGGTCACCGGAACCGAACCCGGCATATTCGCCACACAGTAGAACGTGGTGTCATGCACGCGGAAGGTGGGGTCGTCATGGGTGGTGGGGTGAGACCCTTCGAAGCAGCCGCCCTGGTCGATCGCCACATCCACCAGCACTGCGCCCTTCTTCATGGTGGACACCATCTCGTTCGTCACAAGCTTCGGCGCTTTCGCGCCCGGGATCAGCACCGAGCCGATCACCACATCCGCATCCTTGATCGTCTCCTCCAGCGCCAGCTTCGTGGAGTATCGAGTGGCGATGGTGCCGTTGTGCACCAGATCGATCTGCTGCAGCCGCTTCACGTCCAGGTCGACCACGGTCACCGCTGCATGCTGACCGCGCGCAATGATGGCGGCCTGCTCACCCACAACCCCGCCGCCGATCACCAGCACCTTGGCCGCGGGGGTGCCGGGCACACCGCCCATCAGCACACCGGCGCCGCCGAGTGGGGCCATCAGGTGGTATGCCGCCACCTGGGTGGCCAGGCGCCCGGCGATCGCGCTCATGGGCGCCAGCAGCGGCAATGAGCGGTCCGGCATCTGAACCGTCTCGTAGGCGATCGCGGTGGTCCCGGACTCCAGCAGCTTCTGCGTCAGCGCCTCATCAGCCGCCAGGTGAAGGTAGGTGAAAATGGTCAGGTCCTCGCGGAAGAAGCGGTATTCCGACTCCAGCGGCTCCTTCACCTTGATGATCAGCTCGGAGCTGTTCCACACCTCTTCCGCAGAGGACACCACCAGCGCTCCGATGCGCTCGTAGTCCGCATCCGTCGCTCCGGCGCCCACTCCGGCGCCGGTCTCCACCCGCACCTCATGGCCCGCCGTCACGAGCTCGTAGACCGCCGCCGGCGCAAGACCTACCCGGTACTCGTTGTTCTTGATCTCCTTAGGCACTCCGATGCGCATTGCGGCTCCTCTCACGGCGGCTGGCTGCGGCCTCTCCGCAGCTCGGCACACCCTTTCCTTCCAATCACATCACACCTCGGCCGAGAGCTTGCGGGTTGCGCGTAGGATCAACACGGCCCGGATTCAGCAAGCGACGAGGTACTCATGATCAGCGTGCAGGACGTCGAGATCCGAGTGGGTGCTCGCCTGCTCATGGAACACGTCAGCTTCCAGGTGGGGAAAGGAGACAGGGTGGGCCTGGTGGGCCGCAATGGCGCCGGCAAAACCACCCTCACCCGCACCATCGCCGGTGATCTTCAGCCCGCCAGCGGCACCATCGAGCGCAGAGGGGACGTAGGATTCCTGCCGCAGGATACGCAGTCCAGCAACCCTGAACAGACTGTGCTTGCGCGCATCCTCTCCGCTCGCGGTCTGGATGATGTGCACCGCCGCCTCACCAGAGCTGAGCAGGAGATGGCGGACATGTCCCTCACCCCGGCGCGTCGAGAGAAGGCGCTGAACCGCTACAGCCGGATCTCCGCGGAGCTGGATGCCGCCGGCGGGTACGCCGCAGAAGCCGAAGCCAAGCAGCTCGCGGCCCACCTCGGCATTCCGAACCATCTGCTCACCGCCCAGCTCGGCACCCTCTCCGGCGGCCAGCGGCGCAGAGTGGAGCTCACCCGGATCCTGTTCTCCCAAGCCCAGACCCTGGTGCTCGACGAGCCCACCAACCACCTCGATGCTGATTCCATTGCCTGGCTGCGCGACTATCTGATGACCTACCCGGGCGGCATGATCGTGATCTCCCACGATGTTCAGCTCGTGGAGCAGGTGGTCAACAAGGTGTTCTACCTTGACGCCAACCGCCAGGTCATCGACATCTACAACATGGGGTGGAAGAACTACCTGCACAAACGCGACGATGACGAGAAGCGCCGCCGGCGAGAGCGGATGAACGCGGAGAAGAAGGCCTCAGCCCTGACCGCCCAAGCTGAGAAGATGCGCGCCAAAGCCACCAAAGCCGTGGCCGCGCAGAATATGCTTCGGCGTGCCGAGCGGCTCCTGGAATCAACGGAGGGGGAGATGCAGCGGGACAAGGTGGCGAAGCTGCGCTTCCCCACGCCCGCACCCTGCGGCAGAACCCCGCTGCGGGCTGAGTCCCTCGCCAAATCCTACGGATCCCTGGAGATATTCACTGACGCCAACCTTGCCATCGACCGAGCATCACGCGTGGTGATCCTGGGCTTCAACGGCGCCGGCAAAACCACCCTGCTGCGTTTGCTGGCCGGTGTGGAGGAGCCGGACACCGGCGAGATCATCGCCGGTCACGGCCTCAGGCTCGGCTATTACGCCCAGGAGCACGAAACCCTGGAGGGCAGCCGCAGCGTGTTGGAGAATATGCAGCGCGCCGCAGGCGATCTGCCGGAGGTCGAGGTGCGCAAGATCCTGGGGTCGTTCCTGTTCCAGGGCGATGATGTGCACAAGCCCGCCCGGGTGCTCTCCGGCGGGGAGAAGACCCGTCTGGCCCTGGCCACCCTTGTGGTCTCCAGTGCGAATGTGCTGCTGCTGGATGAGCCCACTAACAACCTGGACCCCGCCAGCCGCGAAGAGATCCTGGGCGCGCTCGCCACCTTTGAAGGCGCCATTGTGCTGGTCAGCCACGACCCGGGCGCGGTGAAGGCGCTTCGGCCCGAACGGGTGCTCGTCATGCCCGATGCGATGGAGGACCTGTGGAACGCCGAATACGAGGAGCTCATCGAATTGGCGTGAGCGTGGCAACCTTCGCATCCTCAGCCACGGCCTGGTCGAGCACAGCCGAGTAGACTGAACAAGCGCGCCGGCTTCTGAGCCGCCGCTGGACAACGTGAGCGAAGGAGACGCATGGCAACCTCGAACGACTTCAAGAACGGCATGGTGCTGAAGATCGACAACGGTCTGTGGCAGATCGTTGAGTTCCTCCATGTGAAGCCGGGCAAGGGGCCTGCGTTCGTGCGCAGCAAGCTGAAGAATGTGCTGACCGGCAAGACCGTGGACAAGACCTTCAACGCCGGCGTCAAGGTGGAGACGGCCACCATCGACCGCCGAGATATGCAGTACTCGTACCGCGACGGCGACATGTTCGTGTTCATGGACACCACCACCTGGGACCAGACCAGCCTGCCGCCGGAGGTTGTGGGAGACGCCGAGAACTTCATGCTCGAAGGACAGGATGTGGTGTTGGCCTTCAATGAGGACACCCCGCTGTTCATCGAACTGCCCGCATCGGTTGTCCTGGAGATCACCCACACCGAGCCGGGCCTGCAGGGCGACCGCTCCTCGGGCGGAACAAAGCCCGCCACCGTGGAGACCGGCCTGGAGATCCAGGTGCCGCTGTTCCTTGAGCAGGGCACGAAGGTGAAGGTGGACACCCGCACCGGCGAATACATGAGCCGCGCCTGAGCCGATGACAGACCTGCCACTGCCGCCGCGTGACGGTGCGGACGTTGAGCATGTCCGCACCGTCCCCGCCGATACCCGCGGATTCTCCGCGTCGACGCGGGCCCGGGTCCGCGCGGTCGACGTCCTCTTCGAAGCTGACTCGCGCGGTCTCAGCGTGAATCAGATCGCTGATGAACGCACCCGTCTGAGCACCGCGCAGACCACCCTGCCTGAACGCTCCCGTGCGCTCGCCGTCCTGTTCGCGGCGCATGCGGATGCAGTGGATGATCAGCTGCGGATGCATTCGGAGACCTGGCAGCTGGAGCGCATGCCGACAGCGGACCGGGCCATTCTGCGGCTCGGCATCGCCGAACTCCTGTTCAGTGATCAGAATCCGCCGTCGGCAGTGCTCATAAAGGAATACACTGACGTGGCGGAGGCGCTGTCCACCGATGGCTCCGCACGCTTCGTCAACGCGCTGCTGCAGCGCGTGGCGGACATGAAAGACCTGCTGCAGTAGCGTCTGATCCGCCCCCCCCTTTAACGAGGCGTCCCGTGAGGCGCAGAAGGGACCACAGATGGCGCAGAGCGCTGACACCGGCACCCGAGTGCTGGGACCGGATGACATCGGTCGGGCACTGACCCGGATCGGCTTCGAGATCGTCGAAGCACAGAAGGGCCGCGATGACATGCTCATCATCGGCATCCAGCGGCGCGGGGTCCCGCTCGCTCGCCGCATCGGCGAAGCGATCCGCCGCACCGGAGGCACCCACCGCGCCCTGAACGACCTGGTAGGCGCCCTGGACATCACCATGTTCAGAGATGACCTTGACCGCCACCCCACTCGAGTCCCGCAGGAGACGGTGATCCCCGCCGGCGGGATCGACGGCCGCACCGTCGTGCTCGTGGATGACGTCCTCTTCTCCGGGCGCACCGTCCGCGCTGCTCTGGACGCGCTCAGCGCCATCGGCCGGCCCGCCGCGGTGCGGCTCGCCGTGCTGGTGGACCGAGGCCACCGCGAACTGCCGATCCGACCCGACTTTGTGGGCAAGAACCTGCCCACCTCCCGCCGAGAAGCTGTCCGCGTGCTCCTGACGGAGACCGATGGCCGCGACGGCGTTCTTCTGGACCGGGAGGAGCCGAGCGCATGAAGCATCTGATCTCGATTGACGATCTGACCCGAGAAAGCGCAATCGCTGTGCTCGACACCGCCGAGCAGATGGCGCAGACGCAGTCCCGGTCGATCCGCAAGCTGCCCACCCTGGTGGGCCGCACCGTGGTGAACCTCTTCTTCGAGGACTCCACCCGCACCCGGATCAGCTTTGAGGCAGCAGCAAAGCGGCTCAGCGCGGACATCATCAACTTCTCGGCGAAAGGCTCCAGCGTCTCCAAAGGGGAATCCCTGAAGGACACCGCTCTCACCCTGGATGCGATGGGCGCCGATGCGATCGTGGTGCGCTCCAACGCGTCGGGCGCGGCCCACCTGCTGGCACATGCCGGCTGGATCAGCAAACCGATTGTCAACGCCGGAGACGGCACACATGAACACCCCACGCAGGCGCTGCTGGACGCGTTCACCCTGCGCCGGCACCTGGTGCCGGAGTCCACCGGCGCGGACCTGCACGGCAAGCGCGTCATCATCGTGGGGGACATCCTCCACTCCCGGGTGGCCCGCTCGAATGTGAAGCTGCTCAGCCTGCTCGGAGCGAAGGTCACCCTTGTGGCGCCGCCAGCGCTCGTCCCGGTGTCTGTGGATTCGTGGCCGTGTGAGGTCAGCTATGACCTTGACGCCGCCATCGCCCGCGGCGCCGATGCGATCATGATGCTGCGCGTGCAGCGCGAACGCATGATCGGCGGCGGCTTCTTCCCCTCCGCGGGAGAGTACTCGCGCCGCTTCGGCCTCACCAGCAGCCGGGCCGACGCGCTTCCGGAACATGCGATTGTGCTCCACCCCGGCCCGATGAACCGCGGCTTCGAGATCGCCAGCGCCGTGGCCGACGGTCCCCGCAGCGTCATCGTCGAACAGGTCAACAACGGCGTGAGCGTCCGCATGGCGGTGCTGTACCACGTGCTGTCCGCTCCCCACGAAGAGTCACCCCAGGAGACATCATGAGCGCACTTCTGATCAGCGGCGCCCGCCTCTACGGCGAGGATGCGTCGGACATTCTCATCGACGGCGGACGGATCGCTGCGGTCGGTGCCGAAGCCACCGCGCTGGTCACCGCCCAGACCACAACCCTCACGGCCGAGGGCTGCGTTCTGCTGCCCGGCCTGGTGGACCTACACACCCACCTGCGGGAGCCCGGCGGCGAAGAAGCGGAGACGGTGGAGACCGGCACCCGTGCCGCAGCCCGCGGCGGCTTCACCGCTGTGCATGCCATGGCGAACACGAACCCCGTTGCGGACACCGCGGGCGTGGTGGAACAGGTGTTCCGCCGCGGTCAGGACGCCGGATTCTGCGATGTGTTCCCGATCGGCGCGGTCACCACCGGCCTCGCCGGGCAGCAGCTGTCAGAACTCGGGGCGATGGCGGAATCCTCCGCGCGGGTGCGCGTCTTCTCCGATGACGGCAAATGCGTGTTCGATCCGATGCTCATGCGCCGCGCCCTCGAATACGTGAAGACAGTTGACGGAGTCATCGCTCAGCATGCTCAGGATCCGGCGCTGACTCCGGGGGCGCAGATGCACGAGGGTACGGTCAGCGCTGAGATCGGCCTGGCGGGCTGGCCAGCGGTGGCGGAAGAGTCGATCATCGCGCGCGATGTGCTGCTGGCCGAGCATGTGGGCAGCCGCCTTCACGTGTGCCACCTCTCCACCGCCGGCAGTGTGGACATCATCCGGTGGGCGAAACAGCGCGGCATCAGCGTCACCGCGGAGGTCACCCCGCACCATCTGGTGCTCACCGACGAATGCGCCCGCAGCTACGACGCGCGCTACAAGGTGAACCCGCCGCTGCGCACCCAGCAGGATGTGGATGCGGTGCGCGACGGTTTGGCCGACGGCACCATCGACATCGTGGCCACCGACCACGCCCCGCACCCGAAAGACGCCAAGGACACCGAATGGGACAACGCGGCATTCGGCATGACTGGGCTGGAGACCGCGCTCAGCGTGGTGCAGCGGATCATGGTGGATTCCGGCCGGCTCACCTGGCGGGATGTGGCCCGCGTGCTGTCCGAGACGCCCGCTGAGATCGGGCGCGATGCTGAGCATGGCCGTCCGATCGCTGCGGGCGAGCCGGCGAACCTGCTGGTGTGGGATCCGCGCTCCGTGCGCACCGTGGACCCCGCAGATCATGCTTCCCGCTCCACCAACAGCCCGTTTGCAGGAATGGAGCTGCCAGGCCACGCCCGCGCCACAATCCTGCACGGGCGCGTGGTGGTGCGTGACGGTGAGGTCATCAATGGCTGACTCATCCGGTCTCAGCGAACGGATCGTCCCGATCGTCGTCCTGGTGATCCTGTTCGGATCCATCCTCTTCTGGATGTGGACCAGCTGGCAGCGCCGCGCCTATCGGGACGCGAATCTGCCCGCCCCGGACGCGATCGCAGAATCCACCACCCCGGAGCTGTGGGAAGCAGACGGCGTGTACGTGTCCACCACCAAAGCCGGGTGGCCGCTGGAGCGGATCACCGCCTACGGCATGGGCTCGCGCTCGCAGGTGACCGTGCGGCTGCGGCCCGACCGCATCAAACTGCTCCGCTCCGGAGCCACCAGCTTCGAGATCCCGATGAAATCCATCACCGGTGTCAAGAGCGCCACCGGCATGGCCGGAAAGGTGGTGGGCAGAGACGGACTCGCCGTGGTCCGCTGGCGCCTCGGATCCAGCGAACTGGAGACCGGGATCCGGTTCAACACCAGCGCCGACCATGAAGAATTCTTCCATCAGACCTCCGACATCCTCCAGGAGACCCCTCATGACGCGTGACCGCGCTCTGCTCATCCTCGAAGACGGCACCGTGTTCCGCGGCGATGCCTACGGCGCACGCGGCGAGACCCTTGGCGAAGTCGTCTTCACCACCGGTATGACCGGGTACCAGGAGACCCTCACCGACCCGTCCTATGCAGGTCAGATCGTGGTGCAGACTGCGCCGCACATCGGCAATACCGGAGTGAACGCTGAGGACAGCGAGTCCTCCCGGGTGTGGGCAGCCGGGTACGCCGTGCGCGACGCAGCCCGTCGCACCTCCTCCTGGCGCAGCGAGAAGTCCCTGCTGGAACTGCTGGAGGAATCCGGTGTGATCGGCATCAGCGGCATCGACACCCGCGCCCTCACCCGACGATTGCGAGAGCAGGGCGCCATGCGCGGCGGCATCTTCTCCGGCGATGTCGCCGAAGAGGATGAAACGTCGCTGCTGCAGCGCGTGAGGAACGCGCCGGCAATGACCGGTGCCAGCTTCACGGACCTGGTCAGTGTGAAGGAGCCGCTGGTCATGCCGTACGAGGGCGAGTTCACGGGCCGAGTTGCCGCCATCGACCTCGGCATCAAGTCCGCCACCCCGCGCCACCTGGCAGCGCGCGGACTCGACGTGCATGTGCTGCCAGCGAGCTCCAGCCTGGAGGACATCCTCGCCATCGAACCCGACGCGGTCTTCTTTTCCAACGGCCCCGGCGACCCATCCACCGCGGGCGAGCAGGTGGAGCTGCTGCGCTCGGTTCTGCGGCGCGGCCTGCCGTTCTTCGGCATCTGCTTCGGCCACCAGCTGTTCGGCCGGGCACTCGGCTTCACCACGTATAAGCTGCGCTATGGCCACCGCGGCATCAACCAGCCCGTGCAGCGGCTTGCCACCGGCCAAGTGGAGATCACCAGCCATAATCATGGCTTCGCGGTGGATGCGCCCATCGGCGAGGAGGTCACCGCACCAGCTGGTGACGGCGAGTTCGGCCGGGTGCGCGTCAGCCATGTGAACCTCAATGACAACGTGGTGGAAGGACTTGAGTGCCTGGACCGCCCCGCCTTCTCCGTGCAGTACCACCCGGAATCCGCCTCCGGGCCGCATGACGCGAACTACCTCTTCGATCACCTCGTGGACATGATCCGCACCCACCGCGCAGGAAAGGACTCCTGATGCCCCGCCGCACCGATATCAGCTCAGTTCTCGTCATCGGCTCCGGTCCGATCGTCATCGGCCAGGCAGCGGAGTTCGACTACTCCGGCACCCAGGCCTGCCGGGTGTTGAAAGAGGAGGGCCTGCGGGTCATCCTGGTCAACTCCAATCCGGCCACCATCATGACGGACCCTGAGGTCGCTGACGCCACCTACGTGGAGCCGATCGACCCGGACATCATCCGCACCATCATCGAGAAGGAGCGCCCCGATGCTGTGCTGCCCACGCTCGGCGGGCAGACCGCGCTGAACGCAGCGATCGCACTCGCTGAACGCGGCATCCTGGAGGAATTCGGCTGTGAGCTGATCGGGGCTTCCATCCCCGCAATCGAAAAAGCGGAGGACCGCCAGCAGTTCAAGGACGTGGTGGAGCGTGCCGGCGCCGAGTCCGCCCGCTCCCACATCTGCCACTCGATGGACGAATGCCTCGCCGCTGCGGAGGACCTCGGCTACCCGATGGTGGTGCGCCCCTCCTTCACCATGGGCGGCCTCGGCTCCGGCATGGCCTACGACGAGGCCGACCTGCGCCGCATCGCCGGGGACGGTCTGCATTATTCACCCACCACCGAAGTGCTGCTGGAGGAGTCGATCCTCGGCTGGAAGGAGTTCGAGCTCGAACTCATGCGGGACGGCAATGACAACTGCGTGGTGATCTGCTCGATTGAGAACATCGACCCGGTTGGCGTGCACACCGGTGACGCCATCACCGTGGCGCCCGCGATGACCCTCACCGATGTGGAGATGCAGAAGATCCGGGACATCGGCATTGCGATCATCCGGGAAGTCGGCGTGGATACCGGCGGCTGCAACGTGCAGTTCGCAATCCATCCCACCAACGGCCGGATCGTGGTGATCGAGATGAACCCGCGCGTCTCTCGTTCTTCAGCGCTCGCATCGAAGGCAACCGGCTTCCCCATCGCGAAGATCGCAGCGAGGGTGGCGATCGGATACACCCTGGATGAGATCCGCAACGACATCACCGGCACCACTCCGGCGAGCTTCGAACCCGCCCTTGACTATGTGGTGGTGAAGGTGCCGCGCTTCGCGTTCGAGAAGTTCCCGGCCGCGGACCCTACGCTCACCACCACGATGAAGAGCGTGGGCGAGGCGATGGCGCTCGGCCGCAGCTTCACAGAAGCGCTCGGCAAGGCGCTGCGCTCGCTGGATGTTCCCTCAGCCGTTTTCCACTGGCGCGGCGAGCACCCGTCGCCCGAGGAGATCGCGCAGATCATCGACGAGTCGAAGACTCCCACCACCTCCCGTCTGGTTGCGCTGCAGCAGGTGCTGCGCGCGGCCGCCTGCGGTGACGCTGAAGCGGAGGACCTGATCCAGCGCATCTATGCTGCCACCGGGATCGACCCGTGGTTCCTGGACCAGATTCTGCTGGTCAACGAGATCGCCGCTGAGGTTCGGGATGCGGACGTGCTGGATCGTGATCTGCTCTGGCGCGCAAAGCGCCACGGCATCTCCGATGAGCAGATCGCCCAGATCCGCTCCATCAGCGCGGACGTGGTGTTCGGGCTGCGCAAAGCCCTCGGCGTGATGCCCGTGTTCAAAACTGTGGACACCTGCGCCGCCGAGTTCGCGTCGGCAACCCCCTACCACTACTCCAGCTATGACGATGAGAACGAGGTGGCGCCCCGGCAGAAACCGGCGGTGATCATCCTGGGATCGGGGCCGAATCGGATCGGCCAGGGCATCGAATTCGACTATTCGTGTGTGCATGCCGCCATCGCGCTGCGCACTGCGGACCTCGGTGTGGAGTACGAGACCGTCATGATCAACTGCAACCCGGAAACAGTCTCCACCGACTATGACATCGCCGACCGGCTCTACTTCGAGCCCCTCACCTTCGAGGACGTGCTCGGCGTGTACGAGGCGGAGAAGCAGGCCGGGCCCGTGGCCGGTGTGATCGTGCAGCTGGGAGGGCAGACTCCGCTCTCGCTTGCCCGCCGGCTTGAAGCGGCCGGGCTGCCGATCATCGGCACCAGCCCGCATGCGATCGACATGGCAGAGGACCGTGGGCACTTCGGCTCCGTGCTCGCTTCGGCTGAGCTGCCCGCGCCGCCGTATGGCACTGCCTACCAACTGGAGGATGCGCTCCAGGTGGCGAATACGGTGGGCTACCCGGTGCTCGTGCGTCCCAGCTATGTGCTGGGCGGGCGCGGCATGGAGATCGTCTACGACGACGCGCACCTGCGCGACTACGTGTCCCGCAACCTTCCCGAGTCCGGTCGGGCTGACGCACCGATCCTCATCGACCGGTTCCTGGACACGGCGATCGAGATCGACGTGGACGCCCTGTTCGATGGTGAGGAGCTGTTCATCGGCGGGATCATGGAGCACATCGAAGAGGCCGGCATCCACTCCGGTGACTCCGCATGCACCCTGCCGCCGGTGTCGCTCAGCCGCGCGCAGTGCGAGAAGATCCGCGAATCCACCGAAGCCATCGCCCGCGGAGTGGGGGTGCGCGGTCTGATCAATATCCAGTTCGCCCTCTCCCAGGGGATCCTGTACGTGCTGGAGGCGAACCCGCGTGCATCGCGTACGGTGCCGTTCGTCGCGAAAGCCACCGGCATTCCGCTGGCTCGAGCTGCCGCCCTGCTCATGGCCGGGCAGTCCATCGCCGATATGCGCGCCAGCGGTGTGCTGCCCGCTGAAGGGGACAGCACGCATCTGCCGCTGGGCCAGCCGATTGCGGTGAAGGAGGTAGTGCTGCCGTTCAAACGGTTCCGCACGAAGGAGGGGCGCAGTGTGGATTCCCTGCTCGGACCCGAGATGCGCTCCACCGGTGAAGTGATGGGCATGGATGCCACGTTCCCGCGCGCATTCGCGAAGGGGCAGTTGGCGATCGCCGGCAGCGGGCTTCCCACCACCGGCTCCGTGTTCGTCTCCGTGTCCGATGATGACAAGCGCGGCATTGTGCTGCCGGTGAAACGTCTCGTGGACCTCGGTTTTGAGATCATCTCCACCTCCGGAACCGCTGCGGTGCTGCAGCGAAACGGCATCCCGTGCACCGTGGTGAAGAAGGTGTCCGAAGCGGATGCCTCAGAGGAATCGATTATCGGCCTGATCGACTCGGGCACGATCGCCATGGTGGTCAACACCCCGACGGGTTCGGAGGCCCGCGTGGATGGATATGCGATCCGGGCTGCGTCCACCGCGATCGACATTCCGATCCTGACCACCGTCGCTGCGCTCGGCGCTGCCGTGCAGGCGATCGAGGCGCAGGCTGAGGGGCCGTTTACGGTGACCAGCCTGCAGGAGCACCAGCGCGCTCTGACTGAGGCTGTTCGATGACCGGCACATTCGGCGAGCGTCTCCGGGCCGCGATGAGCCGGCGTGGCCCGCTGTGCGCGGGCATCGATCCGCACAGCTCCTTGCTGTGTGACTGGGGCCTGCCGGACACAGCCGCGGGCGCTCGGGAGCTCGGCTTGGCAGTGCTGGATGCTGTGGACGGTCGCGTGGCCGCGGTCAAGCCGCAGTCTGCGTTCTTCGAGCGCTTCGGTGCGGCCGGTATCGCCGCACTGGAGGAGATCCTGTCTGACGCGCGCCGGCGCGGCATCATCACCATTCTCGACGCGAAGCGCGGAGACATCGGCTCGACTATGGCGGCGTACTCCGCCGGAGTGCTGCGCACGGGCGCGCCGATGGAGGCTGACGCGCTCACAGTGTCCCCATATCTGGGGTTCGGTTCGCTCACGCCGGCGATCGATGACTGCCGATCCCACAACAAGGGGGTGTTCGTGCTGTGTCTGACCTCGAATCCGGACGGTCCCGAGGTTCAGCACGCTGTGCGCAGCGGCTCCAGCACGGCCCGCACTATCGCTGAGCGGGCCGCAGCGCTGAACCGAGCTCCCTCCGGTGAGGGGGCTGAGCCCGGTCAGTGGGGGAGTGTGGGCCTGGTCATCGGCGCCACCGTGGGCGAGGCAGTGCAGAACCTGGGCATCGACCTCGATGCGGTGAACGGGCCGATCCTCGCACCCGGGTTCGGGGCGCAGGGAGCGGGGCCTGAGCAGCTGCGCACAGTGTTCGGCGCTGCCGCCTCGCGGGTGCTCGTTTCGATGTCCCGGTCTCTTCTCTCCGCCGGTCCCGATGCGCGCCGAATCGCTGAGGCATGTGAGGCTGCGCGAGCGGAGTATGCGCTCTGAACGGCCCGGCCGCTGCGACGGGGGCTGGTGACAATCCCAGCGGATGTTCGCCGGATCTGCGGTCCATCACGCTATCCTCTAGGCACAGATGATCTCCGCTGTGATCCGCAGCGGGAGCCAAACAGACCAGAGGTGGCGAGATGACTCTCCCAGAACTGACACCAGAGACCCGAGCCGCAGCGCTCAAGAAGGCCGCACAGCTCCGCCAGGAGCGGGCCGCTGTCAAGGCGCGTCTGAAGAACTCCACGGGCAGCCGTGCTGATGAGATCCGCCGCCTGCTCACAGAGGTGGAGTCCAGCGAAGCGGTAGCCCGCCTCAAGGTCTCCGCAATGCTCGAATCCCTTCCCGGAATCGGCAAGGTGAAGGCCGCGCAGATCATGGAGGAGATCGGCATCTCTCCTTCACGTAAGATGCGTGGGCTTGGTCGTCACCAGGCTCAGAAGCTGATCGAACACTTCGAGGGCTGAGCGATTCGTTGACGGACTCTTCTCAGGATCCAGCACCCGTCGTCGCCCACCACGGCGCGGGCAGTGCTCGGGTCACCGTTCTGGCTGGCCCGACCGCGGTTGGCAAGGGCACCGTGGTGAAGCGACTGCTGGAACTCTTTCCGCAGATCCACCTGTCCACCTCCGCCACCACCCGTGCGCCGCGCCCCGGTGAAGTGGACGGCGAGCACTACCATTTCGTCAGCGACGGCGAATTCACCGCGCTCGTTGAACGCGGGGACATGCTCGAATGGGCGATCGTGCACGGACAGCATCGGTACGGCACTCCTCGCGGCCCTGTCCTCAGCCAGCTGGAGAAGGGTCATCCAGTGCTGTTGGAGATCGACCTGGCCGGAGCGCGCCAGGTGCGCACCACGATGCCGAACGCTCAGTTCGTGTTCCTTGCGCCGCCGTCCTGGGAGGAGCTGACCGCGCGTCTGACAGGCCGCGGCACCGAAAGCGCCGCCGAGCAGCAGCGCAGGCTCGATACGGCGCGGATTGAACTCGCTGCCGCGCCTGAGTTCGACGTGACCATCGTCAACGATGACGTGGATCGGGCGGTGCAGGAGCTTGCACGCGTCATGGGGGTGGGGGACGTCACCAGCGGCTGATGGCGCGGGTCCTATCGCCCCTGCCGGCGCCGGCGGTAGACTGGTGCGCTGCTACACCGCATTCTTCGACGAAAGGGACGCTGTGTCCGGAACTGTCGCCACACCTGAGGGCATCACGAACCCGCCGATCGACCGACTGCTGGAGAAGGTCGATTCGAAGTACGCGCTCGTGCTGTACTCCGCGAAGCGCGCGCGCCAGATCAACGCGTACTACGCCCAGATGGATGAAGGCCTGCTCGAACACGTGGGTCCGCTGGTTGACGCCGATCCGCAGGACAAGCCGCTCTCCGTGGCGCTGCGAGAGCTCGACGAAGGACTGCTGACCTCCAAGGAGGTTGACGAGTCCGCCCCGCAGCCGCCGGCCCGCAAGCCCCTTGCCCTGGGCGATGACGCACCGGAAGCCCCGATCGACTTCACCCTGTGATCAGCCAGGGCGCATTCCATGAGTGATGCATCCGCCCCGCTGACCGGCCGCCGCATCGTGGTGGGGATCAGCGCAGGCATCGCAGCCTACAAGGCCGCGCACGTGGTGCGCGGCCTTGTGTCACGTGGTGCGGACGTCCACGTGATCCCCACTCCGGCATCCCTGCAGTTCGTGGGCGCTGCCACCTGGGAGGCGCTCAGCCACCGGCCAGTTCTCACCTCCGTGTTCGAGCACGTCGATGAGGTGGCGCATGTGCGGACCGGTCAGCAGGCGGACGCGGTGCTGATCGTGCCTGCGACAGCTGACCTGCTGGCGCGAGCCCGCATGGGCCGTGCCGACGACCTTCTCACCGCCACCCTGCTCATGGCCCGCGGACCCGTGCTTATGGCCCCTGCCATGCACACGGAGATGTGGGAGCACCCGGCCACCCAGGAGAACGCGGAGGTGCTGCGGGAACGTGGCATCCGCATCATCGAACCGGCTGTTGGACGCCTGACCGGACCGGACTCCGGGCCCGGGCGTCTTCCGGAGCCGCCGGTCATCATCGATGCTGTCGTTACCGCCCTCAGTCATGCGGCGCCCACCGCCGATGACCTGCGCGGCCGTTCGATCCTCATCACCGCCGGCGGCACGCGCGAAGCGCTTGACCCGGTGCGGTACCTCACGAACCACTCCAGCGGCAAGCAGGGACTCGCCCTTGCCCACGCCGCCCTGATGCGCGGCGCTCAGGTCACCCTTGTGCTGGCCAACGTCATGCTGGAGGCACCCACCGGTGCACGCGTCGTCCGCGTGACCAGCGCGGCCGAACTGGCGGCGCGCGTGCGAGAGCTCAAGGGTGAGCATGATGCTGTGATCATGGCCGCTGCGGTCAGCGACTTCACCCCGGCCGGAGCTGCCGAGCACAAGATCAAGAAACGGGACGGCAGCGCCACCCTGACCCTGGAACTCACCCAGACCGAGGACATCCTCCGCTCACTGGTCACTGAACGAGTGAAGGGTGAGAAGCCGTTGGTCATCGCCGGCTTTGCTGCGGAGACCGGGGATGACGCCGCCACGGCCCTGCAGCACGCGCAGCGTAAAGCGCGGACTAAGGGCGCAGACCTCCTGGCCTTCAATGACATCAGCTGTCACACTTTTGGATCGGACGCCAACGCCGTGATCGTATTGAACAGCGCCGGCGAGGAGCTCACCCGTGCTGCCGGCAGCAAAGCGGATACCGCCCACGCCGTTCTCACCGCGCTCGCCAGCGCGCTGAACAGCGCGCCCACCACCAGCACCACCCCAGCCAAGGAGCACCACGAATGACGCAGGGACTGCGGTACTTCACCTCGGAATCCGTCACCGGAGGCCACCCGGATAAGATCTGCGATCAGATTTCCGACGCGATCCTCGATGACATGCTCACGCAGGACCCCCAGTCACGTGTGGCGGTGGAGACCCTGGTGACCACCGGCCTGGTCCATATCGCGGGCGAGGTCCGCACCAGCGGCTACTCTGACGTGAACCGGATCGTGCGGGACACGATCCGCACCATCGGCTACGACTCCTCCCTCAAGGGGTTCGACGCGGACTCCTGCGGCATCGAAGTGTCCATCGGCAGCCAGAGCGACGATATCGCCATGGGAGTGGACTCCTCCCAGGAGCACAAGGCCGGTGACACCGGCTCCGGAGCGTCCCTCGGCGCGGGGGATCAGGGACTCATGTTCGGCTACGCCTGCGATGACACCCCGGAGCTGATGCCGCTGCCGGTTCATTCCGCACATCGTCTGGCGAAGACCCTCACCGAGGTGCGCACCAGCGGCACCCTCGACTACCTGCGTCCCGATGGCAAGACCCAGGTCACCATCGGCTACGACGATGACGATGTGGCCCGCACTCTTGAAGCGATCGTGGTTTCCAGTCAGCATGCTGAGCAGGTCAGCATTGAGGAGGAGCTCACCCCGGATATTGCTCAGCAGGTGATTCGGCCCGTGCTGGATGAGCTCGCTGAGCTCGGTCTGGACACCTCCAACACTCAGCTGCACATCAACCCGACCGGGCGTTTCGTGATCGGCGGTCCGAAGGGAGATGCTGGGCTTACCGGCCGCAAGATCATCGTTGACACCTACGGCGGTATGGCGCGCCACGGCGGCGGCGCCTTCTCCGGCAAGGACCCCTCGAAGGTGGATCGCAGCGCCGCCTATGCCCTTCGCTGGGTGGCGAAGAACGTGGTGGCTGCTGGTCTCGCGAAGCGCTGCGAAGTACAGGTGGCATACGCGATCGGCCGGGCCGCACCCGTCGGCCTCTATGTGGAGACCTTCGGCACCGGCAAGCGCCACGATTCCGAGCTTGTGCAGGCGATCGACTCCGTGTTTGACCTGCGCCCCGAAGCGATCATCGAGCGATTGGACCTGCTGCGTCCGATCTACCAGCAGACCGCTGTGTTCGGCCACTTCGGACGAGAGCTGCCCGACTTCACCTGGGAGCGGACCGACCGGGTGGATGACCTCACAGCAGCACTGTGAACGCCCCCGTGGGCGGCCCTCAGCGTGATCAGCGATTCGATGACCCACCCGCGCTGCGCTTCGATGAGAACGGCCTGATCCCCGCTATCATCCACGATGCTGAGAGCGGCGAGGTCCTCATGCTGGGTTACATGAACGCCGAGGCCCTGGCGCGCACACGCCGGGAAGGTCGAGTCACTTTCTTCTCCCGGTCCCGCCAGGAGCTGTGGCGAAAAGGGGACACCAGCGGACACACCCAGCATGTGCGCTCCATCCGACACGATTGTGATGGGGACACCCTGCTCATCGATGTGACCCAGGTGGGAGCCGCCTGCCACACGGGCGAGCGCACCTGTTTTGACGGCCGCCCGATCAGCACCACAACCAGCCACCCGGAGGACACCGACCATGCAGCGCGATGATATCTACCCCGAGGACGTGCGCGGCTTGGAGAACGCCGTGCTCGGCGAGATCTGGCCCGACCGGGAGACCTTCCGCCGGCTTGCCGCCGTTCAGCGGATCGTTCCCGTGGTGACGCGGGTGCTCGCTGACCAGGACACGCCGATCAGCCTGTACCGGCGCCTTGCGGGAGAGAACGCTCAGAACACCTTTCTGCTCGAATCCCACGGGCAGGGTGATGACAGTCGCTGGTCGATCATCGGCGTTCACGCACGCGCCACTCTCACCGAGAAGAACGGCGCCGCGCACTGGAGCGGTGACATTCCCGATGGTGTCCCCACTGATGGCGACCCCTTGGACGCCCTGCGCGCCACTGCCGAAGCCTTCCGTGCGGCTCGGCTGCCCGAGCTGCCGCCCTTTACCGGCGGCCTGGTGGGCTTCATCGCCTACGACGCGGTCCGTCGCTTCGAAACAGTGGGTCCGAAGCCGAAGGACACGATCGGCACCCCCGAGCTGTGCATGCTGCTTGCGCAGGATGTTGCGGTCTATGACCATACCGATTCCACTGTTCTGCTGGCGGCGAATGCCCTGAATCTCAACGGCCTGGACACCGGCGTGGATGCTGCGTATGACGATGCGGTGGAGCGGATCAGCCGAATGAGCGCCGCGCTCACCGTCCCGGTGGACACCTCGCCGATCGTGTATTCCGCAGGCGAGCCGCAGAAGCGGTCTGAGAGCCTTGACCAGGCCGCTTTTGAAGCAGCCGTGGAGCAGTCCATCCAAGAGATCGTTGACGGCGAGATCTTTCAGGTGGTGCCGAGCCGCCGTGTCACGCAGGCCACGCAGACGGATCCGCTCAGCGTGTACCGGGTGCTGCGCCGGCTGAACCCGAGCCCCTATATGTTCCTGCTGCGTGCTCACGACGCTGACGGCGTTCCGCTGGATGTGGTGGGAGCCAGCCCGGAAACCCTGGTCACCGTGCGCAGCGGCACCGCGACCACGCACCCGATCGCGGGATCCCGTCCACGAGGCGCCACCCCGGACGAGGACCGCCGCCTGCGGGAAGAGCTGCTCGCTGATCCGAAGGACACCAGTGAGCACATCATGCTCGTGGACCTGGCACGGAACGATCTGCAGAAGGTGTGCTCACCGGGCACGGTTCAGGTGGAGGATTTCAAACATGTGGTGCAGTACTCCCACGTGATGCACCTGGTCTCCACTGTGCACGGACGACTGCGTGAGGATGCCGCCGCATTCGACGCACTGCGGGCATGCTTCCCGGCCGGCACTCTGACCGGCGCGCCCAAGCCTCGCGCATTGGAGATCATCAACCGGCTGGAGCCCGTGGCACGCGGCGTCTACGGCGGCACCGTGGGCTACATCGACTTCGCAGGCGATCTGGACATGGCGATCGCGATCCGCACCACCGTGATGAAGAACGGTCAGGCGCACGTGCAGGCCGGAGCGGGCATCGTGGCTGACTCGAATCCCACGATGGAGTTCCGGGAAACAGACCAGAAGGCCGCTGCGGCACTGCGAGCAGTGCAGGCTGCCTCCTCCATCCGCTCGATCTCGCAGCAGCCATGAGAAGCCTGCAGCCCGGCCGAGCGATCATCGCGGTGCTGCTGCTCGCCGGCCTCTTCTTCGGCCTCACCCGGGCAGGATGGATCACTGCCGACGCGCCCGGCCTCACCGGCGGCAGTGTGCAGCACGTGGTGAACGGTCAGCAGGCATCACCAGCAGTCGCCGCTCTGATCGCCGTGGTGATGGCGGCCGCGCTTGCCGCCGGCATCACCCGCGGCTGGGTTCGGACGGCCATCGCTGCAGTGGCCGCGCTGTGCGCAGCCGGAGCCGCCGTGAGCATCCTGCCGGTGCTGCTGGACCCGGCGGCAGCATCTCGCGGGGGAGTGGCTGATCAGAGCGGAGTGATCGGCCAGAGCATCTCTGCGCAGCTCACCCCGTGGCCGTACGCGGCGCTGCTGCTGGCCGCGCTGCTCACTGCCGCCTGCGTGCTGCTGGCGTTGATCTCACGACGCACTCCTGCACGCAGCTCCGACCGATACGCTCGCACCGACCCCAGTCCACGTGACCGCAGCCGCGCGAGAACCGGTGCAGCGGCGGATTCTCCACGTGTCGGTGAGGAGCGCAGCGACGCCGCGGACTGGGATGCGCTCAGCCGGGGCGAAGACCCCAGCTGACGGGCAGGCGCGCGCCCGCCCCTATGTGCCTGCGCTCGTGGCACAATGGGAGAAGCGCGCCAGTGCGCACCGTTATCGACCTCGACCTTTTTCGACCCTCCCTGGAGTTGACGATGTCCAAGACCTTCCCGGTTCCGCCCGCACCGCCCCACAATGAAGGCAAGACCATCGCCGCGTGGCTGCTGACGGCGGGCACCGTGCTCGGCTTCACCGTGGCGTGCCTGGGCCTGGTGTTCGCCAACACCGCGGTAATGATCGCCGGCGCGGCCGTGATCATTCTGGCGATCGCGGGCAGCGTCGCCCTCCGCGCAGCGGGGATGGGACAGAAGCCCAAGCGAGTCTGACGTCCAATCAGCAGACGAAAGCGCACTCGCCTTCGGGAACGCGCAATGATGGCACGGCACCGACCATTGCTGCAGGATACGGAAGGGCAGGCATCATGAGCACGGTTCTTGAGTCCATTATCGCGGGAGTCCGCGAGGATCTCGCCGAGCGTGAGCGCCTCACCCCTCTGCCCACGATGGCTGTGCGCGCCCGGGCAGCCAGCGGCCAGCGCCCGCCCGTGGACGTGGTTCCGCTTCTGCACGAGGCCGCGACAATCAGCCTGATCAGCGAGGTCAAACGATCCAGCCCCTCCAAGGGGCGGCTTGCCGAGATCCCCAACCCGGCAGAGCTGGCCGCAGCCTATGAGCGTGCTGGTGCCAGCGCCGTCAGCGTGCTCACCGAGCAGCGGCGGTTCGGCGGCTCTCTCGATGATCTGGACGCGGTTCGCGACCGGGTGCGCATCCCCGTGCTCCGCAAGGACTTCACCGTCACCGAATATCAGATCCATGAGGCCCGCGCCCACGGCGCGGACATCATCCTGCTGATCGTGGCAGCCCTGTCTGATCAGCAGCTGGCGGACCTGTTTCACCTCACCCGCAGCCTCGGAATGCGCGCACTCGTCGAAACCCACACCGAGGACGAGCTGGAACGTGCGCTGGAGCTGGCAGACGCCCAGCTCATCGGGGTCAATGCCCGCAACCTCAAAACACTGGAGCTGGATCTTCCGCACGCGGCAGAGCTGGTGTCACAGGTCCCCGCAGATCGAATCGCCATCGGCGAATCCGCTGTGCTCAGCCGCGCCGATGTGGAGACGTACGCGTCGGCCGGAGCTGACGCCGTGCTCGTGGGTGAAGCGCTCGTGACGAACGGCTCTCCCGAGCAGACCGCCCGAGAGTTCTGCAGCGTGCCCCGCACCTCCCGGTGACCCGCCCGCTGCCACATTCCGAGCTGGCACGACCACGCCCAGCGCCGAGCAGGCGAGACCAAGACCTGAGCAAAGAAGGACGAATGAGCATTCGAGACACCCGCGGCCCCTACTTCGGAGACTTCGGCGGCCGCTGGCTGCCAGAAGCGCTCGTCCCCGCCCTCGACGAGCTCACCGAAGCGTGGGAGAAGGCAGCGGCAGACCCGGACTTCGAGGCAGAGGTGAAGCGGCTCTTCAGCGAGTACACGGGCCGGCCGTCCATGCTGACCGAAGCGCCACGCTTCTCACAGATCGCCGGGGGTGCGCGCATCTTCCTCAAACGCGAGGACCTGAACCACACTGGCAGCCACAAGATCAACAATGTGCTCGCCCAGGCGCTTCTCACCCAGCGCATGGGCAAGCGGCGCGTCATCGCCGAGACCGGCGCGGGCCAGCACGGCGTGGCCACCGCAACCGCCTGCGCACTGCTCGGCTTGGATTGCACCATTTACATGGGCCGCGTGGACACTGAACGCCAGGCGCTGAACGTGGCCCGGATGCGACTGCTCGGCGCGGATGTGGTGCCGGTCGATCACGGCTCAGCCACCCTGAAGGATGCGATCAATGAAGCATTCCGGGACTGGGTGGCGAATGTGGAGAGCACACACTACCTGCTGGGAACCGTCACCGGACCCCACCCTTTTCCCACCATGGTGCGCGAATTCCACCGGGTGATCGGCGAAGAGGCCCGTGAGCAGATCATTGAGCAGGCAGGGCGCCTGCCGGATGCGGTTGTGGCATGCGTGGGCGGCGGATCCAACGCGATCGGTCTGTTCCACGCCTTCCTCGACGATGAGTCCGTGCGCATCCTCGGCTGCGAAGCCGGGGGCGACGGCATCGAATCCGGCCGTCACTCCGCAACGATCGGCGCTGGATCTCCCGGCGTGCTTCATGGAGCACGCTCCTATGTGATGCAGGATCAGGACGGTCAGACGATCGAATCGCATTCCGTCTCCGCCGGCCTGGACTATCCGAGCGTGGGACCTGAGCACTCCTACCTGCATGACATCGGCCGTGCCGAATACCGCGCGATCAATGACCAAGCAGCGATGGACGCGTTCGCCTACCTGTCGATGACCGAGGGCATCATGCCGGCCCTGGAATCGGCGCATGCGCTCGCCGGAGCGATCGAACTCGGCCAGGAGCTTGGCGATGAGGCTGTCATCATCGTGAACCTCTCCGGGCGCGGCGATAAGGATGTGCACACCGCCAGCGACTGGTTCGGCCTGGTGGGCGACAGCCCGAAGGGCGATCTCGCGGCGATCCGCCGCCGGGTTGACCGGGATATCAACGGTCTTGATGTGGATGCAATCGGAGAGGACTCGCACTGACATGACTCGACTCCGTTCAGCTGAGGTCATCGACCGCGCCCGCACGCAGGGACGCGCCGCCCTGATCGCCTACCTGCCCGTGGGCTTCCCCACCCTTGACCGGTCCATTGACGCCGTCCGAGTTCTGGTGGACAGCGGTGTGGACGCCATCGAATTCGGCGTGCCCTACACCGACCCGGTCATGGATGGGCCGGTCATCCAAGAAGCGGCAGACATCGCCCTTCGAGGCGGCACACGCCCGCGGGATGTCATCACCGCCATCGATCAGCTCAGCACCGGCGGCATCGACGCCGCGCTGCTGGTCATGAGCTACTACAACCCGATCCTCTCCTACGGCCCCGACGCGTTTGCGCGCGACCTGGCCGCTGCCGGCGGCGCCGGCGTCATCACCCCGGACCTCATTCCGGATGAGGGTGCCGAGTGGATCGCTGCCGCTTCCGAGCATGAAGTGGATCGAGTGTTCCTGGTGGCGCCGAGCTCTCACTCCCAGCGGCTTCAGCACGTGGTGGAGAAGACCACCGGGTTCGTCTACGCCGCGTCCACAATGGGCGTCACCGGGATGCGCTCCAGCGTGAGCGCACGAGCCGAGGATCTGGTGGAGCGGACCCGTCGCGCGGGCGCTGAGCGTGTCTGCGTGGGTCTTGGGGTCTCCACCGGCGAGCAGGCAGCGGCCATCGGCGACTACGCTGACGGAGTGATCGTGGGCAGTGCATTTGTGCGCGCGATCCTGGACGCTGACTCGGCTGAGCAGGCGAATCAGCGTCTTGCCGCTCTCGCTCAGGAACTGCGCGCGGGCGTTGACTCGGCGCGCCGCTGAACCGAAAGGACCCCTGTGCTCTTCGCCTCGATTCCCAGTCCCACCACGAGTGCGGTTGAGCTGGGACCGCTGACCATCCACTTCTATGCGCTGTGCATCCTCACCGGCATCACAGCCGCCTACATCTGGGGAAGCAGGCGTTGGCAGCAGCGGGGCGGCGATAAGGACGCCTTCTTCGACATCGTGTTCGCCGCGGTCATCGCAGGGGTGATCGGCGCGCGGATCTACCATGTGGTGACCGTGCCCGGCTCCTATTTCGGTCCGGGCGGGGATCCGATCTCGGTGCTGTTCATCTGGCAGGGCGGGCTGGCGATCGTCGGTGCGATCATGGGCGGCGCCCTCGCCGCATGGCTCATGTGCCGCCGCAAGCAGGTGAGCTTCGCCGTTTTCGCGGACTCCATCGCCCCCACACTGTTCCTTGCGCAGGCGTTGGGCCGCTTCGGCAACTGGTTCAA
This sequence comes from uncultured Dermabacter sp., assembly GCA_947252755.1. Classification (GTDB taxonomy): domain Bacteria; phylum Actinomycetota; class Actinomycetes; order Actinomycetales; family Dermabacteraceae; genus Helcobacillus. Next base: position 181,368 of record CAMXWV010000001.1, read on the forward strand.
TCAGGAGCTGTATGGCGGGCCGACCAGCGTGCCGTGGGCGCTGGAGATCTCCTGCGAGCAGAACGGCGGCATTATCGCCGGCTGCGTGGCCGGCACCTACCACCCCACGTTCCTCTACGAGATCCTGTGGAATCTCGCCATGATGGTGATCGTGCTGGTGATCTCTGAGCGCCTGCAGATCGGCGGCGGCCGAGTGTTCTGGATGTACGCCATGGGCTACACCGCCGGCCGGTCCTGGATCGAGACGATGCGGATCAATGACTCCTCGATCATCCTGGGCCAGCGGATCAACACCCTGGTTGCAGTGCTCATCTTCATCATCGCGCTGGTGATGTTCATCCTGCTGACGCGTCGCGCTCAGCGGGTGGGGGAGGCCCACCGGGCGGATGACAGACCGGGGTCAGACCGGGACCTGCACACCCTTGAGGATCAGGTGCGGTGACGTAGACTGGAGTCAAGGATCTCGGCGATGCGACCCTCGTGAAGCGGCCCACGCCCTGATTCAGCGGCGTGCCGGCTATCCGATGGGTGCGCATCCCACGAACACAACAGATGGGTAGAGATGCGCAAAGCAAAGATTGTCTGCACGCTCGGTCCGGCCACCAACACCTATGACCAGATCAGAACCCTGATCGAGTCGGGGATGAACGTGGCCCGCATGAACCTGAGCCACGGCACCTATGCGGATCATGAAGCGGTGTACGCCAATATCCGCAAGGCTGCCAAGGACCTGGGCCGCAGCGTTGCGGTCCTCGTGGACCTGCAGGGACCGAAGATCCGACTCGGCACGTTCGAAGACGGTCCGCATGAGCTTGAGGTGGGGGATGTCTTCACCATCACCACCGAGGACGTCGTCGGCACGCGCGAGCGCGTCTCCACCACATTCAAGGGACTTCCCGGTGACTGCCGTCCGGGCGATGTGCTCCTCATCGATGATGGCAAAGTCTCCGTTCGCGTGATCGACGTGAACGAGACCGAGGTGCGCACCGTGGTTGAAATCCCGGGGCCGGTCTCCAACCACAAGGGGATTAACCTGCCCGGGGTGGCCGTGTCCGTTCCCGCGATGAGCGAGAAGGACGTAGCCGATCTGCGCTGGGGCCTTGAACTCGGAGCGGACCTCATCGCACTGTCCTTTGTGCGCGATGCGAACGATGTGGAGGGCGTGCACCGGGTAATGGACGAGGTGGGGATCCGCCGCCCCGTCATCGCCAAGATCGAAAAGCCCCAGGCGGTGCGGGCTCTGCGCGCCATTGTCTCCGCGTTCGACGGGATCATGGTGGCCCGAGGGGACCTCGGTGTGGAGCTGCCGCTGGAGCAGGTGCCGCTGGTGCAGAAGCGCACCATTGAGCTCGCCCGCCGCAATGCGAAGCCGGTCATCGTCGCCACCCAGGTGCTGGAGTCGATGATCACCAACCCCCGCCCTACCCGCGCTGAAGCCTCCGACTGCGCGAATGCGATCCTTGACGGCGCCGACGCGGTCATGCTCTCCGGTGAGACCTCCGTGGGCGCCTACCCGTTTGAGGCAGTGCGCACCATGGCCCGGATCATCTCCAACACGGAGGAGAACGGCGCCGACCGCATTATGGAGCTCGGCACCATTCCGCACACGCGCGGCGGAGCCATCACCCGTGCGGCGGCGGAGATCGGAGACCAGCTGTCCGCGCAGTACCTGGTGACGTTCACAGAGTCCGGTGACACTGCACGGCGCCTCTCTCGCCTTCGCCCCACCATTCCGCTGCTGGCGATCACGCCCTACGAACACGTGGCATCCCAGCTGTCCCTGTCCTGGGGCATTGAAGCGCACCTGGTGAAGATGGCGACGAACACCGACGACATGACCGCGGTGGTTGATCAGATGCTGCGCGACAAGAAGGGGCTGGCACCGGGGGACCTGGTGGTCATCGCCTTCGGCTCGCCTCCGGGAGAGCACGGGTCCACCAACAGCCTGCGTGTGCACCGCATCGGGGATCTTGACGGAACCGCGGCCGCTCGCTTCGAGGCTGATGCGATCGCCTCCGGCGTTCAGCCGGAGCGCCGATGACACCCTGCTCCTGCCGACTGCTCTGATGCACGGAGACCGCGACGCGTGCGCGCCGCGGTCTCCTCTGCTGGTGCCGGATGCGGGACTCGAACCCGCACGTCCGAAGACAGCGCATTTTGAGTGCGCCGCGTCTACCGATTCCGCCAATCCGGCTGATCAGGGCCGCTACGTACCGGCCCTGACCTAGAATACAGAACAAATCCGTCCCCCGGCGCTCCCGGTCCGCGCGGTCAGCCCTGCGGACCAGGTTGCCGGTGACGAATCCGACGAAGAACAGGTGATTCCATGTCCGAGGAGCCCATCGGCTCTCCAACTGACGCACCAGCAGCGGCTCAGCCCGCTGTCCGCACCGCGGTTGTTGCCGAGGATGAGAGCCTCATTAGGATGGACATCGTTGAAACCCTCACCGAAGCCGGCTATGACGTGCTGGCCGCGGTGGGTGATGGCGCCAGCGCGGTGGAGAAGGCGCGGGAGCTGCGCCCGGACATCGTGGTGATGGATGTGAAGATGCCGCAGATGGACGGCGTCACCGCAGCTGAGAAGATCGGCGAGGAGCATCTCGCTCCCGTCGTCATGCTCACCGCCTTCAGTCAGAAAGAGCTGGTGGAGCGTGCCCGCGATGCGGGTGCATTTGCGTACGTGGTCAAGCCGTTCACGCCTGCTGACCTGCTGCCCGCTATTGAGATCGCTGTGTCCCGCTTCCAGCAGATCACCGCTCTGAACGACGAGATCAAGGACCTGGGGGATCGCTTTGAAACCCGTAAGCGCGTGGATCGGGCGAAGGGCCTGCTGCAGACGAACATGAACCTGTCGGAGCCGGATGCCTTCCGGTGGATTCAAAAGACCTCCATGGACCGGCGCCTCACCATGCGTGAAGTCGCTGACGCGGTCATCGACCAGCTCGGCGGCGGCAAAGACTGATCGCTCAGCTCATTCACGTGGCGGGAGCAGTTGAACGGACACCGTGATGGTGGACAGCAGCACTCCCGCTTCGTCATGCACATCCACCAGATAGCTGGTGACGGTGCGACCCAGGTGCCGGGCGGAAGCGGTGGCGGTGACGATGCCGCTGCGGCCGGAGCGATGATGCAGAGCAGAAACGCTTGTGCCCACACCGGCGGCGTTCTCCCCATACAGGGTCCGGGCGCGCAGGATGCCGGCGAAGCTCGCCACCGTCTCCGCCAGCGCGATGGTGGCGCCGCCGTGCAGAAGTCCCATCGGCTGAGTGTTGCCCGCCACCGGCATGGACATCACCCCGCCCGACTCCGACAGGGAAATCAGCTCCATGCCCATCCGCTCGCACAGGGTTCCGCGCATCATTGAACGCACCAGCTGCAGGTGATCAGCGCTGAGCGAAGCGCTGCCTGGAGCGGACGGGGAAGAGCTCGGCGCCGGCTTGGGCGCGCTGTGCGGGGGAGTCGAGTTCATGATGACAGCGTGTCACACTTGGGGCATGAGTGTTGACGCAGAAGCGAAGCGGATTGTCCTTATCGACGGCCATGCCATGGCATACCGGGCATTCTTCGCCCTGCCGGCAGAGAGCTTCCGCAACGGGCAGGGTCAGGCCACCAACGCGGTGTACGGCTTCGCCCGCATGATCTTCAACGTCATCAAACTGGAACAGCCCACCCATATGGCCGTGGCGTTCGATCTGTCTGGCGGAAGCTTTCGGGACCGCATGTACGAGGAGTACAAGGGCGGCCGAGAAGCGATGCCTGATGATCTGCGCGGCCAGTTCGCACTGATCCAGACCATGCTCGACGCGTTCGGCATCTCCTGGTACACCGTGGAGGATTACGAAGCAGATGACATCGTGGCGACCATCGCCACCATCGCAGAACACGAAGGCGTGCAGCCGCTGCTGCTCACCAGCGATCGTGATGCCATCCAACTGGTCAGCGGCTCCACCACACTGTTGCAGCCGGTGAAAGGCGTCACGGAGCTGCGCCGTATGACCCCCGCGGCAGTGGAGGAGAAGTACCTGGTGCCGCCGCACCTCTACCCTGATCTTGCAGCACTCGTCGGCGAGAGCGCTGACAACCTCCCAGGCGTGCCCGGGGTGGGCCCGAAGACTGCAGCGAAATGGATCGGACTCTACGGCGATCTCCAGGGAATCCTTGACCACGCGGAAGAGATCCCCGGCAAAGCGGGTCAGAGCCTGCGGGACAATATCGACGCTGTTACGCGCAACCGCGCGATGAATGAAGCCGTTCGTGACCTGGACCTGCCCACGGACTTCAGCGCCTACTCCCTGGGTCGCGGCGACCTCCTTGCCATCAATGCTCGATTCGATGAGCTCTCCTTCGGTCCGGCGATCCGCCGGGATGTGCCGCAGGAGCTGCTGAGCGCTGACTCCGCGCCCGCAGACCAGGTGATCGTGGCGAACCCCGAGCTGCCGGTGATCCACCCTGAGCCCGGTGAGCTGAACGCTGTGCTCGGCCGGCACGCGCCGACCGGCGGGGTGGTCTTTGCCGACGGTGACTGGCAGCACGGCCGTGCGCGTCTGCAGCGGATCGTCCTGTCCACAGACACCGCCTCGATCGTGGTGGATCCGGCCGCGCTGAGCGGAGAGGATCGCGGGGCCCTGGAGAGATGGATGCGCAACTCGGCGATTCCGAAGCGCGCCTTCAGCACCAAGCTGACCAGCCACATGCTGAGGGGGGAGGACTTCCGAGTGCGCGGCTGGGAGTTCGATGTGTCCCTCGCAGAGTTCCTGTGCCGCCCCGACCAGCGGCCCACCGATGTGGCAGGCCTGGCGCTGCGCCATCTGCAGGAGGACCTCAGCGAAGCGCGCGGCAGCAGCGCCCAGCAGCAGCTTGAGCTGGAGGAGGAGAAGGACGGGCGGCAGATCGCGGAGGCGAGCGCAGTGCGCCGCATGGTTCCGATGCTGCGCGATGACCTGGAGCGTCACAGTGCTGCTGACCTTTTCCGCCGCATGGAGCTGCCCCTTGCCGGAGTGCTGGAGCGGATGGAAGCGACCGGCATCGCCGTGGACCGCGCACGGCTGGACGAGCTTGACGCACAGCACGTGCAGCAGCAGGCTCAGGTTGCTGAGGAGGCATTCAGCCACATCGGCGGAGAGCAGATCAATCTGGCCTCCCCCAAACAGCTGCAGACAGTCCTGTTCGACCGCCTGGGCATGCCGCCCACTCGCAAGACCAAGACCGGCTACTCCACCGATGCGGAGTCCCTGACGATGCTGTTCGCACAGACCGAGCATCCGTTCCTTGAGGCGCTGCTCAAACACCGTGATGTGACGAAGCTGCGCCAGATCATCGACACGCTCCGCAAAGCCGTCACCGATGAAGGCCGCATTCACACCACCTTCAGCCAGAACGTGGCTGCAACCGGCAGGCTCGCCTCCGCGAACCCGAACCTGCAGAACATCCCGGCGCGGACGGAGGCTGGACGGCAGATCCGGTCGGCCTTCACCTGCTCCGATGGGTTCGAGACGCTGTTGACTGCGGACTATTCTCAGATCGAGATGCGGATCATGGCGCATCTGTCGGAGGATGCGGGACTGATCCATGCGTTCAACTCCGGAGAGGACCTCCACAGCTACGTGGCCTCCCAAGTGTTCGGTGTGGACGCGGATGACGTCAGCACTGAGATGCGCTCCAAGACGAAAGCGGTCAGCTACGGCCTTGCATATGGTCTCTCAGCATTCGGCCTCTCCCGTCAGCTGGGCATTCCCCAGGCAGAGGCGACCACTCTGCGCAATCAGTATTTCGAGCGCTTCGGCGGCGTGCGGGACTTCCTGCACCGATGCGTGGAGGAGGCGCGTGAGAGCGGTTACACGGAGACGATTCTGGGCAGGCGCCGCTATCTGCCGGACCTGCAGAGCGATAATCGCCAGCGACGGGAGAACGCGGAGCGCGTAGCGCTGAACTCGCCGATCCAGGGCAGTGCAGCGGACATCATCAAACTGGCGATGCTGCGCGTGGATGAGGCGCTGCGCCGAGCGGACCTGACCAGTCGCCTGCTGCTTCAGGTGCATGACGAGCTGGTGCTCGACGTTGCACCGGGGGAGCTGGAGCAGGTGACAGAGATTGTGCGAGAGGGAATGGAGGGAGCCTATGAGCTGTCCGTTCCGATCAGCGTCTCTCCGGGGGTGGGCCGCACCTGGCTTGAGGCAGCTCACTGAGCACCTCACGCTGCATCGTGAGTTTCATCACGCTGGGGGCGCTGGGGCCGACCTGTTCTGTCAATCCTTTGACCGGGGTTGCTGGGCGCCGGTAACCTGAAGGGCGTGTATCGCCACTCTCGCGCGAGTGCGCCTGCAGGGCAACTCGGCGGCGACGCGCACCATCCTTATTCGAATCTATTTCAGTGTCCGTACGGAGTCTCTGTCTATATGACCACCAACACCGCCCCTCAGATCGCTATCAATGACATTGGCAGCGAAGAGGAACTGCTCGCAGCAATCGATGAAACCATCAAGTACTTCAACGATGGTGACATCGTCGAGGGCACCGTCGTCAAGGTCGACCGCGACGAGGTCCTGCTTGACATCGGATACAAGACCGAGGGTGTCATCCCCTCGCGTGAACTGTCCATCAAGCATGACGTCGACCCCGATGAGGTCGTTGAGGTCGGTGACGAGGTCGAGGCTCTGGTCCTTCAGAAGGAGGACAAGGAAGGCCGCCTGATCCTCTCCAAGAAGCGCGCCCAGTACGAGCGCGCTTGGGGCTCCATCGAGGAGATCAAGGAGAACGAGGGAGTCGTCACGGGCACCGTCATCGAAGTCGTCAAGGGCGGTCTCATCGTGGACATCGGCCTGCGCGGCTTCCTCCCCGCTTCGCTGGTGGAGATGCGCCGTGTGCGGGACCTGCAGCCGTACATCGGCCAGGAGCTCGAGGCGAAGATCATCGAGCTGGACAAGAACCGCAACAACGTGGTCCTGTCCCGCCGTGCCTACCTGGAGGAGACCCAGGCGTCGGTCCGCTCGGACTTCCTGCAGACCCTGCAGAAGGGCCAGGTCCGCGAGGGTCATGTGTCCTCCATCGTCAACTTCGGCGCCTTTGTGGATCTCGGCGGTGTGGACGGCCTCGTCCACGTGTCCGAGCTGTCCTGGAAGCACATCGACCACCCGAGCGAGGTTGTTGAGGTTGGCCAGCCGGTGACTGTTGAGGTTCTCTCCGTGGAGATGGACCGTGAGCGGGTCTCCCTGTCGCTGAAGGCAACCCAGGAGGATCCGTGGCAGGCTTTCGCACGCACCCACGCCATCGGCCAGGTTGTTCCGGGCAAGGTCACCAAGCTTGTTCCGTTCGGCGCATTCGTCCGGGTGGAAGACGGCATCGAAGGCCTGGTGCACATCTCCGAGCTGGCTCAGCGCCACGTGGACCTGCCCGAGCAGGTTGTCTCCGTGGACCAGAGCGTGTTCGTGAAGGTCATCGACATCGACCTTGAGCGCCGCCGCATCTCGCTGTCCCTCAAGCAGGCCAATGAGGGCGTGGACCCGGAGGGCGACGACTCGACCTTCGATCCGGCTCTGTACGGTATGGCTGCTGAGTACGACGAGAACGGCGAATACAAGTACCCCGAGGGCTTCGATCCCGAGACCAACGAGTGGCTCGAGGGGTACGAGGCGCAGCGTGAGGCCTGGGAGGCTGACTACGCTCGCGCATACGAGCGCTGGACCCAGCACAAGGCTCAGGTTGCCGAGGCCATCAAGGCTGACGCGGATGCCGCTGCCTCCGCAGCGGTCGGCGAAGCCCCTGCCTCCTACCAGTCGAGCTCCTCGGATGAGGGCACCCTCGCGTCCGATGAGGCCCTTGCCGCGCTGCGTGAGAAGCTCACCGGAAACTGATGCGGTCGGCTGAGATGATCAGCCCCAGCTGACGCTGAACGGCGCCGTTCCCACCAGGTGGGGGCGGCGCCGTTCACTGTCTGACATTGCGTACGATAGGTGCGCGCACACCGCACCCCCTGGCCTGCCCGGCCACCTCCACAGACGGAAGGACTCCGCGTGCTCACTTGGCTGACTGCCGGCGAATCCCATGGCCCCGCGTTGATCGCCACGATCGACGGCTTTCCTGCCGGTGTTGAGATCACCACCGACGAGATTCGCGATGTGCTCGCACGGCGCAGGCTCGGCTACGGACGCGGGGCCCGGCAGAAATTCGAGCAGGATGAGATCCGCGTGCTCGGCGGGCTGCGCCACGGCGTCACCCTGGGCTCGCCGATCTCCGTGGAGATCGCCAACAGCGAATGGCCGAAGTGGGAGAAGGTTATGAGCCCGGACCCGGTCGCGCGCGAGGATCTGCTGATTGATGCTGGCACCGGTGATGAGCGCGAGATCGCTCGCAACAAGTCCCTCACTCGGCCGCGGCCGGGGCATGCCGATCTGGCTGGTATGGCGAAGTACGGATTCGATGACGCCCGTCAGGTGCTGGAGCGGGCATCAGCACGGGAGACCGCGGCCCGCGTCGTCATCGGTCGCTTCTGCTCCGCGCTGCTGGAGCAGGTGGCCGGCATCAGGCTCGTCTCCCATGTGCGGGCCATCGGCCCGGTGCAGCTGGCGGACGATGCGCCGCTGCCCACCCCGCAGGATGAGCAGGCACTGAACGAGAGTCCGGTCCGCTGTCTGGATGAGGCCGTGACCCAGGCCATGGTCGCCGAAGTGGATGCGGCGAAGCGGGACGGAGATACGCTCGGCGGCATCGTCGAGGTCCTCGCGTACGGAGTGCCGGTCGGGCTCGGATCCCACACGCAATGGAGCCGAAAGCTCGACGGACGCCTTGCTCAGGCGATCATGTCCATTCCGGCGTTCAAGGGCGTTGAGATCGGAGAGGGCTGGGCGAATGCGCGTCGGCGCGGCTCCGCCGCCCACGATGAGATCCTGACTGGCGGGAACGGGCCTGCTGGCACTGCCCGCGCTTCCAACCGCGCGGGCGGTCTCGAGGGTGGCATCACCAATGGGGAGGTTCTCTCGGTGCGCGGCGCGCTGAAGCCGATCTCCACTGTTCCGCGGGCGCTGCGCACGGTCGATGTGGCCACCGGGCAGGAAGCCACGGCGAATCATCAGCGATCGGATGTGGCCGCGGTGGCCCCTGCCGCAGTGATCGCCGAGGCGATGGTTGCGATCACGGTGGCGGATGCGCTTCTGGACAAGCTCGGAGGGGACAGCGTCGCCGAACTGCGCGCTCACCTCGAGGCCACTCAGCGGCTGCAGCAGCAGACCCTTACTGCCCGTGCTGATGACTCCTGACCGGGGACCGCTGGCCATTCTCATCGGGCCGATGGGGGTGGGCAAAACCACCGCTGGCGCCCAGCTTGCCGCTCTGCACAGTGTGGACTTCATGGACAGCGACCACGCCGTCGAGGAGGCAGCGGGCCGCACGGTCGCGGAGCTCTTCGCTGAACGTGGGGAGGCCGCCTTCCGGGAGCTGGAGGCGAACACCATTGCGCAGCTGCTGAACTCCTTCACCGGTGTGCTCGCCCTGGGCGGCGGCGCCATCACCACTGCGCGTGTGCGAGAGCTGCTGAAGGGGCAGCGCGTGATCCGCCTGACCGTGTCCCCGCAGGCGGTGGCCTCCCGCCTCCACGGGGGTCGCGGACGCCCCCTGCTGGAGGATGCGCCCGATCCGATAGCGGCGTGGCAGTCGATCGCGGATCAGCGGGAACCGCTGTTCGCTGACGTGGCGTTATCGACGATCACCACCGATGATGCGACCCCCGCAGAGGTGGCCCGCCGGATCAGCGCTGCCATCTCCCACCGTGAGGCGAGTCAATCACCAGAACCACCCCCGTCTGAGGAGACAGCGTGAGCACCGCACCCACCACCACAGTCACCGTCGGCGGCGACAGCGCGGCCTATGCGGTGCGCGTCGGCCGCAGTATCCTGCCCGAGGCAGCGAACCTGCTGCCGGAGCGCGCCGAGAAAGCGATGATCGTTCACCAGCCATCCACCCGGCTGCTCAGCGAACAGCTGCTTGAGGCGATCACAGCGACCGGTCGGGAAGCCTACCTGGCAGAGGTCCCCGACGGGGAGGATGCGAAAACCTCGCAGGTTCTCGCCTTCCTGTGGAAGGCGCTTGGACAGGCGGACCTCACTCGAACCGACCTGGTCATCGGTGTGGGAGGGGGAGCGGTCACCGACCTTGCCGGCTTCGCCGCGGCGAGCTGGCTGCGCGGAATCGACGTCATCCAGGTGCCGACCACCGTGCTCGCCATGGTGGATGCCGCCGTGGGCGGCAAGACCGGCATCAACACAGCTGAAGGAAAGAACCTGGTGGGCGCGTTCCACCCGCCGATCGCAGTGATGGCGGACCTCGACGTGCTCGCCACGCTGCCGCCGAATGAGGTGGCCGCCGGGCTCGCCGAAGTGGTCAAGGCAGGATTCATCGCGGACACCGCCATCCTGGACATCATCGAAGCGGACCCCGCCGCAGCGCTGGACACCACCTCCGATGCGTTCGCGGACATCATCATCCGCAGCATCCGCGTCAAAGCGGACGTGGTCAGCCAAGACCTCAAGGAGACCGGCCTGCGGGAGATCCTCAACTATGGCCACACCTTCGGCCATGCGATCGAACACAATGAGCGCTACCGTTGGCGCCATGGAGCAGCGGTGAGCGTGGGGCTCGTCTTTGCCGCTGAACTATCACGACTCGCCGGCCGTCTGGACCAGGCGAGCGTGGACCGTCACCGCTCGATCCTGACCAGTCTGGGCCTGCCCATCACCTACCGCGACCGCCAGTGGCCGAAACTGCAGGAGGCCATGCGCCGAGATAAGAAGTCCCGCGGCGCGCTGCTGCGCTTTGTGGTGCTGGATGCGATCGGCTCCCCATCCCGCCTGGAAGGCCCGGATCCGGCTCTGCTGCTCGCGGCGTACGCTGCGGTCACCGAGGAACCAGCAGAAGCGGCCACGGACGCTGGCCCCCCATCGGCAGCGGGCCGGGCCCGTCCAGAGGATTGAGCATGAGCGCGCTGCCACTGTCTGCCTCCGCCCCGCTGGTCATCGTGCCGGTGATGGCGCCCACTGGTTCTGAGCTCACGCCCGCGCTTCAGCGTGCGATCACGGCCGGCGCACCAGCCATCGAATGGCGGGCCGACGCGCTCTGCCAGGATCTCGACACCACCGGATGGTTGGATGCCCTTCAGGCTGCCGGGCAGCAGATCGATGCTCTGTGGTCCGCGGCCGCTCAGCCTCCGCCGCTGATCCTCACCGTCCGCACCGAGGACGAAGGCGGTCTGCGCTCACTGCCGGCTGAGGAGTATGCCCAGGCGATCCGGATCCTCAGCGGGATCCGCGCCGCTGCCGCTGTTGATATCGAGGCGGTGCGCGCCGGGTCTGATGCCCCCGCCCTCGTCGCTGATGCCCGGGCAGGCCTCCCCGCCCGGGAGCGCACCGTCATCGCGTCCTTCCATGACTGGGCCCGCACCCCCGAGCTGCGTGAGTGTATGGAGCTGTTGTCGGGGCTGGCGGAGTCGGGAGCGGATGTTCTGAAGCTTGCCGTGACCCCGCAGCGGGAGGAGGATGTGCTCACACTGCTGACCGCAACCCTGCAGCGCTCCCGCTCCAGCGAGCAGTCGCTGATCACGATCAGCATGGGGGAGCGGGGAATGATCAGCCGCATCGGCGGCCATGTCATGGGCTCCTGTGCCACGTTCGCCTCACTCGAGAAGCCGAGCGCCCCGGGTCAGCTGAGCCTGGAGCAGATGCGCGCTGTGCTTGCGCTGCTGACCTAGCAAGGGCGCTGTCCCGTGGTGCCGGAATCTCACCGGTCCAGGTCGTCCTCGTTGAGCGGGAATCCGTCCACCGGGGTGGTGGTATCCAGGTTGAGGAACGCGTCGTGCTCGAAATCGGTGGGGTCGATGATCGGGATGCCGCCGGTTGCCGCAGCCACTTTCGCGCGCTCCTGACGGCGGATGCGGCGAACAAACGCCCGCATCTGCACCGGGGAGAGCGTGACCGCGAGATCGGGTGCGGTGGGCAGGCGCCATGACCGCCAATGCGCCGCAATCGCCAGCGCGGTCCCCGCGAGCGCCGCGAACACCACTGTCCAAGCGGGCAGCTCAGCAACATACACCAGCCATGTCAGCACGGCGGTGAGAACAGCGGCGGTTGCGTACAGCGGACCGCCGGTGAACACGATTGGGATGCGGCCCACGATGACATCTCGGATGATGCCGCCGCCGACGGCGGTGGTCAGGCCCAGGAAGATCGCCGGCAGGGGATCCAGGCCGTAGCCAAGGGACTTCGCGCAGCCGATGGCGGCCCAGAGTCCAAGGGCGAGCGCGTCGAGACCCGTGGTGGTGTAGCGCCAGGCTCGGCTCTCCATCCGCAGCAGATATGCCACGGCGGCACCGCTGAGCCCGCAGGCCAGAAAGGACGTTGACGCAAAAGCTGCGGGAACACCCGCGTTGATGATGAGATCTCGGATGATGCCGCCCCCGAGCCCGGAGATGAGCCCGAGCACCGCAAAGCCCACCGGGTCGAACTGCATGCGGCGTGCAAGCGCACCCCCCACGATGCCCATGACGAAGACGCCGATCAGGTCGAGCAGGCGCAGCAGATCGTTTGTGAGCAGGAACTGCTCGGGAGTGACGGCCTGAGGTGCGAGCATGGCTCTAGCCTAGTGATCGGGAACGGCCCTCCCCAGTCCGCTCGCTGAGGGTCACACTTCCCGCACCGCTGTAGGAGTAATCGGCGCATCGCCGCAGGAAGGAGGTGCCATGAGGCGTATCGGGCTGACCGGCGGCATCGGCGCCGGCAAAAGCACGGTCGCTGCTCTGCTGCGCGATCGGGGAGTGACGGTGATCGACCTGGACGCCCTTTCCCGCGCTGTTCTTGACGAGCCGGGGCCAGGACTTCAGGAAGCGATTGATCGATTCGGACCGGCTTATGTGAACGCTCAGGGAACTATGGACCGGGCAGCGCTGGCAGCGCTGGTGTTCTCCGATCCTGAAGCGCGCGCTGATCTGGAGCGGATTGTGCTGACCCGGGTGGACGAACAGGTGAAAGCGACGGAGCGGGCCGCGTCAGCAACGGGGGAGAGGCTCATCGTCCATGACTCGCCGCTGCTGCTGGACCATCACCGTGAGAGCGACTATGACGCGGTCATCAGCGTGCTCGCTCCGCGTGAAGAGCGGATCCGCCGGGTGATGAGCACCCGCGGCAAGAACCGCGACTATGTGGAAGCCGTGATGGCGGCGCAGATCTCGGATGAGGAGCGCCGCGAACGCTCCACGATCATCATTGAGAATGACGCCACACCGGAGGAGCTGGCCGCCCGCGTCGATCAGGCAGCTGCTGAGCTGGGACTGTAGGGAGAGCACCGCTGGGGAGCGGGCGCGGTTTTCACAGGGCAGCTCAGTAGGCTCTCCCCATGCGCCCTGTCACTGATCTCATCCGCAGCGTCAACCCGTTTGAGGTGGTCAGCGAGTATCAGCCCGCCGGTGACCAGCCGAAGGCGATCGACGAGCTCGCCCGCCGGATCAATGACGGTGAGCAGGACGTGGTGCTGCTGGGCGCAACCGGCACCGGCAAATCCGCGACCGCAGCGTGGCTGATCGAGAAGCTGCAGCGGCCAACCCTGGTGATGGCGCATAACAAGACTCTCGCCGCGCAGCTTGCCTCGGAGTTCCGTGAACTGCTGCCGAAGAACGCCGTGGAGTACTTCGTCTCCTACTACGACTACTATCAGCCGGAGGCGTACGTTCCGCAGTCGGACACGTACATTGAAAAGGATTCGTCCATCAACGCCGAAGTGGAGCGTCTGCGCCACTCCGCCACGAATTCGCTGCTGACGCGGCGGGACGTGGTGGTGGTCAGCTCGGTGTCCTGCATCTACGGCCTGGGCACCCCGCAGGAGTACGTGGACCGGATGGTGCGCCTCCAGGTGGGGGAGCAGCTGGACCGCGATGACCTGCTGCGTCGCTTTGTGGACATGCAGTATGACCGCAATGACGTCTCCTTTGTGCGCGGCACCTTCCGGGTGCGCGGAGACACCGTGGAGATCATCCCGATGTACGAGGAGCTGGCGCTGCGGATCGAGTTCTTCGGCGATGAGATCGACGCGCTCTACACCCTCCATCCGATCACCGGCGAAGTGATCCGCGAAGAGCAGCAGATCCACATCTTCCCTGCTTCCCACTATGTGGCCGGCCCAGAGCGGCTGCAGCGCGCCATCACCGATATCGAAGCGGAGCTGGTGTGGCGCCTGGAGGAGCTAGAAGGGCAGAACAAACTGTTGGAAGCGCAGCGGCTGCGCATGCGCACCACCCATGACATCGAGATGCTGCGCCAGACCGGCTCCACGAACGGCGTGGAAAACTACTCGCGCCACTTTGACGGGCGCGGCCCCGGCACACCGCCGAATACGCTCATGGACTATTTCCCGGAGGACTTCCTGCTGATCCTCGACGAGTCGCATGTGACCGTGCCGCAGATCGGGGCGATGTACGAGGGGGACCGTTCTCGTAAGCGCACCCTGGTGGACTTCGGCTTCCGGCTGCCCTCAGCGCTGGACAACCGCCCGCTCACCTTCGATGAGTTCGTGGAGCGCACTGGACAGACGGTGTACCTTTCGGCAACTCCCGCTCCCTACGAACTGGAGCGCGCCAACGGATATGTTGAGCAGATCATCCGCCCCACGGGCTTGGTGGACCCGGAAGTGATCGTGAAACCGGTCAAGGGGCAGATCGATGACCTGCGAGCAGAGATCGAAGAGCGTGTGCAGCGCGATGAGCGCGTGCTCGTCACCACCCTCACCAAACGCATGGCGGAAGATCTCACGGACTTCCTGCTGGAGAGCGGTGTGCGCGTGCAGTACCTGCATTCCGATGTGGACACGCTGCGCCGCGTGGAGCTGCTGCGTGCACTGCGGCTCGGCGAGTTCGATGTGCTGGTGGGAATCAACCTGCTGCGTGAAGGCTTGGACCTGCCGGAAGTGTCCCTGGTGGCGATCCTCGACGCGGACAAGGAGGGCTTTCTCCGCTCACGCACCTCGCTGATCCAGACGATCGGACGCGCCGCCCGCAACGTGTCCGGTCAGGTTCACATGTATGCGGACACTGTCACTGATTCGATGCGGGATGCAATCGAGGAGACGAACCGCCGGCGGTCGCTTCAGATCGAGTACAACCGGGAGCATGGCATCGACCCCCAGCCGCTGCGCAAGAAGATCGCGGATGTCACGGATATGCTCGCCCGAGAAGACATCGACACCGAAACCCTGCTGTCCACCGACTACCGCGCGGGCAAGGAGCGGATCAGCCGCCGCAGCACCGAAAGCGGGCCCACGCTTGGTGGGCGCACCGTGGACCTCGGTGATAACCCTGTGGCCACTCTCAAGGACATGATCGAGGAGCTCACGGGCAACATGCACGCCGCAGCCGAAGCACTCCAGTTCGAAGTGGCCGCGCGGCTGCGGGATGAAGTGGCGGAGCTGAAGAAAGAGCTGCGCCAGTTCGAGAACTGAAGGAAGGACACACCATGCAGATCACATCCGCTTCATTCGCCGACGGCGAGATGATCCCGCTGACGTTCGCAGAGAAAGATGCGGGCGGTGAGAACAGGTCCCCTCAGCTGTCCTGGTCCGGCGCACCGGAAGGCGCACGGTCCTACGCGCTGACGATCTATGACCCGGATGCGCCCACCGGCTCTGGCTTCTGGCACTGGGTGGCGTTCAACATTCCGCTCAGCACCACAGAGCTCGCCGAGGGCGAAGCCCTGCCCGACGGAGCCCGGGAATGGCTCAATGACTACGGCTACGAAGGCTACGGGGGCGCCTGCCCGCCGCCTGGACGCACCCACCGCTATATTCACACGGTGCACGCTCTGGACGTGGAGAGCCTGGACGTGCCGCAGGGCGCGACCTGCGCGCAGGCCCGGTTCATGCTGATGGCGCACTCCATCGACTCCGCGTCGATCACTCCGCTGTTCGCCCTTCCGGACCAGGGCTGAGCCGCGCCCCTGTCGGGCAGCGCAGCCGGCTGATCACCAGCCGCGTTCGCGCCATTCTGGCAGGTGGGGGCGCTCCGCCCCGAGGGTTGTGTCAGCGCCGTGGCCCGGGTACACCCACGTGGAGTCCGCCAGCTGATCGAACAGCCGCTGCTGCACATCATCCAGAAGCTGCCGGAACCGGGCGGAGTCGCCCTGAGTTGCGCCCACACCGCCTGGGAACAGTGAGTCCCCGGTGAACAGATGGTCACCGTCGTCCCCTTCGCCGCGGAACAGCAGCGCAATGGAGCCGGGAGTGTGGCCGCGCAGCGCGATCACCTCGAGATCATTGACGCCCACGCGGATCACATCCCCGTGCCGCACCGGGTTCGTGGTGCGGGTGGGGATGTCCGGGACGTCAGCCGCCCCCGCGTAGGTGCGCGCATCGGTCTTCGCGACGATCTGCGGCAGCGCCTGCACGTGATCCCAGTGCGAATGGGTGGTGATCACCCCGTCGAGCCGCTCCGAGGCGGAGCCTTCGCGGATCAGGCGCATCAGCCGGGGAAAGTCCGCGGCGGCGTCGATCAGCATCTGCACTCCGGACACCAGGCAGGTCAGCAGGTAGGCATTGTTGTCCATCTCGCCCACGGCGGCTTTGCGGATCTCCACGGTGCGCAGCGTGCGCACATCTGCGGCACCGCCCACTTCCACATCGCCCGTGTACCTTTTGCCGGACTGCTCGCTTCCCGAGTTCTGGCTGCCCCTGTGCTGGGAGTTCAGGCTGTGCGGTGCGGGACGGCTCTCATTGCTCATAGGTCGAGTATAGGGAGAGGGCTACGATTGCATGGTGAGTGAATCCCTGATCGTCCGCGGTGCGCGCGAGCACAATCTGAAGAACGTTGACCTGGAGATCCCGCGCGGAGCGATGGTGGTGTTCTCGGGCCTGTCCGGCTCCGGGAAGTCCTCGCTCGCGTTCGACACGATCTTCGCCGAAGGCCAACGCCGCTATGTGGAGTCGCTGTCCTCCTATGCGCGCCAGTTCCTGGGCCAGATGGAGAAGCCGCGCGTGGACTTCATCGAAGGGCTGTCTCCCGCGGTCTCCATCGACCAGAAGTCAACGAACCGCAACCCGCGATCCACGGTGGGCACGATCACCGAGATCCACGACTACCTGCGCCTGCTGTACGCGCGCGTGGGCGTTCAGCACTGCCCTGTGTGCGATGCCCGCATCGAATCGCAGAGCGCCGAGCAGATCGTGGATGCGCTACTCATGCTGGATGAGGGCACCCGCTTTCAGCTGCTGGCGCCGGTGGTGCGCGGCCGCAAAGGCGAGCACGTGGACCTGCTGAGTTCGCTGCAGTCCCAGGGCTTCTCCCGCGCCCGCATCGACGGAGACATCACACGCCTCACCGATGACATCACACTCGCCAAAACCCGTAAGCATACGATCGAGGTGATCGTTGACCGGCTGGCGGCGAAACCGGATGCGCGCAGTCGCCTCACTGACTCCGTGGAGACCGCGCTCCGCCTGTCCGGCGGCACGCTCATCGCTGACTTCGTCGACCGCGATGAGAACGACCCCGAGCGCTTCCGCCGATTCTCCGAGCAGCGGTCCTGCCCGAATGAGCACCCGTTGGAGCTGGAGGAGATCGAACCGCGGTCCTTCTCATTCAATGCGCCCTACGGCGCCTGCCCGGAGTGCGACGGCATCGGCAGCCGGCTCGTGATCGACCCTGAGCTCGTGATACCCGATGACTCCCTCAGCCTCAAAGAAGGCGCAATCGCACCGTGGACGCTCGGCTCCAGCGACCATCATCAGCAGATCATGACGGCGCTCTCCAAGGACCTGAAGTTCTCCATGGGCACGCCGTACCGGGCGCTGCCGCAGGATGTCAAAGAGGCGCTGCTGCACGGGCATGATTTCCAGGTGCATGTCCGCTACCGCAACCGGTTCGGCCGTGAACGCCGCTACTCCACCGGATTCGAAGGCGTCATGCACTTCCTGGAGCGCCGCCATGAGGACACCGAGTCCGCATGGGCGCGTGAACGCTACGAACAGTTCATGCGCGAATCCCCCTGCCCCAAATGCAAGGGCGCCCGGCTGCGGCCCGAGGTGCTGGCGGTCCGCGTCGGCGGACAGTCCATCGCGGAGCTCTCCGAAATGCCGATCGATGAAGCGAAGGCCTTTCTTGATTCGCTCAGCTGGAGTGAACGGGAGCTGCAGATCGCTGATGAAGTGCTGCGCGAGATCCGATCCCGGCTCGGCTTCCTGGTGGATGTGGGCCTCACCTATCTGAACCTGTCCCGCAGCGCCGGCACCCTCTCCGGCGGGGAAGCCCAGCGGATCCGGCTTGCCACGCAGATCGGTGCGGGCCTGGTGGGCGTGCTGTATGTGCTGGATGAGCCGTCGATCGGCCTGCACCAGCGGGACAACATGCGCCTGATCTCCACTCTGGAGCGGCTGCGAGACCTCGGCAACACCCTGATCGTGGTGGAGCACGACGAGGACACGCTGCGAGCCGCGGACTGGATTGTGGACATCGGTCCGCTCGCCGGCGAGTACGGCGGCCGGATCGTGCATTCCGGTGACCTTGCAGGGCTGAAGCAGAATCGGGAATCCCTCACCGGCGACTACCTGTCAGGGCGGCGCGCCATCGCGGTGCCGCCGGTGCGCCGAGCAGTTGACAAGGACCGCATGCTGACGGTTGTGAACCCGCGGGAGAACAACCTGCAGGGCATGGACGTGTCGTTCCCGCTCGGAACGCTCACCGCGGTGACGGGCGTGTCAGGCTCCGGAAAATCCACCCTGGTCAACGACATCCTGTACAAGGTGCTCGCCAAACAGCTGAATCGGGCACGCACTGTTCCTGGTCGGCACACCCGCGTGACCGGTCTGGAGCACCTGGACAAGGTGGTGCACGTGGACCAGTCGCCGATTGGCCGCACCCCCCGTTCCAATCCAGCCACCTACACGGGCGTATGGGACCGGGTCCGTACCCTGTTCGCCCAGACGGCTGAGGCAAAGGTGCGCGGCTACAAAGCCGGCAGGTTCTCCTTCAACGTCAAGGGCGGCCGCTGTGAGAACTGCTCCGGTGACGGCACAATCAAGATTGAGATGAACTTCTTGCCGGACGTCTACGTCACCTGTGAAGTGTGCAAGGGTGCCCGGTACAACCGGGAGACACTCGAGGTGCATTTCAAGGGCAAGAACGTGGCGCAGGTGCTGGACATGCCGATTGCAGAAGGGGTGGAGTTCTTCGAGGCGGTCCCCGCGATCCACCGTCAGCTGCAGACACTGGTGGACGTGGGGCTCGGCTATGTGCGGCTGGGACAGTCAGCCACCACCCTCTCCGGCGGTGAAGCACAGCGGGTGAAGCTCGCCAGCGAACTGCACAAGCGCTCCAACGGCCGCAGCATCTACGTGCTCGACGAGCCCACCACCGGTCTGCACTTCGAAGACGTCTCCAAGCTGCTGACAGTTCTGCAGGGGCTCGTGGACAAGGGGAACACGGTGCTCGTCATCGAACACAACTTGGATGTGATCAAGAGCGCCGACTACATCGTGGACCTGGGCCCGGAGGGCGGTTCCGGCGGCGGCCAGCTGATCGCCGCCGGCACACCCGAGCAGGTGGCCGGCGTGGAGGAGTCCTTCACCGGCCAGTTCCTCAAGGACATGCTCGAATGACCGATCCGGCCGCCTACCGGCCCGCCCCGGGATCCATTCCCACGGATCCCGGCGTGTACCGATTCTCGGATCCTGACGGCCGGGTCGTCTACGTGGGCAAGGCGAAGAATCTCCGCCAGCGCCTCTCCTCCTATTTCCAGGATCTGACGAACCTGCATCCGCGCACCCAGCGCATGGTCACCACCGCGGCGAGTGTTCAGTGGACCGTGGTCACCTCCGATGTGGAGGCCCTCACCCTCGAATACACCTGGATCAAGGAGTTCGAGCCGAGGTTCAACGTCAAATTCCGGGATGACAAGTCCTACCCATTCCTCGTGGTCACCATGGGGGAGAAGGTGCCGCGCGCCATGATCACTCGAAAGGAGCGGCACCGCACCGATCGCTCCTTCGGGCCCTACGCGCACGTCTGGGCGATTCGGGAGACCCTTGACCTGCTGCTGCGCGTATTCCCCATCCGCACCTGCGCCCCCGGGGTCTACCGCCGTGCCGAACGCACCGGCCGACCCTGCCTGCTCGGCTTCATCGGCAAATGCTCAGCCCCCTGCGTGGGCTCAGTCAGCCAGGCTGAACACCGCGAGCTCGCCGAGGGCTTCGTGGACTTCATGGACGGCAACACCGGACGGTGGGTCCGGGACCTGAAGCGCCGGATGAAGGCCGCCGCCGCCGACATGGACTATGAGACCGCGGCTCGACTGCGCGATGACATTCAGGCGCTGGATACGGTCATGTCCAAGAACTCGGTGGTGCTGTCGGACTCCACCGACGCGGATCTGGTGGCGATGGTGCTGGATGATCTGGAGGCATCGGTTCAGGTGTTCCATGTGCGCGGAGGCCGAGTGCGCGGTCAGCGCGGCTGGACAGCCGAATTGCTGGATGACTCCACCCCCGAGCAGCTGATGGAGCGCGCTCTGGCCCAGCTGTACGAGGGGACCGATACGGTGCCGCCCCCGGAGATCCTCGTGACCCATCTTCCAGCGAACCCGGACGTGATCCGAGACCTCACTGGCCGCGCCGCTGTTGACCTGCGGATCCCCCGTCGCGGGGAGAAGAAAGATCTCCTGGAGACCGTCACGGCGAATGCGAAGGAAGCGCTGCGCCTGGGCAAGCTCAAACGCTCGGGCGATCTCACCTCCAGGTCCAAGGCCCTGGAGGATCTGGGAGATGCGCTGGACATGGACCAGGCGCCGCTGCGCATCGAATGCTTCGACATCTCGCACTCACACGGCACGAACGTGGTGGGGTCCATGGTGGTGTTCGAGGACGGCCTGCCCCGCAAAAGCGAGTATCGACGCTTCTCGATCAGCGGTGACGCCGCCCGTGATGACACCGCCTCCATGTACGACGTGATGACCCGCCGTCTGAAGCACCACCTGGCACAGCTGGAAGAGCGGGAGCGCGGGCAGCTGCCGGCAGACCCGGAGACGGGGGAGAAGGCGCGGTTCGCCTACCCGCCCCAGCTGATCGTGGTGGATGGAGGCCTGCCCCAGGTGAACGCTGCCCAGCGGGCGATGGATGACCTGGGCATCACGGACATCGCTCTGGTGGGCATCGCCAAGCGCCTTGAGGAGATCTGGCTGCCCGGTGACGACTACCCGCTGATTCTGCCGCGCACATCCGAAGCGCTGTTCCTGATTCAGCGGCTGCGGGATGAGGCGCATCGCTTTGCGATCTCGTACCATCGATCCAAACGAGGTCGGACCATGCAGGAGAGCGCGCTCGACTCAGTGCCCGGCCTCGGCCCGGCACGGCGCCGGGCGCTGCTGGACCGCTACGTGACAGTCGCCGCGATCCGGAAGGCGAGTCTGGAGGATCTTCAGCTCACCCCCGGGATCGGACCGTCGCTGGCAACAGCGATCCTGGCCTCGCTGGCCGGTGATGAGTCCGCGCCCGCCGTCAACATGACCACAGGAGAGATCATTGACTGAGACCCAAGGTCCCGAAGCCACCGCTCCGGAGATCGTGATCATCACCGGCATCGCCGGGGCGGGCCGGGAAAGCGCAGCGCATGCGCTGGAGGACATCGGCTGGTATGTGGTGTACAACATCGCCCCGCAGCTGATCCGCACCCTCTATGATCTCCAGGCGAGCGCCACCGGCCGCCAGACCCGGTTCGCTGTGGTCACCGACCCGCGGTCCGGGCCGTTCTTCGGGGAGCTGCCCCAGGTGATCGAGCAGCTGCGGGAACAGGAGCTCGACGTCAAGCTCATCTTCCTTGAAGCAGACGAAACAACCCTGGTTCGGCGATTCGACGCGGTGCGCCGGCCCCACCCGCTGCAGGCAGAGGAAGGCGTTCTGGAGGGCATCCGTCGTGAACGGGAACTGCTGGAGCCGCTGCGCCGACTTGCCGACGTGGTCATCGACACCACCAACCTCAACGTGCACCAGCTCGCCACTCGGATGCGCGGTGCTTTCGGCACCATGGAGGACCGCGCCGTCACCGTCAACCTGCTCAGCTTCGGATTCAAGTACGGTGTTCCGATCGAAGCGGATTACATGGCGGATGTGCGGTTTCTGCCGAACCCCTACTGGGTTCCGGAGCTGCGGTCCAAACGGGGAACGGACAGAGATGTGGCGGAGTTCGTGCTGAATGCTCCGAACGCTGAAGAGTTCGTGACGAAGTATGTGGATGCACTGCTGCCCGTGCTGCGCGGCTACAGTGAAGAGAACAAGCAGTTCGCCACCGTGGCAATCGGCTGCACCGGCGGCAAACATCGCAGCGTGGCGATCAGCGAACGCATTCGGGACGAGTTGCAGAAGCTCGGCCACTCCGTGCGGATCCGCCACCGAGATCTGGGGCGTGAATGAACGGCCGTATGCAACGCCACTCCACTGTGCGCGCCAGCAGCCCCACCGCTGTCGCAAGCCCCGTTGCGGACGGACGGATGCGAGTGGTGGCGCTCGGCGGCGGCCACGGCCTGGCGGCGAATCTCCGCGCAGTGCGCCATGTGGCCAGCCACATCACCGCGGTGGTCACTGTGGCTGACAACGGCGGCTCCAGCGGGCGCATCCGCAGGGAGCTTCCGATTCTGCCGCCCGGTGATCTGCGCATGGCCCTGTCAGCGCTCTGTGAGGATTCCGACTGGGGCCTCGTGTGGCGGGACGTGGTGCAGCATCGGTTCCGCACGGACGGTGATCTTGACGGGCACTCTCTGGGCAACCTGCTGATCGTGGCGCTCTGGCAGATCTTCGGGGATCCAATTCTGGCCCTGGATCACGTGGGCGCTCTGCTCGGCGCTCGGGGTCGGGTGCTGCCGATGGCGCTCGAACCGCTGGACATCGAAGCGACCGTGACCGATTCTGCCGGTTCAAGCCAGGTGGTGCAGGGACAGGCGCAGGTTGCTGAAGCGCGCGGGCATGTGGATGCCGTGCGGCTGATCCCGTCGGAGCCAGCGGTGCCCGCTGAGGTGCTCGACGCGATCCACGCCGCAGACTGGATCATTCTGGGACCCGGCAGCTGGTTCTCCAGTGTGATTCCGCATCTGCTCGTGCCTGAGATCGCCCAGGCGATCATCGAGTCTCCGGCGCGGCTCATGATCACCATGAATCTCACCAGCGACCCCACTGAAACCGAGGGGATGGGCAGCGTGGACCACGTGGAGGCGCTGTTCTCGGTGGCTCCCGGGCTGACGGTTGACGCCCTGATCGCCGATCCCACCATGCTTGATGACTACGACCAGCTCATCGAGTTTGCGCATCAGCGCGGCATCTCTCCGATTCTGCGTCAGGTCAGCGTCGGCGGGGGAGTGCCCCAGCATGATCCGGTGCGCTTGGCCGCCGCCTATCGTGACGCCTTTGACGGCGCTACCAGTGACCTCAGGAAGGAATGACATCCGCATGGCTCTCACAGCCGACGCTAAGGAGGAGCTCTCCCATCTCGCCGTGTCGCGCGCCAGCGAGAAGAAGGCGGAGATCTCCACTCTGCTGCGCTTTGCCGGGGGACTCCACGTGGAGGGCGGCCGCGTTGTGGTGGAGGCTGAAGTGGACAAGTCCGCGACCGCACGCCGGGTGAAGCTGTTCGCGTCCGAGGTGTACGGCCAGTCCAGCGAGGTGACGGTGCTGCAGCCCGCGGGTCTGCGCCGCACGTCCCGATTCATCATCCGGATGCTCGGCGACGGTGCGATGTTTGCGAAGCAGACCGGTCTGCTGGATGCTCGGGGCCGGCCGGTACGGGGTCTGCCGCCGGCGGTGGTCGGCGGATCCACTGCCGATGCTGCCGCTGCCTGGCGCGGAGCGTTCCTTGCGCACGGATCCCTGACCGAACCTGGGCGCGGCTCAGCATTGGAGCTCACCTGCCCGGGAAGCGAAACAGCGCTGGCTCTGGTTGGAGCTGCTCGTCGCCTGGGCATCCAGGCGAAGAGCCGGGAAGTGCGCGGTGCGGATCGGGTTGTGCTGCGGGACGGGGATCAGATCTCGCAGCTGCTGAGGCTGATGGGTGCGGAACAGACGGCTCAGACCTGGGATGAGCGCCGGTCGCGCCGCGAAGAGCGGGCGAGCGCTAACCGGCTTGCGAACTTCGATGATGCGAACCTGCGCCGCAGCGCCCGCGCCGCGGTGGCCGCTGGGGCTCGTGTGCAGCGAGCGCTGGAGATCCTTGGAGATGATGTGCCGGAGCATCTGGCTGAGGCGGGTCGGCTGCGACTTGAGCATCGTCAGGCAAGTCTCGAGGAGCTCGGGCAGCTAGCGGATCCGGTGATGACGAAGGATGCGGTTGCCGGGCGGATCCGGCGTCTGCTGGCCCTTGCTGATAAGCGGGCGGAGGAGCTCGGGATTCCCGGGACCGATGTCCTGATCAGTCCCGAAATGTTGGACGGACGATAGGCCGCGCACGGCCTCAAGAGCTCCTCTGCCGGAAAACTGCAAACGTGGTCAGCACCGCATTGATACACTCAACACAGCCCCGTCAGGGGATTCCATGCGTACAAAGGTGTGCGTCCCGCCTCTCTCACCGCAGCTCACCAGCTGTGAATTCTGGAGGATAACTGTGACCATCAAAGTTGGTATCAATGGCTTCGGCCGCATCGGTCGTAACTTCGTGCGTGCGCTTCTGGCCACCGGCGCTGACGTGGACATCGTCGGCGTCAACGACCTGACGGACACCAAAACCCTCGCTCACCTGTTCCAGTACGACTCCGTGATGGGCACCTTCACGGGCGAGGTCTCCCACACGGACAGCACCATCACCATCGAGGGCGACGAAATCACCGTCTTCGAGGAGCGGGACCCGAAGAACATCCCGTGGGGCAAGGTCGGAGCGGACGTCGTCATCGAGTCCACCGGTCTGTTCACCACCGCCGAGTCGGTTCAGGCCCACCTGGACGCCGGCGCCAAGAAGGTCATCATCTCCGCCCCCGCTAAGGGCGAGGACGCCACCTTCGTGGTGGGCGTCAACGACGGCGACTATGACGCGGACAAGCACCACATCATCTCCAACGCTTCCTGCACCACCAACTGCCTGGCACCGCTGGCAAAGGTGCTGAATGACGAGTTCGGCATCGTCAAGGGCCTGATGACCACCATCCACGCCTACACCGGTGATCAGCGCCTGCTGGACGCACCGCACAAGGACCTGCGCCGTGCCCGCGCTGCTGCGCTCAACATCATTCCGACCAAGACCGGCGCTGCTCAGGCTGTGGCCCTGGTGCTGCCGGAGCTCAAGGGCAAGTTTGACGGCTACGCCGTTCGCGTTCCAACCCCGACCGGCTCGCTGGTGGACCTCACCTTCGAGGCTTCCCGCGAGGTCACCGTGGAAGAGGTCAACGCCGCTGTCAAGAAGGCAGCCGAGGGCCCGCTCAAGGGCGTTCTCGACTACCGCGAGCAGCCGCTCGTGTCCTCGGACATTGTGGGCGACCCGCACTCCTCGATCTTCGACGCCGAGTACACCAAGGTGATCGGCAACCAGATCAAGGTCCTTTCCTGGTACGACAACGAGGCCGGCTTCTCCTACCGCCTGGTGGATCTGCTGAAGATCATCGGCGAGAAGCTCTGAGTTCTCTCCGTTTCTGAACTGATGAGGGCCCGTTCGTGTGCATCCGCCTGATGCGCCCGCACGGGCCCTCACTTCTTCTCCGTACACAACCAAAGGAAGCCCCGTGCTCAAGACCATTGATTCGCTCGGCGACCTCGCCGGCACACGCGTCCTCGTCCGCGCGGACCTGAACGTTCCGCTTGATGGCGATCGCATCACCGATGACGGCCGGATCCGTGCCTCCCTGCCCACGATCACCGCGCTGCGGGACAAGGGCGCACGCGTGATCCTCACCGCCCACCTGGGACGCCCGAAAGGCGAACCGGATCACCGCTTTTCCCTGAAGCCCGTATCCGCGCGGCTGTCCGAACTGCTCGGCGCGGATGTCTCCTTCGCTGAGGACACCGTCGGAGAATCCGCGAAGGCGGTTGTTGACGCACTGCAGGATGGGGACGTCGCTCTGCTGGAGAACGTCCGCTTCAACGCTGGTGAGACCAGTAAGGACGAGGGCGAGCGCCGCGCATTCGCTGAACAGCTGGCTGCCTTCGCTGATGCATTCGTCTCCGACGGGTTCGGCGTCGTGCACCGCAAACAGGCCTCCGTGTATGAGATCGCCCAGCTGCTGCCGGCAGCTGCCGGCTTCCTCGTGCAGAACGAAGTGGAGTCTCTTCGCAAGGTGACCGAGGACCCGGCCCGTCCCTTCGTGGTGATCCTCGGCGGCGCCAAGGTGTCCGACAAGCTCGGTGTCATCGACAATCTGCTTGACAAGGCCGACCGCATCATCATCGGCGGCGGCATGGCGTACACCTTCCAGAAGGCCAAGGGCTTCGAAGTGGGCAACTCACTGCTGGAAAAAGACCAGGTGGATGTGGTCCGGGAGTACATGGAGCGCGCGGAGAAGAACGGCGTGCAGCTCCTGCTTCCCACGGACACCGTGGTAGCGCCCGAGTTCGGTCCGGACGGCCCGGCCACCGTGGTCTCCTCCGAGGAGATTCCCTCCGATCAGGAGGGGCTGGACATCGGGCCCGCCTCTCGGGAAGCGTTCGCAGCCGCGCTGGCTGATGCTGGAACCGTGTTCTGGAACGGCCCGATGGGCGTGTTCGAGTTCGAGCTGTTCCAGGACGGCACGCGCGCTGTGGCGGAGGCTGTGGCTTCCTCACCCGGCTACACCGTGGTGGGCGGCGGAGACTCCGCTGCTGCGGTCCGCAGCCTCGGCTTCGACGAATCCCGCTACTCTCACATCTCAACCGGTGGAGGCGCCAGCCTTGAACTGATCGAAGGCAAGGACCTTCCCGGCATCGCAATTCTGGAGGATAACTGATATGACCCGCACTCCGCTCATCGCAGGAAACTGGAAGATGAACCTCACCCACCTGGAGGGCCAGGCCCTGGTGGAGGAGCTGAATGACGCCCTGCAGAACCATGACTTCGCAGCTGTCGAAGTGGCGGTTCTGCCGCCGTTCGTGGACATCCGCACCGTGCAGACCGTGATCGACGCGAACTCCTCAAAGATCGGCCTTGGTGCTCAGGACATCTCCCAGCACGAGTCAGGCGCTTACACCGGTGAAGTGTCCGGTGGAATGCTCAAGGCGCTGAACTGCACCTACGCCGCCGTTGGCCACTCCGAGCGTCGCCAGTACCACGGCGAGGACGAAGCCATCACGAATGCCAAGGTGAAGGCGGCGCTGTCGAACGGCATCAGCCCGATCCTGTGCGTGGGCGAGCCGCTGGAGGAGCGCAAGGCCGGCAAGCATGTGGAGTACACGCTTGCGCAGCTTGAAGGCGGCTTGGAAGGGCTGTCAGCTGATCAGGCGAAGCAGGTTGTGGTGGCCTACGAGCCGGTGTGGGCGATCGGCACCGGTGAAGTGGCAACCCCGGAGGACGCCCAGGAGGTGTGCGGGGCGATCCGTGACACCCTCAGCGCGCTGTTCGATCCGGAGACCGCACAGGCGGTCCGCGTGCTTTACGGCGGCTCGGTGAAGTCGGACAACGTTGCTGACATCATGGCGAAGGAAGACATCGACGGTGCCCTGGTCGGTGGCGCATCCCTCAAAGCCGGCGAGTTCGCCGCGCTGGCCGGCAACGCTGCCTGAGGCATAATCGAGGCTATGGATATTCTTCGCATCGGCCTGTACGTGCTGCTGGCGCTGACGAGCGTTCTGCTGATCCTCCTGGTGCTCATGCACAAGGGACGCGGCGGAGGTCTGTCTGACATGTTCGGCGGAGGCATCTCCGCGGGTGCCGGCTCATCAGGCGTCGCTGAGCGGAACCTGACGATCCTCACCGTGATCGTCGGCCTGGTGTGGGTGGGTTCGATCATCGCGATCGGGGTGCTCGCCCGCATGACGCCCCCCGCCTGACGCAGCAGCAGAAAGCCCCGCACCCGGGGGTTCCGATCACCGGACCCAGGTGCGGGGCTTTCTCATGCCCTGGCGCTGAACGCGATGCGGCTCAGACGGTGTCACCCTCGCGCAGCAGCTCAGCGGAGGCTGGGTCCAGGAACCACGTGGTGGAGACTGTGCCGCGCACAGCGGAGGCGGGGGTTGCCGCCGGGTCGATTCCTGCGTGGGCGCGCGCGGCCGGCTCTGCCTTGTCCTGACCAGCCACCAGGAACACCACATGGCGTGTGGAGTTCAGCATCGGCCAGGTGAGCGAGATCCGTTCGGGCGGCGGCTTCGGAGAGTTCCGCACCGGGATCGCCAGCGCAGTCACCACCGAGGCATCCGGGTGCTCAGGGAACAGGGAGGCCACATGCCCGTCCTCGCCCATGCCGAGCAGAACCACATCAAAGAACGACGCGTCGGACTCATCGCTGAATGCGATGTCCGCACCCATTGTGGACAGCTGCTGGCCGTACCATGCGGCGGCCTCATCCAAGCCCATGCCGACGTCACTGGAAGGCATGGTGTGAACGTTGTACACCGGGATTCCGGCGCCGGTGGCGAGGGAGGAGATCGCCGGCCGGTCATTGCGCTCATCGGATTTCGCCGGCACAAACCGCTCATCACCCCACCACACGTGGATCGCCGAGGGACTGATTGCGCTCGACTCCTGCAGCAGCTCACCGATTCGAGCGGCCACGGCCGTGCCAGTCCGACCGCCGGTCATGACGATATGTGCGATGCCGCGGAGGTTGACCGCCTCAGCGATCTTATCCACCGCGAGCTGCGCGGACTGCTCCACAAGCGCATCCTTGTCATTGACGAATACGTCGCTCGGCCCGGGGCGATCCGCTGCGAAGGATGACGGCTCAACGGTGTACGGGAACTGTGCCACCAGCACCTCGCCGTACACCTCGTCAGGATCCAGGCGGCGCAGCTCCTCAGACAGCAGGTCCACGTCGGTGCGCAGCGGCATGGTCACATGCTGGGCTGTGTCAGAGCCGGGCACGGTGAGCACCACGGAGTGCGCGCTCTCCCTCAGCAGCGTGATGTCCCCATCAGCGCGGTGCAGGGTGATGGCCAGCAGACCGAATTCGCCCTTCTCGTGCTCCACAGCCACTGAGCAGCCGAACGACTGCTGCAGCCATTCACGCATCAGACGCACAGTCGGCTTGTTCTTGTCCCCTCGGATTGTGACCTCGCTGGGATCGCTCACCGGGGTGGTTTCATAGGCTGCGGCGATCAGACCGCGCCAGTTCGTCAGCCGCGTCCAGGTCAGGTCACTATCCCCCCGGGTGTAGCAGCTGGCGAGCCGGGTCATTGCGACGGACGGATCCTCGGTCTGGAGCACATCGGTGATCCGGCGCGCAGAGAGCGCGCCGAGTGCGTCGCCGATCGGGGATGCCGGCGGCTCCCCCGGCCACCAGGTGACGATAGGGGAGTCCGGCAGCAGCAGGGGAGTGATCAGCGTGTCCATACCGGAGTTCACCAGCCCGTGCGGATGCAGCACGATCACCTCTCCGGAGCCGTAGCCGGAATCGCTGCCGGTGCGGATCTGGGCATCCAGGGCATCCCGGTCTGAATCCGGCTGCGGCACCACCGCGATGATCCGCGCCGGATGCTGATGGGATGCGTCGATCGCAGTGGCGATGCTGCGCTCAGCCGAGTCCGGGTCGGTCACCACCAGCAGGGTGGCAACACGGCCGGAAGTGGTGGCGCCGGCCTCGTCACGCAGCCGGATCAGCTCCGCTTCCACTTCTGAGCTGTTCGTATCGGTCATCTCATGGATCATGGGCGCCTCCAGGTTCGGCCGTCACGAGTGAGCATGTCATGAGCGCTCTGCGGACCCCAGGTGCCCGCCCGATAGGGCGATGGCTCCATATGCTCCTGCCAGAACTCAAGGATCGGGTCCAGGATCATCCAGCTCAACTCCACTTCCCGCTGCCGCGGGAACAGGGGAGGATCACCAAGCAGCATGTCCAAGATCAGCCGCTCATACGCTTCAGGGGATTCCTCGGTGAATGCGCTGCCGTAGGTGAAGTCCATGTTCACATCGCGCACTTCCATCTGACTGCCCGGCACCTTGGAGCCGAAGCGCATGGTGACGCCCTCATCCGGCTGCACGCGGATCACAATCGCGTTCTGACCGAGGTCCGCGGTGTCAGTGTCCTTGAACGGAAGGAACGGCGCACGCTTGAACACCACCGCGATCTCGGTGACGCGTCGTCCCAGCCGCTTGCCGGCCCGAAGGTAGAACGGCACTCCCGCCCAGCGGCGAGTGGCCACGTTCAGCTGCATCGCGGCAAAGGTCTCAGTGGTGGAGTCGGCGGGGATGCCGTCCTCCTCCAGGTAGCCCTTCACCTGCTGACCTCCCTGCCAGCCGCCCACGTACTGGCC
The DNA here is from genome assembly GCA_947252755.1 of uncultured Dermabacter sp. Lineage (GTDB taxonomy): Bacteria > Actinomycetota > Actinomycetes > Actinomycetales > Dermabacteraceae > Helcobacillus. The sequence continues at coordinate 211,725 of CAMXWV010000001.1, forward strand.
ACGGGCAGTGGAGGTGGCAAGGTCCCGCGGCAGGGTGACAGCGGCGAGCACCTTCTCCTTTTCAGCGCGCAGATCAGCTGCGTCAAAGGAGATCGGCTCCTCCATCGCCGTCAGCGCCAGCAGCTGCAGCAGATGGTTCTGGATCACGTCACGGGCGGTTCCGATGCCGTCGTAATACCCGGCGCGGCTTCCGATGCCGATATCCTCCGCCATGGTGATCTGCACATGGTCCACATAGTTCGCGTTCCACACCGGTTCGAACAGCTGGTTCGCAAATCGGAATGCCAGCAGGTTCTGCACCGTCTCCTTGCCGAGGTAGTGGTCGATGCGGAACACGTCTTCGGGGCGGAACACCTTCTCCACCACGTCGTTGAGCTCGCGAGCGCTCTGCAGGTCATGCCCGAACGGCTTTTCGATTACCACCCGGCGCCAGGACCCGTCTTGCGGGGTGTTGAGTCCGGAGTTCGCCAGCTGCTCGGACACTTCGGGAAATGCGCTCGGCGGGATCGAGAGGTAGAAGGCATGATTGCCGCCGGTTCCCCGGGTCTCGTCGAGCTCGCGCACCACCCGGGTGAGGGTCTCATAGGCGCTGGCATCATCGAACTCGCCCTGAACGAACCGCAGACCGCCCTTGAGCTGTTCGAAGACGCCCTCTCGGAATTCGGTGCGCGAGTGCTCTTCAACGCTTTCGCGCACATACTGGGCAAAGTCCTCATCGGACCAGTCGCGCCGACCGAACCCCACCAGGCCGAAGCTCGGCGGCAGCAGACTGCGATTGGTCAGGTCGTAGATCGCCGGGAGCAGCTTCTTCTTGGCGAGGTCGCCGGTGACGCCGAACATCACCATGGAGCTCGGCCCGGCGATCAGAGGAAGGCGTCGGTCCCGAGGGTCGCGCAGCGGGTTCTCCTGCGCCGGGGTGTCATTCACGCGAATCCTTTCCGTGGGATGCGGTCATCTGCTCGGACACTGAGGCCAGCAGGCTGGCCCACGCATTCTCGAATGAGGCAACGCCCTCCTTCTCCAACTGTGCGGACACATCAGCGAGATCCACGCCGGCATCAGCGAGCTCCTCAACCAGCTCGCGCCCCTTCTGCTCCCACTCGGCAGCAGTCTGAACGGTGATGCGATCACTGGCATCACCGTGATCAGCCACGGCCTCCAGAGTTACGCGCGGCATGGTGTTGACCGCTGGATCGGTGACGAGCCCGTCCACATACAGGGTGTCCGAGTACGCCTTGTTCTTCACACCGGTGGACGCCCACAGCGGTCGCTGCACATTCGCGCCCTTCTCCTGCAGAGCTGCGAAGCGCGCAGAGGCGAACGCACGAGCGAACAGGCCGAACGCGGTGCGGCCGTTGCCCACACCGGCTGTGCCGCGCAGCGACAGGGCCTCCCCGCCGATCTTCTCCAGGCGCTGATCGACCTCGGTGTCCACCCGGGAGATGAAGAAGCTCGCAACCGAATGGATGCGAGAGAGATCCCTGCCTCGTTCCGCTGCCTGTTCCAGGCCCGTCAGGTACGCGTCGATCACCTGTTCATAGCGGGCGACAGAGAAGATCAATGTGACGTTGACGCTGATGCCTTCGGCGATGACTGCCGTGATTGCGGGAAGACCCTCAACAGTGGCCGGAATCTTGATCATCACATTCTCGCGGTCCACGAGCGCGTGCAGCCGCTTCGCCTGCTCAATGGTTCCATCCGCATCATGGGCAAGCCGGGGATCCACCTCGATAGAGACGCGGCCGTCAAAGCCGTTCGAGGCGGCAAAGATGTCTTGGAATACGTCGCACGCTGACCGGACATCATCGGTAGTGAGCGCTTCGATGACGCCGTCGACGTCCCGTCCGGCTGCCGCCAGCTGAGCGATGTCAGCGTCATAGTCCGCAGCCCCGGAAATGGCGCCCTGGAAGATCGACGGGTTCGTGGTCACCCCCACCACGTTGCGAGTGTCAATGAGAGAGTTCAGCTCCCCGCGGGTGAGGGAGCCGCGAGAGAGATCATCCAGCCAGATGGAGACACCGGCATCGGACAGAGCCTGGGTGGAGCGGTTCTGAGTCATATCAGTCCTTTAGGTAAGGGGGGGGGCAACGGATCACCAGCGTGGAGAATCCGGGCTGATTCTGCGGTGTCGAACAGTCGCGGGGGCCCGTCGCCGAGCCCCCGCGTGTTCTCTGATCAGCTGCCGACTGCCGCCAGCGATTCCTTGGCGATCTTCACCACGTTGTCCGCGGTGAAGCCGAACTCCTCGAAAAGGAAGCCGCCCGCGGCGGATGAGCCGTAGTGCTCAAGGGATACGGCGCGGCCCGCATCCCCAAGATAGCGATGCCACGGCATGGCAATGCCGGCCTCCACGCTGACGCGCGCCCTCACCGAGCTCGGCAGCACGGACTCGCGGTAGGCCTCGTCCTGTTCGTCGAACCATTCCATGCACGGCATGGAGACCAGACGGGTGGGGATGCCCTCTGCTTCCAGCTGCTGCTGGGCCGCGGCCGCATACTGCACCTCAGATCCGGTGCCGATCAGGATCAGCTGCGGGTCCGCTGATGCCTCCTTCATGATGTAGGCGCCCTTGGCAAGCCCCTCAGCGCCCGCATACTCGGTGCGATCGAACGTGGGAACACCCTGGCGGGTGAGCAGCAGCCCAGCCGGTCCGCTGTCCCGCTCCAGGATCGCCTTCCACGCCTGCGCGGTCTCATTCGCATCAGCCGGACGCACGATCGACAGGTTCGGAATCGCCCGGTAAGCGGCCAGGTGCTCCACCGGCTGATGGGTGGGGCCGTCTTCGCCCAAGCCGATCGAGTCATGCGTCCACACGTAGATCGCTGGCACCTTCATCAGCGAGGTCAAGCGCACAGCGCCGCGCATATAGTCGGCGAACTGGAAGAAGGTGCCTCCGTAGGGGCGGGTCAGCCCATGCAGCGAAATGCCGGCGAGAACAGCGCCCATGGCGTGCTCACGGATGCCGAAGTGCAGGGTCCGCCCGTACTCGTTGCCGGAGAACTCCGGGGTCTGGCGGTCCTCAGGAATGAAGGAAGGCTCCCCCTTCATCGTGGTGTTATTGGAGCCGGCGAGGTCCGCGGACCCGCCCCACAGCTCCGGCAGCACCTCGCCGAGAGCGGTCAGAATGTCCTGGCTGGCGGCGCGGGTAGCCACACCCTTCTGAGATGCCTCGAACACGGGCAGCACATCATCCAGGTTCGGCAGCTCACGGGCCTGCAGCCGGGCGAGCAGCTCCGCCTGCTCCGGATTCTCCGCCTTCCACGCAGCGAAGGACTCATCCCATGCGGCGTGGGCCTGCGCGCCCCGCTCACGCAGTCGACGCGTGTGCTCCAGCACGGCAGGCTCCACGTGGAATGTTGCATTCGGGTCCACGCCGAGCACCTTCTTCAGGCCCTCGATTCCTGCTTCGCCCACGGCCGAACCGTGCACGCCGCCGGTGTTCTGCTTGTCCGGGATCGGCCAGCCGATGATGGTGCGCAAGCGGATGAAAGACGGCTTATCCGTGACGGTCTGCGCCTTCGTGATCGCCGCCTTCAGCGCGGCCACATCCTCAACGTATTCGGTGCCCCCATTGGTCCAGTCCACTTCATGGACATCCCAGCCGAGCGCCGCGTACCGGGCCGCCACGTCTTCGGTGAATGCGATGCCGGTGTGGCCCTCAATGGAGATCTCATTGTCATCCCAGATCACGATGAGGTTGCCGAGCTTCTGGGTGCCCGCAAGGGAGCTGGCCTCGTGGGACACGCCCTCCTGGAGGTCGCCGTCGCTGGCGATCACATAGGTGAAGTGATCAAAGGGGCTTGTTCCGGGAGCCGCATCGGGGTCCAGCAGACCGCGCTCGCGCCGCTGTGCCATCGCCATGCCAACCGCCATGGCAACACCCTGGCCGAGCGGGCCGGTGGTGGCCTCCACGCCCTTGGTCACAAAATTCTCCGGGTGGCCGGGAGTCTTCGATCCCCAGGTGCGCAACTCCTGCAGGTCCTTCAGCTCAAGGCCGAAGCCGCCAAGGAACAGCTGAATGTACTGGGTCAGGCTGGAGTGGCCGGCTGAGAGGATGAACCGATCACGGCCGAGCCAATCGGTGTCCACCGGGTCATGCCGCATGATGTCCTGGTAGAGCAGGTAGGCGGCGGGTGCAAGGCTGACCGCGGTGCCGGGGTGGCCGTTGCCCACCTTCTCCACGGCGTCGACGGCGAGGGTGCGGACGGTGTCCACCGCCTTGCGGTCAAGATCGGTCCAGCCCTCGGGGGCGATGAACGTGGTCGTCACTGATGACTTCCTTTCCACTGGGGGGCTTCGATGAGGGACTTCAACCTCCTCATCCACGCGTTCATTCTACGCCCGGGCAGACCGGCTCTCTGAACTCCACCGGAGGCCTCCAGCCCGCTATGGCCTAGGCCGCGAATGCTTCAGTTCGGCGCGGTTGGCGGATACAGTGGACAGACCGTGCATTCCGCCTTCCCCAGACACTGATGAGGTCACCTGTGACGAACCCCGTTGAGAGTCCTGTCGCCGTTCTCCAGGAGCGGCCGGCCGAGCAGCAGGCGGCCCGCAGCTGGAAGCGGACCGTCCGCGCCTACATCGCTCTCACCAAACCGCGGATCATCGAGCTGCTGCTCATCACCACGATTCCCACCATGTTCCTGGCGGCCGGCGGCTTCCCCTCGATCTGGCTGATCCTCAACACGATCATCGGCGGGTATCTCGCTGCCGGGGGCGCGAATTCGCTGAATATGTACCTGGACCGGGACATCGACGCGCAGATGAAGCGCACCCAGAACCGTCCCTTGGTCACCGGTGATGTGTCCCCGCGCGCTTCTGTGATCTTCGGCCTGGTGCTCTCCGCGGTGTCCGCCGTGTGGCTGTGGGTGCTGGTGAATCCGGTGTCTGCTCTGCTGGCCCTCGGTGCGATCGCGCTGTATGTGGTGTTCTACACGATGTTCCTCAAGCGCCGCACCAGCCAGAACATCGTATGGGGAGGAGTTGCCGGCTGCATGCCGGTGCTGATCGGCTGGTCAGCTGTGACCGGGACAGTGTCCTGGACCGCGTTCTTCCTCTTTTTGGTCATCTTCTTCTGGACTCCGCCCCACTACTGGCCGCTGGCCGAGAAGTTCACCAAAGACTATGAGCGGGCAGGTGTGCCGATGCTGCCGGTGGTCTCCAGCCGCCGCTCCGTGGCCTTCCAGATGATCGGCCATACCCTTGCCATGGTGGCGTGCTCACTGGCGATCATTCCGCTTGCTCTCACCGGCTGGGTGTACTCGGTTGCCGCGGTCGCCACCGGTGCGTGGTTCACGTTCCTGGTGATCCGGTACGCCGTGCGCGTTCACCAGGGCAAGACCGGTCGCGCACTGAACCCGATGGGCGTGTTCCACGCATCGATCACCTATCTGACGCTGCTGTTCGTGGCCCTGGCCATCGACCCGTTTGTGCAGTTCTGAACCGGGTCCGCGCTCTCTGAACAGCTCTTCTGCGCACCCTGAGACAGCTGATCAGAACCGTCGGATCGTTCGGCGCTTTCTGACGCACTGCCGGATCGAACGGGGACTTGCCCCGAGCACGGTTGCGGCGTATGCGCGAGACCTGGACCGCTATCTCGAGCACCTTGAGCACCGCGGCCTGGACCTTCGGTCCGTCACGCGCGTCCAGATCGGCGCTTTCCTGCAGCAGGTGCAGGAGGGGGGCCCGGATCAGCGGCCGCTGGCGGCATCGTCCGCCGCACGGCTGCTCGCCAGCATCCGGGCATTGCACCGTTTCGCCAATGACGAGTCCAACGGCACCTGGGGTGATCCAGCAGCCCAGCTCAGTCCGCCCGCCACCGCACGGGATCTGCCCGGCGCACTCACCATTGCTGAGGTCACCGCGCTCATTGACGCGGCGAGCGGACCGTTCACCGGCCGATTAGCTGAGCCGCGGGCACTGCGCAACCGCGCATTGACAGAGCTGCTGTACGGCACTGGTACGCGTATCAGCGAGGCGATCGGCATCGACGTGGACGATCTTCGTTTGGACGAGCGGGCAGTGCGAGTGCGCGGCAAGGGAAACAAGCATCGGATCATCCCCCTGGGCTCCTACGCCCTGGATGCGCTCAGCGCCTATATCGTGCGGGGCCGGCCGGAGCTTGCTGGGCAGGGGAGCGGATCGCCCGCCCTGTTCCTGGGCCACCGCGGCACGCGGCTGACCCGGCAGGCCGCGTACAGCATCATCACGCAGGCGGCTGCGTCGGCAGAGATCACCAGCGCGGTCAGCCCGCATTCGCTGCGCCACTCCTATGCCACTCATCTGCTGCAGGGCGGGGCGGACGTGCGCACGGTGCAGGAGCTGCTCGGGCATGCGTCGGTGAGCACTACTCAGATCTACACGCATATCAGCGTGGACGCCCTGCGCGAGGCTCATGCGCTGGCCCATCCGCGTGCTCGCTGAGCGAATGCCCGCGTCCGGCACGGGAGGTTCTCACTGGGTGCGATGCTCGGGAGGTACGATTGCAGGGATTGATGATCGACACGAGGGAGCGACGTGACAACCAGGAACGAACTCGAGCTCGAGCTGAACTACGGTCCCACTGGCCGTCCGCTTCCCGTGTTCCCTGAGCCGCCGTCGCTGGAGTCCCATGGGCCCGCGCGGATCATTTCGATGGTCAATCAGAAGGGCGGGGTGGGGAAGACCACGAGCGTGATCAACCTGGGAGCCGCCCTCGCTGAGTATGGGCGCCGCGTGCTGCTGGTGGACCTTGACCCCCAGGGCGCACTGTCCGCCGGCACCGGGGTCAACAGCTACGAATTGGACGTGACTGTCTACAACCTGCTGTTGGAGCATGAGCATGACATCCGCGATGTCATCCAGCCCACCACCACTGACGGCATGGACGTGCTGCCAGCGAACATCGACCTGTCTGCAGCTGAGGTGCAGCTGGTCAATGAGGTGGCGCGAGAGATGGCGCTCGCCCGAGTGCTGCGCCCGGTGGTCAACGATTACGACGTGATCATCATCGACTGTCAGCCGTCGCTCGGTCTGCTCACCGTGAACGCGCTCGCTGCCAGCCGCGGTGTGATCATCCCCCTGGAGCCGGAATACTTCGCGCTGCGAGGTGTGGCGCTGCTGGTGGAGACGATCGAAAAGGTGCAGGACCGGATCAACCCGGCCCTGGAGATCGACGGCATCCTCATCACCATGTTCGATTCGCGCACCCTGCACGCCCGCGAGGTCTGCGCCCGAGTGGTGGAGGCCTTTGACGAGAAGGTGTTCCACACCACCATCAACCGCACTGTGAAGTTCCCCGACGCCTCTGTGGCAGCGGAGCCGATCATCACCTTCGCCTCCGCCAATAAGGGGGCCGACGCATACCGCCAACTGGCCCGAGAACTCATTGCCCGCGGGGCAGCCGCCTGATATGAACCGCCAGCAGCCCCAGCAGCCTCGCCGCCGTCCCCGTCAGCAGGCTTCGCGCCCACGGCGGCGCAGCGACTTCTCCGCTCCGCGACAGGTGCGGCTGCGCGACAGCGACGGGCACGACATTCCGCAGCAGCCACGGCAGGACGTCGATGACATCGGCGACGCATTCCTCATCGAGGACGCGCCCGCTGACGAGCCCTCTTTGAGCGAGCCCGCCTCTGGCGAGCGCCTGCAGAAGGTCCTCGCCGCGGCCGGCTTCGGCTCCCGCCGTGCCTGCGAAGCACTGATCGCCACCGGTCGGGTTGCCGTGGACGGTGAAGTGGTCACCCGGCAGGGGATCCGTGTGGACACCGCCACCCAGGTGATCCACGTGGACGGCCGCCGGGTGCAGCTGGACGAGTCGAAGCTGACGATCGCCCTGCACAAGCCATTCCGGGTCATGTCAGCCATGGAGGACCCTCACGGCCGCCGCGCACTCGACGAGTTCGTGCAGGACTATGACACTCGCCTGTTCCACGTGGGACGCCTCGACTACGAAACAGAAGGTCTGCTGCTGCTGACCAATGACGGGGAACTCGCCCATCGGCTCATGCATCCCTCATTCGAAGTGTCCAAAACCTACGTGTGCCGGTTCGACTGCCCGGGGGAGTTCCCCCGCAGGATGCTGCGGCAGCTTCGGGAGGGCATCAACCTGGAGGACGGACCAGCAGCAGCGGACCGCGCCGCTCTGCTCGCTCACAACGGCGCTGAGGCCCTGGTGGAGATCACCATCCATGAGGGCCGCAACCGCATTGTGCGGCGCATGTTCGACGCTCTCGGACACCCGTTGACCCGCCTTGTGCGCACCCGCATCGGCCCGGTGCTGCTCGCCGACCTCAAAGCGGGTCAGACCCGAGAGCTCACCAGCAAGGAGCTGGGAACGCTCATGGCGAGCGTGGGCCTGTGAGCACCCTCATCATCGGCGCTGGTCTGATCGGCGGATCCATCGGTCTCGCGCTGCGCCAGCGAGGGGAACGCGTTCTGATCCGAGATGCCTCACCGGGCACGGTGCGCCTGGCCACCGAACTCGGCGTGGGGGAGTCCGCGGACGATGCCGCGCCGGATCTGGTGGTGGTGGCCACCCCACCGGATGTCACCGCAGCAGTGGTGATCGATGCGCTGCGGGAGTTCCCGGAGGCGGTGGTGCTCGACGTGGCAAGCGTCAAGGACTCCATTCAGAACCGCGTGCTTGAGGCCGCGACCGACCCGGCCCGCTACGTGGGCACGCACCCGATGGCGGGCCGTGAGATGTCCGGTGTGGTGGCGGCGCGAAGCGACCTGTTCCTGGGGCGTCCGTTCGTGCTGGTTCCGCATGAGCAGTCCGCCGCGAACGCGATCACTGCCGCCGAACGCTTCGGTCACGCGCTCGGATCGTTCGTGATGCGGATGGAGGCCGCTGCGCACGACGAAGCGGTCGCGTATGTGTCCCATACACCGCAGCTGGTGGCGAGCCTGCTCGCCGGCCGGCTTCAGGAGGCAGCCGAATCCTCCCTCAGCCTTGCCGGTCAGGGGCTGCGTGACACCACCCGGATCGCGCACTCTGATCCCCGGCTCTGGGTGGAGATCCTGTCCGCGAACGCACCGGCGATCCAGCCCATCCTGGCGCAGCTCCATGAGGATCTGGGGCATGTGGTGCGCAGCTTCGATGAGCTCGTGGACCCCGATGGGGCGCCCGGCTCCCGCGCTGTCATCGCCCGCACGATCGCCAGCGGCAATCTGGGGGTGGCTCGCATCCCCGGCAAGCACGGAAGCGGCACCGACTCCTTCGCACAGTTCACCGTGCTGGTGCCCGATGAACCCGGACAGATCGGCCGGCTGCTCACCGACATGGGAGAAGCGGGCATCAACGTGGAGGACCTCCGGCTGGAGCATTCCCTTGGCCAGCCGGTGGGCCTGGCACATGTCAGTGTGCTCAAACGTGATGAGGCGCGCATGCGGGACATGCTCGCCCACCGGGGCTGGACTCACACGGGCCAGGACTAGATACGCTGAAGGGGTTGCTCAACAAAGGAGATCTCGTGGATCCGATCACGATCGCCATTGACGGCCCCGCCGGCTCCGGCAAATCCACCGTGTCACGTGAAGTGGCCCTTGCGCTTGAGGGCGGCTACCTTGACACCGGTGCGATGTACCGCGCCGCTGCATGGTCCTGCCTGAAGAGCGGAATCGACCTTCACGACACTGATGCGGTGGCTGAGCACGTGAGCTCCTTTCCGCTGTTCATGGACACGAATCCCGAAGCGCCGCGGGTGCTGGTGGGATCCGAGGACGTCACCGAGCAGATCCGCACCGAGGGCATCTCCTCTGTGGTCAGCCTGGTTGCCACCAATATTCCCGTGCGAACTATGCTGCAGGAACGCCAGCGGGACATTCTGTTCAGCACAGCCCATCGGCTCGGCTTCTGCGTGGCCGAGGGCCGGGATATCACCACGGTGGTGGCTCCGGATGCGGATGTGCGCATCCTGCTGACAGCCAGCGAAGAGGCCCGGATGGCGCGCCGCTCCCGGCAGCTGCAGCTGGAGGAGTCCGAAGAGACCGAGCAGAAGATGCGCGACCAGGTGCTGCGCCGTGACCGGGATGACTCCACCGTGTCGAACTTCACCACAGCCGCGGACGGCGTCACCACTATCGACACCACCCATCTGGACATCGACACCGTGATCAACACGATCCTGGAGCTCGTGCCAGGCATTGAACTCGTCGACGATGACGCCGATGAGCCTGCTGAGCCCTCCGCCTCCCCGGCAGCACAGCTCGGCGGAGACGATGCGGACATGGACCAGGCGCGCACGGACGCGCTGCTGGCCGGATTGGACGACTACGAACTGGATGATGAGGATGCTCGGCTGCTTGCCGGCTGGGAGGATGCCGCAGAAGCTGCGGAGTCAGAGCGGCTGCTGCCGACCCTCGCGATCATCGGCCGGCCAAACGTGGGCAAATCGACCTTCGTCAACCGCATCCTGGGTCACCGTGAAGCCGTGGTCGAGGACACCCCGGGGGTGACCCGCGATCGGGTGTTCTATGAGGCAAACTGGGCGGGCCGCGACTTCATGCTCGTGGACACCGGCGGGTGGGAGGACCGCGCGCAGGGAATGGCATCCCGGATCGCCGACCAGGCCGAAGCCGCTATTGCCCTGGCCGACGCAATTGCTTTCGTAGTGGATGCGACCGTGGGCATCACCCAGACCGATGAACAGCTGGTGAAAGTGCTGCGCCGCTCCAAAAAGCCCGTGCTGCTCATTGCGAACAAGGTGGATGATGAGCGTGGCGAGCTGGAGGCAGCAGCCCTGTGGAACCTTGGCCTGGGGGAGCCGTACCCGGTATCAGCGCTGCACGGACGCAACTCAGGCGATGTGCTCGATGCGATCCTGGCCATCCTCCCGGACGAGGGGTCGATGCCGGCGAAGCCGGACGGCCCGCGTCGGGTGGCGCTCATCGGACGGCCGAATGTGGGCAAGTCCAGTCTGCTGAACACGCTTGCACGGGAGAGTCGCGTCGTGGTGGACTCCGTGGCCGGCACCACCGTGGACCCCGTCGATGAGCTGATTGAGCTGGACGGACGGGAATGGACGTTCGTGGACACCGCGGGTATTCGCCGCCGCATGCATCACGCAAGCGGCACGGACTATTTCGCGTCGATCCGCACCCAGGCGGCGCTGGACCGCGCTGAGGTGGCGGTGGTGCTGTTGGAAGCGTGCGAGACGATCTCCACCCAGGATCTGAAGATCATCGATATGGTCCTGGAGTCGGGCCGCGCCCTGGTGCTCGCGTTCAACAAATGGGATCTCCTCGATGAGGACCGCCGCAAAGCCCTCGAATGGGAGATCGAGAAGGACCTGGCCCATGTGAAGTGGGCGCCGCGGGTGAATATCTCCGCCGCCACCGGCCGCCACACAGACCGGCTGGTGCCGGCGCTCGACACCGCCTTGGACTCCTGGGATTCCCGCATTCCCACGGCGCGTCTCAATGCGTTCCTCTCCGCGCTCGTGGCGGCACATCCACACCCTCTGCGCGGCGGCAAGCAGCCCCGCATCCTGTTCGCAACCCAGGCGCGCACACGCCCGCCCAGGTTCGTGGTGTTCGCCTCCGGGTTCCTTGAGCACGGCTATCGCCGATTCATTGAGCGACGACTGCGTGAGGACTTCGGCTTTGCCGGGTCCCCGATTGAGATCTCAGTTCGGATCCGCGAAAAGCGCAGGCGCTGAGATGGCAACGCCCGAGTTCGTGTTGGCACTGCGGGAGAAGGTGGGCCATGCCCCGCTGTGGCTGTCCGGTGCCACCGCCATGGTATTCAGCCCGGACCGGGACCGGGCACTGTTCGTTCGCCGCGCTGACAATGCTGAGTGGACACCCGTCACCGGCATCATCGACCCGCTCGAGCACCCGGTGACCACTGCGGTCCGTGAAGTGCGCGAAGAAACCGGGGTAGAGGCGCGGGTGCTGCACCTCGTGTCCCTGAACACCGTGGGGCCCATGACCTACCCGAACGGGGACCACGCCTCCTACCTGGACATCGCATTCGCCTGCGAATGGATCAGCGGAGAACCACACCCAGCCGACGGCGAGAACACGCATGCCGCCTGGTTCGATGTGGAGCAGCCGCCGCCGATGAACAGCCGCTTCACCCAGCTGTTTCAGCTCACGCTGCAGCAGCTCCGGGACGGGGTGAGCACCCCGGAGCTGTCCGAGCACTGAACCGTCAGCCGGTCACCTGCTGACGTTTCGCCTCCACCGCCTGGTCAGCCTCCTGCAGCACCCGCTCACGGTCTGCACCGGCTGACGCGGTCACCACCGCACCGATCAAACCCTCCACCAGCGGCGCGGGCGAGATATCGGTGCGCTCAGCAACCGCCGGATCCACAAACTCCAGCGCCGTCTGGGCAGAGAGGATCGCAGAGCCGATATCGCAGAACACAACGGCTCCCTGCTCATCGCACACGTCACCGATTGCCTCCGCAATCGCGGCGGCGTCCGTGCCCACCTCACCGTCAGCCGTGCCCGCAGCGATCCGCAGCGGCGGGCCGTCATCGTGGACCATCACCATGGCGAAGTCCACCGCCGCTTGGGCAAGAGCGGGGGAGTGGGAGACCACAACGATCCCGGTCATGCCGCTGCCTCCTCGCTGATCGACTCGCTGAGCGCTCGAACCAGCAGAACCGCCGACTCCGCGCCCGGATCCACATGCCCGATCGCCCGCTCACCCACATAGGAGGCGCGGCCCTTCTTCGCGACGGAGTCAGTGACCGAATCGCGGCCTTGCTCCGCTGCGGTGAGCGCGTCGGCCAGGACCTGGGGGAGGGGCTTCGTGGACGCCCCCGCAGTGATCGCCTCCGCGGCGGGCTTCAGCGCATCAAGCATGGTTTTGTCACCTGCTTCAGCTTTGCCTCGCTCCGCGACACCCTGCACACCGGCAGCGAACGCCTGCGCAAACTGCTCCGCAGACAGCTCAGCCTCCCCGGGAACGGCGGTGCCGAGACGCAGAAAGAACGTGCCGTACAGCGGCCCGGACGCGCCGCCGACGGAGGAGACCAGAGTCATTCCCACCTTTTTCATCAGCTCATCGGTGGTGGCGAACTCGGCGCCGTCGATCGCGTCGGCAACGGCGGCGAAGCCTCGCTTGAGATTCGCCCCGTGGTCGGCATCGCCGATTGCAGCGTCGAGCTCGGTGAGGTGAGCGGCATTCTCCGCCACGAGGTCAGCAAGGCGTGTGAGAAATGCCCGCAGGGACGACACAGTGATCGAGTCAGTCATCGTCAGCGTCCTTTCCGTGTGAAGCCAGGAGTCTCAGCGGGAGCATCCCATAGCTGAGTGAGCTCCTCGTCCAGGCGCAGCAGCGTCACCGAGCAGCCCGCCATGTCCAAAGAGGTGATGTAGTCACCCACCAGCGACCGGGAGATCTCGATGCCTTCACGCTCAAGGATCGTCTCCACCTCCGCGTACATGATGTACAGCTCAAGCAGCGGTGTGGCACCCATACCGTTCACAAAGCACAACACCGGGCCATCACCGGGCAGATCCTTCAGGATGGGGCGCAGCAGTTCCTCGGCGATGTCTCGCGCAGGCGCCAGCGGTGAGCGATGCCGGCCTGGTTCGCCGTGGATCCCGATTCCGATCTCGATTTCGTCCTCCGGCAGGTCGAATGACGGCTTACCGTTCGCCGGAACAGTCACCGAGGTGAGCGCCATTCCCATGGAGCGGGAGTTCTGGTTGACCCGGCGGGTGATCGCGGCAACCTCTGACAGGCTCATGCCCTGCTCAGCGGCAGCGCCGGCGATCTTCTCCGCCAGCACCGTGGCGCCCACACCGCGGCGGCCCGCGGTCCAGGTGGAATCCTCCACTGCCACATCGTCATCGATGACAACGCTCTCCACGTCAATGCCGGTCTCAGCGGTGACAAGCTCGGCGGCCATCTCGAAGTTCATGACATCGCCGGTGTAGTTCTTGATGATGAACAGGACGCCCCCGCCGGCGTCCGCGGCCTTGGCGGCGGCGATCATCTGGTCAGGCACGGGGGAGGTGAACACCTCACCGGCGCAGGCGGCATCCAACATGCCGGGACCCACGAAGCCGCCGTGCAGCGGCTCATGACCGGAGCCTCCACCGGAGACGATCGCTACGGTTCCCTGCGGTTTCGCCTTGGCGCGCAGCACAACCCGGTTCTCCAGATCGACCTTCAGTTCGGGATGTGCCGCGGCCATGCCGCGCAGCGCATCAGACACAACGGATTCGGGGGAGTTGATGAGTTTTTTCATGGCCACACACTAACAATGTAGGACCTGCATCACATGGGAGAAAGTCCTCCTGCGGTGCGGGATCGTCGCGCCGGACGGGTGCCGGTGCATCGCACGAGGATCAGACCGCTAGACTCGTTCCTGCCCCGCCCGTCGGCGGGTGTGCGCCACCTGAAAGGACCTCCTACTCGATGTGCGGAATCGCTGGCTATTTCGGATCTGAGCCATCCTTTGCCCCGGAGCTTCTGGAACGCATGAACTCCTGCCAGGAGCACCGCGGGCCTGACGGGAAGGGAACCTTCCATGACGGCCCGGTGGGTCTGGCTCACCGGAGACTGGCGATCATCGGGCGCGGGGAGGCCGGCGATCAGCCGATGAGCACCGAGGACGGCCGGTACACGATCGTGTACAACGGCGAGGCTTACAACTATCTTGAGCTGCGGGCAGAGCTCGAAGCCAAGGGCATCACGTTCACCACTCCCACTGACACCGAGGTGGTGCTCAAGGGCTTCGCTGATCAGGGAACGGCATTCTTTGACCGCCTCAATGGCATGTGGGGCCTTGCGATCTACGACTCGACCACGCACACCCTGACGCTGTCGCGCGATCACTTCGGCATCAAACCCGTCTACTACGCCGCAACCAACGGCGGTGTGGTGTTCGGCAGCGAGATCAAATCGCTGCTGGCCAGCGGACTGATCGAAGCGAAGCCCAATGACCGCACGATCTACCGCTACCTCCAGTTCCGCATCCACGAGGATTCCACCGAGACCTTCTTTGAAGGAATCGACCGTCTGGAACCGGGGCACACCCTCACCATCACCGCTGATGGCGTGAAGGCTGAGCCGTTCAGCCGAATCAAAGAGGAGCTGCGGGCCGCTGCCCGCCAGAAGCGTCCCTATTCGCCGGAGGTTGTGGCGGAGTACCGTGCGCTGCTGGAGAAGTCAGTCAAAGAACGTCTTCAGTCCGAGGTGTCGATCGGCACCAGCCTGTCAGGCGGACTGGATTCGTCCACGGTGGCGGTGCTCATCAACACGATGATGCAGCGCGAGAGCGACAGCGATATGTCCGCTGTGGGGGCCAAGCAGAACACCTTCTCGGCTGTATTCGCCGGCTCCGCGAATGACGAAGAGAAGTACGTGGATGATGTGCTCGCCGTCTGCACGGCGGGGGTGCAGGCGCACAAGATCCGTCCCACCTCCGACCAGTTCAAAGAAGATCTGATCGACTTTGTCCGCACTCAGGAGGAGCCCACCATCTCCACCGGTCCGTACGCGCAGTACGCGACCATGCGGGAAGCGGCCAAGCACGTGAGCGTGCTGCTGGATGGTCAGGGCGCGGACGAGATGATGGCCGGCTACATCCCGTACTACTTCACCTACTTCAAGCAGCTGCGCAGGGACAAACGGTACCTCCGGCTGGCGAAGGAAGTGGGCAGCAGCCTGGACATTCTGCTGCGCCTGGTGCGCTTCCGGATCTTCAATAAGCTGAAGATGCAGCGCTCGGTGCCGTTCTCCAGCCTTCTCAATAAGGACTTCCGCGCGGCTCATCAGGGAGAGTCCTTCACCACAGTGCAGGATGACCTCAAGGAACGCCTGATCGAGGATCTGTTCCATAATTCCCTGCCCTCGCTGCTGCGCTACGAGGACCGCAACACCATGCGCTTCTCCCTGGAAGGCCGCGTGCCGTTCCTGGACCGCGAAACCATGATGTTCCTGTTCTCCCTGTCCGATGAAGCGATCATCAAGGGGGGATGGAATAAGCGGATCCTGCGCGACAGCGTCAAAGACATCCTGCCCAGGACGATCTCCGGGCGCCGCAATAAGATCGGCTTCACCACACCCGAGGGAGAGTGGTTCCGCCGAATCAAGAACTCGATCCACTCGGTGTTCGCCTCCGAACAGTTCGGCTCCCGCCCATGGTTCGACCAGGACCGGGTGCTGGAAGCATTCGCCGGCTACCTGAACGGCTCGAATTCGCTTGGCACCATGGCGTTCTGGCGCCTGCTGAACGTTGAGCTCTGGGCTCGGATCTACCTGGATCAGAGCTCGGACTTCAACGGCTTCTCCGGATCGGGCCGTGACGTGACGGATCTGGGCGCGTCTCGCCCCGCTGACCCGAAGGCTCCGCTCGCACCGAATGCGGGCAAACAGCTGGACATCACACTGCCCTCCGGTGAGATCGCACGGCGCTACCCGGTGCAGACGGAGAAGTTCTCCAAGGACTCCGACATGGACGCTGAGGTGCGCCGGTACGTGCGGGATTTCTTCCAGGAGCTTGCCGAGCACGGCACCGATGAGGACCGCGCCGCAACCAGCGGCAAGCGGTGGACCTTTACCATCTCGGAGAAGATCATCGCGATCATGCAGGGGCGCTCCTGGTTCACCTGGGAGATCACTCCGTCCATGCCAGCGAAGATTCTGTCTCGGTTTGTCTCCCGCACCCCGGCCGGCATCGGCCTGGGAGATCCCGTCACCATGCACCTCGCCATCGGTGAGGCTGGTCTGCCTCGCATTGCCGCGGCGGCTGCTGCCGGTGCAGCCGGCAAGGTGGTGGGCAAGAAGGGCCTGTTCTACCAGGTGGCGGGCTCTTCGGTAGGCGCAATCGACGGCCCCACCGAGTACTCGGTGTATCCCTCGAACGTGTCCGCCAAGCTCCCGCCGAAGGACCCGCACGGAGTAGCCGCTCACCTGACGCAGGTGGTGCGTGAGGCTGCCCCGGAGGAGTTCCGCTCCACCTTCGACGGTGTGGTGATCATGGACGCGAACGATCTGGGCCGCAATGTGCTCGGCCTCCACGCGGCGAAGCCTGCGGCCCATTACGAGGAGCAGTTCCGCGACAATCCGCTCGGCCAGGGCTCCCAGCAGACGCCGATTGCGATCGTGTTCGATCGCACAGCCTGATCCCGAAGGGTCCCCAGGATCAGAGCGGGCGTGCAGTCACCACTGCGCGCCCGCTCTTTTTGGCAGCAGCCGCGTGAAACATCGGGCGTCGGGCCTTCCGCTCCGAGACCGGTCGATAGTGGGGGAGTGCAGAGATGACAACTGCCCGGGTGAGAAACTCTCACCCGGGCAGTCAATGCGTCGGGCTGACAGGATTTGAACCTGCGACCCCACGACCCCCAGTCGTGTGCGCTACCAAGCTGCGCCACAGCCCGTGGCTGAACCTCCTCAACTATACAGTCGGCAGGATTCAGGGGCGAATCCAGCGGCGTGAGTCACAGCACCGTGCCGGGCGGGGAGCGATGCTTTGGCAAAGCCTCCGCCAAATCCGCATCGATCTGCGCAGACGCTCAGCTTTTCCGTGCCAGAATTGGGTGAATCCTTCCATGTCTAGTGCCGAGGAGAGCATATGTCTGACCCGTACGAGGTTCCCGACCCCACCGTTCAGACCACCGCGCTGTCCCCGATTACAGACGCGGAAACCCCCGAGGAGCGCCAGTTCGGTCTGAACGCCCAGGAACGTTCCGCGATTGAGGCCCTGCCGGCCGGCTCTGCGCTGCTGATCGTGCGCAAGGGCCCGAACTATGGGGCTCGGTTTCTGCTGGATGCAGACAGCACCATGGCGGGCCGGCACCCGTCGTGCGATATCTTCCTGGACGATGTGACGGTGTCCCGTAAGCACGCGGTGTTCGTTCGGGACGATGAGGGCTTCTCCATCCGGGACATGGGATCGCTCAATGGCACCTATGTGGCCAATGAGCGGATCGATGAGGCTCGCCTGGCCAACGGTCAGGAAGTCCAGATCGGCAAGTACCGGATGACGTTCCACCAGATCGCAGCGTGAGCTCTGCCGCTCAGAGCTCACCGCACCTGTTCAGCATCGGACAGGTACGGGCCCAGCTGCGCGAGGAGTTCCCCGATCTCACCCACTCCAAACTGCACTTCCTGGAGTCTGAAGGGCTGATCGCTCCGGTGCGCACCGCATCCGGCTACCGCAAGTACACTGACGCGGACATCGACCGGATCGTCTTCATTCTCCGCGCTCAGCGAGACCGCTTCTGGCCGCTGAAGATGATCAAGGCCCATCTCGAATCGGCAGATGACCACGAGGGGCCGGTGCACGGATTGGCTGCGCATGCGCTTGGCCGGCCCGAGGCTGCGCCGGTGCGCCTCACCCGGATCGAGCTGGCTCGCGAGGCACGCGTTGCGCCCGCGTTCATCACGGAGCTGGAGGAGTACGGACTGCTGCCGCACGGCGCGGACATCTACGGACCGCGCGATCTCGACATCGTCATCGCCTGCCGGGACCTGGCACGCACGGGCCTGCAGCCACGGCATCTGGCGCTTGTGCGCTCTACTGCGCAGCGCCAAGCACATCTGCTGCGTTCAGTCACCACCGCGGCTGTGAAACCAGATGATCCGGCTGCGGCCGAACAGGCCGCCGATGCGGAACGCTTCGGCGCTCGTGCGCTCCAGTCACTGCACGCGGCACTGCTGAGCGCTGAGCTTGACCATCCGCAGCAGCAGAATCACTGACTCGGCATGTCAAGTTCCCGAAGACGGGTTCCTGACTGTATCCTGAGCCGAGATGCTTTCCCTCTTCCCCTACGAAAGCGCCACCTGGAGGCTGAAGTGACGAACCCGAAGAACCCGCGCAGGCAGCAGACGACTATCCCTGCGGCCACCGCTCAGGGTGTGCTGTTCGATGACCTCGTGGACACGCCGGGGGAGCTCGGCTACCGGGGACCAGCCGCCTGCAAGGCCGCCGGCATCACCTACCGCCAGCTCGACTACTGGGCGCGCACTGGCCTCGTGGAGCCGAGCGTGCGCTCCGCCACCGGCTCGGGCTCACAGCGTCTGTACGGGTTCCGGGACATCCTGGTGCTCAAGGTGGTCAAGCGCCTTCTGGACACGGGAGTGTCCCTTCAGCAGATCCGTGTGGCTGTGAACGCACTGCGTGAGCGCGGCGTGGATGATCTTGCCCAGATCACGCTGATGAGCGATGGCGCGTCCGTGTACGAGTGCACCAGCGCGGAGGATGTGTTTGACCTGGTCCAGGGCGGTCAGGGCGTGTTCGGCATCGCCGTGGGCCGAGTGGCCCGGGAAGTGGAGAGTGACCTCGCGATCCTGCCGAGCGTGGACCCGGCTGACGATGCTGCTGCTGCGCTGCGCGACGAGCTTGCAGCCCGCCGCGCTCGCCGCGCAGGCTGAGAACAGCCTCACCCGGAGTACCTGAGCCGCTTCCGGCCGCCATTCACCAGACAGCGAAAACCCCGCAGCCTCCAGGTGCGGGGTTTCGTGATCTGGAATCTCCTGTCATGGTCCAGCGTGGCGCCACGCCGCACATGGCCGTGGGAGCGGCACTCAGGAGTTCTGGCGCGAGTCCATGATCCCGGAGAGCAGCTCATCGAAGTCCTGCGTGAGCTGTTTCGCTGAGGCGCCCTCATAGGCATGCAGAGGAACAGCGCCACCCTGGGCCTGCTGAAGGCCCACACGCTCCTCCAGGATGGGGGAGAGGACGCGATCGCCGAACAGGTCTTTCAGCTCCTGCACACGGAACTGATGCTCAACACTGCGCGGCCGATAGCGGTTGACGAGAACCCCCAGCGGCTGCAGACGCGGGGCCACCCCAGCTTCTTTCAGCTCGTCAGCAAGCTTCAGCGCACGGTCAGCGGCGGACACGGCGAAGAAACCGGGCTCGCATACCACGATCGAGCGGTCCGACGCGGCCAGGGCCATCTGCGTCAGGCCATTCAGTGACGGCGGGCAGTCGATGAGCACCAGGTCGTACTGGTGAGTGCGCTTATTCATTGCATCATGCAGACGCCGCACCCCTCGGCGATCCATCGCGGGGGAGTCCAGCCGAGACGAGCGATGGGAGCCGGGAATGATGTGCAGGTGACTGCTCGCGCCCGCTTGCGACCAGGGAGTCGGGATGATCGACCGGTCGATCGTCTCTGTCCGGGCAGAGGCGATGACCTCTGCGATGTCAGGCTCTCCGCCCGGCTCGCCGAGCAGGCCGAGAGTGGTATCAGCCTGGGGGTCCAGGTCCAGCACAAGGGTGTTGATCCCCTGGTGCAGAGCCGCCGAGGCGAGGCCGAGGGTGACAGACGTCTTGCCGACGCCGCCCTTGAGCGAATAGACACTGACTGCAAACACGTGATCAGAATAGCAAGGTGAGACGGGTCGCGATCAGAGCGACGGTCCCGTGGACGGCGCGTCATCATCGTCATCGCTGATTTGGCGAAGAAAATCCTCAACCTGATCGGAGAGGTCCTCGGCGCCGGGAATGGGCCGGGTGCTCATGGGCAGCTGGGCGCGAAACCCGTCGAGACGGGTGTAGTTCTTCTCGAACTCGCCCACCATCAGCTGCAGCTGCTGATTGTCCGCAACGGCTTCATCCAGCTTCGCGCGCACCTCAGCCGCAGTCTGCTCCAGCTCCTCGGTGGGCTCAATGGTGGGCCCGCCCTCAGTTTCGATGGAGGTGAGCATTGACAGCAGCGCCGGCGCGTATGCCACTTCATGCGCATAGCTGGGGATGTGGGCGGCGAGGCCCACAGCTGCGTGGCCAGCTTCCGCGAGGCGCGTGGTGAGCAGCAGCGGAAACGCCGAGCGCAGCTCAATCGTACCGGGCATCGGCGCCGGCACGGTCACATCACTCGGCTCAGCTGCATACGTGGTGATCGGTGTGGGCCGTGTATGAGGAGTAGCAGTGGGGAAGCCGCTGACCATGATGGTGCGGGTGACGCCCAGCTGCTCCACCACGATCCGGATGGCAGCGGCAGTACGCTCCCACTGGAAGGAGGGCTCTGGTCCGCGCAGCAGCAGAAAACCCGGGCCGGTGTCTTCCTCCACCTCCAGCAGCTCGATGCGCGGCTGCTCATAGCCCATCAAGCGGTCCGCGTCGAGAGTGATCTGCGGTCGGATTGCGCCGTAGTCGATCAGCTGGTCCGCATCCAGCGTGCCTACGAGTCGATGCTCGTGCGTGGCGAGGATGTGCTGCTCCAGCATTGACTGGATGTCGCCGGAGTCGGCGAAGGCGCCCAGGGTGACCAGCAGGGTGCGTGCCTGCACAGAGCGGGAGTCCACATCCCGCTCATAAGCGAACAGCGTGGTGGGATCGAGCACGGCTCCTCCGATCAGCGACGACAGCGGATAGGCGATCTGGCGAGCCGTCAATAATCGGACGACGAGTCCGCACCGGCCCAGATGCCTCAAGAACACAGACACCTGAAGAACAGCAGAGCACGCTCGGATTATTCCATCCTGCACGCTCCTTGTGATACTGAGCGCATGAGCATTCGTCGATTCCTTCCGCCGGGCGGCACCGCCGCTGATGCGATGGCGGCCGGTCACGCGCTGCGATCCGAGAGTCCGCTCAAGGACCACGCGCACCTGAATCTGCCGCAGCAGCGGGACATACTCGCCGTCATCGAAGGCACGCACCGCCAGCGGATCCCCGAACTCGTGGGAGTGCGAGTGAATCGCATGCGGCAGAGCGCCTACGCCTACTATCGGGGCACCGCGGAGATGATGGCCGCGGACCTCTCCCACAGTGCTCGCAGCGGCATCCGCACGGTCATCAGCGGCGATGCCCACCTGGGGAACTTCGGCCTCTACGCCTCTCCGGAGCGGCGCCTCGTGTTTGACCTCAATGACTTCGATGAGGCAGGCATCGGCCCGTGGGAGTGGGATGTCAAGCGGCTGCTGACGAGCTTCGTGCTTGAGCTTCGAGAGCAGGGCGCATCAGCTTCAGAGATTCACGACGAGCTGGTGGAGGTTGCGTCGGCCTACCGGCTGATGCTCGATGCGCTGGTGTTCATGGACGCCACCGACCGGTATTTCGCTTCTGTGGAGGCGGGAGATCTGATCGCCACGGGGCACCGGTCCTTCTTCAAGTCCGTGAACAAGGCGCGGCGCCGCACCAGTGAGCAGTCACTGGGCAAGATCGCCGAGCGGGATGAGGACGGCCGCTTGCGGCTCGCGCTGCAGCCGCCGCTGCTCATTCCCTACCCCGATGAGCGCAAAGAGCATATGAACTACCGCTTCCAGGAGTACCTGCGCACACTGCTCAGCGACCGCGCTCTGCTGCTCAGCCAGTACCGGATCGTGGATGTGGCGCGTCGGGTGGTGGGTGTGTCCAGTGTGGGCACGCACTGCTCAGTAGTGCTGCTGCAGGGACCGCAGGGGGAGCCGCTCGTGCTGCAGATCAAAGAATCACTGCGATCCGTGCTCACCTCGCACGGCGGACTGGAGGGAGTGATCCCCAAGGGCGCGGAGCACGACGCACGCCACTGCTACCGAGTGACCGAATCCCAGCGGATCCTGCAGAGTGCCTCAGACCCGTTTCTTGGCCGCACCGTCGACGTGGACGGGAGAAACTTCTTCTGGCGCCAGTTCCGTGACATGAAGGGAAGCTTCAACCTGAAGAGCGCCGGGCGCAGCGAAGTGCGAGCGTACGCAACACTGTGCGCGCGGCAGTTGGCCCGCGCACATGCCCAGAGCCCGGACTCAGCAGCGATCGCGGGGTACACGAAGAACGCGTCGGAGTTCGACCATGCGCTCTCGCACTGGGCGAAGGCGTATGCGGATGTGATCGAGCAGGATTACGGCGTGTTCATGGAGGCCGTGGAGGAGGGACGTCTGCCGGTGACCGACGGCTGAGCGCCTGGATAGGATCTCTGCCATGGCCATCCCGAAGATCATCCTGTTCTATGTGTTCACTCCGCTCGCTGATCCGGAGGCGGTGCGCCTGTGGCAGCACACACTCTGCGAAGCGAACGGCCTCAAAGGCAGGATCATCATCTCCAAGGACGGCATCAACGCCACCGTGGGCGGGGAGCTTGAGGATGTCAAACGCTACGTGCGCGGCACCCGCGCCTACGCCCCGTTCAAGCACGCGGACATCAAATGGTCAGACGGCATCGGGGATGACTTCCCACGGCTCAGTGTGAAAGTCCGGCCCGAACTCGTCACCTTCACCGTTCCTGAAGAGGTTGTGGTGGGGGAGAGCGGCGTGATCGGGGGAGGCCGCCATCTGAAGCCGGAAGAGCTGCATCAGCTGGTGGAGGAACGTGGGGAGGACGTGGTGTTCTTCGACGGCCGCAATGCCATGGAGGCGGAGATCGGCCGTTTCCAGAACGCGGTCATCCCCGCCACAGACACCACCCGAGACTTCATCGATGAGATCGAGTCTGGAAAGTATGACCACCTCAAGGACAAACCGGTGGTCACCTACTGCACCGGTGGCATCCGGTGCGAGGTGCTGACAGTGCTGATGAAGAACCGCGGGTTCGGCGATGTGTACCAGCTGGACGGGGGCATCGTCCGCTACGGCGAAAAGTACGGCAATGACGGGCTGTGGAACGGTTCGCTGTACGTGTTCGACAAGCGCATGCATATGGAGTTCGGCGAGGGAGCAGAGTCCCTAGGGCAGTGCGTGCACTGCGGGACGAAGACTCCGGTGTTCGTCAACTGCGCGAACACGTCCTGCCGGCGCCAATACCTTCGCTGTGAGGACTGCACCCGCAGCGGCAAGGCCTTGACCTGCGGCCAGTGCGGCCACTGAGCGTTCACCCGCCGTTCATTCATCGATCCCTCAGGAACCTTAAGTCTTAAGCGTAGGCTATTAACCCTAATGGCCTAACGGTGCCCGGAGTGCGCTGAGCACTCCGGTTCGTGCAGCTTTCCCCCGGTCACGAGGAGGTTCCCTTGGCTCAGGCTCGATCACTGGTCGGCAACGGCTTCACCACGTTCGCCGGCCGCTCGATCGCAGTGCCCGCGGCTCCCGGATTCCGCAGCATCCAAGAGATCGCTGCCGATCTGGAGATCACCCATGCGCTGTCCACTCAGCTCTGCCTGTCCGAATGGGCGCAGCGAGTGGTGCCGGATCCCCAGCATGACCGCTGGTGCTACCGGGTGGGGGAGCGCCTCATCATGCCCACCGAGGGAGTGCAGGCGCTGGTGGATGTAGAGACCGTTGACCCGACTGACATCGACTATCTGAATGTGCGCGTGGGTCCGGCAACCGCCGATGCGACTGAGGACCCACGACTGTTTCAGGGTGTGCACGCGTCGCTGAGCGAGGGGGAGCTGTACGACGCGGTCACACGCTGGTGGCCGGTGACGAACGAAGCCGAATGGGTCGGGAAGCTCTTTGTGGCCTCGATCGCGGGATTCGTGGTATTGACCGGGCGGATCACCGGCGCTGAGAAGTCACGGACAACCCAGCGGGTGGCATTCGAGGTTGACACCGATGATGCTGAAGCGCGCGAACACTTCGCCGGCAAGCGAATCCCGGTGTTCCGAGGCGGCGCCACACTGATGCGGCGCGCCCGGGCCTGAGATGCAGCGCATTCAGCTCTGATCTGGCGGTGCTGAACATTCCCTGCTGACCGGAGTCCACCGGGAAGCTGCTCGGGCGAGTAGGGTCGCAACCCCTCACTGACTTTACATAACGTACATTATCGGCGTTATAGGCGGGGTGTGAAGCCGGTGCGAATGCGACCGGAACCGGCCTCTGGCATCCATGCGCTCTCGCGACACTGAACTGATGTGGTGCTTTGCACATGTGTTTGCTGGATCACGCTTAGAATGAACGCACGATGACCGTCCGTCAACGATGACGCAAAGGATTTTCTCGGCGCGCTGACGGGTGGATATACACAGTGTGCAGCGTTGTTCTCTGGCGCCGCACCGACCATGACCCTGTTCCTCCCTTGCTTGCCCCTGTCCCTGTGTCCCCGGTCCTGAGGTTGCCTCTCCATGTCTGTCTCTGACTCCGCGGCCGGCGCTGCTTCAGCGCCCACACCGCCGAAGCGGAATCGACGCTCCGCCCGAACACGTCGTGATTTCTGGGTATTCCTGGCGTTCGCCGCACCCAACCTGATCCTCATCGCTCTGTTCACCTACCGCCCGCTGGTGACGAACCTCCAGTATTCGCTGCTGGACTGGACGCTCGGCTCGGACACCGCGCAGTTCATCGGGCTCGGCAACTACATCGAGTTCCTCACCTCGGACAGCGGCCGCCAGGTCATGTGGATCACTCTGGTATTCACCGCGGCCACCGTTGGCGGGTCCATGGTGCTGGGCCTGCTGTTCGCCGTGGCGATGAACAAGAAGGTTCCCGGGCGCACCGTGGCCCGCACCGCGATCTTTGCGCCGTACGTGCTCTCCGGTGTGGGTGTGGGCCTGGTGTGGCTGTTCATCTTCGACCCGAACTTCGGGGTGCTCGCTTGGATCCTGCGCCAGATCGCCGTGACCAGCCCGGAATGGACCACCGAGCCGCGGTGGGCGCTGGCCATGGTCATCATCGTGTACGTGTGGAAGAACCTCGGCTACTGCGCCATCGTGTACCTGGGCGGTCTGCAGTCTCTGCCCACCGAGGTGCTGCAGGCTGCTGAGCTCGACGGGGCCGGACCGATCCGCCGTTTCTGGTCGATTGCACTGCCGCTGCTGTCCCCCACCACGTTCTTTCTGCTGATCACCACGATCCTCAATTCGCTGCAGGCGTTTGACATCATCCGCATTATGACGCCGCTCGGCAACGGCACGAACGTGATGATCTTCGAGATCTACCTGCAGGCATTCGGCGGGTACTCCCGTGCCGGCTACTCCGCGGCGATCGCCATCATCCTGTTCGTGTTCCTGCTGCTGATCACCGTGCTCCAGGTCCGCTACGTGGAGAGGAAGGTGCATTACGCATGAGCACCTCAGCACCCGCTGCCGTCACCAGCTCCGGTCAGGAGATCCGCTACCGCAACACCGGGCCGTTCAGCCGGCAGAACCTCGTGGCCACCCTGGTGGGCGGCTATCTTCCGCTGCTGCTCGCCACGCTCGTTGTGGCACTGCCGCTGCTCTGGATGGTGATCAGCTCATTCAAAGCACCCCAGGAGCTCGTCACCCGGGATCTTGTGGTGCTGCCGGAGACCCCCAGCCTGCAGAACTACCGCACCGCCATGAGCACGGTGCCGATCCCCCGGTTCTTCCTGAACTCGGTGATCGTCACCACGATCGGATCGGTCATCAAGATCGTGCTCGCGATCTTCACTGCCTACGCGTTGGTGTTCGTGCGGTTCCCGTTCAAACGGCTCATCTTCGTGCTCATCCTGGTGGCGCTGATGGTGCCGCCGCAGGTGGCGATCCTGCCGAACTATGTGCTCATCGCCTCCTTGGGCGGCGAGAACACCTACTGGGGCATCATCCTGCCGGGCCTCGGCACCGCATTCGGCACCTTCCTGCTGCGCCAACAGTTCCTGTCCATCCCGCCGAGCATCCTCGAAGCGGCGATGCTCGATGGGGCCGGGCATTGGAAGTCCCTGTGGCGGGTGGTGGTCCCGATCTCCGTGCCCTCCATTGCCACCGTGGCGCTGGTGACGATTGTGAGCGAGTGGAATGACTACATCTGGCCGCTGATCATCGTGACCGATTCTTCGATGATGACGCTGCCGGTGGGACTCACTGCCCTGTCCAACACCGAGGGCAACACCGGCTCTGGCTGGGGCATCCTCATGGCCGGCGCGGTGCTCATCATCATCCCGATCCTGGTGGTGTTCGCCATGCTGCAGCGCTACATCGTCTCGGGCCTCACCCAGGGCTCCGTCACCGGCTGAGACGCCCCGTCCGTCTCCCCCTCGTTTTATCCACCTGATTCCTTTCACCCATCCAGAGAAAAGAGAACACATGATGAACCACCAGATCGCACGCGGCCTGTCACGCCGCACGCTGCTCTCCCTGTCCGGTCTCGGCGCCGGTGCATTCGCGCTCGCCGCCTGCGGCGGCCCGTCCGTGGGCGGCGCCCCGGCCGCGAATGAAGTGGAGGAGGTTGACTTCGATGGCGTGGAGCCGGCAAAGAAGATCGACTTCTGGTCCACGCACCCGGGCGGCTCAAAAGAGATCGAAACCAAGCTCATCGCAGACTTCACGAAGAAGACCGGCATCGAGGTGAACCTGGTGACCGGCGGGCAGAACTATGAGGAGATCGCGCAGCGCTTCCAGACCGCTCAGGCTGCGAAGTCCGGGCTGCCTGCTGTGGTGGTGCTCTCGGACGTGTGGTGGTTCCGCTACTACATGAACGGCAACATCATCCCGTTGGACAACCTGCTGGAGAAGCTTGACTTCCAGCTTGATGACTACCGCGAAACCCTGGTGGAGGACTACCAGTACTCGGATAAGCAGTGGGCCATGCCGTACGGGCGCTCCACTCCCCTCTTCTACTACAACCGCGACCACTTCAAGCAGGCGGGGCTCGAGGATCGCGCCCCGGAGACCTGGGAGGAGTTCTCCGAGTGGGCGAAGAAGCTCACGGACGCAGACGTTCCGTTCATGTACCCGGACCTGGCCGGCTACGCGGGCTGGACCCTGCAGAACGTGGTGTGGGGTTTCGGTGCCGAGTACTCGGATGAGTTCGACCTGAAGTTCACCGACGGCACAACCATTGAAGCCTTCCAGTGGATCCAGGACACCGTGCATAAGGACAAGTGGGCGAAGGTCTCCTCCGCTGACTCGGCTGACTCCTTCGCCGGCGGCATCTGCTCGGCCACCATCGCCTCGACCGGATCGCTCATGGGAATTCTGGAAGCCGCGTCGTTTGACGTTGGCGTGGGCTTCCTTCCCAAGGGCAAGGAAGATGGCCCGGTATGCCCCACGGGCGGCGCTGGTCTGGGCATTCCTGCTGCGATCTCCAAGGAGGAGCAGCTGGCAGCAGCGGAGTTCATCAAATTCATGGGCGAGCCGGAGAACACAGCGCAGTTCTCTGCGGCCACCGGTTACATGCCGAACCGGAAGAGCTCGGACATGGCGGAGATCATCAAAGAGACTCCGCAGATCGAAACCGCGATCAAGCAGCTTGACCACACCCGCAAGCAGGACTATGCACGCGTGTTCCTGCCCGGTGCTGACCAGGAGATCGCGAAGGCAGTGGTGGCCATGCTCAATGACAAGGCGGATGTGAAGTCCTCGCTGGAGGGTCTGCAGGAGAATCTGCAGGGCATCTACGATAAGGATGTGAAGCCGAAGCTCAAGGGCTGATCGGTTTGGGGCCGTGCTTGTCCGGCGGTCCCTGCTGAACATGACAGAGCGCCCGGTCTTGTGCGGATCGGGCGCTCTGCTGTCAGCGGATCAGGTGAGCGTCGGGGAGTCAGAAGCTTTCTCAGGCGAGGCGTTCCGCTGCGCAAGCGCAGCCTGGTAGGAGGAGTCCGTGCGCTTCATCCAGCGGATCAGCATGGCGGTGAACGGCACTGCCAGGTATTGGACGATCACCTTGTAGAGAAAGCCGAACGCGGTGTAATTCAGCCATTGCTGCCAGCTGGTGATGCCGATGGCGGCGGCGGCGATGGAGCAGAAGATGATGGTGTCGATCAGTTCGCCCAAGCCTGATGCAGAGAACAGCCGCGCCATCAGAGCCCGCTCCCCCATGCGGGATTTCATGGCGTGAACCACCAGGGAGTTGGTGGTCTGACCGGCGAGGAAACCGCAGAGTGAGGCCAGCACGATGATCCAGACGGGGCCGAGCGCCACTTCCAGGCCGTGCTGTTTTTCGATGCCGTAATCATCGGTGAAGCCGGGCAGGGCGATGATCACCTGGTAGATCAGCACGGCGAAGACGTTGAGAGCGAAGCTGGTGAGGATGGCGCGCCGAGCGGCGCGCACTCCGTACATCTCGGTGATGATGTCTCCGACGATGTAGGCGAGGGGAAAGAGGAAGAAGGCTGCGTCGGTGATGACGGGGCCGATCAGCACGCCTTTGGCAGCGCCGATTCCCGAGAGGATAACGACGACCGCTTGGACGGCGAGCAGGATGTCGAAATGAGAGCTGCCCCGGTCGGCGTAGACAGCGCCGGCGGGGCGTCCAGGTGCAGGGTGTTCGTTCTGAATGGTCATGGGCTGAAACTACCCCGTGTGCAGTGTGCAGCTCAGCGCGGCAGAGCGAATGTGTGGAACATCCCGGCAGTTCATGAACCGCGTCAGCAGAAGTTTCGTGACGTGGATGCTGCACCGAGGTTGAGCGCCCACGCACCGTCCGCGAGGAGGTTCACAACGCCGTCGTCAGTGGTTTCCACAATGCCGCGGATTCGAGCGGCCGGACTGGTGCGCACCACTGCCCGGTGGCTGCGCCAGAAGCCGGTGGAGCAGATGACGTTCAGAATGCCGGTTTCATCCTCAAGGCTGAGGAAGGTGATGCCGGTAGCGGTGGCGGGCCGCTGGCGGTGTGTGATGATGCCGGCAATCAGGCCTCGGCGCCCTGATTCGAGCTGTTTCAGCTCCGCGATGCTCAGCACCCCCTGCTCGCTCAGCTGGGGGCGCAGCAGTGTGAGCGGATGCTCACCGGGAGAGATGCCGGTGGCCCAGGTGTCCGCAGCCATCAGCTCCGCATCGCTCATCCCCGGGAGCATCGGCGCATCACTGCCCACGCTGATGCCCGGGAGCATCGCGGGGCTCTCCTGCGCGGCCACGCCTGCTGCCCACAGGGCGGCTCTGCGGGAGCCGGCGATCTGATCGAGCGCCCCCGCGGTGGCGAGTGCTTCCAACTGTGGGAGGCTGAGCGTGACCCGGCGGGCAAGGTCCACCACGGAGGTGAACTCTCCGCCCCAGGCACGTTCGTTCACGATCGTCTCCGCAAGGGTGCTGCTGATGCCGCGCACACTGGACAGGCCCAGCCGGATGGCAGGGCCGCGTGCGGCGCGCTCCCCCGTCACCTGCTGATCTCCGCGTTCATACTGGTCAGCACGGTGCTCATCGGTGAGTTCGAGAGTGGTCTGGGCATCACTGGCATGCACGTCCACTCCGAGCGTCACCACTGCGTGTCGGCGTGCGTCTGCCACCAGGGACTGCGGGGAGTAGAAGCCCATCGGCTGGGAGCGCAGCAGGGCGGCGGTGAACGCGGCCGGGAAGTGGCATTTGAGGAAGGCGCTGGCGTACACGAGGTAGGCGAAGGAGTACGCGTGAGATTCGGGGAAGCCGTAGTTCGCGAACGCGAGGATCTTCCGGTAGATCATGTCCGCAGCCTCCCCGGTGATGCCGTTGTTCGCCATGCCGGCGTACATCTGTTCGCGCAGCTGCTGCATCTTCGCAGTGGAGCGCTTGGATCCCATGGCGCGGCGCAGCTGATCCGCTTGGGCGGGTGTGAAGTCCGCAACGTCCACCGCCATCTGCATCAGCTGCTCCTGAAACAGCGGAACGCCGAGGGTGCGGCCCAGAGAGCGCTGCAGCTTCGGGTGAGCGAAGGAGACGGCTTCTGTGCCGGCGCGACGCCGGATATAGGGGTGCACACTGCCGCCCTGGATCGGCCCGGGCCGCACCAGCGCCACCTGCACCACCAGGTCATAGAACTCACGAGGCCGCAGCCTGGGCAGGGTGGCGATCTGCGCACGGGATTCCACCTGGAAGACGCCCACGCTGTCCCCGGCGCAGAGCATGTCATAGACGGCAGGGTCCTCCTGCGGGAGGGAGGCAAGGGTGAAATGCTGACCGTGGTACTGGCTCACAATCCGCAGGCAGTGGTCAAGCGCGGTGAGCATGCCCAGTCCGAGCAGGTCGAACTTCACCAGGCCGGCGTCTGCGCAGTCGTCCTTGTCCCATTGGATGACGGTGCGACCGGCCATGCGCGCCTTCTCCACGGGGACCACATCGATCACGGGCCGGTCACACAGCACCATGCCGCCGGAGTGGATGCCGAGGTGCCGGGGAGCATCGCGCAGCTGCTGGGCCATGGCGATCACATCCGCGGGGATATCAGTGCCGGTGAGGGAGCTGAAGGAGCGCTCCACCTGTTGTGACCAGGCGTCCTGCTGTCCGGTGGAGTAGCCGAGCGCTCGGGCGGCGTCCCGCACCGCCAGGCGCGCCCGGTAGGTGATCACATTCGCCACCTGCGCGGCATTCTCCCGACCGTGGGTCTCATAAACGTACTGGATAACCTCTTCGCGGCGGTCGGAGGCGATGTCGATATCGATATCGGGTGGACCGTCCCGTTCGGGAGCCAGAAAGCGTTCGAACAGCAGCCCGTGGGTGACCGGGTCCACCGCGGTGATGCCGAGCGCGTAGCAGACGGCGGAGTTGGCGGCGGAGCCGCGGCCCTGCGCGAGGATCTCGTTCTTGCGGCAGAACTGCACCAGGTCCGCCACGATGAGGAAGTAACCGGGGAAGTTCAACTGTTCGATCACATCCAGCTCATGATCGATCTGCTGCCAGGCGCGCGGCACGTGCGGGTTCTCCCGCGGCCCATAGCGCTCACGGCCGCGCTCTTCGGTGAGCTGGCGCAGCCAGCTCGCTTCTGTGTGCCCTACCGGTACCGGAAACGGCGGCAGCTCCGGGGTGAGCAGAGTCAGGTCGATCGCGTACTCCCGGCCGATCAGGGCCGCATTGGCCACCGCTTCCGGGTAGCGAGGGATCAGCTGCTGAACCTCTTCGCCGCTGCGCAGATGGGCGAGCCGGCTCACAAGATGCGGGTCTGCTTCGGCAAGGGACCGGTTCGCGCGCAGGCTTGCGTGCACATCGGCGAGGCGCTTCTGATGCGGGGTGGCGTAGTGGGCGTTCACCGTGACCACGAGCGGCAGCGGGGCTCCCGTCTGTTCGCGGGCGAGCCGGGCCCCCTGAGCGAGCGCATCATGCAGATCGTCCTGGAGGGCGTCTCCGCTCAGCGGCAGCTCCACCACCACGTTCTGCGCCCCGAAGTCCGTCACCAGCTGTTCGATAGCGCCTGCTGCGGCCCAGGCGGCGGCTTCGAGGTCGCCTGTTTCCAGATGCGGCTGCACCGCCTGCTGAACACGCCCTTTGCGGCATCCGGTGAGGATCAGCCACTCTCCTTCAGCGGCGGCTGAGCGCAGTTCCGCCAGGCGGTAGCGGGGTTCGCCTTTGGCCTCACCGCGCAGGTGCGCCCGGGCGATGATCGAGGAGAGCGAGCGGTAGCCGGCATCGCTGCGCACCAGGATCAGCAGGTGATGTCCGGGCGGGTCTGCGCTGCCGGTGCGGGGAGCGCTCGCTTCCCCAACACGGTCGGCGAGGGTGAGCTCGGCTCCGTAGATGGTGCGCAGGCCGTGCTCTTTGGCGGCGGTGGCGAACCGGATTGCGCCATAGAAGCCGTTGTGATCGGTGAGGGCGAGCGCGTCAAGTCCGAGCCGCGCAGCTTCCTGCACCATCTGTTCGGGGCTGGCGGCACCGTCCAGGAAGCTGAAATGGGAGTGGGCGTGCAGTTCGGCGTAGGGGACTCGCTGCGCGGGCTCATAGCATGCCACGGGTGCTGCTCTATCGGCGGGCTTCTTCGTGATCGGCGCCGCCGGCGGTGTGGGCCGGTCGGAGAGGAGTGCTTCGAGGTCTTGCCAGCTCGGCGGGCCCAGGAACCATCTAGCCATAGAAACCCTCCACGAACCAGCTGCCCTGATCGCTGAGCAGCACGAGGGCGTGCGTGTGTTCGAGCACGATCTGCAGGCGGGCACCGCGCCGGGCCTGGTCCGCTCCCCGCCACCATGCTTGGTCGATGAGCTGCGGGGTGCTGTGCGCGGTGACGGCCAGCGGTGCTCCGCTGGGGATTGCGGGATGCAAAGATTCGCTCATCACAGCGTGGGAAGGTGCTTCGCTGAGCAGGCCGCGTGCGGTGACGAGCACGGGTGATCCGCCGGTGCCGATCAGAGTGATGCCAGGCTGAGCTCCGGCGGGGAACACGATTGTGGGAAGCGGCGCAGGCAGCCGACCCGGCCAGGGACCGGGTGCGCTGCTGGGGGCTTCAGTGCGAAAGGGCATGAGCGCGCTGAGGTCGCTGAGCAGCCGCCCGCCGGCAGGGGCAGGCACCAGCACACTGCGCTCTCCCGCGATCGACTGAGCACGCGTCAGAGCACGATGGGCGCGCGCAGTCTTCTCCCCTGCCGCGCCCCACAGCGCGGGCGCGTGAGAGCCGGCGGGAACGATCTGCTCAGGAAGCAGATGCAGATGCACGATCGCACCGGCGCGGATATCTGATCGGCGACGGGCCTGCTGGATCCACGCATCGCACTGCCAGCGGACTCGGTCCACAACATCACCGGTGCTGAGCGCACCGTCATGCCGCCAGGTGCGGGCGGTTTCATGGCCTTCAGCAGAGCGGGCAATGATGCTCAGCCGGGTGCAGACGGCGCCGCGGGAGCGCAGCATGCTCTGCAGCTCCTGCGCCATGGGCTTCGCCACGAAGGCTGCCTGGTCCACCCGCTCCAGCGGCGGATCGAGGCTGCGCTCCACAAGGATCGGCTGTTCCGGCCGCAGATGTGCGGGTGCGGACGGCTCGCTTCCGCCCGCGAGCAGATGCAGCAGGTGCACGGCCGGGCCGAACCGATCCATCACAGCGCGTGCTGGCAGCGCAGCAAAGTCACCCAGGGTATGCATCCCGAGACGGGTCAGCAGGCTGATCGTCTCGGTGAGACTGAGATCCGTGGTGCGGAAGCGCGTGCTGTCCCCAAGCGGGGCATGCTGCAGGGCGGTGATCGGGTGCGGTGCAAGGAAATCCCCGGAGCGGCCGGGATGGATGATCCGCCCGGTGCGGGCGGCGATGATGGCGGCGAGCGGCCCATCCGCAATACCCACGGAGCATTCGAACCCGGTAAGGTCCGCAACTGCGTTGATCAGCTTCTCCGCCAGGTGCTCCTCTCCCCCAGCATGCCGGGCCGGTCCCGCAGCGGGCATCAGCAGCAGCCCGGGACGCAGCGACTCCACACCGGCAGCGACCGTATCCACCGCTGCTGCTACGGTCTCGAACAGTGCGTATTCCGCATCCCGGGCTCGGTCGACAAGGACAAGAGCGGGGCAGGTGGCCTGGGCGGAGCGCTTCTTCATACCGGCATGGATGCCGGCTGCACAAGCAGCCGACGTAGCGGCGATGACGCGATGCTGCTCCATCACCGCAAGGTGCTCCGGAGTGCTGTCCACATGTTCAAGCGCGGTCAACAGCGGCCAGTCCGCCACCAGCACGCAGGCGGTGCGGGTGGCTGCTCCGCGAGTTCCGCTGCCAGCGCTGCCGGCTGAGACGGAATCTGCTCCGATGCCGGTCATCAGCTCGCCGCCCGGATGAGCGACAGCCGCGGGCGCTGTCCGCTCTGCTGCCCATTCTGATTCGCGCGGCCCGACACACCCGGCGAGGCCATCGCGGGTGCGCTCACCAGCTGCCCGGTGACGCTGGGCAGGCTGACTGCTGCTGCACCCAGGGTGCGGCCTTTCGCCTGCACACTTACCTCAACATCATGGTGACGCAGCCGACCGGAGCCGCTGCTGAGGCCGCGCCAGCGCACATGCGCCACGCTGAAGCGCACATCTGCGCGGCCGGGCGGGTCAGCTGCGAGCAGCAGGGTGTCCTGGGCACGGGCACGGCTGATGGCCGCGCGCCACACCTGCTCGGTGATGGGACAGCCGATCACCACCACATCGAGCCCGTCGATCATCGCGGAGAGGAGTTCCCGCAGATGTGTGCCCGGATCCGGCAGCAGCGCAGTCCGAGTGGGATCCAGACCGAGCTCCCACGCGGCGCCGAGCCCAAGATTCGGCATGCCGATGATGGCGCACCAGGAGTCCTCCTGGATGGCTGCGGCTGCAAGCGCCAACAGCAGCGAGGTGCTGGAACCGCAGCTCACGCTGCTGCCCGGGCGAAGACCCGGCAGCACCTGCTGCAGCGGCTGCGGCGTAGGGATCGGTCCGGGCTCCAGGGTGCGCTGCACACTGCCGGCGAATCCGCTGACGCGTGCTTCAGCGGAGCTGAGCGCAGCCTGCGCCTGCGCGAACCGTTCAGCGAACACTGCGCTCATCCCAGCACTCCTTCCCCAACCACACGATCGAACACCTATTCGAACGCTATGCCGATTCGGGGCGAGAGATCAACCCTTCATCGAACACATGTTGGAGGCTATGGGAGGGGTGCGACATTTAAAACAGGCCTCAGCTGGGCTGCGGCCCATGTGCAGCGCTCAGGGAGCCTGCGTTTCCTGCAGCAAGGGAGCCTACGTTTCCTGCAGCATCAGCTGCCGCTGCCAGAACACCACCGCACTCGCCGCGGCCACGTTGAGCGAATCCACTCCGTGGGACATCGGGATGATCACGGTCTCATCCACGCGGCGCAGCGTGGCCGGCTTCAGCCCGTGCCCTTCGGTGCCGAGCACGAACGCGATCTTATGCGCCGGGCCAAGGTCAGCCTGCTGCAGCGGAATCGACCCCTCCTGCAGCGCAAGCGCAATCGTCGTGAAGGACGCGTCGGCCAGCAGCTCCATCCCCGCTGGCCACGCCTCCAGCCTCGCCCACGGCACCTGGAACACCGTGCCCATGGACACGCGGATCGACCGCCGATACAGCGGATCCGCGCTCGAGGGAGTCACCAGAACAGCATCCACTCCAAGAGCAGCCGCCGAGCGGAACAGAGCGCCCACATTCGTGTGGTCCACGATGTCCTCCAGCACCGCAACGGTTCGGGCACGCTTCAGCAGATCGGTTACGCTCGGCTGGATGGGACGGTGCATCGCAGCGAGAGCGCCCCGATGCACATGAAAGCCCGTGGTCTGCTCCAGCACGTCCTCATCCGCCACGAATACCGGCACGTCCGGGCACTGCTCCACCAGCGGCGCGAACTTTGCCAGCCACTTCTCACTCATCATGAAGGAGCGCGGCTCAGCCCCAGCTCGCAGCGCGCGTTCGATCACCGTGAAGCTCTCCGCCATGAACAGGCCGCGCTCCACCTCCAGACTGGAACGGAGCTTCACGTCCGTCAGCGAGTGGTAGTCGGCAAGCCTGTCGTCGTACGGGTCAGTGAAGCGGATGATCACCGCAGTGGCACCGCACGGGCGCTGTAGCGGCCGTCCTGCTCCTGGACCGCCAGCGGCAGCCCGAACGTGCGGGTCAGCGCGGAAGAGGTGAGCACCTCACGGATCGGGCCGGCCTGCACGATCTGCCCAGCCCGCAGCAGCAGAGCATGCGTGCAGCCGGGTGGGATCTCCTCCATGTGATGGGTGACCAGCACCGTCACCGGAGTCATCGGATCCATGGCAAGAGCGCTGAGCGCGCGCACCAGCTCTTCACGCCCGCCCAGGTCCAGCCCGGATGCGGGCTCATCCAGCAGCAGCAGCTCCGGGTCCGTCATCAGCGCGCGGGCGGACAGCACCCGCTTCTTCTCACCCGTGGAGAGGGATCCGAACGAGCGGTCCGCCAAAGATGCTGCACCGAAGGAATCCAGCAGGTCCGCAGCACGCTGCTCATCCATCGCCTCATACTGCTCCTGCCAGCGGCCCACCACCGAATAGCTGGCGGTGATCACCACATCCAGCACCCGCTCATGACCGGGAATGGAGTCCGCGAGCTGCTGAGACGCAAGGCCGATCCGGGAGCGCAGCTCAAACACGTCGGTGCGGCCCATCCGCTCACCGAGGATGTCCACCGTGCCGGAGGTGGGGTGCAGCCGTGCGGCCAGCAGGGACACCAGGGTGGATTTTCCAGCGCCATTGGGTCCAAGGATCACCCAGCGCTGCCCTTCGTCAATTGTCAGAGAGAGGGAGTCGAGGAGGAGCTTCTCCCCGCGCCGGACAGTCACGTCGCTCAGCTGCGCCACAGGAACCATGGGCCCATGCTAACGCGCTCCCCCTACACTGAAACGCATGAGAACCACACCGGTGAGTCTGGCCTGCACGGCGGACCGCACCAGCACAATCACAGCGGAGATCGATCGTCTGGTCGAGGAGGCCGACGTTCCGGCTGCATTCCCTGCTGAGGTGCTGCGCGCCGCTGAACAGGCCGCCGCGCAGAGCCTGAGCACCACCGACCGAGCCGACCTGCGCGCCATACCGTTCCTCACACTTGATCCGGCCGCTTCCACGGACCTGGATCAGGCGATGCACCTGGAGCGCACCGCCGACGGCTGGGTGGTGCGCTATGCCATCGCTGACGTCCCCTTCTTCGTCACGATCGGGGATCCGGTGGATCAGGAAGCGCATCGGCGCGGCACCACGATCTACCTGCCGGACCGACGCATCCCGCTGCACCCCGAAGTGCTCAGTGAAGACACCGCCTCCCTGCTGCCCGGCCAGGACCGGCCCGCCTTTGTGTGGACGATGACCCTGGATGCTGATGGGCGCGTCCAGAACACGCAGCTGGAGCGCGCCCTGGTGCGAAGCCGAGAGAAGCTCGGCTACGACCAGGTACAGCAGGACCTTGATGCGGGCAGCGGCCATCCGATGATGGTGCTCCTGCAGGAGCTTGGCACGCTGCGGATCGCACGCGAATCCGAACGCGGCGGCGCCTCCCTGGTGATGCCGGAGCAGGAGGCACAGGTGCAGGACGGCCGCATCTGCATGCAGTGGCGCACCCTGCACCCGATCGAAAGCGCAAACGCCCAGATCTCCCTCATGACAGGCATGGCGGCAGCGGAGATGATGCTCCGCGCCAAACAGGGCATCCTGCGCACCCTCCCGCCCGCCGACGAAGAGTCCATCCGCCGATTCCGCCTGCAGTCCCGCGCACTCGGGATCGAATGGCCGAAAGGGCAGCGCTACGGAGACTTCCTGCGCACCCTGGATTGGACGCAGCCACACCACCTGGCGCTGCTGAACCAGGCGGGCTCTCTGTTCCGCGGCGCCGGCTACCTCATCCTCAACGAGGATACCGACCCGCAGGACGCCCACCAAGCCGCAATCGGCGCACCGTATGCGCATGTGACCGCTCCGCTGCGCCGTCTCGCCGACCGCTTCGCACTGCTGGTGTGCGCACTGATCAGCTCGGGCACCAGCATCCCTGCGCAGCTGCAGACCGCGCTGGAAGAGCTGCCCGAGATCATGGCATCCACCACGCGGGCAGCCTCCGGCCTGGAGAAGGCGGCACTCGACCGGGTGGAACTGCATGTGCTGGCCGAGCGCGTGGGCGAGGAGTTTCCCGCCACTGTCATCTCCCTGCGCGAGGGCGAGAAGCCGCGCGCCGAAGTACAGCTGGTTGATCCATCCGTCACACTGTGGGTGGAAGGGGAATGGCTGAGCGGACCGCATGCGCTCGAACTGGGGACAGTGGTGACCCTGCGCCTGAGCGCGGTTGATCTCCACGCCGGCACAGTGGACCTGCAGCCGGCGTGAGCGCTCACCGCGACCTCATTCCGGTCCCGCGGCTTGCAGTGCTCAGCTCCGGAGCCCACGGCGTGCTGCGCGGCAGCCTCTCCCCCGACGCGCTCACCACGATCTGCGACGGCCCCGAGTTCTTCCTCGCCCCGCCGTTCGAGCTGACCGCGTGGCTGTTGGAGCTGCAGCTGATGGAGCGTCCCGTGGTGAACCTGCTGCTGCCCGCCCCCGGGCGCATTGCCGGACTGGTGGGGCCACCCCCTGCTGTCACCGCAGCGCTCACTGCCGGCCAGGCACTTGTCACCGCCGACGGATCCACAGCGCAGCACACGCTCACCGCCCACCGGCAGGACCCGCACCACCGAACCCTGGTGGTGGAGCGCTGGACTGCCCCTGAGGGGCGGCGCATTCCACCGCAGCGGATCGACGGCGCTCGCGAACGGCTGTTCCATACCCTTCAGAGCGCGGTCCGCACCGCCGAACGCCTCGATCTGATACCGGATGAACCGGTGCCCCCGGCGCTGATGCCCGCAGAGTGGATGCTGATGGAGCCGCATGCGGGCCTCAGCGACTCCCTGGCGCATGTGGCGAGGATCGCCGGGCGCACCCTCCTACAGGCCCAGCAGCTGCTCGCCGACCCGGACTTGAGCGGGGCCCACCGAACCGTGCTCAGCGAGCTCAGCGATGCCTCACGTGATGCGCTCAGCGCTGCCCTCTCCGCCACACCGCACTGAACCAGTCCGCCCCTGACTGAAAGGACCTGCTATGCCCTCCTACCGAGGCCTGCTCATCTCCGATGTGGACTCCACCTTCATCACCCAGGAAGTCATCGAGCTGATCGCCGATCATGCCGGGGTTCGCGACCGGGTGGAGGACATCACAACACGCGCTATGCTCGGCGAGCTCGACTTCGCTGAGTCACTGCGCGAACGCGTTCAGGCGCTCGCGGGACTGCCGGTCAGCGTGCTGGCTGAAGTGCGGGAGTCCATCATCCCCACGCCCGGCGCGGTCGCAGCGGCGCAGGAGGCGCTGGAGCGGGGCTGGCTGGTGGCGCTGGTCTCAGGCGGCTTTCATGAGACGATCGACGACCTCGCCGGACGTTACGGCATCCAGTCTGTGCTGGCGAACCGTCTCGAGGTGGCGGACGGCCGCCTGACGGGCCGGGTCCGCGGGCCGATCGTGGACCGGGAAGCGAAGGCGCAGCAGGCGCGGGCGCTGATCGCTCAGCACAGCATCGATCCGCGGCGGGTGATCGCGCTCGGCGACGGGGCGAACGATAGTGCGCTGATGGGCGAGGCGGCGGTGGCTGTGGGTTTCAATCCAAAGCCGGCGCTGCGGGAGGTGGTGGACATCGCCATCGACGGCACCAGCCTGGAGCCGGTGGTCGCTCTCATCCGCGAGGCGGACGCGCGCTGAGCAGGTTCAGCTGCGCACCAGCGTGTGCAGCGTCATCGACTCCGCAGCGAGGTCACGCCAGTCAGCGAATCCACCGGTGAGGATACTGACGGACCCGGTGGGAACACCGATCCGCACCTGCGCCAGGGAGGACGCGTCGGAGGAGTCATCAGCAAGCTCCGCGGCAACAGCGGAGGTGGTGGGCTCATGCGCCACCACCATGACGGTGCCGGCCTCACCCCCATACCGGGTGATGGCCTCATACATCTCGTTACGGCCACCAAGGTAGAGCTCGTCCACCACGATCACCTCACCGGTGAAGGCGGGCAGTGTGCTCAGCACTGCGGCCCAGGTCTCCTGAGTGCGGCGTGCAGAGGAGACGAGCACCACCTGCGGGCTGATGCTCTGCGAATCGAGGTACTCGCCGATCAGCCGGCCCTGTGCCTCTCCGCGGTCAGCAAGCGCCCGCTCCTTATCGCTCGGCGCGTTGGTCTCGGCTTTGCCGTGCCGCATGAGCAGCAGCATCCGACTCGGAGGTTCTTCGTTCACAGGTCCTCTTCTGTTGAATCAGTCTTCTGGTGGATCAGAGCGCGCCGGGCGCTCGAAACAGCTGAGCTGGTGCGGTTCTCAGTGTCCCATACCGAGGCCGCCATCCACCGGGATGACAGCCCCGGAGATATAGGCGGCGTCATCGCTCGCAAGGAAGCTGACCACACGTGCCACTTCCTCAGCTGAAGCGAACCGGCCGGCCGGGATCGACTTCTGGTACTGCGCCTTGAGGTCGTAGGAGAGCTGCTGGGTCATCTCCGTGTCG
This sequence comes from uncultured Dermabacter sp., assembly GCA_947252755.1. Taxonomy (GTDB): domain Bacteria; phylum Actinomycetota; class Actinomycetes; order Actinomycetales; family Dermabacteraceae; genus Helcobacillus. The sequence continues at coordinate 252,076 of CAMXWV010000001.1, forward strand.
ATATAGCCCGGTGCCACCACGTTGGCGGTGATGCCGCGGGAGCCGAGCTCCCGGGTGATGGAGCGGGCGATGCCCACCAGTCCGGCCTTTGAGGCCGCGTAGTTCACCTGGCCTGGGGAGCCGAACAGGCCCACCACCGAGGAGATCAGCACGATCCGGCCCTTCTTCAGCCGCATCATGCTCTTGCTCACGCGCTTCACCGCACGGAACGCCCCGGTCAGGTTGGTGTCGATGACCTTCTCAAATGCGTCATCACTCATCCGCAGCAGCAGCTGGTCGTCGGTGATGCCGGCATTGGCGACGAGCACCTCGATCGGGCCGTGCGCTGCCTCCGCTTCCGCGAACGCAGCATCCATTGAAGCAGCATCGGTCACGTCAGCCTTCACGGTGAGCGCACCATCGGGGCCGCCGCTGCCGGAGCGGGAGGTGACGGCTACCTTGTCTCCCAGCGACAGGAAATGTTCGGCCATGGCGAAGCCGATGCCGCGATTGCCGCCGGTGATCAGAACGCTGCGTGAGGTCACGAAAGAACTCCTCGACTGGGGTGCTGTGGGTTTAGGCCCATCCTATCGTCTGAAGCGGCACTGGCTCAGGTCTCGTAGACTGATCGGTGGCCGACGCATTCTGCGTGCATCGGCCGATGCGCCAGAACAGAAGAATGTGGAACAGCACAGAAGCGGAGAGGACTGGGATGTCCGAGCCCCATGGAACTCCAGCAGCCGCCACGCAGGAATGGCATGGCGAGGCCTCCGCTGCGTGGAATGCCCCCGCGAAGCCCGGTGTGCTGCGCCGCTACTGGTGGGTGGGCTGTCTGACAGTTGTTCTGGTGATCGGGCTGCTTGCCGGAATCGCCGGGCTGCTGATGATGCTGCAGAATCGCACGCCCACCCCAGCTCCCTCTCCCACCCAGTCCTCACAGTCCCCGGAGCCCAGCACCAGTCCGGCGCCCACGCCCACGGGACCGCGCTCTGATGACCTCGTGACCACCGGGCTGGTTCCGCTGGGACCAGGCGCTGTCACCCATCGCATTCTCACCACCACCGGGGATGGCGAAGTCTCGATCAGCCAGGAATGGGCATCCGCATCGGAGATCGAGACGGCTGAGGGAAAAACCATGATCGAGCCGGAGAACGGCGAGTACCTGGTGCTCACCGTGCAGCTGAAAGTGCAGACTGGCGAGGTGTATAACAATCCGTACTACGTTGAGGTGCATACGGAGGACGGCGGCGTTGTCACCCCTGCTCTCGGAACGTACAGCCAGCCGGATGACGCGGGCATCATGGTGAATCAGACGAACATTCCCGCCGGCAACACCGTCACGATGCGGGTTCTCTATGACATTCCGCGCTCTGACCGCCTCACCATCAAGTGGTCACAGGACAAGCGCGGCGCAGTCTGGGAGGTGGAGCCGTGAGCCATCCGCGCTTCAACCCGCCGCCATCCTGGCCGGCGCCGACTGACCCCGATTGGACTCCCCCACCCGGCTTCCAGGCCCCTCCCGGTCATGCACCCGCCCCAGCAGGGTGGCGGCTTGTCATGGATCCGGCCATGGAAGCGGGCCCGGTGCCGGCCAGTGAACTGCTGCCGGCCAGTGGGACCCAGCTGAGCGAGAGCGCCGACTATCCGGTGCTGGTGAGCACCCCCGGAGTTCTCATCTCCGAACCGGGAGGTGTGCCCTCCCCGCCCCCACCGGTTCGCCGTCGGCGCGGCATCGTCGTCGGATCCCTCATCGGTGCTGCGCTGATCGTGGGTACTGTGCTGGTGTTCCTGAAGGTGCGGAGCATTGCGCTGGAGGACCTGCCAGCGCAGGCGCTCGCGCTCGTCACCGCCGGCGGCATCTGAGGTGGACTCACCGTTCGCTGAACAGCCGCCTCCGCCCCCGCGCGCGCGTTCACAGGACGTCTCTCGCCGGGCCAGGCGTTACACGATCAATATGTCCATCCGCATGGTGTGCCTGGCGCTGATGATCGTGGTTCCCGGCGGGTGGAAGCTCATCATGCTCGCAGCGGCGGTGCTGATCCCCTTCTTCGCAGTGCTGTTCGCTAATGATCAGAATCTGGAGGCGAAAGCGTCACACATCCCGCCTGCTGACATGCTCATGCTCCCAGCAGGCGGCACCACGATCGTGATGGACGCAGACGGCACCTTCCCTGATGAGGACCCCGGCCCGGACCCCAACGCCTCTGATCGCGATCCAGACCCACCCAGCGCCGGACACAGCCGGCCACATGCTCATGCGCAGGGCAGTGACCAGCATGCGCAGCGCAGTGAACAGGAGGATCCGGCGCAATGAGGACACTGCTGACCGGACGCTGGCTGCTCGCGCTGCTGCTGGTGATCCTGGCGGTGATCAGCTGCATCCTGCTGGGACGCTGGCAGCTGCACCGCCACGAGGCGAAGGTCCGCTCCGCCGCGGTGATCACCGAGAATTATGACGCCGAACCGGTGCCGATCAGCACCCCGCTGCCGGACCGGACTGCTGCGCTGGCTTCGAACCAGGACTATCGCGTGGTCGAGCTGCGCGGGCGCTTTTCGGGGGAGCCGGTGTATGTGCGCAATCGCGTGCAGAACGGCGAGGTTGGCTTCTATCAGCTGGTGCCGTTCACCACCGAGGACGGCACCGTGCTGCTGGTGCGCGGCTGGGTTCCCGCGGATGACGTTGACTCAGCGCCGGCCGTGCAGCCCACTGTGCCCACCGGTGCCGTCACTGTGCGGGCTCGGCTGCGTCCAATGGAACCCCACCTGACGGAGCGCCGAGCGGTCGCGGGCCAGATCCAGTCCATTACGGTGGCTGATGTTGAGCAGGCGGCAGGGCCGCTGAAGGATCCTTACCTGCAGGCTTACGCGGTGTCAGCAGCTGAGGACCCGGCTGCGGACCCGGCTCTTGCTCCGCTGCCGAAACCGGACCTGTCGCTTGGCCCGCACCTGTCCTATGCGTTCCAATGGTGGATCTTCGCCGCGTTCTTCCCGATCGGCCTGATCGTGGCAGCCCGCCGCGCCGTACGCGACGCCGAGGAGCAGGCGGCTGCTGAGGCTGAATCACTGCCCTCATCCAGGCGTGCAGCACGCCGACTCAGCGACGAAGACGAAGAGGATGCGCTGCTCGATGAGGAGGGACGCTGACGTGGTCTCTCCTATCGTCACCCGCTATGGGCCCGGGCCGCGGCCGCGCGGAATCGCTCACCGCGGCTTCCATCCGAATGGCGAAGAGAACACGATGAAAGCGTTCCTCGCTGCTGTTGAACTCGGAGCGGACGTCATCGAAACCGATGTGCACGCCACCTCTGACGGTGTTGCGGTCACGTTCCACGACCCCACCGCGCTGCGCGTGGCGGGCGAGGAACGCCGGATCGAGGAGATGACGTTTGCGCAGGCGCAGCGTCTCGCAGTGGGCGGTAGCGAACCGGTGCCGGCGCTGGAGGAGCTGCTGGACGCTGTGGAGGTGCCCGTCAACATCGATGTGAAATCTCCCGCTTCGGTCGCTCCCACGGTCAACGCGATTCTGCGCACCCGGGCGGTCAGCAGAGTGTGCGTCACCAGCTTCGATTCGACCCTGGGGGCCATAGCGGCAGCGCAGCTCACCGCGTCGACCGGCATTCGGCCACGCCGCAGTCCCGCGGCAGGGCCGATTGCACTGTTTCGCCTGCTGACCGGGCTGGAGCTGCCCGGAGCGCGCCGGGTGCTCGAACCGTTTGCTGCGCTGCAGATCCCTGAGCGCCACCGAGGACTCCGCCTGGTGACGCCGCGTACCGTGGCGGCCGCCCATCGCGCCGGGTGTGAAGTGCATGTGTGGACCGTGGATGACCCAGATGACATGCGGCGCCTGCTCGGCTATGGCGTGGATGGTATTATCACTAATCGGATCGATCTGTGGAATGGAGTCCGCTCGTGAGGCGTTGACCCAGCAGATCGCACAGCCAGCAAGAGTGGAAGAAGGCACCAAGTTCTATGAACTCTCGTTCTCTGAGAGGAACCCGTCTCGGTTCGCTGTCCATGGAAACGGATGAGGGCGTTCTTGCAGCGCCCCGCCAGGAGTCGGCTTACGACTGCCCGAACAACCACACCACAATCCTGCCGTTCTCCGTGGAAGCGGATGTGCCGCTTGTGTGGGAGTGCCGCTGCGGCGCTACCGCCGTGCTGCGCGACCACGAGAAGCCCGACGAGAAGCCCGGCAAACCGCAGCGCACCCACTGGGACATGCTGCTGGAGCGCCGCAATGAGGAAGAGCTGCAGGAGCTTCTTGACAAGCGCCTGGACCTGCTCCGCAAGGGCCGGCTGCATTCCAACCGGCATTTCCTCTGAGTCACTCCTCATCCTTATCCACAGCGCCGCTCTCGATCACTCGGGGCGGCGCTGATGCATTGGATGCACCGGCGGACCCTGTGGTGCCGGCATCGGGCGTGACCACGATCTCCCCCTCGATCACACCTCCGCGAGCCCGATTGAACAGCACGGTGCGCCGCGGCGCATCGAGCCCGGTCTTTCTGAGGAACAGCTTCTGCACGGGCGGCAGCAGCAGAGCCGCACCGGCCGCAGCAGTGATCAGACCGGGAACGATGAACAGGATCGCGGCAATCAGCGTGAACGCGGGACGCCCGGTGCGTCGGCGTTTGCGAGCGGTGCCGCGGATCTCTCGCACCAGGTCGATGATCCGAGCAGCGGACTGCTGACCCGCAGCCACAATCAGGGCAGCGCCAATCAGCCAGCCCACTGCCACGATGAGCAGCGGCACCCACAGCGAAGTGGCCTTCCCGATGGCGATCAGCAGGGCGAGCTCGGCAAGCCCGACCAGAATGATCCACAGCGGCAGCAGGTCGCGCACGGTGCGACGGCCCCGCTTCTCAGCTGTTCGGCGTGATTCCTGAGCGGTCATCGGTTCTCTCCTCGCTTCGCCCTCGGCAGCACCGAGGCAACCTGTTGTGCGCGGTGCTGAACACCCCACTGGGTCACGCGCACCAGCGCTTCACGCACAATTCCTGAACTCATTTTGGAGGCGCCTTCGGTGCGCTCATCGAAATCGATCGGCACCTCCCGGATCACGGCGCCTGCCTGCGCTGCCCGCCGGGTCATGTCCACCTGGAAGCAGTAGCCCTGACTGGCCACGTCACCGCTGACCAGGCGGCGCAGCAGATCCGCCCGGAAAGCACGAAAGCCCGCGGTCGCATCGCGCACCCCGATGCCGAGCAGTGCGCGAGTGTAGATGTTCGCACCGCGGGAGAGAAGCTCGCGTCGACGAGGCCAGTGATGCACGGCTCCCCCGCTCACCCACCGCGACCCGATCGCCAGGTCCGCACCCTGCTCCACAGCCTCCAGCAGGCGGGGCAGCTGTTCGGGGCGATGGGAGGCATCCGCGTCCATCTCACAGATCACCGCATAGTCCCGGCTCAGGGCCCACTCGAAACCGGCCAGATAAGCCGGGCCAAGGCCCTGCTTCTGCGTGCGGTGCAACACCCGCACCTGCTGGTCGTTGAGGGATTCCGCCCAGGTGCCGGTTCCATCCGGGGAGGCGTCATCCACGATCAGAACATCGGCGTGCGGAACTGCGGTGCGCAGCCGGTTCAGGGTGGCTGGCAGGGCGGCGCGCTCGTTGTAGGTGGGGATCACCACGATGGTGGCACCGGTGGTGGTCATGATCTGCTCCTTCGCGGGCGGGAATGGACAGCGCCGCGACGGGAGCTGCCTGCCCGGCTGCGGTCGCGAGTTCCCGTGGAGTTTCGCCCTGCGGTGCTCGGATGCTGGTCGATGCAGACGGACCGCCGCAGGGTGAGCAGCAGTCCGCCGACGGCGAGGATGCCGGTGCCCCAGGCGTACGCGTTATGAAAACGCATCGCCGGAGTGATCCCGCTGCGCAGTGGCACATCCACCAGCATGGTTCCCGCAGTCCAATGATCCAGCTCATCCAGCACGCGCCCGTCCGGGCCGATCACCGCAGAGTGGCCCACCGTGGACAGATGCACCACGGAACGGCCGGAGACCACTGCGAACACCTTCGCCTCAGCCAGCTGCTGAGCAGACTCATTCGACGTTCCGAACAGTGCATTGTTGGACTGCACCACCAGCATCTGCGCTCGCCCGTCCACAACGGTGTCCGCCACCAGGCTCTCATAGGCGATCTCGAAGCAGATGAGAACCCCCATGCGGGAGCCGTTGATCGGCATCACTCCGATCTCGGTGCCGGGAAGCATGTCCGTCTTCACCAGGTCCACCTTGTCAGTGATCGCGCCGAAGAAGTCGCGCAGCGGAATGTACTCGCCGAACGGCACCGGGTGTCGCTTGGCGTACCGGTGTGTGATCGTGCCGCTGTCATCAACCAGGATCGCCTCATTGAGCCGGTTTCCCGCACCGGTGGGAATCTGCGTGCCCACCAGCACGGGTGCTTTGGCCGTTCCGGCCAGTGCAGCGAGCGCCTCCATTCGGTCAGGGTCGGCAGGAGCATCCCAGCCGGTGGAGTCCTCCGGCCAGATCACCACATCCGGCTCCGCTGTGGAGGTAAGACCAGCCTGGGAGGCGGCCAGGTGATTGGCGAACATCTCCTTCGGCAGGTAGTAGGAGCCCGGCGGAGGCGGTGTGACGTTTCCCTGAACGGCCAGCACCTGCAGGCTCGTGTCCGCGCTCTGTCGCACGGGTGCCAGCGGTGTGAGCATGGCAATGAGGATGATGAGCAGCGCGGAGGCCGCCGGCCACACTGCACTGAGCGGTGTTCCGTTCTCACGACGGCGCAAGGTTGCCGAGAGGATCGCCCCTGCCAGCAGCGCGCCGAGCAGCCCCACCACAATCGCAAGCCCGACCGTTCCGATCCACGGCCCGAAGTTCAGCAGCGGTGACTTGGCCAGAGCAAAGGCGCTTGCCCCCCAGGGAAGCCCTCCCCAGGGAAACCGTGCCCTCAGGAGCTCAAGCGCAGCCCACAGCAGCGCGAGCAGCAGGCCGCTGCGAAGTCCGATGCCCAGGCGCAGCAGCACCGACCGCGCAGCCGCCGCAAACAGCATCGGGAACAGGGATTCCACAGCGGCAAGCGCAACCCAGGGAGCCGTGCCCGCATAGATGTTCGCCCACGCGAACAGCGGCAGAAAAGCGCAGATGCCGAACACGAACCCGCTCAACGCGGCAGTGGCCCTGAGCTGGACGAACGAGGCGATCAGCAGCAGCGCAATGCTCAGCGGCAGCAGCGGCCACAGATCATAGGGAGGAAAGGCCGCCATGAAGCCAAGACCGCCCACAGCAGCGAGCACCAGAGCGGGCCCGCCCGGTGTGAAGCGCTCACCGGGACGACGCGGCAGAACCACATCCCGTTCAGACCTGGTCATCGTGCCCCCACGGGAATGGTCAGCTGTCCGGCGTCAGCGACGATCCGGCCATGCTTAAGGGTCAGCCACGGGCGGGGAGTCTCACTGGTGCTGAGGTCCGGCAGCATCGGGGTGCGGCTGCGGGGGTCAGTGGAACAGGTTTGGATGCGCTCATCGTTGCCGCGCACTGTCAGGTCCCACGGCTCCCACACCACCAGGTCGGCGGGGGCGCCGGGCACTAGTGAGCCCGGATGCGGCTGGCCCAGCAGCCGGCGGCCGCCCCGGGTAGCCGCCAGGAAAGCAGCCCGTACGCTGATCCGCTCCTCCGGCGGAGGATCAACAGCTGCAGCGCGCACCCACTCCCACGGGCTCACCGCTGCCCCATGTGAACCGAACGCGAATGCGCGTCCCATGCGGCTCAGCTCCAGCAGGCTGTGATCGAGGCCCTGGTGCGGAGCGAGCCGCAGCAGGGGGCTGTCGCAGTCCTCCACCCGATCGGTGATGCCGAGTGCCGCATCATCCTGCTCCGTGCGCGGCGCCTTTCCTGGCAGCGCGTCGACGAACGACGGCGTGACCAGGCAGCCGGCGGCGTCGAGGCGCGGCGTGCCCGCAAAGAGCGCTGCGGCAGTGGCGAGCGGACCGTGCCATGCGATGACGCCGTCTTCCACCAGCAGAGCACTCGCCTCCGGCTCTGCGGCACTGTAGACGGCCACATCAACGATGAGCAGGGACATGATCTCCTCCCTCACATGTCCTGAGCAACGATGCCCCGCAGCACCAGAGTGCGAGCGCGGCGGGCCGTCACCGCTGTGGCGAGCACATCCTCAGTGCCGCCCAGGTGCTCAAGATGATCCAACAGATCCACCACCTGGCGCATATGCCTCACGAAGTCTCCGGGCGCCACCGGCATATCCTCCACGGACGCGGCGAAGCCTGCTCCGCGCGCCCACCGGAACACAGCACCGGCCATCGCCGGGTTCGGCTCCGGGGTGAGGCTCAGTCCGTGGGTGCGTTCCAACGCGGCCACCTGGTCTGTGATCACGCTCAGCGCGTGCAGCGTGCGGGCAAAAGCGCGGTCGGGCAGCTCTTCCGGCGCTGCCTCATCACGCCGGGTCTCATACACCAGCGCGGACACTACCGCGGCGAGCGTAGCGGGCTTCACGTTGCTGAGAACCCCCTCGGAGACGGCTTCGCAGACCACCAGGTCCCGATCGGAGAAGATCCGCTCCAGCAGGCGTCCTTTCGGGGTGATCGCCGCAGTCTGGTCCTGGTCGATCTGCACATAGTCAAGAGCGGTGAGCACGGCGAGCACGCGGTCGAACTCCCGCGCCAGGTGCGAGGAGCGTGCACTGATGCTGCGCTCCGCACGGTCCCGGTCCCGCGCAGCCTTCCGCCACCGGTGGATCCAGCGCATGTGCGCATCCCGATCCGGACAGGAATGACACGGGTGCGCGCGCAGCTGTTCCCGCAGCTCCAGCAGCACACGATCACGTGACGAGGTGGACTTCTCGCGGGGCACCGCCGCCTTCGGTGAACGCTGCCCGGAAAGGCGAGAGCGCAGCACACTGCCGGTGTCCTTGCGCACCTTCGCGGAGCGAAGCTTGTCCAGGCTGGGGGTGCGCATCGTGTCAATCACCGCCGGCTGGTTCGGGAAGTCGCGGCCCCGATACTCACGCTGCTGCCCATGGGTGGTGATGACGGTGACCCGGGGACCATCCACGGTCTTCTCATTCCATACCACGACGGCGAAGCCTTCGCGACGGCCACCGGGGATGGCGATGATGTCTCCGCGGCGAAGCTTGCGCACCGCTTGAGCGGCGCGGTCCTGCTGTCGCTTGGCCCGGTCGCGGTTCAGCGCCTTCTCCCGCTGGGTGATGGATTCCAACAGCTGCGCGTACTCCTCGATGTCCCCCTGGTCGCAGACGAGCGCCTCACGGTACTGCTCAGCGGTCTCTGCCAACTGGCGGGCGCGTCGGGCCTGGCCCACGATGCCGCGGTCGGTTTGAAACTGGGCGAAAGAGCTGGCGAGGGTGTCCCGGGCTTCATCCAGGGTGAAGCGATCCAGCAGGTTGATCGTCATGGTGTAGGTGGGCCTGAATGCTGAACGCAGCGGGTAGGTGCGCTTGGAGGCGAGACCGGCCACCTCCTCGGCGCTGCCTGAGTCGGTGACCACCACCACCGCGTGGCCTTCCACGTCGATTCCGCGGCGGCCGGCCCGGCCGGTCAGCTGCGTGTACTCACCCGGTGTGATCGGAGCGTGTTCGGTGCCGTTGAACTTGGTCAGCTGATCGAGCACCACGGTGCGCGCCGGCATATTGATGCCGAGCGCGAGGGTTTCGGTGGCGAACACCAGCTTGATCAGACCGCTGGCGAAGAGGTCTTCGATCGCGGACTTCACCAGCGGCAGCTGACCGGCGTGGTGCGCAGCGATCCCCGCCTGAGCGGCGCGCTGGATCCGATGCAGGCCGAGCGCGTCGGCATCCTCAGCGGAGATGTCCGCAAACCGCTCGCGCAGCACCTCACGGATGCGACGGCGCTCTTCAGCAGTGGTCAGTTCAATGTTTGCGCGCATCAGCTGGCCCACTGCCTGATCGCAGCCGGCTCGGCTGAAGATGAAGAAGATTGCGGGCAGCAGCCCCGCCTCATCAAGCGTATGAACCACATCCGCTCGGCTCATCCCGCGCGGACGCATGAACTGCTCCTTGCGGGGGCCGCGAAAGCGAGTGCGGCCCTTTCGGTTGTGGCCGCGGTACACGGGACGTTCACGGTCCTGGCCGAGCGAGCGCAGCGCCGGGTTGATTTCGCGGTATCGGGTGTTGACATCCGGCCCGTGCGCCGCCATCGGCTCACCGTCGATGTCAAGGAACACATCGATGAGGTCATGGTTGAACAGCACGTGCTGCCACAGCGGAACAGGGCGACGCTCAGAGACGACCACCTCGCTCTGCCCGCGCACCTCTTCCACCCAGGCGCCGAACTCTTCGATGTTCGAGACCGTGGCGGACAGCGCCACAAGCTGAATCGACTCCGGCAGGTGGATGATGATCTCTTCCCACACCGGTCCGCGCAGCCGGTCTGCCAGATAATGGACCTCGTCCATGACCACGTAGCCCAAATCCATCAGCGCCGGGGAGTCCCCGTACATCATGTTGCGCAGGATCTCGGTGGTCATCACCACCACCGGGCCGTTCGGATTCACCGAGACATCACCGGTGATCAGCCCTACCGTCTCATGGTCCAGCCAGTCGACGAGGTCATTGTATTTCTGGTTCGACAGCGCTTTGATCGGCGCGGTGTAGAACACCTTGGCGCCCCGTTGGAGAGCGCAATGCACGGCATATTCGCCCACGATCGTTTTTCCGGCCCCGGTGGGGGCGGCGACGAGCACGGATGAGCCGCGGTCGATCGCATCCATCCCCTTGATCTGAAAGGGATCCAGCGGGAAGGCGAAGCGGTCGGTGAACTCGCTGCGGGCGGTCATCAATCCTCCGGTTCCATGAGAATGCGCACTGCTCCCGGTCGGATTCGGGCTGTGATCGGCAGCGCCCCGTGCGGCTCCCCGTCAGCAAAAGCACGCAGATGGCGAGAGTCGCGCAGGCCCACCGTGATCGATTCTCTCACCGGGTGGACGGCGAACTCGCTCAGGTTCGTGTGGGTGCCGCTGAACACCTTGGGGAACAGGCGCACCAGGCGGCCCCGCGGCATGGCGTCCACCACTGCCAGCTCAAGCGCACCGTCAAAGGCCGAGGAGTCCGGGGAGATCACCATGCCGCCGCCCATCACACCTGAGTTGCACAGAGTGATCAGGGCCGCATCGATCGCCTGGCGCTCACCGCCATCGATCTCCACCCAGTACGGCAACGCCGAGAACCGGGCAAGCTCCCGGATCACAGCCAGGGTGTAGCGGCGCCCCAGCGGTCCGCGGGACCGGTTAGCACGGGCATTCACCAGGGCATCAAACCCGAGGCTCACGTTGCCGAGCACAAGTGTTGGCTTATCCTGGCCCGTCCCGCTCAGCTCAATCGCATCCATGCGGACGACGGGTCGCGACAGCGCGTGCAGCAGAACACGCACAGCTTCATCCGGGTTGTTCAGCGGCAGGCCGAGCGCCCGGGCCAGATCATTGCCGGAGCCGGCGGGCACGATGCCGAGCCGCACCTGGGTGCCTGCCACACAGGATGCGCCGAGCGCGGCCGTGCCGTCACCGCCCACCACCACGAGCGCGGTGAGGTCATGCTTGATCTCCTCAACGCGCGCCTTGGCGACTGCAGCCGTGGGCCCGGACAGGTCGATCACGGATAGGCCGGACATCTGCAGCAGAGAGTCCACGTGGCGCCCGATGCGCTGGGCGGCGCCCGCGGCCGCTGACGGATTGGTCAGCAGCCCGACGCGCAGCCGGTTCACGACTCGTCCGTAGTGCGGTAGGAGTCTTCGATCGCCTCGGGCAGATCAATCGGCTCTACCTCGTCGTCAATGCGGCTGGGCCCGGACTCCTCCAGTGACGCCAGCATCGCAGCGTGTTTGCGGGCTCGGCGTTTGTCATTGATCGCCGACACCCCCACCGCGGCGAAGAACAGTCCGATCAGCGGCAGGGTCATGGCGATCAGCGTGAACGGCTCAGGAGTGGGCACCAGCACGGCCACGAACAGGAAGCTGAGGAAGATCACCCAGCGCCATGCCTTCAGCATGGTCCGCGCCGGCAGAATGCCCACCATGTTCAGCGCCACCAGCAGCACCGGGTACACGAAGGCGATGCCGAACGCGAGCACCAACTTGATGACAAGGTCAAGGTACTTATCGAACTCCACCAGCTGCATGACCTCTTCGGTGGGCCGAAAGCCCAGCAGCACCGGAACGGTCTTGGTGATCGCAAAGTAGCCCGCCACACACCCGATGAGGAATAGCGGTGCGGAAGCACCGACGAAGCCGATCGTGTATCGGCGTTCGTTCTTGTGCAGTCCGGGGGTGATGAACCGCCAGATCTGGAACAGCACCATGGGGCTGGCCAGGGCAAGGCCGATGTACACCGCTAGACGCAGGTGGACTTCCAGGGTGGATCCGATGCCGCCGAAGTTCAGGTTGACGTTATAGCCCTGATCCTTCAGGCCGATGAAGGGCGCGGCGATGGCATCGAACACGGGATAGTAGATCCACCACCCAGCGATCGCGCACACCAGCACCGAAGCGGCCACGATGAGAAGCCGGTTGCGGAACTCGGTGAGATGTTCACCGAGGGTCATCCGGCCCTCTGGGTTCTTCGGTGTGCGCTGCTTCTTGGGTTTGGCCACGCCTCAGATCATCCTTTTCACAGCCCCGGCCCGAACTGGGGCCGGGGATCGGCTCTCGTCAGTCTCGCTCAGTCGCGGCGGTAGCCGTCATCGTCGCGGCGCTGGCGGATGCGCTCTGCCTCCAGGGGGCGATCATCGTGGGCATCACGGGGGTCGAAGTCGCGAGCGGAATCATCTGCGCGGTCACGGGGGCGCTCACGGTCGCGCGGCTCATCGCTCTCGTCAAACTCCTCGCCCTTGTCGTTGTCCTTGCGCAGCTCATCGACTTCGCTCTTGAAGATGCGCATGGACTTGCCCAGGTTGCGGGCCAGCCCGGGGAGCTTGCCAGCGCCGAACAGGAGGATCGCCAGCACCACCAAGATCAGGATCGGCCAGGGGCTGCGGAAGAAGCCACTTCCCATTGTGAGTCTCCGTTTTCAAGGAATCGACAGTTGTGGTCCCGCCCAGTTTAGTCGCATCCGCAACTGGCGGGCACCACGGGCCTCAACCGTATCGCTCCTGGTCGCGGCGAGCTGCCAGGACAGCCTGCCGGACCGCGTGTCGCAGCGGCGGCGGGCCGAGCGCTTCAGCGGCGCCGTCCGCTTCGATCACCGCGCTGATCAGCGCTGGCAGAGCAGAGGTTGTGATCACCGCAACCGCGTCCCCTTCGCCCGTAGGGTCATCGAACAGGTGAGAGCCATGGAATGCGTCGGCAATCCACAGGGCGCCGGGGGCAAGCCTCAGCACCGCTTGGGCGGCTGGTGTTGCTTCGGCGGCTGGATCCGCCGCTCGTTCGGGCAGAGAGGTCATCGGTGTGGGCGCGGACGGGTCCTTCTCGGGCCAGGCTCTGATGATCCGGTCGGTGCGGAAGCGCCGCTCACCCCCGCTCAGCGCGCAGTGAGCAGTGACATACACATGCCCGTGGGCGATATCGATGCGATGCGGGCGAATGCTCCGCACCGTGGTGAAGTCCTGATCCGGCCGGGCGTAGCGGATGATCACGCTCTCCCCCTCGTCCAGCGCCGCGGTGATCACAGCGGCATTGTGGGCGGCCCGCCCGGGATGCTCCGCGGCCTCCAGCGTTTCATCACCATCATGCTCGGCGCGCTCTTCGGGGGTGCGCTCTTTGCGGGGCCGCGTCTGTGCATCGTGGCCGGGAGGATTGCCAACGCGCCCGGCGATCGCCTCGAGTCTGGTGCGCAGGGATCGCAGCGCCGCTGGATCCAGAGCCAGCTCATCAGCGTCGATAGTGTCCAATCCGAGCAGCAGCGCTGCGGCATCGGGCGGAGTCAGCTGCATCGGGGTGCTGAGGCTCTCAGCATTGGCGATGAACACATCGCCGTTCTCAACCGAGGTGTCCACAAAAGCGCTGACACCACTGGAGTAGTCCCCCACCATCATCAGCAGGTTCAGGTCACGCACCAGGTCCTGCTGACTGATGCCGAGCCGGGCAGCGAGTGCAGCAGCGTCAGCCTCGGGATGCTGCTGAGCGTAGGCGGCGATGGCAACGAGCCGTGCCACATCGGTGGAGCCCGATGCGAGTGCGCGCACAGATCGCTGCCGGCGCTGCGGCGCCTGCTGGGCGCGGTCAGGATCGATGCTTGGCGCTCCGCTGTGCATCTGTTCGATCCGCTGCAGGGAGCCGAGCAGCCGGTCCGCGGCATCCGCCGGTGCCGCAATCCGCACCCAGGCGTGCTCACGCAGAGCGGCACGGTGCAGAGCATCGCCGCTCAGCTCAGTAGCCACGCTGGTCTGTTCAGGGGCTGCGCCGGCGCGGTCACGCAGCGGCAGCGCCTTGAATGGATGGATCCGCAGCTGAGCGGGGCCGCTGATCGGTGCGCTCCGCTCACTGTGAACGATCTCGTCGAGGTTCAGGCCGGCGGGCACCGGGATGGAGGCGGCGCGGATCACGCGGGGCGCATTGGTGATCCGGGAGAGGCGGAAGAGCCGCGGTGCAGCACGGTCATGGTCATACCCGTACACGTACGGGTTCGCGTCAACCACCCCCACCAGCCACGGGTCGATAAGGCGCGGTCGCGGAGCATCATCCTGCCCGCCCCGGTAGTCGAAGCCGACTGTTCGATGTTCCAGAGCTGCGGCGAGCAGCGACGTCAGAGCGGGAGCTGTGCTGAGAGTAGTGCGGCCGCTGATCATCACTTCGGGTTCGATGCCCATGCTGAGGAGTTTGGCGCGCACGCGCCCGCCGATGCTCCCGCTGGCGCTTGCATCCCATGCGGCAAGGGCAGCGGCCAGCACTGCTCGCTCCTCAGCCGTCACCGCCAGCGCCTGCTGTCCGCCCTCAGGGATTCGGTAGCGCACAGTGCCGGGCTCATACGGATCGGCCGACTGGGAGATGGTGATGCCCGCCTCAGCAAGCTGGTCAAGGTCCCGGTCGAACTGCCGGGCGCGAGAGCGCGGATTGGCCGCATCGTAGCCGGGGATCAGGTCGAACAGCTGCCGCCGGGTGAACCCCTGGCTCGTGGCGGACAGCGTCATCATGAGGGACAGGATCCGCTCGATGTTGCTCTTTGGGGGCACTGATTCAGCGTAATCTAAGGAGATGGTCATGATCCGATGGGAACAGGGGCGTGTCGGCGCTGTACGGCGCACATGGCCCGGGGTACAGCAGCTGACGGTTGAGGTGCGCACAGATCAAGGCACGGAGCAGCTGAGCGCCATCTCCTATACAAGTCTGATCGGTGAGGTCGCGGTGGGTGACGAGGTCACGCTCAATACGAACGCGCTGCGCCGGGGCCTCGGCACGGGGGGCGACGCGTTTGTGGTCAGCCGCTTCGGCGTCACCGACCCGGGAGATGTTCCGGAGCCGGCTGGGCACATGATGAAGGCGCGCTACACACCGCTGCAGGTGATGGTGGACTCGGTGGATGACCCGTCCAGCGAGCACGCCTACCGGATCAATGATGCAGAAGAGATCAACGGGGTGCCGGTGGTCGTGGCGGATCTGCATTCGGCTGTGCCCGCCATTGTGGCGGGCATCCATGTGGATCGGCCGGATGCGCGCATCGTGTACATCCACACGGACTGGGCGGCGCTGCCCGCTCAGTATTCCCGGGCCTCAGCCGCCCTGCGCAGCGCTGGTGCGCTGGAGGCGGTGATCACCTGCGGTCAGGCCTTCGGCGGTGACCTGGAGGCCGTGTCCCTGCCCTCGGCGCTGATGGCCGCGGTGCATGTGCTGGAGGCTGACGCGGTCATCATCGCCCAGGGCCCGGGCAATCTTGGCACCGGCACCACCTGGGGTTTCTCCGGAGTTCATGCCGCGGAGGCAATGAACATGGCGGCCGCAATCGGCGGCACTGTGATCCACTCCGCCAGGGTCAGCGAGTCGGATGAGCGCTCCCGTCACCGGGGCCTCTCCCACCATTCGCTGACCGTGCTGGAGAAGTTCACGCACTCCCCCGTTGCGGTTCCGGTGCTGGACCCCACGGATCCCCTCTTCCGGCAGATCGACGCGGATGTGTGCACGGCGCTGCGGCCGCTCAAGCATGAGATGCACCTGGTGCAGTCCGAGGGACTGCTGCGCGCGCTGAAGGAGTCTCCGGTGCGCCTGTCCTCCATGGGACGCTCCCTGGCGGATGATCCGAAGGCGTTTCTGTACCCGGCGCTGGCTGGGCGCTATGCGGCGGCGCTGATCCCCGCTCCGTGGTGATTCGCCGCCGGCACTGACGTTCTGCGCCAGCCGGTTCACGTCCGGAGCGATTCAGGACATGCGCTCGATCAGCGCCTGGAACTGCTTCGCCTGGCGGATGCCGAGCTCCCCATCGGTGCGCTGGAATGCCATCAGGCCGATGGTGTCCCCCGTGTTCAGGTCAGCCGCCGCCCACGGGTTGCCCTCCACGAAGGACACGTCGATGATCTCCGCCCATTCGAACTGCTGTGAGCGGAACAGATTGCGCACGTGAACACCGTGCTCGTCAGCGCGCACGTGCACGGTGGCCTGGCGGTGGCAGAACCAGAAGATCACCGCTCCCACCGTGATGAAGCCAAGCCGATCGGAAAGGCCGAACAGCGGGTACGGCAGGATGATCGCCATGATGACTGTGCCCGCCAGCAGAACCGAGCCGATCACGTAGGCGTAGATCCGAGACAGCCGCGGCCGGAACGTGTGCGGCAGTTCGGGCAGGATCAGATCCTGCATGCCTGGATATCCGTGACGAGGATGGCACGAGCACCCACCGCGTACAGCTCATCCATAGTGGCGTTGAGGTTCTTTGAGGAGACCATGGCGCGCACCGCATACCAGTCGCGTCCGTGCAGCGGGGAGACGGTGGGCGATTCGAAGCCCGGAGTGACCGCTACTGCCGCTTCCATATGTACAGCGGGGATGTCATAGTCGATGAGCACATACTCCCGGGCCACCAGAACGCTCTTCAGGCGGCGCTTCAGCACGTTCAGGGTGCGTACGCCGGCTGCGTCGAGCTCAAGGCCGGGCCGGGAGAACAGCACTGCTTCACTGCGCATGATCGGATCCCCGAAGGTGGCGAGGCCGGCAGCTCGCAGCGTGGAGCCGGTCTCCACCACATCAGCGATGACATCCGCGATGCCGAGCTGAATGGAGCTCTCAACAGCGCCGTCCAGGTGCACCACGGTGGCGCTGATGCCGTGTTCGGCGAGGTGATCGGAGACGAGCCGGTCATAGCTGGTGGCGATCCGAGCGCCTTCCAGCTGTGGGTTTTCGACCTGCTGTGGTGCCGCGAACCGGAACGTGGACACCGCGAAGCCGAGCCGCATCATGATGTCAGCGGGAGTGCCGGAGTCCAGGAGCATGTCCTCGCCGGTGATGCCCACGTCAACGGTGCCGGTTCCCACATAGACGGCGATGTCGCGGGGGCGCAGGAAGAAGAACTCCACGCCGTTGAGCTCATCCACCAGCACCAGCTCCTTGGTGGAGCTGCGGCGGGCATAGCCGGATTCATGGAACAGCTCAGTGGCGGGTTCATGCAGGGCGCCCTTGTTCGGAACGGCGATGCGCAGCATGGGTGTCCTCTCAGAGACGGCGGTAGATGTCATCCAGACTCAGGCCCTTCTTCACCATCATGACCTGCAGGTGGTAGATCAGCTGGGAGATCTCCAGAGCGGCGTCATCATCGCTTTCGTATTCGCAGGCCATCCACACTTCGGCGGCCTCCTCCACGATCTTCTTGCCGATGCCGTGCACACCGGAGTCGAGCTCGCGGATGGTTCCGGATCCTGCTGGGCGATCGATGGCCTTCTGCTGGAGTTCAGCGAACAGCGTGTCAAAGGTCTTCACCCCTCCAGGCTATCGGGCTCAGGGCCGCGGGTACGGCTCCCGCCACGGTTCGGGCACCCTTGGCACCTGCGGGCGTGATGCGCCCCTCAGTGTCGGGGGTGGGCAGCCAGAGATCGCAGCGCATCGATCTCCTCCACCGCATCCTGCGCCCGGTAGATCGCGGAGCCGGCCACGAACACATTCGCGCCCGCCTCAGCAGCCTGTTCGATGGTGGAGCGGGACACACCCCCGTCCACCTGGATGGACACATTGAGGTTGCTGTCGCTGATCGCCTTCCGGGCGCGCTGGATCTTGGGGATCATCGAATCGATGAAGGACTGCCCGCCGAATCCGGGCTCCACCGTCATGATCAGCAGCATGTCGAACTCGCCGATGAAGTCCAGGACTGACTCCACCGGGGTTGCGGGGCGCAGCGCCACCCCTACCGCCACGGATCTGCGCCGCAGTTCGCGGGCGAGCCGGATCGGCGCCGCGGCCGCTTCAAGATGGAAGGTGACGGAGTGCGCCCCGGCCTCCGCGTACACGGGCGCCTGGGTGTCCGCGTTGCTGATCATGAGGTGCGCATCCACCGGGATTGGGGAGCGGCGAACGATCTGCTCCACCATGTCCGGTCCGAACGTCAGGTTCGGCACAAAGTGGTTGTCCATCACGTCCACATGGGCGGCATCTGCGGTGGCGATGCGGTCCAGTTCGGTGCCGATGCTCATAAAGTCGCAGTTGAGGATCGAGGGGTGGATGAGGGTGGAGTCTGTGGAGTAGTGCATGGCTCAGGCCTTCTTCTGGATCAGGGAGAGGAACATGGCATCGGTGCCGTGGACGTGCGGCCACAGTTGAACGAATGGACCATCCCCCAGCTGTGGATCCTCGGCGCCCGGGCGGATGCCCGCCATGAGCGCGGGGCGTGCATCCACGATCTCGGCGTCATTGCGGGAGCGCATCACGTCCTTGACCACGAGCACCGTTTCAGCAGCGTGCGGGGAGCAGGTGACGTAGGCGATGACTGCGCCGGGCGCTGCCGCATCGAGCGCGCTGGTCAGCAGCTTCCGCTGCAGCACGCCGAGCGGGCCCAGGTCATCAGGCTGTCTGCGCCATCTCGATTCGGGCCGGCGGCGCAGCGCCCCAAGGCCTGTGCAGGGCACATCGGCGAGGACACGGCTGAACTGGCCGGTGAACCGATCACCGATCTCGGTTCCGTCCGCGGTCATGCACTCCACTTCCGCTCCCGCCTCCACCAGGGCGGCAACGGATTTCTCCACCAGGCCTGTGCGATGCTCCTGCAGTTCAGTGGCAAGGATCTGCGCATCCCGTTCCACGCTGAAGCCGGCGAGCAGCGCGGTTTTTCCGCCGGGCCCGGAGCAGAGGTCCAGCCACGCAGCATCGTCAGCGGTGACCAGATCATCAGCGCCGATGGCAAGCGCCATGGCCACCAGCTGGGAGCCTTCATCCTGCACGGCGGCTCGGCCTTCGGCCACTGCTTGGATCCGGCCTGGATCTCCCCCTGGCCAGGTCATCCCCACAATGGACCAGCGTCCAGGTTCAGCGCCGGCATCGGCGAGCTCATCCTCATCCGTCAGCCCCGGCCGCATGACCAAGCTGACCAGCGGGGCGCGATTATGCGCGGCGAGCAGGTCATCGATCTCCGACTGATCCCTTCCGTGCACCGTGAGTGCGTCCTTCAGCGCCCGCACCATCCATTCGGGGTGGGAATAGACAATCGCGAGGTGCGCGTTCTCATTCTCCTCACGAGCGGGCGCGGCCTGCTCGAGCCACTCTTCCGGGCTGCGCTCGGACACCCGACGCAGAACAGCGTTGACGAAGCCGGCGGCTCCGGCGCCGGTGACATCCCGTGCCAGGGCCACGCTCTCGGATGCGGCAGCGTGCGGAGCAACCGCCATATCCAGCAGCTGGTAGGCGCCCAGGCGCAGCACCGTCAGAACAGCCGGTTCGATATCGGTGAGCTGCCGGTCCACACACTGGGCGATGATCGCGTCGAGCCTTCCCTGGGCGCGCAGTGTGCCGTAGAACAGTTCGGTGGTGAAGGCAGCGTCACGGCCGTGGATGCCGTGGCGGCGAAGAATGCTGGGCAGGGCAAGGTTGGCGTAGGCGTCCTTCTCAGCAACTGCCTGCATGGCGTCGAACGCAGCGAGACGGCTTGGCGTGGATTCGCGTCGGCGCTGGCTTGGTGCCTGCTGGGAGAATCCGCGTCTCGGACCGCCCCGCCCACGGCTGCCGGAGCGCTCATGTCCGCGCTGATTGCGGACGCGTCCGCCCTGATCTCCTCGGCGCTGCTGCCCTCCGCGCTGCTGGCGGCGGTCACGCTGCCCGCTCATACCCCCTCCTCGAATCGTGAGGTCTCATCCAGCCGCGCCCCGCGCGCCCAGTCCGCGGCGTTCATCTCCGGTTTGCCGGGCGGGCCCACCCTGGTGAGCTGCAGCGGAACGCTGCCCGTGCCCACGAACAGGTGCTTCTTCGTTGCGCCGAGCTGACCGGGCTGCAAGCGGAGCCCCTCGGGCGGGTTCTGCTCGCCCACGCCGAGCAGCCGGATCCGCTGCTCGCCCAGCAGAGCAAAGGCTCCTGGCTGCGGTGCGGCGGCGCGGATCCGGTTCGCCACGGTGGATGCGTCAGCATGGAAGTCGATGAGCTGATCGTCGCGGCTCAGCTTCGCAGCAACGCTGACTCCGGTTCGCTCCTGCTGCTCCAGCAGCAGGGAGCCCACACTGAGCTTGTCCATCACGCTGACAAGTGCGTGGGCGCCCTGGTGGGAGAGCCGATCGAGCAGGTCCCCGGCGGTGTCCTCAGCACGGATGGACACCCGGTCCATCAGCGCAATCGGGCCGGTGTCCAAGCCTTCATCGAGCTGGAAGATGCTGATGCCGGTGGTGGTCTCCCCCGCCTGAATGGCGCGCTGCACAGGAGCGGCGCCGCGGTAGGCGGGCAGCAGTGAGAAATGCAGGTTGAACCAGCCGTGCTTCGGCGTGGCAAGCAGGTCGGATCCGATCAGCTGACCGTAGGCCACGATCGGGGCGGCGTCCACCCGCAGCGCAGCGATGTCCTCCAAGGAGTCGGCAACGCGTTCGGGTTTCAGCACCGTGATCCCATGCTGCTCAGCCAGCTGCGCCACCGGAGACGGTCGCAGCCTGCGGCCGCGCCCGGTCGGGGCATCGGGCTGGGTGAGAACGGCGACCACCTCATGGGAGGAGTCGATCAGGGCCTGCAGCGAGGGCAGCGCCGCGGTGGGCGTGCCGGCAAAGAGAAGTCGCATGGTTCCTCCAGTCTAGGCGGGCCAGTGGGATGCGGCGGAGCAGATCACCAACGGACTAGAACACATGCGCGGGATCCACCTGGATGCGCAGCTGTCCGGGCAGCTTCTTCGCGCTGCGCACCATCACGGCGGCGCGCACAACGGCCACCAGCTCCTCGGATCTGCTGAGCGGAGCACGAAGGACGGCGCGGCTTCGTGAAGCGTCATCTTCTATCTCAACCGGCCCGTACACCCCGGCAGCTCCGGGCAGCTCCACGAGTTCAAGGAACTCCCGGCAGGCATCAGCATCCCCGCTCACCTCGACCACCTTCGCAAACGGCGGAAACAGCAGCTCCTCCCGCTGCTGGAGCACAGTGTTGATGAAGAACCGGCCGCGGGGCAGCACGAGCGAGCGGATCGCCGGCGCCTGTGCGGTGCCCACCACGAGCACCTGCCCGCCATCGTCGAACACCCGGGTGGCGCCGATGGCATGGGACCAGCGGCGCACTGCCTCCACGTCCGCGTCGAACACGGACCGGGCGAGCGCAGCATCCGCGTCGAGGATAACCGTGGCCGCGTACTTCTGCGCCGGCAGCGGCTCCGCGCCGGGTGTGGCCACCACAATGTCCCCGTCAGCAACCTCACTGTCCGCCACCATGCCGCCGGCCCCGCCGGAGACATGAAACGGCGTGGTGGGAAACGCACGCCGCAGATCATCAGCCGTGCGCACGCTGCCAGACACCACCGGTGTGACATGGGTGCGGTCACACTCGGGGCAGCGGTAGTGGCCGTGGCTGTGCCCGCACACGGGGCACACCAGCATGCCGCCGCGCCCGCGCACCTGCAGACCGGCGTGGCAGTGCGTGCACAGCGCGCGCGTGCCGCAGAAGGAGCAGACCAGTGCGGGAACATACCCCGAACGCGGCACCTGCACCAGAACCGGTCCACGTTTGAGCCCTTCCCGGATCACACGGTAGGCGTGCTGCGGAAGCCGAGACCAGCCGCTGGCGCCTTCACGCTCCCGCAGATGCTCATCCATGAGTTCGATCCGCGGATGGGTGAGCGCATGGGGTGCCGGAATCGGGTCAAGGTCAGCCAGCGCCCCCTCACGCGCCCAGACCGTGAGAGCGGCGGAGCGCGACGGCACCGCAAACACTGCCGGCACGCCTTCCAGATAGGAGCGGGCCATCACCACGGCGCGTGCGTGCGGGTAGGGAGCTCGGGGCTCATCGAACAGATCATCCGCCTCATCCCACATCAGGATCAGGCGGAGATTCTTCACCGGCGCGAACGCTGCGCTGCGGGTGCCCACGATGATCCGGCGCTGCCCCGTGAGGATCCGCAGAAACGTGCCATAGCGCTTCTCGGGGCCTTCACTGCTGGTCAGCTCCGCACAGTCCAGTCCCACACCGCGCAGATACTCGGCGGCACGGCGCACATCGCGGGCATCCGGAGCCAGGATGAGGATCCCGTCCGTGTCAGCCAGGCCCCGGATGAGATCCTCGGCGAGCCGGTGCCAGTCGTCCACCGGATCCAGTAGAATCGAGGCACGCGGCGCGCCGCCGTCCCGGGCATGGTCAAGAAAAGCGGTCAGCGCGGGAAAGCGCTCGATGATCGGGCGGATCAGCTCCGGCTGCCCCTCAGCCTCCGCCGGCGGCGTCACAGCCGGCTCCGCTGGGGCATCGCCGCGGTCGTCGGAAGCGGCTGCCGCTGCCAGCGCATCATGCACCCGCTTCTCGGCACGTGCATGCCGCGGCGGGACCGCCAGACGCAGCACATCGGTGAGAGAGCCCGCGTAGCGTTCAGCGATCAGTTCACACACGCGCAGCATGGACTCATCGATCACCTGATCCGGGCTGACGATGCGTTTGATCGGCGCCAGCGCGCGATCCGTCTCCGGCTGAGAGCCACGCGCCCGCACAATGCCTTCCGCATCCCGCCCCGCAAAGCTCACCCGCACCCGCTGCCCGGGCTTCAGCTGGTCAAGCTCCACCGGAACGGCGTACTCGAATGCCCGGTCCAGGTGCGGCAGGGAGCCGAGCACGTGAACTCGCGCCACCGGGTTGTGCTGGGCCAGCTCGATGCCGGTGGTGGTGCGCACGGATGCGGGAGCGGCCTCCTCCGCCGGGCTGGGGAAGAGACCGCTCTGCGGTGGCTGCTGCTGGGTCAGTTCTTGCGCACCCCAACAAGGTCACAGACGAAGACGAGGGTTTCTCCGCCCTTGATGACGCCCGGAATGCCGCGGGGGCCGTAAGCGAGCGAGGCAGGGATCTCCAGACGGCGCCTGCCCCCCACTCTCATGCCTTGCACGCCCTCATCCCATCCGGGAATGACCTGGCCCGCGCCGAGTGGGAATGTCAGCGGCTCGCCACGATCCCAGGAGGCGTCGAACTGTGTGCCATCGGACAGGGCAACGCCCACATAATGGACGTCAACCACGTCTCCTGCGCCGGCGATGTCACCGTCTCCCTCCCATTCGTCGATGATGACGAGGTCGGTGGGCTCCTCGGTGCCCTCCACGGACACCACCGGTTTGCTGGCGGAATTGTTCATGCTGTCTCCTCTGTGATGAAACGGTGTCAATCAATGAATGGTCACTGGCTTCAGGGCTCAGGGCTTGGCCACATAGAGCACATCCGCCACGAACACAAGGGTTTTCCCGGCAAGCTCGCCCTGATCCTGGTAGGCCTCAGCAGGCGGGATGACCATCACAATCTGGCTTCCCTGAGCAGCACCGTCCAGTGACGTGTCCCAGCCGGCGATCACATCGCCCGCTCCGAGCACGAAATCAAACGGAACGCCGCGGCTCCAGGAAGAGTCGAACTCCTCACCGGTCTCGAAGTCCCAGCCTCGGTAATGCATGACCAGGGTGTCACCCGCGGCAGCCTTAGGCCCGCTGCCCACAATGGAGGCATCGTGCAGCAGCTCGGTGGGAGGCTCCCCCTTCGGCTTGCCGCTGAGCTGAGGAGAGCCGTCATCCTGCAGCGTGAACGCGGGGAACTCCGGGCCGAGCTGCTGAGCGGCACCGTCGGCGCGGCCAAGCGCAATGCCTTCCACATCGCCCACCTGCAGCACCGGTGTTCCCGCCTGGTCAAAGCCCACCATCGCATAACGCGACCCCGTGCTCAGTGCGGTGAAGAACGCCACGGATTCATCTCCCACGCTCTCCGAGCTGATCTGGAACACGGTGCTCTGCTTCCGCTCCCACTGCGAGTGCAGCAGCGATCCGTCCTCCGGGTTGTAAAACCCGGACTTCTGGATGATGGTGGAGCCCTCGGTGATCTTCTGCCCGGAACCGTGGATGATCACTGTGGAGTGGGGACTCTCAAACGTCAGCGGTCCGGCCAGCTCCACCACGGGCTCTTCGCCCACGGGACCGCTGACCGTCAGCGGAGCGAACACACCGCCATCCGACGCTTCCCCGGCGTCGGATCCGCCGGCAGCGGTGCCGGGGCTGATGCTGGAGCCCGGCACGGTCTCTGCGCTCTCACCACAGCCGGCTAGCGCGGCTGCAACACTGGTGAGACCGGCGGCTGTCAGCAGGGTTCGGCGGGCGATCACGGGGCTTCTCCTTCAGCAGCGGTCGCGTTGAGACTATCCAACAGCGCTGACACCTCACTGTTCTCGGTTTCAAACGGGTCCAGCAGCGTGATCGGCTTCGAGCCTGGCCGGTTCAAGCGGACCGTGGTCCAATCCACGGACACGTCGACGCCCGCGGCCCGCGCGGCCGTCAGCACCTCGGAGCGCAGATGCGCACGGGTGGTGGACGGCGCAGTGGTGCGAGCCCGTTCAATCTGCTCATCGCTCAGAATCGAGGGGGCTAGGCCCCGCCGCTGCAGCGCAAAGAACACGCCGCGCTCGGGATCGATGTCGTGGTAGGCGAACTCCAGCCGCTGGATCTCGGGCGAGTCAAGCCTCACGGAGCGGCGTTCAGCCACAGTGGTGAACAGCTCATGCTTGATCGCCCAGTCCAGCTCCCGGCTCACCAGGGAGAAGTTCTGCGTCTCAATCGCCTCTAGGGCACGCTTCCACAGCTCGAGCATCTGCGGATCCAGATCATCGAAGGCCCGCGTGACCGCCTCCAGGTAGAAGCGCTGCAGCTTCAGCGCTGTCGTCGTGGACCCGTCGGCCAGCTCCAGCGGAGCCTGCCCGGTCAGATCCCGGGCGATCACCCGGATGTCCCGGATCGGATCCACGAGCGCCGGAGCCGCCACCGGGTGCCCCTCCTCCACCAGACGCAGCACCGCATCGGTCATGGAGAACCGCAGCCACGTGGACAGCTCGCTCATCGTGGAGTCTCCCACGATGACATGCAGTCTCCGGTATTTCGTGGGATCACCATGCGGCTCATCGCGGGTGTTGATGATCGGCCGGGCCCGCGTGGTGGCGCTGGACACCGTCTCCCACATGTGGTCGGCGCGCACCGAGAAGCCGAACACCGGCCCCTCCTCCCCCTGCAGAACACCGCCCGCACCGGTCACCAGCTGGCGGGAGACGAGGAAGGGAACCAGCATCTGCGGCAGCCGAGTGAACTCTCCGCGCCGTTCGATCATGAAGTTCTCATGGCTGCCGAAGGAGCTGCCTTCGGAGTCGGCATTGTTCTTCAACAGGTGGATGCGGGCATCCACTCCCTGTTCGGCGTAGGCGGCGTTCGCTGCTGTGACCAGGTCATGGAACTCCCGCTCCCCCGCCCGGTCCTGCGCCACCAGCTCCCAGAAGTCATCGCACTCCGCCGACGCGTACTCCGGGTGACTGCCCACATCCAGGTACAGCCGAGCCGCATTCGGCATGAACACGTTGGAGGAGCGCCCCCACGCCACAATCGGCTTGAACAGATCACGCGCAGCATGCTCCGGCTCAAGCGCCTGGGTGCCGTCACCGGCCACGGTGACCAGGCCGAACTCGGTTTCGATACCGGCTACCCGTCGCTTCATGCGCTCACTGCCCGCCCTTCTGCACAAAGGACTTCACAAAACTCTCCGCGTTCTCTTCCAGCACCAGGTCGATCTCATCCAGCAGGTCCTCACTCGCGGCGATCGACTTCTGAACCTGACCGCCGCCGGACTCCAGCGACGAATCCGCATCGTCCTCATCGCGGCGCCCAGGACCGTGGATCTGTGACTGGCTCATGATGTTCTCCTTCTGTCAGCGGATTGCGCGGGCCGCATCGACCACGCGCTCAATCGAATCGGTTGGGTCCAGCCCGTGCTCAGCGCACCACGACTTGGAACCAGAGGCGGGATCAAGGAATCGGAAGCGCAGCGCAGCACCAGCCTCCCGGATGGTCACCGCATCCCACCCGGCGGAGTCGAGTTCATCCCGATGCTCACGCACCAGCTGCCCGCGCAGCCATGCTCGCGTGGAGGCAGGCGGATGCGCCACTGCATGCGCCACGTCCTCATCGCTCACCAGACGCCGCACCCGCCCGGCACGCTCCAGCTTCTGAAACAGGGACTTCTCCGGCCGCAGGTCCGTGAACTGGATGTCCAACACCATCAGGCGCGGATCCTCCCAGTCCAGGCCGTGGCGCTCGCGGAACGATTCGAGCAGGCGGTGCTTGCCCACCCATTCGATGCGATCCGCGGCAGCATCCGGATCCTGTTCCAGGAGGGTGAGCAGTTCGCCCCACTGCTCAATCACGAATGCGGTCTCGTCATCGTCTGCGGCGTTCTCACGCACCGCATCCAGGTAGGCGCGCTGCACCTGAAGAGCGGTGATGGCGCCGCCGCCGGCCAGCGGCAGCTGCTCGGTGAGGGACAGGTCATGGGACACGCTGTGAACGGCGGAGACCGGATCGCTGAGCTGGATGCTCGGCAGGATCTGCTCACCGGTGCGCTGCTCTCGCTCAGCAGCGGCCAGCACCAGGGAGGTCATGCCGAGCTTCAGAAGGTTCGCCGTGTCAAACAGGTTCGCATCCCCGATGATCACGTGAAGGCGGCGGAACTGCTGGCCATCCGCGTGCGGCTCGTCGCGGGAGTTCACAATCGGCCGGTTCAGCGTGGTCTCCAGCGCCACCTCGGACTCGAAGAAGTCGGCCCGGCTGGAGATCTGGAATCCGGGCTGCTCGGCCCGCATGCCGATGCCCACGCGTCCTGCTCCCACCAGAATCTGGCGGGTGGCAAAGAAGGGCAGCAGAATCTCGACGAGCCGCTCAAAGGGCACGCTGCGGTCCACGAGGTAGTTCTCATGGGTGCCGTAGGACTGCCCTTTGCCGTCGGTGTTGTTCTTGTACAGCGCCACCTCCGGAACGCCCTCGGCCTGCTGGATGCGGGCCATGGCGCGCCGCGCGATCTCATCACCGGCCCGGTCCCAGATCACAGCCTCGCGGGCGCTCATCACCTCCGGTGAGGAGTACTCGGGGTGTGCGTGGTCCACGTAGAGGCGGGCACCGTTGCGGAGCACGGCGTTGCCGATTGCGCGGCGCTGGGCGTAGAAGAGGGTGGCCGTATCGTCTAGGTCACGAGGCATCTCCTCGTGCGCTGCCAGCGGCAGGTCCAGGTCAACGCTTGGCAGGTGCGCGTCGTGCGTCTCATCGGTGAGCTGGGTGGGGTGGGCGGCGGCGCGCTGCAGTTCAAAGCCTCGGGCGTCTCGCAGCGGGGTCTCATCCCCGTAGTCCCAGCGGACCCGCTGCCGGTCGGAGTCCTCCAGCAGCGCATAGGCCGCCACGGTGAAGTGGGACAGCTGAACGGAGGCGCTGGAGCCGGCGCGGGCCCGGTCAGCGTCCGACGCGTGCGCCACCCCGAACTCGGTCTCCAAACCCATGACCCGGCTGGTGCTCAACGGCTCGTTCATCAGTGTGCCTCCGCTTCTGCCCGCGCCGAATGGTGATCGCCCACTGCCCGCTGCGCGGTGGCGGCGCGGGGGATCATCGCGACGATCCGCTGGCCGCGCCGGCCGGAGACGCGCGCCCAATCATCCGGGTTGGCACTAGAAGGAAGATCCTCATTCTCCGTGAGCTCCGCCAGCACAGCGCCGCGGATGTGCTCACTGCCGAGTCCGCGCTCCCCCGAGGCCAGGAAGTCCTTGACCGCGGCCTTCTTCGCCCGGTCCACAATGTTGCGCAGCATCGCGCCAGACATGAAATCGCCGAAGAAGAGCGTTTCAGTGCTGCCATCCGCGTATTCCACGTCGATGTAGGCCATGTCCTCACTGCGGGCGTAGATCATGTCCACGGCTAGGCTGATCAGGTGCTCCTGCGGTTCCTTCATCGGAACGGTTTCGTTGAGGTAGAGCGCAAGGATGTCACGCGCGGCGGTCGCGTCGGGCCGCTGGATCTTGATCTTCACATCCAGCCGT
Organism: uncultured Dermabacter sp.; assembly: GCA_947252755.1. GTDB lineage: Bacteria > Actinomycetota > Actinomycetes > Actinomycetales > Dermabacteraceae > Helcobacillus. The sequence continues at coordinate 280,432 of CAMXWV010000001.1, forward strand.
CCCGGGCGCACGATCGCCGGGTCGATCATGTCCTCCCGGTTGGAGGCGCCGATCACGATCACGTTCTCCAGGGATTCCACGCCGTCGATTTCGCTGAGCAGCTGCGGAACGATCGTGGATTCCACGTCTGAGGAGACCCCGCTGCCACGAGTGCGGAACAGGGAGTCCATCTCATCGAAGAACACCACGACGGGGTGGCCGTCGCTCGCCTTCTCACGGGCGCGCTCGAAAACCAGGCGGATGGAGCGTTCGGTTTCGCCCACGTACTTGTTGAGGATCTCCGGTCCCTTGACGTTGATGAACCAGGATCGGCTGAGCGCGGAGTTCGGATCCTCACCGCGCAACTGCGCTGCCTGGACCGCAAGCTCATGCGCCACAGCCTTCGCGATCATGGTTTTGCCGCATCCGGGCGGCCCATACAGCAGAACGCCCTTCGGCGGGCGCAGCCCGTACTCGCGGTAGAGGCTCTGGTGGAGGAAGGGCAGCTCTACCGCATCCCGAATCGCCTCGATCTGACCGCGCAGGCCGCCGATGTCCTCGTAGGTCACATCGGGCACATGCTCCAGCACAAGATCTGTGATCTCCTTGCGCTCCAGCTTCTCCAGCACCAGCGAGGCCTTCATATCCACCATGAGGTGGTCACCGGCGGAGAGCTTCACGCCCTTCAGCGCGTCGGTGACGTGCATAACGCGCTGCTCATCGGCGTGCACCTGCACGAGCACCCGGCCGTCCTCGAGCTGTTCCACGGCAGCGGCCACAGTTCCCAGATCGGATGTCTTCACCGCCTCCACGGCGATGAGGTTCTCGTTCAGCAGCAGCTCTTGGCCGCGGTGGAGCGCGTCGAGGTCCACGGAGGGGGCTGCCACGATCCGGAGCTTGCGGCCGTTGTGGAGGATATTGATCGTGGAGCCGTCCAGGCGCTCCAGGAAGATCGCATACGGGTTCGGCGGGTCGGCGATCCGCTCCAGGTCCTCGCGCAGCTGCATGATCTGCTCGCGCGCCTTGTGCAGCGAGGCCACAAGGCGCTCATTCTGCGCAGCAAGACCAGCTGTCTCCTCGCGCAGCTCCTGATAGGTCTTCATCGGTTCCTTCCCTGCGTGATGTCACGCAGCGCTCGCTTCGACTTCCGCACGGCGACGTTCCGCTCCTTGAAGTCGGCGGGCGTCCATTCGTTCTGGGAACCCCCGAAGCCTTCATTGGCCGGGTGGTTCAACTCTGCTTCATCACGGCTTCCCGGCGCGGGCCGCTGCCGCCGGCGGACCGCCTGGCAGCCGCGCGCGGTTCGACGCGCTGTCAGGAGGAAGCCGGTATGCGAGTTCATGCGATGCACGGGGCGCACAGCAAGCCCGTCCAGGTGCCAGGGGCGCATGATCGTCTCCCACGCTTCGGGCTCCATGAACTCGCCGTGATCACGCAGCGCCTCCACTGTCCGGGACATCTGGGTGACCGTGGCGATATACGCCAGGAACACGCCGCCGTCTTCAAGCACATCAGCTGCCTGATCCACACATTCCCAAGGGGCGAGCATATCGAGCATGACGCGGTCCACGCGCTCCTGCTGGGCGGCCAGCGAAGCGGCGGCATCTTGGAACTCTCCCACGCTGAGCTCCCACCATGCGGGCGTCTCACCGAAGTAGGTGGTGACGTTCGCTTCAGCGACGGCTGCGAAGTCCTCACGCCGTTCAATCGAGCGCAGCGACCCGGTGGGACCGATGGCACGCAGCAGTGCGATGGTGAGGCCTCCGGAGCCCACGCCCGCTTCGAGCACTCGGGACCCGGGGAAGACATCCCCGTACATGAGGATGTGGGCGCTGTCCTTCGGATAGATGATCGCGGCGCCGCGAGGCATCGCCATCATGTAGTCGTTGTACAGCGGGCGCATCGCCTGCAGGATCTGACCGGCGCTGTTCTCGATGACGGTGCCGTCCGGCTGCCCGATCAGGTCATCGTGGCGGATGTAGCCGCGATGGGAGTGGAACAGCGTGTTCGCTTTCAGCGTGATCGTGTTCATCCGACCCTTGTGGTCGGACAGCTGGACCTTGTCCCCTTCCACGAACGGACCGGTGCGGTCCAGGCGGGGGCGGACCGAAGGATCAACATCAGATGCCATGCCCTCCATCCTAGAGCTCAGGCGCTCAGCGCCGCGTTGACGCTCACGGCCCGGATTGCACCGGTGACCTCACCGCGGTCATTGCGGATGAGGAACAGGGTGGCGTTCTGCTGCGCCAGTTCGCGCAGCAGGCTGCTGCCGTCCAGGTGCTCGCTGACCACTCCAATCGGCCCGATCGGGCGGGAGACTGCGCTGAGCGGGGCGCTGTGCCGCGCTGTCTCCGGCACTGCGCTCACCGCTTGCGAATCCACTGCGAAGACCTGTCCGGTGCCGGTGGTGAACAGCCCGGACGGCGGCAGCGAAGGGAGCGCATCGGCCAGGGCGGCCCCGGTGTCCAGCTGGGCGATCGGCTCAGCCAGCTGCAGCAGCCGCAGGTGCTCCGAGCGGCGCAGCACGCGTGCCTCCGCCAGGGCGGAGCTGGCGCCGGTGAACAGGAACACCGCGATGAACACCGCCCACACCATGAAGATCAGCGAAGGCTGGTGACCCGTGATGAGCGCACGCAGCACAGGGACCGCCACCAGGGCCGCTGCCAGAATGCGGCCGATCCACGCGGTGATGGTGGTGGCTCCATAAGGGGAAACGCCGAACAGCCGCAGCAGGGCCTCGGCGGCGCGGCCGCCGTCCATCGGCAGCCCGGGCAGGGAGTTGAACACGGCCAGCGCGTAGTTGAGAGCGGCAGAGACGGTGAAAAAGGAGACCAGACCCACGCTGGCGCCGGTGAGCGCGAACGCATTCTCCTCCACGGAGGTGCGCACCGCAGCAGCCGCGGTGGAGCAGGCCACGCCGATTGCGGCGTTGACGAGCGGCCCGGACAGGGACACGGCCGCGGAGGCGAGCGGATGCAGGGCGCGGCCCCGGTAAGTGGTGTGACCGCCCCACAGGGTGAGTGCGATGTGCTCCACTGTGGCGCCGCTGAGCCGGGCCACCACCGCGTGTGCCGCTTCGTGTGCGAACACGGACAGCATCATGAACAGCGCCACACCGGCCGCAACCGCGAACGCCACATCACCGCGCTGCACCTGATACTCCACAGCCGGGAAGACGATGAACGCCACCAGGGCGATGGTGATGAGGGTGCCCGGAGATACGGTGATGCGCACACCGTCCAACCTCACTCCCCTCGCTGACACCGGGCCTCCCTGCTCTGTTCCTGCTGCGGCATCTCTCCTGCCGTGCATGATCGGCCCTGGCCGACGTGCCGTCAGGGCCCGCCTATACTGTCACGACCATCTGACCCTGACGTGGGAAGGGCCCTATGACCTCCGCACATCGCGACGGCGTCGTGGCGCTGGTTGCCTTCACCGGCTGGAATGACGCCGGCGATGCCGCCTCCGAAGCGCTCTGCCACCTCGAGGAGATGTGGGGTGCGCGCGAGCTGGAGCGGATCAGCGCTGAGGAGTACGTGGACTTCCAGATGAACCGTCCGGTGCTCACCGATGATCCCAGCGGTGAGCGCTCCATCGAATGGCCGGACATCCGCATCAACCGTGCCGGCCACGGGGATCAGCCGCCGATCCTGACCGTGATGGGCCCGGAGCCGTCGCTGCGCTGGCGTCGGTTCTGCACGGAGCTGCTGGACCGGTTGGAGGAGCACGGCGTCACCACGGTGGTGACGCTCGGCGCGCTGCTGGCTGACGCACCTCACACGCGGCCGCTGCCGGTCACCGCCACCTGGCGCGGCCCAGAACGGAGCGCGGTCTCCGCAGCGGAGGAGTCCGGCTATGAGGGCCCGGTGGGCATTCCCACGATCCTCAACGCGGCTGCTGTCCAGCGGGACCTGGCGACGCTGTCACTGTGGGTGCAGGTGCCGAACTATGTGGGACAGGGGCCCGCGCCGAAGGGAACGCTCACTCTCATCACCGCACTGGAGCGGGAGCTCGGCCTGATCATTCAGCTCGGGGAGCTGGAGGAGGATGCACGCGCCTGGGAGCGGGGCTTGGACGAGCTCGCGGAGTCGGAGCCGGATGTGGCTGCCTATATCAGCCAGCTCGAGGAGGTGCGGGACACCGCGGATCTTCCGGAAGCAACCGGTGATGCCATCGCTGACGAGTTCGAGCAGTTCCTGCGTCGCCGCGGGCAGCAGTAGCAGCAGTCGGCAGCAGTGCGCTGTGAGGTGGTGGCAGGGGTGTTCGCAGGGATTGGGAGTTCAGAGCTGCACGCCGAGCAGCGCATCCACCAGGTCAGCAATGCGGACGCCGCTCTTTTCGGCGCTGAGCGACATCGCTGAGCCCGCGTCGGCGCCGGCCCGCGCCCTGGCCGCCCACTGATCGAGCGCGGCCAGGGCGCTCGGTGTGTCCAGATCATTGCGGATGGCCGCGCGGATCGCGTCAGCTGTGGCGGCATCAACCGGCAGGTCTGCCAGGGCCCGACGGTAGCCTGCGAGCCGTTCCTGCGCCTCGGTCAGCACCTTCGGTGTCCACTCCCAGTCAGAGCGGTAGTGGTGGGACAGGAGCGCCAGGCGGATCGCGGCGGGCTCAACACCGTCATCTCGCAGCCGCGAGATGAACACGAGGTTGCCCAGGGATTTGGACATCTTGGTGCCCTGGTAGGCAACCATTCCGGCATGAGCCCACAGGGTGGCGAAGTCGCTGTGCCCCAACCCCAGCGCATGCACATGCCCCATCTCATGGTGGGGGAAGATCAGGTCGCTGCCGCCGATCTGCAGGTCGATCGGGAGGCCGCCAAGCTCACTATCGGCGATGACTGCGCATTCCACATGCCAACCGGGGCGTCCGGGGCCAAGAGCGCCGCCGTCCCATGCCGGCTCGCCGTCCCGCTCAGCACGCCAGACCAGCGGATCCAACGGATTCTTCTTCCCGGCACGCTCCGGGTCCCCGCCGCGCTCGGCGAACAGTTCGCGGGCCCGCGCCGGGTCCATCTGCTCCACGATCCCGCTGCCGCCGGTGAGGGCATATTCCTGGTACCAGTCGTTCGTTCCCACCTCATTCGGCACCGGGTAGAGGACGCCCCGCTCCAGCAGCTCGTTGACGGTGCGGACGATCTCCGCCATCGCCTCCGATACTGACTGAAAATGATCCGGCGGCAGAATCCGCAGCGCCGTCATATCAGCGCTGAAGCGCTGCACCTCTCGCGCAGCGAGGTCCTGCCAGGCGATGCCGTCCCGAGCCGCCCGCTCGAACAGGGGGTCGTCAACGTCGGTGATGTTCTCCGCAAAGCGGACCTGCACGCCTGCATCCAGCAGCACGCGGCGCATCAGGTCTGCCGCGTGATACGTCATGGCATGTCCCATATGGGTGGAGTCATACGGCGTGATGCCGCAGACGTACACGGTGGCAACCCCGTCCGTGCGCAGCGGCAGCTCGCGAACCTGCTGCCGGCGGGTATCGAAGAAGCTCGGCATGATGCCGCTCGGCGGAATCGGCGGCACGGTGGGGGCGGGCCAGGTCTTCACGCGGGTCCTTTCAGCAGGCTGTGCTCATCCGCTCGCTGTGGCGCCCGCAAGCGGGCTCACCACACCGAACAGAAGCATCAGGAACAGAACGGTGCCGGCGATCAGGCGGTACCAGACGAACACGGAATAGGAGTGCGAAGAGATCATCTTCATGAACCAGACGATCACCGCGAAGCCGATGGCGAAGGACACAACAGTGGCCACCACGATCGCCACCAGGCTCGGCTCCCCCGCCGCTGCGGCAGCGGCACGCCCTTCCGCGCTGAGCAGCGGCGGCACCTCCTTGGCAGCCTTGTACAGGCCGGAGGCGAACACGGCGGGCACGGCGAGCAGGAAGGAATAGCGTGCGGCTGCTTCACGGGAGTATCCGAGCAGCAGGCCCGCGGTGATGGTTCCGCCCGAACGGGACACCCCCGGGATCAGGGCGAGCGCCTGCGCGAAGCCGTAGATGATGCCGTCGCGCAGCGTGAGCTCGGAGAGCTCCTTGTGCTGCGGGGCGCGCGCATCCGCAAACGCGAGGATCAGCGCGAACAGGATGAGCATCGTAGCGGTGATGTAGAGGTTCCGCAGCGTGTGGTCGATCTGGTCCTCGAACAGCAGGCCGAGCACGCCGATCGGAATGGAGCCCAGGATCACGAACCATCCCATGCGCACGTCCGGGTCGGACTGCGGAACCTTCTTCACCAGTGCGCGGAACCATTTCGAGATGATCCGCGTGATGTCCTTCCAGAAATAGATGAGGACCGCGGCCTCGGTGCCGAGCTGAATGATCGCCGTGAAGGCCGCGCCGGGCTCCTGTCCCGGCATGAGCAGCTCGCCCGCTACGCGCAGGTGGGCGCTGGAGGAGACGGGCAGGAACTCGGTCAGTCCCTGCACGATGCCCAGGATGATCGCGTCGAAGATGCTCATGGGGTCCTCTGTGGAGCCGGCGGTGTGACTCGACAAATGTACGCGGTGCCGGCTGATTCAGCGTGCACCGCGCTCTGTGATGAAAGGCAACTCACCGACCCTCAGCGAGCATCCTCGTCATCATCGAACTCATCATCGTCGAACTCGTCATCGTCCAGCTCATCAAAGTCATCGAAGTCGTCGTCGAGGTCGTCATCATCCTCGAAATCGTCGTCCTCGTCGTCATCCTCTCCGAACACCACCAGCGGGGTCGCAGCACCATACGTATCGAAGAGCACGCCGTCGTAATGATCAAAGGTGTCAGCCACCCGTTCAGCGGCTGCATTGATCACATCATCATCGATCTCCTCCGACGCGGTCACAAGGTCAAAATGACGCTCAAAGGCGTCGATCAGAGCGGTCAGAGCTGCGCGAGGACCTGAGGTGTTCATGGCTCCAACCTATCCCCTTTCAGCGGCCCGCGAACAGCCTTTTCCCACGGATGAGCTCCGCGGCGCTCATCATCAGCGCTTAGGCTGGTCTCAGCCGTCCGCGATCGGATCTGCGGGCGCCGAGCCCGAGGTGGAAGACCATGTCCCGCATCCCTGATCGCCAGCGCGAATCGACGATGCCGCCGTCCTGGTCTCGGTCAGCACGGCTGCCGACCGGCGCTCCCCCGGTGGCACGGGGCCGGCGACGCGCGGATTATGAGTTCCTTTCTGTGACCATTCCGCCGGGCTCTTCGCTCGGGCAGGTCCGCCAGAGCCTGCAGGATGAGGCGGAGTATGGACGCTGGGAGCTGGCCCGCACCCAGCTGTTCCTCGGAGGCGGCAAACGCGTGATCCTCCGCCGGCGGATCATCCGCGCCATCCCGGCGTCCGACGCACCCCGCATCTGACCCCATCCGCCCACGACTGACCACAGCCAGGCGCAGCCGCACCATCACCGGCGCGCTGTTGACGACCAGATATCCACATGGCATGCGTTCGCACCCCTCAGCGGAGGGTCCGTGATGGACTGGGATCGTGATCGCCGTTCCAGTATGGGCTCTTGTGCTGCTGTGCGCCGCGCACCTGCCGCATGCCGCGCTGCTCAGCGCGGTGGATGTGCGCGAGCACCGGCTGCCGAACCGGCTGGTGCTGCAGCAGGCCCTCCTCGTTGCCGCTGCTGCGCTCATCGTCGGGCTTGCCACCGCTCAGGGCATGCCGGGCCTGTGGTCTGCGCTGCTGCTCGCTGCCGCCGTCACCGCGGGTGCGGTCATTCTTTCCGCTGCGCTTCCCTCAGCGCTCGGTATGGGGGATGCGAAGACTCTGTTCGCCTCGGTGCTGATGACCACTCTGCTGGGCGGGCAGAGCGTGCTCGGCGCGCTGCTCTTCCTGGTGATCGCCTCCGGAGCGGCAGCGGTTCTGGTGCTGGTTCGCACCCGTGGGCAGCTCGGGGCGTCATTTGCCTTTGGACCGATCATTCTGGCTCTGCCCTATGGAGGGCTCCTGATGGGGCCGGTTGCGCGCAGCATGCTCGGACTGTAGCGCCGTCGCAGATAAGGCCGGCCCTTCCAGGGGCTGAGTCGTCTCAGAGGATGCCGTCAAAGCTCCACTGGCGCCATGCTTCATAGACGGCGATCGAGGCGCTGTTGGCAAGATTGAGGGAGCGCCGCCCGGGCAGCATCGGAATCCTCAGCCACTGCGTGATCCGCTCATGCTCGAGAACATGATCCGGCAGTCCCGTGTCTTCCCGCCCGAAGAGCAGCACATCATCATCTCGATAGTCGATGTCAGCGTAGGAGGTGCTCCCCTTCCCGGTGAAGGCGAACACCCGGGAGGTAGGCAGTGACGCAAACGCCTCATCGATCGTGGGGTGAACAGTCATCACCGCCAAGTCGTGATAGTCCAGGCCCGCGCGCTTGAGATGGGCATCAGCGAAAGTGAATCCGAGCGGCTCCACCAGATGCAGAGGTGCGCCGGTGACAGCTGAGAGGCGGATTGCATTGCCGGTGTTGCCGGGGATGAGCGGTTCGAACAACATGACGTGGACCATGACGAACAATGTACGGCTCTCCCCGCCTCTCAGTTCCGGTCCCTACTATGGGCGTCAGTCACGTCACACGCAGAAGGGAGAGGTCATGACTGACCCTCGCGCCGCCGCTGTCCGATCAGCCTCCGCGCTCGCTGCCCAGGTGCGCACTGACATGATCGGCGATGAACGCTTCCGCACATCCTGGCCGCAGCTGGAGCGCACTCTGCACACGATCAGCGAGTTCACCCGGGAGGATGTCGCCGAGCTTGACGGCACCGCGCGGCAGATCGCCGTGGCATGCCTGGAGGACCTGCAGATCGCGCTCGAGCGGCATGAGCTCCTTGATGAGGCGGCAGCAGCCGCACATGCCTCCCGCGCGCTCACCGGGCCGGAGCATCACACGGGCTCACCCGCCGGCACCGGCGGCTCTCAGGCTGCGCTGGCGCAGTCCGACGCTGCGGTTGCGTGATTCCGTTCACCTCTGCGCCAGCTGGTCTTCGTTGATTTCGCCCGCCCGAAACCCGCGTGCTACTGTCTATCTCGTTGCCGCGGCGGCAACAGCCCAGTCCGGGTGGCGGAATTGGTAGACGCGCTAGCTTGAGGTGCTAGTGACCGCTTGAGGTCGTGGGGGTTCAAGTCCCCCCTCGGACACCGAAGGAAAACCCCTTCTGATCAGCAGATATGTTGTGTCGGGAGGGGTTCCTTTTTGCTTCATGGGGGATGCTCATGGGGGAAATCGGGTCCGTCTGCATAACCGAGCACTTTCCAACACCTTCGATCTGAAGAGTCCAGGAGAGGTGCATCACAATGCAGAACGCGACTTCGGTCGCACAGAGTGGTCATCGGACAGCCAAGCCCGGCATCCGTCACGCCCGCGGCACACAAGCGGGCATGACACGAGAAAAAGTGACCACACTGACCGAACTGATCGACAACCCCAACATCGCCCTGCTGACACTGCCCGAAGTCTCAGCCATCCTCCGCAAGGAGCGCCGCGTCATCGGCAAAATGGTCGACGCCGGCGACATCCCTGCCAAGAAGCTCGCCGGATCCAGCTACGTCACCCGAGGAGCCATCCTGGACCTGCTGGACCCGCGGGACATCGCCCATGCCTAAACCCAACGGAACCTCCAGATACACCGCCTCCGGCGGCACCCGGTGGAGAGTGCACTACTTCGACGACGACGGAGCACGCCGATCCATCGCCGGCTACACCGATGAGAAGACAGCCAAAGCCGCCCTCCACATGATCAGCGTCAGAATGATCGAGGAAGCCACCAACCTTCGCACCCTCAGCAGGCGAGCACCGAGGCCGAAGACCCTCGATCCGGCTGACAAACCGGTGCAGGCTCTTCCGGAGGACCCCACCATCGAGCAGTACTCCACCCACTGGCTCGCCTCATCACCCCATTACTCACCCACCACCATCGCCGGCTACCGCAGGCAGTTCACCAACCACATCCTGCCGGCCATCGGCAAGCACCGCGTCACCGAGGTCCAACCCGGCATGCTCGCCCAGATGTACCAGCGCCTCATGCGCAGCGGCCGGATCAAAACCAGCGCCAACACCCGGCCGTGCCGTTCTGGGCCGCGAAGACTCGGGAGATCTCCTCCTTGAGCAGCTCGCGCCGCTCCTGAGTGGCCGTGACCTGGTCGGCGCGGTCCCTCCAGGCGTAGAACGTGGAACGGGGCGCCTGGAGCTGGCGACACATCCAGGCGATGGGGTAGGTGTCCTTCTCCGCTTCGATCAGGGCTGACCTCTCGTTCAGTCCTGCTCCCTCGCGAATAAGGCCGCGGCTTTTTTAGGAACTCGCTCTCCATCCGGAGCCGACAATTCTCGACTTCCAATTCCGCGAGCCGCGCGTGGTCGGCCGGCGTGAGCTTTTGCTCGGGTTCGGGATTCTCTTCACGGTACTTGTTCACCCAGTTCCCGATGGTGCCGGGAATGATTCCCAGCTCACCGGCGACCTCGACGATCGGGCGGTCGGAATGGATCACCAGCTGGACTGACTCGGCCTTGAACTGGGGACTGAGCTTACGCCTGGATCTGCCCGCCATGTCCTTGATCCTTCTTCGTAGCAGACTGTCCAAGAGCCTTGGCACACCCCAGCTGCCGCGCCAAGCGGTGAGCGCCCTTCGGAGCGGGCGATCGCGTCTCGAATGAACTTGCGAGCTCTCGCCCGGCGGAGGGGCATCGAATCTCGTTGAATTTCGGTCATCGTACTTGGATGTTTGGTAGCCTCACGATGTGACGGTTTCGGAGCTTTCGGCGAGTAGTCAGAACTATCTCAAGGCGGTGTGGAGTCTTGGGGAGTGGGCGGACGAACCGGTGACGACATCGACGGTGGCGGCTCGTACCGGTGTGAAGTTGTCCACGGCGTCGGACGCTATCAGGAAGCTGACCGATCAGGGCTTGTTGGAGCACACCCCGTATGGCGCGGTGACGTTGACCGAGGCGGGGCGGGTGCACGCGGTGGCGATGGTGCGTCGACACCGGCTGATCGAGGCGTTCCTGGTGGAGGTGCTTAGGTACCGATGGGATCAAGTGCACGATGAGGCGGAGACGCTGGAGCACGCGGTCTCGAACTTCATGATCGACCGGATCGATGAACATCTCAGGCATCCTGACCGCGACCCGCATGGCGATCCGATCCCTGGCGCGGACGGCACGGTCTCCAGGCCCGATGCGGTGTTGTTAACGGGGCTGGACGCAGGGTCGCAGGTTCGTGTCGAGCGGATCTCGGACGAGGACTCGCAGTTGCTGCAGTTCTTCGCTGATCACGGGATCGGGTACGGGACTGTGCTGGAGATTCGGCCTGCCGCCCCCTATTCGGACACCGTCGAGGTGGTGACCGAGGAGGGCGGGACACCGTTGCCGTTGGGTCGGTCGGCGACCGACGCGGTGTGGGTGACGCCGGTCTCGTAGCCGTCAGCGCGTGCGCGTTGGGGGTGTGGCGATCGCCGCGATGTGTTCGGCGCTGCCAAGTCCGATGCTCGTCGGACCACGTGGTGTGGTCAGGGTAATGACGCCGATGGCTTGGTCGAGGCCGCTGATCTGCACCGCCGCGTGAGGGAAGAGACCGAGCGTGTGGAACAGTTCGAGGATGCTGGTATCGCGGTCATCGACGCGAGTCACCCGGACGGTCATTGGCGCGGCGAAGCTGCTGAGTGGACGGTCATTGATCCTCGTGGTGTTCCCCTGCACGTCGGGGATGGGGTGCCCATATGGGTCTGCGCCCAGCGCTCCTGCGGCGCGGTACACCCGTTCGGCGAGCTCGTCGTTGAGCGCGGGGCTGAGAGTTGTGGCTTCCTCGCCGATGTTCGGCCACGGCCAGGAGAGCACTTTGTGGAGGAACGCGCGGGCAATGGGCTCCTGACGGATCGCGACGACCGCAACCCTGCGTCCAGGACGGGTGAGAGTGATGGTGCCGTAGCGCTCGTGGGTTATCAGACCTGTGACGGTGAGGGATTGGACGGCTTGGGAGACGGTCGCTGGTGACTTGCGGAGGTGTTCCGTGAGGGTGGTGGCGCCCACGCGGGCCAATCCACGTTCTTCGAGGCGCCAGATCGTCTTGAGGTACTGCGTCGCCGTCGTCTCGCGCATGCGCTTCCCTCCCGCCCCGGCCCCGGTCAGTCCGGTGCTACCACCCGGGGGCGTCGCCTCTCCCGTTGCCGTGCGCGCGGTGTCAGCCGGGTGGCGGCGAGCACGATCACGAAGACGAGCCCGAAGAACACGGCCATCCCGGCGCTGGTGGCGGCGTTGAGCACATAGGCGATCCAGAACCCTGCCAGAGCGCCCGCGACGGCGATGGCGGCGGTGAGGGCGATCATGACCGGGAGGGACCGGCTGAGCAGGTACGCAGTGGCAGGCGGGACGACTATGAGCGCGATGACGAGCATCGCCCCCGCGGCGTTGAACGCTGCGGTGACGGTGAGCGAGACCAGGAACATGAACGCGGTGTTCACGAGGCCGGTGCGAATGCCGAGGCTGGTGGCGAACTGCGCGTCGAAGGTGGTGACCTTGAGCTTGGAGTAGAACGCGCCGAGGAACACGATGTTCAGGGCGAGCACGCCCAGCATCACATACAGATAGGACGGGCCCCACGAGGTGCCGCCGATAATGAGCTGCTCCCACGCGGCGAGGTTGAGGTCTCCGACGAGCACGGCGTGAGTGTCGAGGTGGACGTTGGCGAAGTTCAGACTGACGAGGATCACGCCGGCACTGAACAGGGCGGGGAAGATGAGCCCCTGTGGGGCGTCTCCGGTGAGCAGACCCGTGCGGGTGAGCCATTCACTGCCGAGCACGACGATGAGGCCGGCGAGTGCGGCGCCGATGATGAGGAGGGGCGAGTCGAGGTTGTGGGTGAAAAAGTAACCGACGACGATCCCGGGAAGCACCGCGTGGCTGATCGCGTCCACCAGCATCGAGTTCTTCCGCAGCACCACGAAAGTGCCCGGCAGCGCGCACGCCAGGGCCGTGACGACGGCGAGGAGGGTCGTGCCGACGACGAAGCTCATCGCGCGGCTCCTTCCAGGACGAGTTCGCGTTTCAGAGCGGATCGCGCCCGCGCCCGGGTGACAATCCGGGTGATGATGCTGCGCTGCGGCGAGAACAGCAGCGAGAACAGGAAGATCACGAACAGGGTGAGCACGATCAACGGCCCGGTGGGCACCTTGCCGAGCACGATCGACAGGTAGGCGCCGACGCCGCTGCCAAGCGCGCCGAACACGGCCGACAAGGCCACCATGCCGGGCAGGGTACGCGTCCACTGGCGGGCGGCGGCGGGCGGGGTGACGACGAACGCGACCATGAGAACGAGACCGACGGCCTTCACCCCGATCACAGTGGCGATCACGATCGTGGTGAACATGAGCATGTCGATAGTGCGCGCTCGGAAGCCGAGCACGGTGGAGTGGTCGGGATCGAAGGTGCGGAGCGCGAACTCCTTCCAGAACACCAGCATCAATACCAGCGCGAGCGACCCGACGATGATGCTGGTGGTCAGATCGGCGATGGTGATGACAGAGGCGTTGCCGAAGAGATAGTCCTGGATGCCACCCTTGCCGGGGAAGACGCCGTTGGCGATGATCCGCATGAGCAGCATCCCCGCGCCGAAGAAGATCGTCAGCGCCACAGCCATCGCGGTGTCGATGCGGATCTTCGAGGTGCGGGTCACGCCGTTGGCGAACAGCACCGCGATCGTGCCGACGACGACCGCTCCGATGATGAGCCCGATCATGTTGCGCCCGTCGACGCCGAGGACGACCACGGCGGTGAGGAAGGCCAGCAGGGTGCCGGGGAGGGCCGCGTGGGAGCTGACATCGCTGATAAGGGACTGCTTGCGCAGATACGCGAAGCTCCCGAGCGCGCCGGCGACCAGGCCGATCGTCATCGTGCCGAAGAACACCATCCGGTAGGTGTGGTTATCGAAGAACTCGATCAGGCTCATGACGCGAACTCGAGGAAGGTGTCATCGTCCGCGGTGACCTCGTAGGCGGTGCGGATGTTCTCCTTGGTGAACGCCTCGTCGGCGGGACCGGAGGCGACGATGCGGCGGTTCAGCAGAGTGACGTGGTCGCAGTAGTCGCGCACGGTCGCCAGGTCGTGGTGCACGATCACGACGGTCTTGCCCTGCTCCCTGAGCGCGTGCAGCACGGTGACGATGGCCTGCTGGCTCTTCGCGTCGATGCCCTGGAACGGCTCGTCCATGAAGTACAGCTCGGGAGCCTGCACGAGGGTGCGGGCGAGGAACACGCGCTGGCGCTGTCCGCCGGAGAGCTCTCCGATCTGCCGGGAGGCAAGGTCGGGGATCCCGGTCTGTTCCAGTGCTGCGATCGCGCGGGCGCGCTCGGCTTTGCCGGGGCGGCGGACCCAGCCGAGCGTGCCGTAGGTGCCCATCGTGACGACGTCGAGAACGGTGGTCGGGAAGTCCCAGTCCACACTCGTGGACTGCGGCATGTACCCGACCGCACGCCGCACCCGCGCCAAGGGCTGCCCGAAGAACTCCGAGGTCCCGGTGAGCGGCTTCACGAGCCCGAGCATCGCTTTGATCAGCGTGGACTTGCCGGCGCCGTTCGGTCCGACGATCCCCATCACCACTCCCTGCGGAACACGGAAGTCCACGCCGCGCAGCACCGGCTCGGCCCGGTACGCCACCGAGAGGTTCTCGGTGGCGCAGGCAAGCGCGGCGTTCGGATCGATGGCGGCGGAGCGGTCCGTCACGGGTGCGGTCACAGTCACTCCGTTCCCAGGGCTTCGGCGACGGCCTGGGCGTTGTGGGTGAACACGCCGAGGTAGGTGTCCACGCCGGGGTCGGCGCCGAGGGAGTCGGCGTAGAGCTCCTGATCGGAGATCTCGACCTCCCAGCCGCGCGCGCGAACGGCTTCGCGCAGGCTCGTGATCGCCTGCGGGTTGGCCTGGTTGTCCTGGAAGATCACCGGCACCTGGTTGTCCGCGATCAGTTTCGCGAGCTCGCTCAGCTCTTCGGCACTCAGGGCTGCCTCGGTGGAGACGAAGTCGGTGGCGTACACCTGCAGGTCGTAGGTGTCGCCGAAGTAGTTGAACGCGTCGTGCCCGGTGATCAGGATGCGAGGTTCGGGGACGCTCGCCAGCAGCTCCTCGGCCGCGGCGGCAGCGGCCTCGATCTCGCCGATGTACGCTTCGGCATTGGCCTGGTACTCGTCGGCGTTCTCGGGGTCGATCTCGCCGAGCTTGTCGGCGATGTAACCGACCACGAGGGACCATGCCTCGGGACTGTTCCACACGTGCGGGTCATGCAGCGGGTTGCCTTCGTCGTCAGTCTCCGGCCACGCCAGCAACAGATCTTCGGGGAGCGCGTCGCCGACGGCGAGCTGCTTGTCGCCGAGGCTTTCGAGCTGGTCGATCATCTGCGCTTCCAGGTGCAACCCGTTCCACAGCACCACGTCGGAGTTCTGGATCGTCTCGATGTCCTTGGTGGACGGCTGGTAGGTGTGCGGGTCGCCGCCAGGGCCGACCATCGTGGTGACCTCCGCGTCGGGGGCGATGTTCGCGACCGCGTCGGCAAGGTACCCGGTCGTCGCGTACACGGTCAGCGCGTCCGCGCGTGCCTCTCCGCCTTCCTGCGGAATGGCGGAGCACCCCGTGATTAGGAGCAGGGCGGCGGCCACTGCTCCCCGGCGGGTCATCAGTCTTGAACGCGCATGCATACGACGCCTTTCTCTCGGTGGGTAGAACATGATTGTTTGGCTAGCCGTAGTTCTTCGAGCATAGTGGGGATTCCCAGCTTTTCGCCAACCCGAATGATCAGGCGAGGTGCGCGAGCATCAACGACGGTCGAGGCTCGCAGTGATCCGCGCGTGAATATCGCGGATGGCGTGGGGCAGGCCGGGGAACTGGGCGAGATGCTCGTCACGGTGTGTCATCTCCTGGTGCCACCGGGTGGTGTCGATGCTCAGGAGTCGGTCGAGGTCGTCCTGTTCCTCGGCCGTGCGGTCGGAGATGAACCTTCCGGTCCAGTCCCGCCAGCCCTCAGTGTCCGCGGCCACCACCGACCGCTGCCCCACCCCCATCTCCCCCAGTGACACCCCGTCCGCCAGCGCACCCAGCGCATCCACCAGCGCCGCCACAGCCGCGCCCTCCTCGACCGCCAGTACCGACCCAGAGGAACAACAGCATGAGGATCCAGGCACCCGGCCGCGTCATCGGCACCGCCGGCTCCGGCCTCGTCAACGCCGCCGGGGGCACCATCGGCGTCTGCGCCGCATGAGCCCTCGCGTGGTGGTTCCCCTTCATCCAGGAAATACCGTTCGCCGGCTTCATGCCCTCCCGGCCACACACTCCGCCCTGGTGGGGACTCGCCGCCACCGTCATCGCCCTGGCCCTGATCGCGCCCAGACGGCACTGGCCAGGCCAGTGCGCGAACCCTGGCGCGCCCGCGCGGCAGCACAGGCCCAGTGGCGCGCAATCTTCAAGGACAACGCCGCCAAGAAGGACACCCCGGACCTCATCGACTCCCGCACCATCGGCGGAGTCACCGTCGACCTGATGGTCACACCACCAGCGTTCCAGATCACCGACTACCTGACCATGACCGGCGCCCTCGTCACTGCGCTGCCGGCAAGCACATCCCTGTACGCACTGCGCGCAGTCGACGACCCGAACGACCCCAGCTCCCCAATCTCCGAGACCAAGTTCCGCATGGTGACCTGGCCGAAGGACAGCGCCCTGGACGCGGCATCACCGGACGCTGACCCGGAACTGGTGGCGCTGGCCGCCGAATGCCACATAACCGACCTGCTCGCCTACGACCCGGCAATGCCCCTCGCCGCCAGCGCCGAACTGATCACCACCAGCGACTCACCCGCCTTGGGGTGGTGTCCGCCCATGCCGAATCCTCCATCGCCCGGTGCCGCCCCATGATCGGGGCCCTGTCGGGCCTGTTCGGCCAGTAGGTGCTGGTCGTTGACAACGACTTCGTGGTCGGCGCCGTGCTTGATCAGGACGCCGACTACGACGAGGACGTGACCGGCGCGCCCAGCGACCAGGTGCGCTCCCAATACCAGGACGTCGCTGACTTCGACTGGTGGGACAAGGTGTGGGAGGCGACGCTCGCCAAGCCCGGGGTCTCGCCGACGTATCAGCCCGCACTGACGGACACTCTCGCCCTGCCCGATGGTGAGGAGGTGACGATGGCGCCGTTCCCCGATCGTGGTTCCTCTGGACGGATGGCGGCTCACCCACAGGCGGTCCGGGTGGTGTCTGCCCGCCGCACCACCGCAGAGGGTGCGCCGAATGCACTGCCAACGACTCCGCAGGATGTGCGTCCGCCCGACGGCCGTATTTCGCCGAACTCGGCGCAGTTGGCGATCCTGACGGGGATGGTAGTGCAGGCGTTCCGGGTGCAGAAGCTCAAGGAGCCGTTTGTGACCGGTGTGGTCGCATCGACGAAGCCGGCAGCTCGTCAGCATGCGTGGGCTATTTCCCTGCAGCTGGAGGCGCAGACGTTCCCCGAAGTGCAGAAGAAGTTGCCGGGGATCCGGCAGGCGCTGGGCTGCCCGTGGCTGAGGGTTGGGTCCTCGCGTGATGGCGTGACCCTGTTTGCGGGGGCGGTGCCGAGCCGGCGTGATGCCGCCAATGAGCGGGCGTGGTTGAAGTCGCAGGAGCTGGATTGGGCTCACCGGTGGGTAGAGGCTCGGATCGTTGGCGATGATGGTGGGACGCCGGCGGTTGTTGAAGCTGAGGTGCTGGAGGGCAATGAGAAGGTGACGCGGACTCGGTTCGAGCTGCCGTCGACGCTGTCGGTGGATCGGGTGAAGGGCAACCTGGGGCGGCTCAGGTCGTCAACGAGGCTGGCGTTCGTGGAGATCATGCCGCAGTCCTCGCCGCGTGACCTGGTGCTGATGACGTCGCCGACGGATCCAATGCCGTTCCCGGCTCGGTTCGATGAGGATGAGGCAATGAATCCTCGCCGACCTCTGGGGATGGCGTTCAGTGTGGGGTTCGATGGGCTGCCGCGGGAGTATGTGCCCGAACGTGACGTGTCGCTGATGGTGCTCGGCATGTCGGGGTCAGGTAAGTCGGTGACTCTGCAGGCGGTGATTGCGTCGGCGATTGCGCAGGGGTCTCTGGTGGCGGAGACGAGCTGTGAGTCTTTGACGTCTTTGAGCTGCACTCCCATGCGCGTGATGCGCTGGGCGTGGTACTGGTTCATGGTTTCGCAGCCGGAGAGTGCGGTGGTGACTTTTCGGGCTTCGAGGACGGCGGAGACGGCGTGGGCGACCTGTACTTGGTTCTGGGGGAAGCCGAGGCTCTGTGCGCCCCAGACGCCGTCTTCGGTGCGGGTGACTCTGACCCAGCCGGAGACTGTGCCGTTCTTGGTGGTGGCTTCGACAGGGATGTCGAAGGATCGGCCGCGTTGGGTGGTGGCGAAGTCGCGGATGGAGGAGGCGGAGGGCATGCGGAGGTTGATGCCGGCGCCGCTGTAGAGGCGGCGGTAGGTGCGGCGGTGGCCGGAGAGGGAGCGGCCGGCGGTGCGGCTGGGGGTCCAGTCGTCGGGCATTTTTTCGTAGCCGGTGTCGTTGGTGTCGTATTCGGCTTGCATGTGGCGGTTGGCCCACCATTCGCCGACGCCTTTGGTGTACTTGGGGTTCTGGTAGGCGGTTGAGGCCATGGCGGGGACGTAGCCGTCGGCTTTGAGCTGTTCGGCGCGCTGTTTCATGGCTGCGTTTTCGGCGCGCTATTTGGGGGTGAGTTTGGTGTTGCGGCTGGCGGTGCGGACGAAGGATTGGAATCGGCCGTCGGAGGAGCGGATGACGTCTGCTTCGTTCCAGCGGCGGCGCTTGGTGGTTGTGGTGTTCATGTTCGTGTATGTGCCGCCGGTGGTGGTGGGCGTGGCCGGTAACTTCTTCGTGGGGGATTTGTGGGGGATGTTCGTGGGGGATGCTCGCGCTGGGTGCTAGTGTCGGGTGCTGAGCAAGAGTGCTCGATTATGTCGAATATGCTTGGTTGACCTGTGGTTTCATAGGTTCTTTGGTGCTCAGGTCTGATGGACCCGGAATGGTCCTGTGGGGTGCGATGTGGGAGTTCAAGTCCCCCCTCGGACACCACCAGAACAGCCCTCATCATCAGCAGTTCCACTGCGGGTGATGAGGGCTTTTCGCTGCGGTCATCACAGTTCTGCTCCGATCCTCCACAGGCTGCGCATCGCAGCCGCGAGCGGTCGCAGGTCATTGTTGATGATCCGCTGGCTCACCGCCGATGCTGACACCCCCTCCGCAGCGGCGATAGCACCAACCTCTTCTCCATTCAGCACCCCCTGCAGCGCACGCACGGCGCCGGGCTTCAGCGCTGAGATGCTGACGTCGATCAGCTGCAGCGTGGGTTCGATTCCTGCGCTGCTGGCTGCGTCTGCCTGCAGTGCGGTGCGCACGCGCGCGTACCCTGTGGCGGCGGCGAGCTGCTCAACGCGGGTGATCGCTTCACGGGCTGCCCACCAGGCGCTGCCGTCCTGTATGCCCGCGGCAGGATCGATCTTCAGCACTTCGCCTCCGCCGATGCCGAACCGCACATCGGCGTGCGGATGCATCCTCAGGCGCAGCCGGTGGCTTGCTTCGATGGCGGCGCCAAGGCTGCTGAACACGCCTTGGAACTCGTCCCCCACCGTGGGCCGCAGCGGGTCCAGCGGCTCAAGCTGCTCGTTGAGGGCTGCGAGCTGCGTGGTAGCGTGCTCGTGAACTGCGCGGCGGTCGGATCTGCGGGAGTCGACGATATCAACCAACACAGCCCACGATGAAGCTTTTTCCTTCATTTTCATCATATGAAGATTCTATCTAATAACGGAGTGTGATGACCACCCTGATCCATCTGGCCGTCCTCATCGCCTTCGGTGCCCTCACGCTGATTGGCAACCCCATTGTGCGCCGCCTGCTCAGCCGGATCGACACCCGCCCCACTCCGACGGGTCCGCTGCTGATGGTGGAGAAGGAGCTTCCTGGCGGGCGCTGGATCGGAGCCCTGGAACGGATCGGCATCTATGCCAGCATTGTGGCCGGCTTTCCCGCCGGCATCGGCCTCGTGCTCGCCGTGAAGGGCCTGGGGCGCTATCCGGAGCTGCGCAACCGCGACAACCCCCGTATCGGGGAGCTGTTCATCATCGGCACGCTCGCCAGCTCCCTCGTGGCCGCAGCCTGCGCAGGACTCGGGATTGGAGTCAGCGCGTTGCTTGTCGCGCTGCTGTGAGGATCGCGGACACCGGGGCCGCATCAATCCCGAGCATCAG
Organism: uncultured Dermabacter sp.; assembly: GCA_947252755.1. GTDB lineage: Bacteria > Actinomycetota > Actinomycetes > Actinomycetales > Dermabacteraceae > Helcobacillus. The sequence goes on from CAMXWV010000001.1 coordinate 300,620, forward strand.
CTCCACCTGACGCACAGCCTGGCGCGCCAGCATATCCAGCCCATCCAGATACACCCGGGGCTTCAGCATCCCCTGCAGGGGTGTGGGGCGCGGGTCGTAGAGCACATCAAGGAAGGCCCCCACCGCAATCTGTTCCAAGGCGCTCGCCGCATGCTCCGCTCTCAGCTGCTCAGCGAGCGCTTCAGCGCCCGGCAGTGCGAGCGCGCTGATGAGCAGGTCCGCGTCGAGCGCTTCCCGGGCACGAACAAGCGGAAGCACCCGTACCGCAAGACCGTGCCGCCGAGCCCAGTCAGCCAGCGGCTTGAGCTTATGCTCAGCACGCGCCACCAGGCTCAACGACCTCACGCCGAGCTCATGCAGCGCCGCCACGGCGGAGAAGGCAGTTGCACCCGAGCCGAGCACGGTGCCGCTCGCCCCGGCGCCGTCCACTCCCGCATCGCGAAATGACTGGGCGATCCCCACCACATCCGTGTTGAACGCCGCCCAGCGCTGGCGGGCGCCTGCTGCGCGCGGCAGCGGAATCAGGGTATTCGCCACGCCGAGCTCCCGGGCGAGCGGATCGGTGGCGTCCGCTGCGCTCAGGGCCGCTTCCTTGTGCGGCATGGTCACACTGATCCCGTTGAATGCGTCGAGCGGGCCCGCCAAAGCCTCCAGCAGGCCGCCGCGCGGCACATGCACCCGCTCATAGCTCGCATCCGTGATGCCGAGCGCTGCGTAAGCGGCAGTGTGCAGAGCGGGTGAGAGCGAGTGCTGAACAGGATCACCGATCACGCAGAACCGGCGCATCACTTCGTGCGCGCCCATTCCCGCCATTCCTTCACGTACTTCTCATGCTCAGCGTGCGTGGTGGCAAACTTCGTCTCACCCGTGTCCGTGTTGACGGTCACCCAGAACAACCAGTCTCCAGGCGGGGGGTTAAGGGTGGCATCAATGGACTTCGCCCCCGGGTTTGAGATCGGACCGATCGGCAGTCCCTCATGCTTGTACGTGTTGTACGGCGAGTCGATCTGCCGTTCCTCCGGAGTGGTGGAGTAACCGGTGCGGGTATCCCCCACGGCGTAGGCCACAGTGGAGTCCACCTGCAGCTTCATCGGCGTGCCGTTGGCCTCGCCCTTGCCTGCGAGTCGGTTCTCGATTGTGCGCACCACCTTGCCGAAGTCTTCATCATGGCGCGCCTCGCGCTCCACAATGGAGGCGATGGTGAGAGTTCGGTGCCACTCTGACTCCGGCACCCCCTTCTCAGTGAGCGTGGACTTCATCTGGTCCACCATCATCGTGAGGATCGCCTTCGCATCATCCTCCTCATCGATGTCATAGGTACCAGGCCACAGGTAGCCCTCGGCGCTCTTCGCTGGATTCTCCGGCACCCCGAGCGCGCGATAGTCCTTCGCCGCTTCCTCAAAGTCCGCTACGGGAATGCCGGTGGCTTCAGACAGCCGCTCGAATACCACAGCGTTCGGACTGCCCTCGGGGATCGTGACCCGCACACCGGCGCGGTTCGCCGGATCCAACAGTGCTTCCAGCGCAGCAGCGGAGCTCATCTCCTTCTTCAGCCGGTAGCTGCCCGCAGTGATCGTGGAGGCTTCCGGGTCATTGGAGAACAGGGCCACGAACCGGTCAGGTGATTTGATCACTCCCTTATCAACCAGGGTCTGCGCAATATCAGTGCCGCTGTCCCCCGGTTTGACCTGGATGATCTGCTCCCCGGTCCCATCGCCCTCAAAGTCATCTCCGCCCTTGCCAATGGAGATGTTAGAGCTCACCCAGCGATACCCCTGGTAACCGCCAAAGCCGAGTCCAGCCACCACGAGCAGAACCAGAAGGATCGGCAGGACGCCGCGCATCCGGTTGGGCCGCCGCGGCGGCCGGCGCCGGGACTGATCATCAGTCTCGAAGATGTCATCAAAGGACGAGTGCGACATGTGACGGCTCCTCAGGCTGAACGGGACGGGTCATCGGCGCAACGGCGCAGCTCCCCCGGGAGCTCACCGGTTGCCCGCTGCTGGTCAAGAGCGGTCTGCAGGATCATAACCGCAGCCACCTGGTCCACCACGGACCGATGCTTCTTCATCTTTCGGCCGGAGGAGGTCAGAGCACGGTGGGCGCTGACCGTGGTCAGCCGCTCATCCACGAACCGCAGGTGGATCGCGTCGTCCGCCCCCTCCTTCAGGCGCTGGGAGGGCAGGTGCGCTGCGAGCTCGTCGGCGAAGTCGCGGGCTTTCTGCGCTGCTGCTCCTTCCTGTCCATTCAGCGACTTCGGCAGCCCCAGCATGATCACTCGCGCGTCCTCGTCGATCGCATAGGCGGCGATCTGCCGGGCAGCGGTCTCCCGAGGGAACGTGTCCACCGGGGTGGCGATCATCCCGTCGAGGTCCGATCGTGCACAGCCCACGCGGGCGTCGCCCACATCCACACCCAGCCGGGTGTATCGAGCCGGCAGGCCGTTCACGCTGACAGGGCTCCGCGCACGGAATCCAGCGCCGTCTGCGCCAAGGCCGGATCCCCGCCGCCGCCCTGGGCGAGATCAGGTTTGCCGCCGCCGCGGCCGCCCATCGCCTGAGCGGCGTCCTTGAGGAGCGCACCGGCGGCAAGGCCCTGCTCACGGGCCGACGCGTTCGTCGCGATCACCATCGCTGCCTTTCCATCGGCTTCTCCGACCACTGCGACCACCGCCGGGGCTGCGTCGCCCAGCCGGTTGCGCAGATCATTGACCAGGGTGCGGATGTCTGCTCCGGTCACACCGTCCCCGGCGTGATGCGCGATCAGGCGCACCCCGTTCACGTCGACTGCGGTTTCGGCCAGCCGTCCGGCTTCTGCCTGCAGCTGCTGACCGCGCATCGCCTGCAGGTTCTTCTCCATCTCCTTGAGCCGCTGCGTCAGCGACCGGACTCGTTCGGGGATGTCGTCACGGCTGACCTTGAGCATCTCAGCAAGCTGGGAGACCAGCGCGTGCTCCTTGGAGTTGTGCTGGTAGGCGGACAGGCCCACCAGGGCATCCACCCGGCGCACCCCGGAGCCGATAGAGGCCTCCGACAGCAGCTGCACGGAGCCGATGGAGCCGGTGCTGCTCACATGCGTGCCGCCGCAGAGCTCACGGGACCAGTCGCCGCCGATCGAGACCACGCGCACCACCTCGCCATACTTCTCGCCGAACAGAGCCTGTGCACCGAGCGCCTTCGCCTCATCCAGAGACATCTGCGAATCGGTCACAGGCAGGTTCTCCTGCAGCTTCTCATTGACGATGCCCTCGATCTGCTGCAGAGAGGAGGCGGGGATCTGCTGGTTCCAGCGGAAGTCGAATCGCATCCGTCCCGGAGAGTTCTCGGAGCCAGCCTGGGTGGCGGAATCGCCAAGCTCTTCGAGCAGCGCCTCATGCACCATGTGGGTGGCGGTGTGGGCGCGGGCAATCGCGCCTCGGCGGTCCACGTCGATCGCAGCGACGCCGCTCTCCCCCGCGTGGATCTCTCCCTCCACCAGGCGGCCGCGGTGCACGGACAGACCCTTCACCGGCGCCTGCACATCGTCCACCTCAACGATCCCGCCCCCGGCAAGGGTGATGGTGCCCTGGTCCGCGAGCTGACCGCCGGCTTCCGCATAGAACGGGGTGCGGTCCAGCACAAGCTCCACCGCAGCGGGCGCGGCTGCGGAATCCACAAGGGCACCGTCCTGCAGCACGGAGCCGACCGTTACGGCGGCGGTGTCATCCGTGTAGCCGAGGAACTCGGTGCGGCCCTGGGAGGAGAGGATGCTGCGGAACACCTCGGTATCGGTGTGGCCGGACTTCTTCGCGCGGATATCAGCCCGGCCTCGCTCACGCTGCTCCTGCATGGCGGAGCGGAACCCGGATTCATCAACCTTCAGGCCGGCTTCCTGCGCCATCTCCAGGGTGAGATCGATCGGGAAGCCGTACGTGTCGTGCAGGGTGAAGGCGTCATCGCCGGGCAGCACCGAGGATCCCTGCTGCTTGAGGCCGCTGGCCACCTGCTCGAAGATCTGGGTGCCGTGGTCCAGGGTGCGGCGGAAGGTGTTCTCCTCGGTGAAGAGGATGTCGCTGATGCGGTCATAGTCGGTGACAAGCTCCGGGTACATCGCGCACATCGCATCTCGCGCAACCGGCAGCAGCTCGGGCATCGCCCTGTCCTCGTAGCCGAGCAGCCGCATGGAGCGGACGGCACGGCGGATCAGCCGCCGCATCACATAGCCGCGGCCCTCATTGCCCGGGCGCACACCATCGGCGGCGAGCATCATGGCGGAGCGCACATGGTCAGCGACCACGCGCATCCGCACATCGGAATCCTCATCCTCACCGTAGGTGAGGCCGGTCAACTGCTGGGCTTTCTCGATCAGGGGGAACACCTGATCGATCTCGTACATGTTGTTCTTGCCCTGCAGAATGTAGGCGAGGCGCTCCACTCCCAGGCCGGTGTCGATGGACTTCTGGTCGAGCTCGCGGATCAGCGGGTAGTCCTTGCCGGTTCCCTCACCGCGCAGGAACTGGTCGAACACCAGGTTCCAGATCTCGATGTAGCGGTCTTCTGAGCGCTCATCGCCCGGCCATTCGCGCACCCGGCCGGACGGGGCATCAGGGCCGAACTCGGGTCCCCGGTCATAGTGGAACTCAGCGCAGGGGCCGGCAGGTCCGGGCTGGCCGGTGTCCCAGAAGATCTCTTCGCGGGGCAGCAGCACAATGCGCTCCTCGGGGAAGCCGATGCCGTCCACAAGCGAGGTGCGGGCTTCGTCATCCTCTTCCCAGATCGTGACCCAAATGCGGTTGCGGTCCAGGCCGTAGCCGCCCTCATCCTGCGGCGTGGTGAGCAGCTCCCAGGCGTAGCGGATGGCGCCGTCCTTGAAGTAGTCGCCAAAGGAGAAGTTGCCGGCCATCTGGAAGAACGTGCCGTGGCGGGTGGTTTTGCCCACGTTCTCGATGTCATTGGTGCGGATGCATTTCTGCACGCTGGCGGCGGTGGGCCAGGGGGCCTGTTCGGTGCCGATGATGTACGGAATGAACGGCACCATGCCCGCGATGGTGAACAGGATCGAAGGGTCGGAGGAGACCAGGGATGTGCTCGGCACGATTTCATGGCCTTTTCTGGCGAAGAAGTCGAGCCAGCGGCGGTGAACCTCAGACGTCTGCATCGATTGTCCTTTCCGTGGGCGAAAGCCCTGCATATCCAGCGCTCGGCCGGAAGACGAAGAGCTCGACGGCCCCGATCAGTGTACGCGGTCGTACCGATCGGGGCCGTCGATGGATGCCTATGCGCTGATGGTCAGCGCGGCAGGATCAGCGTGCGTAGTACTCGACGACGAGTGCCACATCGCAGGTCACGGGGACGTCTGCGCGCTTAGGGCGGGAGATGAGCTGTGCCTTCAGCTCGCCCAGGGTGACGTTCAGGTAGGACGGCACGGATGCAGCCACGTCGCTGTTGGCGCCCTCAGCGGCGAGCTGGAACGGCTCCATGGTCTGGGACTTCGGAGCGATCTGAATGGTCTGGCCCGGCTTCACACGGTAGGACGGACGGTCCACCAGCTGGCCGTCCACGAGCACGTGGCGGTGGGTGACGGCCTGGCGTGCCTGCAGGATGGTGCGGGCGAAGCCGGCGCGCAGCACGAGTGCGTCAAGGCGCATCTCGAGCAGCTCCACCATCGACTCACCGGTCAGGCCCGGAAGCTTCTTGGCTTCCACATAGGCGCGGTGCAGCTGCTTCTCTCGGAGCTGGTACTGGGCGCGCAGGCGCTGCTTCTCGGTCAGACGCACGGCGTAGTCCGAGTTCGAGCGGCGGGCACGGCCGTGCTGACCCGGCGGGTACGGGCGCTTCTCGAAGTACTTCACGGCCTTCGGGGTCAGTGCGAGCCCCAGGGCACGGGAGAGTCGCGCAGTACGACGCGCTTTGGTGACACTGGTCACAGGGTTACCTCAATTTCGATGCGATGAATCCATTAGGCAGCCGCGGATTCAACTGACGATTCTACGGTCTGCACACGGCGTGGCTCAAGCGCCGAGGCCCTGGCTCACAGCGTTTCACCTGTGCGATCGATCACCACGGGTGATGGCGCGCAGCTTCGGCAGCGCCTGCTGGATCTGCGCTTCGCGACCGCGATCGGTCGGCTCGTAGTAGTCCACGCCCACCAGATCATCCGGCGGGTACTGCTGAGCGGCCACGCCGCGGGGCGCGTCGTGGGCATACACGTAGTCGACTCCGTGGCCGAGGTTCTTCGCCCCCGCGTAGTGGGAATCGCGCAGAGCGGGCGGGACTGACCGGCCTTTGCCGGCGCGCACATCCGCAATCGCGCGGTTGATCGCCGCGTAGGACGCATTCGATTTCGGCGCGGTCGCAATATGCACCACCGCCTGCGCAAGCGGGATCCGGCCCTCGGGCATCCCGATCATCTGCACGGCCTGCATGGCTGCGACGGCCACCTGCAGAGCGGTGGGATCTGCCATACCGACCTCTTCGCTGGCCGCGATCACCACCCGCCGCGCAATGAAGCGGGGGTCCTCCCCTGATTCGATCATGCGCGCCAGATAGTGCAGGGCCGCATCCGGGTCGCTGCCGCGCATCGACTTGATGAAGGCGCTGATCACGTCATAGTGCTGGTCCCCGGTCTTGTCATAGGACAGCATCGCCTGGTTGATCGCCTGCGAAAGCACCTCGGGAGTGATCACCGGCTCGGGCAGCCGAAGGGCCGCCGACGCAGCCGCCTCCAGCGATGTCAGCGCTTTGCGCGCATCACCGCCAGCCAGTCGCAGCAGCGCTTCGCGCGCCTCCTCATCGAGCGTCACCTCTCCCCCGAGTCCGCGCTCCTCCGCCAGGGCACGGTCCACGAGTTCACTGATGTGCTCCGGCTTCAGCGCATTGAGCGTCAGCACGATGGAGCGGGACAGCAGCGGGGAGATGATCGAGAAGAACGGGTTCTCAGTGGTGGCGGCCACCAGGGTGACCCAGCGGTTCTCCACCGAGGGCAGCAACGCGTCCTGCTGGGATTTCGAGAACCGGTGCACCTCATCGATGAACAGCACGGTTTCGCGCCCGGTGGTGCGCAGCCGGGAACGCGCGGCGTCCACCACCTGCCGGATGTCCTTCACTCCGGCAAGGACAGCGGAGACTTCCACGAACTCTCGATCGCCGAGCTGGGCTACGGCGTAGGCCATGGTGGTTTTGCCGGTTCCGGGCGGTCCCCAGAGGATCAGGGAGCTGGGTGCGGTGCGCTCGTCGTCCTCGGAGATCAGACGCATAAGGGCTGAGCCCTCAGCAAGGGCTTCCGGCTGGCCCACGATCTCATCGAGCGTGCGCGGACGCATGCGCGCCGCCAGCGGTGCTCGATGGTCGACATTGCGGTCAGCAAGAGTGCGGGGGGCTTCAGCCGCCGAGGCGAGGGAGAAGAGATCGTCATCACTCACGGCGCACTCCTGAAGCGCCCCTGCGACCGGCGGGATCCTGGGCGAGTTCGCGACTGATCCGGCCCGGCCAGGATGGGCCTTCGTACACCAGCGATGTGAAACCCTGCACCAGGTCAGCTCCATGCTCCAAGCGGGTTCGGACGTCTGCTGAGGTGCGCACTCCGCCGGCGCTGATCAGCGCCAACCGGTGCGGCTGCCCGTCCGGGCCGGTGCCGTGACGGTGCGCGTCCAGAATATCCAGCACCTGGAGGGCGCGTTCGGCGAGGATCGGCCCGGAGAGGCCGCCGGGTCCGATCTGTTCTAGACGGGAGCGGTCGGTGAGCAGCTCGTCGGGCCGCACGATGGTGGTGTTGACGGCGATGACACCGTCCAGGCCGAGCTCCAACGCCAGTTCCGCCACCTGGCACACATCATCATCGTGCAGATCGGGCGCGATCTTCACGAACAGCGGCACGCGCCGGCCGTTCACCGCCGTGTTCTGCGTGTGCTCGCGCACCGCTTCGAGAATGGGCCGCAGCTCCTGCACCGCCTGCAGCGCACGCAGGTTCGGTGTGTTCGGGGAGGAGACGTTGATCGTCAGGTAGCTGGCGTACGGGGAGAGGAGCTGGGCGCTGAGCGCATAGTCGGCCGCTGCCTGCTCCAGCGGGGTGTTCTTGTTCTTGCCGATGTTCACGCCGATCACAGCATTCTTGCCGGCCCGGCCAGCGCGGATCTTCTGCAGCCGTACGGCCACGGCGGCAGCGCCGTCATTATTGAAACCCATGCGGTTGATCAGTGCCCCGTCGGCGAGCAGTCGGAAAGCGCGGGGGCGTTCATTGCCGGGCTGGGGGCGCGGGGTCACAGTGCCGATCTCTACATGGGTGAAGCCCATGTCCAGGAGCGCGAGCGGCACCTGCGCGTTCTTATCGAAGCCGGCAGCGAGTCCGAACACGCCGGGAAAGCGCAGACCGGCCACCTGGACCGGCTGCTCCGCCGGGCCGTTGTTGAACAGGCGCCGGATCACCAAGGGGCCGAGTGGCAGCCGGTGCGCTGCGCTGAGCGCGCGAACGGTCCAGTGGTGGACATCCTCGGCGTCAAGACGGCTCAGAACATGCTGGAAGAAGGCGCTGTAGATGCTCACGCGGCCAGTCTACGTGCGCGGCGATGCTGCACCAGCAGGAATGATCCCGCGATCAGCGGCAGCACCAGCGGCACGTACCCGTACCCGCTGCCGAAGTGTGACCACACGGAATCACGGGGGAACAGCTGCGGCGCAGCAATGCTGAGCACGCCCACTCCAAGCACACCGGCGAGTTCAATGCCGATCAGGGTCATCGCGGCGGTGAAGGGAACGCGTCGGCGGCCCATGAGGAGCGTCAGCGCGAGGTAGGTGAGCGCGGCGAACAGTGAGAGCAGGAAGGCGAACGGCGCTGCGGAGAACTCGGTGAGGATCTGCACTAGGGACCGGGCGGTGGCGCTGAGAGCGAAGATGCCGTAGGCGAGGGTGAGGATGAGCCGAAAGCCGCGGGAGCCGTGGGCATCCGTGGCGGCAGGGCGGGGATCAGCGGTCATATCAGAACCCTTCTGGCCAGATCTGCGGCAGACGCATCGCCAGCACCACACCGGTGATCGAGATGACGGTGATCGCCAGCGAGCCCCATTTGCTGCGCTCCAGCAGACCCAGGTAGATGCCTGCGATCGGCATGCACAGCCCGGTCAGCAGGTATCCCCAGTAGGTGATGGCCTCATGCGGAGCGCCGATGCCGAGTGCGCGCACAATGCTCGCCGCAAGGATCACCACCCACATCAGCCCCACCAGGGCCTGCGCGCCGAGCAGCAGCAGGTCCGGAGCCAGGTTCTTCAGCACATACAGGAGTCCGAACAGACCAACCAGGATGCTCACCGCTGAGGCGGCGATCAGAATGCCGGTCACGATTGGGTCTCCTCCTGAAGGTTTCCAGCGCGGAAGGCTGGAGCGCTCGCCTACGATAAATGCATGCCTGAAATCAAAGTCAATTCAACCCGCATCGAATCACTCTCCACCCCCGTCCTGGTCCTGCCGGTTCTGGCCGGAGGCAAGGACGGCTCGGTCACTGTTCCGGACCAGCCGGAGCTGAGCGCGTCGCTCACCGCGATGAAGGCGTCATCCTCCCGCGGCGTCACTGCGCGCGTTCCGGCGCCGGCCGATATCGAAGCGGATTCCCTGCTGGTGGTGGGGCTTGGGGCGGAGAGCCTGGATGAGGTCACCGATGAGCAGCTGCGCCAGGCGTATGGCGCTGCGGCCCGCGCCCTCACCGGCCTGTCATCAGCAGCAATCGCTCTGCCGGGTGCCAGCGCTGCCCGCGTGGCCGCCGCTGCTGAAGGCTTCGCCCTCGGTGCCTACTCGTTCAGCAAGTTCAAGGCGGAGGATGCTGCCAAGAAGGATTCGCCCATTCAGACCGTGGAGGTTGCGGCAGGCGATGCGGATGCCGACGAACTGACAACCGCACTCGAGCGCGTGGATGTGATCGTGCGGTCTGTTCACCGCATCCGCGATTTCGTCAACACGCCGCCGAACCTGCTCTACCCTGAGGAGTTCGCGGCCCGCGCTGAACAGGCGGCAAAGGATCATGGCGTGAGCGTTGAGATCCTCGATGTCGACCAGCTTGTGGAGGGCGGCTACGGCGGCATCGTCGGCGTAGGCCAGGGATCCACCCGCACCCCGCGCCTGGTCACCCTCACATACACGCCGAAGCAGGCGGACAAGCATGTGGCGATCGTGGGCAAGGGCATCACCTTCGACACCGGCGGCATCTCCATCAAGCCGGCTCAGGGCATGGATGAGATGACCAGTGATATGGCCGGCGCTGCCACCACCCTGTCAGCCGTTCTCGCAGCTGCTGAGCTGAATCTGCCGGTCACAGTCACCGGGTTCCTTGCGCTCGCTGAGAACATGCCCGGCGGCAACGCCCAGCGCCCGGGTGATGTGGTCACCATGCGCAACGGCACCACCGTGGAGGTGCTGAACACGGACGCTGAAGGCCGCATGGTCATGGCCGACGCGCTGGTGGACGCCGCTGCTCTCAAGCCTGACCTGATCATCGATATCGCCACCCTCACCGGCGCGGCCATCGTGGCGCTCGGCCAGCGCACCGCGGCGGTCATGGGCACCGACGAGGCACGCGATGAGGTGTTTGCCGCCTCGCAGAGCGCCGGTGAGGCGTTCTGGCCACTGCCCTTCCCGGAGGAGCTGCGCGAGACGCTCAATGGCCGCGTGGCTGATCTGGCGAACATCGGCGATCGCTGGGGCGGCAGCCTCAGCGCAGGCATCTTCCTCAAAGAGTTCACCGACTCCCTGCCGTGGGCTCACCTGGACATCGCCGGCCCCGCCTTTGCGCAGAAGCCGCACGGGTACACCACCCGCGGCGGCACCGGAATGGGCCTGCGCACCCTGCTCGCGGTGCTCGAGGGCTGATCCGCTCAGCTGCCAGCGTTCGGGCGCGCTCAACGGTTCACCACCGGGGGCGCACCCGAATGCGTCTGCGCCCCTCGCCGTGAGGTGGCGTACACCCGGCGGGGTCCCGCGTCGAGCTGGACATCGGCCCCAGCGGAGTGCAATAGCATGGATGCCAAAGTGCGGCGGAATCCCGCCGCCACGCCTTCCGCTGTCCGACACGCTCGGCTCTGCGGCGGCACTGGACTGAGAGAGTTAGGGAGCTCTACGTGGCAGACACCTCTGATCAGAAGTTCGACATCGTCATCATCGGCGGCGGCAGCGGCGGCTACTCAGCCGCAATCCGAGCATCGCAGCTCGGCAAGACCGTGGCGCTCATCGAAAAGGACAAACTGGGCGGCACCTGCCTGCACCGCGGCTGCGTCCCCACCAAGGCGCTGCTGCACGTGGGCGAAATGGCGGAAGCACCGGCGGAGTCCAAGTCGCTGGGTCTGGACATGACCCTCAACAGCATCGACGTGCAGAAGATGCTCGGCTTCAAGGACCGCATCGTCGGTCGCCTGTACAAGGGCCTGCAGGGCCTGATCAAAGCCGGCACTGTGGAATACGTGGAGGGCTTTGGCCGGCTGACCGGTCCGAACACGGTGGAGGTGACCTCAGAGGGCGGCACCCGCACTCTGACGGGTGAGAACATCGTGCTCGCCTCCGGCTCTGTCTCCAAGACCCTGCCGGGCTTGGAGATCGGCGGCCGCATCATCGACTCGGAGATGGCGCTGCAGCTGCCCGAGGTGCCGAAGAACCCGATCATCCTGGGCGGCGGCGTGATCGGCGTGGAGTTCGCGTCGGTCTGGAAGTCCCTGGGCGCCGAGAGCGTCACCATCGTGGAAGGCCTGCCGAACCTGGTGGCCAATGAGGACGCCGCAATCTCCAAGGCGCTTGAGCGCGCTTTCAAGAAGCGCAAGATCAGCTACTCCCTCGGCATCTTCTTCGAGAAGGCGGAGCAGACCGCTGACGGTGTGAAGGTCACGCTGCAGGACGGCACCGAGTTCGACGGCGACTACCTGCTGGTGGCCGTGGGCCGCGGTCCGAACACCAAGGACATGGGCTACGAAGAGCAGGGCATCGAGATGGATCGCGGCTTCGTGCTGGCGAACAAGGAAACCCTGGAGACCAACGTCAAGGGCATCTACGCCGTGGGTGACATCGTGCCGGGCCTGCAGCTCGCACACCGGGGCTTCCAGCAGGGCATCTTCGTGGCTGAGCAGATCGCCGGACTGAACCCCGCACCGATCATCGAGCAGAACATTCCGCGCGTGACCTACTGCGAGCCGAACATCGGCTCCGTGGGTCTCACTGAGAAGCAGGCTGCTGAGGCGTACGGCGAGGACGGCATCGCCGTGTACGAGTACAACCTGGGCGGCAACGGCAAGTCCCAGATCCTGGCAACCCAGGGCTTCGTGAAGCTGGTTCGCCAGAAGGACGGCCCGATCGTGGGCGTGCACTTCCTGGGCGCTCGCATGAGCGAGCAGATCGGCGAGGCCCAGCTCATTGTGAACTGGGAGGCCATGCCGGAGGATGTGGCATCCCTGATCCACGCCCACCCCAGCCAGAACGAAGCGATGGGTGAAGCTGCGCTGGCGCTGGCCGGCAAACCGCTGCACTCACACGCCTGACCAGAATCCCTGGAGAGGAAGAGCTGTCCCCATGTCTGAAACCGTCACCATGCCCGCGCTCGGTGAATCCGTCACAGAAGGCACCGTGTCCCGCTGGCTCAAAGAGGTTGGCGACCGCATCGAAGTGGATGAACCCCTGCTCGAGGTGTCAACTGACAAGGTTGACACCGAGATCCCGTCGCCCTACGCGGGCGTGCTCGAAGAGATCCTCGTGCAGGAGGATGAGGATGCTGAAGTCGGCGCCGCGCTTGCGGTGATCGGTGACGGCTCCGGTGCCCAGCAGAGCTCGTCCGCCTCGGAGGACTCGGCTGCTGAAGCTTCGGCAGCTGACCAGTCCGCTGCTGAGGAGCCGGCTGCCCAGGAGGCATCCGCCTCAGAATCGGCCGCATCGGAGACGGCTCAGCAGTCCGCTTCGGCACAGTCTGAGCCGGCAGCTGCTGGGGCCGGCCAAGAGGTCACCATGCCCGCGCTCGGAGAGTCCGTGACAGAAGGCACCGTGTCCCGCTGGCTCAAGGAGATCGGCGACCACGTGGAGGCTGATGAGCCGCTGCTCGAAGTCTCCACGGACAAGGTGGACACTGAGATTCCCTCACCGTTTGCCGGCACCCTGCAGCAGATCCTGGTCCAAGAGGACGAGGAAGCCGAGGTGGGTGCTGTGCTGGCACTGATCGGCGACGGCACCACCGCCCCGGCCGAATCCGCACCGGCCCAGGCAGCGCCCGCATCGAAGGCCGAGGATGAGGCCGCATCGGGCACAGCCGGCAAGGCCGAGACCGCTCCTGCAGCGTCCGCTCCGGCTGCTGCTCAGGGTGAGCGCGCTGAAGAGCCGACCGATCAGAAGAAGGCCGAGTCCGGCGCCCAGTCCAGCGGTCCTGCCCGTGCTGAAGCGTCCGTGTCCGGCTCTGGCCGGTCCGCTGCGTACGTCACTCCGATTGTGCGCAAGCTCGCCCAGCAGCATGGTGTGGACCTCGGTTCGGTCACCGGGACCGGGGTGGGCGGCCGCATCCGCAAACAGGATGTGGAGAACGCGATCCAGGCGAAGCAGAAGCAGGAAGCGGCCCCGGCCGCGGCACCGTCCCAGCCCGCTGACAAGCCGGCTTCGTCGACGCCTGCCGCTGCTGAGGTGTCCCCGCTGCGCGGCACCGAAGAGAAGATGACCCGTCTGCGCAAGATCGTGGCGGAGCGCATGGTGGAGTCCCTGCAGACTCAGGCTCAGCTCACCACCGCGGTTGAAGTGGATATGACTCGGGTGGCGAAGCTGCGCGCCGCGGCGAAGGACCAGTTCCTTGCCCGTGAGGGTGCGAAGCTGACCTTCCTGCCGTTCATCATGCAGGCTGCGGTGGAGGCGCTGAAGGCGAATCCGAAGCTCAATGCCGAAATTCAGGGCGATGTGGTCAAGTACCACGGCCAGGAGAACATCGGCATGGCCGCAGATACCGAACGCGGACTCGTGGTGCCGGTCATCAAGAACGCCGGTGACCTGAACCTGGCGGGCCTGGCGCGTCAGATCGGCGAGCTGGGCGGCAAAGCCAAGTCCAATAAGCTCGGCCCGGATGACCTTCAGGGCGCCACGTTCACGATCACGAACACCGGCTCCGGCGGGGCACTGTTCGACACTCCGATCGTGCCGAATCCGCAGGTGGGCATCCTTGGCTGCGGAACCATCGTGAAGCGTCCGGCAGTGGTGCAGAACGCGGAGGGCGATGACAGCATCGCCATCCGCTCGATGATGTACCTGTTCCTCTCCTACGACCACCGCCTGGTGGACGGTGCCGACGCGGCACGCTTCCTCACCACCATGAAGAAGCGCCTGGAGGACGGTGCCTTCGAAGGCGATCTGGGCCTCTGAGCACCAAGCAGAACTCTAAGCAGCCAGAAGAATCCTGAGCAGCCAGAGGAGCTGAGAAGGGCGGCGCCGGTCTCACCGGTGCCGCCCTTCTCATCTGTCTGCATCATCTGCCCCGCTGCATCATTCGCGCCTTACCTCACTCACCCGCCAGCCGTCATCACTGCGGGTGAGCGTGATCAGAACGGTGCGTTTGGCGGTGGCCGGCGTCGTCTGCTCCCCCTGTTCCAGGCCGGAGATCGTCATCGGCGATTCGCTGATCACCGCCCGCAGCCGCGCCGTAGCTCCATCTGACTCCAGCACCTGGGCCTCATGCACGGTGGTCACTCCCCCGCTCACCGTGAGTCCGTCAAGCCGCTGACGAAGCGCGGCATCTTCACTCCACGCCTCGGTGCCCTGCGCGGCGGCGAGGTTCTGCTCGCCCACGCCGATCAGATAGTCACGCCGCAGATCAGCAAGCGCTGTCAGCACCTCGGCGCCGTCATCACCTGCTGCGAGATCAGCCTGCCGCACCTCGGAGGTAGGGTCCTTCTCCGCCGCTGCTGAACCGGGTGAATCCGGTGTGGCGATCAGCAGCATCGGGTGGCTGATCGCCGTCCCATCACCATCGGTGCTCGCTTCCTGCTCCGATCCTGCTGACGCGACTTCGGCTGCCTGCTGGGCGCTGTCATCGGCGTGTGCGGCGCGGTCGTTCCCGCCGATCAGGATCATGCCGCCGCCCACGATCACCACTGCGGCAGCCACAGCCCCGGCAGCGATCACCCACGGTTTGCGCGATCGCGGTGGAACCGTGGTTTCGATCAGTGCGGAGCGCTGGCGCTGCACGTGAGAGACCCGCCTGGCCGGCGTGTTGCCGATGGCCGCGCTGATCCAGCGCGCGTCGGCCTGCTGCGCGGCGAAGGTGGCCGGACGCAGACCGCTGAAATCTGTGACCACCACGGAAGAGTCCGAACGCATGCCGATCGCGGCCGGAGAGCGCAATCCGAGCGCCAGCTCTTTGGCGTTCAACGCCTCGCACAGCTGGTCCAGGTCCGCCCGAGCCGACGCGGCCAGCGCCCCTTCCCCAGTGCTGCTTTCGGTGCGAGCTGCCTCGCTGACCCGGCGACCCCGTGCCGGCTGCACGGAGCGAGCGGCTTCGATCGTGTACTGCCAGGGACGGGAGGCGATCAGACGCGGCGCTGCACGCACGCCGTCCTCGTTCAGTTGTCGCAGCAGCCGCACTTCCCGCGCCACCCGCGGCAGCGCGCGCAGTGACCGTGCCCGCACGGTGAGAACGTCATCACCCATCTCGTTGAGCGACTCCCAGGTCTGCCGGCCCTCGCGGTCATCCCGCTGCGCGATGAGCCTGATCGTGTGCTGTGCCATACCCACAGTCCACCGTGGGCCTGACAATTTAGCCAGCAGCGAGATCGGATTGTGGATAACCCGGTGCGCGCCCCCAACCCGTAGAGTAGAGGGCGTGCTTGACATCATTCGCGTGGGCTTCGCCAAGGACTCCGGCATCCAGGACACCCATGAGCAGTGGGGCCTGCCCCCGGGACCCGTCGACTACCAGGCCGCCTGGGATCTGCAGCGGCGCATCCACGCCGAGGTGGTGGCCGGTGAGCGGCCGAACACTCTGCTGCTGCTGGAGCACCAGGCCGTCTACACCGCCGGCAAGCGAACAACGGATGCGGAACGGCCCCGAGATGGGGCGCCGGTGGTTGATGTGGACCGCGGCGGCAAGATCACCTGGCACGGTCCCGAGCAGCTGGTGGGCTACCCGATCATGAAGCTGCCGCCGCCGATTGACGTGGTCGGCTTTGTGCGCGGCATTGAGCAGGCGATCATGGCGGTCTGTGCCGAACAGGGCGTGCAGACCGCTCCGATCGAGGGCCGCTCCGGTGTGTGGGTGATGGATCCGCTCGGCATGGACCGGAAGGTGTGTGCGATCGGCCTGCGGGTGTCCAAGCGCGCCACCATGCACGGATTCGCCCTGAACTGTGCTAATGACCTCTCCTGGTCCCATAACGTGATCCCCTGCGGAATCGATGATGCCGGCGTCACCAGTCTGAGCGTGGAGGCGCGCCGCACGATCCGCCCGGCGGACGTCATCGACTCCGTGGAGCGGCACATGCGCGAACTGGCAGCCCAGAAGGCGCTGGACTGACCAGGCGTTCGTTACATCACCCGGGGCCTGGGATTGCCCCGGGGCGTCGATACACTGAAGCAAACCACCTAGAGGAGGCGTTGGCGTGACTGTCGCATCCGAGGGTCGCAAGCTGCTGCGCATCGAAGCGCGCAATGCTGAGACCCCCATTGAGCGCAAGCCGAGCTGGATCAAAACCACTGCAACGATGGGCCCCGAATATTCGGAGATGAAGAAGCGGGTCCACGGGCAGGGCCTGCACACCGTGTGCGAAGAAGCGGGCTGCCCGAACATCTTCGAATGCTGGGAGGACCGCGAAGCAACCTTCCTCATCGGCGGTGACACCTGCACCCGTCGCTGCGACTTCTGCGATATCAAAACCGGCAAGCCGCTCCCGGTGGATCCCGCTGAGCCGTTCAAGGTGGCAATGCAGGTGAAGGACATGGGCCTGCGCTACTCCACCATCACCGGCGTGGCCCGCGACGACCTGCCGGACGGCGCCGCCTGGCTGTTCGCCGAAACCTGCAAGCAGATCCACAAGCTCAACCCGGGAACCGGCGTGGAGCTGCTCATCGATGACATCCGGGGAGACGCAAACGCACTGGAGCAGGTGTTCGAGGCCGGTCCGCAGGTGTTCGCCCACAATCTGGAGACTGTTCCGCGCATCTTCAAACAGATCCGCCCCGCCTTCCGCTATGACCGCAGCCTTGATGTGATCCGTCAGGGCAAGGACGCCGGCATGATCACCAAGTCCAACCTGATCCTCGGCATGGGTGAGACCACTGACGAAGTGATCGAGTCGATGAAGGAGCTGAAGGACGCCGGCACGGACATTCTCACGATCACGCAGTACCTGCGCCCGTCAAAGCTGCACCACCCGATCGACCGGTGGGTGAAGCCGATGGAGTTCGTTGAGCTGTCCAAACAGGCCTACGAGATCGGCTTCCTCTCCGTGATGGCCGGTCCGATGGTCCGCTCCTCCTATCGTGCGGGCCGCCTGTGGGCCGAGGCGATGAAGAAGCTGGGCCGGGAGATCCCGGAGAACCTCAAGCATCTGGACTCGTCCACGCCTGCCACGCAGGAGGCTGAGGCTGTGGTGGAGCGGATGAAGGAGCGCGAGCGTCGCCACGCGGAGCTGGAGGCTCGCCGTGCTGCGCGTCGTGAAGAGAAGACGGCGTCAGCCGCTGGCTGAACCGAGCGAGAAGAAGAGATGGCGAAGAAGCAGACTGACCCCAAGGCGCCGAAGCGGCCTGGCCGCATCAAGCAGATGTACCAGGCCTACCAGCAGACCCAGCGCGAGGACCCCACCACTCTGCCGTGGATGATCGGCGCCCTGGTGGCCTCGATCGCGCTGTTCACACTGCTGATGTGGCTGATCTTCAAGGCGCCGCTGTACGGCGCATTCATCGGCCTGCTGATCGGTGTGCTGGCAGCGATGTTCATCCTGGGCCGTCGCGCTGAGCGAGCCGCCTACGCGAAGATCGAAGGCCAGCCCGGTGCAGCGCTTGCAGCCATGCAGTCGATCCGCCGCGGGTGGAACGTGGAGCGGGAGCCGGCAGCGATGGATCCTCGCTCCCAGGCGATGCTGTTCCGTGCCTCGGGCCGCTCGGGCATCGCCCTGGTGACGGAGAATACCGGTGGCCCCGGCCGCAAGCTGATGCAGAAGGAGTCGCAGCGCTTGGAGCGTCTGTTCCCCGGTGTGCCGATCCACCAGATCCTGGTGGGCCGCGGTGAGGGGCAGACTCCGCTGCCGAAGCTGGCCGCTGATATGCAGCGCATGAAGCGGACGCTCACCCGGGATGAGGCCGGTGAGGTGACGCGGCTCCTGCTGGCGATGCCGAACCCGATCCGCCAGGCGATCCCAAAGGGCATGGATCCGATGCGAGCCCGTCCGAACCGCAAGGCGATGCGGGGCCGCTGATCGCACCGGACTCCGCGTAGAGCGTCTTGTTCGCGCTCTGACCGCAGCTTGCTGACGCCGTCGTTGCCTACGGGCAGCGGCGGCGTCTGCGTTCAGGCGTCACTGCTGGGCGCCCGACCGGACCACGGACACACCGGCCGCCATGTCATGGCCGAGCTGCCGATCGCTGTTGGAGATCACCACGGGGATCAGCAGCATCATCATGAGCGAGCGGATCAGCGCGCGCAGCACCATCGGTGAGCGGCCCTTGACCGGCAGCACCCGCAGGCCGAGCAGCAGCTGACCAACCGTTGCACCGAACAGTGTGAGCATCACCACGTTGATCGCCAGGAAGATGATGGTGGTGCCCCACTGGGAGCCGTTCAGCAGCAGCCAGTTGCCTGCGGCGGCGATCGACGCATCCACGAGCATGCTGAGGATGCGCCGACTGATCGGCGCGGGCGATCCTGGGCCGTCCGCAGGCAGCCCGAAGCGCGCACCGGGCCGGTACCCCTCGGGAGCGGTGGGGCCGCTGAGCCAGCCGCCCAGATCTTTTCTCTCGATCACATTCGCACCGTATGCGTGGGCGCGAATGCATTTCAACTCCGGTGACTCGCTTTAGGATGAGGAGGTCTACAGGAGGCCCGACGGGCTGAGACGGCGTGCCCCGGCACGAATGGAGGAATAGGTGTTCAGCAATCCTGAAGAAGCTGTCAGATACATCGAGGAGGAGGGCGTCAAGTTCATTGACGTTCGCTTCTGCGATCTGCCCGGGGTCATGCAGCATTTCAATCTGCCGGCGAAGACCTTCGATGTTGAGGCGATCTCCATCGGCCAGCTGTTCGACGGCTCGTCGATCCGTGGCTTCCAGGCGATCCACGAGTCTGATATGAAGCTCATCCCGGATCTGGAGACCGCGTATATTGACCCGTTCCGGGAGCAGAAGACGC
This sequence comes from uncultured Dermabacter sp., assembly GCA_947252755.1. Classification (GTDB taxonomy): domain Bacteria; phylum Actinomycetota; class Actinomycetes; order Actinomycetales; family Dermabacteraceae; genus Helcobacillus. The sequence goes on from CAMXWV010000001.1 coordinate 319,928, forward strand.
TGGTCATCAACTTCTCCATCGTGGATCCGTTCACCGATGAGCCATACTCGCGCGATCCGCGCACCGTGGCCACGAAGGCTGAGGAGTACTTGAAGTCCACCGGCATCGCTGACACCGCGTTCTTCGCCGCAGAGGCGGAGTTCTACATCTTCGATGACATCCGCTATAAGACGAGCATCAATCATTCGTTCTACGCGATCGATTCTGACGAGGCCGCCTGGAACAGTGAGCGCGAGGAGGAGTTCGGCAACCAGGGCTATAAGACCCGCGTCAAGGGCGGCTACTTCCCCGTGTCCCCGAATGATCAGCTGGCTGATCTTCGCGACGAGATCTGCCGTGTGCTGGACGAGGTGGGCCTTGAAGTGGAGCGTGCTCACCACGAGGTGGGCACCGCTGGTCAACAGGAGATCAACTACCGCTTTTCCACGCTGCGTCAGGCGGCGGATGACGTCATGAAGTTCAAGTACGTGGTGAAGAACGTGGCGTGGGAAGCGGGCTGCACCGTCACCTTCATGCCGAAGCCGCTGTTCGGCGATGCCGGATCCGGTATGCACTGCCACCAGTCGCTGTGGAAAGACGGTGAGCCGCTGTTCTATGACGAGCGCGGCTACGGAGGGCTGTCTGATCTGGCGCGCTGGTATATCGGCGGGCTCATCGAGCACGCCCCGGCGCTGACCGCCTTCACGAATCCGACTGTGAACTCCTACAAGCGCTTGGTGCCCGGATTCGAGGCCCCGGTGAACATGGTGTATTCCGCCCGTAACCGCTCCGCTGCGATCCGCATCCCGGTGACCGGCAGCTCCGCGAAGGCGAAGCGCCTGGAGTTCCGTGCTCCGGACCCGTCCGCGAACCCGTACCTTGCGTTCGCTGCGCAGCTCATGGCGGGCATTGACGGAATCCGCAACCGGATCGAACCGCCGGAGCCGATCGATAAGGATCTCTACGAGCTGCCGCCGGAGGAGCACGCGGAGATCAAGAAGCTGCCGGAGTCGCTGGAGGAGGCGCTGGCTGCTCTGGAGGCCGATTCGGACTTTCTCACCGAGGGTGATGTGTTCCCGCAGGATCTGATCGACACGTGGATCGCGTACAAGCGGGATCATGAGCTGGAGCTGTTCCGCACCCGGCCGCACCCGCTCGAGTTCGAGCTGTACTACGACCTGTGATGACTGCGCCGAGCGCGGCTGATGTCTGAGCTGCATGACCTGACAGCGGTTGAGCTGCTCGAGCAGCTGCGAACGCGCCGGCTGAGCGCCGTGGAGATCGCTGAGCACACGCTTGAGCGGGCCGCGGCTGACTCCACCGGCGCGTTCGCCTCCCTTGATCCGGAGCGTGCGCTGGCTCGTGCCCGCGCGGTGGACCGGGGTGAGGTGACGGGTGTGCTGGCCGGCATTCCCACGGCTGATAAGGATCTGCATGAGCGCAGTGGTCAGCCGCTCACCTACGGATCTGCGCGGTATCGCGGGCATAGTCCCGGTGAGTCCGACGCGCTCACCCAGCAGCTGGACCGCGCCGGTCTCATCTCCATCGGCTCCACCGCCACCCCGGAGTTCGGCTTCACGAACTACACCCGTTCGCGTCTGCGTCCTCCCACCACGGTGCCGGGCCGTCCGGACCTCAATGCCGGCGGCTCATCCGGAGGCGCCGCAGCGGCGGTGGCAGCCAGGATCCTGCCGGTCGCGCCGGGCAGTGACGCAGGCGGTTCGATCCGCATTCCTGCTGCGTGCTGCGGCATCATCGGCATGAAGCCGTCCCGTGGCCGGGTGGCGGCACTCAGCGGGCAGGATGCGCTGGGCGGTCTGCCGGTGGCGGGTCCGCTTGCCCGGACCGTCGGCGATGCGGCGCTGCTGCTCGATGCTCTCTGCGCCGCTTCCGGCCCTGGGCCTGCTCACCCGTTCGCGCTGCGCGCCCCCGAGGAACGCGAGTCGTTCTTTCCGCTCACTCCCCCGCCAGCTCAGCTGCGGATCGGAGTGCTGACGGCGCCTTCACCGTGGGAGGAGCTGACCGCTGCCCCTCTCTCCCCCGAGGCGATCGACGCCCGGGATGCGGGCGCTGCCGCGTGTCGGGATGCCGGCTGTGAGGTTGTGGAGCTGGCGATGCCGCACCTGCCCGGGTACGCGGAAGCGTTCATGACGCTGTGGCAGGCGAACGCGTCGGCCCTCGCACCGGCGCAGGAGGCGGATACGGCGCTCACCCGGTGGTTGATCGCGGAGGGAGCCCGGTTGCGGGCCCCGGATATTGTGGCAGCACACCGCCGGTTCGCCGAGTTCGAACGGACCATCATCGCTGCCTTCGATGCGGTGGATCTGGTGCTGACCCCCACCCTGGCACTGCCGCCCCGCCCAGCGGAGTGGCCAGGGGATCTCGTCACCGGGGATCCGATGGAGGATTTCCGTGAGCAGTGCCGGTTCAGCCCGCACACCAGCATGGTGAACGTGGCGGGTCTGCCCGCGATCTCCCTGCCGATCAGCACCCGCCCAGATGGACTGACGATGAGCATTCAGCTGATCGGGCGTCCCGGCGCGGATCGGACCTGTGTGGCCGCGGCCGGGATGCTCACCGGTGAGATCGCCCCGTGAGCACGCCTTCGCCCGCGCTTCCGGAGGCTCGCCTCGCTCAGGGCATCCGCTGGTTTGTGCACGCCCTGTTCTATGTGGTGAGCCTGGTGGTGGGTGCGCTGATCTGGGCGGAGCAGCCGCCGAATGCAGGTGCTGCTCTCGGAGTGCTCGGAGCGCTGATCGCCGTGTACAGCGTGGGCGCCAGGTTCTCAATCGGCTGGCGCACTGCGCCGGATGCGCACCGTGCCGGCCCCATCCCCCGGCGCGCACTGTTGCACGTGGCCGCCACGTTCGTGCTGTGGGTGGTGCTCTCAGTGCTGGCGCCGCAGGGCATGTGGATCGCGTTCAGTCTGTTCTTTGTGGTGCTGGCGGCGTTCCCGTGGCGGTGGGGCGTGCCGCTGCTTGCGCTGACCACGGCTGCTGCGATCGGCATCGGGGCGCTTCCCGATCTGCTTGATCGCACGCTCGGACCCGGCCGGGTGGTGGGGCCGCTGCTCGGGGCACTGGTGGCGCTCGGCGTGTTTTCCGTGGTGCGGATGCTGCAGCAGCAGATCCACGTGCGCGAGCAGATCACCCAGGATCTGGTGAGCACGCGCCAGCAGCTCGCGGAGTCCGAGCGGACCGCCGGTGTTCTTGAGGAGCGGGAGCGGATCGCGCGGGAGCTGCATGACACGGTGGCGCAGTCCACTATCTCCCTGTCCATGCTGCTGGAAGGGGTTGAGCGCGCCCACCGTGAACAGGACGCGGAGCGGCTTGAGCGCCTGCTGGCCGATGCTCAGGAGGTCACCCGTCGCACCACCCGGCAGACACGGTCCTTTGTGGACGGAGACACGCGCCGCATCGACACCGCCCTCTCTCCCGCCCAGGCGCTCTGCGCCGCGCTCACGGATCTGGTGGAGTCGCATCAGGCCACCACGCCTGCCCGGATCGAGCTGCGGATCGACGAGATCGGTGAGCTGACCCAGGCGAGCGCTCACGCACTGGAGCGGATCGCCTCCTCACTGCTGGCGAACGCGGTGCAGCATGCTCACGCGGAGCGGATTGTGCTCACCCTGGATCGTAACGGCGAGGAGGTCCTGCTGGACGTGGTGGATGACGGCGCTGGATTCGCTGACGATCACAAGCCCGGCTTCGGTCTGCGCACGGTCCGCGCTCGCATCGAATCCCTCGGCGGCAGCTGGAGTGTGGAGAGCGTGCTCGGGCAGGGCACAGCTGTTCAGGTGAGAATACCGGCATGACGATCCGGGTGCTGCTCGCTGATGACCACAGCATCGTCCGCCAGGGGGTGCGCAGTGTGCTTGCCCCCTTCAGCGATCTGGAGATCCTGCGGGAGGATGCCGCTACCGCTGAGGAGGCGGTGCGGCTCGCCCGGCTTCACCGGCCGGACGCGCTGCTGCTGGACCTGCAGTTCATCGGCGGGGATAAGCGCGGCACCGAGGTGATCAGTGCGCTCACGAGCGCCGAGCATCCGCCCGCGGTGATCGTGCTGACCACGTATGACAATGACCAGGATGTGCTGGAGGCGATCTCTGCCGGCGCATCCAGCTACCTGCTGAAGGACACTCCCGGGGCGGAGATCGCCGACGCGATCCGCCGCGCGGTCAGCGGTGAATCGGTGGTGGATCAGCGGGTGCAGCAGCGGCTCACCAGTGATTCTGCGCTGACGCCGCGTGAGCGCGAGGTGCTGGTGCTGCTCGCCAGGGGCGCCACGAATGCGGAGATCAGCCGGGAGCTGTTCCTCTCGCAGGCCACGGTGAAAACGCACTTGGTGCGGATCTTTGACAAGCTCCAGGCGCGCACTCGCACGGAAGCGGTGGCCGCTGCCCGCGCCCACGGTGTGCTGCGGCCCGACGGCTGAGACGCAGGCCCCTCCGGGCTCGCGCCATCCGAACCGGCTGTCTCAGAGCCGGCTGTTCAGGACGCTGAGCAGCAGCTCCTTCGGTGACTGCACTTCGTCCAGGGCGCACGCGTCGGGCAGAAACTCCCAGGAGCGGCGCAGGGATTTGAAAACCTCCCACTCGGCGTCGCCAGTTTTCAGCGGCACCACGCGATACCCGCCGGCTTCCGGCAGGTGGATCACAAACGCCCCGGTCAGCTCCGGCATCTCCCGGATCGTGCCGTCATCATCCAGCAGGTTCTCCGCGTTCACCACAGCCACCCCCTGCAGGGCGTAGTCACCGCGCACCCGCTTAGAGGTTTTGATGTCCCCGGACAGGACCGTATTGCCGATCTTCACGATCGCATCCGTCGTGCCCGCATACCCGACGGTCCGGTTCACCACGGTCTGCTCGATCTCCAGGAACTCCGGCTGAAACTCGTCCAGGAAGCCCGCATATCCATCCAGCCGCACATCTGCTCGATCCAGCAGCGCGGCAAGATTCGTCTCCCTGGCGAACATGCCGGCTCCGCGCAGTTCGGTGGCGCGCTCGCCCATATCCACGCGCGAAGGCCGCTCACCGCAGCGGGACCAGTCCTCACACAGCGCGTGCACAAACGTGCCGAAGTCCGCGGCGCTCTGCGTGTAGTCCGCAGCGGCCGCCGCAATCTTCTTCTGCGTGCCCCACCGGTCGCGGGCAACCCGGCGGATCTCCTCGTGCGCGCGGCCTGGGTTCCGATCCAGGTAGGCGAACATGTCCAAGGCGCGCTGGCCGGCCATGCGCGCGTACCACTCCTGCAGGCTGTCCTTGGCGCGCATCCCCGCCACCGTGGTGATCGACGGGTAGATGAGCTTGCCGCCCGGCTCTAATCGGTACATGCGCCCGCGGGGCGTGCTGGCGCTCAGTTCAGGAGTAGTCATGGCGCCCCCATGCTACTCACCGAACAGCTCCCGTTCGGTGATCGTGCGCGCGCGCCGAGTGAGTTTCCGGTAACGCTCCATCAGCTCCCGAGAAGAGGTCATATCCCCCGCCACCAGCACCGCCAGGGCCTGCAGCTCCTGCGGATCCCCCGGCAGCACATCCCGTTCACGGCCCTTCCACAGGAACAGGGCGCGCCGCAGCTGCCAGGCAAGCCGCCAGGCATCCGCCAGCACATCCGCATCGGACCGGCTCAGCAGGTCCACGTCAGCCGCAGCGGCCAGCGCACCCAGGGTGGAGGTGGTGCGAAGGCTCGGGTGCTGATGCGCATGGGTGAGCTGCAGTTTCTGCACCACCCATTCCACATCCGTCATCGCACCGGGGCCGAGCTTCAGATGGTGAGCGGCGCGGGTGGCGCGGGGCAGCCGCTCGGATTCGATACGTGCCTTCATCCGCGCCAGGCTCCGCTCCCCCGCGGCATCCAGACCGTGCTCCGGATAGCGCACCGGGTCAATGATCTGCGTGATGCGCTCGGCCAGGTCCCCTTCGCTGATCACCACTGATGAGCGCAGCAGCGCCTGCTTCTCCCACAGCTGCGCATGGTGCGTGTAATAGTCCGCGAAGGAGTCCAGTGTGCGCACCATCGGGCCGCTTCGCCCCTCCGGCCGCAGATCAGCGTTGACTCGCATATCAATGCCGCTGGAGGGAGCGTTGAGGATTTTCTGCACGGTGTTCACCACCCGGGTGGCGCTCTGCACGGCGACGGAATCCTCCACCCCGTTCGGCGCAGCCACCAGGAACTGCACATCCGCGTCAGAAGAGTAGCCCATTTCAGCGGCGCCGAATGAGCCCATGGCAAGCACCGCGATCGGCACGCCCGCAGCATGCTCATCGCCTTCGTCGGCGGTCATGGTGCGCGCCACGTCCATAGCGGAGCGGATCACCGCAATCGCCAGGTCTGTCAGAGCTGCCGCCGCTTGGGCGGGGGTGATCGCCCCCGTGATGTGGGCAAGGGCGATCCGGGTGATCTCTCGAGTGCGGGTGTCACGGATCGTCTGGATCATGATGTCCGGACTGGGCGCTCGGCCCGTGGTGGCGTACAGCTCGTTCGCCAGCTTCTCCTGGGTGAGCGGAACCAGGTCGCTGCTGCGGCTCAGCCAGCGGACGGCGCCTGGAACCGTCTCCAGCTGGTTGCCGATGTAGGTGGAGCTGGACAGCACCCGGGTGAGGTGCTTCGCGGCAAGCCCGGAGTCGCGGAGCATGCCCAGGAACCAGTGTGTGGAGCCGAGCGCGTCGGACAGACGGCGGAAGGCCAACAGCCCAAGGTCCGGGTCGATGCCGTCCGCGAACCATTCGAGCAGACTTGGCAGCAGCTGGCGCTGAATGGCGGCGCGCCGGGACATGCCGCGGGTGAGCGCGTCGATGTGCTGCATGGCGCGGCGCGGATCCCGGTACCCGATGGCGGCTAGGCGCGCCGTGGCAGCATCCGGGGAGAGGGCCACTTCCCCGTCGGTCAGGCCCGCGCACACCTGCAGCAGCGGCCGGTAGTAGATCTCCTCGTGCAGGCGCCGCACTCGCCACCGGGTCCGCTCCACCGCCCGGGTGAAGTCCGCCTCGCTCATCCGCATGGCACGCGCCAGCCGGCGGGTATCCCCGGCACCGGTGGGGATCAGGTGGCTGCGGCGCAGCCGCTGCAGCTGAATCCGGTGCTCAAGGGCCCGCTCCCACCGGTAGGCGTGATCAAGCTCAGCCGACTGGTCCCGCGACACATAGCCGCCGTCTGTGAGCTGGCGGAGCGCCCCGAGGGTGGAGCGGGCGCGGATCGACTCATCGGTGCGTCCGTGCACCATCTGCAGCAGCTGGATGGTGAACTCCACGTCCCGCAGGCCGCCCGGGCCGAGTTTCAGGTTGTGGTCCGCATCGGCCTTCGGAATCAGCGCCACCACCCGTCGGCGCATCGCACGCGCATCCTCCACGAAGCCTTCCCGGGAGGATGCCTGCCACACCATCGGCGCGGTGAGCTCCTCGAATGCCCGGCCTAGAGCCTGATCCCCGGCGGCGCAGCGTGCTTTCAACAGCGCCTGGAACTCCCAGGATTTCGCCCAGCGCTGATAGTAGGTGCGGTAGGACTCAAGCGTGCGCACCAGTTCGCCGTCCTTGCCCTCGGGGCGCAGGTTCGGGTCCACCTGCCACAGGGTTCCCTCGGAGGTGCGCTCCGAGCAGATGCGGGCCAGCTCCCGCGCGATCATCCCGCCGATCCGTGCCAGCTCCGACTCAGCCAACGGCTCACCAGGGGCGCTTTCATCTCCAGCAGCGGTGTCCGCGACGGCGGGTGCCACCACGTACATCACGTCAACATCCGAAATGTAGTTGAGTTCCTGCGCCCCGGTTTTGCCCATGGCGATCACGGCGAAGCGCACTCGCTCCTGCCCTTTCACGTTGGTGCGCGCCAGGGCCAGCGCGGCATCAAGCGCTGCTCCTGCCAGCGCGGAGATCCGGCGGGACACTTCCGGCTGCACAGCGGCAGGATCCTCCGCCATGAGGTCAAGCACCGCGATGCGGCAGAGCAGATCGTGATACTCCACGCGGATCGCGGCGCGGCCTTCGCTGCCGCTCATAGAAGAGATCGGCATATCAGCGGTGGGGTCTGCGTCAACGGCGCGCAGCAGGCGATCGCGGTAGTTCTCCGGGGGGATCTCCGGCTCCTCCAGGAGGGTGAGACGGTCCGGGTGCCGGGTGAGGAAGTCCCCGAGCGCGGCGGAAGAGCCGAGCAGCTGCACCAGCTTTGCTCCTGCCGAGCTCTCCGCTGTGTGTTCCCCGCCGGCCCGACTCTCCCCCGCTGTGGCGGCCTGCTCACCGCCGGTGAGGATTCGCTCCAGCATGGGGGTGTGACCGGCGGCGGCCGCTGCCTCCGCCAGGCGGAGCAGCGCGATCACCGCCTCATCCGGGTCGGGGGCAGCGCCCATAGCGCGCACCAGAGCGGGCGGAACAGCAGCCAGTGCCGGGTTGGCAAGGAAGGAGGCGGTGCGTTCGGTGCGCACAAAGCCAAGCCGTGCCAGGTCCGAATGGTTGAAGGACTCCGTGTGCTGGATGGCGCGGATGGCGCCGGTGGGCAGGTTCATAGCTCAGATGATCGAGAAGGTGGAGCGCAGCTCCATATCGGTGACCTGCGCGCGGTAACGGGTCCATTCGGCGCGTTTGTTCCGCAGGATGTAGTCGAACACTTCCTCACCCAGGATCTCCGGCATCAGCTCGGAGTCTTCGAACTGTTCCAGAGCTCGAAACAGGTCCGTGGGCAGGGGTTGAATGCCCATGGCGCGGCGTTCCCGGTCGGTGAGGTCCCAGACGGTGTCCTCCGCGCCGTCGGGAAGCTCATAGTCGCCCTGCATGCCCTTCAGGCCTGCGCCGAGCAGCACCGCAAACGCGAGGTACGGGTTCGCTGCGGAGTCCAGGCCCCGGAACTCCACGCGTGAACTGGTGCCTTTGGTGGGCTTGTGAAACGGCACTCGCACCAGGGCGGAGCGGTTGTTGTGCCCCCAGCAGATGTAGCTCGGGGCTTCCTGCTCACCCCACAGCCGCTTATAGGAATTCACGAACTGATTCGTGATCACCGCGTATTCGGGTGCGTGATACAGCAGCCCGGCGATGAAATGGCGCGCCTGCGTGGACAGCCCGTACTGGGCGCCGGGTTCATGGAAGATGTTGCGCCCGTTCTGGAACAGAGACAGGTGAGTGTGCATCCCACTGCCGGGCTCGTTCCACAGCGGTTTCGGCATGAAGGTGGCAACCTGGCCCACGGCGAGCGCTGCCTCCCGCACCACGGTGCGCATGGTGACGATGTTGTCCGCTGTGGTCAGCGCGTCCGCATACCGTAGGTCCACTTCATTCTGGCCCGGTCCGCCTTCGTGGTGGGAGTACTCCACGTGGATGTTCATCGATTCGAGCTGCTGGATGAGTTCGCGTCGGAACGTGCCGCCGTGGGCGCGCTGCACATAGTCGAAGTAGCCGCCCTGGTCGATCGGCTCCAGCGGCTCCCCCTCCCGCCACGGCTTCTCGAACAGGTAGAACTCGATCTCCGGGTGGGTGAAGAACTCCAGTCCCTGATCATCCGCCAGCTGCATCGCATCGCGCAGCACCCGCCTGGGGTCCGACGCGGCCGCCTCTCCATTGGGGGTGCGCACATCGCACATCATGACACCGGTGGTGCCGATCCCCTCTCGCGAGGGGAGGATCCGGAACGTGCTCGGGTCCGGGGCAAGCAGCATGTCCGATTCGTAGGTGCGGGTGAGGCCTTCGATGGCGCTGCCGTCGATGCCGATCCCTTCGGTGAACGCGTCGTCCAGATCAGCGGGTGAGATGAGCACGGATTTGATGGTGCCCACCACGTCCGTGAACCACAGGCGGATGAAGTCCACCTGCTGTTCTTCCACCTGACGGAGCACCGAGTCCTGTTGCCGTTCCATGCCTCCATTCTGCGCTACCCGGCCCGGCTAAGCTGGATGGATGAGCTCTGAGTCCGATCATCGCACTCCCGCGCGGGTGCGCACAGCCACGCTGCGCGACTTCAAACAGCAGAATCGTCCGATCACCATGCTCACCTGCTATGACGCGCTCAGCGCGCGCATCTTCGATGCTGCCGGCATTGATGCGCTGCTGGTGGGTGATTCCCTGGCGAACGTGGTGCTCGGCCATGAGACCACGCTCAGCGCCACGCATGAGCAGATGCAGCTGTTCGCAGCGGCGGTGGCCCGGTCGGTGACGCGCCCGCTGGTGATCGTTGACTTCGCATTCGGCACTTATGAGGTGAATCCTGCGCAGGCAGTTGAGCACGGAGTGGATCTGATGCGGGCGGGCGCGCACGCGGTGAAGCTCGAGGGCGGGCAGGCGCTGGCGCCCACGATTCAGGCGCTGGTGGCAGCGGGAATCCCCGTGTGCGGGCATGTGGGCTTCACACCGCAGGCGGTCCATCAGCTTGGCGGGCATCGCGTGCAGGGCCGTGGTGATGCGGCTGCCGAGCAGCTGGTGGCGGATGCGCGCGCCCTGCAGGATGCGGGCGTGTTCGCTCTTGTGCTGGAGATGGTGCCGGCGGAGCTTGCCGCCCGGATCACTCGGGATCTGGAGATCCCCACGATCGGGATCGGTGCGGGAGTGGACTGCGACGGTCAGGTGCTCGTGTGGCAGGACATGGCCGGGCTGTCCGACTTCTCCGGGAAGTTCGTCAAGCGGTTCGGGGCGCTCGGTGAGGAGCTTGCCCGCGCTGCCGGTGCTTACCGTGATGAGGTCCGCGCCCGGACCTTTCCCGACGCGGACCGTTCCTTCAGCTGATCAGCAGCTCGTGCGATCAGCTGCTCGGGCTCACTGGCCTTCGTCCCAGGCTTCATCCTCCGCGTCCCAGGCGGCATTGCGCTCCGCCGCAGTGGTGAGGGCGTTGCGCGCCTCCTCTTCGGTGGCGTAGGGGCCCATCAGCTGTTCTCCGGGGGACTGACGTCCGCGCTCCACCTGCTTCGTCTCGATGTTGAAGAAGAACTCGGTCATAGCGTCACCTCACGATTGTTCCTGCCTCAGCAGAGTCTGAGACACTGGCCAGTATGACTGACACGCCGTGGCTTCGCCCTGACAACCGCGCTCCCCTCACCCCTGGCACGATCTCCCCGCTGCTGGAGGTGCCCGCCTCGATTCAGCGGCCGGAGTACGTGTTCAAGGATGAGGCCGAGTCGGATGATCGCGGCCCGTTTGTGCAGAGCCCGGAGATCATCGAGAAGGTGCGCCGCGCCTCTCGGATCGCCGCAATCGCCCTGCGGGAAGCGGGATCTGCCGCGCAGCCCGGCGTCACCACCGATCAGATCGACCGTGTGGTTCACGAGGTGCTGCTGGACCACGGGGCTTACCCGTCCACCCTGGGCTACCTGTCCTTTCCGAAGTCCTGCTGCACCAGTCTCAATGAAGTGATCTGCCACGGCATTCCGGACTCCACGGTCATGCAGGAGGGTGACATCCTCAACGTGGACGTCACCGCGTTCATCGATGGGGTTCACGGGGATACGAACGCAACTTTTCCGATCGGTGAGATCGCCGAGGAGGCCCAGCTGCTGATCGAGCGTGCCGAGGAGGCGATGTGGCGTGGCATCCGCGCCGCCAGGGTGGGCCGGGAAGTGAACGTGGTGGGTCGCGTGATCGAAAAGTATGTGGGCCGCTTCGGCTACGAGTCCGTGCGGGACTTCACCGGGCACGGCGTTGCCGAAGGCTTCCACAACGGTCTGATCATCCCTCACTATGATGCTGCGCCGTATTTCGATGACGTCATCGAAGAGAACATGATCTTCACGGTGGAGCCGATGGTCACCGCCGGATCCCAGGACTGGGACAAGTGGGAGGACGATTGGACGATCGTCACCAAGGACAGGTCTTACACCGCGCAGTTCGAGCACACGTTCCTCATCACCGCGGACGGCTACGAGGTGCTCACCCTTCCGGAATGAGCCGCCGGACCCCAACAGCTTTTTCGAACAAGGAGATTCATGGTGAAAGAAGCATTCGGCATTGACATCGGCGGCAGCGGCATCAAGGGCGCGCCGGTAGACCTGAAGAAGGGTGTGCTGTCAGCGGACCGGGTTCGCATCCCCACCCCGCAGCCGTCAACACCGGAGGCTGTGGCGGACACGGTCAACGAGCTGATCGGTCAGTTCGATGTGCCCGCCGGCATGCCCGTGGGCGTCACCTTCCCGGCAGTCATCCAGCACGGTGTGGCGAAGAGCGCCGCAAACGTGGACGCGTCTTGGGTGAATACGGATGTGGACGGTCTGATGAGCGAACGCACCGGCCACGACGTGTTCGTGGTGAACGATGCTGATGCTGCCGGCATTGCCGAGATGCAGTTCGGGCAGGGTCGCGGCCAGGACGGTGTGGTGCTCATGACCACGCTCGGCACGGGCATCGGCTCCGCTCTGTTCAATGACGGCAAGCTCGTGCCGAACACCGAGCTCGGCCACATCACGCTGAACGGCATGGCGGCGGAGAAGTACGCGGCCAGCTCCATCTTCAAGAAGGAGGGCCTGTCCTGGCAGGAGTGGGCTGAGCGGCTGCAGGAGTACTACTCGCTGCTGGAGCTTCTGTTCTCCCCGGACCTGTTCATCGTGGGCGGCGGGGTGTCCAAGGATGCCGCGAATTTTCTGCCGCTGCTGAGCTTGAACACCCCCATTGTGGCGGCTGATCTGCGCAATCAGGCTGGCATTGTGGGCGCGGCAGTGCTGGCGAAGTCGGAGAAGAAGTCCATGGACAAAAAGCAGCTGAAGGAACACCGCAAGCAGTCGAAGTAAGGGGACCAGTCAGCCTGTAAGCCGGGTTCTGTGATCAACAGTCATCTGTCTAGGATCGACGTTGCCGCCAACCTCAAGCGGTCCACCCGGGAGCCGGCCCTGGCGGCCGATGCGCTCCCTGTCTGACCTTGCTCCAGGTGGGGTTTGCCATGCCGCGCCCGTCACCGGACGCGCGGTGGTCTCTTACACCACCTTTTCACCCTTACCGGCCGGGGCCGGCGGTCTGTTCTCTGTGGCACTGTCCCGCGGATCGCTCCGGGTGGGCGTTACCCACCACCCTGCCAGGAGGAGCCCGGACTTTCCTCGTGCCCGAGGGCACGCGACTGTTCGGCTGACTGGTCCACTGAGAAGTCTATAAGAGAGGACATGGCGATGATCATCCTGCTGCCGCCGTCGGAGACGAAAACCGCTCCGGCGAGCACAGACGGCGCATCGTCGGCCGTGCCCGCGCTTGATCTTGACGCTCTCACCCGGCCCGATCTGACCAGTGCCCGCTCCACTATGCTGCGCGCCGCCATGGCGACGGCCGCGGCCCCGGACGGTGGGGCCATGCTGGGCGTGCCGAAGTCTGCACCCCAGCTGCAGGAACGGATGCGCACCATCACCAGTGAGCCCTGCGGCCCCGCCCTGGAGGTGTATTCGGGGGTGCTGTTCGACGCGCTCGGCCGCCCACCGGTCCGCGCCGATATCGAGGTGCTGATCACGTCCGCGCTGCTGGGTGTGGTGGATGCGCAGCGTGATCTGATCCCTGCCTACCGGATCAGCGCGGGCTCCACGGTGAAGCGGCTCGGAAAAGCGGGCACATGGTGGAAGAAGCAGCTGGCACCGCTAGGTGCGCAGCTCGCCGAGTCACTGGTGATCGATGGTCGCAGCGGCGCTTACCGGTCGATGATGCCGGTGCCGGGCGCGTTCATGGTCTCCCCGGTGATGGAGCGGGACGGGAAGCGCACCGTGGTGTCCCATGACGCGAAACGCTACCGGGGCCTGGTGGCTAAGGCACTGCTGGAGGCCGAGGCGCTGCCTGCCAGCATCAGCGAGGTGGTGGATGTGCTGCGAGCCGCGTTCACGGGCCGGCTCGACGTGGAACTGGATGGGCAGAGCCTCATCATTGTGGATCGTTTCGAGCGCCGCTGAGATGGCGTGGCTCGTGCTCATCCTCTCCGGCTGCTTCGAAGCCGTGTGGGCGGCGGCACTGGGTGCCTCCGACGGGTTCCGACGGCCGGTCCCCGTGCTCGTGTTCCTCGTGGCGCAGGCGATCTCCATGCTGGGGCTTGCCTGGGCGATGCTGAGCCTTCCCACAGGGACCGCGTACGCCGTCTGGGTAGGAATCGGCGCCTCCCTCACAGTGGTGTGGGCGATGGCCACCCGGCAGGAACCGGTCACGCTCGTGCGGGTGGGTCTGCTGTTCACCCTGGTGGCGTGTGTGGCGGGCCTGAAGGCGGTGAGCTGAATGGCGTGGCTGCTGCTGCTCGTCTCCGCCGTGTTCGAAGCGGTGTGGGCCACTGCGCTGGGACAGTCCGCGTTCTTCACGCGTCCCGGGCCCACCCTGGTGTTCCTGCTCGCACTCACCCTGTCGATGGTGGGGCTGGGCCTGGCCGCCAGGCGGATTCCGATCGGCACCGCGTACGCGGTGTGGACCGGCGTGGGTGCCGCGCTGACCGTCCTCTTTGCCATGGTCACCGGGGATGAGCCGGTGACGGGTCTGAAAGTCCTGTTCCTCACCGGGATCATCGGGGCGGTGGTGGGCCTGACGCTGCTCGAGTCCCCTCAGCGACCGCAGTCGTGTGAGCAGCCTGCGGCAGGGGCTGTGCTGGAAGACTGACTCAGACGCGTCCGCTCCACGGATCGGTGCTGACCGTGCCGATCAGCACTTCCAGTTCCGGGAACCTCTCCTGCAGCAGACGCTGCGCCAGCGGCAGCCAGAGCCCCTCGCTCGCGAAGTGTGCCACGTCGATCAGCGCCGGCACCGTACCGGGCTCACCGGCGGATTCCAGATGTTCCAACGCTGTGTGGTGGCGCAGATCGCTTGTGATGTATACGTCCACGTCAGCGTCTGCCGCGGCCGGGAGGAAGGAGTCACCGGCGCCTGGGCACACGGCGATACGGCGCACGGTGCGATCACCCGCACCTGTGAAGCGGATGCCCTGCGCGGTGGCGGGCACCAGGCTGCTGATAGTGCGAGCGAGCTGTTCCACAGTGGTGGCCTCAGGCAGGCTGCCCACCGCGCCCAGGCCGAACAGGGCGCCGCCGTCGTTCACAGTATCGCCGGAGCTCGGCGTTGAGGCGAGCGGCTGCGCATCCTGCAGTTCTAGCGCCGCGATCCACGCGCCGACGGTGCCCTGATGCGAACGGTCCACGTTCGTGTGCCCGCACCAGAGGGCGATCTGCGAGCGGATCAGCTCCGTAACCACACGGCCCTTGCCGGTGCTGGCCGGCAGGAAGCTCACCGGCCGCAGCAGCAGCGGATGATGGGTGATGAGCAGGTCACAGTTCTTCTCCATCGCCTCTGCTACCACGGCCACAGTCGGATCCACCGCCAGCAGCACGGATCGAACCGGGGAGTGCTCCTCCCCCACCACCAGGCCAACTCGGTCCCAGTCCTCCGCCCAGTCGAGCGGGTATTCAGCCTCCAGGGCGTCAACAACAGCGGCGAGGGTCAGTTCGCCAGAGCCTCCACGGGGCATGGGTCTCACCTTTCAGTCACACAGAGAAGCAGATCAGGATCGCGCCGCCAGCGCCTCAACCAGCGCGGCCCGGTACGCCTTCCACGCCATCAGCACGCACTTCACCCGGCCCGGGAACTTCGCAGCACCGGTCAGCGCCACGCCATCCCCGATGATGTCCTCATCACCACGGGAGCGTCCGCGGTCCTGCATGACCTGCTCCAGATGCTCCACAATGGATTCGGCGCCGCTGAGGCTCTGCCCGATCAGCAGATCGCTCATGATCGAGGCACTGGCGCGGCTCATCGCGCAGCCGACCGCGTCGTACGAGATGTCCTCAACAGCGGTGCCGTCCGCGCTCAGGTGCAGCCGCAATGTGATCTCATCACCGCAGGTGGGGTTGACGTGGTGCACCTCGGCATCGTGCCCGTCACGCAGACCGGCGTTCTGGGGGCGTTTGTCATGCTCGAAGATCAGCTCCGAGTAGAGGGCGGTGAGGTCACTGGTCATAGAGGCTCCTGCATGGCACGGTGCGCACTGCGCGGTGCGGTCAGTCGAACTGGCGGAAGAAGGCGATCGCGTCGGCCACAGCGCTGACCAGCGCATCCACCTCCGCGGGAGTGGTGAACACGCTGAAGCTGGCGCGGGTGGTGCCGTGCAGACCGTAACGGCGATGCAGTGGCCATGCGCAGTGGTGGCCCACCCGCACGAACACGCCGCGGGAGTCGAGCACCTGCCCGATGTCATGCGGATGCCGGTTCTCAACGCTGAACGCCACCGCACCGCAGCGGCCGGCCTCAGCGCCGGGGCCGAGGATCCGCACCGACTCGATCTGCTCAAGACCGCGGATCGCGCGCTGCGTGAGCTGCTCTTCATGCGCGCGCACATTCTCCATGCCGAGCGCGTTCAGGTAGTCCACAGCAGCGGCAAGCCCCACTGCTTGGGATGTCATCGGTGTTCCCGCTTCAAAGCGAGCAGGCGGCTCGGCGAACGTGGTCCGCTCCATGGAGACGGTTTCGATCATGGAGCCGCCCAACAGGAAGGGCGGCATCGCGGCCAGGTGCTCATACCTGCCCCATAGGGCGCCCACCCCGGTGGGGCCGAGCATCTTATGACCGCTGAACGCCAGGAAGTCCACGCCGAGCTCAGCAGCGTTGACCGGCATGTGCGCCACGGACTGGCACGCGTCGAGCACGGTCAGCGCGCCCACGCGGCGGGCTGCGGCGACGAGCTCGCCCACGGGGTTGATGGTGCCGAGCACATTCGACTGGTGGGCGAACGCCACCACTTTGGTGCGTTCAGTGATCAGGTCGCTGATCCGAGTCAGGTCCAGCTGGAAGTCATCCGTGAGGGGGAACCAGCGCAGCGTGGCGCCGGTTCGGCGGGCAAGCTCCTGCCACGGCACCAGGTTCGCGTGATGCTCCATTTCGGTGATCACGATCTCGTCGCCCGGTCGCACCCGCAGATGCTCCGGGGTGGAGTCATCGCCGTTGCCGAGTGAATACGCAACCAGGTTGAGCGCCTCCGTGGCGTTCTTGGTGAACACCAGCTCTTCTGGGCGTTCCGCCCCCACGAACGCGGCAATGCGTTCGCGAGCGGATTCGTACTGGTCGGTAGCGGCCTCCGCCAGCTGGTGAGCGCCGCGCTTCACTGCGGCGTTGCTCTCCTGGAGGAAGCGGACTTCAGCGTCGATCACCTGCTGGGGCCGCTGCGAGGTGGCGCCGGAGTCAAGATAGACCATCGGGTCTCCGCTGGCAGTGGTGCGCCCAAGGATCGGGAAGTCCCGGCGGATCTGCTCCACATCCAGTTCACTCACTCGGCTCCGGCCTCCGCTCGATCTCCGCTGTGCTCACTCGTGATCTGTGCGCACTGTTTTCGTGGGCGTGCTGCTCCCGGTTCGGCTCTGCGGCCGTCCAACTCGGATCTGTCCAGTATAGGAGCGGGCCGCGGGACCCTCACTGGTAGGAGACGAACCAGGGCTTCGGCTCCACCTGGAACGTCTGCTCGGGGGTGAACATCGGGGTGTCCTCGTCATAGAAGTTCTTCCATGCCATGCGGATCCCCTCCGGCAGGTTCTGACGAAGAGTGTCCCACGTGGACATCTTCTCCTCCGGGGTGCCGTGCCCGTCAGCGTGCAGCACCATGGCGAGTTCAGGCCGGGATGCATCAAGGGTTTCGCGTTCGGTGATCATGCCGAGGTGGAACTGGTGAAGGATCAGCACCTTCTGCGGCAGCTTGTTCTTCTTCACCAGGTCCGCGAGCCACGCAGTGGTGGTGTTGACCTCGGCAGCGGTGACCGTGCCGATCTGGCGCAGGTGCACCTGGTTCTTCTTCAGCCGCCACTCGGAGTCCAGCGCGAGGCCCACATGCGGCTTCTTGAGGATGTCCTCGTACAGCTTCGCCTGGGTGAGGAAGTCCGTGCGGCCTGGCTGCAAATCGAGCACGCAGTACACACCGGCCTTGCCTGCTGCATCCACCCATTCGTTGATAAGGGCGGGGTCGATCTCCTCCGAGTAGTCACCGTCCTTGCCGGCGCTGGCGGAGGCCACGGTGGTGATGATCTCGAACGCGGGCACAATCGTGTCCCCGTCGGCGTACGGCTCATAGTCTGCGGCAAGCTGCTTGGCCAGGTCGATCGCCTCGTCCAGCGGCTGTTCACCGAGCACACCGAGGCTTGGAACTCCGGGAGATCCATACGCTGCGATCATCCGTCTCCCGGGGAATGCGAGCTGGCCGCCGCCGGGCAGCTCCGGCGCGGATGCGGCCACGGCGGCGAACTCAGCTAGCTGAGCATCATCGGCTTCGCTGCCGCCGAGGGCCAGCACACCGCTCGCGCCATCCGAGTCCTTGCCGGCGGAGGCGAGAACTGCCTTGACGGAGTCGCTGGTGGCGCGTGGATCAGCCTCCGCTGCCTCCACAATGGTGCCGCCGGCCGCGGTCACCATCGCCTGCGCGAGGGTGCGCGCCGGGCCGTCTTCCTGGTCGATGCTGATCAGGAGCGTGACCGGCTGAGTCTGCTCGCTCACGCTCGCCTTCGGCATCTGCTTGGCAAGGTCCGCAGCCGCGGGGTCCAGCTCAACCGTCTTTGCCGACGTGTCCAGAGCGCTGAGATCAGCGCCCTGAGCGGTCACGATCTGCGTGACGCCAAGTCGTTTGAGCTCATCGGCTGCCCCGGTGGCTGAGGAGAGCAGAATCGGCACCTGCGCGGACTGCGCTGCGGGCGCGAACGCGTCCAGGGCGTCTTCAGCGGTCACGACCGCCACGGTGGCAGCGCTGAACAGCAGGCTGCTCAGCGTGGTGGACAGGGCCGCCGGGTCATCGCCGCTCAGTGCGGTGGTGGGCACGGGCTTGTCCGCAAAGCGGATGTCCGACTTCTGATCCTTTGCCCCTGAGCCCGATCCGCTGCCGGAGGGGCCACACGCAGCCGCGATCACGCCCACACCGGTGAGCAGTCCCCCGGCAAGCACAGTGCGACGGGTTGTACGGCGAGGAGTCATCATCGGGCGTGCACCTTTCATTGGGGAATGCCCGATGCTCTCACACTCCCCTGGGCTGGGAGTGAGGCGAAAAATGGTGGGCGCAACGGAGCACTACGGGAACAGGCGACCACGGGTTCAGAAGCTCGTTTCCGCGTGGAATCAAGGGTCTTTCGACGATGCCGACTCCGAGGGCGAGGCTGATGACGCCCTGATCGGGGCGTCGGCGGAACCAAAGAAACGACCTCGAACACGGCTCACGGACAGCGAAGTGGACGCTATGAGAACAGCCCGTGAGCGCGGCGTCAGCGTGAACGCCATTGCGAAGCAGTTCGGGGTTCACCGTGGCACGGTGTGGGTGAAGACACGGGCTACGAAAGACTGACGAGAAGTCCCGAGCGCGAAGTCACCGTTGTAGCCTTCACGTCTGCGCCGACTCTTTCACTGTAGGTAGACGGCCTAGTAGGGCTTGGTACTTCTCTGCGGTATACACGGCATCGACCATCCGGTCCACGAGTTTCGGGCGATAGACGAACTGCTTGAAGGCGGGCGAGTAGAGGCAGTAGCCGTCCGATTTCGACAGCTGCTCCTTGTCACCACTCTTCGCTGGGCCGATCTGCCAGGCTTTTCGGACAACCGTGAAGTCATTGACGCTGAACTTGAAGGCGATACGCTCCTCCACGGCCGCCGCGGCTGCCTTGGGGAGCATCTCGTCACCGTGGATCGCCTCTCGGTACTTCTCCGCCACGATCACGCTGCCGTCTTGCCCGAGGAGCGCCTGAAGTTCCTCCTCGCTGAGGTCTTCTTGTCGCACGAAGTTGAGCGCGAGGTCCGCCTCCGTCTTCGGTCCCTTCATTGGAAGCAGCAGGAGGCGGTAGGCGAATCGCTCGTCACTGCGCACCTCGTCAGGTAGGCCGACTTGGAACTCAGCGATGAAGCTTGAGACGGCCGCGGGCAGTCCGCGCCGGAGATTGCGTTGCTCCTCGTACCTCGAAGGGCTGAGCGACTGCACAAAGACTGGGAACTTTAGCTCTGAACCGAGCGTCTCGCGGGAGCCGAACCGGCGCACAAGTTCCGCCTCGAAGTTGATGATGCAGGCGTGCGCTTCGGCGGCCGTAGCAACCAAGACCGAGTCCTGGAATCGGTGCTCGACGTGATTCCGCAGCCCGACGAAGAACTCGACGTTGGCTCTGATCGGGTCGTTGTCCTTGAACTCGTGCCTGAGGCACTGGGTCAAATCCCAGGTCTTCTTCGAGCCGTCCGGGTTTCGCTTGAAGAGGCGGCGACCGCCTGACTCGCGGTAGAAGACTTCCGCCTTGCGGCGCATCCGGTCAGCGTGGAGCAGGTTCTGCCAGGCGAGGTGGATGTGGACGATGAAGTCGCTGAAGCTGCGCCGATCACCGGGACGGTTGTAGAAGTCGATGGCGACGAGCGCCTGTCGCCGGGCCTCGTCGAGCGTGTGCCTCCAAGCGGGTGGACGGGCCATCGCGGTCAGACCTCCTCAGAAGTGGGAACCGCCGGTGCGAGGAAGTCTCGGAGGAGTCTGAGACGCTCAAGAATCTCGTCGTAGGTCACGATCGTCACGCTGCGCGAGTTCGCGCGGTACAACTCGAAGGACTTTTGTCTTGCCGGATCGCTAGCGGAGGGTGTTCGCCCAGCAACCACGAAGCAGGAGACTGCGTAGGACTCCAAGTCCCATTGACGCGAGCTTTCCTTCAGGCCGGTAAGGTTCTTCGTCAGGTTGTACGCCTGATCGAGCACCTGGGAGACCGCGCCGTTTAGCTCCTTCGATGGGCCGAACACACCCTGGCGGTACTCACGAGCCTCCAGCAGATGAGTGGCTGGCTTCTTGATCTCCACCAGAGCAACGTTGTTCGTGAGCGAGTTCTTGAACAGGTAGTCCGCGATCTTGTCGCCGCTTCCGGACAGTCCACGACCGCCTACGTTCGCTCCGGAGCGCACGCTGACCATCGGGGCTCCGAAGACCTGTTGCAGCGCAAAGGCGTTGTCATCGAAGAAGGCCTGCCAGTAGGGCTCGGCCCTGCCCTGCTCCAAGGAGTCTGCGTAGGTCTCGATGAGTCGATCAAGACTGACGAGTTCGATGTCGCGCTTGAGTTGCTGGAACTTCTGGGGCGATCCCACCGCTATAGCCGCCGACTCGGAAGCAACAGCATCAACCAGAGCATCGCGTTCATGGTTGCTCAGTTCCTCGATACCGTCGGCGGCCTTCGCAATCACGCGTGAGTCCGGGTGCCTGCCGAGCGAAAACTCCGCCGTGGCGAGGCCAAGCGGCGCGGCCAGGTTGTTGTGAACGAAAACGTCCTTCACTCGCCCTGCTGCTCGATTCCCTCGGTCGTTGATCCGGCCAATCTCGGCCCAGATCGCCGCGAAACGAGACAAACCAAGGTAGAACTTGGTTCCGTCGACGGTGGCGCTGCTGCCATTGGTGAAGATGATCTCGTCGCACGGAGTGCTGGCTTCGATCAGTCGAATGAGCCGGTTGCAGTCCTTAAGTAGTCCAAGTCCGTATGCGAAATGCTTCACGAACCCTGGCGGCAGCGTCTCAAAGATGAACTCCAGCTCAGAGTCCTCGTAGTAATCCTCCAGCAGTGAGGTTTCGACGGTGAGCGTGCGCACCTTCTCGTACTTCGGGCCCAGGTAGTCGCTGTGAGTCGAGAGCGTGTTGACGGGGTGCATCTTCAGGATGCCGGTCTCGGAGTTGAACTCCACGATCTTCACACCTTCAGCCAAACGCAGGTGTGCTGTGGACTCTTCGTGCGGCAACTCAGTCGGAATGAAGTAAGCGTCGATGCACCCACCTTCGTCCGCCGCGCGGATGTCGAGGCGACCGATGTTGGTCTGGTCGTTTCCGAATCGAGCCACCCGCGGACCTCAGCTCTTCTCGAAGCCGGAGCTGGGGTCGAACTTGAGGACTCGGGCGTTCTCCCCGATAGTGCGGACCTCGGACTCGTCGAAGCCCCCGGGCTTGGTGGCCTGGATGTCGATGGTGATGTCGAGCCGCGCGCCCGCGCCGGCGAGCCGGTCGATCACTTCGCGGGTGACGTTGCCGATGTCGCGGGCGTAGCGGTCGGAGTCGATCTTCACCGATCCGAAGAACCGGGCGAGCACTGCCTCCAGCGCGGACTCGGCCTCGGACGGTTCATCGCCCTCTGCGGACGAATCGCCTGTCCATACGAAGTCAACCGGCCCGACGGGAGCGGAGTCGCCGTCGGTTGTGGAGGCGTTCATCGCAGCCTCACGTATAGCTGCGATCCGGTCAGCCTCGGCCTGCTTCTGGGCGCGCTCGGTTTCGACAAGCAGGGTGCTGTCGGTGACCTGAATCCGTGTGTTCGGGTTCGGTGCCACGAGCAGGCTACGGTAGCGACCGGTCTCGGCATCCTTGCCTGATGCGATAGCGAACCGTTCGTTGTCCACGAGCACTGCCGAGAGCGACTGTTCGATGGCACTGTCGAGTACCTCGCGTCGGACGAGGCGAGGCAGGTAGGTGTACCGGGTGAAGTAGCCCCACAGCTCGCCGACGGTGATCTCGCCTGCGTCGCGCCACAGCGCGCCGAGCTCGTGGTGCAAGGTGGCCCCGAGAATCGGGGCGCCGAAGTCGGTGACGAGCTGATCCTCACGTCCGAGCTTGGCGCTGACGCGCTCGGCCAGGGAACGTCCGCCGGAGTCGGGTACGCGGTCGGCGACAAGTTCGAACGGCTTGGTCGGATCGAACTGCTCGGGGTAGACCGCCCACACGAAGGTGTCTCGGATGCGGTCGGAGACGGTCTGATCGAGCCGGGAGACCCAGTCGTCAGTCTGCTTGCGCTGTTGCGCAGACAGGTTGAGGCTGTCGCTGGTGGCCTGGACTCGCTTCCAGCCGAGGTAGCTGCGGGTTGCGGCTTCGAGGCTCTCCAGCTCGCTCTTGTCGGCGAGCAGGAAGATCAGCATGTTGCGGTGGATGCGCTGGCTGGCACCCTTGCTCTCGATAGCGTCACGGACCCATGCATGCGCGTCCGAGTCGGCGCCGTCCTGCTTGCGACGTGCGTGTCGCGGGTGGGCGATCACCAGGCGCGTGTCTTCGAGGTCGGGGATGTCGGCGGACGACGATGGCGCGATGTGGACGCGGTCGAACACACCGCGCACGCGCTCTTCTCCTTGGAGGCGGCGGGTGATCTCGTTCCAGACCATCTCGACATCCTCACGGAGCCGCTCGGCGTAGTCGTTCGCGGTCTTAGTGACCGAGGGCTGGGTGTCGAACCAGTAGTGGCCCTGCTCTTCGTAGAAGTAGGTCGAGCGCTGCGCGAGCAATTCGACGGCGCTGCCGAAGTTCCCGACGGTGTCACCGGGAACTGCGGTGCCGAGCCAGAGGTACTGCTTGTCGAGCCCTTTGCGGGTGCTCTTGATCCGTGGTGCTGCGCCCATGAAGATCGTGCGTGCGATGCGCTGGGTGACGAAGCGCTGGCCGAGATTGGGGCGGTCGAGGTCGATCTGCTGCGCAGTCGAGCCGGGGCCGTCGATGTCGGAGTCGATGATCGGCTTCCACTGATCTTCGAGGTACTGCGTCAGGTCCGTGTTCACGGTCGTCGCATCCAGTGGCACGTTGCCGGGCAGGATCAGCGGCGAAGCGTCGTTCGATGCCCACAGCTCGTGGACAATCGACGAGACGAGCTTCAGAACACCACGGGTGCGCTGGAACCGCTCCAGCGCCGACCAGTCCTCATACAAGCGATCCAACAGTTCGGGGTGCAGGGGGTAGGACGCGCGGATGCGCTTCTCGTAGTCGTCGTTCGGCGACGCCGCATCGCGCGGAAACAGCGCGGTGTTGTTGCGGTACAGGTTCGTGAAACTGCGCGCCACAGCCGAGATGGTCGTGAGCCCTTCGGCGTTCGGAGCCTGGAACAGACGGCGGCGGACGATCTCGAACGACTCGTCCTTGCTCGACGGCCGCCACTGATCAGCGACACGGCAGATCACGTTCTGGAGGCGTTCGAGCGCGAGCTGGCCGTTCGCGCCACCAATCTCAATGTCGCTGCCGCGCCCTTCGGTGCCGGTGTCGGAGGCCGGAATCGAGACCACGAGCATCACGCCAGGCACGGAGCGCACGATCTCGGTCAGGGACTGCGCGAAGGTGAACTGCGTCTCGAATGAGCCGGACGGGAGTTCCTTGTCCGTGACGAGCTGGCGGGCGTAGGCCACCCACTCGTCGATCAGGATCAGGGACGGCGAGTAGCGCACGATCAGGGTGCGCAGCGCTTCACCGGGGTTGGTGCCGGCGCGGTCGTCATCGGCGATCTGGTCGTAGGCTTCACGCCCACCGAGCTGCCAGGCGAGCTCGCCCCAGAGAGTGCGAACCTCGGTGCCGTCGTCCTTGATGATCGGCGACCCGGCCTTCAGGTAGGTGCCGACGAGTGCGACTCGTCGGACATCGAGTGCGCCGAGGTCGGGGTTGCCGTTCGCGGCGACGAGTTCCTGAAGCTCCTGCGGGAAGTCCTTGACTGGAGTGCCGCTGAACAGGTGGTACAGCGCCAGCATCGAGTGGGTCTTGCCACCACCGAAGTTGGTTTGCAGGTTCACCACCGGGCTCGCGCCGGCTTCGCCGTTCAGTCGGCGAAGCGCCCGCGACAGCAGGTCGCGCAAGCCCTCGGTGAGGTAGGTGCGGGTGAAGAACTCGACCGGATCGCCGTACTCGGGGCTCGTCGCCTGCCCGGTGTGAACCAGGTGGAGGTCGGCGGCAAACTCCGATGCGGTGAACGCGCCGCGCGCCACGTCATCGTGGGGCCGGATCACCTCACGCCACGGACGCAGACCGGAGCCAGGTTCGAGCGACACCTTCGTACGCTTCACCTGCTTGCGGGTCTGATCCTCGAACACCGTCCGCTGCAGATCGACGCGCAGCTTCCGCACATCCTCAGCGGAATCGACCGCACCGACCGCGTGCAACAGCCGCTCAATCGTGTCGAGCGCACGCGATGCGTCATCGGAGCTGAAGGGCTCGTTGTGCGCCCACATGTTCCGGGTCTCGCGCAGCTCGGATGCGAAGCCTTGCTGGGCGCGGGAGAGCACGTCCTTGAAGTGATAGCCCTGCTCGGTGATTGCGCGGAGCTGGACCTGCACATCGTGCTTGGTCAGCGTGCGCAGCGGCCCGCCCCGGCGCTGGGCATCCTCCTTCGCCCACGCGGCCGGCCAGTCAGCAGTCTTGTAGGCCCGCGTCATGACCTCATCGACCTCGTCCAGGAGCCCTTCGGAGAGCAGGTCGAAAGCCTTGCCCACTCGATCTCGGTTGTTCATCGCCATCGTTGTCTCCTAGAACCCACTACTTGCTGCCGACGAGGCTGCATCCAGCGCCGGCCAATCCCTACTCAATCAATGTCTTCTTCCGCCGCTGCGGTGAGCTGCCTCCGCGCGATCCGCTCCTGTGCCTCCCGGTAGACCGCCTGGATGCGGGCTTGGAGCTCAGCCTTCGGTGGGAGGGTCGTCCAGTACTCCGCGACGACGATGCCGTCCTTGTGCAGTTCGAGCAGCTCGATCTGGTCGCGGCTCGCCTCGGTGCACAGGATGAGGCCGATGGGCGGGTTCTCATCTGCCTGGCGTTCGTGCCGGTCTAGCCATTTCAGGTAGAAGTTCATCTGTCCCTGGTATCTCGGCTTGAACTTCCCGACCTTCAGCTCCACGGCGATCAACCGGCGCAGCGGGCGGGAGTAGAACAGCAGGTCCAGGTAGTAGTCGTCGCCGTCGAAGGTCATGCGCTTCTGGCGTTCGACAAATGCCCACCCGCGACCGACCTCCAACAGGAACGCCTCCATGTCGTGCCGCAGAGCCGCTTCGAGGTCACGCTCCAAGAAGGTGTCGGTCAGCCCGAGCATGTCCAGCAGCACCGGGTCGCGGAAGGCATCCAGCGGGACCGCCGAGCCCTCGGGAATCTGAGAGTCGGCAATCTCGCGACGCTCGAACGCCTTGCGGGAGATGGCGTAGCGCAGGTCACGGACGCTGAGGTGGCGGTCAATGATCTCCCTCACGTAGAAGGCTCGGGCGTCGTCGGTTGCGAGCGGAAACAGCTCGCGGAAGTGGGTCCAGCTAACTTGTTGCGCCAGTGATGCAACAAGTTCCTGGTCGTGCCCCGCGCGTCCTTCGCGCAGCACGGCCACGTCGATCATCCGACCGATGTACCAGTTCCGCAGCGTCAAGGTGGCGTTCACCTGCGCGGCCGCGAACGCCTGCGCCTGGTCGATCAGAGCCGACACCTGCTCTACGAGTTCGCCGCCCTCGGCGCTGACCGACTCCGCGATGGCCCGGAACGGAGTCAGGTCCGCGCCAGAGTGACGCGCAGCGGCGCCTCCGCTCTGGGCTTGATCTCGACTGCCAGACATGACCTAACCCTCGCCCTCATCGAAGTCGAACTCCTGCTGTGACGAGCGTGGCGTCGAGGCGTGCTTGCGCGCCTGCTCGTTCACGTCGCCCCAGGCGCTCACGAGGCCGTTGAAGAGGATCGCGTCCTTCGTGTCCTTCTTCTTCTCGGCCTCATGGAACAGCAGGAAACCCAGCTCCTTGACCGCATCCAGGTTCACGCGCGTCTGTACCGACGGCAGCAGCTCGGCCACCTTGTCGGCGCCATCCTTGGCCATCACCGCAGCAAGACGAACCGTGGCCTCCCAAACACTCACGCGCTCGTCGGCCGCGGCATCCCACGAGCCGTCGAGCTGAGCCGGCGGGAGCAAGCGGGATCTGCCGCCCCTCGCTTCAAAGATTCCCCCGCGTTCCAAGGCACCGATCGAGGTATCCGAGGAACGAGCGAGTTGATCGGCGATGCCAGAACTTTCCCTTGCCCAGCCGTACTGTCGGTACCACTTGACGGCGAACCGGGTATCCGGGTCGAAGTCGGACTCCTGCTCGCCCAGGACTTCGTCCAGTGTGGCGTTGATGAGCAGCAGGGCGTCTCTCACGCTCATGTCTGAGCCATCTGCCTCGCGAACACGTGAATAGGAAGAGAAGACTCCAATTCCTGGACCGATGGCCGCCTGTGCGAGGTCCACGGGCGCGATGGAACCCTGCATGAGCTTCCGCAACGCTTCTGGGAGAGTGGTCTTGAGTGTTGCGATGAACGCGCGCCGAGTCGTTGCGACAGCGTCTTCGGGACGTGGCCGACAGGCAAGAAGAATCGTCGAGGCTATGGAGTTCGCTCCCAGACTTGTCAGCCTTCCGGCACGTTCAGTTCGCATCGGCCAGGTCGCAGTCACTTCCCATCCACCAGCGATCAGTCCATCAAGAAGCGTGTACCAGCCGTTCGATGCGCTGCTACCGTCGCTGCTCTCCTTCTGCTTGTACGCGTAGTAAACGAGGAGTGGGGTATCCGGATTCGCGGTGGCACGAATCCGCCTGAAGACACCGTTGAATCCCGCGACGAAACGCTCGCGCGCACCCTCCCGCCCGCCATGCCTGTACTGATTCGCTACAAGTTCTTCCGTCTTCGGCGTCAGCATTGTTCGGAACAGTTCCGGATAGACGTTTTGGAGAGAACGTCGAAGCCACGTGTAGAAGAAGTCGGACAAGTCGGAGTAGCTGATCATGTCGTAGTACGGAGGGTCGGTCACGACCGCGTATCCCGAGTAGTCCCGCGAGGCGGCGTCTGCTTGTTCGATGGTGCCAGCCTGCGTGTCGCCGATCGAAAAAGAGTGGTTCCTCAGTGCCCGAACCATTCCCTCGATCACGATCTGGAACGATCCCGAAGCGCCCGAGAACGGATTCGCTTCCGCGAAGTCCCATGCCATGGCGATCGCTTGACCGCCGAACATGTTTCGCGGGCACTGGGCTTTAGGCTCCCACCGGCAGAAGGAGTTGTTGAGGTCAGCGAGCTTATCGATGGCCATTGCCAGGTATGTAGCGATGGCGTCTGCGTAGGCGAGCGCTCCGCTGCCGGCGTCAGCGAGACTATCGCCGTACTCCCATCCAGCAGCGGTCGCGTCGCGCAAAACTTCAGCGCGTACCTCTGAGACGGTGTCGCTGAAGGAAGTCAGCATCGTCAGCTGGCGAGGTAGGTATAGGTCGGAGAACTTCGTATATCCATATGCCGGAGGAGAGAACCATCGTGAGTCAGTTGACATCTCAATTTCGAGATCGGATGGGGGGCGCTCGACGTTCGCAGCCTCTCGATCGCGATCAGAAGGCGGGAGGTACTCGCGACCGCTTTTGCTCTTCGCCGCCACCGCGATGAGGTCATACCCGATTCGGCCAATGGCGCCTTCCTCTCGCACGTAGTCGTATGAGAAAGGAGTCGAGTCGCTTATGGCTTTAGCACCCTTGCCGTGCTTTATCGTCCAGTCGTCGTCACCCTTGGGACCATTGCTGTCGCGACGTACTGAGTACGCAACCGCTCCATCGTGGACTTCGGGGACGACGTAGGCTTCCTTGCCCTTGTTGGTGCTCAGCCACCAAGTGCTGACGAGCGGAGTTCGAAAGCGGTTGGCCGGGTTTGGGCTCACGACTGTTCGCGCCCACTTCCAGGCTATGACGGTCAGTTCGCTTCCGTCTGGCCCGGTGGCTGTGGGGTAAAGATGGCCGATCTTCTCCCAGACTCGCTCCGCCAGGGATATTCCATACCGGTTAAGGTCCTCTGCGAAACCCTCCATCCTTGTCCAACTCATTGCCGTGGAGGCCGCACCGGGGTATACCGGTTCTTTACCGCTGACCAAGGGTGGAATCTGAACAAGTGCCTTCGTGACCAGGACGGCGACTGGGTTCAGATCAGAAGCATGGACTTCGAGCCCCAGGCGCTGAGCCTCAAGAGGGATGATCCCACCGCCGCAGAAGGGGTCAAGCACAGCCGGCAGCTGACCGCCGTTCGAGAGGCGAATTTCGGTGCGCGCCTCCTCCATCAAGAAGCTATCGCCAGAGTTCTCCCACTTGGCCAGTCGTTCCATCAACTCGTGAAGCCGAGCGCGCTCGGCTGCCTGGGACTCAGGTGTCGGGAATCGGTCAGGATGGGACGACGGGTCATCGACGAGTTGAGCGAAGACGGCGGCCCGTGCGTTGACGTGCGGCTTACGGGACCACCAGTGGTGCAGCGACGCAGGCTTCGACTGGCGGATAGTACCTTCGCGGCGCGTCTCCTCGTTCAGAGTTTCGAGCGGCAGCGAGACTTCGATGAGCTTCTTCTTCGGTGCGTTGGTCACGATGCTTCTCTCGCTGGCGTGGGTCTGGCTGTTGGTGGTGTGGGTCATCGCGGTGGTCCTCCGCGTTCCCAGTAGTCGCGCCAGACCTCGTTGTAGGAACGGGTGGTCGCGGATGGTTCAAGGTGGGCGAAGGCGTCGCCCACGTAGCGCAGCCGATCGTGCGCTGCTCCGCTGGCGGATACCTCGACCAGGGCTAGCCGGTGACGATCGCCTTGTGTCTGGGCGAAGGTGATCTCATTCGTGGTGATCGTGAAGGTGTCGGCGCCTTCGATGCGTCCTTTGACCTCGATGTAGTGGACGAAACCACTTTGGTCGGTGGACTGGATGTCGTAGCCAGGGTTGTTGCGCGGCATCTCGACAGGTTCGCGTCCGAGCGCTCGCTCAGCGGCAAGCACGGCTTCGACGGCACGGCGCTCGACTTCCTCGGTCTGGCGGGCGAAGGTCTGCGCTTCGGGCTCGGCGTCGGTCGCGAGAAGCGCACTGGGAATGACGAGCGCGGCGCCACGGATCACAGCGGGCACGGCAACAAGATTGGTGGCCTCATCGAGCTGTTCCAGCCGGCGGCTTAGCCGGTCATCGAGCTACCGGGCACGGACGAGTGCGGTCTCGGCGCGGAGCCTGCCAACGGTGCCTCCTCGTTCGAGGGCTTCGAGGCGGTTGTGTTCGCGATCCCAGTGGTTGATCTCGGCCAGGAGGCGATCCTTGACCTGTGCCCGGGTGCGCGCGGTCTCGATGTCGAGGCGGGTCTTGATCTCGTCCATGCGGGGCTGGAGCCCTTCACGGTAGGCCCAAGAGCGCACGAGCTTCTCGTGGTTGTGCCGCGCCCAGTCGCTACCCGCGATCTCAGCGATGGCTTCGGTCTCGGTCGAGTCGGGTCGGTCGAAATCGAGGTACGGCGGTGCAGCGGAAACCGTGACGGTGCCGTCCTGTTGGAGGAGCGGGTAGTCGAAATGGTGAGAGACGGTGTCAGCGTCATCTGCGGTGTTCTCGATGCGCTGCTCGACGCTGAACATCAGCATCGGCGCATCCGTCTGCTTGGTGCGACGGTCGACCAGCACCGTGCCCTGCTTGAGAGTGGGGCCGAGGTCATCGATGGTTGCCTCGATCACGGCGTGCAGCAGCGGGTGGCCCGGTGCGATGAGGGTGGCATCGGCGAGACCGTCGGGGTGCATGCGTGAGAGTTCGAAGGTGATGCGCTCGTATTGCTCGGCGACGGGTGCCCACCGGTTGAGGCGACGCGCGGTGTCGATGACGCGGGCCGGGACGCGGGTGATCTCGTAGCGGCCCTTCTCTCGCTTGCGGATGCGTCCGCCGAGCCGTGTGAGCGCGGGGAGGAAGAAGGCGGCGATGTAGCCGGGCTGGAGTCGGCGTTCGCGGGCCTTCTCCATCCGTGCCCGGACCTCGTCGAGGTTGAGCGCCGAGAACATCTCGGGATGAAGGGCACGCTCGGCGAGCATTTCGTCCAGGCCGTGGGAGACTCCGGCATCGATGATCCGGTCGAGCTTGGCCTTGATCTGGGGCTGGTCACCGTAGCGGATTGCCTCGATCAGCAGGTCACGCAATGAGCGCTCTTGGAAGGCGTCGGCGTCGCCGAGGACGTTGAACAGGTTGCCGTTGTAGGCGATTGACATCTGGTCGATCTTCGCCAGCAGCCGTGTGAACACGTCGCCCTCGCGGGTGTCGCGGGCGACCATGTTCCACAGGTGGCAGACCTCGCGCTGGCCGATGCGGTGGATGCGGCCGAAGCGCTGCTCTATGCGGTTCGGGTTCCACGGCAGGTCGTAGTTCACCATCAGGTGCGCACGTTGAAGGTTCAGACCTTCGCCGGCGGCGTCCGTGGCGAGGAGGACTACGGTGTCGGGGTTGTGGGTGAAGCGTTCGCGGGCGAGCTTGCGGTCTTCGCGTCGGGTGCCGCCGTGGATGGTGATGACCGAATCGGCGCGGCCGAACTGGGCGGTGATCTTGGCTTGCAGGTAGTCGAGCGTGTCGCGGTGCTCGGTGAAGATGATGATCTTGCGAGCATCGCCGGAGCCATCGTGGGTCAGGAGCTGCTCGTCGAGGATGGTGCGCAGCTGCACCCACTTCTTGTCGTCATCCTGAAGCCGGACTCGCCTCGCGACTTTGATGAGTTCTTCGAGGATCGCGATCTCTGCCCGCAGCTCGGGGATCGTCTGCGCGGCCGTGGCGAGGTCGACAACTTGGTCTGCCTGTTCCTCGAACTGGGTGCGTTCCTCGTCGGTGGTCTCCTCGTCGAAGTCTTCGAAGTCGTCGACCGAGAACGCGGGTAGTGCGTCGCTTCCGAAATCGAGCGTGGTGTTGCCTGTGGTCCATTCGTCGATGTGTGAGGCGATAGAGGTGCTGAAGCGTGCGTCGTCGGTGATGCGCTGCATGTCGCGAAGTTTTGTGTCGAGACGCTGCTGGCGTCGTTCCAGGGATCGCAGGATCGCTTCAGGGCTGGAGGCCAGACGGCGTTGCAGCACGGTCAGCGCGAACCCGACGTTGTTGCCGCGCTTCTTGTCCCCTGCTTGGGCGATCCGTTCGGCTCGTCCCATCTCGGTGCGGACGTAGTCGGTGACCTGTTCGTAGAGGTCTCGCTCGGCGGGGCTCAGCTCGTACTCGACGGTGTAGGCCTTGCGTTCGGGGAACAGCGGCTTGCCCTCGAAGGTGAGCAGGTCTTCTTTCACCATGCGGCGCATCAGGCCGTGGGTGTCGGTGCGGTGGACACCTTGCCGGTACTGGCCCTCGAAGCGGTCGCGATCCAGCAGCGACATGAACAGCTGGAAGTCCTCTTCCTTGCCCGCGTGCGGGGTCGCGGTCATCAGCAGGAAGTTGTGTGCGGTCTCTGACAGCAGGCGTCCGAGTTTGAAGCGCTTGGTCTCATCGACCTCGCCCGCCCACGAGGAGTAGTGGGCAGACATGCGATGGGCCTCGTCAACGACGGCGACATCCCAGGTGACCTCGCCGAGCTGCTCGGTCAGGTCTTCGCTGCGGGAGAGCTGGTCCATGCGGGCGATCAGGAACGGGTGCTCGGCGAAGACGTTGCGACCCTGGGCGTCATCGACCATCTGGCGGCTGAAGATTTCGAAGCGCAGGTCGAACTTCTGACTGAGTTCCTCGCGCCACTGCTCCACGAGCCCACCCGGGGCGACGATGATCGCTCGTTCGCAGTCCGAGCGCAGGATCAGCTCCTTCAGATAGAGTCCGGCCATGATCGTCTTGCCCGCGCCGGGGTCGTCGGCCAGCAGGAACCGCAGCGGGATGCGCGGCAGCAGCTCCTCGTAGACCGCACGGATCTGGTGCGGCAACGGGTCAACGTCCGAGCTGTTGACCGCGACCATCGGGTCATACAGCGCCGCGTACTTGATCCGCAGTGCCTCGGCTGCGAGCCGGAACTCGTCCGGATCGGCATCGTAGGCGGGAGCGGAGTCGAAGTCACCCGTGACCTCGAACCGTGCTGCGTCGGCATCCGTGATCGCACGAGCGCCGCTGCGACCGGAGTCGTCACGATAGAAGACCTCGAACAGCTCGGCGTCGATGGGATCGATGGCAATCAGGGTAACCGTCTGCCCCGGCACCAA
Organism: uncultured Dermabacter sp.; assembly: GCA_947252755.1. Lineage (GTDB taxonomy): Bacteria > Actinomycetota > Actinomycetes > Actinomycetales > Dermabacteraceae > Helcobacillus. Next base: position 352,477 of record CAMXWV010000001.1, read on the forward strand.
GCCACGGAGGCGCTGACCCGCACGCAGCGTCGCAAGTGTCAACGTTGCGTCTGTCGTTGCTTCTGTCATGAGGTGCCTCCTTCCGATTTTGGGCAGTGGATCAGGATATGGGGTGCCACCGACAAATTGTCAGCGGCGGCGCGAAGCGAGCGACGCGCTCAGCCTGGCGGGGAAGGCTCGGGGTCGGCCGCAGCACCGCCTCGGCGCACCCATTCGTCGATCTCGCTGGCTTGGAACTTCCAGAGGCGTCCGACCTTGTGGGCGGGCATGGCCTTCTCGGCGATCCAGGTGTAGACGGTGTCTTTGGTGACCCCGAGGTGGGCGGCGATGTCGTCCGCAGACAGCCAAGGCTCAGGCACTCAAGTCCTCCAGGGTGAGATGGACCGGGTATGAACGGGTTGATCCGATCCTACTCGGGGTAGCTCCGGTCTACACGGAAGAACTCGGCTGAGTGTGGCGTGGAGACTGGTGCTTGTCGGTGTTCTTCCGTAGCCTTGCCTCATGGAAGACCTCGTGCTCACCGCCAGCGACGACCACGTCGCACGTCTCGCTCACGAGGGCGACCCCGTACGCGCGATCATCGAGCTGATCTGGAACGCAGTCGACGCCGAGGCGACGAGCGTCGTCGTTACGATGGAGCGCAGCTCGATGGATGCCATCGATCAGGTGCGCGTCGAAGACGACGGACACGGCATCAGCTCCGACGAGGTGGCCTCGACGTTCGGCCGCATCGGGGGCTCCTGGAAGTCGTTGAGCGAGAAGTCCAAGAACGGCAAGAGGTACCTTCACGGCAAGCTCGGCGAGGGACGACTACGCGCCTTCGCGCTTGGCTCTCGCGTGAGCTGGGTCAGCGTCAGCGACAACACGATCGGGCAACGCGAACAGATCACGATCACCGGCAACCGGAGCAGCCGCGACCGGTTCCGCTGGGAAGCCACACCCTCGACCGCAGCCTCAACAGGTACGGTCGTCACGGCTCATAACGACGAACAGCGGTCGCTGAGCGCGCTCGAAGCAGACGACGTGCTCCCGCAGTTGCGATCGCACTTCGCGCCGCTTCTCCTCAACGACCAGTCGCTGACGATCACTTACGACGGTTCCGCGCTCGACCCGTCGCAAGAAGTGGTCAATGACACGACATCGCCGCTCCCCTTCGGAGAGGGCGGAGCCCACGAAGCCGTCCTGCGGATCATCGAGTGGCGCTCGGGCAAGCATCGAGCCGTCTCCTTCGGTCCTGATGCTGATCACTTCCCATACGAGACATCCGGGACACCTTTCGAGAACCAGTTCACCTATTCCGCCTACGTGACATGGAACAAGCTCGGCATCGATGAGCTCGCTGCGCTCGGGCTCGGCGATATGGCACCCGACGCCGTCGGGGAACTATGGACGGCTGCACGGGAAGCAATCCGCGATCACTTCAACGCACGTCGACACGAACGACGTCGGGAACAGGTCGAGCACTGGAAGGAAACGGGTGTGTACCCGTACAAGAGCGAGCCGGCGAACGAGACCGAGCGCGCAGAGCGAGCCGTGTTCGATGTGGTTTCCGGCACACTCGTTCCCCACATCTCGAAGACCAAGAAGCAAGCGCAGTTGACGCTCGAGCTCCTTCGCGACGCGATTCGTCACGATCCGGGGAAGCTGACAACGATCCTGCACGAGGTCGTCGCTCTCAACGAAGCCGACCGCGAGACCCTCACGAAATTGCTCAGCGAGACCACGCTGTCGGCAATCATCCGTTCTGCCAACGTCGTCGCGAGCCGCCACAAGTTCCTCGTCGCGCTGGAGCATCTGCTCTTCGATCCAGATGACTCCGGGAAGGTGGGCGAACGTGACCATCTCCACAAGGTGCTCGAACACGAGCTATGGGTCTTCGGCGAGTCGTACCACCTCATGAGCACCGAGCGAAGCTTGACGGAACTCCTGCGCAATCACCTTAAGCTCGACGGCCTGCCGACGAAGGATGTCGAGACGGTTCGTCGCTGGGACGGCAAGACAGGCCGAACCGACCTCCACCTTGCCGCCAAGAACAAGGAGCACGACCGGATCAGGCACCTCGTGGTGGAGCTGAAAGCACCGGACATCACCGCGTCGCGCAAGGAGCTCGACCAGGTCGAGGACTACGCGAATGCGATTCTGTCCACCGCGGCCTTCACTGGCGATCGAACGAGCTGGGACCTCATTCTGGTCGTCACCGACTATGACGACCTCGTACGTCGACGCATCAAGGGCGATGACTTCGAGCTCGGCCTGTTCTTCGAGCCCCAGAAGGAGCAAGGCCGACCTCTTGTGCGCGCCTACGTTCGTCGGTGGCGGGACGTGATCGACGAGAACAAGCGCCGACTGGAGTTCATGACGAACGCCCTCGAACACGACCCGTCGATCGCAGAGGGCCTCCAGTATGTGCGGTCGGAGTACGAGGACTTGCTACCCGAGGAACTGCGCGCGACTGCGGCAACTGCGAACTGATCGTGCACGACCTGCTGCAAGGTCGATCCGATCTCCTGACAGTCCCTGAATACACGGAGGCTACGCCTCGTAAGCGGTGGTGTTGTGGGGGTGACTGGTGTGGATTCGTGGGAGCGCGACAAGTCCGCGACCGAGGGCTGCGGCGAGGAGTCCGTGGGTGAGACCGTCGATTTCGGGGGCGAGGATCGCGGCGGCTGCCTCAGCTACTTCGGGGTCGGTCGTGTTGCCTCCGTCGAGGGTGGCGAGGATCGCGGTGCGGAGGTCGTTACACCAGGACTCGGTTGCGCTGCTGAGGGTCTTGATCGCGGCCGCGGTCGGATCGGCTGGTGGAGTGGGTGCTGAATATCGCCGAGGCCCGGCACCGCGCCTACGTCAACGGAGAGCCTGACCCCTACGGGCTTCCCCTCCCGGAGTCGGTGGCAGCGCGCGACGATGGATCGCATCAGGCCCCGTACGACCCGGATCGGAGGACACCATGAGCATCACTACGACGGCACCGACGAACACGGGCGCGGACGCGCCGGTGCTGCTGGCGGTGTCCTATCTGCGGGTCTCGACGCGGGAGCAGGCCGAGCGCGGCGGCACCGAGGAAGGCTTCTCGATCCCCGCCCAGCGCGAAGCCAACACTCGTAAAGCCGCCGAGCTGGGGGCGCGAGTGGTGCGGGAGTTCGTGGACGCGGGCGAGTCCGCTCGCTCCGCCGACCGCGACGGGCTCCAGGAGATGCTCGCGTTCATTGCGGCGACGCGGGTGAACTTCTGCATCGTGCACAAGCTCGACCGGCTGGCCCGCAACCGTGCCGACGACGTGAAGATCCACGAAGTCCTCCTCGCCGCCGGTGTCACGCTCGTCTCGGCCACTGAGTCCATCGACCAGACACCCTCGGGGATGCTCGTTCACGGGATCATGTCGTCCATCGCGGAGTTCTACTCCCGCAATCTCGCCACCGAAGTCACCAAGGGACTGACACAGAAAGTCGCCCAGGGCGGCACTCCGATGCGTGCGCCGGTCGGCTACCTCAACGTCCGCAAGACCGATGAGCACGGCCGCGAGGTTCGCACCGTAGAAGTCGATCCCGATCGTGCCCCTCTGATCCGGTGGGCGTTCGAGGCCTACGCCAAGGGTGAGACCTCGGTGACCGGCCTGCTGCGTGACCTGACCGCGCGCGGGCTGACGACCGTTCCGTCGCCGAAACGCCCCTCGAAGCCGCTGGGAAAGAACACGCTCTACAAGCTGCTCACCAACCCCTACTACGCGGGAGTGATCCGCTATAAAGGTGCGTTGCACCCCGGCGCGCATGAACCATTGATCGAACCCGAGCTGTTCGACCAGGTGCAATCGCTCCTCAACGCCCGCAACGCCCACGCAACCCGTCACGTCAAGCACACGCACCACCTCAAAGGGCTGCTGCACTGCGGCACCTGCGGCTCCCGCATGCTGCTGGACTTCGCCACCAACCCCCGCGGCACCACCTACGCCTACTTCGTCTGCTCCGGCCGCGCCGCCAAGAAGACCACCGGCACCCGGCGCGCGGTACTCGTCCAGGTTGCCGAACGGCTCGTCGCAGACTCCTACGCGAACATCACGATCAGCGACACCACCTATCAGCGACTCGCCGCGCAGGTCGATGCAGCGTTCGACAGCCGCATGGCAGGGCGTGACCAGGAGATAGCCGACCTCATGGCCAACCGCGCGAAGCTCGAATCAGAGAGTGACAAGCTGCTGGCCGCGCACTTCGCCGACGCGATTGACCTGCCCACCTTGAAGCGGCATCAAGACCGCATCCGCGCGGGCCTGTCCGACGTGAACCAGCGCCTTGCCGAGCACGACGAGCGCCACGCCGGAGGACGGGCGTTCCTGCACGACTCGCTGCGGCTGCTCACCGACGCGCACCATGCGTACGCGCGGTCGGGAGATGCCGACCGGCGGCTCGCGAACCAAGCGTTCTACACGCGCCTCGACATCACCGACGACGAACAACTCCGCCCACGCCTCGCCGAGCCGTTCGCGACGATCTTCCGCGAAGCCCACGCGGGCGGCGACGAAGGCAATGAAGCGAAACCGGAACACACCACATCTACCGATGTCGCGTGTTCCCGTAAGACAACTTGGGTGGGTCGTGAGGGACTCGAACCCCCGACATCCACGGTGTAAACGTGGCGCTCTGACCAACTGAGCTAACGACCCGAGCGGATCAATGGTGCCACGCACGATCCCGTCGTGCAAAACCGTTTCGCTCACCCGGATGTGAGTCAGTGCCGACTGAGCCCCTCCGAGCCGGTGCCGACTGAGCTCCTCCGAGCCGGTGCCGACTCAGCTCCTCCGTGCCAGTGCTGACTGGGCCAGGGAGCGGGAACGCTGCTGCTCAGGCGCGGCTGGCCAGGCGCGTGGCGGTCCAGTTCTCCGCCACGGACAGCGTGTTCATGGCGCGCAGCCCGGTGAGCTCAGCGGACTCCATGATCACCGCGGGCTCCACATGCGTGTTCCGGCCCGCTTTCGGGGTGAGCACCCAGATGGCGCCACCCGCATCAAGGTTGGCGATCGCATCCTGCAGAACATCCACCAGGTCCCCATCATCCGAGCGGTGCCAGATGATGACGCCGTCCACGATCTCCTGGGAGTCCTCATCCTCAAGATCGGAATCGATCAGGTCCTCGATCGCGTCGCGCAGGTCGAGATCCACGTCCTCGTCATACCCGAACTCCTGAATGATCTGGTCATGAGTGAAGCCGAATTCCTCAGCGACCTGATCGGGCTTCGCTGCTTCCGCCGACGATGACAAGTAGGATCTCCTTCTGGGATGCTCTGCGCACCGGCCGTCCCGGGCGTCAGTGCGAGTGTAGCGAAGAGTGTTTTTCGTGTCACTCGGGTCACCGGCCAGCACCCTTCCGGATGACCTTTCGGGCGTGGTCCCAACGTCACCGCGTAGGCTGGGGCCAACTGCGGTCTCCTGACCGATCGCGAGCGGATGCGGCTTCAGATCCCGCGCTCGCGACTCCCCTCACGGACACCCGAGGAAGAAGGACAGCGTGAACTCAAAGGACATCACTGGTCGCATCGGCATCGGTCTGCCGAGCTACGCGAATGACAGCGACCGCGAGGAGACCCAGGAGTGGGTGGACTCGCTCGACGCTGTCCACGAGAACAGCGGCGAAGAGCGCGCCTCCCATGTGGTGCAGCGCCTGATCACGCACGCCCGCAACAAGAACATCGACGTCCCCTCGGTGGAGAACACCGACTACATCAACACCATCCACCCGGATGACGAACCCGAATACCCGGGCGATCTCGAGGTGGAGAAGGCAATCCGCCGCGCTGTCCGCTGGAACGCCGCCATGGTTGTGCACCGCGCCCAACGCCCTGAGATCGGCGTGGGCGGGCACCTGTCCAGCTTCGCCTCCATCTCCACCATGTACGAGGTGGGCTACAACCACTTCTTCCGGGGCCGCCAGCATCCCGGCGGCGGCGATCAGGTATTCTTCCAGGGGCATGCCTCCCCCGGCATCTACTCCCGCGCTTTCCTCATGGGCCGCCTCAGCGAGAAGGATCTGGACGGGTTCCGACAGGAGGTCTCCACCCCGCACGGCATGCCGTCCTACCCGCACCCGCGGGCGATGCCGGAGTTCTGGCAGTTCCCCACCGTGTCCATGGGCATCGGCCCGGTGAATGCCATTGAGCAGGCTTCAATCAACAAGTACATCCATAACCGCGGTCTGAAGGACACCTCCGATCAGCATGTGTGGGCGTTCCTCGGGGACGGCGAAATGGATGAGGTGGAATCCCGCGGCGCCCTGCACATCGCCGCCAACGAAGGCCTGGACAACCTCACCTTCGTGGTGAACTGCAACCTGCAGCGACTGGACGGCCCGGTGCGCGGCAACGGCAAGATCATCCAGGAGCTGGAGGCGCAGTTCCGCGGCGCCGGGTGGAACGTCATCAAGGTGGTGTGGGGATCTGGTTGGGACGACCTGCTCGCCAAGGATGACTCCGGCGCGCTGATCGACCTGATGAACACCACTCCGGACGGGGACTTCCAAACCTTCCGCGCCGAATCCGGCGGCTTCATCCGCGATAACTTCTTTGGCCGCGATCCGCGCACGAAGGCGCTCGTGGAGGACCTCACCGATGATGACATCTGGTGGGGCCTGAAGCGCGGCGGCCACGATCCGAAGAAGATCTACGCCGCGTTCAAACGCTCCATGGAGTCCAACGGCAAGCCCACGGTGATCCTGGCGCACACGATCAAGGGCTACGTGCTCGGCTCGAACTTCGCTGGCCGCAACGCCACGCACCAGATGAAGAAGTTCACCGTTGACGATCTGAAGACCCTGCGCGACACGCTGCACATCCCGGTCACCGATCAGCAGATCGAAAAGGATCTGTATGACGTTCCCTACTACGTGCCCGCACATGACTCCGAAGAGATGCAGTACATGCGGGATCGTCGCGCCTCGCTCGGCGGCGTAATCCCGGACAACCGCCACACCAAGCCCACCTTCACAGTTCCCGGCGAGAAGACGTGGCAGGTGGCCAAGCGCGGCTCCGGCAAGCAGCAGATCGCCACCACGATGGCGCTGGTCCGGCTGATCAAGGACCTCATGCGGGACAAGGAGACCGGCAAGTACTGGGTGCCGATCATTCCCGACGAGGCCCGCACCTTCGGCATGGACTCCCTGTTCCCCACCGCGAAGATCTACAACCCGCGCGGTCAGAACTACCTCTCGGTGGACCGCGACCTGCTGCTGGCCTACAAGGAGTCCGATCAGGGCCAGATCAAGCACATGGGCATCAACGAGATCTCCTCAACCTCCGCCTTCACGGCAGCCGGCACCGCGCATCAGACGCATGAGATCCCGCTGATCCCGTTCTACATCTTCTACTCGATGTTCGGCTTCCAGCGCACCGGTGACTTCTTCTGGGCCGCGGGCGACCAGCTTGCGAAGGGCTTTGTGATCGGCGCCACCGCTGGCAAGACCACCCTTGCCGGTGAGGGTCTGCAGCACATGGACGGACACTCACCGATCCTGGCGAACACGAACCCGGCCACGGTGACCTACGACCCGGCCTATGGCTACGAGATCGGCCACATCATCCGGGACGGTCTGCAGCGCATGTACGGCGAGAACGAACAGCGCGACCAGAACGTGTTCTACTACCTCACCGTGTACAACGAGCCGATCATCCACCCGGCTGAACCGGAGAATCTGGATGTGGACGGCCTGCTCAAGGGCATGTATCTGCTGAAGCCTGCTCCCGAGGGCGATGGCCCGATTACGCAGCTCATGGCCTCCGGTGTGGCAGTGCCGTGGGCGGAGAAGGCGCAGCAGCTGCTCGCTGAGGACTGGGGCGTTCGGGCGAACGTGTGGTCCGTGACCTCCTGGACGGAGATGCGCAAGGACGCTCTCGAGGCGCAGAAGCACAATTTCCTCCACCCGGAAGAAGAGCCGCGCACCCCGTGGATCACCGAGAAGCTTGCCGGCCAGAAGGGACCGTTCATCGCCACCACGGACTTCGAGCACCAGGTGCCGGACCTGGTGCGGGAGTGGATCCCGGGCGCGTACGGCGTGCTCGGCGCTGACGGCTGGGGCTTCTCCGACACGCGCGCTGCCGCTCGGCGCCACCTGCACATCGATACTGAGTCGATGGTGGTGAAGGCGCTGCAGATGCTCGCTGACGAGGGCTCGGTGGACCGTTCGCTGGTGAAGCAGGCGATGGAGAAGTATGACCTGCTGAACGTCAACGCCGGCACCACCGGCAATGCCGGCGGCGATGCCTGAGCATCCCCCGCTGATCCGCCTGGAACGGGACTCGGACACTCCGGCGTCCCGTCAGATCCAGTCCGGCATCACCGGCGCGATCCGCTCGGGTGTGATCGCGCCGGGGTACCGGCTGCCCACGGTGCGTGAGCTTGCCAAGCAGCTCGGGGTGGCGGCCGGCACCGCAGCAAAGGCCTATAAGGCCTTGGAAGCGGCGGGTCTGGTCACCACTCGGCCCCGCCACGGCACCAGGGTGGCTGCGCCCGACGCGGCCGCCTCCCGGGTGATGACCGCTGCGCGCGCGTATGCTGATTCTGCGCAGCAGGCAGGCCTGAGCCTTGAGGACGCAGCCCGCGAACTTGAACGCGCCTGGCAGCAGCCGTCCGCCTGATCAACCCGCCACGTCAACAGTCATCGGACATTGGAGAACAGTGCTCATCATCGCCTCTCCCGGACAGGGAGCCCAGAAGCCCGGATTCCTCAGCCCCTGGCTCGAGCTGCCCTCGGTGGCGTCCTTTGTGGACGAGCTGTCCGAGGCCGCCGAGGTGGATATCCGCCATCATGGCACCGAGTCTGACGCGGACACCATCCGCGATACCGCGGTGGCGCAGCCGCTGCTGGTGGCCGCGAGCCTGATCACCCACAGCGTGCTGTTCGCGGACCCGGCGCTGCCCCGTCCGAAGCTGTACGCGGGGCATTCTGTGGGCGAGGTGGCAGCTGCTGCGAATGCCGGCATCCTGTCAAACCCTGAGGCGATGCGCTTTGTGGCGGTCCGCTCCCGGGCGATGGCGAAGGCTGCGTCGGCAGAGAAGACCGCAATGGCCGCGGTGGTGGGCGGTGCGCGCGAGGACGTGATCGCGGCTATCGACGCCGCGGGCGCCACACCCGCCAATCTCAACAGCGTCGCTCAGGTGGTGGCCGCCGGCTCCCTCACCGCGATCGAGCAGCTCGCCCAGAACGCGCCCGCCCGTGCCCGCGTAATCCCGCTGCAGGTGGCCGGCGCCTTCCACTCTCCGTTCATGCAGAGCGCCCGTGAGGAGCTGCAGGAGGTGGCCGGTGAGTTCAACGCGGAGGATGCCGTGGTACCGGTGCTGTCCAACGCTGACGGCACCATCCTCACCAACGGTCAGCAGTACGTGGCGTCCCTGATCACCCAGGTGGCGAACACGGTCAACTGGGAAGCCTGCATGCACACGATGAGCAACCAGGGCGTCACCGGTCTGCTGGAGCTGGCGCCCGCCGGCACCCTGACGGGCCTTGCCAAGCGCGATCTGAAGTCCGTGGCGCGCTTCGATCTGAACACCCCCGATGACCTCGATGCTGCGCGTGCATTCATCACGGAGCACGCTGCCGTCTCAAAGGAGAGCTGATATGTCCGTGACGCTGACACCGTCCCAGCCAGTTGCTGGTTCACAGATCCTCGGCTACGGTGCCTCCCGCGGCGATCTCACCGTCACCAACGATGACATCGCCGGCCCGATCGACTCCTCTGACGAATGGATCCGGCAGCGCACCGGCATCATCACCCGAATGCGCGCCTCCAAGGACCGCACCCTGCTGGTGATGGCACGTGAGGCCGCTGTTGAGGCCGTGGAAAAGTCAGGTCTGACCGGCGCGGACATCGATGCGGTGATCGTCGGCACGATCACCTTTGAGTATCCGACTCCGTCGCTCGCCACCCTGCTCGCGCATGAGATCGGGGCGGAGAACGCGATCGCCTATGACATGAGCGCCGCCTGCGCGGGCTTCTGCTACGGCATCGGCCAGGCTGATGCGCTCGTGCGGGCCGGAGCAGCGCGCAACGTGCTCGTGGTGGGAGCGGAAAAACTCAGCGACTTCATCTCCCCCACTGACCGCTCCATCTCCTTCCTGCTTGGCGATGGAGCCGGCGCTGCCGTGGTGAGCGCCTCAGACACTCCGAAGATCGGCCCCACTATCTGGGGCAGTGAGGGCGGCAACTGGTCCACGATCCGCATGACCCACTCACTGCTGGATTTCCGGGACAATCCGGAGGAGGGCTGGCCCACGCTTGAGCAGGACGGGCGGACCGTGTTCCGGTGGGCTGTGTGGCATACCGCGGACATCGTCCGCGAGGCGCTGGAGCGCTCCGGTCTGACCGTGGATGACATCGACGTGTTCGTGCCGCATCAGGCGAATATGCGCATCATCGACGAGCTCGCCAAGCAGCTGAAGCTGCCGGAGTCTGTGGTGATTGCCCGCGATATCGCGGACTCGGGCAACACCTCGGCTGCGTCGATCCCGCTGGCCACCCACCGCCTCCTGGAGGAGGGCCTGGCCAAGAGCGGGGATGTGTGCGTGCAGATGGGCTTCGGGGCAGGGCTGGCATATGCCGGTCAGGTTGTCATCCTGCCGTGAGAGTTGCCCTCGTATTCTCGCCGGCGCTGCCCGGCACCCAGGTTGTGGGAGTGTGACACACTCCCCGCACGCCGAAGGATTGCCGTATCCCCAGCCGGGAACGCGGTAGTCTGAGCGTGCTGTTTGTTTCGTTTCCTACGAAGGAGAGCCACATGGCACACACCGAAGACGAGATCCTCGCAGGCCTTGCAGAGATCGTGAACGAGGAGACCGGCGTTGAGACGTCGGAGATCCAGCTGGACAAGTCCTTCACCGATGATCTGGACATCGACTCGATCTCCATGATGACCATCGTGGTCAATGCTGAGGAGAAGTTCGAGGTGCAGATCCCGGATGATGAGGTCAAGAACCTTGTCACCGTGGGTGACGCCGTCAAGTTCATCTCCAGCGCCCAGGCGTGAGACGTGAGCGCCCGGGCCGTGCCGCTGCAGCGGCTGATGCCCGGGCGCTTCTTCGTTAGTCGACTTCATCTTTCCCGCTCGGAGGAAGCCACTCATGACTGATCCCCGTACGCGCGTCGTCGTCACCGGACTCGGCACGTTCAATCCGCTTGGCACCGATGTGGCCAGCACCTGGAGCAATGCCCTTGTCGGCGTCAGCTCCGCGAAGACGTTGGAGAATGACTGGGTGGAGCGGTACGGCCTGTCCGTGCACTTCGCGTCCCAGGTGGCCGGCGACCCGTACGACTTCCTCGCGAAGCCGGTGGCGAAGAAGCTGGATCCGAGCGGCCAGTACGCGATGATCGCCGCCCACGAGGCATGGAAGGACGCCGGCTCCCCCGAGGTGGATCCGCTGCGCCTAGCCACTGTGGTGGGCTCCGGCATCGGCGGCGTGTGGACGATTCTGGACCAGTGGGATCTGGTGCGTGAGCGCGGCGCCCGCCGGGTCAACCCGTTCACGGTGCCGATGCTGATGCCGAACTCGAGCTCTGCGCATATCGAGATGGAGTTCGGGGCGAAGGCGGGCGCGCATACCCCGGTGTCCGCGTGCGCCACCGGTGCGGAATCCGTGGCGCATGCGATGGATATGATCCGTTCCGGCCGTGCAGACGTCGTCATCGCCGGCGGCACCGACGCGTGCATCCACCCGCTGCCGATCGCGGGCTTTGCGAACATCCGTGCCCTGTCCACCCGCAATGATGACCCCGCTACCGCGTCCCGCCCGTATGACCGGGACCGGGACGGGTTCGTTCTCGGCGAAGGCGCCGGCATCCTCATCCTGGAGTCGGAGGAGCATGCGAAGGCGCGGGGTGCTCGAATCTACGCGTATGCCTCCGGCCGCGGTATGGCCTCCGACGCGCACCACATCTCAGCTCCGGATCCGGACGGTCAGATGCGGGCGATCCGCGAATCAGTCCGTGATGCCGGCATTGCCGCTAAGGACCTGGTGCACGTGAACGCACACGGCACGTCCACGCCGCTCGGTGACATCTCCGAGCTGGAGTCCATCAAGGCAGCCGTGGGCGAGTCCGATCAGATCGTGGTGACGTCCACGAAATCTATGACCGGGCATCTGCTCGGCGGTGCCGGCGCGGTGGAGTCGATCTTCTCCGTGCTCGCGCTGCACCACCGGATCATTCCGCCCACGATCAACATTGAGAACCTGGATCCCAGCACGCCGCTGGCGATCGCAGCGAATGAGCCGAAGGACATGCCTCAGGGGGATGCTGCCGTGCTGAACAATGCGTTCGGCTTCGGCGGTCATGACATGGCGGTGATCTTCACCAGCGCCTGATCCACGCCCCGGTATTCATTCGTGCGCCGTCTCAGCTGACCAGGTTGAGGCGGCGCACTGGCATTTCGGTGTCTGCTCCGTAGCGGAACGGCTCAAGCTCTTCGTCCCAGGCGCGGCCGAGCGCCCGGTCGATCTCCTCCGGGATCCGATGAGGGTGTGCCCCGGCAGCGGCGATGCACGCCTGGATCCGGTCTTCGGTGAGGGTGGCGTTGCCGTCATGGTCCATGCTCGTGTGATGGATGCCCAGGTCCGGGGTGTACATCCAGCGGGAGCCGGCCACGGTGGCGGTGGGCTCCTGAGTGATCTCGTAGCGCAGATCGTTCCAGCCGCGCAGCGCGGTGGCGAGCTGAGAACCAGTGGTGTCCGGGCCGGTCCACACGATCTGGGCGCAGGTGAGATTCGGCCCGGCGGGCTGCCGATGCCACTGGATGCGAACGGGCACGCCGAGGACTCCGCTTGCGGCCCATTCGATATGCGGTGCGAGGGCGCGCGTCACGGAGTGAATGTACAGAACTCCCTGAGCCATGATCTGCCTTCCATGTGATCAACACGTCTTCCCCACGGATTGATCGATGGTGCAGGTCAGCTGCGGGTTTCTGCTCCCCTTACCCTAGAGGGTCTCCCGGATGGCGCGCAATGCCTTCTTCTTCACGCTGCGCTCCAGGCCGTCGATATAGAGCTCACCGTTGAGATGGCCCACCTCGTGCTGGATCAGGCGAGCGGTGATGCCGTCTCCCTCGAGACGCACGGGGCTGCCGTCAAGGTCTGTGCCTTCGCAGGCGGCCCAGGCCGCTCGAACACGCGGGTAGAACAGGCCGGGCACAGACAGGCAGCCTTCGTCCCCATCCTGCGTGCTCTCACTGAGCTCAGTGATCACCGGGTTGATGATGTAACCGAGTTCGCCGTCCAGGTTCCAGGAGAACGCACGCAGTGTGATGCCGATCTGGTTGGCGGCAAGGCCGGCGCGGCCGTCGAAGTCCACGGTCTCCATCAGGTCGGTGATGAGCTGGCGGACTCCCGGGGTGATCTCCGTGATCGGGTCGCATTCGGTGCGCAGAACGGGATCGCCCACGGTGCGGATACTGCGAATGGTCACTGTGCGTCCTTTGCTGCTGGCTGAGTGAGATGTGCTGATGGCTGGGTGATCTGATGGTTGATGGTGGTGTTCTGCTGAACGGTGCGCGGTCTGTGCTGGCAGGGGTGCCCTGCCGGTGTGCGTGCGAACCAGTATAGGGATGGGCACGGGTGGGGCACGCGAAAGGCCCGGTCGCCTGACCGGGCCTTCTGCTCTGCAGCTCCCCCAGCTGGATTCGAACCAGCAACCCTTCGATTAACAGTCGAATGCTCTGCCGTTGAGCTATGGGGGATCAACGGGTATGACTCTAGCAGGATGGGGAAGCGGTCCACCAATCCGCAGGCGGCCCGGTCGCTGAGGTATGGCTGAAACCACACCGCGCGGTTGATTCGCTCCGCCGTGCCGTTTCCGGGATAATGGGGAGCCGTTCACGGCCCTATAGCTCAGTCGGTTAGAGCACCGGACTCATAATCCGCTGGTCGCGGGTTCAAGCCCCGCTGGGGCCACGCTGAACGCTCCGGTCAGGCCGCGCTCCCCTCTGGGGGTGCGGCCTGATCGCGCTTTTCCCGGCGCCGATCGAACAGGGTGATTCCGAACGCTCCGAGCACCAGCGCCCCGATCACCGCCAGGGAGATCAGGAACGCGGGCAGCCAGGGTGTTCCGCTCTGCGTGAGTGAGAACAGGATGCCGGGGATGAGGGCAAGGCCCACGGCGGCGCCGATGCGCTGGCCGAGCGAGAGAATGCCGCCGGCCACTCCTCCAAAGCGCGGATCGACGGCGCTGAGCGTGATGGTCTGGTTCGGTCCGATGGTCAGCCCCTGGCTGAAGCCCAGCAGGCACAACGGCACTGCGAACCATGCCCACCCGAGCGTGTCGTCCTCCACGAGCGGCGCGGTGATGCCCACCAGCACCAGGCTGAGGAAGGCGAGTGCAAAACCTGCCGCCACCATGCGCCGGCCCAGCCGAAGCACGTAGCGGCCGCCAAGCTGACTGGAGAACATGGCCACCACCGAACTGGGCAGCATCGCCAGGCTCGCCTGGAACGGGGTGAGTTCCAGGTGATTGATCAGATAGAGCGGCACCAGGATCCACACACTGGTCACGCCCAGGAAGTACACGGTGATGATGATGATCCCGTTGCGGAACGCGGGCTGCTGCAGAACCGCCATGTCCACCATCGGCTCGCGGCCGCGCCGTTTGTAGCGCTTCTCCCACGCTCCCCACAGCAGGAAGAACCCCACGCCGATCGGCACCAGCAGGAACACCCACCAGGGGGCGCTGCGCAGCATGAACGGCACCATGACCGCGAGGATGCCCAGGGCGAGCAGCACCGTTCCCACCGGATCCAGGTCCAGCCGGGTCTGTGTTCGCACCCGGTCCTTCGGGATCCACCGCCACGCGGCCAGCACGGCGAAGATTCCGAGCGGAACGTTGGTTCCGAAGATCATCCGCCAGCCCAGTTCACTGCCGAACAGTTCGATGAGCAGACCGCCGATCAGCGGGCCCACCGCGGTGGCCACCGCGACAGTGGTGCCGATGAAGGCGAATGCTGTAGCGCGCTGCTGACCCTGGAAATGCCGTTGGATGAGACCGAAGATCTGCGGGTTCAGCAGACCGGAGCCAGCCCCCTGCAGCAGCCGCGCCACGATCAGCAGCTCACTGTTCGAAGCCAGGGCAGACAGCAGCGCACCCACCGTGAACACGCTGACGCCGATCATGAACAGGCGTTTGCGTCCGGTGGCGTCCCCGGCCCTGCCGGAGGGCACCAGGAACAGACCGAACATGAGCGCGTAGCCGGAGATCGTCCACTGCAGCGCTGTGGTGCTCGCATGCAGGGTGGTCTCAATGGCGGGCAGCGCCACGTTGAGCACGGAGATCGCCACAAGCGCCATGAACATCGGCAGCAGCAGAACGGCGAGCAGGCGTTTGCGGTGAACGCCCGGGCTGGAATCGGTGGGTGTCATAGGCTCCTGCTGTGCAGTGCTCGGCGCTGTTCCTGAACAGCGCTCATGCGGGTCATGATCGTTGTGTACTCCTCCTTGTCAGTGCGCGGATCCAGGCGGGCCAGCCGGGTGCGCAGCAGGGAGTATTCGTGGGTGAAGCTCAGTTCGGTCAGACGGGTCATGAGCGAATCGCCGAGCCGCACCAGGTGCTCGTCGGTGCGAGCGGGAAGGTCCACGCTGGCCAGTTCAACGATCAGCGGGCGCAGCATCTCCCCCGCCACTTCGAGAACCGCATCAAGGAAGCGGGCGGCGGGCAGTGATCCGCTGATCGCGTCGGGCAGTTGGCCGGTGGCCAGCATGCAGTCCCAGATCGATTGGAGGGTGGGGGTGCGGAATGCTTCATCCGGCAGCATGGTCACGGCCACGTCATCCAGGGCGGTGGGAGCTTGCAGCATCAGTGCTAGGGACTGCATCTCCACGGCGGCGACGGGATCACGCGGCGGCACCACATCCCGCAGCCTGACGGGTGCGCTCTGCTGAGCAGCCATCTCGCCGCCATCACCGGCGGCGTCGGCAGGACCAGCGTTCGAACGGGCGGTGGTGTGCGCGCTCAGGGCGGGCGGCGGCTGCTTGCCGGCCTCGTGGACGGCGCGGGACACGGTGCGCTCATCCATGCCGAGCCAGCCGGCGAGCCGGCGCGCGTATTCGGGCCGCAGCGCGCGATCGCGGATCTGCGCCACCACCGGCGCTGCCATCCGCAGCCCCGCCACCCGCCCCTCAGCGGTGTCCAGGTCCACGTGCCGCAATGCCGCGCGGATGGCGAACTCGAACATCGGCACCCGGGAGGCGATGAGGTCTCGCAGGGCTTGGTCGCCCCGCTGAATGCGCACATCACACGGGTCCAGTCCGTTCGGCTCCACAGCGGCGAAGGTCTGCGCCACAAAGCGCTGATCCTCGCTGAAGGCTTTCAGCGCGGCTTTCTGGCCGGCTTCGTCACCGTCGAAGGTGAAGATCACTTCGCCGCCCAGACCGGCGGTGGTGCCGCCCAGGCTGAGCCCGGCGGTGGCGGCGGTGTCCCCCATGATGCGCCGCACCACGGTCACATGGTCTCCGCCGAAGGCGGTGCCGCAGCTCGCCACCGCGGTTTCGATGCCGGCAAGATGGGCGGCCATCACATCGGTATAACCCTCCATCACCACCACTTGGCGGCTGCTGGCGATCGCCTTGCGGGCAAGGTCCAGTCCGTACAGCACCTGTGACTTTTTGTAGATCGGCGTTTCCGGGGTGTTGAGGTATTTGGGACCCTTGTCATCCTCGAAGAGTCGGCGGGCACCGAATCCAATGGTGGCGCCGGTGACATCCCGGATCGGCCAGGTGAGCCGGCCGCGGAACCTGTCGTACACGCCGCGTTCACCCTGGGATACCAGCCCGGACACCACCAGTTCTTTCTCGGTGAAGCCGGTGCTGCGCAGGCGGCGCAGCAGAGTGTCCCAGCCCTGGGGGGCATAGCCCACACCGAATCTCTCCGCGGCAGCCCGGTCAAAGCCGCGCTCGCCAAGGAACCGGCGGGCTTCCTGCGCTTCAGGGGTGGCGAGCTGGGAGCGGAAGAACTCCTCGGTGACCGCATGTGCTTCGATCAGCCGCTGGCGGGAGGCGAAGTCGGTGCTGCGACGCTGGCCCGACGCGTCCTCATACTGCAGCGTGATCCCGTACTTGCCCGCGAGGTATTCCACTGCTTCCACAAAGGACAGGTGGGAGATCTTCTGCACGAAGGAGATGACGTCTCCGCCTTCGCCGCAGCCGAAGCAGTGCCAGTGGCCAAGCGCGGGCCGGATGTGGAAGCTCGGGGTCTTCTCGTCATGGAAGGGGCAGAGGCCCTTCATAGAGCCCACGCCGCCGCCGCGCAGCGTCACGTGTTCGGAAACGATCTCCTCCAGGTTCGATCGCTCGCGCACCTGCTGCACGCTTTCGCGTCTGATCAGCCCCTGCGACACGCCCCGCCCTCCCCTCTGCTCCAGCTTGGGATCACCTTCGCCCGGGAGCTTCGCTCCGGGACCTTCTGCCCAGGATCGGACTATACCGCTGGAAGCTCAGGGCCCAGGCCCGGCAGCGGAACATCATGTGCTGAGGAGTTCTTGTTGAGCCCGCCGAAGAGGTCTTCGTGCAGCCGCACTGCCATCACGTCCGTGAAGGAGGCGATCTGGTCCACGATGACACGCTGGCGTTCGTCCTCGCTGGCGGCAGCATCCCAGAGGCCTTGGAAGATCGGGTCCAGGTGGGTGCGGCCGGTACGGGTGAGCGCCGCGAACAGTTCGGTGATGATCCGCTCCTGCAGTTCGTACACGGGCTGCTGCTCTTGGCTGCTCATCACATAGGCGGCGGCCAGGCCTTTGAGCACGCTGATCTCCAACGCTGTCTGTTCCGGCACCACCACCTGCCCGTCATAGCGCGCAATCGGGTCGGTGCCGTACTCGGCTTGGGTGGCGCTCACCACGGCGCCCACAAAACGGCCGATCAGCTGGGAGGACATGTTCTTCAGCGCGGCAGCGCTGCGCATATCCCCGGTGTACTCACGCATCCACGCCGGGTCCGCTTCTAAGCGGCAGAGGGCGGCGTCGAGCTCATCCACGCTGTGGTGGGGTGTATACCAGTCTTGCACCACGAACAGGGCCGCGCTGCGCTCCATCGGGTCCCGCAGGATCGCCGGGTTCAGTCGGAACCCGGTGATCGCATCCTCCACGTCATGCACGGAGTAGGCGATGTCATCGGAGATGTCCATCACCTGCGCTTCCACGCACTGGGTGAGCGGCACGGCGTGTTCGCGGGCGAACTCGAACACGGGCAGGTCATCAGCGTAGGCGCCGAATTTCACCGAGGTTGGGGTCGGCCCCTGCCCCTTCTCCCACGGGTATTTGATGGAGGCGTCCAGCGCGGCGCGGGTCAGGTTGAGGCCGTAGCTGAGTCGGTCATCAAGCATCTTCGGCTCCAGCCGAGCGAGCAGGCGCAGGGTCTGGGCGTTGCCTTCGAATCCGCCGAAGTCCGCGGCCAGGCGATTGAGCACGCGTTCGCCGTTGTGTCCGAACGGCGGGTGGCCTAGGTCGTGGGACAGGCAGGCCAGGTCCACCACGTCCGGGTTGCAGCCCAGTTCTTCGGCGATGTCTCGCCCCACCTGTGCCACTTCCAGGGAGTGGGTGAGGCGGGTGCGCACAAAGTCATTGGAGCCGGCGCCGAGCACCTGGGTTTTGGCACCGAGCCGGCGCAGCGCACTGGAGTGCAGCACGCGGGCGCGGTCCCGTTGGAACGGGGTGCGGGACTGTGACTTCGGCGGTTCGGTGAAGAAGCGCTGCACGTCATGCTCGGTGTACCCGGCGGGGATGCGGGCGGAGCGGGCCATTCAGCCTCCTGAGATGGAGAGCTCGGCTTCATGGAGGCGCTCTCGGTGCTCGTCGGTCAGCTCGCGGGTGTTCAGCCAGCCGTCTGGCATGTGGGTGCGCTTGGGCCGGCCGGCGCGGCCGCGCGGTCCCTCCACGGCTTCGCCCGGGTAGGGCGCTGTGAGGTCCAGCTGGCTGAGCTTCTCATCCAGGTCCGCGAGGGATTCCATGGTGGCAAGCGCGTGCCGCATGGTTCCGCCCACGGGGTATCCCTTGAAATACCAGCCCACGTGTTTGCGCAGGTCCCGCACGCCGCGGTCTTCGGATTCGAAGAACTCGGTGAGCAGTTCCGCGTGGCGGCGCATGATCTGCGCCACCTCTGCCAGGCTGGGTCGGATCCGGTCAGGCCTGCCGGCGAACCCGGCGGCCAGATCCGCGAATAGCCAGGGGCGTCCCTGGCAGCCGCGGCCCACTACCACGCCGTCGCACCCGGTCTCCTCCACCATGCGCAGCGCGTCCTCAGCGGACCAGATGTCACCGTTGCCGAGCACGGGGATGTCTGTGACTGTTTCTTTGAGGCGGGCGATCGCATCCCATTGGGCGGTGCCGGCATAGTGCTGGTTGGCGGTGCGGCCGTGCAGGGCGATCGCCTGTGCGCCCACCTCCTGCGAGATCCGGCCGGCATCCAGGTAGGTCAGGTGGTCCTCGTCGATGCCCATCCGGGTTTTCACCGTCACCGGAACGTTTCCGGCGGCCTGCACTGCCGCGGAGACGATCTGGGTGAACAGCTCGGTCTTCCAGGGCAGCACCGCTCCCCCGCCCTTGCGGGTCACCTTCGGCACGGGGCAGCCGAAGTTGAGGTCCACGTGGTCGGCCAGGTCCTCCTCCACGAGCAGCGTCACGGCAGCGCGCACAGTGTGCGGGTCCACGCCGTAGAGCTGGATGGAGCGGGGGCGTTCCCGCTTCCCCATGCGCACCAGCCGCATCGTCTCGGGTTTGCGCTCCACCAGGGCGCGGCTGGTGACCATCTCGGACACGAAGAAGCCGCCGTCATTATCCGAATGCAGCGCTCCGAATTCGCGGCACAGCAGTCGAAACGGCTCGTTCGTCACGCCCGCCATGGGGGCGAGCACCACGGGCGTATCCGAGGTGTGGGGACCGATCGTCAGAGTCCGGCGGGTGGTGGTCATGCTCCTGCGAGACGCTCCGCGAGGTAGCCCTTCACCTGGGACAGCGCCACGCGCTCCTGCTGCATGGAGTCGCGGTCGCGTACGGTGACGGCGTCATCCTCGAGCGTGTCGAAGTCGATGGTGACGCAGAACGGGGTGCCGATCTCATCCTGACGGCGGTAGCGGCGGCCGATCGCACCGGAGGCGTCCACCTCCACGTTCCACAGGGCGCGCAGCTCATCGGCGAGCGCCGTGGACTTCGGCACCAGGTCCTGGCTCTTGGACAGCGGCAGCACAGCTGCTTTGACCGGCGCCAGGCGCGGGTCCAGGCGCAGCACGGTGCGCTTGTCCACGCCGCCCTTGGTGTTCGGGGCCTCATCCTCTTCGTAGGCGTCCACCAGGAACGCCATCATGGAGCGGGTGAGGCCAAAGGAGGGCTCGATCACCCAGGGGATGTAGCGCTCTCCGGTGGCCTGGTCCAGGTAGCTCATCTTCTGGCCGGATGCGCGTTCATGGGCGGCCAGGTCGAAGTCGGTGCGGTTGGCGATGCCCATCAGCTCGCCCCACTCGCTGCCCTGGAAGCCGAAGCGGTATTCAAGGTCGATGGTGGCTGTGGAGTAGTGGGCGCGCTCGTCGGCGGGAACATCGAACTTGCGGAGGTTTTCCTCTTTGATGCCGAGCTCCACGAACCAGTTCCAGCAGGCCTCAACCCAGTGCTCGAACAGTGCATCCGCCTGCTCGGCGGGCGTGAAGTATTCGATCTCCATCTGTTCGAACTCGCGGGTGCGGAAGATGAAGTTGCCGGGGGTGATCTCGTTGCGGAATGCCTTGCCGATCTGGCCGATGCCGAACGGCGGCTTCATGCGGGAGGAGGTGGCCACGTTGTGGAAGTTCACGAAGATGCCCTGGGCGGTCTCAGGGCGCATGTAGTGCAGGCCCTGCTCATTGTCCACGGCGCCCAGATAGGTTTTCACCAGGCCGGAGAAGTTCTGCGGTTCGGTGAACTCGCCTTTCACACCGCAGTTCGGGCAGTTGATCTCCGCCAGGCCAGTTTCGGGTGCGCGGCCCTTCTTCGCTTCGAACGCTTCCAGCAGGTGGTCTTCGCGAAAGCGGTTGTGGCAGCTTTTGCACTCCACGAGCGGGTCGGAGAAGGTGGCCACGTGGCCGGAGGCTTCCCACACGGCCTTCGGCAAGATGATGGAGGAGTCCAGGCCTACCATGTCCGCGCGGGACTGCACGAAGGTGCGCCACCAGTGGCGTTTGATGTTCTCCTTGAGCTCCACGCCGAGCGGTCCGTAGTCCCAGGCGGAGCGGGTGCCGCCGTAGATGTCACCGGCAGGGAACACGAAGCCTCGGCGTTTGGCGAGGGCGATGACGCTGTCGAGCTGGCTGGGTTGCGGCTTGGCCACGGGGCTCTCCTTCTGGTGGTTGACCACCGGGGATGTCTTTGGTGTCACCACCCTAGTCGAGGGCCCCTCGAGGTGACTGCTCCCGGGTGGTGTGAGGCACGACGCGCTCCCCTTCGACCGGCTTGCGCCACCCCCACCAGCCTATTGATAATGGTTGTCATGATGATTGATACTCCTCGCACCCCGTCCCTCACCCGCCGCTCCCTGGGCACCCTCGCCCTGGGCGGAACCCTCACCGCTGTGCTCGCCGCCTGCGGCAACGGCAATGGCAGCGGCGGCTCGGATGCCGGCGGCGACGGCGCGAAGCCCTCCGTGGTGACCACGTGCTACCCGATGCGCTACCTGGCTGAAAAAGTGGGCGGGGATCGGATCAGCATCATCGACCCGGTCAAGCCCGGTGTGGATCCGCACGGCTTGGAGCTCTCCACCCAGCAGGTGGCCGAGGTGGCAAAGGCCACCGTCATCCTGCAGATCCCCGGCTACCAGCTCGCCGTGGATGACGCGCTCGCCGCGCAGAAGCTCACCGACCGCACCCTGGATGTGAGCACGGTGACCGAGTTGCTGCCGGCTGAGAACGCGTCCCACGATCACAGCCACGGCCATGACCACGAGGGTCATGAGCATGACGGCCACGATCATGGCGACGAGCACGCGTCGGATGGCGGCGGCGACCACGACCATGAGGGCCACGATCACGGCGACCACGATCACGAGGGCCACGATCATGACCACGACGATCACGGCCATGACGGCCACGATCACGGCCAGTTCGATCCGCATGTGTGGCATGACCCCACGAAGCTCGCGGAGATTGCTGGCGCGCTGGCGAAGCGTCTGGGCGAAGCCGACCAGCAGAACGCCAAGGCGTATCGGGACGCCGCCGCCGCGTTCGCGGAGGAGATGAGCACGCTGGACGGCGAGCTCAAGAAGAAGTTCGGAGAGGTTGAGTCCGACTCCCGCACGTTCATCACCTCCCACCTTGCCTTTGGCTACCTCGCCGCTCGCTACGGGCTGCACCAGGTGGGCATCGCCGGAATCGACCCGGAGAATGAGCCGAGCCCGAAGCGTCTTGCCGAGCTGCAGCAGCTCATCAAGGATGAGGGTGTGCACACGGTGTTCTTCGAGGAGACCGCCAGCCCGAAGGTGGCGCAGGCACTGGCGAAGAATGCGGGCGCTGAGGCTGAAGAACTGGACAACCTGGAACAGCAGCTGGACCCGAAGAAGGACTATGCTCGCGTCATGCACGAGAATGCTGACGCGCTGGTGGCGTCCTGGACGTGACCTCTCCTCTCATCCATCTTGACCGGGCCACGGTGATCCGCTCCGGGCAGCGGGTGCTCAACGAGGCTTCAACCAGCATCGACCCCGGTGAGTTCGTGGCTGTTCTGGGCCCGAACGGCTCCGGCAAGTCCACGATGCTGCGCGCCATGATCGGCATCTTGCCGCTCACCTCCGGCAGCGCGCAGATTCACGGGGACCCGGTGGGCCGCCGCGCCGCTCATGACTGTCTGGGCTATGTGCCGCAGGGCCTGTCTGAGCTGGGCAATATTGCCGCTACCGCCCGTGAAGTGGTGGCCACCGGGCAGCTCACCAGTCGAACCCTGCTGTTCCGCTCACAGCGCACGGCAGTGGAGGAAGCGCTGGAGCGGGTGGGGGTTCGGCACCTGGCGGATCGGGCGATCACGGAGATGTCCGGCGGGCAGCGTCAGCGAGTGCTGATCGCCCGCGCCCTGATCCGCAAACCGCAGCTGCTGCTGTTAGATGAGCCGTTCACCGGGGTGGATGCGAAGAGCCAGCAGACCATCGCGGGCCTGATCCACTCCCTCAATGAGCAGGGAACCACCGTGATCGTGGTGCTGCATGAGACGGGGCCGCTGCGTTCGCTGCTCACCCGCGCGATCCTGCTGGATGAGGGCCGCATCATCTACGACGGTGAGGTGCCCGAGCACCTGCCGCACGATCCGAGCGACGACCACCACGTGGAGACCATCATCGACGACTGCCTGGGTCAGGAGTTCACTCCGTGAGCCCGATCGACCTTCTCACCTCTCCGATCATCCGCTACCCGCTGATCATTGCGCTGCTGGTGGGGATCACCGCGCCGATCGTGGGCACCTACCTGGTGCAGAAGCGCCTGGCGCTGCTCGGCGACGGGCTCGGCCACGTGGCGCTCACTGGTGTGGCCGCCGGCTGGCTGGCCGGCTCCCTCGCCGCACTCACTCCTGTTGACGCGCTTGCTGTTCCCGGTGCGCTGATCGCCGCTGTTGCCGGCGCGCTTATCATCGAATGGGTGCGCATGGCCGGGCACACCAGCCGGGATACGGCGCTTGCCATCCTGTTCTACGGCGGCATCGCGGGTGGCGTGGTGATCATTCAACTTGCCGGTGGCACCAGCCAGAGCCTGATGGCGTACCTGTTCGGCTCGCTCGCCACGGTGAGCGGAGCAGATCTCATCATCGCCCTGGTGCTCGCCGTGGTGATCGTGGCGGTGGGCGTGGGGCTTCGCCCGCTGCTGTTCGCGGTCACCAGCGATGAGGAGCATGCGCAGGCGATCGGCCTGCCGGTGCGGATGGTGAACATCCTGATCGCGGTGATGGCGGCGCTGACCGTTACTCTGGCGATGCGGATCGTGGGCGCGCTGATGGTGTCCGCGCTGATGATCGTGCCGGTTGCCGCTGCGCAGTCGATGGTGCGCGGGTTCGCTCGCACCATGAACCTGGCGATTGTGATCGGCGTGCTGTGTGCGGTCAGCGGGCTGCTGATCACCGTGTATGTGGACCTGCCGCCGGGCGGAGTGATCGTGCTGCTCTCCATCGGCGTGTACATTCTGGGACTGATGGTGTCTGTTGTTGCGCGCCGCCCGCATGTGAGCCATGAAAACGCCGTGAACCATGATGCAGCCGACCAGCACGCCGAGCACTCTGAAGGGAGCAGCGCATGACCCGCGCGGTTCGCCAGCCCGGACCGGTGCGCCAGACCCGCCAGCGCACCGCAATCCTTGACTGCCTGGCGTCCACCTGCGATTTCATGACCGCGCAGCAGCTGCATGACCAGCTGCGCGAGAACGAGCAGTCAGTGGGCCTGGCCACCGTGTACCGGAACCTGACGTCCCTGGTGGAACAGGGCCTGGTGGATGTGCTCATCACCGATGAGGGTGAGGCGATCTACCGCCAGTGCTCCCTGGAGGAGCATCATCACCATCTGCTGTGCCGTGTGTGCGGTCACGCGGTGGAGTTCGTCTCCCCGCAGCTGGAAGAGCTCGCGCACAGCATTGCGGAGGAGAACGGCTTCACGGATCTGCACCACACCATGGAGATCTTCGGCCTCTGCCCCGACCATGCGGGCGCCAGCGCCTGACACCTGCCCGACGGAGCCCACGCCAGCCGCCCGGCAGTGCCACCCCGGCATCAGCCCAGCTGCATCAGCCTGCCCGGATCAGTCCGACGGGGCGGGTGCGTCGACCGCGCCGCCGAAGCGACGGTCACGCTTCGCATAGTCTTCTACCGCGCGCCACAGGGTGCGCCGGTCCACATCCGGCCACAGCTCATCAATGAACAGCATCTCCGCATAGCTGGACTGCCACAGCAGGAAGTTGGACGTGCGCTGCTCCCCCGAGGTGCGCAGGAACAGGTCCACATCCGGCATCTGCGGGTCATACAGCCGCGAGGCGATCGTGGACTGCCGAATCCCAGACGGGCTGATCCGGCCCGCTGCGGCGTCCGACGCGATCTGGCGGACCGCATCCACCAGCTCCGCTCTGCCCCCGTAGTTCACGCACATGTACAGGGTGAGCTTCGTATTGTGCCGGGTCAGCTCCTGCGCGGCTTCCAGTTCACGGATCACACTGGCCCACAGCCGCTGCGGCCGGCCGATCCACACCACCCGCACGCCCCACGAGTTCAGGGTGTCCCGCTGGCGGCGCAGCACGGACCGGCTGAAGCCCATCAGAAAGCGGACCTCCTCCGGGGAACGGGACCAGTTCTCGGTGGAGAACGCGTAGGCGCTCAGATGGGTCACCCCGATTTCCAGCGCCCCCGCCACCACGTCCAGCAGCGCGGCTTCCCCGGCCTCATGCCCGGCAGTGCGGGGCAGGCCACGCTGATTCGCCCAGCGCCCGTTGCCGTCCATCACCACGGCCACATGGGCCGGCACGAACTCTGCGGGAATGACCGGCGCCGTTTCACCGGACGGGTGCGGGTCCGGGTTCACCGGCTCCGTGTGCTCACGAGCCTCACCGTGTGAAGAGCGATGCTCGGCGCGGCGGGAACGGGACGGGAAGATCACTCGCAGCCTTTCGGGTGGGGGTCATCGCGCTGATCGCGCTGCACATAGTCTAGGGCGCGGATCGGCCGCTCCACATGATGCTGCACGGTCCGTGCAATCAGGCGGCCCGCCTGCTCACGGGTCAGATCATCGGAGTCAACCGCATGCTCCCAGTCGCTGGCGAACAGGAAGATCATGTGCTCCAGCACCCGGGGCCGCACTGCCACCGCACCGCCGGTGCGGCAATCGGAGCACACGGCGCCGCCGGCGGATGCGTCGTAGGCCACGAGCGGCCCGGCGGACCCGCAGACGGCGCAGCGTCCCAGCTGCGGGGCCCAGCCGCCGATTGCCAGGGCCCGCAGCAGGAAGGAGTCCACGACCAGACCGGCGGGCAGGCGCCCACCGGCAAGGGCATGCAGCGCGGACAGCACCAGCATGTAGAACTGGTCGGACACCTCCAGACCCTCTTCGGTGAGCCGCTCCACCGCTTCGGCGATCGCATTGGCGGCAGCGAACGCGTCGTAATCCTGGGCAATGCGCTGGGAGTAGCCGGTGATGGTGACCGCTTGCGCAATGGTGTCCAGGGACCGGCCGCGATGATTCTGCACATCCACCCGCTGAAACGGCTCCAGGCGCGCCCCGAACTTTGAGGCGGTTCGACGCACTCCCTTCGCCACTGCGCGCACCACGCCGTGGCGGCGGGTGAGCAGGGTGATGATGCGGTCCGCCTCCCCCAGCGGATGGGTGCGCAGCACAACCGCCTCATCACGGTAGAGCCGCGAGCTCATCGCCCGCGCCTCACGGCTGGGCAGATCACTGCTTGAGGGTATGCCCGAGCAGGCGTTCCGAACGGTTCAT
This sequence comes from uncultured Dermabacter sp., assembly GCA_947252755.1. Lineage (GTDB taxonomy): Bacteria > Actinomycetota > Actinomycetes > Actinomycetales > Dermabacteraceae > Helcobacillus. The sequence goes on from CAMXWV010000001.1 coordinate 378,901, forward strand.
CGCGGAGATCAGCGCCTGAATCGAGGCTCGGGTGATGGAGCCGTCGATGCCCACGCCCCACAGGATCCGCTCCCCGATCTCCACCTCGATGTACGCGGCGGCCAGGGAGTCATCCCCCTCGGTCAGGGCATGCTCGGCGTAGTCGAGGATGCGAACGTCCACTCCCTTCCCGGCCAGCGCTTTGACAAAGCCGTCCAGGGGGCCGTTGCCGATGCCGGTCACGGTCTCCATGTGGTCATCCACCACCAAGTCCACGCTGATCTCATCAGCGCCGGTGCCGGTGGACTTCTGAGACAGGGCACGGAAGTCAAAGCGCCCCCAGCGTTTGCCCGGGTCCTGAGCGGGCAGGTATTCATCCTGGAACACGCTCCACAGCAGCTCGGGTGACACTTCACCGCCGGCGGAGTCAGTGTGCTTCTGGATCACACCGGAGAACTCGATCTGCAGGCGGCGCGGCAGGTCCAGGCCGTGCTCGGTCTTCAGCAGGTACGCCATGCCGCCCTTGCCGGACTGGGAGTTCACGCGAATGACCGCTTCGTAGGTGCGGCCGATGTCCTTCGGGTCCACCGGCAGGTACGGAACGCGCCACACCAGGTCATCAACCTGCTTGCCGGCAGCGAGCGCGTCAGACTCCATCCGCTCCAGGCCCTTTTTGATCGCGTCCTGGTGGGAGCCGGAGAAGGCGGTGAACACAAGATCCCCGCCGTAGGGGGAGCGTTCAGGCACGGGCAGCTGGTTGCAGTGCTCCACGGTGCGGCGGATCTCATCCATGCTGCTGAAGTCGATCTGCGGATCCACACCCTGGCTGAACAGGTTCATGCCCAGGGTCACCAGGTCAACATTGCCGGTGCGCTCGCCATTGCCGAACAGGCAGCCTTCGATGCGGTCTGCCCCGGCCAGGTAGCCGAGTTCGGCGGCGGCCACACCGGTGCCGCGGTCATTGTGCGGGTGCAGGGAGACCACCAGGGCTTCACGGTTGTTCAGGTGGCGGCACATCCATTCGATGGAGTCCGCGTACACGTTCGGCGTGGCCATCTCCACCGTGGCCGGGAGATTCACGATCATCTTGTTGTCCACGGTGGGTTTGATGATGTCCGTGACGGCGTTGACCACGCGGGCGGCGTACTCAAGCTCGGTGCCGGTGAAGGACTCCGGGGAGTACTGGTAGGTGATCTGCGTTCCCTCCAGGGTTTCCTCGTACTTCTTGCAGAGGAGCGCTCCCTGCACGGCGATGTCCAGCACCCCGTCCTGGTCGCTGCGGAACACCACATCCCGCTGCACGATCGAGGTGGAGTTGTAGAAGTGGACGATTGCCTGCTTTGCACCACGCAGTGCTTCATAGGTGCGTTCGATCAGGTGCTCGCGTGCCTGCACCAGCACCTGCACGGTCACATCGTCCGGGATGTGGTCATCCTCGATGAGGGTGCGCAGGAAGTCGAAGTCAGTCTGGGACGCGGAGGGGAAGCCCACCTCGATCTCTTTGTAGCCCATCTGCACGAGCAGCTGGAACATGCGCAGCTTCCGCTCGGAGTTCATCGGGTCGATCAGCGCCTGGTTGCCGTCCCGCAGGTCCACGGCGCACCAGCGGGGGGCGCGGGTCACGTGGTTGCTCGGCCAGGTGCGGTCCGGGAGATCCACGGTGATCTGCTCATGGAACGGCTGGTACTTGTGGATGGGCATCCCGGAGGGCTGCTGCGGGTGCTCCCCGCGGGTGCCGACGACGGGAATGGACGGGTCCTGGGTGGCTGCGATGCCGGTCATGGATTGCTCCTCGCTGATGCGGTGAATGAACGGGGGCCGGGCAGAAGGCGACTCCGCGGCGAGGGACCCGGCGGATCAGGCCTCGACGCGGCAGCTAAGGAGCAGGCCGGTCAGCAGCATGTGATCCACTGTACTCCCGTGCGAAGCCGCCCGGTTCGAGTCTCAGAAGCCGAGACGGACCAGTTGTTTCGGGTCCCGCTGCCAATCTTTCGCCACCTTCACCCGGATCTCCAGGTGGACGGGCCTGCCGAGCAGGCGCCGGATCTCCTTGCGGGCGTCCGTGCCGATCTGCTTGAGGCGGGAGCCGCCGCGGCCGATGATGATGCCCTTCTGCGAGTCCCGCTCCACGAACAGGCTCACCCGCACCACCAGTCGCCCCTCTCCGGGCGCAACCTCGGTGAACACGTCCCCGTCCAGGGGCTCTTCCACGATCTCCTCCACCACCACGGCAAGGGAGTGGGGCAGTTCGTCGCGCACGCCTTCCAGCGCGGCTTCGCGCACCAGCTCAGCGATCCTGTCCTCATCGCTCTCCTCGGTGAGCACCCCATCCGGGTACAGGGCGGGCCCCTCCGGCAGGTGCTGGGCGATCACTGCCATGACGGCATCGATCTGCAGGTCGGTGACGGCGGAGACGGGGATGATCTCATCGGCTTGCATGAACTGGTCAACGGCGGCCAGCTGCGCGGCAAGCTGTTCACGGCCCACCAGGTCCGCTTTGGTGACGATGGCGATGATCCGGGGGCGGGAACGGTGTGCGCGGATCTCCGCGAGGGAATCGGCGATGAAGCGGTCCCCGGGGCCGAGCTTCTGATCCGCGGGGATGCAGAAGCCCACCACGTCCACATCGGTGAGGGTTTCGTTGACCAGGTCATTGAGCCGGCGGCCCAGCAGGGTGCGGGGCCGGTGCACACCGGGGGTGTCCACCAGGATGATCTGGGCATCATCCGTGGTGAGGATGCCACGGATGGCGCGCCTGGTGGTCTGCGGCTTCGATGAGGTGATCGCCACCTTCTCCCCCACCAGAGCGTTGGTCAGGGTGGATTTGCCCACGTTCGGGCGGCCCACGAGCGCCACGAAGCCGCTGCGACGCACACCGCCTGCCTGCCCGGGGGTCGAGTCGGTGGTGCTCATTCGGATTCTCCTTCGATCACGGGGGTTTCCCCGGTGAGAGCGGATTCGCGCGGAGTGCGGGACACGATGATGGTGGAGATGCGCTTGCGGCGCCCGCTGATCTTCTCAGCGAGCATGTGCAGGCCGTGCGCGTCCGCTTCAGAGCCGACGATCGGGACTCGGCCCAGGGCTTTGCCGAGCAGCCCGCCGATCGTGTCCACGTCGTCATCGTCGATCTCCATGTCAAACAGGTCTGCCACCTCGGACAGCTTCGCGCGTGCCGGCACCCGGAAGGTGTCTTCAGTGAGCTGCACTGTCTCAACGGCGTGGCGGTCGTGCTCGTCGGAGATGTCTCCCACAATCTCTTCGAGGATGTCCTCAATGGTGACGATGCCGGAGACGCCGCCGTATTCGTCCACCACGATCGCCACGTGCACGCGGGTGGTGCGCATCTGGTTCATGACCTCATCCGCGCCCACGAACTCGGGTACGAACCGCACCTGCCGCATGATCTCCGTGACCGGGCGGTCATTGCCCGGGTTCCACGGGGAGTGGATCGCCCGCATCACGTCCTTGAAATAGAGCATGCCGAGCAGGTCATCGACGGTCTCCCCGATCACGGGGATGCGGGAGAAGCCGGAGCGGACAAACAGGCGCATCGCCTTTTCCGCGGTGGCATCAGCGCTGATCGTGACCATATCGGTGCGGGGCACCATGAGCTCACGGATCAGCGTGTCTCCCAGGTCGAACACGCCGCGGATCATGTCCCGTTCGTCCTCTTCGAGCGCTTCGCCTTCGGAGGCGCGGTCCACGAACTGGCGGAGTTCATCAGCCGTAGCGAACGGTCCGCCGGCCATGCGGCCGCCCGGGGTGGCAGCGTTCGCAATATGCACCAGCAGGCGGGAGATCCCGCCCAGCATGGTGCGGGTGAGGCGGATCGGGCCCGACAGGCGGGTCAGCACCCGGTCCGGGTTCCGCCGGCCGATGGTGCGGGGAGCCACGGAGGACATTCCGAAGGAGATGAGCGTGCCGATCACGACGGCAAGGATCAGCGGCAGCCAGATCCCGTCGAGGAGCTCCCTCAGGATCACGGTGAGCAGCACCACGTACACGGTCTCCGCCATGACCCGGCCCAGGGTCAGGGTCCGCAGGGTGGTGTGCGCGTCCGCATGGAAGGCGAGCACCACGCTGCGTTTGCGGTCGGGGGCGTTCTCGAGGGCGCGCTCCAGGGAGTGCTTGGACGCGGCGTGCATCGCCGCCTCCGCCGCCCCGGCCAGGATCGCGTAGCTGACGGCCAGCAGCGCCGCCACACCGAGCAGGATCAGAATCATCGGGAACCACCGGTATCGGTGATCGCTGCTTCGCCGCCGCGGCCGGCCAGGAAGGTGAGCAGCAGGCGGCGCTGCAGCTGGAACATGATGCGCTCCTCTTCCGGTTCCACATGGTCGTAGCCGAGCAGGTGCAGGATGCCGTGCGTGGTCAGCAGCAGCATCTCTTCCTCCACGCTGTGGCCGGCCATGCGTGCCTGGTTCGCAGCCATGGACGGGCAGATCACAATGTCCCCGAGCAGGCCCTGCTCCGCGGGATCCTCAGCGGTGCCTTCGCGCAGCTCATCCATTGGGAAGCTCATCACGTCCGTGGGGCCTTCCAGTCCCATCCACCGTTCGTGGAGGGAGCTCATGGCGTCCTCATCAACGAACACGATGGACAGTTCGGTGGCGGGGTGCAGGTGCATCGCGTCGAACACGTAGCGGGCGATGTCAACGAACTCACGCTCATCAACCTTCTGCGTGGTCTCATTGTTCACTTCGATGGTCATCGCGCACTCCTCCGCTCCCGGTCTGCTTCGCCACCGTGTTCGCGGTTCTTCTGCTCGCGGTTTCTCTGCCCGCTGCTCTTCTGCCCGCCATGCTCGCGGCGGGGGCCGGTGCGGTTGGCTGCTGCTGCGTGGCGGGCGCTGTCCCACGACGCATACGCATCAACAATGTCCGACACCAGCCGGTGGCGCACCACGTCCTTCGCGGACAGGTGGCAGAACTCGATGTCCTCCACGTGTCCGAGCACCTTCTCCACCACGCGCAGCCCACTGGGCATGCCGCCGGGCAAGTCGATCTGGGTGACATCACCCGTGACCACCATGGTGGAGTTGAAGCCCAGGCGGGTGAGGAACATCTTCATCTGCTCCGGCGTGGTGTTCTGCGCTTCGTCAAGGATCACAAACGCGTCATTGAGCGTGCGGCCACGCATATACGCCAACGGCGCCACTTCGATGGTGCCGGCGCCCATCAGCTTCGGGATGGATTCGGGGTCGAGCATGTCGTGGAGCGCGTCGTACAGGGGCCGCAGGTACGGGTCGATCTTCTCGTTGAGGGAGCCGGGCAGGAAGCCGAGCCGCTCCCCCGCCTCCACGGCAGGACGGGTGAGGATGATCCGGTTGACCTGTTTGGTGAGCAGCGCGTGCACGGCCTTCGCCACGGCAAGGTAGGTTTTGCCGGTGCCGGCCGGGCCGATGCCGAACACGATCGTGTTCTCTTCAATCGCCTGCACATAGTCGCGCTGGCCGAGGGTTTTTGGGCGGATGGTGCGGCCGCGGGCGCTGAGCACCGTTTGAGAGAGCACCTGCGATGCGTGTTGGTTGCGGCGGCGGTCATCGCCCTGCAGAGCGGCGGCACGGTGCACTGCTTCCGCTGTGACCACATCCCCTTTCTGCGCCACGGCGATCAGGGAGCGCATAACGCCGGCTGCGCGCTGCAGGTCCGGCTCCGGTCCGCGCAGGGTGATGCGGTGACCGCGCAGGGACACATCCACGTTCGGCATAATCTGTTCGATCGCTGCGAGCGCTTGGTCGCTTGTGCCGAGCACGGCAACCGGGTTGAGATGATCTGGGATCGCCACATCCCATTCTGTGATGGCGGGTTCAGCTGAGCTCACGCTCACATGTCTCCTTCGGGGAGTCCGGTGCCGGCGAGCACATGTCCATGCGCGTGGAACACGGTTTGGCCAGCGGTTTCTCCGGTATTGAAGATGAAGCGGAACTCTCCGTTCGCTTCCTGGTCAGCCACGTGTGCGGCGGCGCGGGTCACCGCGGCCAGCAGCTGAGGCTGCTCAGCGAGCTCGGTGACGTCACGCACGTGTTCGCGCGGCACCACGAGCACGTGCACGGGCGCTTTCGGGGCAAGGTCACGAAACGCGATAACGGATTCATCCTCATACACGCGCTCGGAAGGGACCTCGTTCGCAATGATCCGGCAGAAGATGCAGTCTGTGGTGCTCATGCTCCCCATCCTACGGGCGCAGCTCCACTGCATCAGCTGAGGGCTACGCTTCATCGGCTGAGCTGGTGCCCCAGCGTCCGGTGAGGGCGCTGAGCACTGCGATCGCGGCGGGCCCCGCGGTGGAGGCGCGCACCACTTCTGGTCCAAGCAGCGCCGTGCGGGCACCGGCCTGCCGCAGGCGGGTGATCTCCTCATCACTGATTCCGCCTTCGGGGCCCACGATCAGCACAATCTGCTCCGCTGCGGCAAGGGATGGGGCCAGCTGCATCAGGCTTTTCTGCTCCGCCTCGTGCAGCACCAGCACGACGCTTCCACTTTCCGCCCAGTCCTTCACGCGCTGCACGAGCGCGGTGGTGCGCACAACGGGCTCCACGTTTGGGATGGTGGGGCGGCGGGACTGTTTCACAGCGGCGTGCACGGTGGCGAGCCATTTCGCCTGGCCTTTGGCTTCTTTGCCGCCGCTCCATTTCACAATGGAGCGGTCCGCCTGCCAGGGGATGATCGCATCCGCTCCGAGTTCGGTGCAGGTCTGCACGGCGTTCTCATCGCGGCCACCTTTGGCAAGGGCCTGCACGAGCACGAGCTGCGGAGTGCGCTGCTCAGCGGTGCGCGGCCGCTCCAGCAGCCTCACTGTGAACTCCTGTTTCGCGGCAGCGGTCACTTCGGCGAGCACCTGGTGGCGGTGCTGGTCAGTGATGAACACGTGCTCGTTCGGCTTCAGCCGCACCACAGCGGCTCCGTGCCGACCTTCAGCGCCGCTGATGGTGAGCGCATCCCCGGCTGCGGCGCCGTGGAGTGAGCCGTCCAGCAGCAGGAAGCTCATGGGGGTCACAGGTCGCGGAGCCTGTCCTTCAGGCGGGAGAACATGCCGCCGGAGCGGGAGTCATGCTTCGCATTGCGGGCGCCCTGCTTCAGCTCCGGCTCGTTGCGCAGCTTCGCAAACTGGCGCAGCAGCTCCTTCTGCTCGCTGTTCAGCTTGCGGGGCACCTCAACATCCACGTCCACCAGGATGTCACCGCGGCGCTCGGAGCGGAACTGGGTGATGCCCAGGCCCTTGAGGGTCACAATCTCCCCGGGCTGCGTGCCCGGTTCGATGTCAATCTCCTGTTCACCGTCGAAGGTGGGCAGGGTGATGGTGGTGCCGAGCGCGGCGGCCACCATAGAAACGGTGACGCGGGCGATGAGGTCCACACCGGAGCGGTGGAACGTGTCATGCTCCTGGATCCCGATCTCGATGAACAGGTCTCCGTTCGGGCCGCCGGCCTCGCCGGCTTCGCCTTCGCCACGCAGCTGGAGACGGTTGCCGTCCTCCAAACCGTTGGGGATGCGCACGGTGAGGGTGCGCTCCTCCTGCACGCGGCCGTGGCCGGAGCATTCCGAGCAGGGATTGGTGATGATGTCTCCATGACCGTGGCACACCGAGCAGGCCACGACCTGCACCATCTGGCCGAGCAGGGACTGGGTGACCCGCTGAATGTGGCCGGAGCCGTCACAGGTGGTGCAGGGGCTGGGGCTGGTGCCGGGTTCGGAACAGGCACCGTGGCAGCGCTGGCAGCGCACCGCGGTGCGGATATCCACGTTCTTCTCAGTGCCGAACACGATGTCATCCAGAGTGACGGTGACCCGGCGGAGAATGTCATTGCCGCGGCGCTGGCGCGGAATCGGGCCCTGACGGCCGCGGCTGCCGCCGGTGAACATGTCGAACAGGTCGGAGAAGTCGAAGCTGCCCTCTGCGCCGCCGAACCCGCCGCCGAATCCGCCGGTGCCGCCGCCCATGTCATACATGCGGCGCTTCTCCGGGTTGGAGAGGGTTTCGTAGGCGCGGGAGATCTTCTTCATCTCCTCAGCGGCCTCAGCGCTCGGGTTCACGTCCGGGTGATGGGTGCGGGCGGCCTTGCGGTACGCCTTCTTGATGTCCGCCTGGGATGCGTCCCGGGGAACACCGAGCACTTCATAGAAGTCTTCGTTCACGTGGATTAATCGTCCTTAGAAGGGTGGTTCGGTCTGGTGAGAGCTCGGCCTCAGCGTCTGCTTCAACTGAGGAAGCGGGAGATGTACCGGGCAACAGCTGACACCGAGGAGATGCCGGTGACGTAGTCCATGCGGCTGGGGCCCAGGATCGCGATGCGGGAGAGCGCGTCGTGAGACTCGGCGCTGGTGGCATCGCTGCTGGGCCCGTACGCGGTGCCTACAAGGGCCGCCCGGGCGAGCGCCTTAGTGGGCAGTTCTTCGCCGATCAGCACATCCACTTCACCGGCCATGGACCGCATGGAGCTGAGCAGGCGCAGCATCACCAGCTGTTCTTCCAGCACGTCCAGCATCGGCTCCACGTCCTGCGGGCTCTCCGAGGAGCGGGCCAGGTTTGCGGCGCCGGCCATGACGATCCGCTCTTCGCGGCGGGCTGCCAGCAGCTCCTTGACGGAGTCGAGCACTTCACGGGTGGCATCCTGCACGGCCGGTTCGGCTGAGGTGAGAAGCGGGTCCAGTGACGGGGCGATATCCACCACGGAGCGGCCCACTGCGATCCGGTTGATCTTCTCGCGCAGGCTTGCGTAGAACTCCTCGTTCTGCGGGTGGGTGAGGGCGATGGTCTGCTGGTCCACGCGGCCGGCGTCCGTGATGAGCACGATGGTGACCAGCTGTTCGCTGACCTTGATCAGCTCCACGTGCCGCACATGCGCCTGGCGCAGCGCCGGGTACTGGGCCACGGCCACCTGTTGGGTGAGCTGGGCGAGCAGCCGCACGGTGCGGGCGAGCAGATCATCCAGGTCATGCGCTCCCTCAAAGAAGCTGCGGATGGCCCGTCGCTCGGGTGCGGACAGCGGCTTCACCTGCGCCACATGGTCCACGAACACGCGGTATCCCTTATCGGTGGGGATGCGGCCCGCTGAGGTGTAGGGCTGGGTGATCAGCCCTTCCTCTTCCAGCACGGACATGTCGTTGCGGACGGTGGCCGCGGAAACGCCGAGCTCATGGCGTTCCAGAAGGGATTTCGAGCCGACGGGCTCACGGGTGGCCACATAGTCCTCAACGATTGCGCCGAGGATGTGCAGCTTGCGCACGTCCATGCTTTCCCTCCTTCCGGTCAGCACACGGGTGCCATCGGCTTTTGCCGCTGGCACTGTCTCAGGTTGAGTGCCAGCCTACCGCTGCGTCAGTGACCGTCCAAGGCAACTCGATCCCCTGTGAGCGAACAGTCCGAGCACCTCCTGCTACCGTTCACGGCCATGAGCTTTGATCGCTACGGGTCAGATGTCCTCGCCTCCGGCGGCAGCCCGCACCACCGCACCCGGCCCACCGCCGCTGAACTGCCCGTGTCCCCCGGCCTGGTGGTGGAGGATGTCACCACCGGCTGGGTGGGAGCAGCGATCCGCGTGGAGAAGTCCGGTGGGGTGCACCTGGTGGAACTCGAGGACCGACATGGCCGCACCCGCTCCTTCCCGTTGGGGCCGGGCTTCCTGGTGGACGGCAAACCCGTGATCCTCACTCGCCCCACCCGTACTGCCGCCGCTGCCGACCCCGGAGGTGCTCAGGCTGCAGCTCGCGGCGCTCAGCCTGGGACTCGCAGTACAGCACGGTCTGCGTCCGGCTCGGTGTACGTGCACGGTGCTCGTGCCCGCGTGGCCCGCGGTTCCCGCATCTGGGTGGAGGGCAAGCATGACGCGGAACTGGTGCAGAAGGTGTGGGGCCACGACCTGCGGATCGAGGGCGTGGTGGTGGAGATGCTCGACGGTGCGGACAACCTGGTGGAGCGAGTGCAGGAGTTCGGGCCGAGCACGGATCAAAAGCTCGGGATCCTGGTGGATCACCTGGTGCCCGGCACCAAGGAGTGGCGGCTGGCAGAGCAGGTGATGCGCCTGCCGGAAGCGAAGAACACAGTGCTGATCCTGGGCCACCCGTACGTGGATGTGTGGCAGGCAGTGAAGCCTGAACGGGTGGGCCTAGAGGCGTGGCCGCATGTGCCGAAGGGAACCGACATCAAAGTGGGGTCACTGGCCGCACTGGGATGGCCACGCGCCAGCCAAGCTGACATCGCCGAAGGGTGGCAGCGGATCCTGGGGCAGGTGCGCTCCTATGCGGATGTGGAGCCCACGCTGAGCGGCCGGATCGAGGAGCTGATCGACTGGGTGACCACCTGAGCGGACCCACCACAGTGGCCGATTCACGAGCCAGTGGGCTACACCTCACAGCTCTCAAGGCATCTGATAGTCACTTTCCGTAGGTTCTCGTGCCTATCATGTGAGCATGAGCAGACGCTACAACGGACTCATCGGCATCCTCGGGCTGTTCGCGGCGATCGCTTACGCAGCCGGCGGGGCGGCGGACATTCTCCTCCTCACCCCGCAAAGACGGGTGCCGGGCGTTTCGCTCGACCAGATCTACTGGACCATTGACAACGACCCCGCCGCTGGCAGCATGCTCATCAACTACATCTTCGTGGGAGTGTTCGCAGCGCTGACGGTGCTGATGGCCTTCTCCTGGATGATCGCCTCCGCGCGGCGCCAAGATGACCCCGAGCTGCGGATTATGGGCTACTTCGGTGTGCTGGCGATCGCTGGGGCGCTCTACTTCATCGCCACGCTTCCGATGACCGGAGATGTGAACATCGCGTTCTTGACCGCGTCATCCGGGTTCTCATGGCTGGGCATGCTGCTGCTCGCCATCTCCGGAACCTCCGCTGTGATCGCCGGTGTGCTGCTCGCCCTGTTCGGCAGGGACTTCATCTCCATCTGGAACTGACGGCCATGGGCGGGGCGTACGGCGCCCCGCCCGATGCTGTTCATACTCTGACACACGTTTCGCCTGCGGCTCGGCTTCGCTCCTAACCTGACTGCTCCAGCAGCGGAAGGAGCCGGGAATGTCCGTCACAGTCGGCGTAGACGTGGGAACGCAGGGCAGCAAAGCAGCCGTCTACACCCTGGACGGTGTTCAAGCAGGCCGCGCGTATCAGACGCACACCATCACCTACCCCGGTCCAGGCCTTGCTGAAATCGATCCCGAAAGCCTGGTGGACTGCGCTTTCACCGCGATTGCCCGGGCGCTGGATGACGCGGAGAATGCTGGCATCAACCGCCGTGACGTGAAAGGCATCGCCCTCTCCGGCATCCTGGTGGGCCAGGTTCTGCTTGACCGGGACAGTCGCATCCTGTTCCCCATCATCACCAGCCTGGACAGCCGGGCCGCTGGGCATGCGAGCCGCGCCGGGCGCGAACTCGAACCCCTGTGGACCACCGAATCCGGCACCACCACGCTCGACGCATACGCCGCCCCGTTCCAACTCCAATGGATCCGGGACAACCACCCGGACATCTACGCTCGCGCAGCGCGCACCGTGTCAGTAGCGCCGTACATCTCCGCGCGCCTGGCCGGCCTCAGCCAGGAGGACATGTTCACGGACCCCACGCATGCGTCGGGCTGGATGGTGGGATGGAGCGAGCAGACCCGAAGCTTCTCCCCCGCCCAGTTCGATCAGCTGGGACTGCACACGGATTTTCTGCCGCGAATCGTGCCCTCCGACCAGATCATCGGCCATGTCACTGCGGATGCTTCGCTGCGCACTGGTCTGCCGGAAGGCACTCCGATCGCGGCTGGCGCCGGTGATGTGATGCAGTCAAACCTTGCCTCCGGCATGGTCAGCACCGGCCAGGCAACTGACTCTGCCGGAACCACCAGCATTCTCACGGTGGGCGTGGACGGCATCATTCCCGAAGCAACCGCGATCCCTGGGCTTCTCTACAGCCTGGGCACGATTCCCGGCCAGTCCTTCTACTGGGGGTATGTGCGCGCGGGCGGGCTGTCCCTGCGCTGGTTCCGTGACCAGGTGGCGCGGTGCGTCCAGGATGATGCGCTGTACAGCGAGTTCGATGAGCTGGCCGCCGCGGTTCGGCCCGGCTCTGACGGGGTGCTGTTCCTCCCCTATCTGGCGGGCGGCAACCCGGACAATGAGAACGCGTCGGGAACGTGGCTTGGCATGGACGTGAGCACCACCACCGGCACTCTGTGGCGCAGCGCGCTGGAAGCGGTGGCGTTCGAGTACGCCGCCACACTGGGCACGATCCAGTCGAACTCCAAGCCGCTCAGCGAAGTGTTGGCGACCGGCGGTGGTGCGGCCTCCAGCATCTGGAACCAGATCAAAGCGGACGTGACCGGGGTGCCGTGGCGCCGGCCGCAGCGGGTGGACGGGCCGGTGCTCGCCAATGCCGCCCTCATCAACCAGGCGCTCGGCCTCACCGATGACCTGGCTGCGCAGCTCACCGCGTGGAACCAGGGCGGGCAGTCCGCCCAGCCCGACCCGGAGGCGCACCGCCTGTACCGCAGCATCGAACAGGTGCGCTCGCGCCTGCTGGACGGCCCGCTGCGGGACGTGTTCGCCGGCGTACACTCGCTGCGGAGCCTGAGCCCGAGCAGCGACGCTGCTGCCTGACAACCCACAGACCGCCCACTGAACATCACTGACCACCCACTGACCAGTCCGAAGGAGACATCATGACCATCCTGGTGAAATGGAACGCTGACGCCCCCGAGCAGGAACTGCTGCGCACCGAGGACAAGGCCGCCATCAAGGAAGAGCTGAACACCCTGGGCGTGCGCTACGAGCAGTGGCCCACCTATGACCTCCCGGCAGACGCGGACCAGGAGACCGTGCTGGCCGCCTACAAGGAAGAGGTGGACCGGATCACGAAGGAGGAGAACTTCACCCTGGTGGACGTGATGCGTCTGAAGGACTTCGGCCAGCCGGAGTACCGCGAGCAGGCGAAGGCAGGCCGGGAGAAGTTCCTCAACGAGCACACGCATGATGATGACGAGGTGCGGTTTTTTGTGGACGGCGCGGGCACCTTCTACCTCAACATTGACAACACCGTGTACGCGGTGCTGTGCGAACGCGGGGACCTGCTGAGCGTGCCGGAGGGCTCCACCCACTGGTTTGACATGGGCGTGGAGGCACCGGAGTTCACCGCGATCCGCTTCTTCCATGACGGTGAAGGCTGGGTGGGCGACTTCACTGGCAGCCCCATCTCCCAGAAGTTCCCCACGCATGATGAGATCCTTGCCGGCCGAGAGGCAGCGTGAGCATGACCTCCCAGGCCGCATCCGCAGCGCCCGTGAGCCTGCCGCGCCCCCGCGCGATCGTGCTGGACATTGAAGGCACCACCTCCTCCACGTGGTTTGTGCACGATGTTCTCTACCCGTACTCGCGGGAGCGTTTCGAGCAGTATCTGACCGACCACGCTGACCATGAGGATGTGCAGCGGGCTCGCGCTCAGATTATCGAGCTGGCGGGCCTTCCTGCCGACGCGTCCGTCTCCCAGCTCGTGTCCGCTCTCAACGGGTGGCTTGATGGGGATGAGAAGCGCACACCGCTGAAAACTCTGCAGGGCCTGATCTGGTCTGACGGGTTCGCACGCGGTGACCTCACCAGCCATTTCTTTGATGACGTGATTCCAGTGCTGCGCAGCTGGCACCGGGATGGGATCACCCTGTGGGTGTTCTCCTCCGGTTCGGTGACTAGTCAGCTCGCCTGGTTTGGCAACTCTCCCGACGGGGACCTGCTGCCGATGTTCTCCGGGCATTTCGATACGGAGAACGCCGGTCCCAAGCGGGAAGCCCCCTCCTATACCGTGATCCGCGAGGCGATCGGTGAGCCTGCTGACCAGATCGTGTTCTTCTCCGACCTGGTGGAGGAGTTGGACGCGGCGCGTGAGGACGGCTGGCACACCGTGGGGGTGCGTCGGGAAAGCGATCAGCATTTTGAGCGTGGCGTGGGCAGCCACCCGGAGATTGAGAGCTTCAGCCAGGTGCAGTTCGTATGAGAAGTCGCGCGCTCGGCTCCCCCATCAGCGGCGAGTATGACGTGGCCGTGATCGGCGCTGGGATCTCCGGCGTGCAGATTGCCCGTCACGCCGCGGGGCGGGGCCTGCGCACGATTCTGCTGGAGAAGTCGGACTTCGGTTCCGGCACGTCCAGTGCCACCACGAAGGCGATCCATGGCGGGCTGCGCTACCTGGAGCAGTATGACTTCGGTGTGGTGGCGGAGTCCGTTGCGGAACGCCGCTATTTGGGCATTGCCGCACCGCACCTGGTGCAGCCGCGGTCATTTCTGCTGACCGCGTTCGACTGGTCCACGCCGAAGGCGCCGATGCTGGGCGCCGGGGTGGCGCTGTATGAGGCGTTCGCGTGGAATCGGAATGTGGGCGTGCCGCGGGATATCCGCTCTCCGCGGTTTCGCTGGGTGGGCAAGCGCAGTCTGCTGCAGCGGGCCCCGTGGCTGGATCCGAACGGGCTGACCGGAGCGTGGCGGCATGATGACACGCTGAATATTCACCCGGAGCGTCTGCTGCTGGCGATTGTGCAGTCATTCCTGGCTGATGGTGGCACCGCGGTGAATCACGCTGAGGTGACCGGTCTGCTGCGCGATGCGGATCAGGCCGGCGGCGCAACACCGGTTCGGGGCGTGCGCGTGCGGGATTCTCTCACCGGCAAGGCCTGTGAGATTCCGGCACGGGTGGTGGTCAACGCTGCCGGGCCGTGGGCTGAGCAGGCGCTCGGGCCTGACGCTGCCCAGGCGGGCGTTCGGGTTCGCCAGGCGAAAGGCGTTCATCTGCTCGCCGGTGATATGGGCCTTGCGGAGTCGATCTATGTGCGCGGCCGCAACGGGAAGCACATTGTGGTGAGCCCGTGGCAGGGCCGCACGCTGATCGGCCCCACCGATACGCCATCTGAAGGCAGCGCGGATGATGCACGCGTCACCGTTGAGGATGTGCAGCTGATCCGGGAAACCCTGGATTCGATTACGGCGCAGCCGCTGCGTCGTGACCAGATCCTGGGCACGATCGTGGGAGTGCGCCCGCTGGTGGACACCGGCAATGATGTGTACTCCTCGTCCAGGCGCTTTGAGATCCGCAGCCATGCTGGCCAGGGTCTTGACGGCCTGGTGACGGTCACCGGTGGGAAGTGGACCACCGGCAGGGCGATGGGTGAGCAGGTGGTGAACGCGGTGATCGCCGAGCACGGGCACCGCCTGCCGCCCACGCGCCGGTTCGATTCCCGGTTCCTGCCGCTGTCCACCAGTTTCGGTGATTACGCCACGGTTCGGGAGTCGTTTCAGGCCGCGCTTGCTCGAGTGCCGAACGCGCAGGTTGACCGCCGAACCCGGCTGCACCTCGCGCGCCTGTACGGCACCGCTCATGAGCAGGTGCTGCAGCTGGCGGAGGCTGACCCGCGTTTGGCGGAGCGGATCGGTGACGGCCCGGATATCGCCGCGCAAGTGGTGTACGCGGTCACTGCTGAGGGGGCGCTGACCCTGGAGGATGTGTTGGATCGCCGCCTAGTGGTCGGCACGCTCGGCCCGGTCAGTGGGCAGGTGTTGGAGCAGACCTCCCGCCTGCTTGCGGACCTGCTCGGCTGGGATGAGGCGCGTCGCGCTGACGAGGTGGCGCAGTATCGCGCCGCGCTCACAGCTGACCGGGATGTTCTGGACGAGGCGTTCTCCTAGACTCACGTCATGAGCACTGTGCGCCGCATGTACGCCCACCGCGGGCTGAAGTCCATTGCCCCGGAGAACACGCTCAGCGCGTTCCGTCTGATGCCCGAGCACGGGGTGACCTGGTTCGAAACTGACGTGGACATCCTGGGTGATGGCACGCCCGTGGTTCTGCATGACACGCTGCTGGACCGCACCACGAACCGGCAGGGCAGCCTGTATGACCTGCGCGCTGATGACCTGGACGGCATTGACGCCGGCTCCTGGTTCTCCAGCGATTTCGCCGGAGAGCCGCTGCCGCGGCTGTCCCAGCTGATCGACCTGATGAACGAGCTGGGGCTGCACGCAAACATTGAGCTGAAATCCCATGAGCAGGGCAAAACGGGCAGCCTCCGGCAGATTGAGGCGGTGATCGAGCAGCTGGCGCGGCTGAACCCGGAACGGGAAGTGATCGTGTCCAGTTTCAATCATCTGCTGCTGGATCGGATGGCGCGCCGGCTTGAACAGGAGCCAGAGCTCTCCCGGGTGCAGGTGGCGTGCCTGTTCCACCGTGCCCAGCTGTTGCCGGATTGGCGTTCAGTGATGGAGATGGTGGGCGCACAGTACGCCCACCTTCACAATGACGGGCTCACCCGCCAGGCCGTGCAGCAGTTCCTTGACGAGGGGTACGTGGTGAGCGTGTGGACCGTCAATGAGGAGGATCGCGCTCGCACCCTGTTCGACTGGGGCGTGCAGGGTGTGATGAGTGATCGCGCGCATGAACTGATGCACCTGGCGGATGAATGAGCCGCTTACCGGGCCGTGACGGCTCGGCTGTTACACGGCAACCGCTTCCGGTACGGGTGTCAGAGCGTTCTCGCGGTGGTCGCGAGCTTCAATGCCTGGTGAGCGCAGTGTGAACGTGAGCGCCATGCCCAGGATGTACAGCCCGGCCAGCAGCCACATCACCGCGCCCACACCGAAGGCGGGCACCAGCCACGCCACGGCAGGGCCGGCGAAGTTTGACAGTCCCGCGCCCAGGTTCAGCACCGCGAGCGCTGCTGCTTTGTTCGCGGGGGCCAGCAGCGGCACGATGGCGGAGAGCGGGCAGAACATGCCCAGGCAGAATCCGTAGATGATGCCCACGCTCATGATCACCGGCACGTTCGCGCCCACCAGCTGCGGGGCGTAGAAGAGGGCGAGCACGGAGAGGGCGGAGCCGAAGCCGCCGGCCCACGCCACCACTGCTACCCGGCCGATCCGGTCGGACAGGTAGCCGCTGATCACGTTCGCGGCGATGTTCGCCAGCAGCATGGTGCCCCAAATGGATGACCATTCCGTCTGGGTGAAGCCGATGGTTTTCACCATGTGGATGTTGAGGAATACGGCGAACGCGTAGTAACTCATCGTGTTGATGATGCGCACCGTGCCGGCAATGCCCACTTTCGGCTTCTCCGCCAGGATGGTGATCGAGGTGGTGAGGCCGCGCAGGGTGTCCTGTGCGGTGACGGTGCGCGGTCCTGACTGGGAGTGCAGCAGGAACGCCACGATTGCGGTGCCGGCAATGACGAAGGCAAGGGTGGAGAACAGCACGCCCACCGGGCCCAGGTGGTTGATGGTGGCGGCCACGAAGTACCCGGAGATCACGCCCAGGCCCATGACATTGAAGAACCAGTACCAGCCCACGGCTTTGCCGAGCACCGGGTTCGGGGTGGACAGGGTGACCCACACGAGGAAGCCGTAGGCGAACAGCGGGTAGCCGATGGCGCGGACCGCGTACGCACCCACCATCACGGTGAAGCTGTTCGGCAGCACTCCGGCCAGCAGGAACACGAGCTGGCAGGTGATCCAGATTCCGCCGCCGATGAGCATCACGCGTTTAGGGCCCCACGCTTCAGCGAGCGCCCCGGCAAGCCACGCGCCGAGCGCCACCACAATGCCGTAGGCGGTGAACAGCCCGGCCACCGCGCCGTCGGCATGCCCCTGGTCGGTGAGGTACGTGGAGAGGAAGCTCAGCTCAATGCCGTCACCCACCATGAACAAGGTGAGGGCCACGAACCCCCAGATCAGCGGCCGGGACACTCCCTGCCGGGCAATGAAGCCGCTGAGGCCGCGGCCAAACTCCGGTGATGACACCTCATCCTCCTCATTCGTCACACAGCACACCGGGCGTGGTGCGCTCGAATGAGAACGGTAAAGCGGGCCGACGCAATCTCCCGCAGAGTGTGTCCGAACATGAACCAGGGCGGTGGATGTCCTTCAGCTCCCCGGATCAGGCAGACGCAGTGGCTGGCGCTTCGCCTCTATACCGCGAGTGCGCGCCCGGAGCTCGGGTGAGTGCGTGCGCGATCACTCGGTCAGAGTGCAGAGGGTGATTCAAAGAAGTCTTCGTCGATCTCCCAAATGGTGATCTGCCGCGCCGGCTGCACAGCAACTCCGTAGGAGAGCATGAGCGAAGTCAGTCGGAGGCCATTGATGAGCACTATTTTGTCTTGGTAGCTTTTGGCAGTCTGCACCGCGTCCGGAGTGAAGGTGCTCGTGGTGATGAGCACGCCGTTGTCTGCGCCGCGTGCTGCTACCGCTCCGAAGAAGTCGCGAACGGCTGGGGCGCCCACGGGGTTGCCGTCGCTATAGCGTTTCGCTTGAACGTACACATTGCGCAGGCCGAGCGGGTCCTGCTGGATGATCCCGTCGATGCCGCCGTCACCGGACCTGCCAACAGTCTGCCTGCTTCCGTGAGCTCCGCCGTAGCCCATCGCCCACAGGAGTGCCACCACGGCATTCTCGAAGAACTCAGGGCTTTCGCTTTGCAGCCGGCGGCGGAGCATCGATTCCGTCACCGTGTTCAACTGGTCCACGTTGGAGGCGATGGCTTCAAGTGGGTCTTCGCTGGCTTCGGTTGGCGTCCGATCGGACGGCTCAGCGCCAGTGTCACGGTTCTCCCTCTCGGCCCTGCGGGCTTGGACTTCTGCCTGGTACTCGCGCCACTGGGGCCACTCCAGCATCTGGTCTTCGGAGTAGGAGCTCATTCGGCGTTGGGCAACCACCCGCCCATTGTCAGTAATGGCGTAGTGGCCGCGTGACGGGCGGCCCAGGAGGCCAGCTGTGAACAGCCCGGATACCGCCCAGCCGATCCGATTGTGGAACCGCAGCTGACCGGAGCTAAGGCGTTCGGTGCGGGCCTCCTCGCTGAGCCGGATTTCATCGGCCGCCCGAGTGTAGATCTCTTGGAGTGAGGCCTGCTCGCCATCGAGCAGGACCGCGAGAACTGCCGGCCGGAACACATCCGAGGATGGAACTTCTTCACGCATCGGGTCCACTCCTGTTGTCAGGATGAGGAGCACTCATCCTCTCCTTGGTCTGCCGCGTGCTCATCGTAAAGGATCGCGGTCCGCAGCAGCCGCGCAACGGGTCCTCACACACCAGCCGCCCCGGCCATGTCATCTAAGGACTTATTCGGGTTCTGCCGTGCAGGTGGTGGCGTATATTGCCCGCATGCATCCCCTTGTTCTGCAGTCTGATTTCGGTCTTGATGACGGCGCGGTCAGCGCGATGGTTGGCGTGGCGGTTGGTGTTGATCCCGGCCTGCGCATTCACGACCTCACCCACAACATTCCGCCCTATGACATCTGGGAGGGCTCCTACCGCCTGGCGCAGGTGATCTCCTATTGGCCGGCTGGCACCGTGTTCGTGTCCGTGGTGGATCCTGGGGTTGGTTCGGATCGCCTCAGCGTGGTAGCGCGCACGAGCACCGGGCACCTGGTGGTCACTCCGGATAATGGCACGCTCACTCACCTGCACAGCATTTTCGGCATTGAGCAGCTGCGTGAGATCGACGAGACCCGGAACCGTCGTGAAGGCTCGGAGGAGTCCTACACGTTCCACGGCCGGGACATCTACGCGTTCACCGGGGCTCGGCTCGCGTCTGAGGCGATCAGCTACGAGCAGGTGGGACCGGAGGTTCCGCTGTCCCAGCTGGTGTCCCTGCCGCTGGTGGAGCCGAAAGCAGCTGACGGCGCAGTTCACGGCACCATTGACACCCTGGATGTGCGCTACGGCTCCCTGTGGACCTCGATTCCCCGTGAACTGTTCCGTGAGCTGGGTATTCAGCATGGCGGCCGGGTCACGGTGCGGGTCAGTCATTACGACGCGGTTGTGCACGCCGCGCAGATGACCTATGCGCGCAGTTTTGCTGATGTGGAAGTGGGTGAGTCACTGCTGTACGTGAACTCCCTGGACCGCATGGCAGTGGCGATCAACCGCGGCAACTATGCCCGGGCATTCTCCTTGGGAACCGGCACCTCTTGGCAGGTGCGGCTCGACCCCGCCCACTGAGAACCCTGCCCACTAAGAACCGCGAACACTAAGGGCGCACGTGCGCCGAACGCCCGTTGAACGCCCTCCACACATCCCTGTCAGATCCCTCTCTCCTCAAGGAATAGTTATGTCTCGTACTCATTCTCCGGTTGTCCAGGTGGTTGCCATCGGCATCGGCGCCGCCCTGTTCTTTGTGCTGGGTCGCTTCGTGGCAATTCCCACACCGATCCCTAACACCACGATCTCCATCCAGTACGCGATCTTGGCGGTGCTGGCTGTGCTCTACGGCCCCTGGGTGGGTCTGCTAACCGGGTTCATCGGGCACGTACTGATCGATGTGACCGGGTTTGGCATCTGGCTCAGCTGGGAGGTGGCCTCGGGCGTGTTCGGCCTGGTGGTGGCATTGGTGCTGCTGCGTCACCGGATTCATGACGGCGAGTTCTCCGGCGCCACCGCGCTCCGGTTCGTGCTTGCGGTGGCGGTGGGCCACGCAACTGCTTGGCTGCTGATTGCGCCGCTGGGTGATGTGCTGATCTATAACGAGCCCGCTGCGAAGGTGTGGACGCAGGGCACTGCGGCGTTCACTGCTAACACGATTACCACCGCGGTTCTTGGAACGCTGATCCTGGCGGTGTATGCCCGTACCCGCACCAAGACCGGATCGCTCACGGTCCAGTCGTGACATCGTCCGCCGAGCCGCTGATCGAACTGCGCGGGTACAGCTTCCAGTACCGGGCGCAGTCGAAACCCACCCTTCACACGATTGATCTGGTGATCAGGCGCGGTGAGAAGGTGGCGGTGATAGGCGCGTCGGGCTCCGGCAAGTCCACGCTGCTGTCCGTGTTGAACGGGCTGGTTCCCCACCATCACCGCGGCACCGCCACCGGTACGGTCACGGTGTGCGGGAATGACCCGGCCCAGGTGCCGCTGGTGGAGACCTCCCGCCATGTGGGCACGGTGCTACAGGATACGTCCGGGCAGTTTGTGGGCCTCACCGTGGGTGAGGACATCGCGTTCAGCTTGGAGAATCAGCAGGTGCCGGCTGCGCAGATGCCGCAGCGGGTGCAGCAGGCCGCGTCGATTGTGGGCATCCAAGATCGGTTGGCTGCGGCTCCGCATGAGCTGTCCGGTGGGCAGAAACAGCGGGTGGCGATGGCCGGGGTGCTGGTGGACGATGTTGACGTTCTCCTGTTCGACGAGCCCTTGGCGAACCTAGACCCGGCCTCGGGCCGCGCCGCAGTGGAGCTGATCGATGAGTTGCACCGTGAGCATGGCCGCACCGTGGTGATTGTGGAGCACCGCCTGGAGGATGTGCTCCACCGGCCCGTGGATCGCATTGTGCTCATGGCCGGGGGCAGGATCGTGGCCGATGCCACGCCCGATGAGGTGCTGACCTCCGGTCTGCTGGAGCAGCATGGCATCCGCCCGCCCCTGCACGTGGCGGCGCTGCGCCTGGCCGGTGCACCGGCCCGAGCCGAGCAGCACCCGTCAGCGCTTGAGAAGATGGACCTGGATGATGAGCAGATTCAGGCGGTGCGCGCATGGGTGTCCGCTGCCGAACCGGATCATGCCGCAGCAGACGCTGACGCAGACGCAGAGGCCGGCCGCTCCCCTGCCCTGGACCTGGACCAGGTGGGGTGTGTGTTGCCACGCCCGGGTGATGCACCCGGTGTGCGGGCCGTGCATGACGTGAGCTTTCGCGTGCAGGCTGGCGAAATGGTGGGTGTGCTCGGCTCTAATGGGGCCGGAAAGTCCACGCTGGCGCGGGTGGTGTGCGGGTTTGAGAAGGCCACGGACGGTGTGGTCCGCATCGGCTCGGTGGACGCCGCCGGCTGGTCTCTTGCCGAACGGGGCGAGCATGTGGGTTTCGTGTTGCAGGAACCGGGGCACATGATCTCCCGCCCATTGATCACCGAGGAGATCGAACTGGGAATGCGGGCCCGCGGCCTGGATGAGCAGGTGATCGCTGAGCGCACGGACCGGGTGCTGGACGTGTGCGGGCTGCGGCCGTTTCGCACGTGGCCGGTTTCGGCGCTGAGCCACGGGCAGAAGAAACGGGTCACGATCGCCTCGATCCTGGCGTTGGAGCCGGAGGTGTTGATCCTGGATGAGCCCACTGCCGGGCAGGATTACGCGCATTACAGCGAGTTCATGGACTTCCTCACCCGCGTCAACAAGCTGGGCACCACGGTGCTGCTGATCACGCATGACATGCACTTGGCGCTGGAGTACACGGACCGGGTGTTGGTGATGAGCGGCGGGCGTCTGCTGGCAGACACGGACCCGGCGGCGGTGCTGACTGATGAGGAGCTGACTGCTCGCGCGGACCTGGTCACCACCGGCCTGTTCACGCTCGCGCAGCGGTGCGGGATCAGTGACCCGGTGCGCCTGGTGCACCGGTTCGTGGAAGCGGACCGGGCTGAGCGGGGTGGTGGGCAGTGACCTCTCCTCTGCTCGGCTATGTGCCCCGCGAGGGCTGGCTGCACACTCTTACCGGGGTGTCCAAACTGGTGCTGGTGCTTGCCCTGGTGGCATCCGCGATGATCACTTTCGACGCGCGCTATCTCCTCCTCCAGGCCCTGATCTCAGTGGTGCTGTGGGGCGTGTCCAGGGTGCGGCTGCGGGATCTTGCCGTGGTGCTGTGGCTGATCGGGATCTTCATGCTGCTGAACAATGTGCTGATCTTCATCTTTGCCCCCGGGTATGGCGAGCAGCTGTTCGGATCCCGCACCCTGCTGGTCAACGGCCCGTGGCGGTGGGATCTCACCGCGCAGCAGCTGTTCTATCAGCTGGTGGTGACTCTGAAGTATTTCGCGGTGCTGCCGGTGGTGCTGCTGTTCATCACTACGACGCGTCCCCCGGAGTTTGCCTCGTCGCTGAACCGGATCGGGGTGCCGTACCGTGCTGCGTACTCGGTATCTTTGGCGCTGCGGTATATCCCGGATGTGCAGCGGGATTTCCGTACGATTTCGCAAGCGCAGCAGGCCCGCGGCATGGACATGTCCCGAAAGGTGAGCCTGCCAGCGCGGATTCGCAGTCTCACCGCCACGCTCATGCCGCTGCTGCTGGGGGCATTTGACCGGATCGAATCCGTGGCGGCGGCAATGGAGCTGCGCGGTTTTGGGCGTGGCAAGGGCCGCACCTGGTATGACCAGCGGCCCCTGCGCACTCGGGATGTGCTGGTGATGCTGCTGGCGGTGCTGCTGCTGGCTACGTCAGCCACGCTGGTGGTGGTGAACGGCGGCCGCTGGTGGAACCCGTTCGCCTGATTCAGCCCGTTCGCCCGGTTCAACAGCGTGCAGGGCGGATCAGTCTGTGCGTTTGCGCTTGCGGCGCACCACGCGCGGTCCCTGTGAGGTGCGCGCAATATCCACGATGAACAGCACCACCGCGGCCCACACCAAGATGAACCCCACCCAGCGGCTGAGCGGCAGCGGCTCATCAAACAGCAGCCACCCCTGGAAGAACACGATGATCGGGGTCATGAACTGCAGGATGGCGAGCGTCACCAGGGTGACGCGTCGGGTGGCAGCGGCGAACAGCAGCAGCGGCACCGCGGTGACCACGCCGGTGGAGGCCAGCAGGGCGCCGTAGCCGTCCGGTGTGAAGGTGGAATGCCCGGTGGTTATGAGCACCAGGATGAACGCGAGGGCGAACGGCGCCACGGCCGCGGTTTCGATGGCAAGCCCGGAGAGCGCATCCACCGACTGCCCGCCCACCTTCTTCACCAGTGAGTAGGCGCCGAAGCTGCCCGCCAGCAGCAGTGCGATCCACGGGAATGCACCGTAGGCCACGATGTTCACGATGATCGCGGCAGCGGCCAGGGCAAACGCAGCCCATTGCAGCCGGCGCATCCGCTCCCCCAGCACCACCACGCCCAGCAGCGCCGTCACCAGCGGGTTGATGAAATAGCCGAGCGACGCATCCAGCGTGCGGCCGATCTCAATCCCGTACACATAGGTGCCCCAGTTCAGTACCACCAGGAACCCGGCCACGGTGTAGGTGAGCAGCAGCCGTCGATCCCGCAGCAGAGCGCGAATGGTGCCCCACCCGCGCAGCAGGGTGAGCAGCAGGGCGCAGAAGATCAGCGACCAGAACGCCCGGTGCGCCACCACCTCGAAGGAACTGGACTTGGTGAACAGGGTGAAATAGAGAGGAAACGCACCCCAGAGCAGGTAGGCCGCAATGCCATACAGGAAGCCGGCGCGGGAGGATTCGGAATCGGTCATCCCGGCAGGGTATCCGGATTCACGCCCCATCCCGCGTCAGTGTTCACGCTGCGGGGGTTCACGCTGCAAGGCTCCTGCTGCGGGGCTTCTGCTGCGGGGCTTCATGCTGTGAGGTCATGTCCGGTGAGTGGGGTCGCTTTCCCATTCCCATTGGAGTCCGATCAGGCCCGGACCGAAGTTCTGCCCGGTGGCCTGGATCCGGTTGGAGGCGTTCACCAGCACCGGCTCGGTTTTCTCTTCCGACGCGGTCACGCGGAAGGCCCGGCAGTTCACGGGGGCAAGATCGTCATCGAACTGTGCCTGCACCAGGATTTCGCGCGCGGCCCTGGGCACCGTGTAGGTGATCTCCCGGCAGTGCTGCGGCTGGATCTGCCAGGTGATCCGGAACCCGCAGAACAGCAGCGCGCCGGCGGCGGCATCATCGTCAAGGATCAGCTCCGCCCCGTAGCTGCGCTCATTCGGCCAGTTGGTCTCCAGGCCGATCCGGCAGCCGTTCAGCGGGGTGATCTCGGGTTTCACGTTCGGCACATCAGGGGGAAGCACATTGATCGACGGGATCCGGCACGGCCCCGACTGGAGCGTTCGCACCAGAATATGGACATCCACGGTCACCACCGGCGAAGCAGCCGACAGGTTCACCTGCTCCACCACGAACAGCTCGTGCGGCTGATCATCCGGGTCCATGAAGTCCAGGGATTCCAGGAGCTGTTCAACCAGTGAGCGTTCTGGCATGTGCGCGTGCAGGGATTCGTAGTGCGGCCGCCTGCCTCTGCGCCGGACCTCTCCCACCAGGTCCCGCAGGCTGCAAGTTTCTACGTCCAGAATGGTTTCCAGCGCGTCAACAGCAGCGTATGAGGCGGGAGAGCTCGGCACCCGTGTGCCGTTCTGCCATGCTGAGAGGGTGGCAAGGCTCACTGCATGCCCGGCCTGTGCCAGGGAGGCTCGCAGCTCTCGTAGGGATAGTCCGCTGGCGGTGATTGCGCCGCGCAGCTCGTGGCTGAATCGGATCGCCCGGTGCGCTGGTGCACTGGGGGCGTCCATCGGGGACTCGGGCATAGGTGTGATGCTCATGCAGTCATATCCGCGATGGCAAGGCTCTTTCTGGTTAGTTGCGTCAAGTCTGCTGGGGGGGGGGAGCGCAGGCGTGTTCACAGTATCGTGAAAAATTGTGGACACCTTACGGCTATCCTGACGGCATGATTAACACTCATATCTCCCAAGCCCAGCGTTCCTCCTCGATGCGCTCCGTTGCCGCCAAGGCAACGGTTGCACTCGGACTGGCCGTGGCCGCCGTGGCCGCACCGGTTGCCGCCTCTGCACATGAGACCGTTCAGCCCAGCCAGACCGCCACCCACTACTCCAAGAGCTCCACCGGCTACTCCTGGAACAAGTCCTACAAGTTCGAGAACACCAACCGCTACGTGTACAAGCGGGACAAGCGCACCGGCAAGGTGTGGCTGTTCGTGAAGCAGCGGGATGGCTCTTACCGCCTGTGCAAGGTGCTATACTGCATCCCGTGGTGCGCCGTGCCTGCAAAGGATCCGAAGCCTGAAGACAACATTGAGCCGTTCTCAGCTCCGGGCACCCAGAACATTGAACCCTTCTCGGCCACGACTGACGGAAACTGATACTCAACTATGACGAATACGACTACCTCTTCTGACCGCGCGCAGTCCGCATCCATCGGCCGGCGCCGGCTTATGCAGACCACCGCGTGGGCTGTGCCCACCACCGTGGTTGCTGCTGCAGCGCCCGCTCTGGCCACCTCGAAGCCGGAGGATCCCGAGTATCCGCCGGACCATGGCAACCCGAACATCGGTCTGCAGGGCCTGATGAACATCGGCAAGGGATGCCCGACCTACAAGAACTCCGGCTACTCCCTGGTGGTCAACGCCGAGGACATTAGCCAGGACAAACCCGTCTATGACGAAGACGGCAAGAAGGTTCAGTACGGTTTCTACGTGCTGGGCGCAGAACGCAATCAGACGCCGTCGAACGCGAAGTTCACCGTCTACGTGCCCACCTCACTCGGGACGGTCAAGTGGGCGAACCGGAGCCCTAACTCCGGATGGTCGAACCTGACGCTTGACCGCTCGGTTCAGCAGTACCGCGGCTTCACCGCGTACACCTCCACGTTCTCCGGCCGCTGGTTCTATAGCGTGGTGGATGGCAAGGGCCGCTGGACCGCTGTGGGCCCGGCACCGGCCTGGGGCGCCTGCCCACCGAACCTGGCGAAAGGCAGGTCGGCGGGCAACTACTGCCCGACGAAGACCATGCCGGCCATTGCGCTTCGCCGCGTAGACGTCGCTGGCAAGCACCTGTCCTTCCAGCGCGCCGTCCGCGACCGGGTGTGACACAGCCACTGCTCACAGCAGAACGCTGAGAAGAAGGGGCGAGCATAATGCTCGCCCCTTTCTTTTTGTGTTGTGTGGGGGTTCCCCTCCCCTATTGGCCCGTGCCGTCTCGCTCCTACTCCCCTATTAGCCCGCGTCATTCCATAGAGGCCGCACCATTCCACGATCAGTGTTCAGAATCAGTGTCTGTGCGGATGCGCAGCGCTGTGACGAACTCGCGGTAGAGGCTGTCACGGGCGAACAGGTCGCCGTGGGTGCCCGCGTTTCGCACGCGGCCATTCTCAAGAACAATGATCTGGTCGGCATCGAGCACCGTGGAGAGCCGGTGCGCGATCGTCACCACCGCGCCGTCTTGCGCGGCCGTGCTGATCACATTCTGGATCGCTGCCTCGGTGGTCGCGTCGAGCTGAGCAGTAGCCTCATCCAACAAGAGCACGCCAGGCCTGCGCACCAGCGCCCTGGCGATCGCCAGCCGCTGGCGTTCCCCGCCTGACAAACTCGTTTCAGCAACGTTCGCATCCAGGCTGCGGCTCAACGAGCGGATCTTCTGATCCAAGTGCACCGCGGCCAGTGCCTCCCACGCCTCATCATCGGATGCGTCGGGCACACGGAACAGCACGTTCTCGCGCACAGTGCCCGGGATCACCGGGGTTTCCTGTTCCACGTACGCGATACCGGACCTCACATCATCAATGCTCAGCTCGCTATACGGCACGCCGTTCATCTCCAACCGCCCCGTCTCGGGGTCGATGAAGCGCAGCAACAATGAGAACACCGTGGTTTTGCCCGCACCAGACGGCCCCACGAGAGCAACATGCCCCCGGCGAGGAACCGTGAGCGTCACATCGTGCAAAGCGGGAGTGTCCGCGTCGGCATAGCGTGCAGTCACCGATCGCAACGCCAGCACGGGAACATCCAGGCTGTCCGGCTGAGACGCGACCACCCGAGGCTGGTCGCTCGTCACCTCCGGTTCAAGATGCTCGGTTTCACGGATCCGCGCAGCAGCGGCAAGACCGCTCTGCAGGGTGGTGAATGCCTGAGCCAGTGACATCACCGGCTCAACAATCCCGAACGCGTACAGCAGAAACGCGATCAGCGTGGACACCGGCATCTCCCCGAGCGCAACCCGCCCGGCGCCCATGCCAAGGATCACGATGAACGCCAGCTGCATTCCCCCGCCGGCGATCGTCCACGCCACCGCCGCAAACCACAGGGAACGGATCCCGTACCGGGCAGATTCCTCTGCTTTCTCGCTCACCCGAGCGATTTCCCGATGCTCAGCCCGGCTGGACTTCACTGTTCGCAGCGCTCGCACGCCGCCTACCAAAGTGGCGCCCAGTTCACCGATCGCGTCTTGAGCACGCTTATCCGCCTTGCCGATCTGCGGGGCGAGCACAGCGAACACAGCGCCAATGAACACCAGCGCCAGGAGCGTGGTCAACAGCAGCGGCCAATCAAGCAGCGCCATCAGCACAATCGTGCCCACCAAAGACACCACACCATTGATCAGCTGAATCGGCGTATCCGTAGCCGCCTCCCGCAGCAGCTGCGTATCGCTCGTGACGCGAGTGACAAGCTCACCCGTGCGGAAACGCTGAACCTGTTCCAGCTTTGCCTGAAAGAACCGCCTGATCAGCCCGCGGCGCGCATCCAGAACAA
Source organism: uncultured Dermabacter sp. (assembly GCA_947252755.1). Taxonomy (GTDB): domain Bacteria; phylum Actinomycetota; class Actinomycetes; order Actinomycetales; family Dermabacteraceae; genus Helcobacillus. Next base: position 407,066 of record CAMXWV010000001.1, read on the forward strand.
TGCGTTCAGACAGTGTGCCCAGCAGGATCGTCTGCGTAAAGTCCGCAACGATCCCCACAATCAGGAGCGCCACTAGCGCCACAATCGGCACTGTCAGATCAAAATCGGTGCCCAGTGAGTCGATCACCCACTTGGTGGCCATCGGCGTGGCCAACTCAGTAGCCGTAGCAAACAGCGCTAGCAGCACTCCGGCAATCAGCGCGGTCAGATGCTGACGCGAATACGACCACAGCAGCACAACACCCTCACGGAAAGGCACCGCCGGCTTGTTCGCCTCCGCACCGTCACGGTCATCAACTGCAAAGTCAGAGGCGCTCATACATACCCTTCATGCTCGGTAACGGTGCGGTGGATGCTCACGGGCTCGTCCCGTGGCAGATGCCGGCGTGGGACGTGGCAAGGGTTGATGCTTGTGCCCTCAGCGAGCGGTCACAACCGCACCGTGAACGCTAGGAAGCACGGCGGTGGGTGTCAATCGAATTAGCTGGGCGGGAGGCGGCGCGGAGTGCGGTGGCGCGTCAACCGCTGAACGAATCGTCAACCAAGGCTTGGGCAGCCGCCGCAACGTCCGAAAGGCGCCCCTCGCGAATCGCATTCACAGGAGTGTCGTACCCCAGCCAGGGGTTGGCTCCGATGAACCACACGCGAGCAGTGTGCTCACCTTCGGCTTCGCACACCTTCTGCCACTGTTCGTAGGCGAAGTAGAGACGCTTAGCAGTCTCTGGACGTGGACGCGGACCGGTGGACTTCGCCCACTTGTGCGAGGACTTCGTGTCCGAGGAGCCGGCAAGAGCCGAAACCAGCGTTCCCCCGAGCGCGGCGTTCAGGCGCCGGGCAATCTCGCGAACATCAAGGGCGATCGCACGCCGATAGGCCGGGTTCTGGGCTGCTCTCGAATCAGCCGACGTGACAGAGGATGTTCTAGGAACCATGGGAGCCCCCTTCCGAAAGTGTGACCCCATCATACGGTTCGATTCCTCGGGAAATCTACCGGATTGCCACCATACTTCCACCCATATGTTCCCGTGGTGTGGCGGGTACTGCTGAGCAGCGCGGCTCAGGTAAACTGGCGCCGTGAGCAAGTGAGCGTTTTCCCAGCCTGCGTCCGAGGCAGTGTGCCCGGCAGGTTTCGCCACGCCTTCAGGAACTGCTCATGCCTTACGCTCACGCTTCATCATCCTTCACTGCCGCCGGTGCGCATCTGCGAGTAGACGGCCTCTCATTCTCCTACCCCGGCCGGCGGGTGCTCACGGATGTGTCCTTCGTTGTGCCTGCCGGCGACCGCGTTGGGCTGATCGGGGAGAATGGGTCGGGCAAGTCAACTCTGCTCACACTGATCGCCGGAAACCTCGAACCATCCGCGGGAACGATCACCGTGAACTCACCGGATGCCGGCGCGCCAGTATTCGGACTGCTGCATCAAGAACCCCCGTTCTCCGCGGAAGAATCAATTGCGAACGCTATGGAATCCGCGGTGGCCCGGCCGCGTCGGGCGGCCAATGAAGTCACCAGGCTCGGCGCCGCCCTGGCGGAGCACCCCAACGATCCAGCCGCCGCCGACGACTACGCGCGCGCATTGGAGAAAGCCGAACGCCTGGGAGCGTGGGAAACAGACGCAAGAATCTCGGCGATGCTGACCGGGCTCGGACTGGGACAGATCGACCGCCACCGCTCAACAGGCGCGCTCTCGGGAGGGCAGCGTGCTCGGCTCGCCCTTACCTGGCTGCTGCTGAGCACTCCGGATGTGCTGCTGCTAGATGAGCCCACCAATCATCTTGACGATGCCGCAACCGCGTACCTGGTGAGCGTGCTCAAGGAGTGGCGGGGTCCGGTGCTGATCGCCAGTCACGATCGAGCTTTTCTTGATGACACGGTCACCTCACTGCTGGATCTTGACCCGTCGCCACTCCCCCACGCGGTTGCCGAGCCGCTGGTTCATGACGGCACCGGAACCGGGATCGGGCTCACCCGCTTCAGCGGCAGCTACAGCAGCTACCTGTCCGCACGAGCTGACGCCCGGCAGCGGTGGGAGCGGCAGTACCGCGATGAGCAGGCCGAGCTTTCCCGGCTGCGCGCCGCCGTCAAGGATCAGCAGGTGGTGGGGCATTCGGATTGGCGTCCGCGGTCCGAAGTGCGTATGGCGCAGAAGTTCTACGCTGACCGCAATGCGCAGGCCGTGTCCCGCCGGGTCAACGACGCACGCGTCCGCCTCACGGATCTGGAACATCGCCAGATCCGCAAACCTCCCCGCGAACTCACAATCCACGGACTCACCGCTGCAGGCGAGCCGCGCTCGACGGGCACGCGGGAGCCCGTGCTCACAGCCGTGAACGTGACACTGAACGGCAGGCTCCCGGACACATCCCTCAGCATCAGCCGAGGAGATAGGTGGCTCATCACCGGCCCGAACGGGTCGGGAAAATCCACGCTGCTCGGCCTGCTCGCCGGCACACTGACACCGAGCAGCGGGCAGATTACGCGCACCCCGGCAGACCGCATCGGGCTGCTCACGCAGAACACCACCCTGCCTGATCCTGCCAATCGCGGCCCCGGCCGCACTGCGCTGGAGGTTTACGCTGACCTGGTGGGATCAGAGCGTTCAGCGCGCGTACCGCTGAGCACCTTCGGGCTGATTGCTGGCCGGGACCACAACCGCGCCGTCACGGAACTCAGCGTGGGCCAACAGCGTCGCCTTGCCCTCGCGGTGCTCCTGGCCAACCCGCCAGAGATCCTGCTGCTGGATGAGCCCACCAACCATTTTTCGCTCAGCCTTGTCACCGCGCTCGAGGACGCACTCCCCCACTATCCGGGCACCGTTGTGGTTGCCTCACACGACCGGTGGCTGCGTGCACAATGGGCAGGCCAGCGACTCGAGCTGCCTGAACCGGACTGACTAAGCCGCGGGCACTAGGCCGAGGGGTACCCGTGCGCTTGGCACTGTCCAGCATTGCCCCGAGCGGCTTACTCGCGCGGGTGCCGAGTCGGCAGCTGCGAAGAGCGCACCGCGTCAACCGAGATGCGTAGGGCAGTCTCCCACGGGGTTGGCTCCGTTCCGTCGGTGGTCATGAGGCGACCGGGGCGGAGCACGCTGGGCTGGCGCCACAGGTACTGCTGACGGTCAAGCTCCCGCAGCATCGGGTGCAGCCAGCGGGCCGCCCACATGGCTGGGCGGGGCACGCTCTGAATCCGGGCTCGACGCCCCAACAGGTCAGCCGCATCTGAGGCGAGCTCGCGCAGACTGCGCGGTGCGGTGGTGGGACAGTGCAGAACCGCGTCTCCGCTCGGGGCAAGGCTGGCGGCGCGGTCTGCGCACTGCAGCATCGCGGCGGCCAGATCGGGTGTATACGTCCAGCTGTGCGGCAGGTCAGGATTCGCGAACACCCACGCCCGTCGGTCCGCAGCAAGTGGGCGTAGAACAGTGGCTGTTGCAACCGAGCCCGCTTCCGTTGTGGGGCCGATCAGGTCCGACGCGACCACGCTGAGAGTCACCGCCGAATGCTGCGCGCGAGCCCGCAGCAGGTCGGCTCGCACCTGCCCCAACGGGGTGACCGGCGCGAGCGGCGCACCTTCGTGCAGGTCCTTCGCCTGATCACCGAAGGCGTACACCGATTCGGGGAAGATCACCGGGATCCCGTGCTGCTCGGCAATTGAGAGAACAGCCTGTTCGCGCGGCGGAAGCTCACGCTCCCAGACACGCGAGTCATAGGGCGCGTGGATGCAGTGGAAGATCGCGGCGGCACCTTCCGCTGCGCCCGACCATGCGGCAACGTTGAGGACGTCTGCGGCAATGGTGCGGATCGGGCCGTCAGTCTTGGCGGCCGAGCGGCGCACCACGGTGACCTGATGGCCTGCATGGACCAGATCGTGAGCGAGTTGTGTGCCGATCTGGCCGGCACCGGTGATCACATAGCGCATGGTTCCTCCGCAGCAGTTGGTTGCGCTTCCTGTTTTTCGAGAGCGATGCTCTCGTTGTTCGGAACAACCGTACAAGGGGTGTTGCGGTGAAGCAAGAGCAGTGCTCTCTCAATGGTGCGTGAGGTTGGCCGGTGTGGGGTGGGGTGCTGCGCCGCTCGGCGGTGTGGGGCTGGGACTGATGTACAGCTGGGTTGCGTGGGGCTGGGTGACGCGCAGTGCCTTCGCGTGCGACTGCGCCATACTGGTGCTATGACCGCACGACGCAGCCGCGCTGAGAATCGCGCCGAGATGGAGGCCCGCATCCTCCACCTTGGCCGCGACCACCTGGCTCGCCACGGAGCCGCTGCACTTTCGCTGCGCGCCATCGCGCGGGACCTGGGGGTGGCCAGCTCCGCCGTTTACAGATATGTAAATAGTCGCGATGCTCTGCTGACGCTGCTCCTGGTTGACGCGTACACGAACCTTGCAGATGCCGTGGACGATGCTCTGCTGAAGGATGCGGGGACGGGTGACACTGGGGGCCGCATCGGCGCAGATGGCACTGGCGGCCGCGTTGGCACGATTGCCCTGGCTATGCGCGACTGGGCCATCACCCACCCTGCCCAGTGGGGGCTTATATATGGGGCGCCTGTTCCCGGCTATGCGGCGCCCGCCGAACGCACCACCGGCCCAGGCACCCGCGTGATGCGACGCCTGCTGGAAGTGATCGCAGCGACGCCCACCACGAGAGGTGCAGCTTCTAGCACTGAGAGTGCCGCTGCGCGTCCCGCCGAGTACGACGCTTTCCTGACCAGCAGCGCCGAGGAGCTGGAGGTTGAGGCAACGCCCGCCCAGGCGGCCGCGGCAGTTCGGGCCTGGTGCGCGATTGTGGGCACCATCAGCATGGAACTGCACGGCCAGCTCGGGCCGGAACCGGGTGCTTCGCCTCAGCTGGGCCGCGCTATCCTGCTTGACGCCGTGGCCGCACTGGCGCCGGCGCCCTGACGGCTATCCGCGCGTAGCAGCTGTGCGGATGCCAAGGACGATGAGAATCGCCCCGCCCGCAACGTTGATCCGCCGCTTCCAATCAGCCATGTTGAACGCGCTCGACAGCTTCGCGAGCCCGGTTGACCAGAGCCCAAGCCACACTGCCATCACACAGACGTGCACAAGAGCGAGCGTCAGCATCGACGTCACCCCAACCAGGTGCGCCGGCACCAACTGTGGCGCCAGCGTGAGGTACACGGTGGCAGCTTTTACGTTGAGCACGTTGGCCAGATACGCCTGCCCCATCTCCCGGGCAACAGGCCGAGAGTCGCTTCCAACGGGCTTACTGTCCGCCGTGAATCGGCTGCGCCGCCCGCTCCACACCAGCCACACACCAAGACCGATCAGATACAACGCGCCCACCAGTCGCAGAACCTGGTACACCTCGGCGGAGCGCATCACCACCGCCGCAAGCCCCAGACCCGCAAGCAGACCATGGGTGATGATGCCCGCAGCTGTCCCCACGATCACGGCCCATGCACCGCGCCTGTCCCCCACCAGTCCACGTGAACTCACCAAGGTGAAGCTGGCACCCGGAGTGATCACAAGCGGAGTCACCGCAACGCCAAAGGCAATAAGCGCAGCAATCGACAGCATCCGATCAGTGTGCCATGCGCTGGCGGAGCTGGGTGTGCACACTCCACATCCGCGAACAGATTCACCAGAGATGGAGCGCGTCGTTCAACGCAGTACGGCGGTTGCATGCAGCAGCGCGACCAAAGAACGAACACGTTCAGACCTCACTGTTTCGGCACGATCGCTCATTGCACCCGGACTGATGCCGGTGACCACGATGGAGCTGATCAAACACAACGATCAGCCGGTGTGTGAAGCCGGTGTCGGCAGCAGAGGAGTGCCGCTCGCTTGCCGGGATCGGGACATAAATCTCGGCAGGGTCACGACGCTCGCCGGCGAGCGCCACGAATAGTTTCGTTACGGTGACTGCGTCCGTTCTGCACGGGACGTTGACACCGGGGACGTACGTTTCTGGCAGGCGCGTCGAATGTCCATCTCTCCGAGAGTACTCAGGGTTGCACCGGTGGGTATTTTTCGCTCAGCCCGCCTCTTGGCAATTTGTTGTTCGGACTCATAGTGGGCATCGGACTGGGTGGAGAGCAGCCACCTACCGAGAAAGAATAGTGGACCAATGACCACGAAGACCAAGGCGAAGAATGTCATGGCAATAACAGCAGTGCCATGGCTTATCACCCCTGCAAGGCCATCTCCAACGGCCTCAAGCAGGTCGTGCATCCAAAGCCTCTGTGCAACGAGGTAAACGGCGAGTAAGACGAATGAACCGACTACCATAGTCACTCCGATGGCACGGCCCGTGTCGATCAGCCAGCTGATGCTCCACTGGATTGATCCGAACTGTGCAGCGATCACTAGGAGAACCCAGGTTGTGCTCGCTGCTCGCGCCTCAACCAGCCCCATAGCCTGAATATCGACGTGAGACTCGTTCCGTCGTGCATTGTGGAACGGCATCATCAGCATGAGAAGCACGGTCACACCAGCCAGTTGAACAAGGGTGTGATTTGCCTGAGCATCTGGCTGAGCAAGGAACGGGGGAAGCTCAGATTCAAGCCAGGCCCCGATCCTGTGCGCACCAGCCGCAATGAACAGATCAGCAAGCACTTCACTGGGGCGCTGCTCACGAAAGTAGGCGGCAATCGTCAAGATTCCAGCGATACACCCGACATGTTGGTAGACCTGATTACGGCTGACCTTCCAATCCTTAATGAGCTCGGGCAACGCCCTGATAGCTTCGATCACAGCTTTTCCTCTCTTCGCTACTCTCAGTCTGCCGTATATCACTGAAAGTTTTCGGGCCCTACAGAACTGAGTGTCGGATTAGGTATGGGCCAGCCGGCGATAAGGAGTATTCGGAGCCAGCAGTGCTCGGCGTTGCGGATGCCGTATAGCGGCTAGCCCAACGGGGTGCAGGAGTCCACGTCGAGCACCAGCTCTAGCCAGGCTTTTCGTGACCGTCACGAGACGGCGGATCCATCAACCCGGCTGAGACGAAACGTTATCAGGTACACTTATCTGTAAGCATCCCGTTCCACATAGATAGAGGGATCCCATGCCTCCGATCACCCCGTCGACCGCTGACCGCGTTGGCCTATCCCGCACCGGCGTCTACCGAGCCGCCAATGCAGGTATTTTGGCCCGGGTGGCACGCGGGATCTACCTCCCCGCGGATGCGCCGGCCACAGACTGGAGCATGGTTGAGGCTGCAACCCGACGCCCCGAAGCAACAATCTGCCTCACTTCAGCGCTCGCCTCGCATGACCTTATCGACACGATCCCTGACACTCTCGACATCGCAATCCCCCGCGGCACCCGCTCCCCTGCAACCGAGCAGGCGATCACCTGGCACCAGTTTGACACCGAGACCTTCAACCTCGGACGCAACGAAATGCCGATCGAAGGCACAGGCCTATCGATCGGGCTCTACTCCCCCGAACGCTGCATCGCCGACGCTTTCCGCCTCCGTGGCCAGCTCGGCTACGAGATCGCACGAGACTCACTCAAGGAATGGTTGCGTCGTGGCGGAAAGCCCAACAGCCTGATTCAGATCGCCGTACAGCTCCCCCGAGCCAAGACTCCAGTCATCCATGCCTTGGAGATGCTGTCATGACGCGTGGCGCCGAGGTCTTCCGCACCCTCCAATCCAAGGCCCGGTCCGCAGCAGGCACTACCGGAAAGCCGGCCCCCACCCAGGAGTACTTGATTCGCCACTTGCTTGAATCCTTCCTCGACCGCCTCGTGCGCAGCGGACACGGCCAGGACTTCGTGCTCAAGGGAGGAATCCTGCTCGCAGCGTACGGCGTTCGCCGCCCCACTAAGGACGCCGACGCGAACGCCATTAATGCCGATGTCACTCCAGAACACCTCGTCCGCGTCGTGACCCACATCGCCAAGCTGCCATGTGATGACGGCGTCGCCTTCGACACCGACAGCATCACCGTCCAGGAGATCCGAGAACACGTCGGCTACCCCGGGTACCGGGTGCGTGTGAAGGCGTCCATCGGACCGTGGAATGGCACTTCGGCATGGGATGTCTCGACCGGAGATCCCATCATTCCTGCACCCCGACTCGTCTCGATCGACCGAGTTCTCGGCGCCCCGCTACAGCTACTGGGATACGCCGCCGAGACAACCATCGCCGAGAAGGCCGTCACCATCTTGGAACGAGGCATCACCAGTACGAGATGGCGCGACTACGTCGACATCGTCCAACTCTGCAGTCAAGGATTCAGCCCGTGCGAGCTGCGTCGATCTGCCGAAGCCGTCGCCCGCTACCGCGGCGTGACCCTTGAGCCTGTCAGCCCCCATCTGAAAGGCTACGGCACCATCGGACAGCCCAAGTGGGCAGCCTGGCGGCGAAAAGAACGCCTCGAAGATATCTGCGAAGCCCAGCTCGACGATCAAGTCGCCCTCGTCGCCCACTTCATTGACCCGGTCTTCACCTCCGCGCCTCAGGAGTAAGCCTCGCAAAGGGGAACAGACAGAAACCATTCCACTGGGCGTACCTACAAGCCTCACCCTCGTCGTCAGATCGAAAGCACACCCCTGCGAATCGATCAATCGCAACGGGAGTTCCGGCCCCATCACGCGGCCAAGGTGTCGCCGGCGCGACACGCCGGAAGCGCACCAGTAGACCCAATAGCCATGGTCGATGTGGCCCCTCTGAGTAAACTGTGACATCTGTACTACTATCTGTAACACAGCTACATCAACGCAGGAGGGGGTGCAGGTGGACATCACATTGGATCCGTTGTCCACGGTTCCGCTGTACCAGCAGATTCGTGATCGGGTTGTGGAGGCGATCGGCCGCGGCGAGTTGCGTCGAGGTGATGCACTGGCTTCGGTGCGCCAACTAGCGGGCGCGTTCGCTATCAATCCGGCCACCGTGTCAAAGGCGTACGACCAGCTTCGGTCTGAGGGGCTGGTGGCGACGAATGCGAAGTCGGGCAGTTTCGTGGCTGCTGACCGCGATACCGCGGTTGCTCCGCCGGACTACCTCGCAGGTTTTGAGTCGCGAGTGAACACGTTGTTGGCAGAAGGTCGCGCTCGGGGCCTGTCTCATGAGGCCCTCATGGAGATGTGCGCCCGTGTGATGGAGTCCCTTGACCCACCGGAGGAGGATCAATGGATACCTGGGCCACAATCGTGATGCTCGCAGCGCTGGGTGTGACGGTGGCTGGGACCGTGGCGGCGTTCGCCGTGTGCCGCAAGCCGATCATGGCGGCTAAAGTCAGTGAGGGCTGGTATGACGCTGTGCCGGTTCGTGTATCAGCGTCAGTCACGCCCGAGCGACCAGCCACGCCGCTGTGGCCATTGCTCGTTCTCGCTGTGGGGATTTCTCTTGCTGCTGTTGCCGTGGTGGCGGTCAACTATCCCGCGCTGCCAGATCCGATGCCGGTGCATTACGACGCTGCAGGAACCGTCACCAGCTGGGAACCCAAGACCTGGGTCAACGCTCTCCTTCTCCCCCTCGTTTCCCTGGGCAGCACGGTGCTGCTCGTGGTGGTGTGCGTCGGTCTGAGCAGGCGTCAGCGTACCCGCTTTCCGGACGGACGCCCCCGGGCGGCCCAAGAGTTCCAGGATGGGAGAGGGAAGGCTTTACAGCGTGCGCTGGCCGTGCTCACGCTCATAACTGCTCTTCTGCTGGGCATCTTGGCGGTGGCGCCTGTTGTCCAGCTTGCGCCCTCCGGGATTTCCTGGAGTATTTGGGGGCTAGCGACCGCCAGCTCGCTCCCGATCGTGTGGCTCACCATCGACAGCGTCCGCCACAGTCGCGCACTGAAAGCCGCGCCAGACGATTCCGGTCCGCAGTCCCCCGATGATGACCACCTGTGGAGATGGGGCCTCTTCTATGAGAACCGGAACGATCCGCGCATATGGGTAGAGAAGCGGAACGGTCTCGGACTCACGGTCAACATCGGCCACCCCGTAGGCATTGCGGGCTCTTCACAGATGAGGGTGTAGGAGCTGGCGGCGTGGCGGTGTCGGGGTAGGC
>CAMXWV010000002.1 GCA_947252755.1 uncultured Dermabacter sp.
GCAACCTACGGTTTTGGAGACCGTTGCGCTACCAATTGCGCCACTGCCCTGTGCTCACTGCCATGAGGCCATGAGCCGGCCGCCGAAGCGACCGGCATCCATCCTAACCTCTTGCCGACCGTCTCCGTCGAATCGCGCACCAGAGTGTGACCAAGCCTGCAGCAAACCGCAGCGCCGGCAACCACGCGCATTGCCGGCCACTTCCCCGACGCGCTACCGCGATCTGCCGGATGCCTCCCACCCGAATCTGGAAGGATTGCAGCAGAGCCGGGTGTTCCCGGCCCGACTATCCGCTCCGGCCATGCCGTCCGCTCCGGTCCGGCCGGTGATGCACTCCAGCGAAAGGTGCCCGTCCATGACCTCCCCTCAGCGCCGCCTCTCCCAGCGAATCGGCTCAATCGCCGAATCCGCCACCCTTGCCGTGGATGCAAAGGCGAAGGCGCTCAAGGCGGCCGGTCGGCCGGTCATCGGCTTCGGCGCCGGCGAGCCGGACTTCCCCACCCCGCCGCATATCGTGGAGGCCGCCCAGGCCGCTGCCGCGGACCCGGCTATGCACCGCTACTCCCCCGCCGCCGGGCTGCCTGCCCTGCGCGAAGCCGTGGCCGACGCTACCTCTCGCACCAGCGGCCTCACCGTGGACCCGAGCCAGACTCTGATCACCAACGGCGGAAAGCAGGCTGTGTACCAGGCGTTCGCGGCACTGCTCGACCCGGGCGATGAGGTGCTGCTGCCAGCACCGTTTTGGACCACCTACCCGGAGGCGATCGCGCTCGCCGGCGGCACCGCCGTGTCCGTATTCGCGGGCGCTGACCAGGACTATCTGCCCACGATCGAGCAGTTGGAGGCTGCCCGCACACCAAGCACGAAGGCGGTTCTGCTGTGCTCCCCCTCCAACCCCACCGGGTCCGTGATGACCCGGGAGCAGATCACACAGTTCGGCCGGTGGGCGCTGGAGCACGGCCTCTGGGTGATCTCCGATGAGATCTACCAGCACCTCACCTACGACGGCGCCGAATTCGTCTCCGTTCTGGACGCGGTGCCGGAGCTTGCGGAGCAGACCGTGCTGCTCAATGGAGTGGCAAAAACCTTCGCCATGACCGGGTGGCGCGTGGGCTGGATGGTGGGCCCGAAGGACATCATCACCGGCGCCGCGAACCTGCAGTCCCACCTCACCTCGAACGTGTGCAATGTGGCACAGAAGGCGGCGCTGGAGGCGATCACCGGCCCGATGGACAGTGTGGAGGAGATGAAGCGGGCTTTCGACCGGCGCCGTCGCACCATCGTGGACATGCTCAGCGCCATCCCCGGTTTCCGCGTGCCCACCCCGCGGGGTGCGTTCTACGCGTTTCCCGATGTCACCGAGCTGATCGGCCGCACGCTCCACGGACGGGCCATCACCAGCTCCGCTGATCTGGCCACCCTCATCCTTGAGGAGGCGGAGGTGGCTGCAGTGCCTGGGGAGGCGTTCGACGCGCCCGGGCATCTGCGGTTCAGCTACGCCCTCAGCGATGCTGACCTCGCCGAAGGGATCGGACGGATCCAGAAGCTGCTGGCGTGAGCGCCTCCGCGGGCGGCGCTGGCACACGGGATCTTCGCGCCCTGCCCAAAGCCCACCTGCACCTGCATTTCACGGGGTCAATGCGGCCTTCCACCCTGCGGGAGCTCGCCGCTGAGCGGCGCCTGCGGCTGCCGAGTGCGCTGACCAGCGGGGAGGCATTGCGGGTGGAGCCGAATGCCCGCGGCTGGTTCCGCTTCCAGCGGTTCTATGACACGGCCCGCCGCGTGGTGGATTCAGAGCAGGTGATGCGGCGCCTGCTGCGCGAAGCCGCGATGGACGATGTGATCGAAGGCTCGGTTCGCTTGGAGCTGCAGATCGACCCCACCAGCTATGCCCCCTTCGTGGGCGGGCTGACACCGGCGCTGGAGATCATTCTGGATGAGGCAGCCGCGATCGAGCAGGACCTCGGCATCTCCCTGGGCATCATCGTGGCTGCCTCGCGGATGCGGCATCCGCTGGATGCCCGAACGCTCGCGCGACTGGCCGTGAAGTATGCCGGGCCGGTGGTGGGCTTCGGCCTGTCCAACGATGAGCGGCGTGGGGACACCGCTGAGTTCGCCGCTGCGTTCCGCATTGCCCGCGCGGGCGGGCTCGCCGGGGTGCCGCACGGAGGCGAGCTGCTCGGACCGACGCATATCAGCGAGGTGCTGGCCCACCTGAGCCCTGCGCGGCTCGGGCACGGAGTCCGCTCAGCTGAGGATCCGCGACTGCTGGAACGCCTGGTGGATTCCAGCGTGGCGCTGGAAGTGTGCCCGGGCTCGAACGTGTCCCTCGGGGTGTATGCCAACGAGTCCAATGTTCCGCTGCGCACGCTGATGAAGGCGGGCGCAGAGATCGCACTCAGCGCGGATGACCCGCTGCTGTTCGGCTCCCGCCTACTGGATCAGTATGAGACAGCGCGCGCGAACGGCTTCACCGACAAGGAGCTCGCGCACCTGGCGGCAAGCTCAATCCGCGCATCACTGATGAGCGAAGGGCTGAAGCAGACGCATCTGGCGGGGGTGCGCACCTGGCTGGACGCGCCCGCTGCCTGAAGCGGTCGCGTCAGCTGTCCCGACCTGCGCCCGTGCTCGGCAGCGCCAGGAATGACTGCGGAGCAGCGAACCCGCGCTCAGCGAACGCCTCCTCGATCGCGCGTGCCACATGCTCAGCCTGATCGGCTTCCACCAGCGCAATAGTGCTGCCGCCGAAGCCGCCGCCGGTCATGCGGGCACCGTGGGCACCGGCATTTCGCGCTGCCTCAACGGCCGCATCGAGCTCAGGAACGGTCACCTCGAAGTCATCCCGCAGGGAGGTGTGCGAGGCGTTCATCAGCTCACCGAGCTCCGCCACATGCTCACGGACCGTCCCCGCCTCCAGCAGGTCAGCAAACGCCCGGGTACGGTGGATTTCGGTGAGCACATGCCGGGCCCGCCGCTGGATGAGCGGGTCAGTAATCGCATCGGGAGTGAGCCCTGCCTCACTGGCATCGCGCAGCGTCGGCACCCCGAGAGTGCGTGCGGCTTCCTCGGCCTGGTCGCGCCGCTGCGCGTATTCGCCGCCCACCAAGCTGTGCGGGGCGTGGGTGTCCGTGATGAGCAGAGCAAGGCCCTGTCCCGCAAGATCCCACGGCACGGATTCGGTGGAAAAGTCACGGCAGTCCAGCAGCAGGGCGTGCCCGTCGGTGGCAAGGATCGAGGCCGACTGATCCAAACCGCCCGTAGCGGCACCCACGAAATCATTCTCCGCGGCGATGCAGGCGGTGATCCGCTCATGCGCCGTGGTGCCCAGAGCGAACAGGTCCTCCACGGCAGCGGCCACCGCACATTCCAGAGCAGCGCTGGAAGAGAGGCCCGCGCCAAGCGGCACCTGACCGTCAATCATGATGTCAAGCCCCGCATCTGCCAAGCTGCCGAGCGCGTCGGTGAGCTGCTCACGCAGTGCCCACACCACGCCCGCAGCGTAGGCCGCCCAGCCTGCGACCGCGCCCGGCACCGTCTCTGCAACGGGGATCTCCACCTGATCGGTGCTCTGCACGGAGCGCAAACGAAGCAGCCCGGTGTCTGTGCGGCGAGCCGCCGCGAAGCAGCGGTGTTCGATCGCCATCGGCAGGCAGAGCCCGTCCTGGTAGTCCACGTGTTCGCCGATGATGTTCACGCGGCCGGGCGCGGAGAAGACGCCGTCGGGTTCGCTGCCGAAGGACTCGGTGAAGGCGCGGTGCGCGTCGGCGGCAGCGGCAGAACGCTGAGGGGCAAGTGCCAGAGCGGTCATCGGGAATCTCCTTCTGGGGCGGATTCAGAATCAGTGGACGAGGAGTCCGGCAGGGGTATCGGGCCGGATGGGGCGCGGGCGGCTACCGTGGGGTCGGTCTCTCCCGGCTCCAGCTGCACCACCGGGATCGCCTGAGTCATGGCGGCAGGGCGGCGACGGCGAGAAGAGAGCATGCGTCGGCGGCGGTTGGTGGCGAAGGGGGCGGCGAGCACCGGAACGAAGCGACTGGAGGCAACCTGGCCCACAGCCATCAGCCACACCATGAAGAACTGGCCGAAGATCACGCCGGCGCTGATCGACACCGCGATCGACGCGGCCGTGAACAGGGTGACCGCTCCCGCCTCCGGGGCTTCGCTCAGCTCCAGCAGTCCACGGTAGATGGTGGAGCCGGGCATCAACGGGATGATCCCGCCCACCACCAGGGTGGTCACAGCTGTGCGCAACACCGGGGCAGCCGCCACGGCGAAACATCCCGCCACGAAAGCGGTCACCCCCACCGCCCACGGGCGCTCCACGCCCGCCTGGCCGAGCGCAAACGCGATAACGGAGCTGAACGTGGCCAGCAGCGCCGCCACGGCGAGGTTCCGGCGGGGCATCTGCACCCCAACCGCGTAACCGAAGCCCATCACCGCACCAGCCACTGCGACCATCACCACACTCAGCAGCGTGCCGGGCAGACGCGCACTGACGGTGATGTCTACACCGAGCCACGCAGCAAAGACCAGACCGGCACGCACACCGATCACAATGCCGATGGTCAGCATGACAGCTTCAAGCACGCGCGCGGAGGCAGTGATGTACCAGCCGGTGATCGCATCCTGCATCGCACCGATCGACGTGAGACCGGCCAGCAGCATGATGATGCACGCCACCACCACGATGGACGAGTTTGTGGACGGGTCGATCAGATGCGCCAGAATCGCCATCAGCACGGAGAGGAAGCCGCCGAACATCTGGATGAAGAAGGACGGCAAACCGGCGCGCCCCAACACGATGAACATGTTGTGGATCATGGCCGCAGCGATCGCGGCGAACAGCATGACAAGAGTGCTCGCGCCGAAGCCGAGCGCGGCGGCGCCGCCCATGATCCCCCAGCCGGCGGTGGTGATCCAGCGAGAGTAGAGGGGACCGGCTCCCTGGAGGCGGCCAGCAGCGGCAGACGCGTCCGCCAGGGACAGTTCGCCCTGAATATACTGACTGGTGATCCGCTCCGCCTCATCGAGTTTCGCGAAGTCGAGGTCCTGTCCGGACACGGCGCGGATCCTTGTGAACGGCGCGGCCTCCTCGTCGGGGAGGTAGCTCACGCTCAGCTCGTTGAAGGTGACCTGCACGGACACATCGCGGATGCCGGATGACGCAGTCAGGCGCAGCATCGTTGCCGTCACATCCGCGGCGGCGGCCCCGCTGGCCAGCATGATCTCGCCGATCTGCATCGACAGATCGAACACGTCATGCAGGCGGGCGCGGGTTGTGCTCACGCCCCGATCTTGTCATATCGACCAGGAGGAACGCTCATGCCCGCACCGTCCCAGGGACCGAAGGATGCGCTCGACAAGCTGCTGCGCGGCAACCGGCGCTTCGCAACGGGCGACCCGGTCCATCCACGGCAGGCCCCGGACCACCGACAGATCCTCACACAGGCGCAGAAGCCGTTCGCGTGCGTGCTCGGCTGCTCGGATTCGCGGGCAAGCGTTGAGCTGCTGTTCGACCAGGGCTTCGGGGACCTCTTTGTGATCCGCAACGCCGGCCATGTGCTAGGCGAATCCGTCAAGGCATCCATCGAGTACGCCGTGAACGTGCTGAACGTGGACATTGTGTTCGTGCTGGGGCATGAGGACTGCGGAGCGATCAAGGCCACGCTCAATGCGATCGCCGGCGGCGACCGCCTGCCCGGGTCCATGGAGATCCTGGTGGATCGGGTGCGCCCCCACCTGGAGAGCATTGACGATCCCCTCCCCCCGCGCCGACACGTGGCCGGAACGATGCAGGATCTGGAATCGGAGTCGGAGATCGTACGCAGCGCCGTTGCTGAGGGTCGACTGGTGCTCGCCGGCGGCTTCTACCACTTGGATACGGGCCTAGTGGAGGTCGTGGAGCGCTGAAGCGGGCCGGACGCGTCGGGAGGGCGGGAAGCTGCGGCGGACCGAACTCACCGGGAAGGCGGGGAGCTGCATCCAGGTCAGACACGCGCCTCAACGCGTCACGCGGAGGCTCCGGGAGAGCAGGGCGCTGTAGCCCTCAGAGGTTCGGTGACGCAGACAGCAGAGCCAGGCCAAGGCTCAGCAGCAGCAGGATCGCAACGTCGATCCAGCGGGGCCGCACAATCAGCGCTCCAAGCCGCTCAGCGGGCATCACCGCCCGGAGAATCGCCGTGACAGCCATCAGGCCGGCCAGGCAGTAGCCGCCCGTGGGCACGTTCACCAGCACAGCCACTGTCACGGTTCCGGCCAGGCCCAGCAGCACCAGCAGCAGCAGAAACTGCCGGTTCAGGCCGGCTTGAAACGACGCGGGGTTGCGATTCACTCGTCCATCGTAGGCGAACCGTGCTGATTCCTGTGGCGGCGCCGGGCTGAGCCCCGCGACGGCATCGGCCCTCCGCAGACCGTGAGTTTTGTACGGCACCAGCATCGGCCCTCCGCAGACCGTGAGCTTTGTGCGGCACCAGCATCGGCCCTCCATAGAACGTGAGTTATGTGCGCTAAAACGCAGAAATAGCGCACATAACTCACGTTTTCGGGCCGGGGAGGGCCCGGGCGCTGCAGGAGGGGCCGGAGGGACCGTCGGGCCGAAGGCGCCCGGGCTCAAACGCGGCGGCGACTATTCGTCGGCCACCTCTTCCTTGCCGCGCATCACGAGCAGCGGATCCGGCTCGCCCACCACGTCATGGTCCTTGCCCTCGTACTCGAACCGGGACAGGTAATAGCGCATGGCGTTGAGGCGGGCGCGCTTCTTGTCATTGGAGCGGATGATCGTCCACGGCGCGTAGCGTTTATCCGTCCGCTTGAACATCTCCTCCTTCGCCGCTCCGTACGCCTCCCAGCGGTCCAGGGACTCAAGGTCCATTGGAGACAGCTTCCACTGGCGAACCGGGTCCAGCTGACGGATGGCGAAGCGGGTGCGCTGCTCCTTCTGAGACACGGAGAACCAGAACTTCACCAGGTGGATGCCGGAGTCCACGAGCATCCGCTCGAACTGCGGCGCCTGGTTCATGAACACTTCGTACTCGTTATCGGTGCAGAAGCCCATCACGCGCTCCACCCCGGCCCGGTTGTACCAGGAGCGGTCGAACAGCACCATCTCACCGTCAGTCGGCAGGTGCTGGATGTAGCGCTGGAAGTACCACTGTCCGCGTTCACGATCACTCGGCTTATTCAGCGCCACCACACGCGCCATACGCGGGTTGAGATGCTCGGTGAAGCGTTTGATGGTGCCGCCTTTGCCGGCGGCGTCACGGCCTTCGAAGATGATGACGGACTTCTGGCCGGTGTCCTCCAACCAGTACTGCAGCTTGAGCAGTTCCACCTGCAGCTTGTACTTCTCCAGCTCGTACTCGTCACGGTCCATGCGCGTGTCGTACGGGTAGCCCTGCTGCCAGGTGTAGACGGGGTTGCCTTTGGGGTCGATCAGGTCTGGGTCCGGGGACTCGCCGCCGGTGACGGTGTACCCGAGCTCCCGCAGGTGCTCGATGTACTCCCGCAGGTTTTGGTTGGTGGGGATCTCCATGGCTCTCCTCCGAGTGGGATCAGCGGGCAACGGTCAGTGGGCGAAGTGGCGAGCGCCCGTCAGGTACATGGTGACACCGGCAGCCTGACAGGCGTCGATCACGTCCTGGTCGCGGACCGATCCGCCGGGCTGCACGATCGCGGTGATGCCCGCGTCGATCAGCTGCTGGGGGCCGTCCGCAAAGGGGAAGAACGCGTCGGAAGCACAGACGGCGCCGCGAGCGCGCTCCGCTCCGTCAGCGAGGGTGTTGGCGCGCTCCACGGCGAGGCGGCAGGAGTCCACACGGTTCACCTGGCCCATGCCGATCCCCACTGCGGCTCCGCCCTTGGCGAGCAGGATTGCGTTGGACTTCGGGGCGCGGACGGCGCGCCAGGCGAACGCGAGATCAGCAAGTGTCTCTGCCGACGCGGCCTCCCCCGCAACCAGCTGCCACGCGGCCGGGTCATCCCCGTCGGCGTGCAGCAGGTCCTTCTCCTGCACCAGGGTGCCGCCCCAAATGTCGCGGGTTTCGCCGGTTTCTTCGGGCTGGCCGTCGATCTGCAGCAGGCGGATGTTCTTCTTCTGCGTGAGAATCTCGAGCGCGCCGTCCTCGAAGCCGGGAGCCACGAGCACTTCGGTGAACACCTCCGCCACTTGGCGGGCCATCTGCTCGCTCACCGGGCGGTTCGACGCGATCACCCCGCCGAACGCGGAGACCGGGTCTGTGGCGTGAGCCTTGGCGTGCGCGACGGCGATGTTCTCGCCGGCGTGGGCGATGGCGATGCCGCACGGGTTGTTGTGCTTGATGATCGCCACGGCGGGCTCGGTGAAGTCGAAGGCGGCGCGGATGGCGGCGTCTGCATCCACGTAGTTGTTGAAGCTCATCTCCTTGCCGTGCAGCGGCTCTGCCACGGCGAGGCTGCCGGGCTCACCCGCGGATTCAAGCAGGGCGCGCTGGTGGGGGTTCTCTCCATAGCGCAGCGGGCGCAGGCCCAGGTCCGCGAGCTCGTGAGCGGGCAGGTCGAACAGGGAGCCGCCCTCCAGGTCCTGGCAGCCGCAGTCGCAGCCGGTGTCGGCGTCGGTGTGGCAGCCGGTGTCGGTGAGCTGTTCCTGCATCCAGTGGTGGATGGCGAGGTCATACTCGGCAATGCGGGTGAAGGCGGTGGCGGCGAGGGCGAATCGCTCCTCGCGGGTGAATCCGCCGCGGGCGGCGGCGTCCGCAGCAGTCGAATAGTCGTCAGGGTCCACCACCACGGCGCTGGTGGCGAAGTTCTTCGCGGCGGAGCGCACCATGGCAGGCCCGCCGATGTCGATCTTTTCGATGATCTCCTCGAAGGCGCCGCCGGCGGCCACGGTCTCTTCGAACGGGTACAGGTTCACTACCACCAGGTCGAACGGCTCGATCGCGTGCTCCTTCAGGGCAGCCACGTGAGTGTCCTTGGTGCGGTCGGCGAGCAGGCCGCCGTGCACGGCGGGGTGGAGGGTTTTGACGCGCCCGTCCAGGATCTCCGGGAAGCCGGTCACCTCGGCAACGTCTGTGACGGGCAGGCCCGCGTCACGGATCGTCTGCGCGGTGGAGCCGGTGGAGACGATCTGCGTGCCGGATTCGTGCAGGGCCCGGGCGAGCTCCTCAAGGCCCGTCTTATTGAAGACGGACAGGAGTGCTCGGCGGATGGGGCGCTGGGTGCTCACAGGCGATGTGTCCTTCGGGGTGTTGGGGCGGTGCTGGTGGAGCCGCCGGTCGATCTGGCAGTCGGGGTGATGCTGGCGGGATCGTCAAGGAAGCGGGCGATGACGTCCACGATCATGATTCGTTCCACCTGTTTGATCTTTTCGTGCAGCATGGGTTCGTCATCGGTGTCCGCCACGGGGACTGCGCGCTGGTCGATGATTGCGCCGGTGTCCACGCCGGCGTCCACGCTGATGACGGTGGCGCCGGTGACCTTCACTCCGTAGGCGAGGGCGTCCCGCACACCGTGCGCTCCGGGGAAGGATGGCAGCAGTGAGGGGTGGGTGTTGATGATGCGGCCGCCGAACTCGTCGAGCATCGGGGAGCCGAGCAGGCGCATGAAGCCGGCAAGGACGATCAGGTCCGGCGCGTAGCGGCGGGCGGTAGCGGCGAGGGCACGGTTCCACTCGTCCCGGTCTCCGCCGTGCGCAAGCGGGATCACCGCGGTGGGGATGGATCGGGTGCGAGCGTGTTCCAGTCCGGGCGCGTCACAGTCAGCGATGACGGCGGTCACTTCGGCTCCCGGCAGGTCTCCGCGGTCTGCGGCATCCAGGATCGCCCGCAGGTTCGACCCGGTTCCGGAGATGAAGACGACGATGCTGGTGCTCACATCCTGATTCTATGTGATAGCGGTCCCGTTCCGACCCTCGGGCACAATAGGGGGTGTGAACACATCATCAGATGAGAAGTCGCAGCTTCAGCGCCGCTATTCCCGCTCCCTGACCCAGTCGATGTTGGCATTCGCCGCGGCCTGGTTCCTGTCTCTGGCGCCGCTGCCGTATGCACTGCTGTCCGGAGTGGCCGCCGTGGTGTGCGCGGTTCTGCTGGTGCGTTCCATGATCGCGGGTTCTCGAACCGAGCGACGCGTTCGCACATACGTGACCGGTGCGGTGGGTCTGATCGCCTGCCTTGCCCTCATCGGTATGGCGGGCCTGAGCGCAGTGTTCTATCAGCCGTTGAAGGCGGTGCAGGACTGCCAGTCCACCGCGCTCACTGAGCAGGCGAAGAAGCAGTGCGCAGATTCCCTGCAGGATGAGGTGATGAAGTGGCTTTCCGGTTCGTGAACCCCCGCGCAACTGCCTACTAGCCCAGCGCAGCTGCCTACTAGCCCAGCGCAGCGGCTCACCGGTTGCGCTTTGGGTCCGCGCGGTAGCGGCCGCGTCCTTTCGCCGGCGGTCGGATCGCCCGGGGGCGCTTGACCGGGGATGATCCCGGACTGTGCGAGCTCAGCGGTGTGGACCTGGTTCCTGCTCGGTCTGCGCGACTGGACTCAGACTCGCGGCGCCCAGAGTCGGCGTCTCTGCGTTCGGATGCGGTGCGCACCCGCGGTGGCGCGTTCGCGGCCCGCTTCTGCTCTGCGAGCCGCTTCAGCGCCTGTTCCCGATCAGCGCTCTCCTGCTCTGCCGCCGACGTATCCTTCCCCTCAGGCGCACCCGGCTTCTCAGCCGCAGCCTTTCGTTCAGCCGAGGAGATCCGCTCTCGCAGCGCCGCGGTCCGCTCCCCCACCATGTCCCTGAGGGGCGTGTGGAACCACAGGGCGCCCAGGCCCGTGCCGAGCACGCTGATGCCGAACACCGGCAGCACCAGGCCACCGGTGCGCGGCCCCAGTTCAGCGAGCTGATCGGACCCGATCTGACCGGTGGCGATCGAGCAGAGGATCAGCAGGCAGATGGTGAGCAGCACCGCGTAGCCCGCCCAGAGGGCGAGGGCGCGTCGGCCACGCTCACCACGGGTTTCCCTGCCGAGCACCACAGCCCCGAGCGCGGCTGAGGCCACCGGCAGCAGGAGCAGCAGCCACCAGGCGCCGTGGAACTCACCCGGACCGGGCAGAGCAGCAAGCACCGGCACCGCGGGCATCACGCCCGTCTGAGACCCGCCCAATGAGATCCCGGTGCCGACGCCTACCACAACTGTGCCGCCGAGCAGAACGGCGAGAGTCCACACCATGAGGGTGGGCAGAAGCAGCAGCTGGGCGATGATCAGCACAATGCCGCCCACGATCCCCGGCTGCAGCTCACCCGTGATCGCAATGACGTCCGGACCTGCGGTCAGCAACAGAATCGTGAAAACGATCGCGGCGCCGGCGAGCAGGGCAGCGAACGCTCCTGCAAGGGCGCGGATGATCGCGTCGGCCGGGGCGGGGATCAGGGCGAGCACACCCACCGCGGGCACCTGACCGTGAGCGGGGCGGCGCAGGGCAAGCATGATGCCCAGGCCGGCGCTGAGCACAGCGATCAGAGTGGCGCCCGCGGCCGTGGGTGCGGTGTTGACATGCACATAGGTTGTGTTCGCCAGCAGGCCGATCAGCCCGGTGAGCAGTCCGTACGTGACGGTGAAGCCGCCCGCGAGCGCCCCGAGCGCCGGGATCGCGCCTGGCAGCAGGCTTCCATCCCGGGCGGTGATGTGCAGCGCGCCCGTGCGGCGAGTCATCACCACGGTGCATACCAGGCCGAACACGAGGGTGAGGCCAAGCGGTGTGAGGGTGACGGGGCCGCCCATGCCCGGGACTGTCAGCTCAATAGAGCCGAGATGGCCGAGCGCGGAGAAGTCCACGGCGGTGGTGATCGCGTCGAGCACGGAGATGGTGGTGTGATCGGCAGCGGTGCGCGCCGCGATTGCGGGCACCACGGGGATCGCCAGGTTGATGAGGAAGGCGATGATCGCGGCTGTGACGCCGGATAGGAGCGGGGAGGAGATGCTGCGGTTCACGCGCTCGCGCCTTCCTGCTCGACTTCGCGGCATAATGGGTTCACCATGGCCACCCTAGTGAACCATTCTTCTGCTTCGCCCACAGGTGGCGCGCCGTGTCGGCACCTGTTCGTCACATCCATCCGCGTGGAGCCGGTGCAGCTTGCTGAGCGAGTGCCGCCCGCCCCGGCAGCAGTGTGGCTGCATCGCGGGGACGGCTTCCTCGCGGTGGGCGGCGCATGCGAGCTCACCGCCACCGGTGCGAGCCGCTTTGAGAGCCTTTCTGAGCAGTTCCAGCGTCTCGCGCTGGCCAGCACCGTGGATGACCGCGCGGGTCTGCGCGGCTCCGGGCTGATCTGCTTCGGCTCCTTCTCCTACGCGGACTCCTCTTCCCGTCCATCTCGGCTGCTGATCCCGGAGGCGGTGCTCGCCACCTCGGGGGCCGACGCGTTCCTCACCGTCATCTCCGCCTCCCCGATCACTGACGCACAGTTGGATGTGGACCACTGGTTCCCGATCACCAGCGCCCCCTCACAGGGCGTGGTGGTGGCTGTTGAGCCCGCGCACACACCGGATGAGTACCAGGCGCTGGTGGATGCTGCGGTGGCGCGGATCCGCTCCAGTGACGCGGAGAAGCTGGTGATCTCCGAGCGGCTCGAGGTGCAGCTGGATGCGCCGCTGTCCCGCGCGGTGCTGACCCGCCGCCTCGCAGACATGTTCCCCATGACCTGGGTGTATGCCGTGGCTGATGTGATCGGTGCCAGCCCGGAGATGCTGGTGGAAACCCATGGCACGCGCCTATTCTCCCGGGTGCTCGCCGGCACCCGGCCCGTTGCTGATGGGCAGGAGCTCAGTGAGCAGGAGCGGGCTGCGTTCCATGCGGATCCGAAGGAGCGGGCCGAGCACGAGTTCGCGATCCGGTCCGTGACGGAGCCGCTGACGGCGGTGACCGCGTGGATCGACGCTCCCGCCGCCCCCTTCGTGCTGCGCCTGCCCGGTTTGGAGCATCTGGCCTCTGACGTGCAGGCTGAGCTGCTGCCGGGTCGCACCAGTGTGGACATCGCCGGGCTGTTGCACCCGTCCGCGGCGGTGAGCGGCACGCCGAAAGCGGCGGCGAACCGCATCAATGCGCAGATCGAAGAGACAGATCGCGGCGGCTACGCGGCGCCCGTGGGATGGATGAGCGGGCGCGGAGACGGTGAATGGGCGATTGCGCTGCGGATGGCGCACATTGTGGATGACCAGCACCTGACCCTGCAGGCCGGCGGCGGCATTGTAGACGGCTCGCACGCCCTCACCGAACACGCTGAGGTGCTAGCGAAGACTCGCCCGATGATGCGGGCCCTGCGCGGGGACCGGTGACGGGCAGGAATCAGTGCCGGGCAGGGTTCGGTGATGCCCAGCGACCGGTGAAGCGCCGGGACCGGTGATGCGCACGCACCGATCCGGTCAGCCGCGCCGACCGGTGGCCGAGTCTCAGTCTCCTAAGAGCGTGCCCTTCACGCTGGTCTCCTTGCCATTGCGCATCACCGTGAACGTGTGCTCAGAGCCCACTTCCAGCCCGCGCACATACGCGGTGAGAGCCGTCGCGGATTCGATCGGCACATCATCCACACGCACCACCAGGTCACCGGGCTGCAGGCCGGCCTTCTCCGCAGCTGAGCCGCTGACCACCTCAAGGATCTCCGCACCGCGGTAGCCCGTTCCGGACGCGTCGGCCACCCCGTCCTGTGCGCGCACACCCAACAGCGCGTGATTTGCTTCCCCGGTCTCCACCAGCTGCTGCGCGATCAGCGTGACGGTGGAGGACGGGATCGCGAAGCCAAGTCCGATCGAGCCGGCGTTCGCCCGATCCCGCGCAGTGGAGGCGATAGAGGAGTTGATGCCGATCACCTTGCCGTCACGGTTCACGAGCGGCCCACCGGAGTTGCCGGGGTTGATCGACGCATCCGTCTGGATCGCGGAGATGAACGCGGCATCCTCCGGAGCGGTGCCGTCCTCACGCGCCATGACCGGGCGGTTCAACGCGGAGATGATGCCGGTGGTGGCAGTGTTCGCAAAGCCGAGCGGCGTGCCCACGGCCATCACCTCCTGCCCCACCTCCACGTCTGAGGAGTTCGCAAACTCGGCGGGCTGCAGATCACTGGGCGGATTATCGATCCTGATCACGGCGATGTCCGTGGACGGGTCGGTGCCCACCACGCTCGCCGAGAAGGTGCGACCATCCGCCAGGGAGACGGCAATACGCCGAGCACCAACCACCACGTGATTGTTCGTGACGATGTGGCCGTTCTTATCCAGCACCACACCGGTGCCCTGTGACTGTCCATTGCTTGCCTCCACGGAGACCGCCACGGTGGAGGGGCCGATCGTCTCCACGGTGCTGGCCCAGGAGTCCGCGTCGCCGCTGCCCTGAGCGCCCGCGGGCGCGGAAGCACGGGTGTTGGCACCGCCGGAGTCCGACGCGGCCTCTTTCTGTGATGCGCTGTAGGAGCTGACAGCGCTCTCAGTGACCAGGGATGACAGTCCGATCGAAAGGCCGCTCGCCAGCACCATGCCAGCGGTGATCAGGCCGATGGTGCTGCACCAGCTCGGGGAGCGGGATGACACGGGAGCGCCCTCCAGGGGTTCGACGGGTGGATGATCGGGAACAGACTAGTGCGTTTTGGGTCCGTTCGCAGGGTCAGTGACCAGGAACAGGCGGCGCAGCGGCGCCTCCCGGATGGGGTCCGCGTCGGCATCCGATGATGTGCCCGCACGCGTGTCCAGCGCCGGCGACGCCGCCTGGTCAAGCGCGGCGGACTGGTCGAGCACTGCGGGCTGGTCGAGCGCGGCGGGCAGCTCATCGGCTGTCACGGTGTGAGCATCCACACCAAGCGCCTGAGCGGCAGCGGCGATATCAGTGCCATGCGGAGTGGTGAAAAAACGCTCCAGCAGATCAGCGGGGGCGCTGCCGTGTTCAAGATCGGCGAAGATGCGGCCGCCGCCGTCATCCACCACGATGATGTCCAGCGCCGGCTGCGTTTCACGCGGACCGATCACCAGGCCGGTGAGATCATGCAGGGCGGCAATGTCACCGAGCAGCACCCGCACCCGGCCGGGAGATGCCCGATGCGGCTGCGCGAGCGCAATCCCGCTCGCCATAGCGATTGTGCCGTCGATCCCCGCAAGACCGCGATTGGCGATGACGCGTGCACTGGTGGGTCCGGCATGCTGGTCGATGTCACGGATCAGCGCGCTCGCACCGAGCACCAACGTGTCCTCGGGGCCGCTTGCGTTCCAGACCGCGAGCGCGGCACGCGCCTGCCACGGAAGGGTGCTCGCCCTGCTCGCTGCGCGCGCGGCGGCGCGGAGCGCCGTGGTGGAGTGCCGCTCCCATGCAGCCCGGAATGCCTCATCGGGGGCACCGTCAACGCGCACCAGCAGCGGATCCAGATGATCGATCACCCGGACTGCACGGCGTCCGGGATCCACCCAGTCCGTGCCGGCGGCGCCGATGGTGAGAGGGATCTGGTCATTGGCGAGCAGGCCCCGGATCACTGGCCGAGCCAGGGTAGGCCGTCCGATCACCAGCACTTCGTCTGGGACAGCGGCATCCAGCCCGGCAGTCACCGCTGCGGGCGTGAGCAGGGTCAAGCCGGGCCGGCGCGCACCGCTGGAGGGTTCAGCCACAATCGGCAGGCCGGTGCGTGCGGCAAGGATCCCGGCGGAGCGGCCGATTGCGGGATCGGTGCAGTCCCCCGCCACGATGATGGTGCGCGGAGACACCGCAGCGCCCTGGCCAGCACGCATCATGGCAGTGAAGCGCGGCAGAGTAAGCGCATCGGCACTGCCCACCTCCGTGGGGTTATCGCCCGGGGTGAGCGGGTCCCGGAATCCGAGATTGAGATGCGCGGGACCGGGCGCCCCGTAGCGGGCGGCAGCAGCTGCGCGCGCAGCCGAATCAGTCCACGTGCGCAGCTGCACGGGGGTGGTGGAGTGCGCGTCGGGCGCGGGAAGATCCGCTGAGAAGCGCACGAACGGCTGGAACAGGCCCGGTTGGATGGTGGTCTGGTTCGCGCCGGTGCCGCGCAGCTCGGCGGGGCGGTCAGCGGTGAGCAGCAGCAGGGGAACGCCCGAGTGGTGGGCTTCCATAGCGGCCGCGAGAAGATACGCGGCTGCGGTGCCGGATGTGGTTGCCACCGCGGCGAACCGGCCCTGTGCCTGGCCTGCGCGGGACAGCCCGAGAGCGGTGAACGCGGCAGCGCGCTCGTCAATCCGCACATGGCAGCGGATCCCCAGCTGGTGCGCGGCGTACACGAGCGGGGCCGACCGGGAACCGGGTGCGATCACCAGGTCGCTCATGCCGAGCTGGGTGAGCGCGTCGAGCAGGGCGTGTGCTGAGTCCACGGCGCCGGAGCCGGTCTCCACCGGCTGAACAGTCAACGGTGAAGCATCAGCTCCGAGCGGGGATACGCCGAGTGGGCGCGCACGCATACTGTGGGCGCCGCGCCGTTCCGTGAGCCCCATATCAGCCGGCAAGGGACTGAAGGCGCTGCATCCAGCGGTCGCGCACATCCTCCGGGGCCTGCACCATCTGCAGGCCCTGGTCATGCACGTCCGGACGGTACGGCGTGAGCCGGCCGTTGTTGGAGATCAGCGGGTCGGGCGTGGTGTCCGTGGCGAGCAGGCGCGCCGTGCCGAGGCCACACGCGTACGGCAGCTCCGGCAGAGACGCCGCGAGCGCGAGGCCCATGGCGATGCCCACGGATGATTCGAGGGCGCTGGAGACCACCACTGGGCGGTCCGCGTCTTCGGCGAGCTGCAGGCAACGGGTGATGCCGCCCAGCGGCTGCACTTTGAACACGAGGATGTCCGCAGCGTCCTGCTTCACCACCTCGAGCGGGTCCTCTGCCAGGCGCACTGATTCGTCTGCGGCGATCGGCACGTCCACCCGGGAGCGGATCCAGGCGAGGTCCGCGATGGTCTTGCCAGGCTGCTCTACGTACTCGAGGCCGCCGGCGGCCTTATCCAGCTGCGGGATGCGTTTGACTGCTTCGGCTTTGCCCCAGCCGCCGTTCACATCGATCCGGATCTTCGCCTCGGGGCCGAGCGCGTCCCGCACTGCTTCCAGACGCGCCTGGTCCTCCTTGTGCGTGGAGGCTTTGTCCGCCACTTTGACCTTTGCAGTGGCGGAGCCGAAGGAGCGGGCGATGCGGTGCGCCTCATCCGGGCCCACAACAGGCACGGTTGCGTTGATCGGGATGTCGAAGCGGTTCATCTTCGGGAAGTCCTGGCGGGCGGCTTCGAGAGCGGCGTCCAGCCATGGCTTGCACTGCTCGTCGCTGTAGTCCCAGAAGGGGGAGAATTCGGCCCAGCCGGCCTCACCGTGCAGGAGCACGCCTTCGCGCACGTCGAGATCACGGAACCGCGTGGTCAGCGGGATCCGGTAGACCTCGATCCGATCGATGCCGGGGAACAAGGTAGACATGCCCTCAAGGGTACGCTCTATCTGTGGATAAAGAGTTCCGGGCCGAGATGATTGTGAGACTCGTGGAACTCATTCCGCCCGGGAGCGCCGTCAGCTACGGGGACATCGCCTCAATCACCGCACGCACTCCGTACCCGGTGGGACCGCGTCAGGTGGGCCGCGCCCTGGCTGGACTCGGATCTGCTGACCCGTCCGCGCCCGTGCCGTGGTGGCGAGTCACGAATGTGCGCGGGGAGCTGCCGGCTCACCTGCTGCCGGCGGCACGGGAACACTGGGCGGCGGAGGGAATGGGCACGCTGCCCGGACGCGTCGGACGGGGTGGTTCGGGGCGCCAGATGCGCAGCGCGGAGTCCGAGAGCCCCCGTCACGGCGCTGACTCCGAACTCTCCCCGCGCGGTGCTAGCTCCGAGCAACCGGCAGACGTCCAGAGTTCCGCGCTCTCCCCGCCCGGTGCTAGCTCCGAGCTCTCCCCGCGCCGCGCCGGTTCCGAGCACCCTGCGCACGGGCAGCGTTCCGCCCCTTCACAGCGACGCCTGGATCTGCGCACTCATCGAGCTGACCTCACCGCTCTTGCCGACGCATTCCAGCCAGTCCTCGAGCAGCTTCTCGCCGAGGATGCAGCGTTGCGCCACGCGCCTGACTCGCCTGACTCGCCCTGCCACGCGCCTGACTCACCCGGCCACCCATGAGTGATACGTGGTCCACCGAAAAGGGGTCTCAACGGTGGAAGGAGTATCACTCGTGGTTCAGGCGGGCGGATAGGCTGAGCGCATGACATCTCAGCACCCCGCTTCCCCCGGCCAGCACCCCGAGGCTGCCCCCGACCAACTCCCCAAGGCTTCCCCCGGCCAGCATCCTGAGTCCGTATCGCCCACGTTCGATCCGGCCCGCTGGCGTGACATTCCGCCGGCCGAGCTCGGGGCCGACGCATTCACGGACATCACCTACCACCGCGCGGTTGAACGAGACCAGTCCGGCACCATCACCCGGGACCTCAACGCGGTGAGGATCGCGTTCAACCGGCCGGAGGTGCGCAACGCATTTCGACCGCACACCGTGGATGAGCTGTATCGGGCGTTCGACCATGCGCGGCTGGATCCCGGAGTGGGCGTCATCATCCTCACCGGCAACGGCCCCGCCCCGAAGGATGGTGTGTGGTCCTTCTGTTCGGGTGGTGACCAGCGGATCCGTGGCCGCTCCGGCTATCAGTACGCCGACGGTGACACGGCTGACACGGTGCGCGCGGGTGGCGCTGGCCGGCTGCACATCCTGGAGGTGCAGCGCCTGATCCGCACCATGGGCAAAGTGGTGATCGCAGCGGTGAACGGCTGGGCTGCTGGCGGCGGTCACTCGCTGCACGTGGTGTCGGACCTGTCGATCGCCTCCCGGGAGCATGCACGGTTCAAGCAGACGGACGCGAACGTGGGCAGCTTCGATGGCGGCTACGGTTCCGCGTACCTGGCGAAGCAGGTGGGCCAGAAGCGTGCCCGGGAGATCTTCTTCCTGGCCGAAGAGTACTCTGCGCAGGATGCGTACGAATGGGGTGCGGTGAACCGCGTGGTGGACCATGCGGATCTGGAGGATGAGGCGCTGCGGATGGCCGCCGTGATCGCGTCGAAGTCCCCGCAGGCCATTCGCATGCTGAAGTTCGCGTTCAATCTTGCTGATGACGGTCTGATGGGGCAGCAGGTGTTCGCTGGGGAAGCCACCCGACTTGCCTATATGACGGATGAGGCCGTGGAGGGGCGCGACGCGTTCCTTCAGAAACGGGATCCGGACTGGTCGCAGTTTCCGCATCCGCAGGGTTGAGCATGTCCGCTGCTTGGCCACTTCCCGTGTGCACACCGGGCCCGTTCGACGGCTCACGCGAATCGTTCGGCCGCCATGTGGAGGCGCTGGGCCGCATGATGGCCGGCGATGGGTGCTTCTGGTCTGCGCCGTTCGCACCGCCGCCGCTGCCCAACAAGTTCCCGATTGCGCTCGTGGTCCCCACGTCTGGTTCAACCGGCACGCCGAAAGCGGTGGCGCACACGCTCGGGAGCGTGCACGCGTCGCAGGATGCGACGGCGCGGGCGCTGGGCGGGCATGGGGCGTGGCTGCCGTTTCTGCCGCCCACTCATATCGCCGGGATTCAGGTGGTGGCGCGGGCGCTGCGAACCCAGCAGCTGCTCGACCATGCCGGTAGTGGCGGCTCACCAGCGAGCGTACTGGGGCCGTTCCCCCGCCTGGCTGATTCCTTCACGCCCCGCACGGTTCTGAGCGCGCTCGACTCGTGGGATATACCTGAGCTGCCGCTGTTCACCTCGTTCGTGCCCACTCAGCTGCGGCGTCTGCTCTCCCCCGAGCGTGGATCTGTGGATCCGGCGATGGTTGCGGCGCTGCAGCGCTTCGACGCGATCCTGGTGGGCGGCGCCGCTACACCCGCACCACTCCTTGACCAAGCCCGTGACCTGGGTATTCGCCTGGTCACCACGTATGGGTCGAGCGAAACCGCCGGCGGCTGCGTCTACAACGGACAGCCCGTGCCCGGAGTGAGGCTCTCGCTGACGTCCAAAGGCGTGCTGCAGGTTGATGCGCCCAGCGTGGCTCTCGGCTACCTCTCCCCCAGTGGTGAGCTGACCGCATTCCCGACCGCGCCCACGCCCACGCCCGCGCCTGGGCACGGCGGCACACCGGGCAACACCGGAGCGAACGGACACCAGAGCGTGGGCCGGAGCGAGCAGAGTGGCACCGGCGCGCGTCGCTTCGTGACCAGCGACCTCGCCGAACTCATTCCGCAGCGGGCAGATGATCCAAGTCGCGGGTCGCACTCAGTCCCGCAGCAGACCGCGCACGGGAATGCAGTGTCGCTACGCATTCTGGGGCGGGCGGATCATGTGATCAACACCGGCGGCATGAAGGTGAACCCGCTCCAGGTGGAGGCCGCGATCCTGACCGATCCGCGAATCGCTGCTGCCCTGATAGTGGGGGTGCCGGATGACCAGTGGGGCGAGCGCGTGGAGGCACTGGTGGTGCCGGCGTCCGCAGGAAAGCCGGCGACGGAGGGAGACCGGGTAACGGAGGGAGAGCTGAGCGCTGTGAAGGCCAGCGCGGGCCGGGAGGATCTGCGCGCAGCAGTGGAATGCGCCATCACCGCGTGCGGGCTCCCCAGGCAATGCGTCCCAAAGATCACGCACTTGGTGAGCAGCCTCCCGCTGCTTGCACCCGGTAAGGTGGACCGGGCTGCCGCGCGGGTGATCGCGCAGCAGAACAGCACGTGAACCCCACACGAGTGAGCAGCATGCAGCGGAGGTGCAGTGGCAACGGTCAGCCAGTGGATTGAGGGTGCCCGCCCCCGAACCCTTCCCGCCGCCTTCGCGCCCGTTGCTGCCGGTGTGGGCCTCAGCCTTCATCACGCGGGGTTCCTCGGCGCCACTACGATCATCCGGGGGCTGCTCGCGCTCGGGCTCGCGCTTGCCCTGCAGATCGGCGTGAACTACGCGAATGACTACTCCGACGGCATCCGCGGCACTGACGATGAACGCGTAGGCCCCTTCCGCCTCACCGGCTCCGGCGCCGCACCTGCCGCCACGGTCAAGCGCGCCGCATTCCTCTGCTTCGGCGTCGGCTCCCTGTTCGGCGTCATCCTGATCGTGCTCGCGGGCGCGTGGTGGATGCTGGCTGTTGGCGTGGCATGCGTGCTCGCCGCCTGGTTCTACACCGGTGGGAAGAAGCCCTACGGGTACCTGGGATTGGGCGAGGTCATGGTGTTCATCTTCTTCGGCCTGGTGGCCGTGATGGGTACGAGCTACCTGATCACAGGGCGCGTCGGGTGGGAGGATGTGCTGGTGGCGTCCGCAATCGGTCTGCTCGCCTGCGCGGTGATGCTCACGAATAATCTGCGCGATCTGCCCACGGATGCGGAGGCCGGCAAACGCACCATCGCTGTTCGGCTTGGCGATTCCCGCACTCGCCTGCTTTATGCGGCCACCCTGACCGCGCCGTTCATTCTGCTGCTGCCGGTTGTGTTCGTCTCCCCCGGTGTGGGGCTTGCGTTCCTTGCCGTGCCGCTGGCAGTGCCGCCGGTGCGCACC
This sequence comes from uncultured Dermabacter sp., assembly GCA_947252755.1. Taxonomy (GTDB): domain Bacteria; phylum Actinomycetota; class Actinomycetes; order Actinomycetales; family Dermabacteraceae; genus Helcobacillus. The sequence continues at coordinate 21,471 of CAMXWV010000002.1, forward strand.
GTTGCGGTCCGACGCGCTCACGGTCGAGATCTGATTGCGGTGCTCGGTCAGACCGGTCGGCTTGAGCTCGCCGTGGGGGTGCTGCTGCTAGCGGGATTCGCGCTGTCCCTCGCGCTCTGACTCCGAGTCGTCCTCGTCGGCAGCATCGGGCGCAGAATCGTCATCCGCTTCATCGCTTGAGGCGTCATCGTCCTTTGCGTCAAGCAGAGCGTCCTCTTCGTCTGCGTCCGCTTCGCTGGCGGAGCGGGCACGGGCGCGCCTCTCCTGGCGCTTCTCATTCTTCTGTTCAAGGGTTTCTGCGAGCGCCTGACGCTGCTGGCCGAGCAGCGGAATCGAGATCAGCATGGCGATGACAGCCGCAAGGATGCCAGTCCAGAACCACGCGGCGTCCGGTATCAGCAGGGTCAGCAGAAACCACACCACTGCGAAGATTGCAAGGCGGAGAGCGGAGAAGAGCAGGGCGGAGCGCATGCCACCAGGGTAACGCCAGGGACCCTGCACCCTGCCCGCCACGCAGCCGGCCGCCCGCCTACAATCGGAGTATGCCCCGCTTCGTTCTTGCGCTCGCCACGGTTGCGCTGTCCGTCTACGCCATTGTGGACTGTGTGACCACCCCCTCCTCCCGCATGAATCACCTTCCCAAACCGGTTTGGCTGCTGCTGGTGATCGTGCTGCCGATTGCGGGGCCGGTGGCGTGGCTGGTGCTCGGCAAGAACCGTTCTGAACCGGGCAGGCGCGTCGGCATTGCGGCGGGCGAGCGGTCGGGACCCGGAGCATCCGGGCGCGCGCACCCGACGCGCCCCATAGCGCCGGATGATGATGCTGAGTTCCTTGCGCAGCTGGAGCGGGATATCCGGCGCGAGCGGATCCACAAAGAACGCGAACAGCGCAAACACGACGACCAGCGGGAGGCGTCAGAGCGTCGCGACCGGAAGGGGAAGTCTTCTGATGCACCGGAAGATGCGGACGGACCACAGGATCCGAAGCGCCCGCTGGACCCGCCGGAGGAGCCGCCCGCCGGCTAGCGCAACGCCCAGGCCCCTCCGAGCCGTCATCCCTAGGCTTTCAGGGGTAGGAAATATTTGAGCCCCCCCCTGTCGTCTGAACCCCTGGAGGAAATCCATGTCTGCTCTGCTTCGTGCCGCTGGCCGCACCGCTCTTTCCGCCGTGTTCATCACTGGCGGCCTTAAAACGTTCAAGGCCGCGGATCAGATGGCCCCCGTGTTCGAGAACACAATCACGTCCTGGGGTCTCGGCTCCCTGCAGGAGCGGGCGGGCGGGGCGGAGAATCTCATCAAGGCCAGTTCCGGCACCATGGTGGGCGGCGGAACTCTGCTCGCACTCGGTCTCACGCCGCGACTCGCCTCCACCGCGCTGCTGGGCGCGCTGATCCCCACCACGCTCGCAGGCCACGCGTTCTGGGAGAAGGACGGCGAGGAGGCGAAGAAGGAGCAGATCCAGTTCCTGAAGAACCTGGCGCTCGCCGGGGGTCTGCTCTCCATTATGGGCACCCCTCGCTCACGTTCCACGAAGTGACCCCAGCCACTCCATGCGCGAACCAGCTCTGGCGCATGGGCAGTGCATGGGGACTTGTTCCCCATGGGCAGTTGGAAACGCACTCGGGCTTAGGGCTACTGTGAAGCAGATATCCCACACCGTTCCCCAGTGAAAGGTCATGTTTCATGTCTGCACCCTCAACCGGCCCGGTCCCGCTGAGCGAGCCCCTGTACGGCGCAAGCTTCACGGAGGCGTGCACGCGCTTCTGGAAGAAGTTCGCCACATTCAACGGCCGTGCTTCGCGCTCCGAGTTCTGGTGGGCGCAGCTGATGGTCGCCCTTCTCATCATGATCCCGTCCACCATCATGATCGTGCTCGCGGTCATCGGCACAAACCAGGTTGCTCAGGGCGGTGACCCCAGCGCCGTGATCAGCCTGCTGGTCCTCCTTCTGGCAGTGATCACCGCGCTGATCGGCCTCGCCATCATCGTGCCGCAACTGGCGCTCACGTGGCGGCGTGTCGAAGACGCCGGCTTCCCCGGGGCACTCGCGCTGCTGACCGTGGTGGGCCTTGGCATCATCCCCACAGTTATTGCCTTCCTCCCGACCAAGCCGGCCGGCGCAGGCTACAACCAGCAGTGACCGGCACCCGCTGATCTCACTTCTGAAAGCGCGCTCCCCTCATCCAAGGGCGAGCGCGCTTTCTGCTGCACGCACAGTCTGCCCGCGATAGGAACCGCCGAACAGCACCACATGAAGCAGCAGCAGGTGCAGCTGGTGCAAGCCGATCCTGCTCCGCCACGTTTCCGCCAACGGATGCACGCTCTGATAGCCCGCCACGATGTGCTCACCGTGCGGCGCACCGAACAGGTGCAGAGCGGCCAGATCGTCCAACGGGTGCCCGCCGTAAGGGGTCGGGTCAATCAACACCCCGCCGGCCGCAGTCCACATCACGTTTCCAGCCCACAGGTCCCCATGTACACGGGCTGGCAGCTCGCCATCATCGTCGAAAACGCCGGCGCGCAACCGGTCGCACACAGCGTCAACCTCCGGGATTCGGGCTTTTTCGTTGAGCGGTGCGAGCCGCAAGTCCGCCCACATCTCGCCCCAGCTGGAGAACTCACCGGGGGTTGCGAGCGGCAGCGGCAGCTGATCCCCCGCGGGGCCCTGCAGACCGTGCCCTTCCCAGCCGTCCGGTCCCACTCCCCAGCCGGGAGCGCCCGCTGCATGGGTGCGGGCCAGGGCCGCGCCGAAGGCGAACGCGTCGGCCTCAGACGGGCTCACCTGATCCAGGTGTTCCAGCACCAGCTCATCACGATCAGCGCGGATGATCTCCACTACCGGCGCCCCGCCGCCCCCGCTGCCGTCTCGGCCGCGTGCGGCATCAGCGAGCCAGCGCAAACCTGCTGCTTCCCACTGCACTGCCTCCGGCCGACCGGATTTGCGAAATGAGCGTGCACTCATCAGCGACTCCTTTCAACGCGCGCGTACAGGTCACTATGGTCACACGGACCGCCAGCCGGCTCAGGCTAACAACCACGGTGCACCGATAGCCTCAAAGGAGCACCGTCAGCGAAAGGAAGCATCATGGCAGTGAGCATGGACAAGGGCAACGAGTTCGTGGAGCAGACGCAGTCACCGGAGGGCGCTGCCGCGTGGAAACAGCAGCTGGATCAGTATGCTCCGGGTGCGTCGGACTGGGTGGTGGAAGCCGTGTTCGGCGGCACCTACCAGCGTGAGGGCCTGGAACTGCGGGACCGGCAGATGCTGAACATGGCGGCACTCGCCGCGATGGGCGGGGTGGAGCCGCAGCTCACCGGGCACATCAGAACAGCAGTGGACGTGGCCGGGATGAGCCGCAACCAGGTTGCGGAGTGCTTTGTGCATCTCATGCCGTACATCGGCGTGCCGAAGACCCTTGCCGCTATGCGCTGCGTGCAGGCGGCATTCAGCGACTGAGCACGCGGTCCGGGCCCTTCAGCGCCCGCAGCGCGTACAGGATGCACGCGAGGTCCACAAGCTCCTGCATCAGAGCCCCAACCGTGGCGGGGATATACCCGAACGCGGCGAATCCCATGAACACAAAGCTCAGCGCAATGCCGATGAGAATCGCGGTGATCGCCACCGCATAGGTCCACCGGCCCACGTCCACAGCCCGGGCCACCAGTGAAAGATCTTCACGGGTGATGACCGCGTCGGCGGATTCGCTCGCGGCGCTGGCACCGCGCGCGCCCATGGCGATGCCCACGCTGGCCGCGGCGAGCACAGGAGCATCATTGATGCCATCGCCCACCATGAGGCTCGGCTGCGGCAGCTGGGACACGAGCCGCACTTTGTCCTCCGGCAGCAGACCAGCGTGCACATGGTCGATCCCAAGGCTGCTGCCCACGGATTCCGCGGTGGCCTGGGCATCTCCGGTCATCAGCGCGATCTCGGTGACACCGAGATGTTGCAGCGCCTGGAGAGTGGCGGGGGCCTCGGGCCGCACCGAGTCCGCCAGAATGATCGACCCGGCGAACTGATCGCCGCGCGCCACGTACACAGCCGTCTGCCCGGCTGCGAGCGCCGGCGCAGTCACCGGCCCGGCTGCCTCCTCGATGAAAATCTTCTTCCCCACGCGCACCTGCTCACCGTTCACGGTCGTCTCCACCCCGAAGGTCGCCGTTTCCGACGCGTTCTCTGCCGGGAGCAGGTCGATGCCGCGCTCGGATGCGTCGGCAAGGATCCCTGCGGCGAGCACATGGCTGGAGAACTGCTCCGCGGCAGCGGTCAGCTGCAGCAGCTGCTGCTCGGTGAGACCGGGCTCGGGCAGGATGTGGTCAACTGCCGGCCGGCCCGCGGTGAGCGTTCCGGTCTTATCGAATGCGGCCGAGCGCACATGGGCCAGCGCTTCCAGGGTGGCGCCGCCCTTGACGATGATGCCAAGACGGGAAGCACGGCTCATCCCGCCAAGGAAGGCGACCGGCGCCGCGATCAGCAGCGGGCACGGGGTGGCGAGCACCAGCACTTCCGCGAAACGGGTAGGGCTGCCGGAAAAGTACCAGGCGAGCCCAGCCACAATCAGCGAGATCGCGGTGAACGGCAGCGCGTACCGGTCGGCCACGCGGACAGTGGGCGCCTGGGCCGCTTCCGTGTCCCGCACCAGCTGCACGATCCGCTGGTATTGGGAGTTGCTGGCTGTGGCCACTGCCCGCACTGTGATCGCCTGGTTGCCGTTGACCGAGCCGGACATGAGCGCATCCCCGGGATTCTTGCTAACCGGCATGGATTCGCCGGTGAGGCTGGATTCGTCCACGCTCGTGCTGCCGGTGACTAGCTCAGCATCCACCGGCACCACCCGGCTGGGCTTCACGAGCAGCAGGTCTCCCTCATGTACCTGATCCACGTGAATCTGTTCGGTGCCGCCTGTCTCCAGGAGACGCTCAGCGGTCTGCGGGGCACGGCTGACCAGTGCTGCGAGCTCCCGTTCCGCCCGGCCGGATGCGTAATCTTCGAGCGCCTCACCGCCGGTGAGCATCAGCGCCACAATGATCGCAGCCATGTATTCGCCCACTGCGAGCGCGGCGATCATCGCCACCACGGCCAGGATGTCCAAGCCGAACGAGCCGCGCAGCACCTGCTTCACCATGTCCACCACGGTGAGCACGATGATGATCGCGACGTACCCGGTGGCCACCCACCGCGCAGCGGGTGAGCCCGTCCACCAGAGGGCAACGGTGAGAGCAAGCACCAGCAGAGTGGTGATCGCCAGCGGGTAGCGGCGCAGAAAACGGAATACGGCCTCCATATCCCCAGTGTTCCGCTGAACCCCAGCGCTTTCTAGGCAGGTGAGGCTTGCCTACATCTGACTGTTTCGAGGCGTTGAGGCAAGCGCTTTCTGCCAGAAGGTGTCCTGCTCCCAGTCCTTCGGGAACCCCATTCCGACTCTGTAGTAGTCAGGCTGAGCGTTCACGAGCGTCTCGATTCGTTGCACCCAGGTACTTCTCGGCGAAATAGTCTTGAGGAGCACGCGGATGGTGATTACCACCGAGTAGAGGTTCGCTGTGGCGTTCGGCTCGCTGCCAACTGCACCACCCCGATGCGGCCATGGCACAGCCCTCTTCTTGCGGGTTCTGCGCGGAACAGCTGGACTCACACCTAGGCCCACGTTCCATAGCCGACCATGATGAGCGCAGATATTTCGAACCCGTAAAAACACCCGCAGCCAAGACTTCAGCAACGGTGCAGTTATTCCGAGCCGCTGAGCGATGTGTGTTTGGTCGGAGTTGGGCAAGCTTGCCACCAGTTTCTCGAGCTGGCCGAACGTCAACAGCTCCATCGCTAGCCATGCAGGGGGAAGATCGGGCTCTCGATACGTCAGAAGATAATGTTCAAGAGCTGACCTGTAGAAAACCTTACGATCAGGAGTGTTAGACAATGAGCGCTCGCGCTCATCTGCTTCTTCAAGCTTGTTCTGACAGATCCGCTGGAGCTTCCTCTTAAGGAACCGACATCCTTCCGGATCCCTGAACAGGCGTTCATCTGTATACCAGTGCGAATCGTCGTAGCTGACCGACATGTAGTCGGTTGTAGCAGCTCGCACTGCGACTTCGATCCGCTCAAGTGCATCCAGAATAAGAAGCCTCAGTTTGCGATCGAAAACATACAAACTGAGGATTTCATCAAATCTCGTCCCGTTATGGAACTGGTGATCACCCTTTCCTGTATGAAAGGGGATCATGTAAGGGCTCAGCCGAAAGTAACCTAGTCGTGCGAGATACCGTTCAGCCCGCTCGCGATCACCGAGGTCCAGCCCCCGCGCCTCCAGGAGCTCGGCCATCGCTGCATGATCCAGAGGTGGCTTCGAGTAGAAGCCAGTGCCTCGGGAACGCTTCTCGTCACGTGTTTGGGACCCCATGACGCCTCACACTCAGTGAAAAGAAGATCCCCCAGATGCGCTTCCGTGGAGAGCAGATGCGCTTCCGTGGAGAGGCGTGGGGGATGTGGTGGTGTCAGCGTAGCACAGTCTCCCGCTCCATGCGCTCACGCGAGTAGGCATTGACTGCGTCAGCTCTAGAACCGCGCCGGCTCAGCGGCCCCGGCGGCCACCGGCGGAGAATGCAGCGAGACCGCCGGCACGAGTCGGCGGCGCAGCACGGGTAGACCCGCTTCGACCGCGTGTGCGGGCGCCGCGCTTCTCCTGCGCTTTCCGCTGCCCCTCCCGGTGCTGCTTCTCCTTCTGCTGTGGCCCCTTCCGCTGCCGCGGCTGCTGAACCTTCTGCTGCCGCGTCTTGCGTTGCTGCGGCTGCCGCTTCTGCTGTTCAGTCTTGTGGGGGTTCGCGAGCTGCTCGGCCTCCGCCTTGGACACGAACACGCGCTCACCCGGGGCAAGCTCATGCAGAACGGATGAATCGGCGCCGCGGCGAGTCGCGGTGATCTTCGCCGCGCGCATCAGCGAGTTCACCTCGCCGCGCTGCTCCGGCGTCTGGATCGTGATCACGGTGCCGGCTGCGCCCGCTCGGGCGGTTCGACCAGAACGGTGCAGATACGCCTTGTGCTCCACGGGCGGATCGGCGTGCACGACCAGCGCCACGTCATCCACATGGATGCCACGTGCCGCGATATCCGTGGCCACCATGACGTTCACTCGCCCCGAGTGGAACGCGTCCATATTGCGAGTGCGGGCTCCCTGGGAGAGGTTGCCGTGCAGTTCCACGGCCGGCACGCCGAGGCCCCGCAGCCTGCGCGCCAGATTCTTCGCGCCGTGCTTCGTGCGGGTGAACACCATGGTTTTCCCCGGCGCCGCCGTCAAGTCCCCCACCACGGCAACCTTGTTCCCGCCGTCCACCTCCAACACATGGTGGTCCATCGCGGACACCGGCGAATGTGCCGAATCCGCCTCGTGAACCACCGGCTTGCTCAGGTACTTCTTGACCAGCCCGTTGACACCGCCGTCCAGGGTGGCGGAGAAGAGCATCCGCTGGCCGCCCCGCGGAATCCGGTCCAGGATCTGGGTGACCATCGGCAAAAAGCCCATATCCGCCATGTGGTCCGCCTCGTCCAGCACGGTGATCTCGATGCCGTCCAGGCTCACATGCCCCTGGCCCATCAGGTCCAGCAGACGGCCCGGGCACGCAATCGCCACTTCAACGCCCCGGTTCAGCGCGCTCACCTGCGGCCCCTGGCCCACACCACCGAAGATTGTGGCCCAAGTGAGCCCGGTGGCCTGTGCCAGCGGCTCGAACGATTCAGCGATCTGCGTGGCGAGCTCACGAGTGGGTGCGAGCACCAGGGCGCGTGGCCGGCCCGGAACGCGTCGGGCAGATCCGGAGGACGTGCCGGCCTTGCCCGCGGCAGAGGCTAAGCGTGCGGCCGTGGGCAGCAGGAACGCGAAGGTTTTGCCCGATCCGGTGCGGCCCCGGCCCAGAACATCCCGGCCCTGCAGGGAGTCCGGGAGCGTGGCCGCCTGGATCGGGGTGGGCGAGGTGATGCCGCGGTCATTCAGCGTGGACACGAGCTGCTGGGGCACGCCCAGCGAGCGGAAGTCAGACATGGATCAGCCGATCTGGTGAGGGCCAGCATGACTCGCCGCAGCAAGCCCTCTGGCAGTGGTGGGCGCAGTCCCGGATCACAGACCCGAGTACGAGTGCAGGCCGTTGATCACCGTGTTCACAATCGTGTAGTTGATGATGATGCAGCCGAAGCCGGCAAGCGCGAAATACGCGGCGCGGGAACCGCGGAATCCCTGCGTGGCGCGGGCATGCAGGTAGGCCGCGTACACCACCCAGATCACGAACGTCCACACTTCCTTCGGGTCCCAGCCCCAGTAACGGCCCCATGCGTACTTCGCCCAGATGGAGCCGGCGATGAGGGTGAAGGTCCACAGCACGAAGCCCACCGCGTTGATCTGGAAGCTCAGCTGCTCCAGCTTCTTCGAGCCCGGCAGGCGGTCCAGGATATGCACGCGGCCCTCAGCGGTCACGTCCCCGGCGAGTGCTTTCGCCTCACGGCGGGCCGTCAGCAGCTGCAGCAGGCTCGTCACCGCGGCGATGGTGAACAGGGCGATGGACATGATCGCCACGAATACGTGGATCACAAGCCAATACGAGTTCTGCAGAGATGGTGTGAGGTGCGCTGCCGGCAGGTACCAGGCGGTCTGTGCCACCATCATGAGCAGCAGCATCGGCCCGAAGATGAACGCGCCCAGGTGGCGCAGGTCCTTATTCCATGCGCTGATCCCCAGGAACATGATGGTCACCGCGGCGGAGCCGGTCATGGAGAACTCGTACATGTTGCCCCATGGAACGCGGCCGGTGGCCACACCGCGCATCACCACGCCCGCCAGGTGCACAACCGCAGCCGCCACGGTGAGGGTCATGGCGAAGCGGAGCGCGGTCATCGCTGCGCCACCAGGAACAGCATCGTCACCCTGTGTCGAAGCGTCCGCGCCGCCTTCTGCCGACGAGCTCTGCGCCGCCTTCGAATCCTCGACGCCGACAGGAGCGCCTGCTCCAACGAGTTCACGCTCACGCTGTTTTGCTTCCAGCTTCCGGTCGGAGCGCACCTGAGAGCCGCGGGCAGCATCCACGGTGAAGCCGATGAACGCGAGCACGTAGATCGCAATCGCGGTGACGAATGCGAGCGTGGAGTACTGCGCCAGAGAATCGTTGATCACTTCTCGAGTCCTTCATCTGTATCCGTGCCGGTCAGGCGTGCCACCAGGTCATGCACGTCCGCTTCCAGCCGGTAGTCTTCACTGCGAGCCAAGCCCGCCGCTTCGAGCCGCACACCATCATCGCTGATGGTGGCTCGCACGAACATGCGCCGGCGCGGAATGAACAGGGACAGCACCAGGCCACCCACGCTCAGCAGCGCCATCACCAGTGTGAAGCCTTCCCACCGGTCCTGCTTCACATCAAACGCCGCATAGCGCTTGACGTCAAGGAAGCTCACCGTCATACCGTTCGGCAGCGTCATCTCCTCCCCCGGCGCCAACCGCGCAAGCGCCGGTGCTCCCGACTCGTTCGCCACGGGCTCCAGGGTGGAGATGTCCACCTCGTACACGTTCTGCGGAATGCCCGCATCCAGACCCAGGTCGCCGGTGTACATGGTCAGCGCCACTTCCGGTCTCACCAGACCCGCGTACTGGGAGTGCGGCCCCATCTCGTCAATCGTCATGGTGGGGCCGAAAACGCCCACCACCACTGCCTGCTCCGGGGTGGCGTCAGGCATTTTCAGCACCAGCTGACTGGTGTAGTGAGTGTCCTGCGGAATGGTCACCACCGGGCCTTCGTGCACCACGGTGCCGTCCGGGCTGGTCACGCGCAGCACCGGCGCATACCCGTTCCCAAGCAGGTAGATGCCCGCATCGGACAGGGTGAGTGGCTGGTTCACGCGTACGGTCTGGGTGAACGTGCCTTGTTTGGCGTCGGTGGCGGTCACGTCCGCCTCGAACTTCGTGGGTAGCCCGAAGTCCTTCGGGTTCGCGGAGTTCGTGGAGAACTCCGCGCGGAACTCATCCAGGGTGAAGTGGAAACGCGGCAGGTTCGCCGGGTCGTACCAGGGGCCATGCTCGAAGGAGTCATAGCGGGTCAGCGAATTGGAGAACCCCTCTCCTTCCACCACGGTCACCTGTCCGCGGTAGCTGGTGAGATGGCCCATCGCCACGCCCAGCAGCACCCCGAGCAGCGCGAAATGAAACAGCAGGTTGCCGAACTCCCGCAGGTAGCCGCGCTCAGCGGAGACCGAGAGGCTGCCGTCCTCGCTGATCCGCACCGTGCGGTAACGGCTGCGCTTCAACATTGTGAAAGCGCGCGTCTGCAGCTCTTCCGCATCCGCCCCGGGCAGGTCCACCGCGGTGTATCCGGTGAAGCGGGTGAGCCGGCGGGGAGTTCGTGGCGGCTTGGAGCGCAGCTGCTGCAGGTACACCTGCAGGCGCGGGATCACGCAGCCGATCAGGGACACGAACAGCAGCAGGTAGATCGCGGAGAACCATACGGAGCTGAACACGTCGAAGAAGCCGAGCGCATCCAGGACTTTGCCGAGCTTTGGATTCTCCGCCAGGTACTGCTCGGTGAGACCGGGGTTCACGGAGCGCTGCGGGTAGAGCGATCCCGGCACGGCCGCAATTGCGAGCAGCATGAGCAGCACGAGCGCTGTCTGCATCGACGTGAGCTGGCGCCACAGAAACAGCAGCCATCCGCGCAGACTGAGCCGCGGCAGCTGGGCGGCCGGCTTCCCGTCCGCAGGCTTCGGGTTGGCCGGGTTCGTCTTTGCCATCAGATCACCGTCTCGAATGTTCCGGTCCATATGGACAGCTGATCCATCCAGGCGGCCCACTGCCCTGTGAGCAGCAGAGTGCCGATGATGATCAGCACCACCCCGCCGATGATGGTGATGGTCCTACGGTGCTTGCGCACCCAGCTGGAGAAGCTGAGCGCCCGGTCATAGAGCAGGGCGAACAGAACAAAGGGGGCGCCGAGCCCCAGCGAATAGGCGAGCGCAAGGATCGCACCCCGCTCCAGGGAGCCGCCGGTCAAGGCCAGGGAGGTGACCGCTGCGAAGGTGGGGCCGATGCACGGCGTCCACCCGAAGCCGAACACCATGCCCATCAGCGGCGCGCCGAGCAGGCCGGCATCCGGCCGTTTCGAGATCCGTTTCTCGCCGGACATGCTCGCCGGGAACAGGCCGATGAACAGCAGGCCCATGAGGATCACGATGATGCCGGCGATCCGGTTGATCCACTCGCTGTATGCCTGCACCTGGTAGCCGATCGCGCCCACGAAGCCGCCGATCAGCATGAACACGAACGTGAAGCCCGCGATGAAGAGGATGGAGCCGGTGACCATACGGCCGCGTCGGGCGCCCTGCTCCCGCTGGCCGGCCAGTCCCGACACGTACGCGAGGTAGCCGGGGACCACGGGCAGCACGCAGGGCGAGAGGAAGGCTACGATCCCGGCGAGCGCGGCCACGCCGATGGCCAGCAGCATAGAGCCGGAGAGGATGGTGGCCTGAAAAGTTTCCTGGATCGAGCTCATTCGCTAAGGACCCGATCGATCATCGCGGACAGGATGGACTTCTCGGCAAGGCCGGAGATGCGGGCGGCCACTCGGCCCTGCTCGTCGAACACGAGGGTGGACGGCACCGCGTTCGGGGTCACCTGGCCGCGCAGCTCGTACATGACCTCGGCGTTGAGATCGGGGATGGAGGGGTAGGGGATCTCGAACTTCTTCTCGAATGCCTGCGCGGCAGCGGCGGTGTCGCGCACGTTGATGCCCACAAAACGCACGCCCTGTGGTGCGTACTCCTCAGCGAGCGCTTTCAGATCCGGAGCTTCCTTCCGGCATGGGGCGCACGACGCGTACCAGACGTTCAGCACCACCGGCGCTCCGCGCCATGCGGACAGGGTGATCTCCTCGCCGGAGTAGGCCTGTGCGGTGAAGTCGATCGCCTCGGACCGCTGATCCGGGGGGATTTCGGTGGTGACGCCTTCCCCGGCCACGAAGCCGGTGTTGTAGCGGCCGGAGGTGTCCTCCGAGCAGGCGGCGAGCAGGCCGACTCCCAGGGCGGTGCTTACCGAGGTGAGCACGCTCCTGCGAGAAAGCGCGGTCATGTGAGCTTTCCTCCCGTGGCGTCAACCGCTCCAGCGTAGAGTTCAGCAGCGGGCTCCGCATACTCAACGTGATCGAGATGATCCCCGGCGAAGACCAGTGAGGTGACCGAGCACAGGCCGCATTGGCGCCGGCGAGGGTCATGGAAGAGCGGCTTGCCTTCGGCGGCTCGCCGGGTCACCCAGATCGGCAGCTGGTGCAGCACCAGCACCGCTTCGTGGCCCTCGGCCGCGTGGCGGGCATCGCGCACTGCTGCCCTGACGCGGTCCACCTGCTGCCGGTACGGCTCACCCCAAGACGGTGTGAACGGGTTACGGAAGTATGGCCAGTGGCGCGGGTTGGTAAGGCGGCCTTCGCCGTGACCGACTCGCAGCCCCTCGAAGTGGTTGGTGGATTCGGTGATCCGCTGATCACTGCTCACGGTCAGTCCGTGGCGGTCAGCGATCGGCGCGGCGGTCTGCTGGGCGCGCTGCAGCGGTGATGCGGTCACGCTGACGATGTCCCGATCCTTCAGATGCTCGGCCACCAGTTCGGCCATCTGCTCACCGCGTTCACTGAGCCGGTAGCCGGGCAGGCGGCCGTAGAGGATCTTCTCCGGGTTGTGCACTTCGCCGTGACGGACCAGGTGAACGGTGGTAGTGACCACGGATGCGCCTCCAGGCTCGAGCAGGTGGGTTGTGCTCCACGCTAACAGGTGCGGGGCGGGGAGCTTATGCCCTGTCAGCTCCGATCGAGTTGATCTCCGCTCGCTCATCCTCATCCAGCAGCTCAGTGAGGATGTCGGCGAGGGTGAGCAGGCGATGTCCGCCGATCACATCCACCAGCTGGTCGCGCACGCTCTGCACATGCACGGGTGCGGCGGTCTCTATGAGGGCAAGGCCCTGGGGCGTCAGCACTGCTTCGCGTCCGCGGCGGTCTTCACGGCAGCGTTCACGAGTGACCAGTCCGCGCTTTTCCAGGCGTGCCACGGTGTGAGTGAGCCGTGAGCGGGAATGCAGGACGTGTTCGGCGAGCTCGGACATGCGCGCTCGCTTGTTCTCACCTTCGCTGAGCCGCACCAGGATCTCGTATTCGGCAAGGGTGAGATTCACACCGGGCCGGGTTTCAAGCGCGCGGGAGAGCTGCTCGTGGATGCGCGAGGTGGTGTACCAGAAGGTGCGCCAGGCACGCTGCTCCTCCGGCGTCAGCCAGTGAACGGACTGCTCCTGGGAGGGGGCGGGAGGTGCGATCCCGTCAGGCTGCGGCGCGCTGGGCTGTGTCCGCGATGAAGGGGTCATCGGTGTGGGTCACACTCCTTGGGGTGTTGATGATGACTCCAATATAGTTTACTATTCAATCAACCGCGAGTGCTGTTCTTGCGGCCTCGAATCGAAAGGACCTCAATCATGACCGCTCTTCCCGAAGGCCTGACCCCTGGCACCTGGACCCTCGACTCAACCCACTCTGCCGCATCATTCTCCGTGCGGCACGCAGGCATCTCCCGTGTGCGCGGGCAGTTCGATCAGATTGAAGGGTCGATGGCCGTGGGCGATTCGCTTGAGGACACGCGGTTTGAGGCAACCCTCCAGGTGGACTCCATCAACACCGGCAATGCCGAGCGGGACGCCCACCTCAAAGCCGATGACTTCTTTGACACCGCGCAGTTTCCCACGATCACCTTCCGCACCACCGAGGTGTCCAAGAAGAAGCTCGTGGGCGAGCTGACCGTTCGCGGTGAGTCCAAGCAGGTTGAGCTGGACTGGGAGTTCGAGGGTGTTGTGACGGACCCGTTCGGCATCACCCGCGCTGGCGCCAGCGGCGAGACCACCATCTCCCGCAAGGAGTTCGGCCTGACCTGGAACGCGGCGCTGGAGGCAGGCGGCGTGCTGATCAGCGATTCCGTCACGGTTTCGATCGACGCCCAGTTCACCGCGCCGACCGAGGCCTGAGAACTCACCCGGAGCGCGTTGAGCTGATGCCCCGCTGTGCCGGCCACGGATCATCGTGGCCGGCACAGTACTGTTAATGCCATGCCTGCCTCGAACGCGGACTCCCCCGCCGATCGCGCCCGCACCCACCCGGTGTCCGAAGACGCCCGCATTATCGTGCTGGACCGGCCCGGCTGCCATCTCTGCGAGGAGGCATCCCAGATCGCGCACCGAGTAGCGAGCGAGCTCGGCGAAGCTGTGGAACACCGGTCGATTGAAGCGGACGACGCGCTCAAGCGCCGCTGGGCGATCGAGATCCCCGTGGTTCTGGTGGATGGCGAGGTGGTGGCTGTTCACCGCCTAGCAGAGAAGGATCTGCGCGCTGCGCTGAAGCGGAGGCGCCGCGGGCGCGCCGGCACGTCCCGGAAGCGGTTCTTCGGCGTGTTCTGAGCTAGTCAAAGGCGCTCTGACCTCGTCTAAGCGCCGGGGCTGGTCGAGAACAGCGAAGGACCCTCTGGCAGTGCGGCGGTGCCGCGGCCAGGAGGGCCCTTGTGTGCTGTGTGCGCCTGCACTCTGTAGCTGGTGCGGGCGCAGCAGGTCACTTCTTGTTGCGACGCTGGTGGCGGGTCTTGCGAAGCAGCTTGCGGTGCTTCTTCTTTGACATGCGCTTGCGGCGCTTCTTGATCACAGAACCCATAGTGTCCTCATTTCACGGTCAGGCTGGTCGGTTCTCTCGAACACAGACGATCACTTATCCTACATGCGCGCCCTGAGCGGCGAAACCGCAGGCAAGCACGGTGAGACGGGTCACGCAGCCGGTTGGGGCCGCCTCATCGGCGCAGTGGCGCCGCAATCGTGCTGAGGTGATCGGCGATCGTATGAGCACGATCGATCTCCTCAGCCGCAGGCACCGTGATCCGCCCGTCCACGGCGCGTCCGATCGATTCGCGCAGACGCGCCTCAGCCGAGGACCGGATCCGGGCAGCGATGATCCGGTTGAGCAGCCCGGTCAGCACCGCAAGCACAATGCCGAGCCCCACGCCGAGCACGATCATCGCCGTTGGCACCGGCAATGGAACCCACAGACCGCCGATCATCGGCATGTCCGGCTGCGGAACCCCGAAGAAGCCGAGCGCTGCCAGAGCGAGCAGCCAGCCCAGGCCGAGCAGGGCCACCAGCAGGCTCAGCCACTGGATCACGTTCAGCGGCAGCCACCACCATGCCTTCCCCACTCCCGGCAGCTGTGTGCGGGTGAGCTCGTAGTCAAGATCATCGGGCAGCTTCTCCTCCTGCCCATGCACCACGGAGCGCAGCCGACGCGGCCACGGAGCCAGGGAGGGTCCCGCGGCCTGATCCGCGAAGGCGTCCACGCCGCGGGAGATGTGTGCGGCGGCGCCGGGCGCGTCGATCGTCATGGAGGACCGTGCAATGAACTCCTCCTCGGTGTCTGCGCGGCGGTGGGTTTGGCGGCCGCGGCCCAGACGCATCCGCTCAAGCGGGTCCGCTTTCAGCTGGGTGAGCCAGCGGGTGAGAGGCCAGCCCGTATTCGCCGTGGAGCGCTTGCGGTACGAATCCCCCACGGCTTTTGCGATGACATGGGTCTGGGCAGCCTGCGAGCACGCGTCCACCAGGCTCTCGCGAGCCTCGGGCGGCACAGTCTCCGGCAGGCCGGTGATCGCGTACGCGCCGGATTTCTTCGCAGCTCGCTTCGATGCGGCCGCTTCCGCGCCCACCTTCGGAGCGAAATCCGCGGCAGCGGTCCGCAGGTCCGCATCCACGCGGGCGATCATGGCATCTTTGCGGCGGGCAGCGCTGCGGAACTCGTCCATCAGCGCGTGTACGCCTTCACCGGTGGTAGCTGATGTGGCGATGACCTCCACACCCAGCAGGCCATCCTCCGCAAGCAGGTTGGCGAAAGAGGTGAGCACGGCGTCCGCATCGGCGTCATCGAGGCGATCGATCTGGTTGACCACCGCAACGGTGACCGCATTGTGCGCGGTGAACTGCTGGACGAAGTCGGTGTGCAGCACGCGGTCCGCATACTTCTGCGGATCGCTCACCCACACCACCACGTCCACCAGCTCCGAGAGGCGCTCGGCGGTGAGTCGGTGCTCCCGCTCCACCGAGTCGAAGTCGGGCATGTCGATGAGCACCAGTCCGGGCTCAGCGTCGTCGGGGCTCACGATGTGCCGCTCAGTCACATCCAACCAGTCGAGCAGCTCATGCGCGCCCGATTCCACTCCTTCGCCAGGGCCGGTGACGATCGCGGCGACCGGCTGCCCGGTGGTGGGGCGGCGCACCGCTACCGGGGATAGCTCCTGCCCGGTGAGTGCGTTCAGCAGCGACGACTTTCCGGAGCCGGTGGCGCCGAACAGCCCCACCACAACGTGATGCTCGGACCGGCTGACCCGCCCCCGGGCCCGCTCCGCGAGCGCGTCCAGGGCGGTGATGCTGTCTGCGTCAACGATCGGTGCGGATTCGGCGGCGAGCTCGCCGAGCGCCTCAACCTTGCTGAGCAGGCTCATGCGTGCTCCTCTCGCTCGTCGGGGTCAACAGTGTCAGGCTCCGGTTCGGGATCCGGTTCAGCCTCAGATTCAGGCTCTGACTCGGGTTCAGACTCAGGCTCGGGGGTGGGCGAAGGCCCTGACTCCTGGGCGGGCAGGGGTTCCGACTCAGATTCAAGACCGAGCTCAGGCACGGGTTCCGGCTCCGGCGCGGGTTCTGGTTCCGGCGTGGGTTCCGGCTCAGACAGGGCATCCTGCGTATCGGGGAGCCGCACAGTGCGGCCGGCGGCCACATCCGCAGCCAGTGCGGACAGCTCCTGCGCGTCAGCGGACAGCTCTTCAGCGCTCACGGTGACCGGGTGCTCGGCCAGGAGCGAGTCAAAATCCGCGGCCTCAGACTCCACCAGGCCACCGAGCCGTTCATGAAGCATGTCGCGCGCTGTTCGGGCCATGCGGCGCACCGCTTCATCGCCGAAGATCGATTCCAGCAGCTTCTGACCCACCAGCGCGGTTGCCGCTCCGGCTCCCACCTCAAGCCCGGTGGGGATGAACGCGGTGGAGGCGAACACCACCACCATCAGCGCAATGCCGAGTCCATTCACACCCAGGGACATGATCCGCGCCTTAGTACGGCGATCCTGCCCCTCACTGGAGACCAGCTCGAGAACATCTTTCTGCCAGGACCGCACCTGGTCTTCCACCCGCCAGCGGAATTCCGGCTGCGTGGTCACCAGCTGCGCCTCAAGGCCCGGTGCGGACGCCAGCAGCGCTGATCCGGATTCGCGTGTGGTCCACGCTCGGACGGTGCGGGCGCGCGCATTGGCGCACTCATCCACCACCACGGATACGAGCCCGGTCTCAATCGCCGCTTCTGCCGCTACCACGGGCTGGGTTCGGCCGGTGATGGCGCTGCTGATCCGGTCACGGGTGCGGGACACCCAGCCCTGCACGCCCTTGAAGAACTCACCGGTGCCCACCACGTCCTGCCAGCGCGCCAGCACTTCGCCGCGCAGCAGCGCACCGTCGCGGGTCACATCCTCAATCGCTTCCAGCGCCGTATCGAATTCGGAGCGTGCCAGGCCTGCAAGCCGCTCATGCTCATGCTCTTGCTCCCCCACGTGCTCGGCGAGGGAGCGGAAGGACCGCGCAGTGGATTCCAGGGCGCCGGCCAGGGTGCGCCGGGCAATCTGCGAGCGGCGCGCGGAGTCTTCGGCCAGTGCCAGCACCCAGTCGCGCAGCGCCGCCACTTCCGCCCCCTCCAGCAGGCCGGCCTCGCTCAGCGGCACTTCATGGATCTGGAAGGACGCCGCGGCCTCCACTCCGCGCTCTTTCAGCATGCTGCGCAGGTGTTCGCCGAGTTCCTTCGCCACTCCCGCCTGGTCGGGGATGCGGTTCATGACCACCGCCACGGTGATGTCCCGGCGGGCGGCTTCGCTCAGCACATCCCAGGGCACCGCGTCGGCATAGCGGTGAGCAGTGGTGACGAATACCCACAGGTCTGCGGCGCGCAGCAGCTGCCCGGCGAGCTCACGGTTCGCTTCGCTCACCGAGTCGATATCCGGTGCATCCAGAACCGCAATGCCGGCGGGCACAGCGTCATCACCGAGCAGGTGCAGGGCAGCGGTCGCCTCTGTGCCGGGCACCGAGTCGCGATCAGCGCTGTGCACGCGCGGCAGTCCCGGCAGAATGCGCGGCCCCTCGAACCAGGCGGCATCCGCTGGGTTGTGCAGCAGCACCGGTTGGCGTGTGGTGGGCCGGATCGCACCCGCCCGCGTCACCACCCGTCCTACCAGGGAGTTCACGATCGTGGACTTGCCGGCACCGGTGGAGCCGCCCACCACGGCGAGCAGCGGAGCGTCCTGGGATTGCAGACGCGGCTCAATGTGATCAGCCAGCTGATCGGCAACTTGCCGGGCGGTGCGCTCGGCTTCGGCGCGGCCGTGCACGTCAAACGGAATCTCCAGCTGCGCAAGGTGGGTGCGAGCGGAGTCGAGAACGCGTCGAGGGGGTGCTTGGCTCATGCCCTCAGCTTACCGGGCAGTTCTGCCCGAAAACGCCGGTCAATCCAGGAGCGGATCCAGGCCCCATTCGGGAAAATGCGCG
Organism: uncultured Dermabacter sp.; assembly: GCA_947252755.1. GTDB lineage: Bacteria > Actinomycetota > Actinomycetes > Actinomycetales > Dermabacteraceae > Helcobacillus. The sequence continues at coordinate 40,070 of CAMXWV010000002.1, forward strand.
CGCCGCACCGCCAGCGCGAGCCGGTCCACCGGGTGCTCCGGGTTGAAGCCCGCCTCCCACGGGGTGAACTCCGCCGCTTCCCCATCGCCCATCGTGGTGAAGTCCCGAGGCGGCGTGACTCCCGCCTGCTCCGCCCGCATGCGCAGCTGTTCCAGAACACCAGGTTCGATCACGGCCGACGCATCCACATCCAGGCCGCGGACCACCCCGATCAGATGAGTCCAGGAACGCGGCACCACATCGGCTACCGAGTATCCCCCGCCGCCGAGCGCCAGCCAGCGACCACCGGCGGCTTCCTGTGCAGCATCCCGGCACATCAGCATCGCAGCGCGCTGCGCCTCAATCGTGAGGTCCAGGTCCGCCAGCGGGTCGATCCGGTGTGTGTCCGCTCCGTGCTGCGTGACAAGCAGGGTGGGGCGGATGGTGCGGATCAGCGGCATCACCACCGCGTCCAGCAGGCGCAGCCAATCAGCTGGCCGGGTGCCGCCCGGAACGGGGATGTTGATCGCGTGGCCGGCCGCGTTCGGCCCGCCCGCATCCTGGATGAACCCGGTCCCGGGGTACAGGGACTGACCGCTCTGGTGGATTGAGATGGTGGTGACGCGCGGATCATCCCAGAACGCCTGCTCCACCCCATCTCCGTGGTGCACATCCAGATCCAGGTACACGATGCGCTGCTCGCCCGCATCCAGCGCGGTCTGGAGCGCAGCCACAATGTCATTGAGCACGCAGAATCCGCCGGCAAACGCGTGCTTGGCATGGTGCATTCCGCCGGCGAAGTGCACCGCGCGCCGAGTGCGACCATCCAGGATCACGCGGATCGCATTCAGGCTTCCGCCCACCAGGCGGGCGGACGCGTCGGCCATGCCCTCGAACACGGGCACCTCCGGGGTGGCGAGTCCCCAGCGGTTAAGGCTGGACTCAGCGGGACGATCAGCCGCGGGCAGGGAGGCGGCGTTGAGGGCATCCAGGAACGCCGGGTCGTGAACCTGCTCAAGCTCGCAGCGCGAGGCGATCGGCGCATCCAGGATCAGGGCTCCATCCAGCAGGCCGAAGGAGTCGGCAAGCAGCGCCGTGAGCTCAAGGCGGATCGGATGCATGGGGTGCGAAGCACCGAAGTCATACCCGGTGAGCGCCTCATCCCACACAATCGCAGCGGTCGTGGCGGACGTCATGCGATGAGGGTAGCGAACGTGCTAATAGAATCACGGCGGAATACCCCATACCGGGCAGACCCAGCACACCGGTAGGCACAGCACACCGGGCGGCCACAGGCGGAAGGAGGGGCGATGCGCGCACGGCGCCATAAGAAGGGCGAGCCCCTCCGCTTCATCCGCCGCGTGGTCCACAATGCCGCGCAGACCCGCACCTCCCCCGCACGCCTGGCGCTCGTAGTGTTCCTCGGCATGAACGTGCTGTTCACCGCGATCCTCAGCCTGCCCATCGCCAATGCCGACGGGCGGGTCCCGCCACTGGTGGACGCGGCATTCACCGCCGTCTCCGCCGTGTGCGTGACGGGGCTGTCCACCGTGGACATCGCCACCACGTACACCGTGTTCGGCAAGGTCATGCTCATGCTCGCAATGAAGATCGGCGGGCTCGGCGTGCTGACCATCGCCTCGCTGCTGGGGCTCTCCGTGATGCGGCACATGGGCCTTGCACAGCGGATCGTCACCGCTCGTGAGACCCGCTCCGAACAGCTCAGCGAGGTGGGCAGCGTACTCAAAACGCTGGTCATCACCTCCACCCTCATCGAGTTCCTCATCTTCGCCACCCTGGCGCCCTACTTCCTGTCCCGCGGAGACCATCCCGGCAGCGCACTGTTCAACGCGGCGTTCTACGGCATCTCCGCTTTCAACAACGTGGGATTCGTTCCCGAAGCCGAAGGGGTTGCGCAGTACACCACCGACCCGTTCGTGGCCATTCCGCTGGCGCTCGGCGTGTTCATCGGCTCCCTCGGCTTCCCGGTGATCCTGGTGCTCATGCGGCGCTGGCGCACCCCGGAGAAGTGGTCACTGCACGCGAAGCTGACGCTCTCCACCACATTCATCCTGCTGCTCGCGGCCATGGTGGGGATCGGCGCGCTGGAGTGGAACAATCCCGACACGCTCGGCGGCGTGCAGGGGCCGGGCCGCTTTCTGGCAATCGCCTACGCGGGCGTGATGCCACGTTCGGGAGGCCTGGGCATGCTGGACACCTCCCTGATGCACTCGGAGACCTGGCTGCTGCAGGACATCCTCATGTTCATCGGCGGCGGCTCCGGGTCCACGGCGGGCGGCATCAAAGTCACCACGTTCGCAATCCTGGTGCTGTCCATCGTGGCGGAGATCCGCGGCGACCGGGACGTGGAAGTATTCAACCGGCGCCTGCCCGAAGAGTCCATCCGCCAGGCGATCGGCGTGCTCGCCATCTCCGTCATCGTGGTGTTCACCGCGGTGCTCACGCTGCTGCGCATCACCGATTTCGATCTGGGACAGATCCTGCTCGAAGTGTGCTCAGGCTACGGCACAGTAGGGCTGTCCACCGGCATCACCGCTGACCTGCCCACCGCCGGCAAAGCCGTGATCATCACGTGCATGCTGCTCGGCAGGCTCGGCCCGGTGACCGTGGGCGCTGCCCTTGCCATGCGCACCCGCCAGCGCGTGGTCCGCATGCCGGCTGAGCGTCCGATCATCGGCTGAGGCATGATGGTGGATGAGAGCGCGTCGGCCATCGGCGCCACCAAGGAGAAGCATGCTCACTGATAAGCACCGCGGGGACGGCGTCCTCATCATCGGCCTTGGCCGCTTCGGCATATCCCTTGCGCTCACCCTGGAAAAGCTCGGCACAAACGTGCTCGCCATGGACTCCAACGCGGACCTTGTGCAGGAATACTCCGGCAAGCTCACCCACGTGGTCCAGGGAGACGCTGCGAATATCGACGCACTCCACCAGATCGGCGCAGCCGAGTTCGACGTGGCCGTGGTGGGCGTGGGCACCAGCGTGGAGGCATCGGTGCTGATCACCGCGAACCTGGTGGACCTGGGTGGCCCGATCATCTGGGCGAAGGCCGTGTCTTCCAGCCACGGGAAGATCTTGGAGCGGATCGGCGCGCATCACGTGGTGTTCCCGGAGAAGGACGCCGGTCAGCGGGTGGCGCACCTGGTGAACGGCCGGCTGCTGGACTACATCGAGTTCGATGACGACTGGGCGATCGTGAAGATGCGCCCGCCGCGCGAGATCCAGGGCTTCACCCTGGCCGAGTCCGATGTGCGCAAAAAGTACGGCGTGACCGTGGTGGGTGTGAAGTCCCCCGGCCGGGACTTCTCCTACGCCACTCCCGAGACCAAGGTGGCTGTGCATGACACGCTGATCGTGTCCGGGCACACAGAGCTGATCGAACAGTTCGCGAACCAGTCGTAATCCCGACGCTCCGGGCCCGGCCCGAGCGGACGCAGGACACCGTACGGGCGCGGCATGTCAGCCCTGTTCCATCTCCCGGGACCGGTCGGCGGCGGCACGCATCGCATCGGCGAGGCCAACCCGCACGCCCGCGCGGTCCAACGCTGCCACACCGCGAACCGTGGTGCCGCCCGGGCTGGAGACCGCGTAGCGCGCGTCGGCCGGAGATGAGCCGGAGTCCTGCAGCAGCTTTGCACTGCCTGCCATGGTGGCCACCACCATGCGAGCGGCCTGGTCACGGGTGAGCCCCTGAAGAACTCCCTCATCGATCATCGCCTCAGCCGCATAGAACCAGAACGCCGGCGCTGAGCCCGCTGCCGCAATCACCTGATGCACCTGGGATTCGGGCACTCGCACCACTTCAGCGGAAGCGGTGAACAGGCGCTCCACCAGATCCGTCTGATCCTCCGGAACGCTGGCGGCTGGCATCACCGCCACCACACCAGCCCCCACGCCAACCGGTGTGTTCGGCATCGTGCGCACAATCAGCTCATGGCCGCCCAGGTTCTTCTGCAGCGTCTGAATCGTGGCACCCGCCGCCAGGGACACCACCAGCGTGTGCGGCCTCAGGGATTCAACCACTGCCGGCAGCATGTCCCCGAGCTGATACGGCTTGATTCCCAGGACGATCACGTCCGCGTCGGTCACGGCCTCTGACAGCGACGGCGCCACCGTGGCGCCGATCTGCTCGGCGGCCCGCTCTGAAGACTCGCGCGAAGAGTTCATCACCAGCAGGTTCTCCCCCGTGACGCCCGCTTCACGCATGGCGCGCCCCACGGCGCCACCCATATTTCCGGCTCCGAGCAGGAACACCCGCAGCGCGGACAGGTTGGGGGTGTGCGAGTCGTTCATGGCGGCTCCTTCGGTGAGTTGATCGCGATGGTCAGCAGATGGTCGGTTCAGCGCCTAGCGTTGTCCCCAGTGGGGCGGAATATCCCGGAGCAGGCGTTCATCGTCTGGATCTGTGCCGCCCGCGGCCGGCGTCCCCTCCGTTGAGACCTGCGGGTACTCCATCGGCTTTCCGGTCAGGCTCGAGATCACAACCCTGCGCGATTCCGGCTGTTCACGCGGCCCGGCATCCTCAGCCATGGGTCTCCTGATAGCGGCGGATCGCGGAGGAGACCGAGACGTCCAGCAGCACCGAGCGCTGTTCGAACCCGAGGAACTCCCGCACGTCCGCGGCCAGCTGTTCGGTGAGCCGAGCCTGGCCGTCACTGGAGATGTAGGCAACCACGGCGTCGAAATCCTCCGCCCCGTAGAAGGAGAGCGGATGCCCCGCCGGAATCTTCGGTTTCGGCAGGCGGTGCCGCGCTCCTCCGGCTCGCGCGTTCGGCTCGTTCAGCGCCTCCAGGAATCGCTGGTGGGCCCGTTCGATCGTACGGGCCACGCGGTCCGCCTCCCCAACCGGGTCAATGAACAGGGCCCAGCTCCACACGCGCTCGACCACCCAGCCGGCCTTCTCCAGCCGCTCAATCCGCAGACGGTCCCGCTCACGCTGGTTCGGGGTGGACGAGTAACGCTCACCGTCCGTTTCCACTGCCACCAGCCAGCGGCCCGGCAGACCCGGATGCCCCAGCGCCATCTCAACGCGTTCACGGGACAGCCCGTAGTCCAGCTCCACGCGGTAGCCGCGGCGCCACAGGCGGTCAGCAAGATCCGTCACCAGGGCATCCACGCCCGGCAGTCGGGCATGGAAGCTGCCCGAATCAGCAGGCTCAGTGTGAGCAGGCTCGGGATCAGCGGGCTCAGTACTGGTGGACCCGGTGCTGGTGGTCCCGGCGCTGGTGGTCCCGGCAGCTTCCGTCTGCTCCGCAGGCTGCTCCAGCAGCTGCGGATCGCAGCCGGATTCTAGGAACCGAAGCAGATTCATCAGGTCCTGCGCTCCCTGGGAGCGCAGGCGGTTCGCGTCGAAATCAGAGGAGCGCAGCCCGGTCACCACCACGGTGCGCAGCCGCGCCCGGGTCAGCATCGTCACCAGGGCTTTCCGGCCGTTCTCACCGGACAGCGGACCGAAGGAGTGCAGCAGGCGGTCGTGCGGTGTCAGACCGAATCCAAGGGACACGATGATCTCATCCCGAGTCACGCTCGAAGCCGCGACCGCGGGCGCTACGGTGAAGAACTCCGGCAGGTTCGGCTGGAAGAAGCTCCGCACATCCGCCATCGTTCCCACGGTGGCCATGATCCGATCCATCAGCCGGCGCGCATGCTCAGGAGTGGGGGTCAGCACCGCCAGCGAACGCTCCGGTGTGTTGCGCGCATGGAACAGCACCATCTCTGTGACACGGCGCAGCTCCGCTTCTGTGGACTCCACATAGTCCATGTGCGGTGTCACCGCGCCGCGCGCATCCGGCACGAATTCCAGCGTGTCATCATCCGGCTCGAGCGGGCTCGGCACCGCCACTTCATCACCGCCGTCCGGGCGGCTCTCCCGCGTCAGCATCGACACGAACCGGCGCACCCCACCGGTGGCGGGATGCTCGTCACGGCGGATCCGGATGATCGGCGCCAGCGCGCGCACATCATCCAGCAGCAGCCCATTGGACAGTCCGAGCTCCGCTTCCTCTTCGGCAACCACCTCTGGCACTGCCGGCTGCTCACCCGCGTACTCGAACGCATCGCCGATCACCACGGCGCGGCGGGCGCGCGTCAGCGCCGGCACCGCTGCGGCCGTGGGCAGCCGCGACCCGTCCGCCACGATCACCACATCGAAATGCTCACCCGGCGGAATCAGCTGCGGCACCATGTACGGCGAGATCAGCCACAGCGGGCGCGCCCGGAACATGATCTCCTGATACTTCGCCACCACGTCCTTCACGCTGGTGGTGCGCGGATTGTTCAGTTCGATGATCGCCGCGCGGGAGGTGTCCGGGAAGCTCTTCATCGTGCGCACCAGCGCCTGATCCGCGATGGAGCGGATCCGGTAGCGCTGCGCGGCCGCGAGTTCCCCGTCCATCCGGCGATAGCGTTCAGCGATCTGGGAGAGCGTGGTGCCGGTGTATTCCGAGAGGGTGGGCTCTTTCGCCGCGATGAACTCGAAGACACTGGACCACCACGCCAGATTCAGCTCCGCCGGCGCCTGCTCCGCCGGCACTGCGCGCTCACGCAGATCCGTCACCAGGTCGGTGAGGCCCTCGAACTCGGCTTCGCGCAGCAGGGTGGTCTGCTCCGGCAGGTTTGTCAGCACATCCCGGTCCTCGCGCAGACGCTCGATCTGCTGCTGCACGTCCGCCAGGGGACGCACACCAAAGTCGGTGCCGCCGGGGCAGTTCGCCACCAGCACCGCAAGCTCGTCCAAGTGCGTCTGGGTGCGGGCCACCAGGTCCTTCAGCTGCGCCAGCGCATCCGGCACGATCGGGCGTGACTTCGGTGCCACAGCCACCTTCTGCCACTGGACGGACACATCGCGCACCTGGTTGAGCGCGTCGAACAGCTCCTGGCTTCCCAGCGGCTCCTTCGCGTACGACGCAGCCTCCCGGCGGAAGGTCCGGCGCTCCCGCGCGCCCATCCGAACCCCGTGGCGCTCACGCCATTGCTTATCGGCAGTTGCCGCGATCAGGTCCTCAATCCTGGAGGTGAACACGGCAGTGCTGAACCGTGAGCTGACCGCCTCCACCCGCTCCAGGGCACGGATCTGCTCTTTCACATCCTGGATCGATGACGGGCGCTTCAGCGCGGCCGCAGCGGCGGTCTCTCGCGCGCAGCGCACCAGCTCCGGCAGCAGCTCTTGGTGGAGGTCTTCCACCAGTTCCAGGGCCCGGTCGGCCTGCGTACGAGTGGAGACGCTTGCACCCGCCCACTCGGTGGTGTCCGGGCTGAGCTCCAGCGCTCCGGAGCGGATGATCCGCTCCAGCAGGTCACGGTAATACTCCGGCTTCTCACCGATGCGGTGCACAATATCCGCCTGCAGCCGCACCTGGGTGCGGGGTGCGGGGCGAGCCCGCAGCAGATCGGACAGCGCATTGATCGCTTCATGCGCGCTGACGCCCCACGGCACCTGAATCCGGTGCATCGCCTCCACGTGGCCGCGCAGCGTGGTTCGGGCCTGTGCCAGTTCCGGATCCTCCTCGGTGGAGGTGGGCGGCACGAACGAGTTCGCTTTCGAGAGGGACACCAGCAGCGATTCCACGGTGCGGCGCTGCAGCTGCGGGTGCGGCTTCAGATCCAGCAGCAGCTCATCCAGTCCTGCGGCGCGCGCCTGGTCAGCGATGTCGCTCAGGTGGCTGGCGCGCTGCGAGATCACCAGCACCCGCTTCTCCTTGGCTGCCAGTTCGCTCATCAGATTGACGATGCTGGCCGTGGCGGAACCGCCGGACGCTGTTTCGATCACGATGCAGTCGTCCCGCTCGAGTGCGGTGAGCGCTTCGGCCTCATCCGGGTCCACGATGGCGATCGGAATGTCCGCCTCATCCGGGGCGTCGAGCGCGGCCTGCGGGGAGCGGTCGTCGGGACCGGGGACCACGGTGGGATCCAGTACCGGATCCTCCAGTGCCAGGCGCGCATCCGCATCACCCGCGAGCGCCGCGAGCAGGTCCGACTGGGCGAGCTCGTCGGCGGGCACGTCGAAGTCCTCGAGCATGGGACCGGTGGCGTCTACCAGGTTCCCCACCACGAGGGCGTGCCCCACGCGGAAGCCGTTGAGCGGCTCGCCAAGGGAGCGCAGCGCGTCCAGAACCGGGGTGGGGTCGAAGCCGTGCGCGGAGTTCGTCAAGTCCAGCAGGGCGCGCGCATCCATCACCACGCCGGCATCGCGCAGCGCCTTCAGCAGCACCGGGTTGAGCTCCACGCCCGCGTCGAGGTCCAGCGCCACATCCTCACGGGCGTTGCCGGTCAGCTGCAGGGTGGTGGCGCGCAGCAGCACCGGGGCGCATACGGGTTCACTGCCGTCGGCGGGCAGCCAGCTTGCTTCGCCGATGCCGAGGTAGCAGGTGGTGAGTCCGCGTTCTTCCGCGTACGACTGGGCGATCTCGCGCAGCAGGCGTGCGTTGCGGCGTGCGTCGGCCAGGGAGCCGGGTTCGCGCACCAGGCTGGAGAGGCGAGTGGGGCCGTGGGCGGCGAAGAGGTGGGCCAGGCCCTGCGGGTGAGAGTGGGTGAGGTCCAGGTGCACCGGGCCGCCGCGCAGATCCAGCAGGAAGCCGCGGCCGTCCGCGAGGTCGGACAGGGTGTGCCGCCAACGGTCGAGTGCTTCGCGGATGCGTTCTTCGCGGGTGAGTTCAGTGATGGTGATCGGGGCAAGGCCCGCAAGCTCAGCGGTGCTCGGCATCTCGCCGGTCATGACCTCCACGTCCATGTCCAGCGCATTCGGCAACTCCCCGGTCACGTGGGTGCCGATGATGTGGTCGCTCGGGTCTGCGTCGAGCGACGGGGTTGTAGGCGATGCGGGTGTGGCGGCTGCTGCGGGCTCTGCGGGGGACGACGCGGGCACAGCAGAACTCGGCTCAGCTGAATGCCTGCCGCGCTGCTTTTTCTTCGAACGTCCGAATAGCCACATCACGCGGTCCAGACTACCGAGTCGGCTCTTCGATCACGCGCAATGAAGCCGCGTTGAGCGCGCCGTACAGAACTCGCGCAGCTCCTGCGGCGGATCACCGGTGATGATCAGGTCGGTCAGAGCGGACAGCGGACAGATCCCCGCCATCGCGCGGAGCCCGATCTTGTCCCCCGTGGCGATGCCTACCACGAGGCGGGAATGACTGATCATGGTGCGGGTGACGCCGGCCTCCGCGTCCGAATCGCAGCTGAGGCCCGCCTCCAGGTCCACGCCGAGTGCTCCCACGAACATGGTGTCCAGCCAGAGGTCCCGCATCGTGGCCTGTGCGAGTGGGCCGGTCAGCTCGAAGGACCTGGGTTCGGCAACGCCGCCGAGCACCACGGTGCGCACGCTGGGGCGCAGCAGCGCATCGATCGCGATGTTCAGCGCGGCGCACACCACGGTGAGGCCGGGCAGGCCGTCAGTGCGGTCCAGGCCCGGCATCGCCACGATCCGGCGGGCGGCAGCAGAAGTGGTTCTGCCCCCGTTGAATCCCACGATCTGGCCGGGCTCAACGAGCGCGGCTGCGGCGGCGGCGATCCGCTCACGCTCATCATCGAGTTCGTCTGCGCGCGGGGCGGTGGCAAGGGTGTAGGCGATGTCCATGGCGGCGAGGCCGCCGTGCACACGCCTGGCCAGCTGGGCCTTCTCCATCTCCATGAAGTCCCGTCGCACCGTGGATTCGCTGATGCCGAGCGACGCTGCCACCTCGTGCACGCTGAGGCGTTTGGTGCGGGCGAGCCGGCTCAGCACGAAGTCCCAGCGGGAGGACCTGTCACGGCTGACCTGTTCGGCGGCGTCGGCGGGGAGTGGCTGGCGCGGCGGTGAGGACGGCGAGATCGGTGATGATGGCGAGACCACGACTCCAGTATGCGGCATCAGCAGCTTCCATCGCCTGCGGCATCAGCACCGTCTCTATGCGGGCTCGGCACCGTCTCGCGGGCTTCTCGCGGTTTTTTCAGTGTTGGGCTGTAGCGTCGCTCCCGCAAGTGACACCCAGAAGAAAGGATCACCACCATGGGTTTCGATGATGCACTGAACAAGGGCAAGGACTTCGCCAAGGACAACAAGGACCAGATCGATAACACCATCGATAACGCGTCCCAGAAGGCTCAGGATGCGGCCCCGGATCAGGCCGACGAGCACATCCGCAAGGCCGGCGAATCGGCCAAGGACCAGATCCAGGACCGCCTTAATAAGTGATCAGCTGAGTCACGTGCTCAGCTGATCACGTGACTATTCGCTGCGGCCGGCGCGGCGCGTCACCAGCACCACAGCCCCCACCACGAGCGCAATCGCCACAATGATGCCGGCTGCGATGACGGTTGGGGACAGCGCGGATGTCTCTTCAGCATCTGCTGAGGCTGTGGTCGGGGCGCTCTGCGTCGGCTCTGGCGCGGCGCTGGCGGCGGCATCCGTCGTCGGCGCCGCCTCAGGCTCTTCAGTCACCGTGAACGTGGTCGTGCCCTCGATGGGATGCCCATCGGAGGAGACCACGCGCCATTGAACAGTCACATCTCCCGCTGCGGGAGCCTGATCGAACTCGGCGATGACGGAGGTGCCATCGATCGTGGGCTCACCGTCGAACAGGACCGTGCCAGCAGAATCGGTGGCGCGCACCTGAGCAGACAGGTCAAGCGGTTGAGCGGAGAACGTCAGGGTGATCTGCTCGGCGCTTGCCACTTTTTCCCCCTCCCCCGGGTCGCTGCCGGTCAGGGAGTCGTGAGCCCAGGCAGCGGGCGTCACCACTGATGCCGGGGCAAGGGCGGCGGCGACTGCGAGAGTCAGCGCCATGAGCAGGCCGCCGATGATGCGGCGGAGCGGATCAGCAGAAACAGCAGACACGGGAGCCCTCTCACACGGGACCGGCCGAGCCGGTCATCGGGCTGCGCGCCGGGCCCGGTCAAGGTCATCGGGCGTGTCCACATCCGCCACGATCGCGCCCGCATCCTCAACGTGGCAGACCGTGATACTGCCCGGCGGCACAGCACTGTACAGCCGCTTCATACTACATCCCTGCCAGTCGGTCTCGGGCCTGCGGAGGGTGCCGAGCGCGTCCCTCAGCACGGAGAGCGGCCAGACGGCGGCAAGGAACTGCAGGTGCCCGGTTGGGTCCGCACAGGAGCGGACCACCTCACGGTCCGGGTGATTCACCAGGGGGCGGAGCGCTTCAGCCGTCAGGTGCGGCATGTCCCCACCCAGGATGAGCACCGGTGTGGAACCGGGCAGGGCACCGTTGGGCGCCAGGTGCGCATCGGCGCGAGCGGCGGCGTCCTCGAGTGCCCGCTCCAGACCGGCTGCAAGACCCGCAACGGGCCCGGAGAACGGCGGATCCTCCAGCACCTGCGCGGTGTGCACACCGTTATCGGTGAACGGGGAGGCGGCCAGATCATCACCGGGAGCGCCCACCACCACGACGTGCACGGGACGGCCGAGGGCACCGATCCCTGCTGCCGCAACGCGCGCACGCATGGTCTGACCGCCCACTATCAGCTGCGGTTTGTCCACTCCGCCAAGGCGGGAACCGCGGCCTCCGGCCACGATGATCACGATGCCCGCCCCGGCTGATCGATGGTGTGCCACGTCCGTGATTTCTCTGGTGCTCATGACGCCTGATCCATACACTTGATTATGGACCACCGGGATTGGGACCGCGGGTCCACCTGGGCCTTCGGTCCCATCGCGACCACTGATCGACTCCTTACGCTGAACCCCCGGCCTTGTGCCGGCCCCTCTGCTGAAAGGACGCGTAGTGACAACGCCGACCCCCGCCCAACACTCCTCACCACCCTCCGCTCCTGGTGAAGCTCCCGGCAATGCGCTGATGCTGCTGGCAACCGTGGGCTTCGGCCTCAACTTCTGGGCGTGGGCGCTGCTGAGCCCGCTCGCTGCCTCGTTCGTGGAGCGGGGGGTCACCACGGACTCAGCGCTGCTGGTGGCAGTGCCGGTGCTGGTGGGCTCGCTCGGACGGATCCCGGTGGGCGCTCTGACTGACCGTTTCGGTGGGCGTGTCATGTTCCCGCTGATCTCCCTGATCACCGTGATTCCGGTGCTGTTCCTTGGGTTCTTCGGCCTGAACAGTTATCCGATGCTGCTGCTGGGCGGGTTCTTCCTGGGCATCGCCGGCACTACCTTCGCGATCGGTGTGCCGTACGTGAACTCCTGGTACCCGCCGGCGAAGCGGGGCGGTGCGCTCGGCATCTACGGCATGGGCATGGGCGGCACGGCCATCTCCGCGTTCACCACGGTGAAGCTCACCCAGAACTTCAGCCCGCAGGCGCCGTTCCTGCTGGTGTCCGTGGTGCTCGTCGCCTACGCGGTGATCGCGTTCCTGCTGATGAAGCGCTCCCCGGTGTGGACGCCGAAGACCGGCTCCATGATCGCCAACACGCTGGCCGCCACGAAGCATCTGGTCACCTGGCAGACCTGCTACCTGTATGCGCTGTCCTTCGGCGGGTACGTGGCGTTCTCCGTGTACCTGCCCACCTTCCTGGTCAACGCCTACGGCCTGGAGAAGGCCGACGCCGCCGCCCGCATGGGCGGGTTCGTGATCGTGGCTGTGATCATGCGCGCGGTGGGCGGCAACCTGTCCGACCGGTTCGGCGCTGTGCGCGTGCTCGTCATCGCGAACTCGATTGTGGTGGCGATGGCGCTGCTGGCTGCCGCCACCACCAGCCTGGGCGCGGTGGGCACCGTGGCCTTCCTGGTGATGGCGATGGCGCTCGGCACCGGCACGGGCGCCGTGTTCGCGCTGATCGGCAAGGCTGCGGACCCCTCGGAAGTGGGCTCCATCACCGGATTCGTGGGGGCCGCCGGCGGCCTCGGCGGATTCGTTCCCCCGCTGGTGCTCGGTGCCCTCTGGACCAGCCAGGGCTCTTACGCGCTCGGTTTGGTGCTGCTCGCCGCTGCTGCCGCTGTCGCAGTGGTGGTGGCGATCTGGACCGGCCGCTCCGCTCGTTCGCAGAAGTGAGGTTTCTCCATGACAACCACTGACCGCACCCCGCAGGTGGATTCGGGGCTGATGAACTCGCTCATCGGTGCCCGTCGCCTGCTGTCGAAGTCGCGCGTGTCCCCGGATAATCGCGAAATCCACCACGAGGGCGGCCGGCAGGGCGATTCCTTCTACCGGCAGCGCTGGAGCCATGACAAGGTGGTCCGCTCCACCCACGGTGTGAACTGCACCGGCTCCTGCTCCTGGCAGATCTACGTGAAGGACGGCATCATCACGTGGGAGGCGCAGCACACGGACTATCCCTCCACGGGTCCGGACCGCGCCGAGTACGAGCCGCGCGGCTGCCCCCGCGGCGCTGCCTTCTCCTGGTACACCTACTCCCCCACTCGCATTCGCTACCCGTACGTGCGGGCCGCGCTGCTCACCATGTTCCGTGAAGCGAAAGCGGAGCACGGCGGGGATCCGGTGCTCGCATGGCATTCGATCGTGTCCGACCCGGTGAAGGCGAAGAAGTACAAGCAGGCCCGCGGTCACGGCGGCCTGGTGCGCGCTTCCTGGGATGAAGCGGTGGAGATGATCGCCGCCGCGTACGTGTCCACCACGAAGAACTTCGGCCCGGACCGCACCGTGGGCTTCACCCCGATTCCGGCGATGTCCATCGTGTCCTTCGCTTCCGGTGCCCGTTTCCACCAGCTGATCGGCGGCGCCATGCTGTCCTTCTACGACTGGTATGCGGACCTGCCGGTGGCCTCTCCGCAGGTGTTCGGTGATCAGACCGATGTTCCCGAGTCCGGTGACTGGTGGGATGCAGGCTACCTCATCATGTGGGGCTCCAATCTGCCGCTCACCCGCACCCCGGACGCCCACTGGATGGTGGAGGCGCGCTACCGCGGCCAGAAGGTCATCGCGGTCTCCCCCGACTACGCGGACAATGTGAAGTTCGCGGACGAATGGGTGGCGCCGCAGCCGGGCACCGACGGAGCGCTCGCACTCGCCATGGGCCATGTGATCCTGCGGGAGTTCTAAGAACCCGCATCCGGTGAGCGCCCCGCGTACTTCGAGCACTATGCGAAAACATTCACGGACCTGCCGTTCCTGGTGCAGCTGGATCAGCGTGAGGACGGCACCGTGGTGCCGGGCAAATTCCTCACCGCCAGCGACCTCACCTCTGATCTGACCGCGGAGTTCGGCACGGAGCATGACGCGTTCAAACCCGCGCTGATCGACTCGGCCACCGGCCGCGTCGTGGTGCCGCCGGGCACGCTCGGCCACCGCTTCAGCGAGGACGGCAAGGGCCGTTGGAACCTGGACCTGGGCGATGTGGACCCGCAGCTCACCCTGCTGGGAACCACCGGCTCCGGCACCTCCGAAGTGGTGCTGCCCCGGTTCGACGCGGTCTCCTCCCCCGCGGAGGAAGACGCCCGCGCAGCACGCGGCGTGAAGCCCGGCACGATGCTGCGCGGAGTTCCCACCACCGAGGTGAACGGCCGCACCGTCACCACCGTGTATGACCTTCTGCTCGCCGGCTACGGCGTGGGCCGCGAGGGCCTGCCGGGAGTGTGGCCCAGCGGGTATGAGGATGCGTCGGAAGTGGGCACGCCCGCCTGGCAGGAGAACATCACGGGTGTTCCCGCGGCGCAGGTGCAGCGGATCGGCCGGGAGTACGCGCAGAACGCTGTGGAGTCAGAGGGCCGCTCGATGATCGTGATGGGCGCCGGCACGAACCACTGGTTCCATTCGGACACCATCTACCGCACGTTCCTCACGCTCACCACCCTCACCGGCGGCCAGGGCGTGAACGGCGGCGGCTGGGCGCACTATGTGGGCCAGGAGAAGGTGCGTCCGATCACGGGCTGGCTGCACCTGGCGAATGCGCTGGACTGGTCGCGACCGCCGCGCCACCAGACCCAGACCTCCTACTGGTTCATGCACACCGACCAGTGGCGCTATGACCAGTTCGGGGCGGATGAGTTCACCGCTGCCACCGCGGACGGCCTGCTTGAGGGCATGACGAACGCTGACGTGGTGGCGAAGGCGAACCGGCTGGGCTGGATGCCGCACTTCCCGCAGTTCAACCAGAACCCGCTTGCGCTCACCCAGGCCGCGGATGCGGAAGGGCGCAGCGTGCAGGAGTTCATCATCGAGCACCTGAAGAGCGGACGGCTGCGGTTTGCCGCGGAGGATCCGGACGCGGAGAACAACTACCCGCGGATCCTGTCCCTGTGGCGGGCGAACCTGCTCGGCAGCTCCGCAAAGGGCACCGAGTACTTCATCAAGCATCTGCTGGGCACGAAGAACGATGTGCGCGCTGAGGAGATGCCTGAAGGGCGCCGTCCCAAGGACGTGGTGTGGCGGGAGGAGGCACCGGAGGGCAAGCTCGATCTGCTGCTCAGCCTGGACTTCCGCATGACCAGCTCCACGCTGTTCAGTGACGTGGTGCTGCCCGCCGCCACCTGGTACGAGAAGCATGACCTGTCCACCACGGACATGCACCCGTTCGTGCACTCGTTCAACCCGGCGATTGCACCGCCGTGGCAGTCCCGCAATGACTGGGACACGTGGAAGAGCATCGCGAAGAAGTTCTCTGAGCTTGCCGAGGACCACCTGGGCGCGCAGAAGGACGTGGTCACGCTCACCCTTCAGCATGACTCCACCGACGCGCTCGCCTACCCCCACGGCGTGGTGCGCGACTGGAAGCATGATGAGGGCGTGGACCCGGTTCCGGGCTTGACCATGCCGAAGCTGGTTGAGGTGGAGCGGGACTACACGAAGATCTATGACAAGTTCACCGCGCTCGGCCCGCTCGCGGAGAAGCTCGGCTTCACCACCAAGGGGCTCACCTTCGATGTGAAGCGTGAAGTGGACTACCTCGGCAAGAAGAACGGTTTGATCAAGGAGGGCTTCGCCGCGGGCCGGCCCTCCCTGGAGACGGATGTGAAGGCCGCGGAGATGGTGCTTGCCTTCTCCGGCACCACGAACGGCCACCTTGCCACCCAGGGTTTCAAAACCTTGGAGGAGCGCACGGGTGTGCACCTGCATGACCTCGCCGCGGAAGCGGAGGGCAAGCAGATCACGTTCTCCGATACGCAGGCGGCGCCGGTGCCGGTGATCACCTCGCCTGAGTGGTCCGGCTCCGAGTCCGGCGGCCGGCGCTACTCCTGCTTCACGATCAACAAGGAGCGCCTGAAGCCGTGGCATACGCTCACCGGCCGCCAGCACTTCTACCTTGATCATGACTGGATGCGGGAGATGGGCGAGAACCTGCCCGTGTATCGACCGCCGCTGGACATGAATGCCCTGTTCAAGGAGGGAGAGATCGGTTCGCAGAACGAGCTCGGTGTGGCAGTGCGCTACCTGACGCCGCATAACAAATGGTCGATCCACTCCGAGTACCAGGACAACCTGTTCATGCTGTCCCTGTCTCGCGGCGGGCAGACGATCTGGATGTCCGCGGAGGACGCGTCGGCAGTCGGCATTCGGGACAACGACTGGGTGGAGGCCGTGAACCGCAACGGTGTTGTGGCAGCCCGCGCGGTGGTCAGCCACCGTATGCCGAAGGGAACCGTGTACATGCATCACGCGCAGGATCGCGTGGTGAATGTGCCGCTGACGGAGACGAGCGGCAAGCGCGGCGGCATCCACAATTCGCTGACCCGCATCATGCTCAAGCCCACGCACATGGTGGGCGGCTACGCCCAGCAGTCGTTCGCTTTCAACTACCTCGGCCCCACCGGCAACAACCGCGATGAGGTCACTCGAATCCGCAAACGCACCACGGAGGTGACGTACTGATGCGCATCATGGCTCAGCTGTCGATGGTGATGAACCTCGACAAGTGCATCGGCTGCCATACCTGCTCTGTCACCTGCAAGCAGGCCTGGACCAACCGCACCGGAACCGAATACGTGTGGTTCAACAACGTGGAGACCCGGCCGGGGCTCGGCTATCCGCGCCGCTACGAGGATCAGGAGCAGTGGAAGGGCGGCTGGGTGCTGGACCGGCGAGGCCGCCTTACCCTGAAGGCGGGCGGCAAGTTTGCGAAGCTGGCGCAGATCTTCTCCAACCCGAAGCTGCCGAGCATCCAGGACTATTACGAACCGTGGACCTATGACTACTCCACGCTGCTGGATGCGCCCGCTCAGGAGCACATTCCGGTGGCGAAGCCGAAGTCCCTCATCTCCGGCGAGGACATGTCCATTGAATGGTCCGCGAACTGGGATGATTCGCTGGGCGGCTCCACGGAGCATTTGCAGGACGATCCGATCCTGCAGAAGATCCAGTTGGACATCAAAGCGGAGTTCGAGAAGACTTTCATGTTCTTCCTGCCCCGTATTTGTGAGCACTGCCTGAACCCGTCGTGCGTGGCGTCCTGCCCCTCCGGTGCGATGTATAAGCGCGAGGAGGACGGGATCGTCCTGGTGGATCAGGATGGCTGCCGCGGCTGGCGCATGTGCGTGAGCGGCTGTCCGTACAAGAAGGTGTACTTCAACCACCGCACGGGTAAGGCGGAGAAGTGTCATTTCTGCTACCCGCGCATGGAGCAGGGCATTCCCACGGTGTGCTCGGAAACCTGTGTGGGCCGTCTGCGCTACCTGGGCCTCGTGTTCTACGACGCGGACCAGGTGACCGCTGCTGCTTCCACACCGAATGAGAAGGATCTGTACCGGGAGCAGAAGAAGCTGATCCTGGACCCGAACGATCCGGCTGTGGTGCGCGCCGCCAAGGAGGCGGGCATCTCTGACCAGTGGATCGAGGCGGCCCAGCAGTCCCCGATCTACAAGCTCATCAACGAGTACGAGGTGGCGCTGCCGCTGCACCCGGAGTACCGCACCATGCCGATGGTCTGGTACATCCCGCCGCTGTCCCCGGTGGTGGATGAGGTGGCGAAGACCGGTGAGGATGCGGAGGACCGCCGCAACCTGTTCGCTGCGATTGATCAGCTCCGGATCCCCGTGGAGTACCTGGCTGAGCTGTTCACCGCTGGTGACACCGAGGTGGTGGACGGTGTGCTGAAGAAGCTCGCCGCGATGCGCTCTTACATGCGGGACATCTCCATGGGTCGCGACGGGGATGAGTCGATTGCGCAGGATGCGGGGATGGATGGCCGCTCCATGCAGGAGATGTACCGTCTGCTCGCCGTGGCCAAGTATGAGGAGCGGTATGTGATTCCGCCCGCGTACGAGTCGGATGCGCACGCGCTCGAGGGGATCGCTACTGACTGTTCGCTGAACACCGAGGGCGGCCCCGGCATGGTGGGCGGCGGTGTGTTCGGCGAGGACTCCGGCCCTGGCGTGGGGAATGTGGGCGATGAGAACTTCCACATTCTGAAGGGCCGGGCGCAGATGGACCGGGTGCCGCCGGTGGAGCGCGGCCGGATCAACCTGCTGAACTGGGATGGTCAGGGCACCCCGGATGGGCTGTTCCCCTCCGGCAGCGACTCGGGCCGAAGCGCGGGTGACCAGCAATGAGTGTGTTCGCCCGGATGGCGCAGCGCGCCTTCGGCCGCATGGCCCCGGCTCCGTCCCCGATCAGCGGCGGGACCAGGCAGGTGGCGTGGGCGGTGTGTTCGCACCTGATCGCGTACCCGGATCACGAAGTGATGGAGCGGCTGCCGTTGCTGGCAGACGCGTCCCGGCTGCTGCCGGACCCGTTCGATTCGATGCTTGCCGGCGTGGTGGATCGGCTGCTGGCAGCGAACTCCCCCGACGGTGAGGAGACGCTTGCTGACCTGCAGCAGGAGTACGTGGCCACGTTTGACACCCGCAAGCGCGGCTGCCTGTTCCTCACCTATTTCGCGGCCGGTGATACCCGCCGGCGCGGCATGGCGCTGCTGGACATCAAGCAGACCATGCGCGCCGCAGGTGTGGAACTGGATGACTCCCGCGAGGACGAACTGCCCGACCATTTGAGCGTGGTGCTGGAGTTCGCGGGCACGGTGGACGCGGAGGCGGGCGAGCGGATCCTGCTGGACAACCGTGCCGGCATCGAGCTGCTGCGCCTGCACCTGGAGGAGATCGACTCGCCCTGGGCGCCGGTGCTGCGCACCGTGTGTGCCACGTTCCCGCCGCTGGATGAGTCCGGTCATGACGCGGTGGCACGCCTTGCCGCCGAAGGACCGGCAGAGGAGCTGGTGGGCCTTTCCGGCTACGGAGCTGAAGCCGACTACCTGGCCATGCCGCCCACGAATGCCCCGGTGGCGTTCACGCCCGGAGCAGGCCCCAGCGGGCCGGTTCCACTGCCCACCCCGACGCTGCGACCGCAGCAGAAGACAGATGCCGCCCTGCTTGAAGGAGCCCACCATGGCTGAGCCAACAGTTCTGGACACCCTGATTTGGGTGGTGTACCCGTATGTGTGCCTGGCATTCTTCGTGCTCGGCCACATCTGGCGCTACCGCTACGACCAGTTCGGCTGGACCACGCGCTCCAGCCAGATGTACGAGGACAAGATCCTGCGCTGGGCCTCCCCCCTGTTCCACTTCGGTCTGCTGTTCGTGGCAGCGGGGCATTTTGTGGGTCTGGTGATCCCAAAGTCGTGGACCGCTGCGGTTGGCATCAGCCCGGATCTGTACCACTTCCTGGCGGTGTTCCTCGGTTCGATCGCGGGCATCGCCACCGTGGTGGGGCTTACGCTGCTGATCTGGCGCCGGCGCATGAACAAGGCGATCATGGGCGCCACCACGGCGATGGACAAGGTGATGTACCTGTTCCTGGGAATTGTGATCGTGCTCGGTGTGTGGGCCACGGTGGCGCACAACATCTTTGGACACTTCGACTACCGGGACACGGTGTCAGTGTGGTTCCGCGGCATCTGGTGGCTGCACCCCGACGCCGCCCTCATGACGCCGGTGCCGCTCGCGTTCCAGCTGCACGCCTTCGCAGCGATGACCCTGTTCGCCCTGTGGCCGTTCACGCGGCTGGTGCACGTGTTCTCCGCGCCGCTCGGATACCTGACGCGGCCGTACATCGTGTATCGCTCACGTGACAAGCAGCGCGCAGCAACGCCAGCCGGCTGGTGACGCGTTAGACTGGACGGGCCCGTGATCGCGGCGGCACAGCCACTGCGGAACCGGGCCCGTTCTGCCGTCTGCGCCGGCTTCAGCCGACGCGTTCACGCAGATCAGCCCTCGTAGCTCAGGGGATAGAGCACCGCTCTCCTAAAGCGGGTGTCGGACGTTCGAATCGTCTCGGGGGCACTCCACTATCTGCAGTGATGGCGCTCATCATGTTGGCTGCGCCTCATGAGATGGGACGGGCGCGATACGGTCAACTGTCCCCGGTGGTGATGCCGTCCGCCACGGCTCGTTCGATGACGGTCACCGCTCGGGCCGGCCCGTCGAGCTCGGCCATGCGGTCACTCAGCTCAGCCGCTTGACGGCGCATCTGCTCATCCTCGAGCAGCCGCCGCAGGATATCCGCCACTCGCCCTCGAGTGATGTCAGACCGGCGCAGCCGCACGGCGTTGCCCAGCCGCACGCATTCGTTGAGGTTCCATCGCTGTTCGGCCTGCATGGGCAGTCCAGCGAACGGCACCCCAGACAGGCATATGGCCTGCACCGTCCCCTCGCCACCGTGGATGAACGCCGCGTCAATACGGCGACGCAACCGGTGTTCGGGAACGAACCCGGGGCGATGCACTCGGTCGCTCAACCCGGCAAGGACGGCCTCCGGCAGCTCCATACCGCCACCAACCAGGATGTTCACACCGGTGGCGTCCAGCTGCCGCAGCACCTCTGCGAGCAGGCTCGGTGAACCCGAAGACCCAAAGCTGACGTAGACGAGCGGATGCAGAGCGTCCTCGTCGAGAAACTCCGGCAACGGATCCGGGGCGCGGTAATGGACGGGGCCGATGGCCACATCCCGGCTGCTGAGGGGGCGTGCGTCCAATGCCGGGGGCAGGGAAGCGATCAGGTCGACGTCTCCCGTCATCGCATCCACCAGCGGTTGTGGCAGCGTCACCCCGTGCTCCGCGGCCACCCGAGCGAAGCTCCGCGGCTTCCAGGTGATCCGGCGTGCCACCCACCGGAGCGGAGCCGGCGCTCGGAAAGGATCGTCCACATCGAGAAAGTACGACCGGGACATGAAGTAGGGCCGCACATAGAACAGCGGGACGCCCGCGGCACGGGCAGAGATGAACATGGTCGGGTTCGAACCGACGACGGCGGCGTCAGCGTCGCACAGCACCGCCAGCTCACTCGAGACCCGCCGCCGGACCGTGTCCAGAGTGAACGGGTGAGAGATTCCACGGCCCTGATCAAGCGCCATCACCTGACGCGCCTGCTCGTCAGTCATCACCGGGGATCCCAGCCGGACCGGATGGCCCGCATCCCTGATCAAGCCCGCATAACGCTCGGAGTAGGCATGGAAGAAGGTGTCATGGCCCGCCTCCCGCGCGGCGTTGGCTACTTCGATACACCTGGTGGTCTCCCCCAGGTTGTAGCTCTCGGGTGAGAAGACGATGCGCATTCGGACTCCTGTGCCGTGCAGCGTGGAATAGTCTCGCAGTCATCACGCTACCGGCGGATACGTGGAGGGCCCACAGATTCTGCCGATCCATCCAGAATCAACCGTGGTGAACACGCGATGGTCGGCGGCAGCGTCGCTGGGGCTCCGCTATGCTCGGCCGGCTCCTGCACCGCGGCACGGACAGCTCCGCTCCGCGCCTCAATCACAACGAGGTTGCAGATATCCGGTCTCCCACGGAGAAATAAGCGGATATCTGCAACATGGTTGATGGGAAGGGCGACCCCCGAGTGAACATCCACAATGATCACGGGCAGGCCAAGGCCTACCAGGTCCGTCAGGTACTCGCCGCAGTCAACAAGATCACCAGGGAGGAAGAATCGTGAACGCTGAGCACTACACCTATCGAGTCCACTGGTCCGTTGAGGATCAGGAGTACGTCGGAACCGTTGCCGAGTTCCCCTCCCTGTCCTGGCTCGCCGGAAACCCGGGGGAGGCTTTCGACGGTATCCGGGCCGTTGTCGCTGAAGTAGTAGCGGACATGGTTGCCGGGGGCGAGGAGCCGCCCGTGGCCATCGCCGACAAGTCCTACTCCGGCAAGTTTCAGGTCCGCATCGCGCCGGAAGCGCACCGCCGCCTCGCCATCGAAGCTGCCGAGCAGCAGATCTCTCTGAACCGCCTGGTCGCCACGCGCCTCGCTGTGGCCTGATCCGCTCACCTCAACCTGTCCGCGTCCCTTCCGGGCCTTCACGGTCCGGGTAGGGGCGCGTTCTTGCGTTGTCGGACTTTCGAATCGGCTCGGGGCACTCCTCAGTAGGCGTCGCGTGGCCGCCGTGCACTGCGGGTCACGAGCCCCACCACAATCCCCAAGATCATCAGGGCAACGCCCAGGCCCAGTCCCCCGTAGAACGCGGGCATGATGTCCACCGCGGCCTTTTCCTCGAATGCGGTCACGATCGGGCCCAGGAACGGTCGGTTGGTGATTGACGCGGGCTGCAGGATCGGCAGGTTCATCACCACTGCCCACAGGCCCGCACTAGCGAGCGCAGCCATCAGACCGTAGAGAAACAGGCTGGTGCCCCGGGCCGGGTTGATCACGATCATCAGCACAAACCCGGCGATTGCGGCCACGAGCAGCCACTGTCGGTTCTCCGTGAGTGCCTGCACCTTGGTCATGAAGGAGGCGTCGAAAGTGGCAACTGTGGGCTGGATCGTGGGCGGGGTGGGGATGTCCAGGCCGGCGAAATCCTCCAGGGGCTTCACGATGCCGTCCAGCACCGGAGCGAAGTTCGGGCGGATGCGTGCGGTGGTGCCGGCCACCATGTCCGTGTGCATGTCCTGCATGGTCTGGTTCCACACCTGCTGATACTCGGGAGTGTCAGCAGCGCGGCTCACACCGTCGGTGACGAGCGTGCTCACTTCCTGCTCCATGAACGAGGGCAGGTTCAGTGCGCCGCTGATCTCGGCAACAGCGGATTCCGAAAGGTCCTCATGGATCGCAGGATCCTGTGAGAGCGGCTGAACCACCTGGTTGAAGCCGGCGCTGGTCACCAGGTTCTCGTGCAGCCACACCGCGGGCAGGTAGGCAAGGCCAGCCACAAGGGACACAACTCCGAGCAGGGTGCCGATCACGGCGCGCACAGTTCTCATACCGCCAACAGTACCGGGCCGGCGCCGGTACCCGGCCGAGGCTGCCCACCTTAGTCGGGGTCGCGGGCTATTCAGCGACGCGGGCTACTCAGCTACGCGGGCTATTCAGCGGCGCGGGCTGTTCAGCGACGCGGACTAATCGGAAACGCGAAGAACCCGCCGGGCTGAGCGGCGGGTTCTTCGAAAGAGTAAGGATCAGCTGCTGCGAATCAGCTGCCCTGATAGGTGGGCTGGATCAGCCGACCACGCGGTAGTAGCTCCAGTTGGCGCTCCACATGTTGCGCTCCTGGGTGCTGCCAGCGCTGGTGCCGGCGTCGATGGTGCGGCCGTTGCCAGCGTAGATGCCGATGTGGCCCGGGTAGTACACGAGATCGCCGGGGCGAGCCTCGGAAGCGGAGATGCGCTTCACCTTGGGGCTGTTGACGATAGCGGACGCGGAGTGCGGCAGGGACACGCCGTGCTGAGCGAACACCCAGCTGACGAAGCCGGAGCAGTCCCAACCGGCCGGGGTGGAGCCGCCGTACACGTAACGGGTGCCGATGCCGGAGCGGGCGGTGCCCATGACGTTGCCGCTGCGCTGAGCCGGAGCAGAGGAGTTCTGCTGCTTCTGGGAGCTCTTGGAGGATGCGTTCTGGGTGTTCGAGGAGTTCTGGCGCTGCGAGTTCTGGTCGCGCTGGCTGGCGCCACGCTCGGTGGAGCGGGTGTTCTGGGTGCGCTCAGCGGTCTGTGCGTTGTCAGCGTTCTGGGTGCGCTCGGACTGGCGGGCCTGGCCACGCTCGGACTGGCGCTCTTCGGTCTGGGCGGGCTGCGGAGCAACCGGTGCCTGCGGGGTCAGCGCGATGCTCTCCGGGTCAGTGACCGCACCGAACACGCCGTCAGCGCTGCTGTCAGCCTTGACTGCCGGGATGGCAACGGATGCCGGCTCAGCAGCGGTCGGCGCAGCGGCGGCGTTGGCCTTGCCGTTGCCGGTGTTCTCAACAGCCACAGCGGCCTGGGCGCCGGTGAGGGCGATACCGGCAGCGATAGCAGCGCCGGCAGTGGAACGACCCACTCGGGTGATGGGCGTGACTGCACGCATCGGACGGCGGTGGGTGTTCACGATTCGGTTGCTCACGGACTCAGCCTTCCTCAGTTTGACGTTCTGTGTATCTCTTCGCAGTAACGGCCCGGTCTTCCGAGCCATGTACGACTTTAGGCGGAGGACCGGGCCGTCTGAAGAGAACTCAAGGACCCTGGACGAAGACTTTGATAGTTCTTTACCCTTCGGTCTGGGGGCTGGTGATGCGGGCCACCAGAAGATGGCCGGCATCCCCCGGAGACAGCGTGATTCCGCTGCTTCCAGACGCGGTCAGCGTCAGCGAATCAGCGTCACTCTGCACCGTGGCCGCAGCCCCCGGAACAATGCCCTGATCTGCGAGTTCACCAAGAAACTCGGGGTCGGACTGGATCACTTCGCCGATCGCCCGGACCGTGATCTCCACGGGTTCACCGGGTGTCAGCGGCACGTCCACAAGACGAATGTGACGGGCATCCTCTTCTTGACCTTCGTTGACCATCGGAAGGTCAATGCCAAGGTCCTCCAGACCGGGAATCGGATTCCCGTACGGGTCAACGAAAGGCGGATCCAGGCGCTCGGCGATCTTCCGCTCCACCGCGGTGCTCATGACATGCTCCCAGCGGCACGCTTCCTCATGGACCAGGGCGTAGTCGAGCCCGAGCACATCCATCAGGTGCCGCTCGGCAAGGCGGTGACGACGCATCACATCCTTCGCCTGCGCTTCACCCTCGATCGACAGGTGGATGACGCGGTCATCATCCAGGAACAGCAAGCGATCACGCTCCATCCGCGCCACCGTCTGGGACACAGTGGGACCCGACTGCCCAAGACGCTCCGCAATCCGCGCCCGCATCGGAGTGATGCCAAGCTCTTCAAGCTCGAACACGGTTTTCAGATACATCTCGGTGGTGTCGATCAGGTCGCTCACGCCGCTCCCCTTCCGTTCTTGCTCACTGCATCCCCGCCATCACCTCACGCATGATCTGCGCGGTCTCAGACGGAGTTTTGCCCACGCGCACTCCAGCAGCTTCGAGCGCATCCTTCTTCGCCTGGGCGGTGCCGGCAGAGCCGGAGACGATCGCGCCCGCATGCCCCATCGTCTTTCCCTCAGGGGCGGTGAAGCCGGCAACATAGCCCACCACGGGCTTGGTCATAGAGGCCTTGATGAATTCGGCTGCGCGCTCCTCAGCGTCACCGCCGATCTCCCCGATCATGACCACGCCGAGAGTGTCCGGGTCGTTCTCGAACGCTTCGAGCGCATCGATATGAGTGGTGCCGATGATCGGGTCACCGCCGATGCCGATGCAGGTGGTGAAGCCGATATCGCTCAGCTCGTCCATCATCTGATAGGTCAGCGTGCCGGACTTCGAGACCAGGCCGAGCTTGCCGGGGCCGGTGATGTTCGCCGGGATGATGCCGGCGTTGGACTGGCCCGGGGAGATGATGCCGGGGCAGTTCGGGCCGATCAAACGGGTGGTGCCCTTCGCCTTCGCATAGGCGTAGAACTCCGCGGCATCCTTCACCGGGATGCCTTCGGTGATGACGATCGCCAGGTCGATGCCGGCATCAACCGCTTCGATCACGGCGTCCTTCGCGAACGCGGGCGGAACGAACAGCACGGACACGGTTGCACCGGTCTGCTGCATCGCCTCCGCAACGGAGCCGAACACGGGGACGGTCACGCCGCCGGAGAACTCAACGCTCTGCCCGGCCTTGCGGGGGTTCACGCCGCCCACGATCTGGGTGCCGGAGTCGAGCATGCGCTGCGCGTGCTTCATGCCCTCCGAGCCGGTCATGCCCTGGACGATGATCCGGCTGCTGGAGTCAAGGAAGATTGCCATGGTGTTGTGGTCCTTCGAGTCAGTTCAGTGCGGGTCAGTTCGCGGCGGCGAGCTCGGCTGCGGTGGCAGCGCCGCCGTCCATGCTGCTGGCCAGGGTGACAAGCGGGTGGTTCGCGTCGGCCAGGATTCGCCGGCCCTCCTCCACCGCGTTGCCATCCACCCGCACCACGATCGGCTTCGACGCGGACTCCCCGAGCTTCTGCAGCGCGCTCACAATGCCCGTGGCCACCTGATCGCAGGCGGTGATCCCGCCGAACACGTTGACGAACACGGATTTGACCTGTTCATCGCTGAGGATGACGTCCAGCCCGTTCACCATCACCTCGCTGGAGGCTCCGCCGCCGATATCGAGGAAGTTCGCGGGCTTCACGCCGTGCTTCTCACCGGCGTAGGCCACCACGTCAAGAGTGGACATGACCAGGCCGGCGCCGTTGCCGATGATGCCCACTTCACCGTCGAGCTTCACATAGTTCAGGTGGAGGGCCTTCGCCTTCGCCTCCAGCGGGTCCTGGTCCTTCTGGTCGGTCAAGCTGGAATGCGTTTCATGGCGGAACTCAGCATTGTCATCAAGCGTGACTTTGCCGTCCAGCGCGAGGATCTCCCCCTGTTCGGTTCTCACCATCGGGTTGACTTCCACCAGGGTGGCGTCCTCCTCGCGGTACACATCCCAGAGCTTCTGCAGCACTTCCGCCACCTTCACCCCGGTCTCGGCATCGAATCCGGCAGCATCCACGATCTCCTGCGCTTTCGCAGAGTCGATCCCGGTGTTCGGATCCACCTCGATGCGGGCAAGCGCTTCGGGCCGCTCCGCCGCCAGCTGCTCGATGTCCATACCGCCCTCCGTTGAGCACATGGCGAGATAGCTGCGGTTCGCGCGGTCCAGCAGCAGCGAGAAGTAGAACTCCTCTGCGATGTTCGCCCCCGCTGCCACCATGACGCGGTGCACGGTGTGGCCCTTGATGTCCATGCCGAGGATCTGCTGCGCGGCCTGTTCGGCTTCTTCAGGGGATTTCGCCACCTTGACGCCGCCGGCTTTTCCACGGCCGCCGGTCTTCACCTGAGCTTTGACCACCACCACGGGTGTGCCGAGCTTCTCGGCCGCGGCGCGCGCCTCCTCGGGGGTTTCGGCGACGATGCCCGGCAGAACGGGAACACCGTGCTGCTCGAAGAGATCGCGCGCCTGATATTCGAACAGGTCCACGGGGTGCCTTCCTTCCGATATCGGCAGCGGGCGGTGGCCGCACTCGGCCTCGGGGCCGCCCCTGTGATCTACGCCAGCGTAACCGGTCTCACCCCTCGCCGCACCGCGAATGAGGACCTTCATCCTGGGCTCTGGGCAGTCCGCGGTACGTCACCTCACCGGCTCCTGATCCGCGCCCCTGCCAACCATCAAAGAGCCAGCTGCGCCCCTACCATGGCCGCATGAAGTCCCGCCGCCCGGATCCGACCTCGCGCAGCGCCTGGCATCGCCGGGCCAGCCGGCCCGTCTCCCTCTGGATGCTGGCGCTTGTTGCCTTGGTGCTGGCTCATCCGTTCGTGCCGCAGTCCCGCTGGCTGCTGGTGCACATGGTGACGCTGGGCCTGGTGACCACCTCGATCATGATCTGGGGGCAGCACTTCACCGAGGCGCTGTTGAAAACACGTCTGGGCCCGGAAACCCGCCCGGTGCAGGTGCGGCGCATCTGGCTGCTCACTGCCGGGATCGTCATCGCAAGCATCGGCATGGTCGGCGCGTGGCCGGTGGTGGTGCTGATCGGGGCGCTTGCGATCTCCGGGGCGATGCTCTGGTACGCGTGGGCGCTGGCCGCGCAGATCCGTGCGTCGATCGCACCGCGTTACGGCGCCACCGTGCGGGCCTATGTGATGGCGGCGTGCCTGCTTCCCGTGGGTGCAGTGTTCGGCACCGTGCTCGCTTTCAGCCCGGGTGAGCCGTGGCAGGGACGCCTGCTGCTGGCACACCAGATCGTGAATGTGCTGGGCTTCGTGGGGCTCACAGTGTCGGGAACGCTGCTCACCCTGTGGCCCACAGTGCTGCGCACTGCTCTGCCCGCCGCGGTGGTGCGCCGCAGCGCACACGGTCTGCCGGTGATGGCGCTTGGCGTGCTCGGCGCCGGCACCAGCGCAACGATGGGGATTGCGCTGGCAGGTGTGCTGTTCACCGCGGTGTATCTGGCCGGCCCGCTGTGGCTGTGCCTGGGCCTGGTGCTGGCGGCTCGGCGCTCCATGACGCAGCCCCATCGCATCGAGCTGCCCTGGTTCCCGATTCTGTCGATCGGCGCCGGTATGGTGTGGTTCGTCCTCACGGTGACCGGTCTGCTCATCACGTGGCTCACGGTTGGCGCTGAGCCGATGGGAACCTCACTGCTCGCCCAGGATGCGCAGGCGCTGACAGTGCCGTTCGTGGTGGGGTTCGCGCTGCAGGTTCTGCTGGGCGCCATGAGCTACCTGATGCCAACTGTGATGGGCGGCGGGCCGCGGGCTGTGCGCGCTTCGCTTGCGGTGATGTCCCGCGCTGCAGCCTTCCGCGTGGTCGCGGTGAACCTTGCTCTCGTGCTGTTTGCGGCCGCGCAGCTGCCGGCCTTTGGCGGTGAGCTGATCATCGCTGGGGTCACCCTCGGCACAGGAAGCCTGGCCGGGTTCGGCTCGTGGAGCCGAGTGGTCGTCTCCACCGGGGCTTTTCTGGTGCTTGCCTGGTTCATTGTGCTGCTGGTGCAGATGGTGAAGGTGAACCCGCGTGAGCGGCGCTCAACCGCAACTCCCCCCGACACTTCCCCATCTCCGGCCGGCAGCACCTCGACCCCGGCCGGCACCACCCGAACTCCGTCCCACACTGCCCCGTCCGCGGCTGAGACCGCCGACTCGCCCGCACCCGCGGTGCAGCGCCGTCATCTCACCGGTGTGCTGCTCGGCGCCGGCGGCATGCTCGGCCTGAACGCGGTGGGCGGGGCGCTGGACCGCCTGGCAGCGAGTGGTTCCACCAACGCATCCCGAAGCACAGCCTCCCCTACTGGCCGCACTACCACGATCGCAGTGTCGATGAACGCGATGCGGTTCACGCCCGATGTGCTCACCGTGCCGGCAGGTGATCGTCTGGTGATCGAGCTGCGCAATGACGACCCTGCGGAGGTGCATGACCTGGTTCTGGACAATGGGGCGGTCTCGGGCCGCCTGTCCCCCGGCGAATCGGCCACGGTCGATGCCGGCGTGATCGGCCACGATCTTGACGGGTGGTGCTCGATCGTGGGCCATCGCGCCATGGGCATGACCCTGACAGTGGTGGCGCAGGGTGCGGACGCCCAGGCCGGCTCCAGCGCTGCCGACTCCGGCGCTGTCGGGTCCAACGGACCGGACGCCGCGGCCGATTCTCTGAGCCCGGTGATGGCCGATCTGCAGGCCGCCCCGGGAGCCGATCATGAACGACGAAACCCGGCCCTGCCGGCCGATCCCGGACCCGACCAGCGGCTCACGTTGGAGATCACCGAGCATGATCGTGAGATCGCACCCGGCGTGACCATGGACGCGATGACCTTCGGTGGTGGTGTGGTGGGACCGGTGATCCGTTCGCAACTGGGTGGGCATCTCACCGTGGATCTGGTGAACAACGGCTCCATGGGGCATTCCCTGGACCTGCACGCCGGGCGGGTGTCACCCGATGCGGTCATGCGCACCATCCCGCCCGGTCAGTCGCTGGAGTACGCGATCACCACCGAGTACGCGGGGGTGTGGCTGTACCACTGCTCCACTATGCCGATGACGGTGCACCTGGCCGCTGGCATGCTGGGCGCTCTGATCGTGCCGCCTCGGGACCTTGCCGCTGCGGACCGCGACTATGTTCTGGTGCAGTCAGACCACTACCTGGTTCCTGGAAGCGCCGCGGCCCACCCGGTGAGCCCCGCGAAGATCGCCGCTGAACGCCCTGATTTCACGGTGTTCAACGGGCATGCGAACCAGTACGTGCACGAACCGCTCACAGCACGAGTCGGTGAACGCGTGCGCATCTGGGTGCTGGCCGCGGGGCCGTCACGCGGCATCTCCTTCCACGTGGTGGGAGGGGTGTTCGACACCGTGTTCGCGGAGGGTGAGTACCTGCTGCGGCCGGACACTGCCACCGGCGGCGGCGCCCAGGCGCTGCACCTGGGGGCGGCGCAGGGCGGCTTCGTTGAGCTCGTGTTCGACGAGCCCGGCACGTACACGGCGGTGAACCACGTCTTCGCTGATATGGAGCGCGGTGCCCGCGCGCTGATCCACGTGACCGAGTAACGGTCCGGGCGGCCTGAGATGGCCCCTCCTGAGATGGCCCCGGCTGAACGCCCGGTTGCCCCCGCATGCCACAATGAGGCTATGCCCACCTCACCGGGCGGCCGCTCCTTCGGGCAGCGCATCCGCGATCACATCATGTTCTCCGTTGTGGCGATGACGGTCATCTTCATCGCCCTGCGGCTGCTGCAC
This sequence comes from uncultured Dermabacter sp., assembly GCA_947252755.1. Lineage (GTDB taxonomy): Bacteria > Actinomycetota > Actinomycetes > Actinomycetales > Dermabacteraceae > Helcobacillus. The sequence continues at coordinate 70,447 of CAMXWV010000002.1, forward strand.
GTTCGCGCTACTATGGCCGGCCTGCTGCTCTCGATCGCGCTGACGTTGGCGTTGAATGTGGGCCTGTCTTACTACTATGACGCCCAAGCCAAACGCCGGGCGCGCGATGCTGCGGCGGGGCGTGTGGACCGCAAGCCGGCGGGCGATATCCGCTTCCGCGAATGAGAGAGCTCAGAGCTGATGGCTGACTGGAGAACGTACGCAAAGGCCGCGCAGCGCACCGCGCAGAAGCAGGCGCCGGGCGCGCGGGATGCAATCCTGCGCGGCGTGGACCGGGGAGTGAAGGACGCCAAGGTCCATGCGCACGCTGCGGCTCATACCGCGGAGAAGTCCACCCGGGATGCCCGGCAGAATGCGCGCCGCACCGCCGCAGCCACCGCGGTGGTGACCAAGCGCCGCTATGACACAGCGAACCTCGGCACCCGGTTGAAGCACGGGGTGCGCGACGCATTCCTCATGGCGGCAGCGGTCGGCGTGATCTGGGCGGTGGTGTCCCGCGTGGCGCCGATCCCCTGGCAGGCCGTGGTGGCGGTGATCCTATTCCTGGTGGTGCTGCGGATCGGGTGGGCGGTTGTTGCCGGCACCCGTAGCCGCAGCGAGGATGATCCCGGCTCCGAGCCCAGCTGACCCGCCGAGGCCTGGCTGAAGCACAGGCCTTCTGCGGTCAGCGCAGGGGTCTCTCAGGCGGTCACGGTCTGGGACAGCGCCGCCTGAATCGCCTCCACGGACTCTTTCGCATCGCCGAGCAGCATGTCCGAGTTCTCGTTGAAGAACAGCGGATTCTGCACCCCGGCGTAGCCGGCGCCCATGGACCGCTTGAACACGATGACCCGCTTCGCCTCCCACACCTTGAGCACGGGCATGCCCGCAATCGGGGAGCCGGGCTCTTCCGCAATCGGGTTCACGGTGTCATTCGCGCCGATCACAAGCACCACGTCCACATCGGACCAGTCATCGTTGACATCGTCCATCTCATGCACGATGTCATAGGGAACTTTCGCCTCGGCGAGCAGCACGTTCATATGCCCGGGAAGGCGCCCCGCCACCGGGTGAACAGCAAACGTGACATCCACTCCCGCTTCGCGCAGCCGCTTGGTGAGCGAGGCCACCGGGTACTGCGCCTGCGCCACGGCCATGCCGTAGCCCGGGGTGATCACAACCTTCTTCGCGCGCTGGAGCATGTCCGCCACCTCAGCGGCGGTCACCTCGGTGTGAGCGCCGTAGTCACGGTCATCACCCGCAGCGCCGCCGTCAGAGCCGAAGCCGCCCAGGATCACGGAGATGAACGAACGGTTCATCGCCTTGCACATGATGTACGAGAGGTACGCGCCGGAGGAGCCCACGAGCGCACCCACGATGATGAGCAGCTCATTGCCGAGCATGAAGCCGGCCGCGGCGGCTGCCCAGCCGGAGTAGGAGTTCAGCATGGACACCACCACGGGCATATCGCCGCCGCCGATCGCGGCCACCAGGTGCAGGCCGAGCGCAAGCGCGATCACGAGCATGAGCAGCAGGGACAGCCACGCGAGCCAGCCGGTGCCGTTGGAGGCCACGAACACCACGCACAGCAGGGCGCTCAGCAGGATTGCGGCGAGGTTCAGCAGATGCCGCGCGGGCAGCACCAGCGGCGCACCGCTGATCTTCGCGGAGAGCTTGAGATACGCAACTACGGACCCGGTGAGGGTGACCGCTCCGATGAACACGCCTAGGAACACTTCCGCCAGGTGGAAGCGGGCGATGTCCGAGCTCACCCCGAACGGGTGGATGAAGGAGTTGAGGCCGATGAGCACGGCCGCGGCGCCCACAAAGGAGTGCAGCAGTGCGATCATCTGCGGCATCCCGGTCATCTCCACCTTCTGCGCCACCGGCAGGCCGATGGCGGCTCCGATGCCCATTGCGAGGATGATGAGGATGAGAGTGATGATCGGGCCGTGGAACTCGCCGGGAGCCACATAGGACTGGATCATTGCTCGGGCGATCGTGGCGATGAGGGCGATGCCCATGCCGATGGCGCCAAACGTGTTGCCCCGCTGGGCGGTGGTCTGCTTGGAGAGGCCCGCGAGCGCCAGGATGAACAGGATCGCGGCCACGAGGTAGGCAAGGTTGGTGACTCGCCCGGTCCATTCGATGAGGGTGTAGTCCATCATGTCAGCGTTCGCTCCTGAACATCTCGAGCATGCGGTGGGTGACGTGGAATCCGCCGAAGATATTGATCGAGGCCACCACGATGGCAAGGAAGGCAAGGACGGCAACCGCCCAGTTTGTGCTGCCCACCTGCAGAATCGCCCCGAGCACCACAATGCCGGAGATCGCGTTCGTTTCGGCCATGAGCGGGGTGTGCAGTGAATGGGTGACCGCGGTGATCACGTAGAAGCCCACCACCACTGCAAGCAGCAGGATCATGTAGTCCACGCTGACTGCGAGCGGTGTGGCGAGTACGAGCGCGATCCCGAGCACACCGGCAAGTCCGCTCCAGATCAGTCGGGCTGCTCGCGCCGACGCGGCCTGCTGCGCACGCGCAGCCTCATCCACAACGGGTTCTTCCGGGGCGGGTGCGGCCGCGGGCGCAGCGGATACGGTCACCGGAGGCGGCGGCCACATGATCTCGCCGCGGTCGGCGCCTGGCTGCGCGGCGGTGACGGTGATGGAGCGGATGATCTCGTCCTCGAAGTCAAGAGCGAGTTCGCCGTTCTTCTCCGGGGTGATCAGGCGGAACAGGTTCACCAGGTTCTGCCCGTACAGCTGGCTGGCCTGGCCGGGCAGGCGCTGCGCAAGATCGCTGTAGCCCACGATGATCACGCCGTTGGCGGTGGTGGTGACCTCACCGGGCACGGTGAGCTCACAGTTGCCGCCGTTGGCGGCGGCCATGTCCACGATGACTGAGCCGGGTTTCATTGCGGCTACGTCAGCGGCGGTGAGCAGCCTGGGTGCGGCCCGGCCGGGGATGTTCGCCGTGGTGATGACGATGTCCGCGGCGGCGGATTCTGCCGCGTAGAGCTTCGCGGCGGCATCTGCCTGGGCTGCGGTCATCTCCTTCGCGTAGCCGTCGCTGGATTCTTCAGCGGCGGCGGGGATCGCCACGAACTCGGCGCCCATGGACTCCACCTGTTCGGCGGTTTCGGGGCGGAGGTCGGTGGCTTTGACGATGGCGCCCATGGAGTTGGCGGTGCCGATGGCGGCGAGGCCGGCCACGCCCGCACCGATCACGTACACGGTGGCGGGAGGCATGGTTCCGGCGGCGGTGACCTGACCGGTGAACAGGCGTCCGAACTGGCCCGCGGCCTCCACCACGGCGCGGTAGCCGGCGATGTTCGCCATGGAGCTGAGCACGTCCATGGACTGGGCGCGTGAAATGCGCGGCACGGCATCCATGGCAAGGCCGGTGATGTTCTTCGCAGCAAGGTAGTCGAGCAGGTCGCTCTGGCGGCCGGGGGCCATGCGGGCCACCAGGGCTGAGCCGGCGCGCATCTGGTCGATCGCCGCGGCGGCGGGCGCGTCGAGCGCGATCACGATGTCTGACTGCCACACCTCGGGGCCGACGATGCTGGCACCGGCCTGCTCGTAGGCGGAGTCGGGGAACGCGGCTCGGAGCCCGGCGCCGCTCTCCACGGCCACCTCGTATCCGAGACCGATGAGGGTTGAGACCGTGTCGGGAGTGGCAGCGACGAGTGTGCACTCCCCCGCCGTCTCGTTCGGCACACCAATGCGCATGCGGACTTCTCCTTCGCGAACGCTCGATGAGGGCTGAAACAGCCCGGGCTGCGGGACGTCACTGAACCCGCCTCACCATGCTATCGGCCGAATCCGCAGGTGGTGAGGACCTCGTGCCCCACGGCGAGGGCAGCCGCGAGCCCCGCTTCAGCGTCATGATCGGTGCTACAGCTTGGTAATCGGCGCGTACCGCAGCAGCAGGCGCTTCATACCGTGCGGGTCCCGGAACTGCACGGACACCTGGGTTTTCTCCCCGGCGCCGCTCACCTCGGTGACGGTGCCCATGCCGAAGGAGTCATGGGTCACCCGGTCCCCCACCGCCAGCGCGGGGATCTCCGACGCGCTCTTTGCACTCTTCGCGGGTCCGAACGCGGAGGTGCGGGTGATGTTTCGGCGTCCGCCGCCGGTGCCAAGGCCGGTCACGGAGGGCCCACGACGCGTTCCGCCGCCGAAGCCGCCTCCGTAGCCGCTGGAGCCGGCCCAACCGGTACCTGCGGACCCGGCCCGCACCACATCCAGCAGCGACTCCGGCAGTTCGTCCAGGAACCGGGAAGCGGGGAAGAACTGCGGCTGACCCCAGGCGGCGCGCATCTGCGCGCGGGTGATGAACAGGCGCTCACGTGCCCGGGTGATGCCCACGTAGGCAAGGCGGCGCTCTTCTTCAAGCTCAGCCGGGTCAGCGAGAGTGCGCGAATGCGGGAAGGTGCCGTCCTCCATGCCGGTGAGGAACACCACCGGAAACTCCAGACCCTTCGCGGTGTGCAGCGTCATCAGGGTGACGAACGAGTCCTCACCACCGGGCAGCTGGTCTGCGTCGGCCACCAGTGACACCTTTTCCAGGAATTGGTCGAGCAGACTGCCGGTGGGCTCCTCCGGGGTGGGCAGGTCCGCGCCGTCAGCGGGTTCATCCTCGAACTCTGAGGCAGCCGCCTCCGCAGCGGCCTGATCCGCTTCGAACTCGCCGGCAACGCTCACCAGCTCCGCGAGGTTCTCCAGGCGGGATTCGTCCTGCGGATCGTTCGAGGCCTGCAGCGATGCGTAGTATCCGGACTCGGTCAGGATCGCCTCGAGCACATCAGCGGGACCCTCCCCGCGCTCTGCTTTTTTACGCACCCCGGCGAGCATGTCCGTGAACTGGGTGATCGCTTTCAGCGAGCGCGCGGCGATGCCGGGCGCTTCCGCTACCCGTTCGAGCGCTTCGCCGAACGGAATCCGCTCCTGCTCCGCCAATGCGAGCACCGCAGCTTCCGCACGATCGCCGATGCCGCGCTTCGGCTGGTTCAGGATGCGGCGCAGGCTGATCTCATCCGCGGGATTCGTCAGCACCTGCAGATAGGCGATCGCATCTTTGATCTCCCGCCGCTCATAGAAGCGAGTGCCGCCCACCACCCGGTAGGGCAGACCCACTCGGATCAGCTGATCCTCAAGCGCGCGGGACTGCGCATTCGCGCGGTAGAACACGGCGATATCACCAGCGGAGCGGCCCTCGTCCAGGAGCGCGTCGATCTGCCGGGTGATGTACCGCGCCTCCGCCGCTTCGTCATCAGCCACGTACAGGGTGATCTTCGGCCCGTCCCCCTGATCGGTCCACAGGCGTTTTGCCCGCCGGCCCGGGTTCTCGCTGATCACGGCGTTGGCGGCAGACAGGATCGTCTGCGTGGAGCGGTAATTCTGCTCGAGCACGATCGTGCGCGCGGTGGGGAAGTCCTGTTCGAACTCGATGATGTTGCGTATCGTGGCGCCGCGGAACGCGTAGATCGACTGGTCGGAGTCCCCCACCACGGTGAGGTCCGCGTCGGGAGCATCGCCCACCAGCTGGCGCACCAGCTCATACTGGGCGTGGTTCGTGTCCTGGTATTCATCCACCATGACGTGCCGGAAGCGGCGGCGATAGCTGTCCCGGATGGCGGGGTTCTCGCGCAGCACCTGAACGGTGAGGCCGATCAGGTCATCGAAGTCCACAGCGTTCGAGAGCCGCAGGCGCCGCGTGTACTCGAGGTAGATCTGCGCAATGGTGCGATCGAACTCGTTCTTTGAGCTCTCTGCTTCTGCAGCGAACTCCTCCGCGCTGATCAGCTCGTTCTTCAGCGCGGAGATCTTGTTCGCAAAGGGCCGCGGCGGAGTGCGCTTCACATCGAGGTTCATATCCTTCGCGATGGTGGTGACCAGGCGCAGCGCGTCCTGCGCGTCATAGATCGTGAAGGTGGATTTCAGGCCGGCTGCGGCGGCTTCGCGGCGCAGGATCCGCACGCAGGCGGAGTGGAACGTGGACACCCACATGGAGCGTGCGGCGGGGCCGATCAGCGCTTCAACGCGCTCTTTCATCTCCGCGGCGGCCTTGTTGGTGAAGGTGATCGCAAGGATCTCCCCGGGAAGCGCCACTCCGCTGCGCAGCAGGTGCGCGATGCGGCGGGTGAGCACCCGGGTTTTGCCGGAGCCGGCGCCGGCCACGATCAGCAGCGGGGAGCCGCGGTGCTCCACAGCCTCCCGCTGCGGGGTGTTCAGACCGTCAACGATCTCGTCCAGGGCCTGTGGATCCGCTGCTCCCCACGGGGAGAACCGTTCGTGCACCACGGCCTCGGGCGCCTCCCAGTCAGCGGGTGGCGCTTCCCAGTCCTCCGGGGGTGCGTCGGCATCATCCAGCGGCGGCAGCCAGCCGTCATCGGCAGTCGCGCCGGTCGGCTCCGCAGAAGCTCCAGCAGCAGGAGCGTCAGCCGAATGAACGCCCGCAGAGCGGGCGCCGTCAGCACGGACACCGTCAAGGCTCCGGAACGCGTCGGGCAGGGAGAAATCGTCGAACAGGGACATGTCAGATGAACATGACGCCGAGGAGCATGTTGATCACCAGGCCTGCGGGAATGAAGAACCAGATCGCAGAGTTGGTGCGCTCCTGGTTCTTCATAGCGATGAAGGCGGCCACGGCCACGGCGATCGCGATGATGCCCTTGATACCGAGGATCATGTGGTTCTGCGGCACGCCGCCCATCATGGCCACGATGTAGGCAAGCCAGCCGAACGCGGCAGCTCCGGCAGCGGCATGGAACACGCTCTTCTGCGGCTGACGGGTTTTCGCGGCCGCCAGCCAGATGCCGAACGCGGCGGCCCAGCAGATGACATGGAGGAGAACGATGATGGAGATCAGAGTTGACATGCCTCCTACTGTACGTGGGAACACGCGTTCGATCACCGCTCAGCCCATGCAAGAATAGCCACGATGACACAGCACACCAGGCGCTTGTCTGCGCGCCGCAGCATCCTGATGGCGCTCTCCGCTCTGATTGCCGTGCTGCTCATCGCGTTCCTGATCCCAGCCGCTGCGCACACCACCTGGCCCCGGCTGCTGCAGGAGCTCGCATCCGCTCCCCCGCTATGGGTGGCACTGCTCGCCGCTGCGGCGATCACCGCACTGCTGCTGGACACGGTGAGTCTGCGCCGCGCCTTCGCACCCGCTCCTTTTCCGCGCGTGCTCGCCGCGAACGCGGAGGGCCACGCCATCGCACTGGGTGTTCCGCTCGGCGGCACGCTTGCCACCGGGTGGATGCTGGCGCGGCTTCGCGACGCCCACTCTGATCGCCAGGGGCTGTGGGCCGGAGCAGCGCTCGCACTCACCGGTGACATCACCGCAGCAGTGCTGGTCCCCGCACTGGGCGCGGTGGCGCTCGCACTCTCCCCCGAAGTGAGCGGCACTCTGCAATACGCGCTGCTGGCCGCGGCGGTGCTCGCTGTCAGTGTTGGCGGCGCAGCCGCGCGGCTGGTGGCAAGCGAGTCCGCGCTTCGCGCACTGCTGGCCCAGGTGCAGTCCGCGGAAGCCGCGTTCTCTGACGGGTTCGGCCGCCCGTCACGACCGCTGGTGGAGCCGGTGATGCAGACGCGGTCACGGGCGCTCACGGCAGCCCGCAGCGGCCTGCCGCTGATCATCGGCACCCCGGTCCTGGCGCGGCTGGTGCAGGCAGCAGCATTCGCAGCGCTGTGTTCGATCGGCCTTGGCATGGACATGTCCGTGCCGGCGCTGGTGGGAGTGGCGGCGCTTGGCCGCCTGCTCACGCTGGTGCCGCTCACCCCAGCAGGCGTCGGCGTGGTTGACGCCGCCATGACCGCGGCCCTGGTCACACTCGGTGCGCAGCCGGTGAGCGCCGGAGCGGCCGTGCTGCTGTTCACGCTCACCCAGACGGCGCTGCCCGCGCTGATCGGATCGCTCAGCTTGGCAGTGACCACCGCACGGGGCCGCGCACGCTGAACATCAGCGCCAGGACCCAGCAATTAGCCGCTGGCAGTCTGCACACTGTACCCTTGGGGGGCGTAACCACCATCTTCTTCGGGGCTTCCCGCCCAATGACTGACGCACAGGGGGTCTTCACTATGGGTCGTGGCCGTCAGAAAGCCAAGCAGGCAAAGATTGCTCGGGACCTCAAATACATGAGCCCGGCAACGGACTTCTCCGCTCTCCAGCGCGAGCTCTCCGGGAAGTCACAGAACAGCGCATCGTGGGACAGCGACGATGATGACGATGATCGCCACGCCGATGACCGCTGGGCAGAGGATGACTGACTGACACAGCCACTGACGAGCTCACCGAGCACGTGAACAGACAAGGGCGGACCTGAAGGTCCGCCCTTCTGCTGTTATTCATTGGTCAGCAGCCCTCACCGGTCAGGCTCCGGCGTAGGAGCCGGCCATCAGCACCGCTCCGCCGTCCACGCCTTTCGCCCCCTGGGTGATCGCGTCGTCTGTGCCTGAGGCCTCGGGCAGAGCGTCCCGGTCCATGACCTCGCCGATGACTCGAGCTCCGAGGCCAAGGGACGCAAGCTCGGCGATCGCCGCATCCGCGGAGTCAGCGCTGACCGCGGCCACCATGCCGATGCCCATGTTGAGGGTGGCTTCAAGATCAAGCAGGGGCACACTCCCCCACTGCTGCACGGCGGTGAACACGGGCCCCGGCTGCCAGGCGCCCCGGTCAATGCGCACTGCGAGCTCACCGGGGATCACCCGGGCGATGTTCGCCGCGAGGCCGCCACCGGTGATGTGGCTGAGAGCGTGCAGGCGCTCCTCACCGAGCGCGCCGATCAGGGTGAGCATGTCCGCGGTGTAGATCCGGGTGGGCTCCAGCAGCTCCTCGCCCAGGGTGCGGCCGAACTCCGCAATGTGCTGGTCAAAGCTGAGATCTTTCGCTGCGATGACCGCGCGGACCAGGGAGAAGCCGTTGGAGTGGAGACCGGAGGCGTCCATGCCGATGATCGCATCACCGCTGCGAACCCGGTCGGGGCCGAGCATGCGGTGTGCATCAACCACCCCGACCGCCGCACCGGCCACATCGTAGTCATCCTCCGCCATCACACCCGGGTGTTCAGCGGTTTCACCGCCCACCAGCGGGGTTCGGGCGATCTGACAGCCTTCGGCGATGCCCCGCACAATGTCTGCGATCCGCTCGGGGATGACCTTGCCGGTGGCGATGTAGTCCGTCATTGCCAGCGGCGCTGCACCAGACACCACGAGGTCATCAACCACCATCGCCACCAGGTCCTTGCCGATCGTGTGGTGGATATCCAGGGCCTGCGCAATCGCGATCTTGGTGCCCACACCGTCCGTGGAGGAAGCGAGCAGCGGCCGTTCGTAGTCCTTGAGCGCGCTGACGTCCACAAGTCCGGCGAAGCCGCCGACTCCGCCGATGACGCTGCTGCCGTGGGTTTTGGCGACTGCTGCCTTCATCAGCTCAACGGCGCGGTCGCCCGCGTGGATGTCCACGCCGGCGCTGGCATAGGTGACGGGCTCGGTCATGCGGCTGGGCCCTCCTGTTCGGAGATCGGCAGCTGGGGGCGGTCCACCCCAGCAGAGTGGGGAAGCGGGATCGGGTACTCGCCGGTGAAGCAGGCGGTGCAGAGCGCGGTGCGCGGCTGGTCGGTGGCAGCGATCATCCCGTCAAAGGAGATGTAGCCGAGGGAGTCAGCGCCGATCGACCGGGCCACATCCTCGGTGTTCACACCGTTGGCGATGAGCTCCGCGCGGGAGGCGAAGTCGATGCCGTAGAAGCAGGGCCAGCGCACCGGCGGGGAGGATATGCGCACGTGAACCTCGGTGGCGCCCGCTTCACGGAGCATCCGCACCACCGCGCGCTGGGTGTTACCGCGCACAATCGAGTCGTCGATGACCACCAGGCGTTTGCCGGCGATCATCTCCTTCAACGGGTTGAGTTTGAGGCGGATGCCGAGCTGGCGCAGGGTCTGCGTGGGCTGGATGAAGGTGCGGCCCACGTAGGCGTTCTTCACCATGCCCTGCCCGTAGGGAATGCCCGATTCCTGGGCGTAGCCGATGGCGGCCGGTGTGCCGGAGTCCGGGGTGGGGATCACCAGGTCAGCGTCCACGCGGTGCTCGCGCGCGAGCTGGCGGCCCATTTCGATGCGGGATTCGTTGACGCTGCGCCCGGCGATGTGGGTGTCCGGCCTGGCCAGGTACACATATTCGAATACGCAGCCCTTCGGGACGGGCTCCATCACCTGCTCGGCATGCAGGCCCTCTTCGTTGATCCAGATCATTTCGCCGGGACTCACTTCCCGCACGAAGCTTGCGCCCACGATGTCCAGTGCGGCGGTCTCCGACGCAACCACCCAGCCTCGCTCCAACCGTCCAAGCACCAGGGGGCGGATGCCGTGCGGGTCACGGCACGCAAACAGGGAGTCCTCGGTCATCATCACGAAGCAGAACGCGCCCCGCAGCAGCGGCATCACGTCCCGGATCGCGTCCACCATCATGCCGGGACGGTTGAGCATCGCGGTGACGATCGCGGTGTCGGTGGTGCTGCCGTAGGCGAGCTCACCGGGCGGGGTCTCCCCCTCATGGTGATCGTTCAACAGCTCGATCAGCTCCGCGGTATTGGTCAGGTTGCCGTTATGCGCCAGAGCGAGGGTGCCGTCAGGGCGGGGGCCGAGCGTGGGCTGGGCGTTCACCCATTCGCTGGCACCGGTGGTGGCGTAGCGGGTGTGCCCGATGGCGATGTGCCCGGTGAGGGCTTTGAGGGTGCGGTCGTCGAACACCTGGGACACCAGGCCCATGTCCTTGTACACCGTGATCTGGTCGCCCGTGGAGGTGGCGATGCCGGCCGATTCCTGCCCGCGGTGCTGCAGTGCATACAGCCCGAAGTAGGTCAGAGTGGAGACGTCCTCCCCGGGAGCGAAAACACCGAACACGCCGCATTCATCCTGCGGGAGGCGTTCGCCCGGAAGAAGATCGTGAGAGAGCCGTCCATCGCCGCGAGTCACGCCATTCATTATGCATCACCGGCCCCGCTCTGGGCCGACGCGTTCACCCGCGCCCACCGTCCGGCATCTCAGCCCGGCACCGGGACCGGCTGGAAACGCGGCTCACCGACGCCGGCGCTGCAGAATCGAATCCACGATCAGCACCACCACGCAGAGGGCGCCGCCGATGAACAGGGCGCCGTTGAGCGCGCCGAGCATCAGGGTGTTGATCGAATCCACCTTCGCAATGAGACCCCACACAAGCCCCACAAGCGCCCCCACGATCAGGGACAGCACCACGAAGCCGCCGATGTTCAGCGAGCGGCCGTGGCGCACGAAGATCACCGTGGGCTCCTCGCCCAGGCGATGCTCGGGGGCGTCGCTGGTCTCGGGCGCCGTGTTCGGGCTGGTCAGTGCTGGATTCGGGCTGGTCGGGGCTGGCTGGTCCGAGGTCATGCGGATTCTCCTGATGGTGATGTGCGGTGCGCCGCAGCGGTGCGCCGCGCGATCGGAACCGGCAGCACAGCGCTGAGGTTAGAGCGTTCGCCGGAGGCGGTGACACCGCCGCCTGCGCTGAGCGCGTCGTGCCAGGTGAGCTCACCGGTGGCCAGGCGCAGCCAGGTGTGCGGGTCGGTTTCCACTACGGCGGGCGGGGTGCCGCGGGTGTGGGTGGTGCCGGGGATCAGCTGCACGGCGGCCAGCGGCGGCACACGCAGCTCGACGGCGCGGCCGGGGTGCTCGTCGGCGAGGGTCTGGAGGGTGAAGCGCACCGCGGCGGCAAGGTCACGCCGCCCGATCGCGTCTCGCTGGTCCAGCCAGGTGCGCACCGCGGCGGTGCCGACTTCGACGCTGATGTTTCTGCGCGGCGGCACTCAGCGGCCCTCGGGCAGCAGCGAGTGGACTTCGATCGTGTCAGCGCGATCGGGACCCACTCCGATGGCGCTGATCCGGCAGCCGGACAGCTCCTCAAGGCGTTTGACGTAGGACTGCGCGTTCGCGGGCAGATCCTCGAAGCGGCGAACACCCCCGATGCTCTCGGACCAGCCGGGCATCATCTCGTAGATCGGCTGTGCGTGATGGAACTCAGTCTGGGTCATCGGCATGTCATCGTGGCGTACGCCGTCCACGTCGTAGCCCACGCAGACGGGGATCTCCTCGATCCCGTCCAGCACGTCCAGTTTGGTGAGCACAATGTCTGTGAACCCGTTGATGCGGGTGGCGTGGCGGATCATCGGCGCATCGAACCAGCCGCAGCGGCGGGGCCGCCCGGTGTTGACGCCCACTTCACCGCCGGTTGTCTGCAGGCGCTGGCCCCACTCATCGAACAGCTCGGTGGGGAACGGTCCGGCGCCCACGCGGGTGGTGTACGCCTTGACAATGCCGATCACGCGGTCCACTCGGGTGGGGCCGATGCCGGATCCCACGCAGGCGCCGCCGGCGGTGGGGTTGGAGCTGGTAACGAACGGGTAGGTGCCGTGGTCCACATCAAGGTAGGTGGCCTGCCCGCCCTCCATCAGCACCACCTCACCGCGGTCGAGCGCGTCATTGAGCAGGATGGTGGTGTCCACCACCATCGGACGCAGCCGCTGCGCATACTGCAGCAGCTGCTGGGTGACAGCGTCCACATCCACGGCGCGACGGTTGTACAGCTTCACAAGCAGCTCGTTCTTCTGCCGCAGGGAGCCCTCCACCTTCTGCCGCAGAATCGACTCATCGAACAGGTCCTGCACGCGGATGCCGAGACGGCCCACCTTGTCCATGTAGGTGGGGCCGATGCCGCGGCCGGTGGTGCCGATCGCTCGGCTGCCCAGGAAGCGTTCGGTGACCTTGTCGATCGTCTGATGGTAGGGAGCAACGATGTGGGCGTTCGCGCTGATCCGCAGGCGGGATGCGTCGACCCCCCGCTTCTCGAGCGCGTCGATCTCCTCGAACAGCGCCTCCAGATTCACCACCACGCCGTTGCCGATCACGGGGGTGGCGTTCTCGGAGAGGATACCGGCGGGCAGGAGCTTCAGCTCGAACTTCTCACCGCGCACCACCACGGTGTGACCGGCATTGTTGCCGCCGTTGGGCTTGACCACATAGTCCACGCTCTCACCGAGCAGGTCCGTGGCCTTCCCTTTGCCTTCATCGCCCCATTGGGCGCCGACGATCACCAGGGCGGGCATGCTGCATTCTCTCCTCAGACTGGGGTGGTGCCCAGCGGGCACACGCCGGGCCAGTCTACCGAACGCGTCCGGAGGGCCCCGGGGCGTTGGCGGGAGCTTTCAGCTCAGCAGCGACGGATCCGAGTCACGGATGAAGTCCGTGATCCGAGCCACTTCGTCATGTTCGCCGATCGCTTCAGCAGCGCGGCCCAGCAGCACCAGGCATTCAAGGAATCCCCGGTTTGGCTCGTGACTGGCCGGGATCGGCCCCTGACCGCGCCAGCCGGCACGGCGCAGCGAATCAAGGCCGCGGTGGTAGCCCACACGCGCAAAGGCGTATGCCGATACCACGTCATCATCGTCGACTGCTTCTTTGGCCAGCAGCGCCCAGGCAAGCGAGGAGTCAGGGTGGCGGGCAGCGAGTTCCCGCAGGTCTGCGCCGTTATCGAACGCGACGCGCACGTCCATGTCCGGGTGGTCCTCCGGCAGGAGGGTGGGATCGGGGCCGAGCAGGTTGCCGCCGAGCTCGGCAGAGGGTCCGCTGGGACGATCGGCATTCGAGGTGTTCATGTTCTCCATCGTAAGGCGGTGCGGACGAACACCTGGAAGAATGGCGCGCATGACTCAGTCTCTCGACGGCTCCGAGCTGCTCACCGGATCCGGTGCGGGCGATCTGCTCCAGGCCTCTGTGACGAACGCGGGCGGTGTGCTCGACTCATGGGTGCTGGACCAGGTGGATCACCGTCCGGGGCGCTCCACGAAAGCGCTCTACCGCACCCGGGTTCGGTGGCCGTCCCTTGATGGGCCGGACTGTGACGCCCGCGATGAGCTGTTCGGTGTGGCTGCCCACATCGGGGAGCAGGAGAAGCGCGTGCTGAACCCGGAGCAGTCACTGGTGATGACTGATGGGGATATGAATGTGCGCGTGTGGCGCTACCCGCATGACCCGTGGCTGCCCACCCTGCAGCACGTGTGCTACCCGGATGTTCTGCAGCGCACCCTCACCGAGCTCGGCGTGGACACCGGCTACCCAGCCGGCACCAGCGTGCCGGTGGAGGTGGTCTCCTACCGTCCGGGCCGGCGCGCCGTGCTGAAGGCGACGCTGGCGGACCGAGTGGTGTTCGTGAAGGTGATGCAGCCGCACACCTCCGATGAAGTGGTCAATCAGCACGCTGACCTGCTGCGCGCCGGAGTTCCGGTGCCGCAGGTGCTCGCGCACAAGCGCGGCCTGGTGGTGCTTGCGGAGCTTCCGGGAGTGGTGCTCGCCCAGGCCGTGGTGGAGCAGGGCGCCGCGGCCTGCAGCGCCGAGGAGCTGATCGAGGTTCTGGACCGCTTCCCCGCCCATCTGCTCCAGGGGCAGCACCGGCCGGCATGGACGGAATCGGTCGGCTTCTACGCGGGGGTGGTGGCAAGCTCCCTGCCGGAGCTGCAGCCGCGCCTGGATGTGCTGGTGCACCGGATCCACCGCGGTCTGGAACAGGTGCGATCCCGGATCGGCCAGGAGCCCACTGACGTGGTGCATGGCGATTTCTACGAGGCGCAGGTGTTTGTGGACCAGGGCCGCGTGGTGGGTGTGCTGGACATCGACACGGTGGGCCCGGGACGCCGCGCGGATGACCTGGCCTGCATGTTCGCTCATCTCAGCGTGCTCGCTGACTACGCGAACCTGCAGAAGATTCCGCTGGACGTGCATGAGCGGGTGGCCGGGGTGATCCGCACGTGGTACCCGGTGTTCTCCCGGCGCGTGGACCCGCAGGAGCTTGCGCTGCGCGCCGCCGGTGTGGTGCTCTCCCTGGCAACAGGTCCACACCGCCAGCAGGAGGCGAACTGGGAGGCCAGCACCGAGGCGATGGTGCGGGTGGCGGAAACCTGGGTTCAGGTGTCCGAGCAGGGGCGCCGCTACACGGGCGTGATGCCGGGCGGACTGGTCGTGCACGATTCCGGCTCGGCTGCGGAACCGGTCCAGTCTGCGCCTAGCGAGGCTCAGGTGGATCTGGATGCCGAGGCTGCCGCGCTGATCGCCCTGGATCAGGACGCCACCCCGTCATCGGCGGCCGCGTTCACCCAGGATCCCACGGTGCCGCACGCGCCGGCTCCGCCGCCGAGCAGTCGGGAGATCGAGATCGCATCCACCGCTAACCGGGCGGATGAGGGCGAGCATCACCATGCGTGGAACCACCCGTACTCCTCACCGCCCACTCCGGTCAGGGCGCCGTGGAATCGCCGACGCGCCCCGCAGCCGTCACAGCTGCCGCACCCGATGCCGAGCGTGCTTCGCCGAGCACGAAGCAATCACCAGGAGCGGCAGCAGTGAGAGCAGTTCTGCAGCGCGTGAGCCGCGCAGCCGTCACCGTCATCGATGAGCCGGGCGGTGAGGCATCCGCACGCGGGTCGATCGATCGCGAAGGCCTGCTGGTGTTGCTGGGCGTCACTCACGACGACGGCGCTGACCAGGTGGAGCTGATCGCCCGGAAGATCGCGAACCTGCGGATCCTCACGGGCGAACAGTCGGTGCTCGATGCGGCTGCACCGGTGCTGCTGGTCTCCCAGTTCACCCTGTATGCGGATACCCGCAAGGGCCGCCGCCCGTCCTGGAATCAAGCCGCGCCCGGACCGGTGGCGGAGCCGATCGTGCAGCAGGTGATCCAGGCGCTGCGCGCCCAGGGTGTGCAGGTGGAGGAAGGCCAGTTCGGGGCGCACATGCAGGTGGAGCTGGTCAATGACGGTCCGGTGACGATCCTGTTGGAGGCCTGAGCTGGTCCCTATTCGCCCCGCGTAGACTGGGCACATGGCTTACACACTGATCCTGCTCCGCCACGGCGAGAGCGAATGGAATGCGAAGAATCTGTTCACCGGCTGGGTGGATGTGCCGCTCAGCGAAAAGGGCGAAAAGGAAGCCGTCAACGGCGGTGTTCTGCTGAAGGAATCCGGCCTGCTGCCGGACGTGGTGCACACCTCGCTGCTGCGCCGCGCCATCTCCACCGCCAACCTGTCCCTGAACGCAGCGGACCGGCACTGGATCCCGGTCAGGCGGGACTGGCGGCTCAATGAGCGCCACTACGGCGCGCTGCAGGGCCTGAACAAGGCGGAGACCCTGGAGAAGTACGGCGAAGAGCAGTTCATGGCGTGGCGCCGCTCCTTCGACACGCCGCCGCCGAACATCGATCCGTCATCTGAGCACGCACAGGACAATGACCCGCGCTATGCGGACCTCGGTGAGCAGATGCCGCACGCTGAAGCGCTCAAGCAGGTCATCGAACGTTTCCTCCCCTACTGGGAGGAGGGCATCAAGCCGGACCTGGCTGCTGGAAAGGTGGTGCTCGTCGCTGCGCACGGCAACTCCCTGCGCGCGCTCGTGAAGTACCTGGACGGGATCTCCGACGAGGACATCGCCGGCCTGAACATCCCCACCGGCCAGCCGCTGGTGTACGAGCTGGACGAGAGTTTTGCTCCGATTCAGAAGGGTGGCCGTTACCTCGATGAGGAGGCTGCTCGAAAGGCCGCTGAAGCGGTGGCGAACCAGGGCAAGAAGTGATGCGTTGAACGCAGTGAGAAGGGGCGGTGCACTACGGTGCACCGCCCCTTCTGCGCGTCAGCTGATTCGCATCAGCGGGTGAGCATCAGCATTTCAGCAAGGCTCAACGGTCAAAGGCGCCCGCGTTCGGATCTTCGCGCAGACCGCTCACGTCAACGTCATCGTCGATGACGTTGCCCTGGCCGTCCTCAAGGACAACTTTTTCACGCTGCACAGGGCGCTCCACGATCTCGGTCTCCTCCACCACAACGCGTCGCAGGCGCGGCTGGGCTGCGGCGTTGGCGGCGGCATCGCCCGCGCCAGCAGCAGCACCGCTGCGGTCCGCGTGGCGACCACGGTCAGCATCCGCATACGGGTCCGCCTGAACCTCGCGGCGCGAGTCCGTGTCGCGGTGTGCGGCATTGCCCGCGCCAGCAGCTGCTGCCCCGCCCGCACCGGCTGCGGCGTCGCTGCGGTCCGCGTGGCGACCACGGTCAGCATCCGCATACGGGTCCTCCTGAACCTCACGGTGGGCGTCCGCGTCGCCGGTTGAGGTGTGGGGATCCTCCACGTTGTAGTAGCGGTACAGTTCCTCTTCGTCCTCGCGGGAGATGTTGCCGTCATCGGGAACGTGCGGGGCGCCCTTGATCGTGGCCTTGTCGTAGGGAACCTGCAGTGTGTCCCCGTCCAAGCGTGCCTCGGCCAGCGGAATGAAGCTTTCCTTGGTGCCGAAAAAGCCGGTGTTGACGGTGACCCATGACGGCTCACGCGAGTCATCGGTGAGGTACAGCTGGCTCACCTTGCCCACCTTGTCGCCGTCGCGGTCCACAATGTGCGCGTTCTGCAGGTTTCGGATTTCGCTCTGGGAGTTCATCTCATGGTCCTTTCACGAGCCTCAACAGCATGCCGGCTAGGACAGCACAGCCGCCGTTGAGCACCTCTGTTGGGGGTACACGAGAACCGTATCCGTGCTCTATGACAGCGCAATGGGCGCCGCCTGAACTGCGCCTGGCAGCAGCCTTTACACAGCCTGAACCGTCTGCTCCGGTTCTCGGAGCACTCTGTCACAGCTCCTCAGGGCACTCCGGCTCAGCGTCTCGGAGCCCTCCGAATCAGCGCCGACGCGTTCCAAAGAGTGATCGCGTGATCTCCCGGCCGAGCACTGTTCCGGCCGACCGCAGGAAGCTTTTGACCGCGGGCTTCTCAAAGAAGCCGGTCTCCTTCGCAGAGGAGCGCGTCGACCGCTTCTTTCCACCGGCGCTGGACGTGCCCCGGGTGCTGCCTGCGCTCTCCCCGCCGGCCGCTGCCGCCTCCGCATTCTCCTGTGCCCGCCGAGTGAGGATCTCGTAGGCCGACTCACGATCCACCACCTGCGCGTAGCGGTCCTTGATCGAGGAGGAGGCCACGATCCGTTCCACATCCGCTGGCGGCGCCGGGTCCATAGAGGATTCGGGGGCGCGGATTGCGGTGCGCGCCACCGGTGTGGGGGCACCGGACTCGTTCATCACGGTCACGATCGCCTCGCCGGTGGGCAGGGCTGTCATCACCGCGGCAAGGTCATAGTCCGTGGTGGGAAAGGTGGCCACGGTCTGCTTGATGGCCTTCGCATCCTCCGGGGTGAAGGCGCGCAGCGCATGCTGCACGCGGTTGCCCAACTGCGCCAGAACATCAGCCGGAACGTCCTTCGGGGTCTGGGTGATGAAGAAGACGCCCACTCCCTTGGAGCGGATCAGCCGGACGGTTTGGATCACCTGCTCGGTGAACGCCTTCGACGCACCCTTGAACAGCAGATGTGCCTCATCAAGGAAGAACACGAGCTTCGGCTGCGGCAGGTCTCCCACTTCCGGCAGGTCCTGATAGAGGTCTGCCAGCAGCCACATCATGAAGGTGGAGAACAGGGCTGGCCGCTGCGCAACTCCGGGCAGGTCCAGGCAGGAGATGATGCCGGTGCCGTCCGGTGCCTGGCGCAGCAGCTCGGACGTGTCGAACGCGGGTTCGCCGAAGAACACGTCCGCGCCGGAGTTCTCAAACTGGGTGAGCGAACGGAGGATCACACCAGCGGTGGCAGAGGAGATTCCGCCGATACCTTTCAGCTCGCTCTTTCCTTCATCCGAGGTGAGGAACTGGATGAGCGCGCGCAGGTCCTTCAGGTCCAGCAGCGCCAGGCCGTGCGTATCCGCGTAGTGGAAGATCAGGCCAAGGGAGGATTCCTGCGTTTCGTTCAGCTCAAGCACTTTGGACAGGAGCACCGGGCCAAAGTCCGTGACCGTGGTGCGGATCGGGGTGCCGTTGCCCTGCCCGCCGAGCGAGAGAAACTCGGTGGTGCCGGCGCGGGCCTCGAACTGCTGGCCGCGGGCGGCCGCGCGCGCCACCAGCTTCTCCGACGCATCCCCCGGCACCGCAATGCCGGAGAGGTCACCTTTCATATCCGCCACGAACACGGGAGTGCCCGCACGCGCCACCTGCTCGGCGATGACCTGGAGAGTTTTGGTTTTGCCGGTGCCGGTGGCGCCAGCGATCAGGCCGTGGCGGTTCAGCATGGCGAGCGACAGGTTCACCGGCGCGCCCGGGATCGGCTCATCACCCTCCACCACGGCGCCCAAGTGGATCGGGATGCCCTCCACGGCATAGGCGGCACTGATCTCAGCGGCGGCGGCAGGAACTTCCGGGGCCGGGGCTTCGGCAGCGGCGTCGGAAGCCGGGGCCTCGGCAGCAGCGTCGGAAGCGGGGGCTTCAGCAGCGGCGTCGGTTTCCTCGGGGGCGGGGACTTCAGCAGCAGCGCCCGCGGTTTCCTCGGGGGCGGGAGCGTCAGGGGCGGACTGATCGGTCATGTCTCTCCTTGTGGTCAGTGTCTGCCCTCAGGATACGGCCCGCGCGCGGCCCAACCGACCCTCCCCCGCGTCACCACGCCTGCCAGCCGCGGCTGGCACGGGCTGCACGCTGCAGATCGGCAATCCACTCTTCGCGACGGGGCACCACGAAACTCTGCTCTGAACCATCGGTAAACCGCACGGCCATCGAATTCGGCACCAGGGGAAGCACCCCGAACACCCTCGTCCAGGCTTTGCGCACCTCGCTCACGGCTGTGAGCGGGAAATGCGCCACCTCGGTCTGCACATTCAGAGTGTGCGGCATGAACACAAGCGCATCAGCCGTGAGCGTGAGATGTCCGCCCACAGCCTCCAGCCCACGCTGATGGTTGGCACGGCTCTCACGGAGCACACGGCCATACCCCTCTGAGGATGCGTCGGGCTGCTGATTCATCAGATCCTCCTCCGCGAATAGAGCGTAGACGCCGATGTGCTGCGCGTCGCACCCAACCCTATCCGGGGCTCCGGTGCCGGGCTGGTCACCGCCTCACAGTGACGGTGACGCCCCGAGTATCGCCGTGCCGCTGCGCAGCCTCGGCAGTGCTGGTGAACATGCCCGGCCAGTCAGGCGCCGCAGAGAGGCCGGCTGCGAACTCGGCGGCGGCACCGTCAGGTCGGGCCTGCTGCAGAACAAGCCCTCTGGCCCCGGACTCTGCGAGCAGGTCGATCACCGCCGGCACCTGGTCCACGAGCTGCGGGGTGAGAGTCATGCGCAGCTCATGGTCAACCCCGGAGGCGAGCAGCATGTCCAGCGACGCGCGCGTCCGCTCCCAGGCACCCCGTCGGCGGACCAGCGCCTCGTAGCCGCCCGGCGCGGCCTTGACGTCAAAGCCCACCCAATCAACCAGAGGCGCCTCCGTCTGCTCTCCCGCCGGTCCCAGGCCAAGCAGCGTGCGCAAACGCGTCGGGAAAGCACCGCCGGTGTGGAGGCCCACGGCAAACCCCATGTCCCGAACTCGTCGCACCGCGGGCACCAGGGCGTGCTGAGCGGTGGCCTCTCCCCCGCTGAAGACGATCCCGTCCAGCAGTCCGCGTCGACGCTCCAGCAACGCCTCCACCTGCGCAAACGGAACAGCGCCCGGCACTCGAGGATCCAGGATCGCTGGATTATGGCAGTAAGTACAGCGCCACGGGCAGCCCTGGCAGAAGGCCACCGCGGCCAGTCGACCCGGCCAATCCACGCTGGAGAGCGGGACCAGGCCGGCGATCTGCAGATCCCGCTCCTCAGCCCTGGGATGCCCCGGCGGATCCTGCCTCGCGGCTCCCCAACCGGTGGTGACTGCGCTCATGGGGTCAGCTGCAGCTGCGACGCACCCTTGGACGACACGCCCTTGGACGACGCGTCCTCAGACCCGGCGATCAGCTGCCCAGCAGCGGTCAGATCCGCCGCAGCCTCGGTGAAGAACTGACGCTCCGCATACTCGCCCTTCTTGCCGATGTTGAAGCTTGAGACCGGACGGTGATAGCCCATGACGCGGGTCCACACCTCGCAGGCTTCACCGCACGCGTCGCACACCAGGTGCTCACCCTTCAGATAGCCGTGATTCGGGCAGATCGAGAATGTGGGCGTCACCGTCAGATACGGCAGGTGGAACCGGCCCAGCGATCGTTTGACCAGCTGCTTCGTGGCCTCCGGCGAGCTCATCTGCTCACTCATGTACAGGTGCAGCACAGTGCCGCCGGTGTACTTGGTCTGCAGCTCATCCTGCAGCTCCAGCGCCTCGAACGGGTCATCCGTAGCGCCCACCGGCAGCTGCGACGAATTCGTGTAGAACGGGTTCGCGTCCGTGCCAGCCTGCAGAATCCCCGGGAAGCGCTTCCGGTCAGCCATCGCCAACCGGTACGTGGCGCCCTCCGCCGGAGTGGCCTCCAGGTTGAACATGTGCCCGGTTTCCTCCTGGAACTCCACCATCCGCTCCCGCAGATGGTCCAGCAGATCCAGGGCCAGACGCTGCCCGGTCTCATCCATCAGGCTGTGCTGGTCGCCGGTGAAGTTCCGGACCATTTCGTTCATCCCGTTCACGCCGATCGTGGAGAAATGATTGTCCAGCGTACCCAAGTAGCGCTTCGTGTACGGGTAAAGGCCGCCGTCGATCATGCGCTGCACGAATGCGCGGCGACGCTCCAGCGTGTCCTTCGCCACCTCGAGCAGCTCATCCATCCGGGCGGTGAGCGCGTCGACATCCCCCGCGTGCACGTACCCGAGCCGCGCCATATTGAGGGTGACCACGCCGATCGACCCGGTGAGCTCAGCTGAGCCGAACAGGCCGTTGCCGCGTTTGAGCAGTTCACGCAGGTCCAGCTGCAGACGGCAGCACATGGAGCGGATCATGCCCGGGTCCAGCTCGGAGTTGATGAAGTTCTGGAAATACGGCAGCCCGTACTTTGCGGTCATGGCGAACAGCGCCTCAGCGTTCGGGCTGTCCCAATCGAAGTCCTTCGTGATGTTGTACGTGGGGATCGGGAACGTGAACACGCGACCGTTCGCATCCCCCTCGGTCATGACGTCGATGTACGCGCGGTTGATCATGTTCATCTCCGCCTGCAGATCACCGTAGGTGAAGCTGCACAGCTCCTCGCCGATCAGCGGCTGCTGGTCCCGCAGATCCTCCGGGCACACCCAGTCGAAGGTGAGGTTCGTGAACGGGCACTGCGTTCCCCAGCGGCTCGGCACGTTCAGGTTGTAGATCAGCTCCTGCATATGCTGCTTGACCTGGGGGTAGGTGAGCGCGTCAAGCCTGACGAACGGCGCCATATACGTGTCGAAGGAGCTGAACGCCTGCGCCCCCGCCCACTCATTCTGAAGGGTGCCCAGGAAGTTCACGATCTGACCGCAGGCGCTGCTGAAATGCTTCGCTGGGGCCGACGCGATCGCTCCCGGCACACCGCCGAACCCCTCTTCGAGAAGCCTGCGCAGCGACCAGCCAGCGCAGTACCCGGTGAGCATGTCCAGGTCATGGATATAAAGGTCACCGTCCCGGTGGAAATGGGACGCCTGCTCGCTGAACACCTCCTCCAACCAGTAGTTCGCCACCATCTTCCCGGCGGAGTTGAGGATCAGACCGCCCACGCTGAAGCCCTGGTTCGCGTTGGCGTTCACGCGCCAATCCGCGAGGGAGAGGTAGTCGTTGATCGTGCTGATCGGGTCCACAGTGGCGGCGGTGAAGGCGTCGGCATGGGTGATGGTGGACATGGGGTGATTGGTCCTTTCACAGAAGACGGTTGTGGGTTAGGACGGACGGTTCTTGATCGAACGCAGCGGCGGCGGCGCTTTGGCGCTGGGGGCCGGTTCGCCCCGCGGCTGCGGGGTTGCCGACGCTGCTGCTGCCGGATCGCCGACGCTGCTGTTTCCGGGTCGCCGACGCTGCTGCTGCCGGGTCGCCGATGCTGCAGTTGCCGGGTCGCCGGGTTCGCGGCTATCGAGTAGCGCAGCGCCTTCGAGGTTCCGGGTCCGCTACCGGGCTTTCGAGTTGCTGCGTGCTTCCACGCTACGAGGCGCTCCACTACATCTAGTGGCATGCCACGCCGGCGCCACTACATCTTGTGTTCGCGCAGGTTCCTTTTCGGGACGATAGGCCCACGTTCTCGCGGCTGTGGCGGGGATGGGCGCGGCGCCGGGGTGGGACCAAGGGGTATCCGCGGCCGGTGCGGGGCCAAGGGGCATCCGCGGCCGGTGCGGCCCGATCCGCTGCGGAGCTAGGCGGGGCCGGGCGGCCGGTGCGGGGCGGGGCGCAATGCACTTCGGCAGCCCCTGTCACGAAAACGAGGTTGCGAATATCCGCTCATTTCTCGGCTTGAGACCGGATATCTGCAACCTCGATGTGGTTCGTGGGGCGCCGCGCCAGAGATTGGGCGCGTCGGCCACCCGGACCTGGATCGGGCCGCCTGCTACGCCGCGCGGAGCGATACGCTGGTCCGCCTCTGCAGCAGCCGCAGCCGTTTGGCAACGAGTTCAGCCGCGCGCGAGCAACCAAGGGCTCGTTCAACCTCTGCATCCGTCGCAGCCAATCGGGGCGGCGGAAGATGATCACGATAGAGGCTGATCACAGCAAAACCCATGTCCCGAAGCATGAGCGAGCGATCCTGATCCCGCACGGCCCGATCGCCCTCAAAATGGGTGATGCCGTCATACTCCGCAATGAGCTTCTCACGCTCCCACATGAAGTCCGGCTGCATCCTCGGATAGCCGGAAGGATGAATGATCACCTGGTTGAGCGCCGGCTCCGGAACACCGGCGAACCCAAAAGCAAGCCGGGCCCTGGTCTCTTGCGGAGAGTCCGCCCCCACTCGCGCCAGATCAAGGGCCCGACGCGCAGCCCTCACCCCCGGCGATCCGGTTCTCCTGTCCACCAGTTGGCGGAGCGCGTCGATCGTGCTCCACGCGTGGCTTCGCCCTTCGTAGCCGAAACGGGGAGTGCGAATCAGACTGTCCGCGATCGCCACGCGCGCGTCGAGCGGCAGCACGGAGCACAGCTGGAACCAGACATCCTCCCGGGACGCGATCAGCACGCCTCGCCAACTGATCGCAGCGTCCCGATCGATGCTCTGGAAGCTCCAGGTCACCACTGCTGTTGACCGCCGACGCGTTCCACTGCCCGCTGTCAAAGTGACCGGCTGCCCAGGCTGCCATGTGCCCAGCTCAGGAGGCAGTGGCATCCCGTAGATCCGCGCCGCGGTGAGGCCGCTGATGATGGACCCGGGATAATGGGCTGCAACCCCCACCGCCATCGTCACCTCGGTGAGTTCGCTTTCGCGTGGCACATAGAACCCGCTGCCGAGCGGCCTCAGGTCCGAGCACTCCGCCCGGCTCGCGCCAAGGCCGAACGCGCGGATCTCACTGCGGTGAAACACGCGGTCGCGCAGTCCTTGAGGGAGGGGTGGAGGCGGCTTGGACATGCGTCCAGGGTGCGGAAACGCCCGGGCACACGCCACGGGCAGACGCGAACTGGGGACAGCTGCGTGTCCACAGTCGGCGAAGGCTCAGTGCGGCGGCAGCGGTGGCGCCTGAGCCCGGCACCGCAACAGGCGCCCCATCACACGAACGAGGTTGCAGATATCAGCTCTAATCCGGGTTTGAGACCGGATATCTGCAACCTCGATGGTGGACATCCCCGGGCCGCCCCGCGGCAGGCCGGGGAATCGGGCAACCGCGGGCCGGGGAACCGGGCTGGCCGCCGCACCGCGGCGGCTACCGCGCAGCACCCCAGCAGCCCCGGCGCCGCGGGGGCGCTCACTCCCATTCGATGGTGCCGGGCGGCTTCGAGGTGATGTCCAGCGTCACCCGGTTGATCTCGCGCACCTCATTGGTGATGCGGTTCGAGATATGGGAGAGCACGTCGTAGGGGATCTTCGCCCAGTCCGCCGTCATGGCGTCCTCGCTGGTCACGGGGCGCAGCACCACTGGATGCCCGTAGGTGCGGTGGTCGCCCTGAACGCCCACGGAGCGCACATCAGCGAGGAGCACCACCGGGCACTGCCAGATGTCTCGGTCCAGGCCGGCAGCGGTGAGCTCCTGGCGGGCGATCGCGTCGGCCTCGCGGAGGATGTCCAGTCGCTCACGGGTCACTTCGCCGATGATGCGGATGCCCAGGCCCGGGCCGGGGAACGGCTGACGCCAGACGATCTCGTCCGGCAGCCCGAGCTCGGAGCCCACCGCGCGCACCTCGTCCTTGAACAGGGCGCGCAGCGGCTCCACCAGTTCGAACTGGAGATCATCAGGCAGACCGCCCACATTATGGTGGGACTTGATGTTGGAGGTGCCGTCCCCGCCGCCGGATTCCACCACGTCCGGGTAGAGCGTGCCCTGCACCAGGAAAGCCTTCGCTTCGGCGTGGGCGTCCTCGCCTTCGCCGGCCACCACGCCCTGCTCACGCAGAATGTTCTCCTGCGCCTGTTCGAACACGCGGATGAATTCGCGGCCGATGATCTTGCGCTTCGTCTCCGGGTCGGTGACGCCCGCCAGGGCGGTGAGGAAGCGCTCTTCAGCGTCCACCACAACGAGCTTTGCGCCGCCGGTGGAGGCGCCGAACGCCTTCTCGATCTCCTCGGATTCGTTCTTGCGCATCAGGCCGTGGTTCACGTACACGCAGGTGAGGCGGTCGCCGATGGCGCGCTGCACGATAGCGGCGGCCACGGCGGAGTCAACGCCGCCGGAAAGACCGCAGATCGCGGTGCCGTCCCCGATCTGTTCGCGGATCAGCGCCACCTGTTCGTCGATCACGCCAGCGGTGGTCCATTCCGGCTTCAGACCGGCGCCGTGGAACAGGAAGTTCGTGATGATCTCCTGGCCGCGATCGGAGTGGCCCACTTCTGGGTGCCACTGCACCCCGAACAGGCGGCGCTCAGTGTCTTCGAACGCGGCCACCGGGGAGCCCGCGGATTCCGCCACCACGGTGAAGCCCTCGGGCGCGGAGTGCACGGAGTCGCCGTGGCTCATCCACACGTTCTGGTCTGTGTCCTGGCCGCTGAGCAGCACGGAGTCCCCGTCCACGCGGCTCAGCCGGGTGCGGCCGTATTCGCGCACTCCGGTTTCGGCGACGCGACCGCCGAGCGCGTCGGCCATCGCCTGGAAGCCGTAGCACAGTCCAAGTACGGGCACACCGGCGTCGAGCAGTTCACGCTGGAGCGCGGGGGCGCCGTCGTCGTACACGGAGGAGGGGCCGCCGGAGAGGATCAGCGCCTGCGGGCGCCTGGACAGGATCTCCTCAGCGGGCAGCGAGTGCGGCACCACTTCTGAGTACACGTTTGCTTCTCGCACGCGGCGGGCGATCAGCTGGGCGTACTGGGCGCCGAAGTCTACAACCAGGACGGGGTTCTGGGAGGTCTGGTGAGCGTCATTCACAGCGGTCATCTTAGCGTGCCTCGCGCGGCTCGGAGTCGCCGAGGGTGGGGCGTTCGCGCAGGTCCTTTTCCACCTGCTGCGTGGTCCATTTTTCGCCGAAGAAGGACAGAACCGGCACCACGCCGAAGAACATGAGCAGCAGCATCCGCGGCAGCTGCCAGCGCATCTTCAGCCACAGGTCGAAGGCGAGCACCACGTAGGCGATGTAGATGACGCCGTGGATGGGGCTCCAGGTTTTGGAGATGGTTGCCCAGCGCTGCGCTTCGATCGGGTTGGCGTCCACGCCTCCGAACACGAGGTAGCGGAAGATCATGATGACCACGAGGATGAGCAGCGCCACACCTTCCACGATGGAGGCCGCTTTGAAGCGGCCGAGCGAGGTGCGGACCTGGGCTTCGTCGAGCGGGCGGGTTGCAGTCACGGGGTGTCCTTGTCTGTTGTGGTCGAAGAGTCTGTTGCGGTCGAAGCGGGGCCGGGGGCGCCGGTCACGGCGGAGTCCGAAGCGGCGACATCCTGGGCGGCGGAGTCGGGGGCGCCGGTCACGGCGGAGTCCGAAGCGGCGACATCCTGGGCGGCGGAGTCGGGGGCGCCGGTCACGGCGGAGTCCGAAGCGGCGGAACCGGTCCCGCCCGACGCGCCCTCCTCCGCCAGGGCGAGCAGCCGTTCACGCCGCTCATGCTGCTCATCGAGGTACTGGGTTCGCACGGCGCGGTACCAGATATAGAGGAAGAAGCCGCCGAACACGATCCACTGGATCATGTACGCGATGTTCTGCAGGTCAAGGCCGCGGGTGAACTCGCTGGACGCCGCCGGCAGCACGCGCAGCTCCGGCGGCTGGGTCACGGTGTTCGCCGGGTCGTCATCCGCATCCGCGGTAACAGCCAGGTACCCGCCGATCATCGGCGCGCCCCACTCGTTGGTGAGCAGGGGGCTGGCGATTTCGGCGAGCTCACCGGGCGCGGTGAATCCGCCCGACGCGGCCTCGCTCGCCTCAAGCCTGCCCACCACGGTCTGGGTGCCGGTGGGAACCGGGGGGATGCCCCCGGCGTCAGCGATCGGGGCGTCGGCGGCGGGCATCCAGCCGCGCGCAATCGGCACGTGGGTGCCGGCGAGCTCCCCCTCGGTGATGAGGAAATCGGTGAGGATGATGGTGGCGTCGGTTCCGTCAAGGCGGCGGCCGGGGACGATCACCTGGGAGTCGGGCTGATACTGACCGGTGACGGTGACGAGGCGGCCCTGCATGGCATTGGTGACCACTTCGCCCTCCCCCATCACCTGGACAAGGCTGACCGATTCTGTGCTCTGCGTGACCTCTGTGGCGGCGCGAGCGCGCTGGGCGCGGTCCCATTGCCAGTTCGCCAACAGGCCGCACACCACGGTTGCGGCAACCATGAGCGCAAGGATCCCGAGGTTTCGGGGGCGGACGGCAACGGACAGCATGGGCGCCATCGTATCGGGTGCCCTTTCGGCCGCTGATCGGCCGTGTGCGCTGAGCAACACAGAAGGACGCTGGCCCCGCTGGCGTTCATCTGCGCTCTCCTATGCTGAGATGCGTGAGTCACAGTGTTTATATCGCATCCCCTGAAGGCCGCACCGGCAAGTCCTCCGTGGCGCTCGGTGTGCTCGAGGCGCTCGTTGCCACGTCCGAGAAGGTGGGCGTGTTCCGCCCGGTGTATAACAAGGACGTGGACCGGGACGTGGCCGTGGAGCTGCTCACCGCGCATCCCGCTGTGGATCAGTCCTATGAGGACGCCATGGGCGTGGACTATGACCTCGTGTTCGAGAATCCTGATGAGGCGCACGCGCAGCTGCTGCAGCGCTACCAGGAGCTGCGGGAGAAGTACACGGCGCTGGTGATCCTGGGCTCCGACTATGAGGAAGTGCCGAACCCGGTTGAACTCCAGTTCAACGCGGAGGCGGCGGCAAATATCGGCGCTCCCATGGTGGTGGTGATGAACGGCTTAGGCCGCTCACCGGAGGAATGCGCCACCATGGCTGCTCTCGCCTACCAGGAGTTCGCGTCGCATCACGCCACGCCGGTGGCGATCATCGCGAACCGCTGCGCTCCGGACCGCCTGGATGAGGTGCGGGCCGCGATGCGTTCGCGGATGCCGCAGAGTGTGGTGGTGGCGGCGCTGCCGGAGTCCCCGGTGATCATGGCTCCCACTGTGAAGGGACTCCTCAAGGCGGTGGACGGCCGGCTGCTGCAGGGCTCTCCCGAGTGGCTGACCCGTCCGAGCCTGGGCAACGTGGTGGCGGCGATGAGCCTGCCGAACGTGCTGCGGTACCTGTCGGAGAGCTGCACGGTGGTTGCGCCGGGTGACCGCTATGACCTCATGCCCGGTCTGCTGCTTGCCCAGCAGTCCGGCACGTTCCCGTCCCTGGCCTCGATTGTGCTGTCCGGCGGGTATGACCTGCCGCCGGAGGTGCGGCGCCTCACCGATGGCATCCAGCAGGATCTGCCGATCATCACCACTGAGCTCTCCACGTTCGACGCGGCCATGAAGATCGCCTCCGCCACCGGGCGCCTGTCAGCCTCGTCCCCGCAGAAGCTCGACGCGGCCCGCCGCGCGATCAGTGAGAACCTGCCGATGAGTGAGCTGCTGGCGGCGATCGATGTGGCGAAATCTGATGTGGTCACTCCGATGATGTTCCAGTTCGAGCTGATCGGGCGTGCTCGCGGTGAGAAGAAGACGATTGTGCTGCCGGAGGGTGATGAGCCGCGGATCCTGGCCGCTGCGGAGGCGATCCTTGCCCGCGGTGTGGCGAACCTGGTGCTGATCGGGGATGAAACGCAGATCCGCGCCAAGGCGTCTCAGCTGGGGCATGACGTCACCGAGGCCACGATCGTGTCCACCGCTGATGAGCGCTATCTCGACGAGTTCGCCAGCGAGTACGCGCGGCTGCGCGCCCATAAGGGTGTGAGCCTGGAGGAGGCGCGTGAGCGGGTGCAGGACGTGTCCTACTTCGGCACGATGATGGTGCACCTCGGTTACGCGGACGGCATGGTGTCCGGCGCGGTGAACTCCACGGCGCATACGATCCGGCCGAGCTTTGAGATCATCAAAACGAAGCCGGGCGCGAAGATCGTCTCCAGCGTGTTCCTGATGGCGATGGCGGACCGGGTGCTTGTGTACGGCGACTGCGCGGTGAACCTGGACCCGTCCAGTGAGGAGCTGGCGGACATCGCCGCGCAGTCTGCGGCAACGGCGCAGCAGTTCGGCATTGATCCTCGGGTGGCGATGCTGTCCTATTCCACCGGGTCCTCCGGCGCCGGCCCGGACGTGGACAAGGTGCGCGAGGCGACCGAGCTGGTGAAGTCACAGCATCCGGATCTGGATGTGGAGGGCCCGATCCAGTACGACGCCGCCGTGGATGCCTCCGTGGCGCAGACGAAGCTGCCGGATTCCTCTGTGGCCGGCCGTGCCACCGTGTTCGTGTTCCCGGATCTGAACACCGGCAACAACACGTACAAGGCGGTGCAGCGCTCTGCTGGAGCCGTGGCGATCGGCCCGATCCTGCAGGGTCTGAATAAACCGGTCAATGACCTCTCACGGGGCGCTCTCGTGGAGGACATCATCAATACCGTGGTGATCACCGCGATCCAGGCTCAGAACGCCTGAGCCCCGTTCCGCTCTCACTCCCTGCTCGTCCGCGCATCCGCGGCCCGTTCGGAAGGACCGACTATGTCAGCCACCACCATTCTTGTGCTCAACTCCGGCTCCAGCTCCATCAAGTTCGAGCTGCTTGATCCGATGAGTCGGACGTCGATCGCCAGCGGCATTGTGGACCGGGTTGGTCAGGCAGCGGGCACTGCTGAGATCCACACGCCGGAGGCGACCCGCGAGTTCGCCGGTCCGATCCCGGACCACACGGCGGGCATGGCGATCATTGAGGACCTGTTCCGCCAGGTGGGCATCGCACTGGATGAGTCCACAGTGGCGGGTGTGGGGCATCGGGTGGTGCAGGGCGGCGCGGTGTTCTCGGATCCGGTGAGGATCAATGACGGGGTTCGCCAGTCGATCTATGACCTGGGCGCGCTCGCACCGCTGCACAACTACGCGGCGGTGGACGGGATCGACGGGGCGAAGAAGCTGCTGCCCTCGATTCCGCACGTGGCGGTGTTCGACACGGCCTTCTTCACGGCTCTGCCCGATTCCTCCGCCACCTATGCGATTGCTCGCGAGATCGCGGACAAGCATCAGATCCGCCGCTACGGCGCGCACGGCACCAGCCACCGGTTCGTGTCCCAGAGCGTGCCCGGCTTCCTTGAAACCGCCGGTGTTACGCCGACCGTGGGCGAGCAGGGCCTGCGGCAGATCGTGCTGCACCTGGGCAATGGGGCGAGCGTGTCTGCCGTGGTGGACGGCTCCCCCGTGGACACGTCAATGGGCCTCACCCCGCTGGAGGGCCTGGTGATGGGCACCCGCAGCGGTGACATCGACCCGAGCGTGTACGTGCACCTGTTCCGGCAGGCCGGGATGGGCCCGGAAGAGGTGGACACGCTGCTGAACAAGAAGTCCGGTCTGATCGGGCTGCTCGGCATGAGCGATTTCCGGGACATTGAGGCAGCAATCGACGCGGGCGATGAGGCCGCGCAGAAGGCGTTCGACGTCTGGGCGCACCGTGTGCGCAAATACGTGGGCTCCTACGCGTTCGTCATGGGCGGAGTGGATGTCATCACCTTCACCGCCGGCATCGGTGAGAATGCGGACTTCGCCCGCGCGGCGGCTCTGGCCGGCCTGGAGGAGTTCGGCATCGTCATTGATCCGCAGCGCAACGCCGGCCGGAAGAAGGAGCCGGCGGTCATCTCAGCGGATGACTCCCGTGTCACGGTGGTGGTGTTCCCCACGGCTGAGGAGTTCGCCATCGCCCAGCAGACCCTGGAGGTTGTGCGCGCTGCCGTGTGAGCGCCTGCACCAGCTCACTGCATGGTGACGACTTCCACGCGCTGGAAGTCCTTCAGTTCGGTGTAGCCGGTGGTGGCCATGGCGTGGCGCAGCGCCCCCATGAGGTTGGTGGTGCCGTCTGCGCTGAGGCCGGGGCCGAACAGGATCTGCTCCAGGGGTGCCACCCGTCCCACTTCTACGCGGTGCCCGCGTGGAAGGGTGGGGTGGTGGGCTTCGCTGCCCCAGTGGAAGCCGCCTCCGGGAGCCTCATCGGCGCGGGCGAGTGCGGCGCCCACCATCAGACCGTCAGCGCCGCAGGCGAGGGCTTTCACAATGTCTCCGGAGCGGCCCAGGCCGCCGTCGGCGATGACGTGCACGTAGCGGCCGCCGGACTCGTCCATGTAGTCGCGGCGGGCTGCCGCCACATCGGACACGGCGGTGGCAAGCGGAACGGAGATGCCGAGGGTTTCCCACGTGGTCTGGGATGCACCGCCGCCGAATCCTACGAGCACACCGGCTGCGCCGGTGCGCATCAGGTGCAGGGCTGCGGAGTAGGTGGCGCAGCCGCCCACGATGACCGGCACATCCAGTTCGTAGATGAAACGCTTGAGGTTGAGCGGTTCGCGGTTGCCGGACACATGCTCGGCGCTCACGGTGGTGCCGCGGATGAAGAACAGGTCCACGCCGGCATCCACCACGGACTTCCAGTGCTCCTGGGTGCGCTGCGGCGAGAGTGAGCCGGCGGCCACCACGCCCGCGTCGCGCAGCTGCTGGATGCGGTCGCGGATCAGCTCCGGCTTCACCGGCTCTTCGTAGATCTCGCGCATCCGCGCGGTGACCTGCCCGTCCGGCAGGGAGGCGATCTCAGTCAGCAGCGGCTGCGGATCCTCATAACGGGTCCAGAGACCTTCCAGGTCGATCACGCCGAGACCGCCGAACCGGCCGAGCGCGATCGCCGTGTCAGGGCTCATCACGGAGTCCATCGGCGCTGCGAAGAGGGGGATGTCGAAGTGGTAGGCGTCCACCTGCCAGGAGAGTGAGACGTCCTCCGGGTCGCGAGTGCGCCGGGAGGGGACCACGGCCACGTCGTCCAGGCCGTAAGTGCGCCGGCCGCGCTTATTTCGTCCGAGCTCGATTTCGTTCAACACGCTCTCATCCTAGCCGGGGCGTGCGAGCAGGTGGTGCGACTCAGAGCGGGCAGGTGGTACGGTTCAGAGCGCCAGGTGGCGCGGCTCAGAGCGGCCAGGTGGTGGAGACGTCCGGTGTTCTCCCCTTGGATTCCAGGAAGCGGTTGAAGTTCTCCGCCCATGCCCGGTGCAGTTCGATCTGCTTCTTGTGCAGCTCCGGCAGGTCGGTCCCGGCAACCTCGTGGTGGCGCTCGGCGATCGCTCGCAGCACATCAAGGGTCATCGAGACGTCCACGTCCGCTGTGTGCATGGCGCCGTCCGGGTGGATCCCGTACACCTCCATCAGCGCGCTCAGGGTGCGCTTGCCTTTGCGGTAGCGGTCCAGTCCCCGATCGAGCACAAGCGGATCCACCACGGGCGCGATGTCATGGCCCAGCCGTTCCGCAATCGTGGCCAGTCCATGCCGGGTGAGCTCGGCTTCCATGATGGCAAGGTCGAAACCGCCGTTGAAGGCAACGATCGGCGTTCCCTGCTGAAGCGCCTCCGCCAGGCGGCTGGCGATCTCTTCGAGCGCGGGCGCCGGCGGCATTCCGTACTGCTGAGCATGCTCGGTGGAGATGCCGTGCACGCCGGCTGCTCCCTCGGGGATCGGCACACCCGGGTTGATCAGCCAGGTGGCGACGGTTTCCCGGTTGCGGCCCGGTCCGGTGGAGAACACGAGAGCGGCGGTGACAACACGGTCTTCCGCGGTATCGGTGCCGGTGGTCTCGGTGTCAAAGCCCAGCAGGGGCCCGTTGATCCAACTCATGCGGCCAGCCTAGCGGGGTGTGGCCGGCCGGCTCACGCCGAGTAGTTCGGGGCTTCCATGATCGCCGCCATGTGGTGCGGATGGGATTCCTTGAGGCCGGCCGGTGTGATCCGCACGAACTGGCCCCTGTCCTTCAGCTGATCGATCGTGTTCGCGCCCACGTAGAACATGGACTGGTGCAGCCCGCCCACCAGCTGGTGCAGCACACCGGCGAGCTGGCCCTTGTACGCCACACGGCCCTCAATGCCTTCGGGCACGATCTTGTCATCGGTCTCCACATCCGCCTGGAAGTAGCGGTCCTTGGAGAAGGACTTCTTGCCGCGTGAGGTCATGGCGCCGAGTGAGCCCATACCGCGGTAGGACTTGAACTGTTTGCCATCCTGGAACACCACCTCGCCCGGGGACTCTTTGGTGCCGGCGAGCAGGGAGCCGAGCATGACGGTATCCGCCCCGGCCACGAGCGCTTTCGCGATGTCACCGGAGTATTGGAGGCCGCCGTCGCCGATCAGCGGCACACCTGCCGGGGCGCAGGCCTTCGCAGCTTCATGGATCGCGGTGATCTGCGGAACTCCCACCCCGGCCACCACTCGGGTGGTGCAGATGGAGCCGGGGCCCACACCCACTTTCACGGCGTCTGCGCCGGCATCCACCAGTGCTTGCGCACCGGCGCGGGTGGCTACATTGCCGCCGATGACCTGCACGTTCGCGAATCCGGGATCGGTTTTGATGCGGCGGATCATGTCCAGGGCCAAGCGCGCGTGTCCGTTAGCGGTGTCCACCACGATCACGTCCACGCCCGCGTCGCGCAGCTGGCCGGCGCGGTCGAAGGAGTCGCCGAAGAAGCCCACGCCGGCGCCCACCAGGAGCCGGCCGTCGCTGTCCTTCGACGCGTTCGGGAACTGCTCGGACTTCACGAAGTCCTTCACGGTGATCAGGCCGGTGAGGCGGCCGTCCGCGTCCACGAGCGGCAGGCGCTCACGCTTGTTCTGGCGCAGCATGGCAGTGGCGTCCTCATGGGACACATCGCTGGGCGCGGTGAACACATTCGTGGTCATCACGTCCCGGACGCGGGTGCTCTTCCACTGGGCCACGGGGATGAACCGCAGGTCGCGGTTGGTGCAGATGCCGAGCAGCCGGTTGGTCTCATCCACCACGGGCAGGCCGGAGACGCGGAACTCGCCGCAGCGTGAGTCGAAATCATCCAGGGTGGCGTCCGGTCCGATGGTGACCGGGTTGGAGATCCGGCCGGTCTGGGTGCGCTTGACCAGGTCCACCTGGTGCGCCTGATCCTCGATGGAGAGGTTGCGGTGGAGAATGCCGATGCCGCCGTGGCGGGCCATGGCGATCGCCATGCGGGCTTCGGTGACGGTGTCCATCGCTGCCGACGCAAGCGGGATCTGCAGGGTGATCTCCCGGGTCAGCCGGGATGAGGTGTTCACTTCTGAGGGGATGACGTCCGTCTCCCCCGGCAGGAGGAGAACATCGTCGTAGGTCAGTCCAACAAAGCCAAAGGGATCAGCACTCGTCATGCACCAATGGTAGGCGAGTCCCGGCCCCATGCGGTACACGGATGGACACGGCCCCGCAGCGGCTTCACCGGGCGCGTCACCGACTGCACACCGGGTGCGTCAAGGGGCAGCGCCGGGCGCGTCACCGGCCGGTTCTGCGCTCCGCTCGCCTAGCCGCATCCAGCGCCTGCTCAAAAACGTCCCGGTCCGCATACTCCTCCCGCCACGGCATGCCGAGCGCGCGGGCCATGACGCGGCGGGTGCGGAGCGCGTCGGCCAGCAGGATCTGGCGCATGCATTCAGCGCGCGGCGGCGCAGGCATAACTCCGAGGCGGGGCTGCAGTTCCGCTTGGAGCGCGCGCACCCCGTCGAATCCTGCTTCATCCCAGCCCGTGTGCGGCACATACAGGGTTCTGCCCGGGGTCACGATCGCGGTGGCGCCCTGTCTGCGCGCATCCGGGTGAACCGCCACCACGTCCGCGAGCGCGACGCTGCGTCGCCGCCTGAGGGTGCGGTGGAGAACAGCTCCGGCTACGGTGTCCAGGCGGGTGCTCTCATGGGTGAGTCCGAGCAGCAGCAGCGCCGCGGCGCTCATGATCCCCCAGCCCACCGCCCAGCCGGCGAGGGTGCGCAGAACAAGACGGGGCCATCCGCTGAACACCGCGAACCAGTCGGCGGGCAGGAACACGCTGGCCACGCCGGCGGTGGCGAACGCAATGAGCGGCAGTCCTTTGGCGGCGGCGGGCTGCCAGCGCGCCAGGAGGGTGGGGCCGATGATGATCCGCCCTTGCCGATCCCGTTTCGGCGCAGGAGGTGCGTTCAGCTCCGCCACGGGAGCCCCTCCTCTTCACTCAAAGTGAGCTGGGAGCGGAAGCTGCGCTGCTCCCCCGTCACCGGGTCCGTGAAGGCGAGCCGTTCGGCAAGCAGCTGCAGCGGCTGCGAGGGAATCGGTGCCCGCTCCCGCGCACCGGTGATCGGGTGGCGGGGCGGCGCAGGATAGAGCTCATCGTGGAGGATCGGAAGGCCCAGATGGTCAAGGTGCACTCGCAGCTGGTGGGTACGGCCCGTGTGCGGCACCAGCTCGACGCGTACCAGGTCAGCGCTGTGGCTGCGAGCACGGCCGGTGATGCGCACACTGGTCCAGGCGGACCTGCCCTGGTCACTGACCTCAGCCCACAGGTGGCCGTGTTCTTTGCGGATCGGGGCGTACACCTCCGCGTGCCCGGTTCGCAGCAGCTGCCGGCCCGCTTCGGTCAGCTCGCCTACCCGGCACACGGCGCGGTAGGCCTTCTGCACCCGGCCGGGCTCGGCGAACATCGCCTGGTAGGCGCCGCGTTCCTCGCGTCTCGTCGAGAACGCGAGCAGACCCGCTGTCTGCTTGTCGAGCCGGTGGATCGGAGACAGGTCCGGCAGTCCATGCGCCACCCGCAGACGAACCAGCGCGGAGCGCCGGATGTGCTCACCGCGAGGAATCGTGGCGAGCCCAGCCGGCTTGTCCACCACAAGCAGGTGTTCGTCATGGGCCACCACGGGGATCGTGACCGGCTCCACGTGTTCGGGCGTTCTCTCCCGGTGGAAGAACACCTCATCGGCCCGGGTGAGCACCGTGCCCGGCTGCAGGGGTGTGCCGGCACGATCCACGATGTCTCCGCGGGCGAATCGATCTGTGAGCGGGTGCGCGTCGGGCGAAAGCAGGGCGGGAAAGCGGCTGGTGAGGATGTCCCAGGCGGTGCTGCCGCTCTCCTGCGCGGTGGGCACACAGCGCACCGCATCCAGCCCGTCCCGCTGCGGCAGGGGGCCGCGGGAGGTGCGGCGGCGGTGCGTCACAGGCCCCAGATCATGAACGTGAGCACATAGTGGGCAACATAGCCCGCCGCTCCCACGTAGAACACCATGCTCGGGTGGCGGTCCACGAACTTGAGGGAGCCGGGGATCATGTGCTGAAGATCCCGAGCGGTGACCTGGCCGATCTCCTCCACGCGGATCTGGCGCTTGCGCCCTTCGGTGAGCAGCGCATCCTGCGCCTTCATGCCGTAGAGGCGGCCGGACACATTCGCAATGCGGCGCACCCCGTGCCCCATGATGATGACGGCATCGCGCGCATCCGCGGGCCCGTCCACGATCTGCGCGGCCCGGTTGCTGCGGGCGATGTCATCCACGGCCCAGATGCTGGCCACTTTGTCCCATGCCGCGCTGCGCGGCACCCGCAGCAGCCCGCGCACCCGGATCTTCTCCGGCGTCAGCACAACCTTCTGCGTGGTGGCTCGGATCACCACCCACACGGCGAGCAGTGCGATGCCGATCCACATGTAGGCGGGCAGGCTGAACCAGTGGTCGTGGAACAGGCGCGGGTCGGCCCAGAGGCGCTGGCCGATGAAGCTGATCACCACCAGGAAATCGAGCACGATCACCAGCACCACGGCCACCAAAAGGAACGCAATCCGTGCAGCCTTGGAGGGGCGCAGCACGATGGGGTGCTCGCGTCCGGACATCGAGGCTCTCCTACGGGTGGCGGGGCGGGTGTGGCTCCATCTTCCCATGCCAGCATGCATCATCGAACCGAGGTGTGCATGGTGGACACGGGCACGGTGGAATGCGGGAGCCCCGCCGCGGGCCTGTGGTGAACAGGTCCGGCAGCGGGGCTCTGCGTCAGCGCTGGTCAGCGGGTGAGGATCAGTCCTCATCCTCCTCGCGCTTATCGACCACGAGCGTTTCAGTGGTCAGCACCAGGCCGGCGATGGAGGCCGCATTGCGCAGGGCGTTGCGGGTCACCTTCACCGGGTCGATGATGCCCACCTGGGCGAGGTTCTCGTACTCGCCGGTGGCGGCGTTGAGGCCGGTGCCAAGCTCAGCGGCCCGCACCTTCTCCACCACCACGTAGCCCTCAAGGCCCGCGTTCTCAGCGATCCAGCGCAGCGGCTCGGCCACAGCCTTCGCCACCGCGCGCACGCCCACGGCTTCGTCACCGCTCAGGCCGAGGTCATCCGAGAGCACCTCGGATGCCTGCACCAGGGCGGAGCCGCCGCCGGAGATGATGCCCTCTTCGATGGCTGCGCGCGTTGCCGCGACCGCATCCTCGATGCGCATCTTCTTCTCCTTGAGCTCCACCTCCGTGTGGGCGCCCACCTTGATGACGGACACGCCGCCGGAGAGCTTCGCCAGGCGCTCCTGGAGCTTCTCGCGGTCCCAGTCGGAATCGGTGTGCTCGATCTCGGACTTGATCTGGGCCACGCGGTCCGCCACGGCCTCATCATCACCGGCGCCGCCCACGATGGTGGTGGCGTCCTTGGTGATGACA
Source organism: uncultured Dermabacter sp. (assembly GCA_947252755.1). Lineage (GTDB taxonomy): Bacteria > Actinomycetota > Actinomycetes > Actinomycetales > Dermabacteraceae > Helcobacillus. The sequence goes on from CAMXWV010000002.1 coordinate 108,392, forward strand.
ACCCGCTTGGCGACGCCCAGGTCGCTGAGGCTCGCGGTCTTCAGCTCCAGGCCGAGGTCCGGGGTGATGACCTGCGCACCGGTGAGGGTGGCGATGTCCTGCATCATGGCCTTGCGGCGGTCGCCGAAGGCCGGTGCCTTCACGGCGGCACCCTTGAAGGAGCCGCGCAGCTTGGACACCACCAGGGTGGCGAGGGCTTCGCCCTCGAGGTCCTCCGCGATGATGAACAGCGGCTTGGAGGTCTCCACAACCTTCTCCAGCAGCGGCAGGAAGTCCTGCACGTTGGAGATCTTGCCCTGGTTGATCAGCACGTAGGCGTCCTCGAGAACCACTTCCTGGCGGTCCGCGTCGGTCACGAAGTGCGGGGAGATGAAGCCCTTATCGAACTGCATGCCCTCGGTGAAGTCGAGCTCGAGCGCCGTGGTGGAGGACTCCTCCACCGTGATGACGCCGTCCTTGCCCACCTTGTCGAAGGCCTCGGCCAGCAGCTGGCCGATCTCCTCGTCCTGGCTGGACACGGCGGCCACACTCGCCACCTGATCCTTCGAGTCGATCTCGATGGCGTTCTGGCCGAGCCGCTCATTGAGCGCCTCCACAGCCTTCTCCATGCCGCGCTTCAGCGCTGCCGGAGCGGCGCCGGAGGTGACGTTGCGCAGGCCCTCGTGGACGAGCGCCTGGGCGAGCACGGTGGCAGTGGTGGTGCCGTCACCGGCAACATCATTGGTCTTAGTGGCGACTTCCTTGGCGAGCTGAGCGCCGAGGTCCTCATAGGCGTCATCCAACTCGATTTCACGGGCGATGGTCACGCCGTCGTTGGTGATGAGCGGGGCGCCCCACTTCTTGTCGAGGACCACGTTGCGACCCTTGGGGCCAAGGGTGACCTTGACGGTGTCGGCCAGCTTGTCCACACCGCGCTCAAGGGCCCGACGCGCCTCTTCGTCGTAGATGATTTCCTTAGCCATCAGTGAATCAGTCCTCGATGACCGCAAGGATGTCGCGCTGGGAGAGCACAAGGTACTCTTCAGCGCCGTACTTCAGCTCGGTGCCGCCGTACTTGGAGAAGACGACCTTGTCGCCCTCCTTCACATCCATCGGAACGCGGCTGCCGGATTCGTCGAAGCGGCCGGCGCCGACGGCGATGACCTCGCCCTCCTGCGGCTTCTCCTTCGCGGTGTCCGGGATGATCAGGCCCGAAGCAGTGACCTGCTCGGCTTCGAGCGGCTTGACGACGACGCGGTCCTCGAGGGGCTTAATGGAGACCGACATGCGACCTCACTCCTTTGAATCGATGGTTCATAGGGCGAGCGGATCCAGTGCCGGTGATCGTCGTCGCGGGTGCCGATCAACGGCGGATCTGCTCTGGCACTCTCAGGCTGAGACTGCCAACGCGCTCAACTGTACTGAGTGCTCTGGCACTCTCGCAAGGTGAGTGCCAACGGTGCAGGCGGCGTTCGCTCCTGGCGCAGCTGCCACGGGCTTGCCAGCCTCACATCGACCCAGGTCATAGACCTGCATCACAGATGAGTCTCACACCCCGAATCCCTGGTGGGAACCGACAGGGTTCACTAGCCTGACAACAGCGCCAGACGCGCCACAGCATCCGGCCAGCCCCTACCCGGTCAGCTGGCCGCACGAAGGAGGATCATTCATGCAGACCCGCATCCGCTCGTTCTTCTCCGGTCTCGCCACCCGCATGGTGGGCCAGGACGTGGAGCGCTCGAATATGGTGGCCGGCAAGCGCGCGAACTCCGATTTCGCAGCGCTCGCCAAGCATCACGGCGGGCAGGGCGTCACGAGCTTGGGCTTGGGCCGCTGACCGGAGAGCAGCCGCTGAGAGCGAACCACTCGGGAGCCCCCGGGTGGTTCTTGGTTTAACGCCCGGCTTCAGGCGAGCGCAGCCACCCACTCATCAGTGCCGTCCGCAAACCGCTGATGCTTCCAGATCGGCACCCGGCGCTTCACCTCATCCACGAGCACATCGCACGCTTCAAAGGCGCGCTTGCGATGAGGTGCTGCCACAGCGCAGGTGAGCGCACTGTCCCCGATGGCGAGCGGACCCACGCGATGGGCGGCAGCCACGATCACATCCGGGAATCGCGCAGTGACATCCTTGACCACCTCGCGCATGACCGCCTCGGCCGTGGGGTGAGCGGTGTAGTCCAGGGCGAGCACGGCGCGACCTTCATCATGGTTGCGAACCACACCGTCAAAGGTGACGATCGCGCCGCAGCGCTCATCGTCCACGGCGCGGGCCATGTCCGCCACGCAGAGCGGCGCGGTGGTGACGGCGGCCTGCCGGAGCCGGTCGGCTGCTGCCCCGAGCGCAGGATCCCGTTCATCCTGAGGAAGAGCCGTCTGGCCGGGCCCCACGGGGCTCGGCACCGGGAAGGTGACACCGGTGTTCGGATCGCTCATGCGTGGCCTCCCCCATCGCGCTGCTCAAGCAGATGCCCCAGCACGACATCGAGCACGGCCATGCCGTCTCGAACACCGCCGCGGGTGCCCGGCAGGTTGATGATCAGCGTGCGTCCACTGAAACCGGCGAGTCCGCGGCTGATGATCGCCAGCGGCGTGGTGGCCAGGCCCCGCTGACGGATCGCCTCGGGGATGCCGCGCAGCTCCCGGTCGATGAACGGAGCCGTCTGCTCCGGGGTCACATCGCTCGGGCTGATGCCCGTGCCGCCCGAGGTGATGATGAGGTCATGACGCGCTGAAAGCGCTGCCTGGATCTGCTCCCCCACCTCGGGGCCGTCCGGAACGATGACCCGTTCAGACACGCCATAGCCGCAGTCCCGAAGCCAGGCGTCGAGCATCGGACCGGTGCGGTCCTCATAGGTGCCGTCGGCAGCGCGGGTGGAGGCGATGATCACCTGCGCGCGGATCTGCTCAGACATGGCCCACCTCGCTTCCCTGCTCACCGCGGAACTGTTCACTGCGGAACTGCTCACCGCTGTGCTCCTCACGGCTCCAGTCTCCGCTCTTCCCACCGGACTTCGCGAGCACCCGGGTGTTGGTGATGACGGCGAGGTGGTCTACCGCTTTGATCATGTCGAACAGAGTGAGCGTCGCCACCGATGCCGCGGTCAGAGCCTCCATCTCCACGCCGGTGCGGCCGGTGGTGCGCACACGCGCCGTAGCCGTGATCTCCGCTTCGCCGGAACGTTCGATATCCACGGTGACCGAGCTGATCGGCAGCGGGTGGCACATCGGCACCAGGTCGCTGGTGCGCTTGGCGGCCATGATGCCGGCGATGCGGGCCACGCTGATCGCTTCACCCTTCGGCAGGTCACCGGCAAGGATCTTCGCAATCACATCGGGACGGGTGCGGAGGGTGGAGGATGCGCTCGCCTCGCGAGCGGTGATGGGCTTCTCGCTCACGTCCACCATGTGGCTGGAGCCGTCAGCGCGAACATGGGAGAGTTCGCCGTCCTTCGGCGGCGGGCCGGTCGGCTCCGGGGCTGATGCAGCGGTCATGACAGCAGGATCACCTCGTGGATATCGCGGTCGGCGATGCTGGTGGCATCGGCAGGAATGAGAACAAGCGCGTCGCTGAGCGCGAGGGCGCCCAGCAGATGGGAGCCGGGCCCGCCCACCAGGCGGACGGTGGAGTCAGACTGCAGACGACCACGCCTCACCTGCAGCTTCCCCGCCGGGCTGGGCTCAGCATCACCGGTCTGCGTGCGGATCGGCAGCCGCACACGTGGCCGGGCCGGCATGCCGAGCGCGGGGCGCAGGAACATCTCCACGCTCACCAGCGTGGAAACGGGATTCCCGGGCAGCGCCACCCAGGCGGCTTCGTGACCGGGAGCCGCATCGGCTGCGCTGGCGGCTGTGTCCGTCCCAGCGCCGCCAAGGCCCCTGACATCGTCAGCTCGCAGCGTGAGCCGGCCCAGCCCCTGAGGGCCGCCGGGCTGCATGGCCACACGATGGAAGGCGAGGCGCAGACGCGGATCGCCGAGCTCAGCCGCCTGCCGGATCGGTTCGATCGCACCGGCGCTCACTCCGCCGGTGGAGATGATGAGCTGCGCGCCGGTGGCGGCCACAGCAGAGGTCACAGCGGTGAGCAGCGCGTGCGGATCGTCCTGCACATGCAGGCACGAGGCCACGGTGATGCCCAGCTCCGTGAGGGCTGCGGTGAGGGCGGGGCCGTTCGCATCCCGCACCTGGTCCGTGCCGGTGCCGAGCTCACTGCCGGTGGAGACCACGATCGCCACGAGTCGCGGGTGAACCGGGATCCGGTCATGGCCAACGGAGGCGAGATGGCCGATCAGCCGCGGGGTGAGGCGCTGGCCGGCGCGGGCGATCACGTCCCCCCGGGCCGTGTCGGACCCGGCGGCTCGAATGAACCGGCCGCTCTCACGGTGGTGGGGGGCGAGTGTGAACCGAATGCGGTCCGCTGGCGGTGCCTGCTGCGTGAACCGCTCCTGTTCGGTCTCCTCCACGGGGATGATCGCGGTGGCGCCGGCAGGCACGGCCGCTCCGGTCATGATCGGGCGTGCTGTGCCCGCCTGAAGGACCTGCTTGGTCATACCGGCTGCGATCACCGGGCCGAGCGGCAGCTCTGCGCAGGCACCGTCGTCCAGGTCTGCCAGGTCCTGCACGCGGAAGGCGAACCCGTCCATCTGGGAGTTGTCCGCCGGCGGAACCTGCAGGTCTGAGCGGAGGTCAGCGGCAAGGGTGCGGCCGAGCGCATCGGCTGCAGACACGATCTGAGCATCGTCGCTCACCGACTGGCCAGCGGAGAACCGGATCGCGCCCAGCAAGTCCTGGAGCGCCCGCTGGTGCTCCGCCACTGTAGTGGTCATGCCCGCCTTCCTGACTGTTCTGATCAGCCGGTATGCCGGTGCGATCAGTGTTAGCTGCGCTGAACGTCCTTCAGGTTACCGCTCCCCCTCGACTAGCCTGGGGACTCTTGGACCTGACGCAGAAAGGCTGGTGTGTTCGATGGCTGTGCCGCTCGGAATGCCGAAGCCGCGCTCCATGGATCCGGTCACCGAACGCCTGGACACCGCCGGTCGCCCTGAGACCGACGCGCTCCTGGACCGCTACGACCGCGAAGCTGATGATCTGCGGGTGTCCCTCACTGACTTCTGCAATCTCCGCTGCACCTATTGCATGCCGGAGATGGGCATGGAGTTCCTCAAGAAGAGCCAGCTCATGAGCGTGGCTGAGATCGTCCGGCTGGTGCGCGTGGCGGTGGAGCGCCTCGGTGTGCGCCAGGTGCGCTTCACCGGGGGGGAGCCGCTGACCCGCCCGGACCTGGCTGAGATCATCGCCGGGGTGGCGGCGCTGGAGCCGCGGCCCAACATCGCGCTCACCACCAACGCGATCGGCCTGGATGTGCGCGCCCAGCCCCTGGTGGATGCGGGCTTAGACCGGATCAACGTATCCCTGGACTCGGTGGTGACCGAGACGTTCGAACGGATGACCCGCCGCCCCCTGCTGCACCGGGTGCTGGCCGGGCTGGAGGGCGCGAAGGCGGCGGGCCTGGATCCGATCAAGATCAATGCGGTGCTCCAGCCCGGGGTGAATGACCACGAGGTGGCGGATCTGCTGCAGTGGTGCCTGGACCGCGATTTCCAACTGCGCATCATCGAGTACATGCCGATCGACGGCGGCCACGCCTGGGATCGCGGCTCGATGATCACCGCCGCGGATGTGCACCGGCTGCTGTCTGAGCGGTTCGTGCTCTCCCCGGTGGCGGCGCCGCGCGGCTCAGCTCCGGCGGAGCTGTTCGAGGTGCGTGAGCGCGCCTCCGGTGAGCTGCTCGGCACGGTGGGCATCATCGCCTCCGTCACTCAGCCGTTCTGCGAGGCGTGCACGCGCACCCGGCTCACCGCGGAGGGACGAGTGCGCACCTGCCTGTTCTCCCATGAGGAGACCGACCTGCTCGGGGTGCTGCGTGCCGGCGGCAGCGATGAGGACATTGCGCAGCGGTGGCGAGCCGCGCACTGGGGCAAGCAGCAGGGCCACGGCATGAATCGACCTGACTTCGTGCAGCCGGATCGTCCGATGAGCGCGATCGGCGGCTGACGCTGACCGGAAAGGGGGCCGTGATGGCCGCTGTTGATGTTCACCTGTTCGCCGGTGCGGCGCACGCATTCGGCACGTCCCAGCGTGAGGTTCACGCGGACTCGCTCGGCGGTGTGCTCGAGGCGCTGCGGGAAGACGCATCTGATGAGGCTCGCGTGGTGCTGTCTCGGTGCAGCTTCCTGGTCAACTCCGTGGCGGCTTCCGACGCGGACGCCCCGCTGACCGAGGGCGACCGGGTGGATGTGCTGCCGCCGTTCGCGGGCGGCTGAGTCAGCGACGCATCAGAGCAGATTCATCGCGGCCGCATAGCCGCCAGCAAGATCGGCCACTCTGATCCCCTGCTGTGCAAGCGCCGCCTGGGCTTGTGCGGAGCGTGCCCCGCCCTGGCAGTGGATGATCGCGCCTTCCACCCGTGACGGGTCTTCCGGCGCTTCGGCGAGCAGGCGCACCATCGGCCACAGCTCCGCGTTCGGCAGCATGCCGCTGGCGGCTTCATCAGGTTCGCGGATATCGATCAGCCGGCGCCCCTGCGCCGCCTGGGCGAGTGCTTCCTGCGCGGTGAGGATCTCCGCGTCCGCAGCGGCGCCTGCACCCGCTGTGTTGTCGGCGCCCGCGCCCTGCGCTCTGCCGGCGTCGGCAGCGAGGGCGTCCGGCACATCAACAGGAGGGAAACCACAGGTCAGCACCAGGTCCTCCACCTCGCGCACCGGTGCGCGCGCCGGATTCCGCTTCAGCGGAAAAAAGTCCCATTGGCCGCGGAGCGCGTCGTACACGCCCACCCGGCCATGCAGCGGCTCCCCCACCCCGGAGAGCACCTTCACCGCTTCCATCGCCATCGTGGAGCCGATCACGCCCACGAGCGTGCCGATCACTCCTGCCTGTGAGCAGGACGGAACCTCCCCGGGGCGCGGCGGCACCGGATGCATATCCCGATAGGTGGGGCCGCGGCCGGAATCGCCGAAGAACACGCTGACCTGGCCGTGGAAGGAAAGGATTGAGCCCCACACAAGCGGGATGTTGAGGATTTCGCATGCGTCGGACACCAGATAGCGGGTGGGGAAGTTGTCCGTGCCATCCAGCACTAGGTCATGGCCTGCAAGCTGGTCGAGCACGGTGTCCGGAGTGAGCGCCTCGGCCACACCGGTGAGGGCGGTGGCGGAGTTCAGCGCGTGCACAGCGCGAGCAGCGGAAGAGATTTTGAGCTCGCCCACGGCGCCTTCTGTGTGGATCACCTGGCGCTGCAGGTTGGATTCGTCCACCACGTCCGGGTCGAACACGGTCAGACTGCCTATACCCGCGGCGGCGAGATACTGCAGGATCGGGGAGCCGAGACCGCCCGCGCCCACCACTGCCACGCGGGCACCGAGCAGGGAGCGCTGACCTCTATCCCCGAACTCGGGCAGCAGAGTATGGCGGGAGAATCGGCGCACTTCGCGGCCGGTGAGAGGCTGCTCGCGGGGCGGCACCGGCTGCAGCGGGCTCGACGCATTCCTGGCGTTCATAGCCCCATCCTCGCAAACACGGCTCAGGTGCTGGCGGACCATCGTCTGCGCGGACCATCGTCTGTTCCGGCGGAGCCACCGCCCTGCCCAGGTGCCACCCGTCAGGGGCTTGTCCGGCATCACCGCATGGTCTCCGCCAGGTCACAATATGGCCACAAACCGCCACGAACCGCTGGCATGGGCACTGTTCGGCCTTAGAGTCTCAGAACCAGTCCAGCTGTGACCCTCTGCACATCGGCGGGTCTCAACGGCTGTTTGATGTCCCTCGTCCTCGGAGCGCGTTCGTGATCACATACCTTCTCCGCAGGCTGGTGAACTACCTGATCCTCACGGTGTTGGCCACGCTCTTCGCGTATATCGCCGCCTCCAGCTTCTTCTTTCCGCGCCGCAAATACCTCGTGAGCTCCACCCCCATCCCCGAGGAAGCGATCGATGCGCGCCTGGACGCGGTCAACATGAATGACAAGGTGCCGGTGCTCACCAGGACCTGGCGGTGGATGAGCGACATTGCAACCAAGCCATTCATGGAGAAGCTGAACCGTGACCTATCCGGCGACTGGGTGGTGGGGCAGCTCGGTGAGCGCGCCGCCGTCTCCCTTCAGCTGCTGTTCATCGGCGTATTCATCGGCGCGATCGTGGGCGTAACCCTCGGTGTGTGGGGCGCGGTCCGCCAGTACAAGGCAAGCGATCAGCTGATCTCCTACGCCTCCTACGTGCTCATCTCCACACCCACCTTCGTAGCGGGCCTGCTGCTCATGGTGCTGGCCACCGGTTTCAACAACCTGATGGGCCGATCGCTCATCCGGTTCTCCGGCGCGTACACGCCCGCCCTTCAGAACGCTGACCTGTGGACTCAGATCCTGGACCGCGGCGTGCACCTGCTGCTGCCCACCATCGCGCTCATCCTGTTCAGCGCCGCTGCCTACTCCCGCTACCAGCGCTCGATCATGCTGGACGTGCTGGGCAGTGACTTCATCCGCACCGCCCGCGCGAAGGGCGCCACCCGCAGCCGGGCCCTGATCAAACATGGTGTGCGGGTGGCTCTGATCCCGATGTCCACCTACTTCGCGTACGCGTTCGGCACGCTGGTGGCCGGCTCCGCATTCCTGGAGATCATCTTCTCGTTCAAAGGCATGGGCCAGTACGGCATCGAAGCCGTTCAGCAGTCGGATGTGAACGCCCTGGCCGGGAACGTCTGCTTCACGGCGGTCATCATCCTGTTCTCTTCGATGATGTCCGAAATCCTCTATGCCGCGCTCGATCCGAGAGTGAGGGTCTGACATGTCGATGAATCCCGCAGCCCCTGCTGACACCGCTGCTGAGCTCCCCGAGGACATCGGCGCCACCGCGGTGCTCAACGAGGAGAAGGACCCGAACAAACGCCGCTCACGCCAACGCCCCGTGTCCCGGGCCGGTCTGGTGTGGATGCGGCTGAAGCGCAAACCGAACTTCTGGATCGGCGCCAGTGTGATCGCTGGGATCGTGCTGTTCGCGATCTTCGGCGCCATGCCGAACATCTACGAGCTCGGCGAACAGGACAAATACAACCTGAACTCCCCGCCGAGCGCCCAGCACTGGTTCGGAACCGATTCGATCGGCGTGGACCTGTACGTGTCCCTTGTGCACGCGCTGCGCAAGTCCCTGCTGATCGGCTTTCTGGCCGCGCCGCTGGCCACGCTCATCGCCGCCCTGCTCGGCTCGCTGGCCGGCTACCTCGGCGGCTGGGTGGAGACCCTCACCAACTGGCTGGTCAACCTGCTGCTCGTGCTCCCCGTGTTCTACGTGCTGATGATCGTGTCCCCGCTGCTCGCGTCCATGTCCTGGATGATCCTCATCGTGGCGATCGGCGCCTTCGGCTGGATGGTGATGGCGTAGATCGTCAAGAACCAGACCAAGTCTCTGAAGGACCGCGAATATGTGAAGGCCGCCCGCTACATGGGCGTGGGCACCTTCACCATTCTGCGCCGCCACATCGTTCCGAACGTGGCCTCGCTGCTGATCATCGACGCTGCCCTCGGCGTCAGCGGCGCCGTGCTCTCCGAAACCGCCCTGTCCTTCTTCGGGCTCGGCATCCAGCCGCCGGACATCTCGCTGGGAGTGCTGATCGCCAACGGTCAGAACGCGGTGACCACTCGCCCGTGGCTGTTCATCTTCCCCGCCGCCTTCCTGGTGGCGCTGCTCACCGCCGTCAACCTTGTGGGCGACGCGCTCCGCGATGCCATCGATCCCACCAGCGAGGTGAACCGTGCCTGAACCCCTGCTCCAGGTCCGCGACCTGACCGTGACCTTCCCGAATCCGCGCGGTGATGTGAAAGCCGTGCGGGGCGTGAGCTATGACGTCCACGAAGGGGAGATCCTCGGGATCGTGGGCGAATCCGGCTCCGGCAAATCCGTCTCCTCCCTCGCGGTGATGGGGCTGCTGCCCACCAGCGCACGGATCACCGGTGACATCACCTACCGGGACCAGAACCTGCTGGGGATGAATGACAAGGAGCTGTCACGGCTGCGCGGCCGCGACATCTCGATGATCTTCCAGGATCCGCTGTCCGCGCTCACCCCGGTGTACACCATCGGCCAGCAGATCGAAGAGGCGCTGACCCTGCACAACACGTCCATGTCTGCCGACGCGCTCAACAAGCGAGCCGTGGAGCTGCTGAAGATCGTGGGCATCCCTGGCGCGGAGCGCCGTGTCAAAGCGTTTCCGCACGAGTTCTCCGGCGGTATGCGACAGCGCGCGATGATCGCGATCGCCATGGCGAATGATCCACAGCTGATCATCGCCGATGAACCCACCACGGCGCTTGATGTGACCATCCAGGCGCAGATCCTGGAAGTGCTGCAGAAGGCGAAGGAGGTCACCGGCGCTGCCGTTGTGCTCATCACGCATGACCTCGGCGTGGTAGCCGGCAATGTGGACCGGGTGGCGGTCATGTACGCGGGAAAACTGGTGGAGAACGGCCCGGTGGGGGAGGTGTTCAAGGCGCCGCGCATGCCGTACACGATGGGTCTGCTGCGCTCGGTTCCGAACATGCTCACCGCGGGCAAAGACCGTTTGGTGCCGCTCGAGGGACGCCCGCCGAGCCTGGCGGATCTGCCTGCGGGCTGCCCGTTCGCGGATCGCTGCCCGGCGGTGATGGACATCTGCCGCCGCGAAGAGCCAGAGCTTGACACAGTGCTGCCGGACGAATCCCGCACGGTGGCGTGCCACCGCGCAGGAGAGATCGCGACAGGGTCCCTGACCAGCATCGACATCTTCCCGCGCCCGCTGCACATCGGCCACGAGATCGCGGAGGCGGACGATCAGGACGCGGTGGTGCGGGCGAAGGGGCTGGTGCGGCACTTCCCGCTGATGAAGGGAGCGGTGTTCCGCCGCCAGGTGGGCGTGGTGAAGGCCGTGGACGGGGTGGACTTCGAGATTCTGCCCGGCCAGACCCTGGGCCTCGTGGGCGAGTCCGGCTCCGGCAAATCCACCACCGCGCTGGAGATCATGGAACTGGTGGCGCCGCAGGCCGGAACCCTCGAGGTGAACGGTACGAACGTCTCCTCTTTGACGAAGAAGGAGCGGCTCAGCGCGCGCCGTGACGTGCAGATCGTGTTTCAGGACCCGATGGCGGCGCTGGATCCGCGCATGCCGGTGGGGGACATCATCGCCGAGCCGCTGACCGTGCACCGAGTCCCGAAGAGCGAGCGCTACGCAAAGGTGTACGAGCTGCTGGAACTGGTGGGCCTTGATCCGGAGATGGCGGATCGCTACCCGCACGAGTTCTCCGGCGGTCAGCGCCAACGCATCGGCATCGCCCGCGCTCTCATCACCGAGCCGAAGATGCTCGTGCTCGATGAGCCGGTGTCCGCGCTTGACGTGTCCGTCCAGGCAGGCGTCATCAACCTGCTGGAGGACCTGCGCGATCAGCTCGGTCTGTCCTACCTGTTCGTGGCGCATGACCTTGCCATCGTCCGTGAGATCGCGGACCAGATCGCGGTCATGTATCTGGGCAGGATTGTGGAATACGGCCCGGTGCAGGAGGTCTTCGAGAACCCGCAGCACCCCTACACCCGGGCATTGATGTCAGCCGTTCCGGTTCCTGACCCGGTGGTGGAGCGGACTCGGCGTCGCATTCTGCTGCAGGGGGATCTGCCCAGCCCCACCGAAGACATCACCGGATGCAGCTTCGCATCACGGTGCCCGCTGCGTCCGCTGCTCAGCGAAGAGCAGCAGGCCCGGTGCCGTACTGAGGACCCGCTGGGCACTCAGTACGGAGCGTCCCGAGTGGCCTGCCACTTCGCGGATCAGGTCCATCTCATCGACAGTCTTGACAACGCACACACTCTGACCGGCCAGTGAACGGCCGCTGAGAAAGGAATACCCATGAAGATCACGACCAATCGTCGTCTGTTCCTGCAGGGAACCGCTGTGACCGGCGTGGCCGCCGCCCTCGCAGGCTGCTCGCAGCAGTCCGCTGATGAGCAGAAGAAGCAGGCGGATGCGGACAATAAGAAGAAGGCTGATGAGCAGGCGGCTCTTCCCTCCACCGCGTGGGAGCGCGCCGAGTATGACGCTGTCAAGGACGGCGGCACCATCACCCTTGCCATCGCTCAGATCCCCGTGAACTGGAATCCGCTGAACATCGACGGCAACCAGGTGGACACCAGAAGAATCACGGAGCCGATGGGCAACACCAGCGGCATCACAATCACCGAAGAGGGCGCTGTCGAACTCGATCCGAACTACATCGAATCCGCTGAGGTCACCTCCGAGGATCCGCAGATCGTCACCGTGAAGTACAACTCGAAAGCCAAGTGGGAGAATGGCAAGCCCGTCACGGTCGAGGACTTCAAGTTCCAGGTGGCTTCGCTCAACGGCTCCAACAAGGACTTCACGATCACCTCCACCCAGGGCTGGGACCTGATCAAGGAAGTGCGCCCGAAGGGCGAGCATGACATGGAGATCGAGTACACCACTCCGTTCCCGGATTGGATGTCCTTCCTGTACCCGACGGTGCCGCAGGAGGTCACCGCTGATCCGAAGGCGTTCAATGAGTCCCTCATTGAGAAGCCCACGCTCAGCAAGGGTCCGTACAAGCTCTCCTCGCTGGACAAGACCGGCGGTGTGGTGACCCTGGAGCGGAACCCTGAGTGGTGGGGGCAGAAGGGCAAGCTGGATACGGTGATCTTCCAGGTTGTCACCCAGCAGAACCAGCCGCAGTCCTTTGCCAACGGCGAACTCGACTACCTGGAGATCGGTGATGGGGACACGCTTGGCCAGGCGAAGGGCCGCAAGGGGGCGTCCATCCAGAAGTCCAACGGCCTCACCTGGACTCACCTCACCCTCAATATCAATGGCGGCGGCGGGGCGCTGGCAGACGTCGAGGCGCGCAAGGCGATCTTCAAGGCAGTGGACCGGGAGGCTGTGAGCCGCGCTGTGGTTGCACCGCTGGAGTCTCCGATCAACCTGGTCAACAATTATGTCTACCTGCCGGGTCAGGACGGCTACGAGGATTCCTTTGACGGCTTCCTTGACTCTGCCGACGCGAAGGAAGCAGAGAAGATCCTGACCGATGCCGGCTACACGAAGGACGGGGACGTCTACGCCAAGGATGGCAAGAAGCTGGAGTTCGAGATTGTGATCCCGGCTGAGACCAAGTCCAATGAGGACCGTGCGAAGCAGATCATGAACGATCTCAACGCGATCGGCTTCAAGGTGAAGCTCAAGACCGTGCCGAGCGATAAGTACTTCAATGACTACATCATCGCGAAGGACTTCTCCGCTGCCACCTTCTCCTGGGTTGGCACCGTGCTGGCTGAGCTCCACGGAGCAAACCTCTACCTGCCGGATTCGAACCAGAACTACACCGGTGTGGACGATCAGAAGCTGGCAACGCTCAATGAGCAGATGCAGCAGGAGCTCGATCCGGACAAGCGCCGCACGGTGGGCAATGAGTTCTCCAAGCAGCAGGCATCGACTTACTCGGTGCTGCCGTTCTATGCAACTCCGATCATCGTCGGCCTCACGGAGGGCCTTGTGAACATCGGCGCATCGCAGTTTGAGACGTTCGACTGGACGACGGTCGGCTTCAAGGCCTGATCATCGCCGAAGGCCTGCCCGCCGCGGCAGGCCCAACCACCGCGGCAGGCCTGGCCACCGCGACCGGTGAGAGCGCCTCCGAAGCCCGCTGCGGGTTCGGGGGCGCTCTGCGCTATCGGTATGGCTGCCCGGGTCAGAGCAGCGCGGCGATGAGCAGAATCGTGCTGGTCACCGCGAGCGCCGCGATGACGCCCAGGTTCCAGTGCGTCACCGCGCTGGGCGCCGGCTCGGGCTCGCTGTGCTCACTGCGCCACGCCTCGAACAGCTGCACTGCCGGGTAGGAGCGGCTCTTCTCCTGGTCGGCTCGCAGGCGTTCAGAACCTGGTCCGCGTCCCACACCGGGGGCGCTCCACACGGTCACGGTCTTCGGCCGCGATCCGGTGAACAGCGCGTCCACGCGCACCATGGCACCGAGACGCACTCTCTCCACGCTGGCGAACGGCATCTCGTAGCGGCGGAGGATGTTGCGCACGCTCAGCCGGTTTCGGCTCGCGCTCATCTTCGGCAGCACCATCACAGCGAGCATCACCACGCTCGCCCACGCGATGAACGGTGCCACCATGAGCAGCCCGTCAAGGCCGGCGCGGAGGATCGCGTCGACCGTAAAGAAGGCGAGCACCGCCAGGCTTGCCCATCCGATCACCACGCTGGTGCGTGAGCGGACAGTGATCACCGCACCTGCTGGCTCAGCTTGCCGATGCTGGGGGTCACCGGTCATCGCGCCCCTGGTCCGCATGGTCGCGGACCAGGCGTTTGACCTGTTCGGTGGCATCCGTCCAGCTGGCGGCGCGACCGGAGCCCACGAGGTAGCCCACCATCAGGGAGGCGATCGGAGCTGCCGGGCGTACAATGCCGTGCGCAGCGCGACCGGTCAGGCCGAGGATGCCGTCCCGCGCGGTTTCGTCAAACGGCGGCTCTATGTGGAGCTGCGCGGCTGCGGCGTCGATAAAAGCCTGCAGGTCCGCCATCTTCTGTGCGTCATCATCAGGGCGTTGCATTGCTCTGAGTCTCCTCTCAGTCCCCGGTCAGCAGCGGCACCACAAGAGCCCCGCCGGTGCTGTCCAGACCCGTCACCATGATGGCATCTGCGGACGCGTACGGCAGAAGCCTTCGCCCGCGGACTTCCTCCGCATACAGAGCGCCCGCTCGATAGCTCAGAACCGCGGGCTTCACGTGTGCACCGGGCTTTGTGTCCGGTTCGGTGCGCACCTGCTGGGCCGGCAGCTCGATTCCGGACGGTCGGGTCTCCAGCAGCGGTCGGATGAACAGGTGGAATCCCACCGTGGCGCCCACGGGTGTGCCGGGCAGGTGGATCATCGGCACATCGCCGAATCGGCCCACGCCCTGCGGGCCGCCGGGTCGCATGAGCAGGTGCTCGAAGCGGGAGGTGCCGTCGCTGAACGCCGCTTTGACCACGTCGAACGCACCGGATCCCACCCCGCCCGTGGTAATGATGAGGTCAGTGCGCTGAGCCGCATCCTGCACCGCGCTGCGCAGCACGGTGGGGTCATCGCCCACGGCCTGCACGTCGGTTGTGCAGCCGAGGCGTGCCAGGGCTGCAGCCAGCGCGGGACCGTTGGACTCGAGCACTGTTCCCGTCGTATCGCCGCCGCTGCTGGGAGTGTCCACCAGCTCATCCCCGGTCATGATCACTGCCACCTGCCATGGTTCCTGCACCACTACTTCTGCGGTGCCGGCGGCGAGCGCGACCGCGAGCAGGGTGGGGCTGAGGCGGCGCCCGGCGGGTGCGAGCTGCGTGCCGCGCCGGATCTCCTCCCCCACGCCGCGGATATGCCGACCGGGGGTGAGGGACGCGTCGGCGCTGATGGTGATCGCGGCGGGCGCCGGTCCCACCTGGGAGGCGTCCGTGGCTTCCACGGGGATCACCACATCGAACCCCTCGGGCACGGGCGCCCCGGTCATGATCCTCACCGCGGGAGCTTGTTCGCCCTCGGGGATCTGCACGGCCGGGGCGGTGCCCGCGGGGATGTCCGCGATGACGGTGCGGCGCTCGGGGCGGCCGTCCCGGGAGCGCACCGCGAAACCGTCCATCGCGCTCTGCGGGAATTCGGGGGCGCTGCGCGCGGCGATCAGCGGTTCAGCAAGGATCAGACCGACCGCGTCCTTTGTTGGCACGGTCTGGGTGCGGGGAGCGGGAAGGGCGGCGCGGTCAGCAACGATGGCGCGCCACTGGAGCGGGCCGATCGCACAGTGGTGAGGCATGCAGTCACTGTCTCATACGGCTGCCGGGACACCTGCCGCAGCCAGACCTCACTCGGCTGCGGGAATCGGGGCGGTGAACACTGTTGGCCGCGGCACCTGCGTCTGTGTCATCCACTACAGTGTGATCTACGGGTTGGTGTTCAACCCAGATTCGAGGAGGAATCCATGACCACACGCTTCACCCCGTCCCGCCGCGGTCTGCTCGCGGCCGGTTCTGCCGGCGCTGCCGCTCTTGGCCTTGCTGCCTGCGGCGGCGGAGACTCCGGCGGCGGCTCTGCAGAGGGTGCCAAGGGCAACTTCGATGAGCGCGGACCGATCACCTTCGCCACCGGCAAGGACACTTCCGGCAAGCTGAAGGAGTTTCTGGAGCGGTGGAATTCGAAGCACCCCGATGAGAAGGTCACCCTCTCCGAGCTGCCGGAGTCCGCTGATGAGCAGCGCGCACAGTTCATCAACAATGCTCAGGCCAAGTCTGATGCGTTCACCGTGCTGGGACTGGACGTGGTGTGGACCGCTGAGTTCGCCGCCCAGCAGTGGGTGGTGGAGCTGCCGGAGGACAAGTTCCCCCTCGATGAGCTGATCCCGTCCACAGTGGAGACCGGCCGCTACTTCGAGAAGCTGTACGCGGTCCCCTTCACCTCCAATGCTGAGCTGCTGTTCTACCGCAAGGACTGGCTGCAGGCTGCGGGCTCCGAAGAGGCTCCGAAGAGCTTCGAGGAGATGTACGAGATGATCGATGCGATCAAGAAGACTGACGAGGGCAAGGACACCATCGGCTTCGGCTCCCAGTACTCGAAGTACGAGGGCCTCACCGTGCAGCTGACCGGCCTGGCGAAGTCCGCCGGCGGCGCCCTGTTCAGCGAGGACGGCAAGCCCACCGCGAACTCGGCTGAAGCCGTGGCGGGTGTGCAGGTCGTGCGAGACGGCTTCGATAAGGGCTACATCCCGAAGGAGGCCCTCACCTACAAGGAGGAGGAGTCTCGTCAGGCGTTCCAGGATGGCAAGCTCGCCTTTCTGCAGAACTGGCCGTACGTGTTCGACCTGGCTTCGCAGGATGACGGCTCCTCGAAGGTGAACGGCAAGTTCGATGTGGCGCCGATTCCGGGCATCGGCGGCAAGCCGGGCGCGTCCACGCTGGGCGGCCTGAACTATGCGATCTCCGCGTTCGGCAAGAACCAGGGCACCGCCGTGGACTTCATCGCCTTCATGGTGGCTGAAACGCAGCAGAAGGAATGGACCCTGGCCGCTTCGCAGGCACCGGCGTGCGCCTCGGTGTACGAGGACAAGGACGTGCTGGAGAAGTTCCCGTTCTTCCCCACCCTGAAGGAAGCGATCGACTCGGGCACCCCGCGCCCGCAGGTTGTGAAGTACGGCGATGTCACCCAGGCGGTTCAGGAGGCCGGCTACGCTGTGTTCTCCGGTGAAAAGGACCCTCAGGCTGCGATGGACGAGCTGCAGAAGCAGCTTGAAGCCCTCGAAGCCTGATCGCCCTCTGACAGAGGCGGGGCGGGCGCAGCCGCTAGTGCGCTGAGCCCGCCCCGCGCTCTTCCCCTCTCCCCCGGAAAGCTGATCCTCATGGCAACGAAGCCAACCCCATTCGGTTCAGAAGGCAGACTCGCGTATCTGCTCCTGCTGCCCACTCTCATTCTGCTCGCCATCGTGGTGGGCTTCCCGCTGGTCCTGTCGATCTGGCAGTCCTTCTTCCGCGGCGCTGACGGCATCGACCCGAACACCGGCCTGCTGATCAAGGGCGACACGTTCGTGGGCCTGCAGAACTACCTGGACGCGTTCACCTCAGCCGGCGCCGGCGCGGGCTTCTGGAACGCGTTCTGGAACACCACCCTGTTCACGGTGGTGGGCGTGTCGATCGAGACCGTGCTGGGCGTGTCGATGGCGCTGATCATGGCTCGCGCACTGCGCGCCACCGGCCTGATCCGCGCGTCGATCCTCATCCCGTGGGCGATCCCCACCGTGGTGTCCGCCCTCATGTGGCAGCTGATCTTCGACGCGAACGGCATTGCGAACCGGCTGCTTGACCACCAGGTCCTGTGGACCACAGAAGGATGGCAGGCGAAGGCGGCGGTGCTGATCGCGGACATTTGGAAAACCGCCCCGTACATCGGCCTGCTGACCCTGGCGGGCCTGCAGACGATCGACGATCAGGTGTATGAGGCTGCTCGGGTGGACGGTGCTGGCCGCTGGCGCACATTCTGGTCGATCACACTGCCGCTGATCCGCCCGGTGCTTGTGGTGGCGGTGCTGTTCCGCCTGCTGGATGCGATGCGCATGTTCGACCTGCCGTACGTGCTGCTTGGCAAACTGTCCTCCGGTCAGACCCTGTCCATGCTGGCGCAGGACGCTGCCACGAAAACGAACTACGGCATGGCCTCCGCCTACTCCATGGTGCTGTTCTGCTACATCTGCCTGGTGGCGTTCCTGTTCATCAAACTGCTCGGCGCTGATGTGCTCGGCGATACCGCCGTGAAGAAGCCGAAGCGGTCCCGAAAGAAGCTCGTCACCACCAGCGAAGGGAGCCTGGCATGAGCACCGAAGCTGAAACCTCCGGCACCGCTGCCACCACGCACGGGCAGCAGACCGTGAAGATCAAGGGCAACACGGGGCCGAAGATCATCGTGGGCATCGGCATTGGGATCATCCTGATCTACTGCCTGGCCCCGTTCTACTGGATGATCGTGTCCTCCCTGCGCCTGCCCACGCAGGGCCGCTCCACGGACCTGATCCCGAACCCGGTCTCGTTCGAGAACTACAAGGCCGTGTTCGACCCGTCGAACAACTTCGTGCGGGCCCTGATCAACTCGCTGATCGTGGCGGGCGGCACCACCATTCTGGTGTTGGTGCTCGGTGTGGCCGGGGCGTATGCGCTGGCCCGGCTGAACTTCTGGGGCAAGGTCCTGGTGATGTTCGCCATCGTGTCCACCTCGATGTTCCCGGTGATCACCCTGGTGGTTCCGCTGCTGAAGCTGTTCTCCGGCGGCTACGAATGGCTCCCGCTGAACTGGATCAACACCTACCAGGCGATGATCATCCCCACGATGAGCTTTGCGCTGCCACTGGCGGTGTGGAACCTCAACGCGTTCTTCCGGCAGCTGCCCGTGGAGCTTGAACAGGCGGCGATGGTGGACGGCACCACCCGCATGGGGGCATTCGTCCGCGTGATCCTGCCGCTCGCCGGACCAGGCATCTTCACCACGGCGATCATCACGTTCATCGCGGCGTGGAACGAGTTCCTCATTGCGCTGACCATGGTGAACAACCCGATGATGACCACCGCGAACGTGGCGATCTCGAAGTTCACCGGCTCCAGTCAGTTCGACACCCCGTACGGAACGAAGATGGCCGCCGGCGTGATCGTGACCGTGCCGCTGATCATCATGGTGCTCGCCTTCCAGCGCCGCATCGTGAGCGGACTCTCAGCCGGCTCCCTGAAGTAGCCTCCGCGGCTGTGTTCCAGGCTGCTGCTCGGCCGCGTTGCCCGCGGGGGCTCAGCTCAGCCGCGTATCCGCCTGATGGGCGCGGACATGCCCGATAGACTCGCCGCATGTCCGCGCTCGCCCCTGTTCTCACCCCCGCCGGCTTTGGCCTGCTGAACTCACTGCCGCCCTACCGGGAGGAAGAGACCCTGCACCTGACAGAGCAGCTGCGCGCAGACGGGAACTCCCCCGAACTCGTCGCCTCCGTGCTCACCCAGTCCCGGCTGCGCGCGAAAGCCCGGGACAAGTTCGGCGAGTTCGCGGACCGGATGCTGTTCACCGAACAGGGGCTTGAACAGGCCACGCGGCTGCCGATCGCCGCGCAGCATGCTCGCCGTTTCCGTGACGCCGGTATTGAGCATGTGGCAGACCTCGGCTGCGGCATCGGCGGTGACGCACTGGCCCAGGCGGGCCTTGGCCTCGCGGTGACCGCGGTGGACATCGACCCGGAAGCGGTGGCGGTGGCCACGGTGAACCTGTCAACGATGGAGAACGCGTCGGCCGAACTGGGAGATCTCAACGAGTTCGACGCGTCCCGCGTGGACGGCCTGTGGTTCGACCCGGCCCGGCGCACCACCGCGCGCGGACAGACTCGGCGCGTGCATGATGCGCAGGATGCCTTCCCTCCGCTGAGCCGCATCGTTGACTTCGCGAAGGTGAAGCCGGCGGTGGGGGCGAAGCTTGCACCGGCGCTCAGCCATGACTATCTGCCTGACGGCACGGAAACACAGTGGGTGAGCTGGCAGGGCTCCACCGTGGAGGCCGCCATGTACTTCGGGCCGCTGGCCCGGCCCGGCATCCGCACGTCCGCCCTGGTCATGGGCCCGGAGTCGGCTCACCGGCTGGACCCGGACGCGAAGGACTCCCGTACCGCAGAGACGGGTCCGGTCACGGAGCACCTGTACGAACCGGACGGAGCGGTGATCCGCGCGGGTCTGCTCGGCACGCTTTCCCGCCGGCTCGGTGCGCACGCGATCGATGAGTCGATCGCCTATCTGAGCGGCAGTGAGCAGGTGCAGAGCCCGTTCGCGCACGGCTACCGCGTGCGGGACGTGTTCGATTTTTCGCTGAAGGGCCTCCAGGGATACCTGCGTGAGCATGGGATCGGGCGGATTGAGATCAAAAAGCGCGGCACCGCAGTGGAGCCGGAAGAAGTGCGCCGGAAGCTGAAGCCGAAGCGGTTCGGGGACAATGCCGCCACTGTGATCCTCACGCGGATTGCGGGCGCCCAGTCGGTCATCATTGCTGACCCGCACGAGCCTGAGCGCTCGTAACCCGGGACAGGTACCGTGGAGCGCATGTGGCAGATCATGGACCTCATCAACGGGCACAAGAAGGTCATGGTGGATGCGGCCGACGCGCTCCCCGGCCGAGCCGAGTACGCGTTTGCGCTCGCCCAGACCCATGCGGTGCTCGGCACCAGCCTGCTCGACACACCGGAGGATGTGGAGGAGATTCTGCTGGCCGGCGGCTGCTTCTGGGGGATTGAGCGGGTGGCCTGGCAGATCCCCGGTGTGCACTCCACGGCCGCGGTGTACGCCGGCGGGTACACACCGCACCCCACCTATGAGGAGGTGTTCTCCTCTCTGACCGGGCATACCGAAGCGGTGCGGGTGCTGTACCGCGGCGGCGATGACACACTGCGCGCCCTGCTGACGGAGTTCTGGCAGCAGCATGATCCGACCACGGCGAACCGGCAGGGCAATGACGTGGGCACCGAGTACCGTTCCGCGATCTTCTGGACGGATGATGCGCAGGCGGCGGTGGTGCGCGACTCCCTGACCCGCTATCAGGCGGCGCTGACCGCTGCCGGGCGCGGGGAGATCACCACACAGCTCGGTGCACTAGCTGAAACCGGTGCCGGCACGTTCTACTTCGCTGAGGCTGAGCATCAGCAGTACTTGGCGAAGAACCCCTACGGCTACTGCAACCACGGTTTCAACGGGGTTGCCTGCTCACTGTGAGAGCTGAATGCGGCTGCCTCAGCGCCGCCGCGTATGCCCGGTCGTTCGAAACAGCCATTCCACCGGTCCCGGCACCGCTTGGGCGAGCGGGGCGAACAGGGCCCACCGCCACGGCGCGTGCGAATCCCGGTTCGGCCGATGAACCACCGTGCGCAGCACCGCTTCAGCCACCTGGTCAGGTGTCATCGACCCCACCAGCAGCTCCACCTTCGGCACTCGGCTGACCGAGTCCGGGTTCGCGTCGAAGTACTCCGAGTGCACCCGCGTGGGCGTCAGCGACCCCACCTGCACGCCGGTGCCGTGCAGGTCCTGCCGCAGCGCCTGCGTGAACCCGCGCACCGCCCACCGCGCCGCCGCGTATCCCACCGCGCCCGGCCAGGCCACGATCGACACGGGCGAATTGATCTGAAACACCACTCCACGGCCGCGGGCCATCATCGGCTCCACGAAGCCGCGTGTCACATGGAAGGCCGCAAAGTACGGCAGCGCCATCTGCGCGTGCGCCTCCTCAGGGGAGGTCTCCTCAATCGACTGGAACCGCCCAGCGCCCGCATTGTTGATCACCACATCGGGCACGCCCTGTTCCGCGAGGATCCGCGCGCAGACCTCGGCCGACGCGTCAGGGTCAGCAAGATCAACAGGGTACGCCACCGCGCGAGGCCCCCTCTCTGCCAGCAGATCAGACGCCGCACCGGCGCCAGCAACGTCGGGGCCTGCACCAGCAGCCGCATTCAGTTCGGCCGCGAGCGCCTCCAACCGGTCAGCCCGGCGCGCCAGCAGCACCACACGAGCTCCCGCCCGCACAAACCGCCGCGCGGTCGCCTCACCGATCCCGGCTGAGGCCCCGGTGATGACAACCAGCGGTGAGCCCAGCTCACCAGCCCCTGTCTGGGCAGCGCCCATCTGGGCAGTGCCCATCTGAACGCCACCAGTCAGGGAAGCACCCGAGCGGGCAGCGGACCGGGAACGAGATCTCCTCAACGCAGCGCACATGCACCCCAGCCTATCCGCGGCGCCCCACCGGTACATGCGGCACGCTCCGCGGCAGCCTCCGGCACTAGCGCTGACCAGCGCTGATAGCGTTGAGCCGGGCTGAGAAAAGGAGCTGGGGTGAGCGCGAACGCGTCGCAGGAGTTCGACCTGCTGGAACAGACAGAGCTGATCGACAGGGCAGCCTCCGCTGACAACCTTCCCCACCTGTCCAGTCTGCTGGATCCGCTGACCCCGGATGAGGTGACGCGGGTGCTGGAGCGCCTGCCGCGCGTGAACCGTGCGATCACCTTCCGCCTGCTCGCCAAGGACCGCGCCCTGGACGTGTTCGAATCCCTCGACCCGCCCCTGCAGAAGGAGCTGATCGAGGGGATGCGGGACGCTGAGGTCACGCACATCTTCGAGGAGCTGGACCCGGATGACCGCGTGTGGCTGATCGATGAGCTGCCGGCATCTCTCGCCTCTCGGCTCATGCAGGGACTCTCCCCCGCTGAGCGCTCCCTCACCGATGCCGTGCTCGGCTACAAAGCCGGCACCGTGGGCCGCCGCGCCTCCCCCGAATTCGTCTCCACCCACCCGGAGCTGACCGCTGCCCAGACGATAGCGCGTGTGAAGCGCTCTCTTGACGATGCGGAGACCGTGTACCTGCTGCCCGTGCTGAACAGCACCCGCGGCGTGGTGGGCGTGCTGTCCCTGCGGGATCTGCTCCGCGCGGACGACGCAACCCCCATCAGCGAGATCATGGGCGAAGCCCACGTAGTGCTGGCCACGGAGGATGAGGAGGTCGCGGCTCGACGAATCACGGACCTGCGTATGCTCGCCATGCCGGTGGTGGATTCTGAGCACCGCCTGGTGGGCCTGTTCACCCTCGATGACGCCGCCCGGATCCTCGAAAAAGCGGAGGACGAGGACTCCGCGCGTCAGGGCGGCACTGAACCGCTGGACCGGCCGTATCTGTCCACGCCGATTCGCGCGCTGGTGCGCTCGCGCATTGTGTGGCTGCTGGTGCTCGCGGTGGGCGCCACGCTCACCGTGCAGGTGCTTGAAGTGTTCGAAGGAACAATCGAGCAGGTCACGGTGCTTGCGCTGTTTGTGCCGCTGCTGATCGGCACCGGCGGCAACACCGGCAACCAGGCCGCCACCACCGTCACTCGAGCGCTGGCGCTCGCGGATGTGGAGCCGCGCGATGCGCTGCGCGTGTTCTCCCGTGAGCTGCGCACGGGGCTCTTCCTCGGGGTGCTGCTCGGCGCACTCGGCTTCTCAGCGGCGTCCGTGTTCTACGGGGTGGAGATCGGACTGGTCATCGGCCTCACCCTGATTGCGGTGTGCACCGTGGCTGCCACGGTGGGCGGGGTGATGCCGATCATCGCCCGGGCGCTCAAGGTGGACCCAGCCGTGTTCTCCAACCCGTTCATCTCCACGTTCGTGGACGCGTCGGGCCTGATCATCTACTTCCTGATCGCCAAGGCCGTGCTCGGTCTGTGAGCGCAGCAGCGGCGGCTACATCCGCGGCAGAGTGAGCTCCAGGGACTGAGCAAGGCCCGCCCCGTCATCGCGCACTGCCAAGCGGGCGCCGCGCAGGTCTTCTGCTGTGGGCACTTCGCAGTACACCCAGCCCTCGCGGGTCTGCCCCGGCTGGATCGTGATGCCCTGCAGACCCGGATGCTTCGCGCCCGGCTTACCGTCTGACAGGCACGCGATATCCGGCTGGTCTGCTGGGCGCAGCGTGAACTCCGCGCGCAGGTCCTGCGGCTGATCGCTGCGGCTCTCCAGAGTCAGCTTCACCACCAGCATCGTGTTCGCCGAGTCAGTCGGTTCAGCAGCGTAGATCTCACTGGTTCCCACCCGGTCTGTGAAGTGCGCGTCGGAGGCGCTCGTGATTGTGAGGGACGCACCGGAATCACTGGTGGAGGCGCTGGTGCCGGGTGTATCAGTGCTGGAGGAGTCACCGCCCGTATCAGAGGCTGCGGAATCATTCCCAGCACTATCCGGGGCGGCGGACTGTGTGCCAGCGGCCGACGCGGACGGCCCCGCATCACCTGCTTCATCAAAATAGTCGGTGGGCGCGCACCCGCTGATGAGCAGAGCGGCGCTTGCCGCAACCGTGACAAGCGGCAGCGATGATCGAACTGTGGAGCGCATGACCTGATCCTACTGTCCAGCCGTACACTGACCGCATGGTCACCCCCAACCATCCTGATTCAGCGCGTCCAGCCGTCACGGCAGACCGCGTCTCGAAGGTGTTCTTCTCCGGGTCGGATCCTGTGTGGGCGCTAGAGGACTTCTCACTGGAGCTGACGCCCGGGTCCTTCACCTGCATTGTTGGCCCCTCCGGCGGCGGCAAGTCCACGTTTCTGCGGATCGTGGGCGGTCTGGAGAGCCTCACCACCGGCAGCGTGGACCTGGCGCCCTCAAAGGCGCCGATCCCGGCCGCTTTCGTGTTCCAGGAGCACGGTGTGTTCCCGTGGATGACCGTGCGGGACAACGTGGCGTTCGGACTGCGGATGAGCGGCGTGAGCACACGTGAGCGCACGGCGATTGCGGATGACTGGCTGGGGCGGGTGCGGCTCAGCTCATTTGCGGATGCTTATCCGCATCAGCTGTCCGGCGGAATGCGCCAGCGGGTGGCGATCGCCCGCGCCTTCGCCACGGGCTCCCCGCTGCTGCTCATGGATGAGCCGCTGGGTGCGCTCGATGCGCAGACTCGCATGCTCATGCAGGAGGAGCTGCTCGCGTTGTGGGAGTCCTCCGGCACCACCGTTCTCATGGTCACGCACGATATTGACGAGGCGATTGTGCTCTCCGACCGGATCATCGTCATGTCTCCGCGCCCGGGACGGCTGAAGGAAGACCTCACCGTGCCGTTTGCCCGCCCGCGCTCCTTCGAGATCGAACGCTCCCCCGAGTACGCGCAGATGCGCGCGCATATCTGGGAGTCGCTGCGTGAGGAGGTCGTGCAATGAGCGCGCAGAAAAACCGTGCAATGAGCGCGCAGAAGAACCGTGCAATGAGCGCGCCGCAGAGCGCCGCCGCGACTGCGTCCGACCGCGAGCAGCGCACTCTCGTTGCAGCCCGCGCTGAACGCGCGGCGGAGCGGCGCCTGCAGACCCGTGATCTGATTCTTGCGATCGCCACCCCGATCCTGCTGCTCGCGCTGTGGGAGGTGTGTGCTCGGGTGGAGATCATCGACCCGCGTTTCTTCCCTGCGCCGAGCCATATCGTGCAGGCGGGGATTGAGATGGCCGCCAGCGGTGAACTGTGGCAGCACACCGCTCCCACGCTGGTTCGACTGCTGGTGGGCGGCGGGCTCGGGGCGCTCGCCGGCATTGCGGTGGGCATGCTGATGGGGTCCTCGCGAGCGCTGAACGCCGCGCTCGGACCGTTGTTCTCCGCGCTGTACCCGCTGCCGAAGATCGCGATCTTCCCGATCCTGCTGATGATCTTTGGCGCTACGGAAACCCCCAAGCTGCTCAGCGTGTTCATCACCACGTTCTTCATCATGCAGATCTCCACCGTGTCCGGTGTGTGGGCGATTGACAAGAAGCTCCTTGAGGCCGGGGCCGCGTACGGTGCCACAGGGCTGAATCGCTTCCGGCACATTGTGCTGCCCGGCGCTCTGCCATTCGTGTTCAACGGTCTGCGCACCGCCACCGGCACCGCGGTGGTCGTGATCACGGCGGTGGAGTTCACCGGCGCGTCCACCACCGGTCTCGGCTACCTGATCTGGAACTCCTGGCAGCTGTTCATCCCCGAAAAGCTGTACGTGGGACTGGTGGTCATCGGCGTCATCGGCGCGCTGCTCACATTCATCATCACCCGATCCGAGAAACTGCTGCTGCCCTGGCGCCGCGGCTGACCCTTCACCCCGAAAGGCTGCACGATGTCCCCTCTCTTCTCTCGCCGTTCCCTGTTCGCCGCTGGCGCCGCCAGCGCTGCCGCAGCGGGCCTTGCCGCATGCGGCTCCGCTGTCACCGGCAAGAAGTCCGGCGGCTCCGATGCGGGCGGATCCGGCACTGTGCGGGTGGGTCACCTGCCCTCTTCCCTCTTCGCCCCGCTGTATGTGGCCGACGCAACCAAGAAGTTCGCTGATGCCGGGATCACCCTGGAGCTGGTGCCGCTGAAGTCCGGGCAGGACGGCGTTCCGATGCTGGCGAACAATCAGCTGGATGTGATGTGCGCGGGCTTCTCCGCCGGCATGTTCAATGCTCTTGCCTCCGGTGTGAAGTTCCGCGTGGTGGGATCCATGGGAATCTCCCCCGGTGACATCAAGAACTCCCCCACGGCACTGGAGGTGCGCCAGGAGCTGATCGACTCCGGTGAGGTGACATCGGTGGCGCAGCTCAAGGGCCGCTCGATCGCGGTGGCCGGCGGACCGGGCGCCACCGGCGGCTACCTGCTTGCCTCCATGCTCAAAGAAGGCGGTCTCAGCCTCACTGACGTGGAGGTAGTGAACCTCGCAACCCCGGATCAGGAGCCGGCGCTGACCAACGGCTCCGTTGACGCTGCCACCCCGTCAGCTCCGTTCTCCACCGCTATTGAAACCGCCGGGGTGGCCTCCCCGATCGCGGTGCCCGCCAAGGGCGTGACCGGCACGGGCGTCATGTTCTCCGAGGAGTTCGCCGGCGGCGAGTTCGCGCAGGCGTTCTTCACCGCGCTCACCCAGGGCGCTCAGCAGCTGGCGGCTGACGGCAACCAGACCGATGAGGTGTACCAGATCCTCGCTGACGCCACCGGTCAGAAGCTCGAGGTGCTGAAGGAAGCCCCGATGTACTCCTACCTGCCGGATCTGGCGCCGCAGCCGGACCAGCTGGAGGCGATGCAGCAGGTGTGGATCGAGGCGAAGCAGATCACAGCGAAAGAGCCCGTGGACATCGCCGCTGTGGTGGATGCGTCGTTCGCGCAGAAGTCCGGCGGCTGACCCCGAGGGGCGGCACCGCCTCAGGACGCCGCCTCGGTGCGCGGCCCGAAGCGCAGCCTCGAGGCCGCTCCGCCCAGGGCTGCACCGCCCGCCGGCTTCGCGCTGCCCGCGTCCGCTCAGCGTGTGGGCAGCGCGCTCTCCAGGGTGGGCTTCACCGCCGACGCATCCGGCAGCGCATCCTCAAAGCTCCGCGCATCCAGCAGCTCCGCGCCTTCCATCAGCTCCTCCTCGGTCTCGCCGACCGGGCTGAGATACAGGGTGGAGATGACCCCGTCCATGATGCCGAGCTCAGCGGAAAAACGGCGACCCTCCGCCTCAAAAACGCCCGCCACCGGCCAGGTCTGGAAATGCGGCACAATCAGCTGCTGCGGATCACTCACCTGCAGATCCAGCACGGACTGACCGGTCATCGGCTCACCCCAGTCCAGGGCCCGCACGCTGCTCAGCTGAGAGCGGATCGCCTCCGCGCCCGGGAAGTCCTTGGACGCAAGCACCTCAAGAACCGCCCGCTCCTTCGGCGTCAGGTCCCGCTGCTCAGCGTCTGACGGCTCATCGAACTCGGGGAACGTCTCGCCTTGCTGTTCGTCCCGATGCTGCCTGACCAACGCGTCGAACATCGCTGCTGCTGTGACCCCGGCGAGCAGCGGGCGCGTCGTACGGCCGAACAAGCGCTTGGCGCCGTCAACGATGATCGCGTCGGACTTCTCGCTGAGCGGCATGAGCGCGGCAGTGGCGCCGGTGGCAACCGCACCGAGCGTGCCGTGACCGATCGGCAGCGGTATAGTGCGCACGGAGTCTGCAACGGCAAGGCCCGCGCACGTGGACACCGCAGCGCGGTAAACGGTGAGCGAGCGCGGGGACAGGGAGCGCGGTTCGATCAGCGTGAGCGCGGCCACGCTGAGCGTGAAGCCGAACGTCTTCGCACGGGGAAAGTCCGGATCGGACAGGGCTGAACGATATGCGCTGAGTGTGGAGGAGATCATGCGCACCAGTCTAGAAGCTCGCAGTATCCGCACGTGGGAGGCGCCGCCCTCGGCGCTCCATCAAGTGCTGAGCGTTCACACCGCAGATGTGATCCGTCTCCCGGTTCGGGCAGAAACCACGGGTCCCGATCAAATCGCGGTATGTTGCAGGTGAGCAGACACCCGCAATGGAGCGATTGGAGGTCGGCATGACGGAAGGCGCAGCAAGCGCTGAACAGCCCGAAGGCCAGGAGCAGGTCATCCCGGTGTTCTTCCTGTCTGACTCCACCGGCATCACCGCCGAAGCAATGGGCAACGCCCTGCTCGTCCAGTTCCCGGGCCGCCGGTTCGAGCGCACCACGATCCCATTCATCTCCTCCGGCGCGGAAGCGCACCAGGTGGTTCAGGAGATCGATGATGCCGCCGAGTCCCGCACCACCCCGCTCGTGTTCTCCACCACGATCGATCCGGACATCCGCGCTGTTCTGAGTGATGCGCGCGCCCCCATCATCGACCTGTTCGACACCCATCTGCAGCAGGTGCAGAACGTGCTGGGCACCGCTCCGTCGAAGCAGCGCTCCCAGTTGCACGGCATGCGGGACATGGAGGCCTACAGCGACCGCATGGCCGCCATCGAGTTCACCATCGAGCATGATGATGGCCAATCGCTGCGCGCCCTGGATCGGGCGGACGTGATCATCATGGCTCCGTCCCGCTGCGGCAAAACCCCCACATCGATGTACCTGGCGCTGCAGCACGGACTGTTCGTGGCGAACTACCCGATCGTGGATGAGGACTTCGAGACCACGCAGCTGCCGCGTCCGCTGCAGCCCTACCGAGAGCGACTCTTCGGGCTGATCACCTCCCCGGACCGGCTCTCCGCGGTGCGCTCTGAGCGCCGCCCCGGCTCCCGGTACGCCTCGCTGCAGCAGGTGAACTACGAGCTGAACTCGGCGCGGGCACTGTTCAAGCGGCATCGCATCCCCGTGGTAGATTCCTCGGCGAAATCGGTCGAGGAGATGTCTGCGATCATTCTGCAGCACCTGGCCCATCGGCATGAGCCGCACGCTTTCGGGCACTGACCTGATTTTTATGAGAGCAAGAGACAAAGGAGTCGCTTCAATGGCTGACAATGTGCGCTGGTTCAGCGACCTCGGCATGGACAACGTCGACCAGGTGGGCGGCAAGAACGCGTCGCTGGGCGAGATGGTGAAGAACCTGGCGGACCTCGGGGTGAACGTGCCGAACGGGTTTGCCACCACCGCGGACGCCTACCGCCGCTTCCTCGAGGAGACCGGCCTTGCCAAACAGATCGACGCCTTCCTGGAGGGGCTGGACACGGAGAACACCCGCCAGCTCACCGAAGTGGGCAAGAACATCCGCGACGCGATCATCTCCCAGGAGTTCCCGAAGGATCTGGAAGCGGACATCCGCTCCGCCTACGACCAGCTCGCAGAAGGCTCCGGCGCAGAAGCCTCCTTCGCAGTCCGCTCCTCGGCCACCGCTGAAGACCTGCCCGACGCATCCTTCGCCGGTCAGCAGGAGACCTTCCTCAACGTGCGCGGCATCGATGCGGTGCTGACCGCGATCCGCGAGGTGTTCGCCTCCCTGTACAACGATCGTGCAATCGCCTACCGCGTGCACCACGGCTTTGAGCACACCGACGTGCTGCTGTCCGCGGGCGTGCAGAAGATGGTCCGCTCGGATATCGGCGCCTCCGGTGTCATGTTCACCATGGACACCGAATCCGGTTTCGATGACGCCGTGTTCATCACCTCCGCCTACGGTCTGGGCGAAGGCGTGGTGCAGGGAGCTGTGAACCCCGACGAGTTCTACGTGTACAAGCCGGCGCTTGAAGCCGGCAAACCGGCGGTGCTGAAGCGTTCCGTGGGCGCGAAGGCCACGAAGATGATCTACACCTCGGACGAGACCGTGGGCAAAACCACCGAGTTCGTGGATGTGGACCCGGCTGAGCGCGTGCAGCTGTCCCTGTCCGATGAGGAAGTGGAGACGCTGGCCCGCCACGCACTGGTCATTGAAAAGCACTACCAGCGTCCGATGGATATCGAGTGGGGCCGGGACGGCGCGGACGGTCAGCTGTACGTGCTGCAGGCTCGTCCGGAGACCGTGCAGTCCCGCGCCAAGGGCGGCTCCATTCAGCGGTTTGCGCTGAAGGAGAAGGGCGATGTGATCGCCGAGGGCCGCGCCATCGGCCAGAAGATCGGCTCCGGCTCGGTGGCGGTGCTGAAGTCCATTGATGAGATGCATGACTTCGAGCCCGGCCAGGTGCTCGTGGCTGATATGACCGACCCGGACTGGGAGCCGATCATGAAGCGCGCCGCGGCGATCGTGACGAACCGCGGCGGCCGCACCTGCCACGCGGCGATCATCGCTCGTGAGCTCGGCATCCCCGCCGTGGTGGGCACCGGCTCCGCCACCACGGATCTAAAGCCGGGCGATGAGGTGACCGTGTCCGCCGCCGAGGGCGACACCGGCTACATCTACCGAGGCCTGCTGGACTACGACGTCACCGAGACCGCCCTGGACTCGCTGCCGGACATTCCCACGAAGATCATGATGAACGTGGGCACCCCGGAACAGGCATTCGCTTTCTCCCGGATCCCGAACCACGGCGTGGGCCTGGCCCGCCTGGAGTTCATCATCAACCGGCAGATCGGCATCCACCCGAGGGCACTGCTCGAGTTCGAGACGCTGCCCGCGGATCTGAAGAAGCAGATCGGCTCACTGATCTCCGCCTACGACTCCCCGCGCGACTTCTTCGTGAAGCGTGTGGCTGAGGGTGTGTCCATGATCGCGGCGGCGTTCGCACCGAACCCGGTGATCGTGCGCATGAGCGACTTCAAGTCCAACGAGTACGAGAACCTGATCGGCGGCCCGCGCTACGAACCGCACGAAGAGAACCCGATGATCGGGTACCGCGGTGCGTCCCGCTACCTGTCGGAGGACTTCGCCGAATGCTTCGCGATGGAGTGTGAGGCGATCCGGTACGTGCGCGAGGAGATGGGTCTGACCAACGTCAAGATCATGATTCCATTCGTGCGCACCCCGCAGGAGGCGAAGGATGTGATCGCGCTGCTCGCTGAGAACGGTCTGAAGCGCGGCGAGCATGATCTGCAGGTCATGATGATGTGCGAGGTGCCGTCGAACGCTGCCGTTCCGGAGCTGTTCCTTGAGCACTTTGACGGCTTCTCGATCGGCTCCAATGACATGACGCAGCTGACCCTGGGCCTGGACCGCGACTCCGCGCTCGTAGCGGACAGCTTCGATGAGCGCGACCCGGCCGTGAAGTTCATGCTGGGCCGTGCGATCAAGGCATGCCATGACGCGGGCAAATACGTGGGCATCTGCGGCCAGGGCCCGTCGGACCACCCGGATCTGGCCGAGTGGCTGATGGAGCAGGGCATCGACACCATGTCCCTCAACCCTGACACCGTGGTGGACACCTGGGTGTCACTGTCGAAGTCAGGGAAGTGACCGCGCGGGCGTAGCGCCGGGACCTGCGTAGCGCCGGCGCCCCCGTAGCGCCGGGCGTCGGCGCCCCCGTAGCGCCGGGTACCGACGCCGCGCCCCGCCCCGGCATCCAGCCTCGGCGCCCCGCCCCGTCCCGGCATCCGGCCTCGGCGCCCGCGTAGCGCCGGGCCTCGATGCCCCGCCCCGCGCCCCGATAGTCAACGAGGTTGCATTTATCCGGTCTCTTCGAGAGTTTTGGCCGGATATCTGCAACCTCGTTTGTGTGTGGCCGGCGCGGCGCGGCCCAACTCAGCGGGAAGCCGGCCCCTCAGCGGCGCGGCGGAGCCCGGCCCCCCGGGAACCGCTTCCTCAGCGGGGGATGTTGCGGAGGTTCGACGCAGCCATATCCACCATCCGGCCCACGCCGCCGCCCAGGACCACCTTCGTGGAAGCAGTGGCGAATCCACGGATCTGCTGCGGGGTGATCTTCGGCGGCATGGAGAGCGCGTCGGGATCAGTGACCACGTCGATCAGCATGGGACCAGGTGTGGCCAGGGCTGCAGCAAGCTCCTTCTTCAAACGCTTCGGATCCGTGATCCGCACCGACGGGATCCCCACGCCCTGAGCGATCGCCGCGAAGTCCACCTGCTCGTGGTCGGTTTCGAAATCAGGGACGCCCTCCACCAGCATCTCCAGCTTCACCATGCCGAGGCTCGAGTTGTTGAACACCACGATCTTGGTGTTCAGCGCGTGCAGCTTCACGGTGAGCAGTTCGCCCATCAGCATGCCCAGGCCCCCGTCTCCGCTCATGGAGATCACCTGACGATCCGGGAATGCCGCCGACGCGCCCATGGCCTGCGGCAGAGCATTCGCCATGGTGCCGTGATGCCAGGAGCCGAACAGGCGACGCTTGCCATTGGGGGTGATGTACCGGGCGCCCCACACATTGCACATGCCGGTGTCCACGGTGAAGACCGCGTCCTCGTCGGCGAGCTCGTCAAGGACGGCGGCCACATACTCGGGATGGATCGGCTTCATCTTCTCAACGTTCTTGGTGTACGCCGCCACCACCCCGGTCAGGGCTTTGTGATGCTGCTTGAGCATCTTGGACAGGAAACGATTGGACTTCTTCGCCGAGATCAGCGGAAGCAGCGCCTGAATGGTCAATGCCACATCACCATGCACAGCGAGGTCCACCGGTGCGCGACGGCCCAAGCGGGACGCGTCAGCGTCGACCTGCACAAGCTTCACTCCGCTCGAGCTCGGCAAAAACTCGCTGTAAGGGAAGTCGGTGCCCAGCAGGATCACCAGGTCAGCTTCGTGCATAGCGTCGTAGCAGGCGCCGTAGCCGAGCAGCCCGCTCATGCCCACGTCGAACGGGTTGTCGTATTGGATGATCTCCTTGCCGCCGAACGCGTGGCCGATCGGAGCCTTGAGCGCGCCGGCAAGCTCCAGCACCTCATCACGGGCGCCCTTCACACCGGCGCCCACGAACAGTGTGACTTTGTCGGCCGCGTCGACGAGTTCAGCAAGCCGGCCGACGGGGCCCGCAGCAGGCTGCACCGACCCCAGCTCCGTGGCCAGATCCCGGGTGCGGCTGCCGGAGACTTCTTCATCCGCAACGTCGCCCGGAAGCACCAGCACTGACACACCCTGCTTCGCAATCGCAGTCTGCGCCGCAATGTGCAGCAAGGTGGCGCCATGATCGCCCGAGTTGACCATCTCGCAGAAGTGGGAGCATTCGCGGAACAGGATCTCCGGGTGGGTCTCCTGGAAGAAGCCGGTGCCGATCTTGGGGCTGGGGATGTGGGAGGCGATCGCCAGCACAGGGGCGTTGTCCCGGTGTGCGTCGAACAGTCCTTGAATCAGGTGGGTGTTGCCGGGGCCGCAAGAGCCGGCACAGACTGCGAGCTTGCCGGTCAGACGCGCTTCAGCTCCGGCAGCGAATGCCGCGGCCTCCTCATTGCGCACATGCACCCACTCGATGCCGTCGGTGACGCGCACCGCATCCACCACCGAGTTCAGGGAGTCACCCACCACACCGTAGATGCGCTGCACCCCCATGTCCCGAAGCTGGGAGACCAGAAGCTGACTGAAGGTGGTGGCGCGTGCCATGGGGAACTACTCCTTTTGATGGGTTCGGTTGGTCCAGGCTAACGCCGCTACCTCCACGGACTCCGACCGAGCAGTTCCGACGGGGTGTGCCGGGGCCGCCCAGGTGCTCTGCGTCACCGCAGCGCCTCGGCGCCGCGCGCCCACCGGGCCGCTTCGCCCTGCTCACCGTCACCGCAGCGCCCCGGCCCGCGCGCCCACGGACACAAACGAAGTTGCACTTATCCGGTCTCAACGCGGCTTTTAGCCGGATATCTGCAACCTCGATGTTGGGGGCCCTGGGGTCGGATCCCCGGGGCCGGGGCAACCTCGATGCCGGATCTTCGGGGCCGGGGCGGGATCCCTCGGACCGGGGCAACCTCGATGCCGGGCCCCCGGACCGGGGGCAGCCTTGGATGCCGCGGACCCGTCGGGGACAGCGTGGGGGCGCCTGGCAGAATCGTCCCCGTGACTTCCGACCACCCTGAGCACACAGCCGCGCCCCCCGCAGCACCATCATCAGCGGATGCCCCGTCCGCGGCCCCCGCAGCACCATCGTCAGCCGATGCGCCGTCCGCGCCACCGCCTGAACCCTCAACGAGCCCATCGCCCGCATCATCCACGACGACTCAGCCACGTGCGCTGCCGCTCATGGCAGCCCGCGCGCTGCCGTGGCTCATTGCTGCGGCAGCATTCGCCGTGTTCTCACTGATCTCCGTGCGCCAGTGGGCCGCGTATGAATTTCCCTCCTGGGACCTGGGCATCTTCTCGTCGGCCGCTCAGGGCTATAGCCGAGGCGGCCCTCCGATCGTGTCGATCAAAGGTGACAACTACAACCTGCTGGGGGACCATTTCCACCCGATTCTGGCCCTGACCGGGCCGCTCTGGGCGCTGTGGCCGAGCCCGCTTATGCTGCTGGTGCTCCAGGCAGTGCTGTTCGCCATCAGCGCCGTTCCACTGACTCGGCTCGCCATCGACCGGCTCGGTGCAGGACTCGGCGCCGTGGTGGGGTGTGGCTACGTGTTCAGCTGGGGTATCCAGGCCGCTCACGTGGTGCAGTTTCATGAGATTGCGTTCGCCGTTCCAATGCTCGCGCTTAGCCTCACGGCACTGGTCCGCGAGCGCTATGGTGCCGCCGCGATCTGGGCGTCACTGCTGGTGACGGTGAAAGAGGACCTGGGGCTCACGGTGATCATGGTGGGCGCGGTGATCGCCTGGCGCGGGTGGCGCGGGTGGCGCGGCTGGCGCGGTAACAGCACCGGCGCGGAGGGGCGCGTGGGCAGCACCGGCGCGGCGGAGCGCGCAGGTAGCAGCGGCACAGCGGAGCGCGGGTGGCGCGGCGGCAGCACCAGCACAGCGGGGCGCAGCCAACCGTTCATGCACCGGAGCATCGCCGACGCGCGCACCATCATCATCGGCGTCGCCCTCGCCGCATGGGGCGCTGTGTGGGCGGTGCTGTCGATGCTTGTGATCCTGCCGGCGCTCAGCTCCGAAGGGCAGTTCGAGTACACGGACAACGTGGGGTCGCTGCTGGACGTGTTTGTTCCCGGCACAAAATGGATCACGGTGGTGCTGCTGATCCTCACGATGGGCGTAGTAGGGCTTCGCAGCCCAATCTGGCTGATCATGCTGCCCACCCTTGCCTGGCGCTTCACCGGCACCGTGGATTTCTACTGGGGGTGGACCTGGCATTACAGCGCTGTTCTCATGCCGATCGCGGTGGCGGCGCTGCTCGACGCGGTCGGCCCCAGGCACTCCCGGAACCCGGAGCCGCAGCACTCCGGCGCATCAAACCCCGCCCCGCAGCACGCCGGCGCCCGTGCCGCAGCACGCCGGTTCATCGCCCCTGCCGCGGTTCTCTCACTTCTCATCTCCTCGCTGGCTGCTCACCTACTCGGGCCGCCACTGCCGGTCACCGATCTCGCCTCGCCGATCACAGCGCAGCAGCGGGAGCATCGAGCCTCAGCGGATGCGGTCCTGGCGCAGCTACCGGACGGCGATCCGCTGATTGCTGCTGACATCTCCGTGATGGCGCCGGCGGTTCCGCACGCGGATGTGCAGTGGACGCACGGGCCGAATCTGCTCACACCCAGCTGCGCGATCCTGGATCTCAATGCGTTCTCCTGGGGCGGTGAGCCGCCGGCAGACCGCGCCGCCTGGCTGCAGGAGCGGTATCAGGCGCGGTTTGAGCTGGTCATGCAGAGCGGCGCCGTCGAGCTGTGGTGCCTCGAGCATCAGCCGACGCGAACCGACCAGCACTGAGGCGTCCACGCCCCGCCCACAGCTTCACCGGTGAGTGCCGCTCCGCAAGCAGCGCCACCCGGATACCGCTGGCGATCACCGTGTTCACGGTGCGACGGCGGAAAGAGCTGAAGTCCTGTTCGGCGAATGCGTCGATCTGTCCGGCGGCAGCCCACCAGGCGGCGTAGAGGGCGATCTGCGTGTGGGAGTCGAGCATGGAATGCCCCACGTCATTGAGCTGCACGAATCGCGCACCCGGAATCTGCTGTGCGGCCAGGCGGGAGCGCTCAGCGGGGACCACCACGTCCCGCTCCCCCGCCAGCACCAGGGTGGGCGCGGTGATCGCGGCACGATCCTGCTCCAGGTTGATCGTGTGCCCGGTGAACGGCTCGTAGGTCTTCGCCCGCTCCCCGGCCAGTGAGGTGGCGTCCATGGGGCGTCCATCCGCGCAGGACCCCATGCCGAGCTCGGTTGCGCCGATCCTCCCCACCAGGTCCCGTTCAAGCGCAAACGGTGTCATGTCCATGCTGTCAGCGCCCGTGATCACCTGGTAGATCGAGGTCCAGGTGAGCTGGCCGCGGCCCATCGCCAGCAAGTCCACCAGCTCCCGCACGGCACCGGGGCCGCCGTATTCGTGGACTGCAGCCACAACTGGACCGGTCTCCTTCGACGCCACAACCCCCTGTGCCACCAGGCGGCGCAGCACTGCGGCCACGGAGTGAGTGTGCGGGGCCGAGCCGTTCCAGTAGAGGTCTCGAACGGCCGCCTGGTGCGCTGCTTCATCAGCCACGGATGTGTACGGCGAATCGAGGACGAGGGCGTGCACCCGGTCGGGATGGGCGAGCGCGAATCGCTGTGCGAGGTGGGCGCCGTAGCCGGAGCCGTACAGCACCACGGTGTCGATGCGGGCGTGGTCAAGCACCGCGAGCATGTCATCGAGCACCAGGTCCACCTGCATGGCGCTGAGCGGCAGGTCATCGCCGCGCGCGTCGGTGCGGCTCATGCCCACGCCACGGTGCTCCATCATCACCACGTCCAGGCCCTTGGCGGCCATCTGCCGCCGCAGCAGCTCGTAGGGGAAAACGGAGGCGATGCAGGGCCCGCCGGGCAGCACCATGATCGGCGGCAGGTCCGACTCGTACCCGGCGCGCACGTACCGCAGCGGGAACAGGTGGGTGCCGGTGTCATCCCCATGGATGTCCCGGTACACCGTCATCACATGGTTCCGGCTGGAGATCCATTCGGTGGCGGCGGTGCGGTCCTGCGTGTCAATGCGCATCGGTGCTCCTGATGGTGTACGGGCGGGCGGGTGCTCGGCAGCAGCTCTCAGCGGGCGCGCTCAGCCGAGGAGACGGCGTGCTCAGCTGAAGAGGCGGCGCTTTCAGCTGAGAATCGGGCGCGCTCAGCCGCGGGGCGCTGGTCAGCGCCAACGGTCTCCCACAGGAACGCGTAGATCAGCGCGTTCATGCGGGCGGACTGCTCATTGGTGGCGGCGCCGCCGTGGCCGCCCTCGGTGTTCTCCCAGTACCGCACGGGCGCGCCGATTGCTTCGAGAGCGGCGGTGAGCTTACGGGCATGGCCGGGGTGCACGCGGTCATCGCGGGTGGAGGTCAGCACGAACGTCTGCGGGTACTGCGTGCCTTCCCGCAGCAGGTGGTACGGGCTGAAGGTGCGGATGAACTCCCAGTCGTCCGTGTCGGGGTTGCCGTACTCGGCCATCCACGACGCGCCCGCCAACAGCTGGTTGAACCGTTTCATATCCAGCAGCGGCACCTGGATCACCACGGCCCCGAACAGCTCCGGGAACTGGGTGAGCATGTTCCCGGTGAGCAGGCCGCCGTTGGAGCCGCCGCGCACCGCGAGCTGCCCACTGGTGGTGACGCCGCGTTCGATGAGGTCGCGGGCCACGCTTGCGAAGTCCTCATAGGCGCGGTGGCGGTTCTCTCTGAGCGCGGCCTGGTGCCAGGCGGGACCGTATTCGCCGCCGCCGCGGATGTTCGCCACCACGTAGGTTCCGCCGCGCTGCAGCCAGGCTGCGCCCACTGCGGGCGCATAGGCGGGGGTCATGGAGATCTCGAAGCCGCCGTAGCCGTACAGCAGAGTGGGACCGGGGCCGTCCCGGTCAGCGCGCGCCACCTCAAAGTAGGGGATGCGGGTGCCGTCATCACTGGTGGCGAAATGCTGGCTCACCTCCAGGCCGGTCGCGTCGAACCGCTCCGGAGTGGTCTTGATGACCTGCGGGTCCGGCGGGGTGTGCCCGCTCGGCACACCGGCAAGGTCAGCGAGCAGCAGAGTGGTGGGAGTGGTGAAGCCGGTGACGGTCAGCCAGAGCTCATCGGACTCTTCAGAGTCCACGGCATCCACGCTCAGCGCGCCGTCCAGCTGGCCGAACAGGTCGCTGCGCACCCAGGCGCCGTCCTCACCGCGGTGCAGCACCTCCAGGCGGTGCTGCACATCCTCCAGGATCGTCAGCACGATACAGCTGCGGGTGAAGGTCACGTTCTCCAGTGAGGCCGACGCGGTCGGAGTGAACAGCGCGGTGAGCGTCGCATCCCCGGCCATGAACGCGTCCAGGTCTGCTGTGAGCAGTGAGCCTGCCGGGTAGGTGGTCTCTCCCACGGTCCAGTCGAAGCGGGGCCGCAGCACGGCCAGGTCGCGGAACGCGCCGAACTGGACGTCTTTCGGCTTCGGCACCTCGGTGATGGCAACCTGCTCACCACTGCGGTCCACCAGGAACGTGGAGTCGGTGTAGAAGTCATGCATCTGCACGATCAGGTCCCGTTCGAACCCGGGCGTGGAATCATGGTAGGCCGCGAGCATCATGTCGGTGGTGGGGATCTCATGCACGATCGGGGCGTCCGCGAGCGCGGTGCCGCGAGTCCAGATGCGGGCCTGGCGCGGGTAGCCCGAGGCGGTCAGAGACTCCTCCCCCACCTCAGTGCTGACCCACACGGTGTCTGCGTCGATCCAGGAGAGGCCGCCTTTGGCTTCCGGACGGCAGAACGGCTGCTCGGATTCCGGGAGGAAGTCGCGGCGTTCCAGGTCGAACTCGCGGGTGATGTCCGCGTCGGAGCCGCCGCGGGAGAGGTTCACCAGCGCCCGCCGGTACGGCTCGCCCTCTGCGGGTCGGAGCAGGGAGGCGCCGTGGAACACCCACTGTTCGCCTTCCGCGACGGAGAGTGCATCAAGGTCCAGCAGGATCTCCCACTCGGGATCATCCGTGCGGTACTGCGCAAGAGTGGTGCGGCGCCAGAGGCCGCGTTCGTGCTCGGCATCCGTCCAGAAGTTGTACAGGTGCTCGCCGCGCTTGGTGACGCCGGGGATCTTGTCCGACGCGTCCAGGATCTCCAGGATCTCCGCCTGCAGCTGTTCGGTGAGCCCACCCGCGGCGAGGTCCTGTTCGGTGCGCTCGGAGCGTTCCGTCACCCACGCGAGGGCGTTGTCGCCGGTGACGTCTTCAAGCCAGAGGTGCGGGTCGGTAGTGCCGTCAAGAGCGGGCAGGCCGGGGTGCGGGCGTGTCATGCGTCTACTGTACGGGCTGGACGGCGAGCCCATGTCAGACCAGCGGACGGTCCTTGGCCATCGGAGCCCGCCAGAACAGCTCCTCCAGGCGGGTGGCCTGACGGAACGATTCCACCGCCTGTTCCCGCTCTGCCTTCGACGCGTTCTCACAGGCGCGTTCCACAATGCGGATCGCTCGCCCGGTGAGGGT
Source organism: uncultured Dermabacter sp. (assembly GCA_947252755.1). Lineage (GTDB taxonomy): Bacteria > Actinomycetota > Actinomycetes > Actinomycetales > Dermabacteraceae > Helcobacillus. The sequence goes on from CAMXWV010000002.1 coordinate 148,072, forward strand.
CTGGAAAACCGGGTCGGCGTAGGCGTTCACCCAGGAGCGGAACGGATGTTCGCCGCCAGCGGCAGCGTCAGCAGACGGCTCAGCGTCAGCAGGGGGCGCGGCGCCGGCGCCGCCGGCTGTTCGGACCGGGGCGGCGGTCATGAGTTCGTGCATGCGGCGGCCCGCGTCGGCGAAAATCCAGTAGCAGGGCAGCTGCGCAGCAGCGGCAGCAGCGTAGGGGGCGGTGACCGCCTGGCTGATCAAGAAGCCGCCGTAGGCGTGAGTGGTCACTGCTTTTGCCATGCCCGCATATTCGAAGCGGCCGATCCGCTCATCACTGGTGAGCGCTTCATGCATGGCTTTCTCTTCCGCGATCGCACCCACTGTGCTCTTCGCCCAGAAGCGCATGTCCTCCATAGAGGGGGCGCGAGAGGCGAGCTGCAGCATGGCCCGCTGATAGGCGCTGATGTAGTGGGTGTCCTGCGCGATGTAGAAGGCGAATGCTTCGGGGTCGAGCGAGCCGTCCGCAAGGCCGGTGAGGAAGGGAAGCTCCGCGATCCGGGCGCGGATATCCGCGGTGTTATCCCACATCGCCGCGGTGTGCGGACCGGCAGGGGTCAAGTGATCACCGGCAGGGGGCAGGTGGTCACCGGCCGGGACCAGGTGGTTCGCGGAGTCAGCGGGATCAGCGGGGCTGCCGCTCATCGCACTGCGTCCAGTGTGATCAGGTGGTTCGTGGGGCCATGGCCGGTCTCCGGGTGCTTGGAGATCTCCCAGTCGATAGCGTTCTCCACCGCGGAGGCGAGGAACTCGCGTGCCGAGAACAGCACCGTGATCTCATCGCCCTCCCCGCTCTGGGTGACCTTCGCGAACTGGGCGGCGATGGCGCTGGAGAGGGTGCAGCCGGTGCCGTGCGTGTTGCGGGTGTTGAACATGACGCCACGCAGCAGTTCAGTGCCGTGCTCGTGGACGAACACGTCAATGCTCTCCGCACCGCGCAGGTGCCCGCCCTTCACCAGGGCCAGCCGGGCGCCGAGTTCACGCAGCTGCTCACCCTGCTGGTGCATCTCCTCCGGCGTGGTGGCCGGGTTCGCATCCAGCAGGAACGCCGCTTCGGGAATATTCGGGGTGATCACGTCGCTGAGTGGCAGCAGGCGTTCCCGCAGCACCGCGGCCGCCTCCTCGTCAAGGAGCATGTCCCCGGAGGTGGACACCATCACCGGGTCCAGCACGATTGTGCCGAAGTCCTCCCGGCGCTCCTGGATCACATCCGCCACCGCGTTTGCTGTTTCAGCGTTGGCGAGCATGCCGATCTTCGTGGCGTCCACGTACACGTCGTCGAGCAGCGTGGTGATCTGCTCGCGCACGAATGCGCCACCCGGCAGGTGGATCCCATCCACACCCTGTGTGTTCTGCGCCGTCAGCGCGGTGATCACCGCGGTGCCGAACACGCCGAGCGCGGAGAAGGTTTTGAGGTCAGCCTGGATGCCGGCGCCGCCGCTGGGGTCGCTGCCGGCGATGCTGAGGGCGATGGGTGGACGCATGGCTTTCACTCCCATGGTTGGTTCATAACGAATTCTCGGCGGATGAAGGTTGCGGCGAGAGCTGGGTCCTCGGCTCCCGCAATAGCGGAGATGACACAGATGCCGTCTACACCGGTGGCGGCCGCGTGGGCTGCGGTGCGGGCGGTGATGCCGCCGATGGCGACTGCCGTCAATCCTGCCTCATGTGCGCGCGCCACTAGGGGACGCAGGCCCTCAATGCCGAGCGGCGCCTGCGCATCCGGTTTCGTGGCCGTGTCCCACACCGGCCCAAGGCCAACTATGTCCGCGGTGCCGTCAGCGATGATCGCCTCCAGCTCCTCAGCAGTCGACGCGCTCACCCCCACCAGCGCGCTCTCCCCCATGAGAGCGCGCACGGCCGCGGCAGAGCCGGTGCAACCGCTGGGGCCTGCCAGGTCCTCCTGGCCCACGTGCACATCGCAGCCGAGCTCTGCCGCAATCTGCACCCGGTCATTGACGATCACGGGGATGGAGCGGCCGATCTCCTCCCCCATCTCCTCCACTGCGGCGATCACGGACAGGGCAAGCGCGCGGAACTCGTCATCCGACGCGGTCTTGTCCCGCACCTGGATCACGTGCGCACCGCCTTCGATCGCGGCCCGCACCTGGCGTGGAACATTCTCGCGGCCACCGGCGAGCGGGGTGTCTGTAATGAAGTAGAGGGCCCAGTCCGTGCTGCGGACGCGCTCCCGGCGAGCGACGCTGCTAGTCAAGGGTGATCTCCTGCGCGAGCTGCTCGGGGGTGAGGGTGGCGAGCGCGTCGAGCCAGGCGGCGGCGAAGCTGCCGGGCGCCGTGGAGACGCGAGCCGCAATCGAACCGGCTGCTTTCGCGTGAGCGTGTGCGGCCGCCACTGCGAACGCATTGGCAGCAGGTTCGGCTCCTGCAGTCCCGCTGTCAGCAGTCTGGCTGCCTGAGGGCGCTGACCGGGCCGCTCCGAGGTAGGCGGCCGTGAGGGCACCGAGCGCGCAGCCGGTGCCCACCACCTGCTGCATCACCGGGTGGCCGCCGGCGATGAAGACGGAGCGGATCCCAGTGCCGCTGTTCGACTCTCCGCCTTCCCGCCACACGATGAGGTCACGCGGGCCTGACACCGCCACCACTGCCCCGGTGCGCTCCACCAGTGCTGTGGCAGGTTCGAGAGCGTCCTCGCTGGAGTCCGCGGAGTCCACGCCCCGTCCGCCCGTGCCGGTGCCGGCGAGCGCGCTGATCTCTGAAGCGTTTCCGCGGATCGCGGTCGGACCGAGCGTGAGCAGTGTGGTTGCGAGCTCTGTGCGCACCGGCAGGAATCCCACCGCTACCGGGTCCAGCACCCACGGGGTGCCGGCGTCCCTCGCGGTACGCGCTGCGATCGGCATCGATTCCACCTGGTGCGGGGCAACGGTGCCCACGTTGATGATGACCCCGCTGGCAACTGCTGCGAACGCGGCAGCTTCGCCCGGGTGATCCACCATGGCGGGGGCAGCGCCGGCGGCAAGGAGTGTGTTCGCCGTGTGGTTCTGCACCACGGTGTTGGTGAGGCAGTGCACGAGCGGACCGCTGGAGCGGAGTTGGTCGAGCAGGGCGCCGAGGTGGGCGGCCGTGAGCGCAGCGGTCATGGTGGTGACAATCCCTTCGCAGGTGAGGCCAGAGCAGGTTCAGCGGGTATGTTCTCAGCTCCCGCGGGAGCACCCCGTGTCGGCGTCCACGATATCGATCCTCACTGAAGCGATCCTTGAGAGCGCAGTCATGGTTGAATCGAACAGAGCAGAGGGAAGGACACTGATGCAGTCACAGGGAAGACGCGCCGCGCTGACCAGCGGGCTCATCGCGTTCCTCTCTGCCTTCGTGCTGGTAGTGGGCATCGGCATGGCCGTCATGGGAGCCAGCGGGTACGGCCGCCCCACCGGCGCTCCCACCACTCCATCCGCCAGCCCGAGCACCTCCCCCTCCACAAGCACCACCACCCCCTATTCACCGCCGCCGCATTACTGCGCGTCCAAGCCCAGCAAGCCGGTGAAGCGAGCAAATGACCAGGGAGTGATCGAAACCGCCACCGGATCCGCTGCTGTGCCGGCCGACTGGCTGACCGAGGGGAATATCCCACCCGTCCTGGCTTTCACCGATGAGCTTGCCTCCGCCAATCACGCGGACTCAAGCCAGTGGGACCAGATGATCCTGGTGGGCACCCTGTCCTGGCCGGCCTCCGAAACCAAACCGGATGACGCTCAAGTGGCTCAGCGGCTGCTGAACTGTGCGGCCACGGACATGCTCCCGTGGACCAGTGCCGGCAGCTCACAGACCATCACAGACGATGAGAGCCTCAGCTCCACGGTCACAGTGGACGGCACTACCGGGCAGCAGGCGCGAGCGCTCGTCACCATCGGACGTCCCACCGGCACCAGCGCCGAGGTGCTCGAAGTGACCGTCACCCTGGTTGATGCACCCTCTGGCACCTTCGTCATGGTGTCCGTGATCAACCCTGAGGAGCCCGAGGCGGTCGAAGCACGCGATGCTGCGCTCGCCAGTGTGAAGCTTCGCTGATCAGACCACGCCGGAAGCCAGCCGGCAAAGATTGTCCACCACTTTCACGCCCCAGCTGCGCGACTCCCACTCCTCCACGGTGAGCTGGCGAGATCGGGCGCGGTATTCCTCCTCCACCACGCGCAGCTTCCGCATAAAGCCGTTGTCCCCCACCATGACAGACGCTTCCATCTGCAGGGCGAACGAACGGATGTCCATATTGGATGACCCGATCACCGCAACGGAGTCATCAATGGAGATATGCTTCGCATGCAGAATGTAGGGCGGCTTATACATCCAGATGGTCACCCCTGCCTCCAGCAGCGCACTGTAATAGGAGCGCTGCGCGTGGTACACCAGGAACTGATCGCCGATCTCGGAGACGAACAGTTCAATCTGCACCCCGCGGTAGGCAGCGGTGATCAGCGCCTGCAGCATCGACTCGTCAGGCACGAAGTACGGGCTGACCGCCACGATCTTCTCCCGAGCGCTGTAGAACAGCTGATTGAACAGCAAGAGGTTATTCTGCGCCACAAAGCCGGGACCGGACGGGACGATCTGGCACTCGTAGCCGTCCTCCAGCTCGGGGGTCTCCCGCACGAGCGTGTCACTGCTGAGCATCTCATTGGACTCGTAGAACCAGTCGGTGGCGAACAGCAGGTTCATCTCGGTGACGATCGGCCCTTCAAAGCGCACCATGGTCTCCTGCCACATAAGGCCGCGTCGCTTATTGCCGCGCTTGTTGTAGTGGCGGGCGATCATGTTCTGTGAGCCCATCCAGCCGGTCACACCGTCAATGATCACCAGCTTGCGGTGATTGCGCAGGTCCGGGCGCTGGAATGCACCGTCGCGGAACGGACGGATCGGCATCATGGAATAGTGCTCCACGCCGTGCTGCTTGAAGAACCGGATCATCGCCAGCCAGGTCTTCCCATGGGTCACGGTGCCCCAGTAGTCATAGAGCACACGCACTGTGACCCCGCGCTGAACAGCGCGGGCGATCGCGTCGAACACGGGCTGAGTCTTCTCATCGAGGCCCATGATGTAGAAGAGGATGTGCGCATAGTCCTGCGCGGCATCGATATCAGCGGCGATCCCCTCGATCGACGCCTGATAGTCGATCTCCAGATCCGCCCTGTTCCCGCTGGTGAGCGGGAAGGCGCCGAGCGAACGGTTCAGCGTCACAGCGGACTGCAGCCAGGACGGCTGATCCCGGTCGATCTTCGCATCCGGCATCTTCTCCGCCCGCGAGCGTGCCAGCTGGTTCACCGTGCGCTGCTTCTCATGCCGCTTGCGGGGCAGCTTCGCCCGCCCCAGCAGCAGAAACAGCGGGAAGCCGATGATGGGGAAGGACATGATCGCCATCAGCCACGCCATGGCGGAGCCCGGGCGGCGATTCCTGGGCACGACGACGAGGGCGGTGAGCCGCAATGAGATGTCCACCGCCAGCAGAATGTACGGACCAAGCACCACCAGATACTCCCAGAGCGTGTCGATCCAGGTGAAGTCAACGGACTGAAGCATGCCGATCCTTTGCGGGAACAGTCAGGCAGATACGGTGCAGACGCCATGACAGCGGCGGAGCCCGACGCACACGAGGACGCGTCGGGCTCCGCTGCTGATCAGCACAGGGCTCAGTCCTGGCGGAGGATGGAGAGGATCCTCAGGATCTCGACGTACATCCACACCACGGTGATCGCAATGCCGAGCGCAACCTTCCACATGACCGGGCGGGGTGCGCCGTTCGCCACAGCGTTCTGAGCAACTTCAAGGTCCATCACCAGGCTGTAGGACGCGAGCGCCACGGCGATGAGGCCGATGCCCACGCCGAGCCAGGAGAACTCCCCGTAGCGCAGGTTCGTCTGGGTGAAGATCACCAGGGCCAGGTTCACCAGGCTGAAGATCATGTAGGCGCCGAGCGCCACGAAGAAGATCTTCGTGAGCTTCGGGCTGGTGCGCAGCTTGCCCATGCGGAACAGCACCAGGATCGAGGCCACCACGGCGAAGGTGGCAAGAACCGCCTGGATCACAATGCCCGGGTAGATGGACTCGAACATCGAGGAGATGCCACCCAGCAGAAGACCCTCGAACACCGCGTAGGCGAGGGTGAGAACCGGGCTGGGCTTCTTCGTGACAGTGCCCCAGATGCCGAACACCAGGCTGCCGATCATGCCGAGGATCGCCAGCACCAAGGTGAAGCCGCGGGCTGCGACCTCCATCTCATAGCCGCCGGCGAGACCGGCGATAACCGGCAGCGCCATGATCGCACCGCCCACCAGCACCACCACGCCGAGGGTTGCGGTGAGGGCGTTGAGGATGTCCCGGTAGGTGACGCGCCCGGTGTCATGACCGGTTGCGGAGGGCTGGTTGAACATGCTGTTCAGGTCCGCGGCCGACGGGGCCGGCTGACCGAACTGTGTCTGACCGAATTGGGCCTGATCATTCTGTGCCTGGCCGTACGGGGCCTGCTGGAAGCCCTGATTGTACTGCGGGGCCGGAGCATACTCGCCGCTGCCGGAGGGGCGGAACGCGGCGTCATTGCCGAACACGGGATTGGAGCGCGCCATGGGCGGATTCCTCATTTCGGTTTGTGACAGGAAATGGCTTGAGTCTAACGCGTCGGGGCTGGATTGCCATCGGCAGATCTCACCATGTGCGCTGACAGCGCAATGCTCCGGCCCTCTGGCGTGCCGAAACCGGACCTGGGCCACATCACGCTGTGATCAACGGCGGTCAGGTGTAGCTGCGCTCACCGAACACAGCGGAGCCCAGGCGCACCATCGTGGCGCCCTCTTCCACAGCCAGCTCCAGATCATGGCTCATGCCCATGGACAGCTCGCGCACCGCCTGATCAGCGATCTGTTCGCGCAGTTCACGCGCGGCGCGAAGGCTGCGATGCACCTCAGCCCCATCCCCCGTATGGGAGCCGATCGTCATCAGACCCTCCACCTGCAGGATTCCACCCTCGCGGCAGCGGGCCAGCACATCATGGATAAGGGGCGCGTCGGGAGCGAAGCCCGCCTTCGTCTCCTCCCCCGAGGTGTTCACCTGCAGCAGGATGCGCTGGGTGATGCCGTCATTGCGGGCGCGCCGCTCAAGCGCATCAATCAGGTTCTCCCGGTCGACGGACTGGATGAGATCCGCAAAGCGCACGATGTCCCGGGCCTTGTTCGTCTGGATGCGGCCGATGAAGTGCCGCGTGAGGTTCAGGTCCTCCAGCTCGGCATGCTTTGCCATCTCTTGGGCGCGGTTCTCCCCCACCTCAACGGTGTGGCCGCGCTCAGCGAACAGGTCAACCGCCGCTCGGATCTCGGCGGCGGTGCGCAGTTTGGTGGCAAGGACGATCGTGAGGTCGTCAAGGCTGCGGCCGGACCGGGTGGCTGCTCGGCTGAGCCGGTCCAGGACCGAATCGATCGATGCTGCCAGGGTGGTCATGAAACCCGTCTCCTTCGCTGATGCACTGATGCTGATGCCGCTCCTGAGCGGCTGCTGCCCCGCCGCGCAGGGTGCGGGCGCTGAGCACCCCCACTGGGATTCGAACCCAGACTGAAAAGATTTTAAGTCTTCTGCCTCTGCCGATTGGGCTATGGGGGCGGGTCCATCAAGCCTAGTGCAGTGTCACCGCCGGGTCATGGCCGTGCCTTGGCGGATGTGAACGGCGCCCGCTGCTACCGCCCACGGCGTACGCTGGCAGCACCATGACGCTTTCGCTTGCCGAGGCGCTCAGACGCTTCGATGATGACCAGCTCGCTGAGCTCTTCGCGGCGCGGCGAGACCTCACTGCGCCCGCTCCCAGCTCGATCAGCCAGTTGGCGGCGCGGGCCACCACCATGGTGAGCGCGCGCCGAGCGCTGGAGGTGCTGCGCCGGCCTGAACTGCAGCTGCTGGAAGTGATCGTGGCCCTCGCCCCGGCGGCACCGGTGGATCTGGCCGCCCTGGAAACCGCCACCGGCGCCGGGGCGGACGAGCTGACCGGGCTGCTGCGCCGGCTTCGGGTGCTCGGACTCATCTACGCGGACGGCGCTCCCACCTCAACCCCGTCGGACATTGTGCTGACTCCGGTGCGGGTGCTCAGCGACCTCCTCCCGCATCCGGCGGGTCTTGCCGCCCCCTGCTCTGAGGACCCCTCAGCGGCCGACGCGCACCGCATCGTAACCACGGCTCGTGCCGCGAATCCGGAGCTTGCCGCGCTGCTGGACTCCCTCGCCTTCGGTCCGGCGCGACTGCGCGGAGGTACAGATTCGCCAGCGGCACGGGCGCTGGTTGATGCCGGTGTGGCGCGTATTCTGACCGGCCAGGACAGTGCGCACAGCAATGGTGCGGACCAGCTTGAGCTGCCCCGCTCAGTGCAGCTGGCGATGCGGGCACCCCGCGTAGTGGAGCAGCTGGCGCTGCAGATCCCCCAGGGGGAGGCGGCGCCCCCAGAGCGGTTCCCGGGCGGGCGGCAAGCGGAGGCACTGGAGCGAGCCTCCGCCATGGACCGGTTGGTCGGCGAGGTTCAGCAGTGGGATCAGGACTCGCCGACGGTGCTGAAACGCGGTGGGATCGCGCAGCGTGATGCGAAACGGTGGGCGCAGCGGTGGGGTGTGAGCGGACAGGAATGCTCACTTGCGCTGACGGCCGCGTGGCGCGCCGGTCTGCTGGCGCATGACGGCGACCACTGGCAGTGCACCCGGGAGTTCGACGAGTTCCGCCGGCAGGCACTCTCGGTGCGCTGGGCGGAGCTCGTGGTGACCTGGGCGTCCAGCTCACACCTGGCGGCCCTGGCCGGCACGCCGGTTGACGACGCGACCGGCACCGGGCAACGGGGGCCTGCCCGGAGCGGAAGACGGGCCGCACTGTCCGATCAGACGCTGCGCACCCCGGCGCGGCGTCGGCGGCGTCGACTGCTCCGTCACCTGGCAGCGCATCCCGCACAGGTGTTCACAACGGACCTGATCCACCAAGTGCTCAGCTGGCTGTTCCCGCTGCTGCCGGGACCGGTCGCCCGGCAGGAAGCGGAGTTTCTGCATGCGGAAGCATCCGCGTGGGGGCTGCTTGTGGACTCCGTGCCCACTCCGCTGCTCACCAAACTCGCCGAAGGGCTTGATGATCCGATGCCCGCTGCGATCACCCAGCTGGCGGAGGTGATGCAGCAGGCTCTGCCGCCGGCGGTGGATCAGCTCCTGCTCGACGGGGACCTGACCCTCACGGTGCCGGGCCGCCCGGGTGATGCCGTCGCGCCGGTGCTGGCCTGGGCAGAGGGCGAGAGCCACGGAGCGGGGTATCAGGGGCGGTTCACACCGGAGTCGGTGGCCCGCGCGGTGCAAAACGGCGGGGATGTGCAGGAGCTGCTCACCCAGCTGCGTTCACTGTCTCTCACACCGGTGCCGCAGGCATTGGAGTACCTGCTGCTGGATCAGGCGCGCCGGCACGGTCAGGTGCAGGTGCAGGCTGCCAGCACCGTGATCACCGGGGATGAGGAGCATCTGAATCAGCTGCTCGCCTCCCCGCATGCGGCGCCGCTCGGCCTGACTCGGGTAGCGCCCACGGTGCTGATCGCAGTGGCGGCGCCGGGCTTTGCCGTGGGTCAGATCCGTCAGGCTGGCCTTGCTCCCAGCGTGACGGCCGGAACCGAAGCGGCGAACCCGGCAGCTGCGGACGCAGCGGGCACACCGCAGTCGCTCGGCCGACGCACCCACACGCTGCGAGGACGCCAGGCGTGCGTAGACCCCACAGGCCTGGATGAGGTGGAGCTGAGCGTGGACCCGAACGATCCCGCCCTGCAGGTGGATCCGCGCACAGCGGTGTCCCGACTGCGCGCTGCCGAATCAGCTCCCGGGCTGCACCCGCAGTCCGTGTCCGACGCGATCCTCGCAGCAATCGGCGATCACCGACAGCTGCGCATTGGTGTGGTGGACGGCCGCGGCGGGATCGAGGAGATGCTCGTGCAGCCGCTGTCCCTGGAAGGCGGGAGACTGCGCGCGCGGCGTGCCCAATCACCGGAGCCGAGCCAGAGTGGGGAAGAGTTCACCGTGCTGATCCACCGAGTCACGCTCGGCTGACATGTGCAGCTGACGCTCGACCGACATGTGCAGCTGAGCTGTTCAGCAGCCTGCCCGCGGGCGATGTGGTGAGCACAGTGACCACCGGGCCCGCGGGGCAGGTGCTGGGGTCAGACAGCTCAGTCCACGGCCGTTTCGGTGCGGTCACCGGTCCATTCCACGTGGAAGCTGCCCTCAGCATCCACCCGCTTATAGGTGTGAGCGCCGAAGAAGTCGCGCTGCGCCTGCACCAGCGCGGCCGGCAGTCGCTCGGCGCGCACCGAGTCGTAGTACGCGAGCGTGGAGGCGAACACCGGCACGGGGTAGCCGCTGGCAGCGGCGAACGCCACCACGCGGCGCCAGGCCGGAATGCAGGCGGTGATCTCCGCGGTGAAGTACTCGTCGGCAAGCAGCAGCGGCAGCTGCGGGTCACGCTGGTAAGCCTCGGTGATGCGGTTGAGGAACTGCGCGCGGATGATGCAGCCGCCGCGCCAGATCTTCGCCATATCCCCCAGGTTGATATCCCAGTTGAAGTGCTCCGCACCAGCAGCGATCTCATCAAAGCCCTGCGAGTAGGACACGAGCTTCGCTGCGTACAGCGCCTTCTGCAGATCGTCGATGAACTGCGCCGGATCCTCCACCGCCACATTCTGAGCTTCAGCGGGCAGCACACCGCGCGCAGCCTCCCGCTCCTTGACGGATCCGGATACGGACCGGGCGAACGTGGCCTCTGCAATGCCGGTCACGGGGATGCCGAGCTCAAGCGCGGTCTGCACCGTCCAGGCACCGGTTCCCTTCTGGGCAGCCTGATCCAGAACAACATCCACGAATGGAGTGCCGGTCACGTTGTCCGTATGCGTGAGCACCTCAGCGGTGATCTCAATCAGGAAGGATTCCAGGTCTCCCTTGTTCCACTCAGCGAATACCTTCCCGATCGACGGGGCATCCATGCCAAGCGCCCGCTTCATCAGGTCATACGCCTCGGAGATAACCTGCATGTCCGCGTACTCAATGCCGTTGTGCACCATCTTCACGAAATGGCCGGCGCCATCCGCGCCCACATGGGTACAGCAGGGCTCGCCGTCCACGTGGGCGGAGATCTTCTCAAACATCGGGCCGAGCCGCGCATAGGACTCCGCGGTGCCGCCGGGCATGATCGATGGGCCGTTCAGCGCGCCCTCCTCACCGCCGGACACACCGGATCCTACGAAGTGGATCCCCTTGTCCCGCAGGTGCTTCTCGCGGCGGATCGTGTCCGTGTACAGCGCATTGCCACAGTCCACGATGATGTCCCCCTCGTCCATGCGGGAGGCGAGCTCGTCGATCACAGCATCGGTGGGACCGCCGGCTTTGACCATGATGATCGCTACGCGCGGCTTCTGCAGGGATGCCACGAAATCGTCCATGGACTCCGAGGGGAAGAACTCCCCATCTGTTCCGTGATCTGCGATGACCTTCTCGGTGCGCTCCACGCTGCGGTTGTGGATCGCCACCTTGAAGCCGTTACGGGCAAGGTTGCGTGCCAGATTGGACCCCATCACGGCCATGCCGGTGACGCCGATATCGGCGGAGTTTGCGGGGGACGGATCGAATGCTGCCATGGGTTGGCTCTCCATTTCGTTGGGTGGCGGCATGCGCGGCCGGTGCGGCGAGACCTCTCGCGCGCAGCGCTGCGCCATGCTCCTGCCGCCAAGTATAGGTTTCAGCTGTCCACGCTGACTGCGTGCGCGCCGCACTCACGGAGGACCGGCCACGCCCCTCTCCCGGGCCGAGCGACCACCGAAAGGGTCTCAGGGACTCAGCGAAAGACGGGGTCGGCGCGCCTGCAGGATGTGGAAATATAGGCGCGTACACATCTCTGGAAGGACTGTTATGACCTCCCCGAATCCGAATGATCCCTACGGGGTTCAGCCGCCGGTGTTCTCGAGCGCGTCGAGTGCACCACCGCCAGGCCAGCCGCACCCCGCTCAACCGCAGCCGGGTCAGCCGCAGCCGTCACAGTGGGGCTACGCCCCGCAGCCCGGCCACGCCGGCTATGCCCCGCAGCCAGGCCAGGCCGGATACGCAGCTCCCGGGCAGGCCGGCTACGCGACGCCCGGCCCATCGAACAGCTACGCCACCATGCAGACCCCGGAGGGGGCCTCCGGCGCACCGGTGGAGATCGGCGGCGGACTCGGCGCCACATTCCGCTGGGCCTGGAACGTGTTCGCGGGCAACATCGCGGCCTTTCTGGTGCCCGCCGTCATCTACGCAGTGCTGTTCGCCATCGGCCTGACCATCAGCTTCGTCATCTATTTCATCGCTATGGGGGCGGTGATCGTCCCCGCCTCCAGCAAAGGCGAAGAGCCCTCCCCTGTGCTCCTCACGATCGTCTTAATCCTGACGGGGCTGCTGATGGTCCTCATTCCCGCCGTTCTGTCAGCGGCGTGGGCTGCCGGCGCAGCAAACGCAGCTGCCGTTGCAGCGCGCGGCGGCCGCCCCACCATCGGCCAAGGAATGTTCAGCGCAAAGGCACTGCTGACGAGCCTGGTGCTCGGAGTCATCATCTTCATCACCACAATCTTCCCGCTTCCGGTGATCGGCGGGTGGATCTCCGCGCTGTTCCTCAGTCTGGTGATGCCGGTTGTGATGCTCGAAAACGTGGGGCTGATCGAAGGGATCAAACGCTCCTGCCGCCTCACCCTGGACAATATTGGCGTGGTGCTGCTCGGAGCTCTGCTCTCCGCTGTGATCCTCTACATGGTCAGCATGCTCATGGTGACCATGGTCGTTGTGGTTCCGGCGCAGATTCTCGTGCAGTTCGCGCTCTACATGGTGGTCACCGGCCGCGAGCGCGCCATCTGATCCACGCCCTGCCCCCGCTCTGACGGCACCGCAGCTCCCGCCTAGACTGGCGCGGTGAGCTCCGGTGCCGTCATCGTTCAGTCCGATAAGTCCCTGCTCCTGGAGACCGCGCACCCAGCGGCCGAGCAAGCGCGGGCCGCCATCGCACCATTTGCCGAACTGGAGCGCGCACCGGAGCATATCCACACCTACCGGATCACGAACCTGGGCCTGTGGAACGCCCGCGCCGCCGGGTTCGATGCTGAGAGCATCATCCACGCGCTGATGGAGCATTCCCGCTTCCCCGTGCCGCACTCGCTGCTCGTAGAGATCGCAAACACCCTGGATCGCTACGGTCAGCTCACCCTGCACACCTCCCCCATCCACGGTCTCATCCTCGAGGCAAAAAACGCGGACATCCTTGCTCAGGTGATGCGCTCTCAGCGCACCGAAGGCATGTTCGGGGAGCAGATCGATGAGGTCACAGTCTGTGTGCACCCCAGTGCCCGCGGCAGCCTGAAGCAGGCGCTGCTGCGGATCGGGTGGCCCGCGGAGGACTACGCGGGATTCATCGACGGCGAGTCCCATCCGATCAGACTGACCGCCGGTGAGGGCAGCACCTGGCAGCTGCGGCCCTACCAGCAGCAGGCGCTCAGCGCGTTCAGCACCGGCGGCTCCGGTGTGATCGTGCTGCCGTGCGGCGCTGGCAAAACCATTGTGGGCGCTGCCGCCATGGCGAGCATTGAGCGCACCACCCTGATCCTGGTGACCAATACGGTGTCTGCACGTCAATGGGCTGCGGAACTGCTGCGCAGGACCAGCCTCAGCGAAGCCGAGATCGGCGAGTACTCCGGCTCGCGCAAGGAGATCCGCCCGGTCACGATCGCCACGTACCAGGTGCTCACCGCGAAGCGGAAGGGTGTGATGCCGCACCTGGAGTTGATGAGCGCGCGGGACTGGGGCCTGATCATCTATGACGAAGTCCATCTGCTGCCGGCCCCGGTGTTCCGGATCACCGCTGACCTGCAGGCGCGGCGGCGCCTGGGCCTGACCGCCACCCTGGTGCGCGAGGACGGCCGCGAAAGCGAGGTGTTCTCGCTGATCGGTCCGAAGCGGTTCGATCTGCCGTGGAAGCAGATCGAGGACCAGGGCTGGATCGCACCGGCTGCGATGACGGAGATCCGCGTGGATCTGCCCGCGTCGGACCGGGCGCTGTATGCACAGGCGCAGCCCGCTGACCGGCACCGGCTGGCGGCCTCCCATGCTGTGAAGCTGCCGGTGGTGGCGGCGCTGGCGCAGCGGCACGCGGGTGAGCCACTGCTGGTGATCGGACAGTTCGTGGAGCAGCTGGAGGAGATTGCGGAGCTGCTGGGGGCGCCGATCATCACCGGAAAGACCGCGATCACTGCGCGGGAGCGGCTGTTCGACGCGTTCCGTCGCGGCGAGATCACCCAGCTCGTGGTGTCCAAGGTGGCGAACTTCTCAGTGGACCTGCCGGAAGCGTCGGTAGCGGTCCAGGTGTCAGGGGCGTTCGGATCGCGGCAGGAGGAGGCACAGCGGCTCGGCCGGCTGCTGCGGCCGAAGGCGGACGGGCGCGGCGCTCAGTTCTACACCGTGGTGGTGCGGGACACGGTGGATCAGGAGTTCGCGCAGAACCGGCAGCGGTTCCTTGCGGAGCAGGGATACCAGTATTCGATTGCGGACGCGCACGAGGTGGTGCAGCAGGTGAGGCCGCTGGGCGATTAGTAGAGTGACTGGTGTCCCGAACCCTCTTTCAAGGAATCTGATGATGAACGACCGCGATCCGAACCGCCTGCCCTCTGATGCCCGGTACGAGGGGGCTGACAGCACCGGCACCGCGCCCGGGTTCGACGGCTTCTCCGGCGAAACCCACATCACTGATGCGGATGCTGAGACCCGCCGCGCTGAGCCTTCCCGCACTGAATCCTCCGGGACCGGCGAAGCTGGCACGAACCGCGGACACAACGCGCACGCTCAGCGCGAGCATGCGGACAGCCTGGGCGGGAGCGGAGCTTCCGCCGGCGATGACCGCTTCGCCGCGGCGGCGCGGCGTGAAGCAGCAGCTGCGGACGTGGATGAGAAGAAGGGCGGCATGACCGCCGGACTGTGGCTCGCGCTGATCCTGGGCATTGTGGTGCTGGTGGCGCTGCTGATCTTCGTGGTGCAGAACAATGTGCCGGCCAGCTTCGAGTACATCAGCTGGCAGTTCTCGCTGCCGCTCGGCGTGGCGATGCTGCTGGCCGCAATTGCGGGGGCGCTGATCATGGCGCTGGTGGGGTCCGTGCGGATGATGCAGCTGTCGCTTCAGCTGCGCCGCTACCGCAAGGCGCACGCCCGCCTGCAGGAGACGCTGAAGCTCTGATCGGGCGCCGACGCGTTCAGCTGATGCTCAGCAGATTCTCACCTGGCTGTCTCATGATCGTTCTATGACGACTGAGCCAGAACAGGACTATGAAGCACGGCTGCTCGTGGTGGATGACGAGCCCAATATCCGTGACCTTCTCGCCACCTCGCTCCGCTTCGCCGGGTTTGAGGTGTTCGCCGCTGCGAACGGCAATGAGGCGATCACCCTGGCCAGTGAGAACGAACCAGACCTCATTGTGCTGGACGTGATGCTCCCGGATATGGACGGCTTCACGGTGACGCGTCGCCTCCGAGACAAGGGCCACCACTACCCGATCCTGTTCCTCACCGCGCGCGATGAGACGAAGGACAAGGTGGCCGGCCTGACCGTGGGCGGCGATGACTATGTCACCAAGCCGTTCAGCCTTGAAGAGGTGGTGGCCCGTATCCGCGCGGTGCTGCGCCGCACCCACGTGGGCGTGTCTGAACCGAGTGAGAGTGCGCTCGTCGTGGGCGATCTGCGCCTGGATGAAGACTCACATGAGGTGACGCGTGCGGATTCGCCGATCGACCTGTCCCCCACCGAGTTCAAGCTGCTGCGCTATCTCATGCTCAACGCGGGTCGCGTCGTCTCCAAAACGCAGATCCTGGACCACGTGTGGGACTACGACTGGTCCGGTGAAGTGGGGATTGTGGAGTCCTACATCTCCTATCTGCGCCGCAAGATCGATGTGGTGGGCGAGCCGATGATCCACACGAAGCGCGGCATCGGCTACGTGCTGCGCCCAGCGGATCCACGTTCATGAGCGCGCTGCGCTGATCGCTGAGCCGCTGTGCCCCTGAACCATCTTCGGCAGTCGCTGGAGACTCGCAGACCCGTCTCCCTGTGGACGCGGGTTGTGTCCCTGATCGCGTCGGTGCTGGTGCTGGGCACCCTAATCACGGGCTCACTGTTCCTGTTCCTGCTGAACCGGACCCTGATCGACGCAATCGACCAGGATCTTCGCCGTTCGGTCACCCCCACGCTCTCCCTTGCCAAGCCCAGCCCAGACTCCCCTGCGGAGCGGGATCAACTGGCTTACGCGCCGATCGACTACGTGGTGGTGTTCCGCTCCCCCGACGGCACCACCACTCAGCGGATTGTCCGCTCGGGTTCCACCCACGGCAGCGACCTCGACATCCCACGGCTGGACCGGGAGCAGGTGCTGGAGCTGAACCGGGAGCCGTTCACCGTGTTGGACTCCCAGCAGCAGCGGTGGCGGGTGCTCGCCATCGCCTCCGAACAGGAGAACGGTCCCTCACTGTTCGTGGCGCTTCCCATGACTTCCGTGGACTCAACCATGAACGAGATGGCGCTGATCATCGTGCTGGTGGGCACGGCTGTGGTGCTTGTGGGTGTGGGCGTGGGCGGCTACGTGGCGCATCGAGCGCTGGAGCCGCTGCGCGATGTGGAGACCACGGCAAGCCAGATCGCAGCCGGCAGTCTGTCCCGACGCGTTCCCGTCTCCACCACCAGCCAGGAGGTGTACGCGCTCAGCGTGTCCCTCAATGAGATGCTCGTGCGGATTGAGAAGTCCTTCCAGGCGCAAAAGCGCTCCGAGTCGAAGGCGCTTGCGTCGGAGTCGAAGATGCGGCGGTTTGTGGGGGATGCCTCCCATGAGCTGCGCACCCCACTGGCAGCCATTCGCGGCTTCGGTGAGCTGTACCGCATGGGGGCGCTGCGCACCCCGGAGGACGTGTCCTCCGCGATGACCCGCATTGAGAACGAAGCGCAGCGGATGGGCTCCCTGGTGGAGAACCTGCTGCGGCTAGCCCGGCTGGATGATGAACAACTGGAGTTCACCCTGGTTCCGTTCGACGTGTCCCCCGTGGTGCGGGATGCTGCGCAAGATCTCACCGCGCTGGATCCAACTCGTGAGGTGCAGATTGTGGACCTGACGGGTGCCCCGCTGGACCTGTGCGAACAGGGGCCGTTCGGTGTGCTCGGCGATGAAGCCGGTCTGCGCCAGGTGATCCTCAATCTGGTGGGCAACGCGAACCGCCACACTCCGAAGGGCTCACCGGTTGAGCTGGCAATCGGCCATGCACGCTCAGGCTCTGTGCTGATTGAAGTGCGCGATCACGGTGAGGGCATTGCACCGGAGGTGCGTGAGCGGGTGTTCGAACGGTTCTTCCGCACAGATGAGTCGCGCCAGCGCACGGCCACCCAGGGCGGCGGCGCAGGGCTTGGGCTGTCAATCGCGGCGAGCATCATGGAGAAGCACTCCGGCACGATCTCCATTCATTCCACGGACGGGCACGGTGCCACATTCCGAGTGGAGATCCCCTCAGCTGAGCTGGACTGAGGTGGGAAGGCCCGGGTCCGGGTCTGGCCAGTCCACGGCCTGGCCTACGAACTTCTCCAGGCCGAGTATGCCTGTTGCCCACTGTTCCACCAGTTCGCCGAAGGCTTCACCGGCGGCGCGGCCGGCCGCGTCGTGCGCGGTGATCACCGGCTGGGGATCGTGCGCTTCACGGGTGAGGCGGAAGGCGCCCGGCTGGTTCGGCAGCGGCAACACATGCCCCCGCACGCCCAGGATGAAGTCTTGTGGAATGTGCGGCAGCGCATGGGACGTGCCGGCGCGGGCATCGTGCAGTGTGCGCTCTCGTATGGCGGCTGGGCGGTGCTTCAGCGGGATGCGCAGACCGGAGCGGATCAGGCGGCGGGTGAGCTCACCGGCGCTGACCAGCTGAATGCCGTGCTCAGCAAGGGTGGGCAGCAGCTCGATCGGGAAGTCGTAGTGGTCAAGGTCGAAGGCGCGAGTGGGCAGGCCGATACGTTCGGCTGCGTGGTGCAGCTCGTCCAGGCTCGTATCGGAAATCAGATGGCCCCAGAGTGTGCCGTGGTTTGCCCAGCGGGGCTGATCCGCAACAACCGCCATAGGAGCATCAGGCTCGTAGCGGCTGCAGCTGATGCTGAAGCAGCACCGGGTGCCCGCTGGCGCCGGCGCCGCGCCACACGCTGGTTCCGCGCAGGTGCTTCTTTCCCGCCGTGATTGTGAACACGAGCAGCGTGAGGTCTGCGACCCTGCTGCTGTCCAGGCTGCTCACCTGGGCTTTGCGTCCGGCGAGCGTCTCCAGGGTGCTGTCCCACCGGGCCGGGCTGAGCAGGGAGCCGTCCTCGCCCACCAGGTGCGCATCCGGGTGGAGCAGCTCGGCGCGCGTGCCGGGGCGATGCGCGGTGAGCAGGCGGTGCTGGGCGTCAGCGGCCGGGTCCGGATCGGTCTGCGCCGCGGCACGCGGGGAATCCTGCGCGTTGGTGAACAGGGAGGATTGCGCTTCGCTGAAAAGAGAGGCCTGCGCTGCGGCTCGCGGAGCTGGTGCGGTGGCTGCCGCCAGACCGGGGCCCGACTGCGGTGCGCGCTTCGCCTGGAACGCTCGCGCGGCCGCGTTCGCGCGTTCATCAGCCGCTTCGTTGAGCGGGTGCCCGGCGTGGCCCTTCACCCATTCGAAGGTGACGGTGCGGCCCTGCATGGCGGCGTCGAGATCGCGCATGATCTCCACGTTCTTCACCGGTTTACCGTCTGCTTTCCGCCAGCCGCGCCGCTTCCAGCCGGGCATCCAGCTGGTGATCGAATCGATCACGTACTTCGAATCGCACAGGATCCGCAGCGGCTCATCCGCAAGGCCCGCCTCCCGCGTGGCCTCAAGCAGGCGTAGCACCGCGGTCAGCTCCCCGATATTGTTGGTGCCGTGCGGGAAGCCACCGGCGGCCCACCGGGCATCATCCATGTACCAGGCCCAGCCCGTGGGTCCCGGATTGCCCAGGGCGGAACCGTCCGCTGCGGCTGTCAGAGTCATACCCCAATCCAAGCACACGGAGATCGACCACAAACGATTGCCCTGCCCAGTAGGCTGCGCTTGACTATTGGGTATGTCCGATTCCCCTGCTGATTCATCGGCTGACCACGCTCTCCCGGCACCGGGTGTCAGACCTGCCGGAACAGCCGCCCGCGCTCAGCGCCAACCATCACTGGATCTCACCAAGTTCGCGTGGCTAGCGATTGCAGCCGCCATCGCCACGATTGCGCTGAAGTCCGCCGCATGGGCGATGACCGGCTCTGTGGGCCTACTCAGTGACGCCGCCGAGTCCGGTGTGAACCTGGTAGCAGCGATTGTGGCGCTGCTGGCGCTGCGCACCGTGGCGCTCGGCGCCACCCAGCGCTTCCTGTACGGCCGTCCGAAAGCTGAGTATTTCAGCGCCGCCGTGGAAGGCGCCATGATCTTCGTGGCCGCCGCGGTGATCCTTGTGGTGTCCGTGGAGCGCTTCGTGCACCCGCGCCCGCTGGAGAACGTGAGGCTTGGCCTGGTGATCAGTCTGGTCACGTCAGTTCTCAACGGCGCGGTTGCGGCCGTGCTGATCCGCGCGGGCCGCCGTCACCGCTCCATCACCCTGGTGGCGGACGGCAAACACCTCCTCACTGACGTGTGGACCTCCGTGGGCGTGGTGGTGGGTGTGGGACTGGTTGCCCTCACCGGCTGGGAGCGACTAGACGCGATCGTGGCGTTCGCGGTGGGTGTCAACATCATCATCACCGGCATCGCCCTGATCTCCGAGAGCGTGTCCGGTCTGCTCGACAAGACCCTGGAAGATGAGGACAATCAGACCATTGTTCAGATCCTTCGCTCCCACACGAATGACGCCGTGACCTTCCACGGCCTGCAGACGCGTGAAGCCGGCCAGGAGATGTTCATGGATGTGCACATCCAGGTGCCGGATGACTGGACTGTGAAACAGGCCCATGATTTTGCGCATGAGCTCGAGGATGAGCTGGTGGCGGTGCTGCCGCGACTGCACACCCGCCTGCATGTTGAGCCGATCTCGGACCCGCAAAGCTACACTGACATCCCCTCGGCGGAGATCCCCATCTACGAGGAGGACTCCACCACCGGGCGCAAACCCGCCCGCCCCGGCAGCAGCCGCATCCAGTTGGACAGCGCGGCCGCCCCGAACACTTCTTCGATCACGGAGCACTGACCACAGCCATGACAACTCTCTCCATCCTTGACCTGGTGCCGGTCGCCACCGGCAGCACCATGCGTGAGGCGATCGAAATCTCGATGCAGGCCGCCGAGCAGGCGGATGAGCAGGGCTATAAGCGCCTCTGGTTCGCCGAGCACCACAATGTGCCCGGCCTCGCCTCCAGCGCAACCGCCCTGCTGATCGACCGGGCCGCCTCCCGCACCTCCCGCATCCGCGTGGGTGCCGGCGGTGTCATGCTGCCGAACCATGCCCCGCTGGCCGTTGCTGAACAGTACGGCACCCTGGTGCAGTTCCACGGGGATCGCATCGATCTGGGACTCGGCCGCGCCCCCGGCACCGATCCGCTCACAGCCCAGCTGCTCGCCCGCTCCTCCGCGGAGCCCGACGCGTTCGCCCAGAACATTGCGGATATCCAGGCATGGACCGGGCCCACCACCACCGCCACCAATCGGATCGGGGCGTTCGTGGCGCAGGGCACCAATGTGCCGATGTGGGTGCTCGGCTCGTCCCTGAACGGTGCCCGGCTCGCCGCGCAGCTGGGCCTGCCGTTCTCCGTGGCCTCCCATTTCGCTCCGTTCCAGTTTGCGCAGGCGCTCGAGCTGTACCGCAGAGAGTTCACGGCTGAGGCGCCCACCGCGCAGATCGACTCTCCCCGCACCATGGTGGGTGTCAACGTGGTGGTGGCAGACACCGAAAGCGAGGCGCGGTTCCAGTTCAGCGTGCTGCAGCAGATGTTCGTGGGCATTCTGCGTGGCCAGCGGGATCTCCTCCCGGAACCCACCGATATCGCACAGGCGGTTCCTGCGGATCTGCTGGCCCGGGTCAACCAGACCCTGTCCATCAGCGCGGTGGGAACACCGGCTCAGGCGCGCGAGCAGCTGCGGGAGATCGCCGCGTCAACCCAGGCGGATGAGCTGATCTGCGTGTCCTACTTCCATGACCCGGCGAAACGGTTTGCGTCACAGCGAATGCTGGCGGAGGCGTGGAGCGCGTCGTAGCCGGCACAGCCCCTGATACCCAGGGGATGCCCAGAATGGCATACAGGTTCCCGTAGGGTAGCGAACTGTTCGTGTCCCCGATCACAGGAGTCTGGTCACCGTGACCACCCCCGCTCCCGGAGCCGGCAATCGACGCCTGCCCGCAGAGCCGCCCACCGAAACCGGTGAGCTGCAGGCAACATTCAAACCGCAGTGGATTTTCGCGATCGCGCTCGGATCAGCCGTGGGATGGGGTGCCTTCATCCTCCCCGTGGACTGGCTCACCTCCGGCGGCACAGCCGGCGCCCTGATCGGCATGGCCGTGGGCGGTCTGCTGATCACGGTGATCGCCCTGAGCTACGGCCTGGTCATCAAGAAGTTCCCGGTCACCGGCGGTGAGCTCGCCTATGCCTACGTGGCGATGGGACGCCGGCACGCGTTCGTGGCGGGCTGGTTCCTGGCACTCGGGTACATCTCAATTGTGGCGCTGAACGCCTCAGCGCTCGCCCTGGTGGTGCGCAGAACCTTCCCCGCACTGATGCAGCAGGGCCACCTGTGGACTGTGGCCGGCTGGGATATCTACCTGCCGGAGGTGCTGCTCTCCCTGGCAGCGCTGATCGGCTTCGCAATTTTCAACGCGCGCGCCACGGCCCTGTCCGGGCAGTTCCAGTACATTGCGTGTCTGATCATGCTGAGCGCCGGCGGGCTGATCCTGCTGCTCACCGTGGTGAAGTACGTGCAGAACCCGGTGCCGCTCTATCAGTCCTTCCCCACCGGGGAGCCGCCGTGGGCTGCGATCCTGATGATCGTGGCGCTCGCACCCTGGGCATTCGTGGGCTTTGACAATGTTCCCCAGCTGGCCGGTGAGTTCAACTTCTCCCCGAAGCGGGCGCTGTGGCTGATCGTGGCGGCAATCGGCACCTCCACCGCGTTCTATCTCGCAATGATCATGGCTACCTCGATCGCCGTGTCGGAGGCTGGCAGCACTTTCCCGGACTCCGCGTGGGCAACCGCCGAGGCGATTCGGGCGGCGATCGGGCCGATCGGACCAGTGCTGCTGGTGATCGCTGTGCTGATGGGCGTGGTCACCGGTTTGAACGGGTTCATGGTGAGCGCGTCGCGCCTGCTGATGGCGATGGCGAATGCGCGGATGCTGCCGCACCAGCTGAGCCTGGTGAGCCTCAAGCACAACACTCCGGTGGCGGCGATGGTCTTCGTACTGCTGTTCTGCGCGGTCACGCCGTTCTTCGGTCGCGCAGCGCTCAGCTGGATCGTGGACATGACTTCAGCCGGTGTGACCGTGGCCTACTTCTACACCTGCCTGTGCGCCTACCAGGCGGTGAAGCGCTCTGACCGCGCCACCACCCGCCTGTACGGTGCGAAGCTGGCGATTGCGATCACGGGCTGTGTCCTCGCGGTGATCTTCCTTGCGCTGCTGTTCATCCCCGGCTCCCCCGGTGCGCTTGAACTGCCGTCCCTGGTGGCGTTTGTGCTGTGGGTGGCGCTCGGCATCGTGTTCTACCTTCTTCGCCGACGCGCTCTGGCCGCCACGAGCGACGCTGAGATGCACGATCTGATCCTGGGCGAGCACTCGCACAAGATGCACACCTGAACCGCGGACCACGTCGGGGAGCAAGCGCCGCTGAACGCATCGCCCCCGGCGTGGCTGACAGAGCTCGCCGCACAACGCAGAGAAGAAAGCGCTGGGCAGAACCGGTGATCGGTTCTGCCCAGCGCTTTCTCTGATCAGGGGCAGCGGTGCAGCTGCGTGATCCGCGCTGTCAGCGGATCACATCATGCCGCCCATACCTCCCATGCCGTCCATGCCGGCTGCGGCAGCAGCCGGATCAGCCTTCTCCGGCTTATCAGCCACAACGGCCTCAGTGGTGAGGAAGAGACCGGCGATCGAGGCTGCGTTCTGCAGCGCGGAACGGGTCACCTTCACCGGGTCGAGCACGCCGGCAGCGATGAGGCTCTCGTACTCGCCGGTAGCGGCATTGAGGCCCTCGCCCACCGGAAGGCTGCGCACGCGCTCGGCAACCACGCCGCCCTCAAGGCCGGCGTTGATCGCGATCTGCTTGAGCGGAGCCTCCACGCCGAGCTTGACGATCGCGGCGCCGGTGGCCTCGTCACCCTCCAGCTGAAGGGACTCGAATGCTTCCTTGCCTGCCTGCAGCAGAGCAACACCGCCGCCTGAGACGATGCCCTCCTCCACAGCAGCCTTAGCGTTGCGCACAGCATCTTCGATGCGGTGCTTGCGCTCATTGAGCTCCACTTCAGTGGCGGCGCCGGCCTTGATGACGGCAACGCCGCCGGCCAGCTTCGCCAGGCGCTCCTGGAGCTTCTCGCGGTCGTAGTCCGAGTCGGAGTTCTCGATCTCGGCGCGGATCTGCTTGACGCGGCCGGAGATCTGCTCGGCATCGCCGGCGCCTTCCACGATGGTGGTCTCGTCCTTGGTGACAACCACCTTGCGGGCGCGGCCGAGCGAGTCCAGGCCAGCGCCCTCCAGGGTGAGGCCCACCTCCTCGGAGATGACAGTGCCGCCGGTGAGGGTGGCCATGTCCTGCAGCATCGCCTTGCGGCGCTCGCCGAAGCCCGGTGCCTTCACGGCCACGGACTTGAACACGCCGCGCAGCTTGTTGACCACGAGGGCGGGAAGGGCTTCGCCGTCCACGTCCTCAGCGATGATCACGAGCGGCTTGTTCGCCTGGATCACCTTGTCCAGCAGCGGCAGCAGGTCCTTCATGTTGGAGACCTTGCCGGAGGTGAGCAGGATGTACGGGTCCTCGAGCACGGCTTCCTGACGCTCAGCGTCGGTCACGAAGTAGGGCGAGATGAAGCCCTTGTCGAAGCGCATGCCCTCGGTGAGCTCAAGCTCCAGACCGGTGGTGTTGGAGTCCTCAACGGTAATGACGCCTTCCTTGCCCACCTTGTCGAGGGCTTCGGCGATGAGCTCGCCGATGGCGGGGTCAGCAGCGGAGATGCCGGCGGTGTTGGCGATCTGCTCCTTGGACTCGATCTCAACAGCCTGTGCCACGAGCTTCTCGGTCACAGCCTCCACGGCCTTGTCGATGCCGCGCTTGAGAGCGATCGGGTTCGCACCGGCAGCCACGTTGCGCAGGCCCTCGCGCACGAGCGCCTGGGCGAGCACGGTGGCGGTGGTGGTGCCGTCACCGGCAACATCGTCAGTCTTCTTGGCCACTTCCTTGACGAGTTCCGCGCCGATCTTCTCGTACGGGTCCTCGAGTTCGATCTCCTTGGCGATGGACACGCCATCGTTGGTGATGGTCGGGGCGCCCCAAGACTTCTCCAGGACAACGTTGCGTCCCTTGGGGCCGAGGGTCACCTTCACGGCGTCGGCGAGCTGGTTCATGCCCGACTCGAGACCGCGGCGTGCTTCCTCGTCAAAAGCGATGAGCTTTGCCATGTGGAATTACTCCCTGTTCATGATGTGGTTCCCGGCTGGTGCCCGCGACGGACGATGCCGGCGAACCGTTCACGTCACGGCCCATCAGCATCTCACCAGCCTGGATCTCCCCGGCTGCTGTGACAATCGTGCGCTCAGCGGTCCCGAAGGCCCACGCCGACCACACAACTGTCACTCTCACCGGGTGAGTGCCAAACCATCATAAGCACTCGTCGCTGGAGAGTGCTAATAGCGGAGGTGGAGTGCGCTGTCAGCGGAACCGACAGGGTCACTCCCCGGCGGGCTCTTCCGCCACATGCACCACGATCGCGGTTTTGTAGTCATCGGACTGCTGCGCTTCGCCCGCGCCGATCTCCTGCGCGAGCGCATTCGCGGTGTCCTTATCCGCCTCGTCCCGGTAGTAGACCACGGTGGTGTCCGTACGGGTGCCGTTATTGGTGCTGATGTTCTCCCAGCCCTTCGCGCGCAGGTCCTCTTCCCAGCGCGCGGCCAGGCCACTGGTGGTGGTGCCGTTGGCGATCAGCACCTTCGTGGTCCTATCCGCCTCCGGCGCCGGCTCGGTGGGTTCAGCATCCTGCGATTCTTCAGCAGCGGGTGATGCCGTGGGGCTGCCTGACGCGGTGGGCGCGGGCGCCGCTGGTCCCTTCTTGCCGCCGAGCTGACCCAGGAATGCGAACGCGAGGATGATCGCGAGCAGCGCTGCCGCGCCGATCACGAGGTACTTCAGGTTGCTCTTCCAGAACGGGTCGTCCATCCGGTGGGAGCCGGAGACTGCCACCGAGTCCGCCTCGATGTCGAACTCGTCCGGGGCATACGGGTATTCAGAGTCAGTCACGATCCCTACTGTAACCGCGCGACCGGGCGCACCCCGGTGGGGACACGCAGCAGAAAAGCCCCGTCAACGAGGTCTGCGGGCCCGCAGCCGATGCACCAGCGCCGGCGCGTAGGCGAGCGCCGCCGGATCGTCGAGCAGCTGATTGAGCCGCACGTGGTACCGCACCGAGGTCATGCCGAGCACCTCGCGGATGCGCTTCTCTTTGGCGCCCACAGAACGGAACACGTGCGCTTCCACATCCAGCAGAGCGCGGTCTGCGTCGGACAACGACGCCGGACCGGCAGGCGCAGGGTTCGGCGACTCAGGCGAGGACGGAGCGGGGACATCTGACATGCGGCCAGTGTAGAAGCCGCTCGTACACTTGCGGCATGGCTGATCCGACTCCTGCCCACGCAACCGCTCACCGCCCAGCAGATCCCGCTGCTCACTCTGGCGGGTCTGCCCGGCCGCTCGCTGAGCTCATCGACCCCGAGTGGGCACAGGCGCTCGCCCCGGTGGAGCCGCTCATCCATGAGATCGGAGGCTTCCTGCGCGCTGAGCTCGCCGCTGGCCGCAGCTACCTGCCCGCCGGGGACCGGGTGCTGCGCGCCTTCACTCGTCCGATGTCTGATGTGCGGGTGCTGATCGTGGGACAGGATCCGTATCCCACACCAGGGCATCCGATCGGGCTGAGCTTCGCGGTGGAGCACGACGTGCGCCCACTGCCCCGCTCCCTGCAGAACATCTTTGCCGAGCTGCGGGATGACCTCGGAATCACTCCCCCGCAGCACGGCGACCTGACCGCCTGGCTGGACCAGGGAGTGCTGCTGCTCAACCGTGTGCTGACGGTTCGGCCCGGCGCTCCGGGCTCACATCGCGGCGTCGGCTGGGAAACGGTGACAGAGTGCGCGATCCGGGCGCTTACTGCAAGCAAGCAGCCGTTGGTGGCGATCCTGTGGGGCCGGGACGCGCAGGGGTTGGAGCCTCTGCTCGAAGGAGTGCCGATCATCGCTTCCCCCCATCCGTCCCCACTGTCCGCGAAACGCGGGTTCTTCGGGTCCCGACCGTTCTCCCGAGCCAATGAGCTGCTGTCCGCGATGGGGGCGGACCCGGTGGACTGGGCGATCGACGCTGCGTGACGGCAGCGCGCGGGCTCAGGCGTTCAAGAACCGCACCGGCAGATCGGGGTGCCGGGTGCTGAACCGCTGCCGCATCACGGTGACGGCGTCCGCGTTCTGATCCACCATCAGAAACCGTCGGCCGAGTTCAGCGCACGCATCGCCCGTGGTGCCGGAGCCGGCGAAGAAGTCCAGCACCCAGTCCCCCTGCCGGCTGCTCGCCGCCACGATGCGGCGCAGCACGCCGATCGGCTTCTGCGTGGCATACCCGGTCTTCTCCTTGCCCGTGGGGGACACGATCGTGTGCCACCACACGTCCGTGGGCAGTTTGCCGCGCGCCGCCTTCTCCGCGGTGACCAACCCAGGAGCCATGTACGGCTCGCGGTCCACCTCTTCGGAGTTGAAATGGTAGGCCGACGCGTCCTTCACGTACACCAGGATCGTGTTGTGCTTGGCTGGCCAACGGCGCTTGGCGCGGGCACCATAGTCATACGCCCAGATGATCTCGTTGAGGAAGCAGTCACGCCCGAACAGCGCATCCAGCAGCACTTTCGCATAGTGCGCCTCGCGATAGTCCAGGTGCACGTAAAGGGTGCCCGTGCGATCAAGCAGGCGGTGCGCCTGTTCCAGGCGCGGCTCAAGGAACTCCCAGAAGTCCTCGAAGGTGTCGCTGTAGCCGTAGAGGGTGCCTTTGATCGTGGAGTAGCTCTGCCCTTTGAAGCCGATCCGAGAGCCGCCTTCGGCGCGACGGGTGGTGATGCTGCGTCGCTCCTGGCGGCGGCCCGTGTTGAACGGGGGGTCAATGTAGATGAGCTGAAAGGACTGATCCGGCAGGGTGCGCAGCACGGGCAGATTGTCACCGTGAACGATGGTGTTCGGGGCATTCGGGGCCCAGAACTCGTCGGCTGGCGGCTGGGTGACGGTCATGCTCCTACCGTAGTCAACTGCTGAGCGGCGCTGGTGGCTGGGGCTGGACGGCGCCGGCGGCTGGGGCTGGGCGGCGCCGGTGGCCGGGGGCGGTGCCGGCTTCTCCACAGCCCATCGCGCCTAAACCGCCAACGAGGTTGCAGATATCCGCTTTCAAACACCGAAATGACCGGATATGCGCAACCTCGTTTGACAGACGCGCCGCGCCGGGTCGCGGTGCGGCTGATAGACCGGCGGCGCCGGGTCGCGGTGCGGCCGAGGCACACGGAAAGCCCCGGACCCGCAGACGCATCAGCAGATCAGGGGCTTCCCTGTAGCGGAGGATGGGGTGTG
The DNA here is from genome assembly GCA_947252755.1 of uncultured Dermabacter sp. Classification (GTDB taxonomy): domain Bacteria; phylum Actinomycetota; class Actinomycetes; order Actinomycetales; family Dermabacteraceae; genus Helcobacillus. Next base: position 175,942 of record CAMXWV010000002.1, read on the forward strand.
TGAGTTCAGGACGTCATCTGTCAACGAAGTCGCGACTCACGACATGAGAGCTGGAGACGGGAATCGAACCCGCAACCACCTGTTTACAAGACAGGTGCGCTACCGTTGCGCCACTCCAGCGAGCCGACCGGAACCTCCCCGCGGGGAGGTTCGGATCGGGGTCCAGTCTAGCCGATCAGGCCCATGGTCCTGACCGTCCGATCGGATGGGGTCACTGCGCGGCGGGAGCCGCTTCGATCGCCTTCTTCAGCTCACCGGACTGGGTCCAGTTCGGACCCTGCTTGGTATTTCCCCACACGGAGCCGTTGATGAACACGGACGGGGTGCTTCTGGACTTTTTAGCGCCATTCGGCTCCATGTGCTCTTTCGCCCAGTCCTGGTAGCGCTGATCCTCCACGCACTGGAGCGTGTCGGCATTCCCGCCGGCCTGCTTCGCGTACTGCTTGAGCTGCTCATCGGTAAGGCCCGGGCCGCCCTCGGTTGGCTGATTTTCGAACAGCAGCGCCTGGAACTCCAGGAACTTGTCCGGGCTCTCCTCATACACGCACACGGCCGCGCTGGCCGCCCGGCTGGAGTAGTCGGTGGTGGAGCCGCCCTCGTCAAGGAAGGTGCGGATGTAGAAGTTCACGGTGGCCTTGTCCTGTTCGGCAAGCTCCTTGAGGTCCTTGCCGTTGATCTTCTCGAACTCACCGCAGAACGGGCACATGAAGTCCAGCACCACGTCCACTTCAGGAGCGCCGGATTCCGCGCCCACGGTCAGCACCGGGTTCTGCGGGTCCAGCGACTTCGGCTGCACCACCGGGGCAGGATCCTCCGGCTTGAGGGATTCGTAGAACTTGTAGCTGCCCCAGACGCCGCCGGCCACCACAAGGAGCGCTGTGACCACAATCAATGCGATCACTGCGTTTCGGACGGTGCGTTGGCGCTTCAGCTCACGCTGACGCTGTTCCCGCACAGCCTGACGCTTCGCCTCATGGCTGTTGTCATTGGCAGAGCTCATTCATCCTCCTGAGAGCGGGGCCTGACCGGCCCAACCGGGGTGGTGCGGTCATCATTCTTGCACGCCCGCACGGCGCCTCTCAGGGACGTGGTCCTTGCCGCTCAGTCAGCGCTGCCCCACAGTCAGCGGCGCCTCTCAGTCAGCGCTGCCCCACAGTCAGCGGCGCCTCTTCGTCAGCGGCGCCTGTTGGTCAGCGCCACGGGATCCACTGATCAACCGGGAACTCACCGATGATGGGGAACATGTCCACCGCTCCCCCGCGGGCTGCGATCGTGACGAACACCGCCGCCAGCAGCGCGAGCAGCAGCAGCGTGAGGATCACGGTCCACATCCGATCGGGCGCGGTGGCGTCCATCACCCGGTGCGCACCGGCCCGCGTAGTGCGGGAGCTGAGGCCCACCCAGCACAGCAGCACCACGAGCAGGGTTGCGCCGGCCCCGTACCAGGCGGGAGCAACCCACCACCCGCTGAACGACGCGAGCGCGTCCACAGCCAGCACCAGCAGCAGCGCGAGCAGCACCGGGAAGATCACCAGCAGAATGCTCTCCACCAGAGCGCCGAGGAACCGGGGCAGTGCGAGCGCGCCAGCGGCGGCGGTGCTGCTCTGCCCGGTGCGGGCGCGGGAGCGCTCCTGGGCGAGCCAGGTGCGCTGCCAGGTGCGGGCAAGGGCATTCAGCAGGATGAACAGGATCAGCGCCGTGAGCGGCGCAATTGCTCCGAGCCCGGTCATCAGCGCGATGCCCAGCCACACCAGGCCGGGCCGCGACGGTGCTGGCGGAGCCGCTGGCAACATCCCGTAGGGCGAGTACGGGTACTGAGCCATCGCCTGCTGCGGCGCATACGGATTGTGCCCATACGAACCATAGCCATAGGGCGTGGACGCAGCGGGCTGCTGATGCGCCTGCGAATACGGTTCCTGGTACGGCTGCTGGTAGTGCTGCTGCGGCTGACGTGCCGGCTCTGCCTGACGGAACTCGTGCCCGCGGCCGTCCTGCGCCACAAATGGCTGTGGCTCGGGCTGCTCATTGGGCGCGGCCTGCACCTGCGGGTCCGGCTGGACACGCGGCATCACCTGGGTGGGGTTTGCCTCTTCTGCGTAGGCGGGAAGCACCTGGGTGCGCTGAGCATCCTCATGCGCGGGCAGCAGCTCAGTGCGCGGCCCATCCGCGGACGGGTCCGCGCCAGCACCATCGCCCGTTGCTGGATCGAATGCGGCGGAATCGAATGCTGCTGAATCAGCGTCCGCCGCATCGAGGTCCGACGCGTCCAGCACCGCCGTGGGCTGCCCCTCCGATGGGGTTCCCCATGCCGGGGACGCAGCACCGTGTCCTGGAGCATCTGCATGCGCTGCAACATCATCGCGCTCTGCAAGGTCATCACCGTGCTCTGACACGCCGGCCCCAACAGGTGCCGTGGCGTCGTCATCAGCGTCGGCCCCCTCTGCATGACCAGTCGTCGGCACCGCAGCGGGGGCAGTTGAGTCCTCCCCCTGGGGAAGGATCGTGTCCGGGTCCAGGCTGAGCGTGGCCAGGCGGTGAATCAGCTCATGCGGATCTGCGCGGTCCGCCAGACGCGGCTGGAGCGCGTCGCGCAGCCATTGGGCCAGCTCCTGGGGCAGGCCGTCCACATCAACATCGCCGCGGTCCGCCCGCAGGAACACCACGTCAGGCCGGCCAGTGCCGAACGGCTCCCGGCCGGTGGCGCAGAAGGCGAGCAGTGCCGCCCATGCCCACCAGTCGGTTTCCGGACCTGCCGAATTGGAGCGGACCACCTCCGGGTCAAGGTAGGCCGCGGTGCCCATCATCAGCCCGGTTGAGGTGAGACGGGAATCCTCAGCGGCCTGGGCGATGCCGAAGTCGATGATGACCGGGTCCAGGCGGTCGCCGTCCGCGGCGTAGTCGAGCAGGTCACTGATGCGCGCCCCGCGCATCATCACGTTCGACGGCTTCAGGTCCCGGTGCACGATCCCGGCGGCGTGGATCTCCTCCAGGGTTTCCCCGAGCACCACGCCGATCTCGCGAACCGCTTCAAGGTGCAGCGCGCCGCGAGCGCGGACCGCATCATCCAGGGTGGGGCCGGGAATGAACTCGGTGGCCACAAACGCCCCGCGGCCATCCAGCTCCGCGTCGACGGGGCGGGCGATGTTGTCGCTGTGCACACGCTGGAGCGCTCGGACCTCACGGGCTAGGCGGGCGCGGGCGCGGGGATCATCCGCAATCTCGGGGCGCAGCAGTTTGAGCGCTACATCGCGGCCGTCAGCGTCCTCCGCGAGGTACACGATGCCCATGCCGCCGGCTCCGATGCGGCGCACAATGGTGTAGCCGGATTCAGAGAGGGCTCGTTCAACGCTCGACATGCCACCCATGCTAGCCAGAGCATCCGGCGCACCCCTTGACTCCTATACCCCTGGTGGGTATACGGTGGGCTGAGGCGGGCAACGTCACGACCCGCGGATGACACCTTCAGAAGGAGAGGCTCATGGCAACCCAGACTTACGGAGTCACCGGACTGACCTGCGAACACTGCGTCAATGCAGTCCAGGAGGAAGTGGGCGAGCTCGCCGGCGTCAGCAGCGCATCCGTGGATCTTGTGAAGGATGGTGAGTCCACGCTGAGAGTTGAATCCGACTCTCCGATCGACTTCGCCGCGCTTGAAGCCGCTGTCAAGGAAGCCGGCGAGGACTACAGGATCACTGCTCGGTGACTGATCTCAACGAGCGCACAGTCAGCCTCAACATCACCGGCATGACCTGCGCTGCGTGCGTCAGCCGGGTGGAGAAGCGGCTCAACCGAGTCAGTGATCACGACGCGGTCCAGGCGGCCGTGAACCTGGCGCTGAACAGGGCATCGGTGCGGGTCAGCGATCCGTCGATCACCGACGAGGACCTGGTGGCGGCTGTTGAAAAGGGCGGCTACGGGGCGAGCGTGCGCACCGCCGCTCCCCCCGGCCAGTCGAACAGCTCTTCTGCCACTGAGCCGAATGGTGCGCTCGGCACTGCCCCGAACAGCACCGCCGATACCGCCTCAGCCGAACGCGCTGACCTGCGGCGCCGCACCCTCTTCTCCGCCGCACTGTCCATCCCGGTGCTCATCCTCTCGATGATCCCTGCCCTGCAGTTCCCCGGCTGGCAGTGGGTGGTGTTCGTGCTGACCACCCCGGTGGTGCTGTGGGCCGCCTGGCCGATCCACCGCGCTGCCTTGGTGAACCTCCGCCACGGAGCCGGCACCATGGACACCCTGGTCTCCATGGGGGTGAGCGCTGCCTATCTCTGGTCGATCTGGGCGATGCTGTTCGGCGGCGCCGGAGAAATTGGCATGCGGATGGACATGTCCATCACCCCTGCCCTCAGCGGCGGTGCAGCGCACGGTGGCATGCACGAGATCTACTTCGAATCCGCCGCCGTCATCGTCACTCTGATCCTGGTTGGCCGATGGGCGCAGGCGCGCGCTGTGGACCAGTCAGCGGCCGCGATCCGGGCGCTCGCGGACCTCGGCGCGAACTCTGCGACGCTGCTCGATATGGACGCGTCGGGCCGCACGGTGGAGCGTGAGGTTCCTATCAGTGCCGTCCAGGTGGGTGATCTGTTCATCACCCGCCCGGGCGAGACGATCGCCACCGACGGCGTCGTGGTGGACGGCGCGTCCGCGGTTGACGCATCCATGCTGACCGGTGAGTCCATCCCGGTGGACGTGACCGAAGGCAGCGAGGTGGTGGGTGCCACCATCAACACCTCCAGCCGGATCACCGTGCGCGCCACGCACGTGGGCGCTGATACCCAGCTTGCTCGCATCGCGAAGCTGGTGGAGGAGGCTCAGTCCTCGAAAGCGCCGGTGCAGCGCCTGGTAGACCGGATCTCCGCCGTGTTCGTGCCGATCGTCATCGCGGTCGCACTGATCACTCTGGCGGCGTGGGTCCTCACCGGCCACTCGTGGGAGCAGGCGTTCACCGCGGCGGTGGCTGTGCTGATCATCGCCTGCCCGTGCGCACTGGGCCTGGCCACGCCCACCGCGATCATGGTGGGAACAGGCCGTGGTGCGCGGCTCGGCGTGCTGATCCGCTCCGCACAGGCACTGGAGGCATCACGCGAGGTGTCACAGATCGTGATGGACAAAACCGGCACCATCACCACCGGAGACATGTCCTTGGCTGCTCTGACTGCGGTGCCCACCATGGATGAGGCCCGGCTGCTGCAGCTCGTGGCCACCGCGGAGGGTGGTTCGGAGCATCCGATTGCGCGGGCGATCGTGCGCGCTGCCCAGGAGGCTGCCAAGGATGCCGCAGCGGCTGAGAGCGCATCCCGCTTCGAGCTGATCAGCTCCTCGGTGACAGCCGGGCAGGGCCTGACCGCCCGCGTGCAGAACGCTGACGGCGGTGAGCACGAGGTGCAGGTGGAGCGGCTCACCGGCGCCGGTGCAGACTCTGGCCTTCCCACCACGCTTCACGCCCAGGCGGCACAGGCCGCCAAGGCGGGTCACACCACCTCGCTGATCCGGGTGGACGGCGCCGTGGTGGGCCTGGTGGAGATCGCAGACACCGTCAAGGCGAATGCGCGATCCGTGATCGGTGCGCTGCGCTCTATGGGCGTGCGGCCGATCATGGCCACCGGAGACAATCCTCAGGCCGCCGCGCACATGGCGGATCAGGTGGGCATCCCCGCTGCGAACGTGCACGCTGAGATGACGCCCGAAGGCAAGCTCCGCCTGGTGCGGGCGCTGCGCGAACAGGGTGAGCATGTGGCGATGGTGGGTGATGGCATCAATGACACCGCCGCACTCGCCGAATCCGATCTGGGCATCGCGATGGGCACCGGCACGGACGCCGCGATGGCATCGGGTGACATCGTTCTGTCCGCAGGAGACATCGCCGCAATCCCTACTGCGCTGCAGCTGTCCCGCGCCACGCTTCGCACCATCCGCTGGAACCTGTTCTGGGCCTTCATCTACAACGTGATCGCCATTCCGCTGGCAGCGCTCGGCTTCCTGGGCCCCCTCATCGCCGCAGCGGCGATGGCATTCTCCAGTGTGTTCGTGGTGACGAACTCACTGCGGCTGCGCCGCTTTGCGCCGGAGGAGCTGCCGGAGGGTTGAGCGCCTGGGCGGCAGGGTCGGAACACCAGGGCAGCCGTACCCATTTGTTTGCGTGTTTCTGCCGCCTGTCCTGCGTTAAGCTCAGATCGTCCGAACTGCTTCTGCACTTATTGAGGAGATCCGATGCGATCCACCCTGTTCGATGCCGCCAATCATGAGATCCAAACACAGGAGCGCTGGGCGCTGCAGTCCAAGAAGATGCTGCGCTGCTCGCTGAACCCGGAGTCCCCGGAGATCATCGCCGCTGCCGGCGCGATGGTTGCCTACCAGGGCGCAATGGATTTCTCCTATCAGGGCTCCGGCGGCGGCATGCGCATGCTGAAGAAGATGACCACCGGCGAAGGCGGCAACCTGCAGCGGGTGCGCGGCCACGGCGAGGTGTTCTTCGCTAAGCACGCAAATGAGCTGTTCCTGCTGCAGCTGGAGGGCGATGCAATCACCCTCAACACCCGGAACCTGCTCGCGTTCGACTCCTCCGTCCAGTGGGACATCCGTTCACTCGGCGGCGCAGGCATGCTCGCCGGCGGCCTGTTCAACCTGCTGCTGCAGGGCCACGGCATGGTGGCGGTTGCGTCGGACGGCCCGCCGATGCTGCTGGACTGCTCCCAGCAGCCCACCTATGTGGACCCGCAGGCCGCTGTGTGCTGGTCCGCGAATCTTCAGCCCACTCTGAAGAATGATTTCAAGCTCGGCTCCCTGATCGGCCGCGGCTCCGGTGAAGCATTCCAGCTCGCCTTCCACGGTCCCGGCTTCGTGGTGGTGCAGCCGTCTGAAGGGCCGGTGGTGGCACCAGCGGGCTGAGCCCGCGGCGGGCTGTGAACATTGTGGGGAGTTCGCTGTGAGGTGCAGCGAAGGCCGTTGGGTCCAGCGAGCAGGAGCGATATCGTTAATGCAACACAGAACGTGCATTAACAGGCGGGCTCGCTGGACCGCCCCACATCTCCCGGCCAGCTGACCCGCCGGACCCGGATCGTGGGGGTTGCGGCTGGAACTGCTGCCTGCGAGCTCTGACCCGCCCCTGACTCACAAGGACTTTCGTGACCGAGACCTTCACCTCGACTCCGTTCCGCCTCGCCGTGGTCGGCGCCGGTCCTGCCGGCGTGTACGCCGCGGAGACCCTGCTGCGCCATGAGGCCGTCACCTCCGGCCGCCTGGCCGTGGAAATTGACCTCTTCGACGCGCTCCCCGCGCCGTTCGGCCTGATCCGCTACGGCGTAGCGCCCGACCACCCGCGCATCAAGGGCATCATCCGTGCTCTGCACCGCATTCTGGGCCGCGGGGACATGCGATTCTTCGGCAACGTCACCTTCGGCCGGGATGTGACCCTTGAGGATCTGCAGCAGCGCTACGACGGGATCGTGTTCTCCACCGGTGCGCTCAAGGACGCTGACCTGCCGATCGAAGGCATTGACCTGGAGGGGTCGCTCGGCGCTGCGGACTTCGTGGCCTGGTATGACGGCAACCCGGACTACCCGCGCACCTGGGATCTGTCCGCTGAGTCTGTGGCGGTGATCGGCAACGGCAACGTGGCGCTCGATGTGGCGCGCATGCTGTCCAAGAGCGCCGATGAGCTGCTCGCCACCGAAATCCCCTCGAACGTGTATGACGGCCTGAAGGCTTCGGCGGTGACGGACGTGCACGTGTTCGGCCGTCGCGGTCCGGCACAGACGAAGTTCTCCCCTCTGGAGGCGCGCGAACTCGCCCACCCGAAGGGCGTGCAGGTGGTGCTGGATCAGCGGGACTTCGACCAGATCACGGACGCTGAATGGGCGCTGATCCGCGCGGATAAGCGCACCGACCAGATCGTGCAGACCTTCGAAGGCTGGCTTGCGGAGCAGAACCGTCGCACAGCCGAAGGTGAGGAGCCGACCGACGCGCACGGCAATCCGGTGACACGCCGCCTTCACCTGCACTTCTGGCACCGTCCCGTGGAGGTGCTCGCTGATGAGAGCGGCCAGCACGTGGCCGGGATGCGGTTCGAGCGCACCCGGTTCGATGATCATGAGCAGCTGGTGGGCACCGGTGAGTACGTGGATTACAGCCTGGGCCAGGTGTATCGGGCAGTGGGCTACCACGGCTCGGAGCTGACCGGGGTGCCCTATGACGCTGAGCGCGGAGTCATCCATAACAATGGCGGCCGCGTCACCGAGTCGGACGGCACTGTGCAGCCGGGTCTGTTCACGAACGGATGGATCAAACGCGGACCCGTCGGCCTGATCGGCGCAACAAAGTCGGATGCGCTGGAGACCGTCACCCACATGGTGGAGGACATCAGCAGCGGCGGCCTCACTCCCGCTCCTGATCGGGACGCGGACTCCATTGTGCGCCTGCTCGAGGAGCGCGGCGTGCAGTTCACTGACTGGGACGGCTGGATGGCCCTGCACGACTACGAAGTGGCCCAGGGCGCCGCGGCCCAGGATTCCGAGGGGAATCCGCGCCCGTCGATCAAAGTGGTGGAGCGCGAGGACATGGTGCGCATCTCGCGGGACAAGGACGCACAGTCCGAGCGGTGAGCGCGTGCGGCGCGCCGCCCCTCAGCGGCGGATGGACTCCAGGTAGTCCGCGATGCCCTCAATCGCGTTGTTGAGGGTGTCCACGTCTGGCAGGGTGACGAGCCGGAAATGGTCCGGCGTGGGGAAGTTGAATCCTGTGCCCTGGGTGATGAGGATCTTCTTCTGGCGAAGCAGACCGTATGCGAACTGCTCATCATCCTGGATCGGGTACATGTCCGGATCAAGCCGCGGGAACATGTACATCGCCCCCTTTGCCTTGTTCACGCTCACGCCGGGGATCTGTGAGAGCCCGGCGTAGGCGGCGTCGCGCTGTTCGCCGAGGCGGCCCGTGGGCAGCACCAGGTCATTGATCGTCTGGTAGCCGCCGAGCGCGGTGGCGATCACGTGCTGCGCGGGCACGTTCGCGCACAGGCGCATGTTCGAGAGGATAGTGAGGCCTTCGATGAAGCTGGTCGCGTCATCCTTCGGGCCGTAGAGCATCATCCACCCGGCGCGGAAGCCTGCCACCCGGTAGGCCTTGGACAGCCCGCCGAAGGTGATGGTCAGCAGGTCCGGCGCGGATGCGGCCATGTGGTGGTGGGTGACGCCGTCGTAGAGGACCTTGTCATAGATCTCGTCTGAAAGGATCAGCAGCCCGTGTTTGCGGGCGATCTGGGCGATCTCATCCAGGGTCTGCTTCGAATAGACCGCGCCCGTGGGATTGTTCGGGTTGATCACCACGATCGCCTTGGTGCGGGCAGTGACCTTATCGGCGATGTCCGTGGTGTCCGGTGCCCAGTCATCGTCTTCGTTGAGCCGGTAATGAACGGCTCTGCCGCCCGCGAGGGTGACGCTCGCGGTCCACAGCGGATAGTCCGGCATCGGGATGAGGATCTCATCCCCGTCATCCACCAGCGCCTGCGCCACCAGCTGGATCAGCTCGCTCACGCCGTTGCCCAGGTAGACGTCATCCAGTCCGATGTCGGGCAGGTTCCGCGTCTGGTAGTACTGCGCCACTGCCCTGCGGGCGCTTGGGATGCCCTTGGAGTCGGAGTACCCCTGCGCGGTGGGCAGGTGGCGGATGAAGTCCACCAGGATCTCGTCGGGCGCTTCGAATCCGAACGGGGCGGGGTTGCCGATGTTCAGTTTCAGGATGCGGTGCCCGGCCGCCTCCATCCGCGCCGCTTCGTCCAGCACGGGGCCGCGCACGTCATAGGACACGTTATGAAGCTTCGAGGACTGCAGGATCGGCATAGGGGCCAGTGTACGGGCAGCGCTCGATCACCCAGTGCACGATCACCATTCGATGACAGCAGGGCAGCAGTGGCGATCCGACCGCGAGCGTCCCGTGTTGGCCGCTGGCGCGGGCGGCGGCCTTTACTCGCGGCGGTAGCGGTCCTGCGGGGCCCCGCCGCTGTCCATCGACGCGCCCACCAGCGGCGCATCTCGGTGCACAGGGCGCCGGAAGAAGCGGGCGTGCAGGCGACGCACCATGCCGTAGAACTTCCAGGCCGCCCAGACGGCAACGATCACCATGGCCAGCGCCACGATGCCTGCAAGGATCGGGAACACCACGGCAACGATGGCAAGCACCAGGGCCAGGGCGTCTTCGCCGAAGGAGACCACCGCGTTCGAAACGGGCTCGGGCGAGGCGTTCACCACGGCGCGACCACCCATTTTCGCGGCGTGCACACCAAGCGCGGAGAAGCCGCCCACGAACGCGAGCACCAGCGCCTCGGTGGTGCTGGTCTCTCCGCCGAGCAGGAACCCGATCGCAGCGCCCGCAATCGGACGCACGAAGGTGTGGATCGTGTCCCACAGCGAATCCAGGTATGCGATCTTGTCCGCAGCGAAGTCCACCACCAGCAGAATGCCGGTGATCACCAGCACATCTGTGCGGCCCATAACGTCCGGGACCGCGGCAAGATGGGCGAATCGGTCGGCCAGCCCGAGCACGAACAGCATGAGATAGGGCCGGATGCCGCTGACAGCACCCGAGCTGAGAGTCATCATCAGAGCGTCCACGCGGAAGCCTCCCGATCGATCAGGGGCACGGCCCCTTGGCCGCACCGGCGGTCTGAGCGCCGCCCACGGATCAACGTCCGCTTCACCGAGGCTATTCCACTCCTCGTGCATCGCGCACAGCGAGCGCACGCGTGGGCGCCGGCGTAGGCTGGGGGCATGGCTCAGTTCCGCAGACCGGCATCTCTGTCCATCGCCCAGCAGGAGCAGATCGAGGGCGGAGTTGATCCCGCCCAGCGCGATCAGCTCGCCTATGATTCCGCGGCGGCTCTGCTCGCGCAGACCCGGGCCGGCATCGACGAGGCCACCGTTGAACGCGTGCTCCGGGTTGTGGACGAAGAGGGCCTGGATGACATCGCGGAGCTGTGGTCTGCGGCGCCTCCCGTGTCCCTGCCGGGAATGCTGTGGCGCATGTATGTGCTGCACACGTGGCTGCATCGGGATACAGATGATGTGAAGCGCCGCTATGAGCTGGGCAGCCGCACCGCGCCGGGGCTGCGCTACCTTGCGGGGTTCCGCAATCCGCCGAACCTGGAGGATATGCGCGCCACGATGGATGAGATCATGCGCGGCGTGTTCACCGGGGATTTGCCGGTGGCGCTGCTGCGCGCGTCGGCTGTGGCAATGCTCGTCTCCTACGGGACGGCGCATGAGGCGGATTCCTCTCAGGCTCAGATTCGAGAGGGCCGCGGTGCCGAGCTGACCGAGCAGGCTGACCGGCTGCTGCGCCTGGGAGAGGACCTGGAGGCGTGCTCACAGGCCGCCACCGCTGGTTCGCTGTTCTGACCACTCGCCGACCGACCGTTCGCTGTTCCTGCGGTTGATCGCTCCGGCGGGGCTTTTGCTCAGGCGGATCCTGCGGTAGCGTAGATGCCGCGCCGGGCCGTGGCAGCCCCGGGCTCCAACCTCAGCCGCTTCGAGCGGCCTTCGCGCCGACAGGCGCTCCCGGTCCGGCGCTTAAGCTTTCCCGCTGCGGCGGCCCTACCCAGGGAGCGGCTGTGCGACTGTTCTCCGTGAAGCACGAGGAATCCGTCTACGACCTGTTCGGCGAGATGTCCCACACCCTCGTCATCAGCACCGAATCCCTCTCCCGTCTGATGGGCGAAGCTCCCAGTGAACGCGCCGTGCTGGCGAAGCCGATTCACCGGGGCGCAACCGACGCTGCCGCGGTCAACCGGCGGATTGCGAACATCCTCGCGATCAGCCTGATCACCCCGTTTGAAGCCGAAGTGCTCCACGCGCTCTCCATGCGCATCGTGGAGACGATTCGGGAGATCGACCGCACCGCGGATCTCACAGTCCGGCTGAGCCTCGGCTCCCTGCCCGCTCCCCTGCTGGACGTGTGCACTGTGCTGGAGCGCGCCGCCGCGCTCACCACGGAGGCGATGTGGAGCCTGTCCCATGTCAGCAGGCTCTCGTCGTTCTACGCGGAGATGCGTCGGGTGGACAATCATGCGCAGGAGCTGCTGCGCCGCTCGACCGCTGATCTGCTGAACCCGGATGAGCGTCAGGATGACGGCAGCCTTGTGCTCGGTCCGGGCGCTTCTGCTCACACCTCAACCGCGTCGGGTGCTCCGATGGCTGCGCTCACCCTGATGCGCAGCCGCGAGAGCATCGCAAGCCTGGAGCGGGTCACTGCCGCCTTCCAGCGGATCGCGGTCACCGTGGACCTGCTGCGCGTCAAGGACTCATGAGCGACGCGCTCGTTGCCGCGGTGGTGCTCGGCGCAACAGCGCTGAGTTTCGTGACCGGTTTTCATGACGCGCCGAACGCGATCACCACCACGATCATCACCTCCACTCTGCCGCGGCGCGCAGCGCTCGCCTTCGCCGCCCTACTCAATCTGCTCGGCGCGCTGCTGTCCGTGTCCCTGGTGGTGAGTGTGGCCGCGCCGATCATGACCGTGATGGACCTGCCGGACTTCCTTGCCGGCGCGGATGGCCGTCTCGGAGTGGTGCTGCTGGCTGCTCTTGCCACCGGCATCGGCTGGAACATCCTCACCTGGTGGTGGGCGATGCCTTCCTCCTCGTGGCATGCGATGCTGTCCGCGCTGATCGGCGGCATGCTCGGTGCCGGGTTCGGCTGGGTGGAGCCGCGGCTGATCGGGCTGTTCGTGCTGCCGATCCTCGCCTCCCCGGTGCTGGGATTCATCCTGTCCTACCTGATCACACGGCTGATCGGGCTGATGGCCGTGAAACGCATCGGCCGCACCCGGGATCTGCGGGCAGCGCAGACGGTCTCCGCCGGTGCGGTTGCGCTGGCGCATGGCATCAGCAACGGCCGGCTTCCAGTAGGCATCGCGCTCACGGCGATCGCCGCCTGGCAGGGCTCCTCGCCCGCTGAGCAGGCGCTCCAGCCAGGGCCACTGCTGATCGGCTCCGCGGCGGCAATGGCGCTGGCACTGGGCCTTGGCACCTTCGCGGGCGGCGCCCGGATCATGCGCACTCTCGGCAGGCGGCTCACTGACCTAACCACACCCCAGGGGCTGGCGGCGGAGACCTCCACCGCGCTGATCCTCTACCTCATGGCGTACGGGTTCCATGCCCCGGTGTCCTCCTCGCAGCTGGTGACGAGTTCGATTGCGGGCAGCGCCGTGGCGGTGTCTCTCAGGCAGGTGAACTGGAGACTGTTCGGCACGATCATGCTGATCTGGCTGGTGACGCCGGTGGTGTGCGCGGGCGCGTCGGCTGTGCTGGCTCTGGGGCTGCTGCAGATCGGCCTCTGAGCTCGCCCTTGGTTGCAGCGGAATCTTCTCATCGTCGACTTTCGGCGGATCCCCTTCTCCAGTGCCTGCCTCTACAGTGGTGGCATCCGGCGCAGTTCGACGCGCCCCTGATCACTGTGGCCATTGGCCGCGAGAATACGAGGAGCAGTCCATGTCTCAGCCCCCGTTCAACTCTTCGGGCAGCGATTCCCAGGATCCGCCGCGTCCTTCCTTCGGCCAGCCCGGTCCCACTGCCGAGCCCTCCTCCGGTGCTGGCGGCAGCAGCGCCGCCGCCGGGTCCGGCAGCACGAATCCGTTCGGTCCCGCCGCTCCGGGCGTGCCCTCAGGCCGCCCCGGTCCCACCGGTGAGCCCGCCCGCCCGGGCGGGAAGAAGCGCCGCAATGTGGGTCTGATCCTCACCATCATCGGCGTCATTCTGCTGCTGGGGAGCGTAGCCCTCGGCATCGGCGGTGTGGTGGTTGGCGCTAAGGCGATCAGCCCTGCGATGTCAGCCGCCAGCGCATCTGAGCCGAACGGCTCTGACGTCACCGGCGGCACCAGCGAGGCTGTGGTGAAGGTGGACAAGATGGGCGTGGTGTTCCCGCTGATCGCCGAAGCTGACGCCGCGAACGCCACCTGCACCGTGACCGGCGGCGATGGCGTCACCGTCACCTCTCCAGGCGGTGCCGCGGCCAACGGCGACGTCGAGATGGTCATCGACGGTACGCAGTACACCGCCGCGGATACCGGCTGGCTGGTGGAGGGCTCCGGTGAGGCGACTGTGAGCTGCTCCGATGTGACCGCTCCGGTGCACGCGGTGGGGCCGATCAGCTTCAGCGGCACGCTCGGTTCGATCGGCATGTTCATTGGAGCAGTGGCTGTAGGCCTGCTCGGTCTGCTCCTGGTGGTGGCCGGCATCATCGTGATGATCGTCCGCGCCAGCCGCAACCGCCGCACCGTCTGAGCCGCACTGCCTGAGCTGCGCCGTCTGGCGGGTGCGCCCGGCGTTGGGTGCCGCGCCACAGCCAGCGCGCGTCTCATCTAGTTGCGTCCCCTCCCTCTGCCGGCTGCTCGCCGATAGTGTGGAGGGGACACCGCTTTCTAGGGAGTGACATATGCATCCTCGTGCTGGGCAGCCCGCCGAATCCGCTGATCTCATCGATGTTGAAGCCCTGCTGGACGCCTATTTCGACCGTCACCCGGATGTGTCGAATCCTGACCAGCGCGTCGCGTTCGGGACGAGCGGCCACCGTGGCAGCTCCTTGGACACCGCGTTCAACGAGGACCACATCGCTGCCACCACGCAGGCGATTGTGGAGTACCGCGAGCAGCAGGGCATCCGCGGCCCCGTCTACGTGGGCCGCGATACGCACGCCCTGTCCCGTCCCGCTTTCGACACGGCGCTGGAAGTGCTGGCGGGCAATGATGTGCCGGCTTTGATCGACGCGCTTGACACCTTCACTCCCACCCCGGCGATCTCCCATGCGATCCTTACGCACAATCGCGGGAAGGCCGCGAATGATCCGTCCCGGGCTGACGGCATCGTCATCACTCCGAGCCACAACCCGCCGCGTGATGGCGGTTTCAAGTACAATCCGCCGAGCGGCGGCCCGGCAGACACGGATGCCACCGACTGGATCCAGAACCGCGCGAATGAGCTGATCGCTGCCGGGCTGAAGGGTGTGCGTCGGATGGCGCGCCAGCAGGCGCTGCTCACTGCTCAGAAGCACGATTACCTGTTCCATTACGTGCAGGATCTGCCGAGCGTGCTGAACCTGAATGCGATTCGGGAGTCCGGCATCCGCATCGGCGCGGATCCGCTGGGCGGCGCCGCTGTGGATTACTGGGCGCAGATCGCGGAGATGCATGATCTGGATCTGACCGTGGTGAACCCGGTGGTGGATCCGCAGTGGGGCTTCATGACCCTGGACTCGGATGGCATCATCCGCATGGACTGCTCAAGTCCGTGGGCGATGGCGTCCCTGCTGGAGCAGAAGGACCAGTACGACATCGCCACCGGCAATGACGCTGACTCGGACCGTCACGGGATCGTCACCCCGCAGGGCGGGCTGATGAACCCGAATCATTACCTGGCGGTGGCGATCAGCTACCTGTTCGCGAACCGGCCCGACTGGCCGACGAACGCCGCCATCGGGAAAACGCTTGTGTCGAGCTCGCTGATCGACCGGGTGGGCCGCAAGCTGGGCCGCGCGGTGAAGGAGACCCCGGTGGGCTTCAAGTGGTTCGTACCCGGGCTGTTGGACTCCTCCGTGGGCTTTGGCGGTGAGGAAAGCGCCGGCGCGTCCTTCCTGCGCCATGACGGCTCTGTGTGGACTACGGATAAGGACGGCATCATCATGGCGCTGCTCGCCTCGGAGATGACTGCTGTGACCGGGAAGAACCCGTATGAGCACCACCAGGAGCTGGTGGCCGAGTTCGGAGAGAGCGCTTACGGGCGGCTGTCCGCACCTGCGGATCGTGAGGCGAAGGCGAAGCTGAAGGCGCTCAGCCCGGAGGATGTGAAGGCCACGGAGGTGGCGGGTGAGGAGATCACCGCGATCATGACCGAGGCTCCGGCGGGCGGCCCGATCGGCGGGCTGAAGGTGACCACTGAGAATGCCTGGTTCGCGGCGCGTCCCTCTGGCACGGAGGACATCTACAAGATCTACGCGGAGTCCTTTACGGGCCCGGAGCATCTGGAGCAGGTGCAGGCTGCCGCGCAGGCTGTGGTGGATTCGGCGTTGAAAGGCTGATTCGGCGCTGAGCCGCTGTCTGTTCAAACGCGAATAAGGCCTCATTAATGCTGACGGGTCCGGCATGGTCCCCTACAGTGAGTAGGTCAGCACGGTCGAATCGGAGGAGGCAATGATTCACGTGCGCTCACACAGCCGCCGTGGCGCTGCCCTGGCCGGCACAGCTGTGCTCGCTGCCAGCGCTCTCACGCCCTCCCTGGGCAATCCCGCTGCTGCAAGCAGCGACTCAGCTGCCGACACGGTCTCCACCGCCGAGGAACCCGGCTTTTCGGATCCCAGCTCGGACCCATCGTCCAGCGCGGAGCCTTCATCCAGCCCAGCGCCGTCTTCAAGCCCAGCGCCGTCATCCAGCGCGAAGCCTTCAGAACCCCCTGCTCCGACCGTCGCGCCGACTCCAACCACCGAGCCTTCACCAACTGGTGAGCCCGCTCCAACCACTGGGGCTTCACCAACTGGTGAGCCCGCTCCAACCACTGAGCCTTCACCGACTGCTGAACCGTCGCCGTCGCAGACGCCAACCGAGGAGCCGTCAGCCACTCCTGCGCCCATTGGGGAGCCATCCCCGGAGCCCACTGCGGAACCTTCAACCAGTCCCGCACCAACCGAGAAACCATCTCCGGCTCCCAGTGCGGAGCCCTCTGAGGATCCAGCAGCCCCACCGGCCACCCCGGCTCCGTCGACGAGCCCTGAGCCCTCCGCAAGCCCTCAGCGTTCGCACAGCCCAAGGCCTTCTGCGAGCCCTCAACCTTCGCGCAGCCCTCAGCCCTCCCGCAGCGCTGAACCTTCCCGCAGTGCTGAGCCGTCCTCGCCTTCAGGGCGTGGCACCTCCTTCAACAGCTCGGATGATTCGTCCACCGGGCGCCAGCCGGCTGCTTCCGGAGGCGGCACTCCTCCAGAACCGCCAGCGAGGTCCAGACAGCAACCATCCGCTGGGGAGGCTCCGCGATCCAATCCGCGCCCGCAGCCTGAGGCTGCTGCTCCGCCCGCTGAGTCACAGCCTGGTCAGCACTCGCCCGCTCAGCCTGCTGAGCGGCCGCTCGGACCGGTTCACCGTTCGCAGCCGCAACAGGAAACCGCCCCAGAGATTATGGGCTCTCGCCCGCGTTTGACGCCGGAGCCGGCATCCTCCGGAACGTCCACCAAGGAGTATGGAACGCACGGAACGATCCCGGACGCTCCGGTGAGCGAGCAGCAGGACACGTCAGCGCCCCCGCCCGCTCTCAGCGCTCCGGTCAAGCCTGCTGCTGAGCCGCAGAACTCAAGCGCCATCGATCGGATGCTCGGCACCTGGATCACAGAGGGCGGAGACATCAACTCGGTGCGCACGATTCTTGTGGGAACCGTTGCGCTCGGCTTCCTGGTCTCCGGTGCAACCGCGTGGCTCACACTGCGGGCCCGCCGGCGCTCCCTCTGAGGCGGCGTTCCACCGCCAACGGGTCATGGTGCGGGCGGCTGCGCGGGATTCAGGGGGTGCGCTCCTCAATCTGGGAGCGGATGTAACGGATCAGCGCGGGAACAGCGCGCTCAATGCGGAGGATGACGCGGTCAAACGCCTCCTGCTCCTCGTACCACGGGTCCGGCACGTCAAGCTCTTCCGGGGACGCGTCGGGCTGGGCGAGCGGATCAAACGCTCCCCACATGCGTAACTCTGTTCCCGCAGGGCCGCCCGGAATCACCTCGAGTTTGCGGGCAAGCGTGCTGTGATGGGAAGCAGTCATGGCCAGCACAAGATCCCATTCCGCCAGCTCCGACACCACCACTGAGCGCGCCACATGCTCCTGCACGCGGTAACCGGCACGCTCCAGGGACAGCAGGGTGCGATCATCGATCGGATGTCCCTCGGCTTCCCAGGAGGTGCCCGCGCTGCCCACCTCCACCTGGTCCGCAAGCCCGGCCTGCTCCAGCCCGGTCTTGAGGATGACCGCGGCCGCAGGTGAGCGGCACACATTCGCGGTGCAGACGGTGAGAACGCGGTACACGGACATGCAGTCATTCTCGCAGACTCACTGCGCTCCACCAGGCTGGACCGGTCCCGGAGGGGGAACTCTCCAGCCATCCGAGATGTATGATCCCTGCAACTCGGCTCACTGAAGGGACAGAGTCATGACGCTTCCGCCAGGGACCTCCACGCGGTCTGCTGCACCTCTGAAACAGTTGTCCGCGCTCACCGGCCTAGTGCTGTCTGCCTGCCTTTTTGCCGGGTGCTCCACTGACGATGCAGACTCCCAGGTTCTGACCTACGACGAGTACGTTGCGGAATATCAAAAGGAATCCAAGGCTTTTCCCTATCCGCTTCCGGATGGACAGCGCTTCCCCTCTGAACCCGACTATCAGGGCCCTCAAGACATGTCCTTCCAGCGTGGCGCCGGAAAGAGCGCTGTTGTGCAGGACTATCTGTGCATCGAGGCTTCTGAAGCGCTGACCTATCTACCCACAGATGAGGCCCGAGCTCACGCAGCCCTTGATCGCATGCAGGACGTTGCATACTCCGACTACGCTTCGGGCTACCTCGAGGATCCCGATCGAGGGATGGAAGCAGACCTGATCGCACCGGCACGCCTTGGGGATCCCGAGCCACTGCGCGAATTCATGACCAACTCCTGCGGAAAGGACACTTTTCCTGACAGCGTGAGAGCACCACAGTGAAAGCTCCTGCTCGCAGGTGGCGCACAGGTATACTCCTAGCACTGGCGTGGCCAGTTGCGCTAGGGGTATGCGGATGCTCCAGCAGTGACACGGAGCCAGACCCTGTCCCGACCGCGAGCACCAGTGCCGCCCCGGTCACCGTGACTGAAGGAAAACTCTCCCCCACGGTGTCCAGTTCCAGTTCGGTGGAGCTCACGCCGCCGCTTGCTGTTCAGGCACCCAAAAAAGGCACGTTTAAGCCGGCACTCACATCTGACACGATGGTGAAGCGGGGCGATGTGATTGGAACCATTGATAACGAGAAGATCACTGCTCCCACCAGCGGCAGAATCTCCTTTCCAGTCGACCATCAGCGTGACGTTCCCCGGAGCTACCCGCTGGCGGTCATCGAATCCACCTCATTCGGCATCCCCGTGGACATGAGCACAGCAGTTCGCGCCGATGCGGCAACAGATGTGTGGACGGCCAAATTTCAGATCCAGAACGGCCCAGGGCCGCATGACTGTGAAGCATTCCTTCCCACAGTCAACGACACCATGGACGCGTCCGGTATGGAGCCTCCTGCCCCGGACAGCACCAGTGAGACAGAAGGCCACGACTCACAGCTAGAATCATCGCCGCCGGCTCAGACCGCGGCGCTGTCATCAACCTTCATCTGCGTTATCCCCACAAACGTTGACGTGTGGAACGGTGCGAGCGCCACCACCGTTGCGGTTGGGGACGGGCGGTCTGGCGTCATTGTTCCGATCAGCAGTGTTGCCGGACGATCAGGAACCGGAACAGTCAATGTGATCACAGACGGCGCCGCCTCCCCGCGGCAGGTGAAGCTCGGCCCAAGCGACGGCACGCACATCATCATCACCGACGGACTGAAACCCGGTGAAACCATCAGCTCCACAGCCCCCAACCTCGACGCCCGCCACGATGGCTGACCATCACGAAGTCGTCATGATCAGGGACCTGCACGCTGAAGTCCCGCGCCCAAATATGGACCCGCTCGTCACAGTGAACGGAGTGAACCTGACCCTCCTCTCGGGGCGCTCCTACGCGGTTGTGGGCCCATCCGGCTCAGGAAAGACGAGCCTGGTATCCATTGTGGGTCTGTTGAACACCCACTATTCCGGCTCGTTCCACTTCCTGGGCAGAAACGTCAGCCCCCTGAGCGACACCGCGCGGGCACGCCTGCGCGCCGAATCCATCGGATTCGTTTTTCAGAACTACTCCCTCATTTCCCACTACCGGGTATGGGAAAACGTGGCGCTTCCCCTGCTCTTCCGCCACGGGCGGTTTCCCCGCAACTCCCGCAGCCGCGCTGAACACGTTCTCGACTCCCTCGGGCTCGCACACCGGGCAGACGAACGCCCTGATCGGCTCTCCGGAGGTGAACAGCAGCGCGTGGCCATAGCGCGTGCCATCATCGCTGACCCGCCGTTGATTATCTGCGACGAACCCACCGGGGCGCTCGACACAGACACCGGCGCAGTGGTTCTCAAACAACTGCTGAGCACAGTCGCCACCCGCACCGCCACTCTCCTCGTGGTGACCCACTCCCCCGACGTGGCCCGCGAATGCGATGAGGTGTTCACCATGGACCGAGGGCGGTTCATCTGATGTTCGCGCTGATTCTCAAGGATCTGACGGCGGCTCCCACCCGGGCTCTGCTCACCAGCCTCACCACGCTGGTGGGGCTGCTGGCACTCATTGCATCGGTGCTCGTGGGCACAATCGGAACGGAGTACCTGGAAGGGACCAATGCTCAGCTCACCGGTGAATCGCCTTCCTATTCAGCCGCAATCAGCACGCAGCTGGACACGGTCCCACTAGAACAGCTTGAGGAGTTGACGTCCACGCTTCAGCAGCATCCTAGAGCGTCATCTGCCCTGCAGTACTCCCTGGACCAGCCGATCGAGGTGCGAATGGACAGTGCACTGGGAAGCCCGTCCCTGCCTGCCACAACGGATGTTCGCGCAGTCACCAGCGGGTACGCGTCGATCTATCGCCTGCCGCTCGTGAGCGGACAGTGGCTTCCGCCCGAGTCAAAGCCTCGCACCCTCACCGTAGTGGTCAACCAGGCTGCCGCCACAGAACTGGCTGGTGCCAGCACCGTGTTCCTCGCTTCGCCCACCAGCGTCACCGCTTCCCCAGCCGCTGTGATCGGAGTTGTTGCAGACGGCTCAAAGGACCCCGTGATCTACCTCGATGCACACTCGACTGCTCTGTTTGCCCCTCAGCTGTGGACGCCAACGGACGCGTCGATCCTGTGGCATGACACGACCGGGCGCACCGAAGACTCTCTTCGCCCGCTTCTGAACGATGCTCTTGCCGAAACAACCGGCGGCACCGTGGACTCCATTGAGCGGATCGACAACGCGGACCAGTACCAGAGCGTCATATCCGCATTGCAGACCGGATTCCTGGTGGCCGCGATCGCACTCCTCTTCGTTGCAGCCATCGCGCTGATGAATATCGAGATCGCAGCCCTCCACCAGCGCACCCGAGAGCTGCTGATCTTCCGAGCTCTGGGCGCTACCCGATTCCATCTCGCCTCACTCGTGCTCGGCGGCGCGGTCACCCTCTCACTCCTGGTCTCGGCGATCGCCCTGACACTGGCATTTGTGGGGGTGTGGCTCATCGGTCAACAGCTCCCCACTGATTCGCCGGTGAGTGAACCGGCCTTCCCCGTCTCAGCAGCGCTGATCGCCGTAGCCGCGGCTGTGCTGACCGCGGTCATCGGCTCAATCGTTCCCGCGATCAGAGCCTCCAGGCTGGAGCCGGCGCTGGCACTTCGCTGATGAGGATGAACATCCTCCTACGCTCAGGCACGCTCCCGGTAGACTGCCCTCGAGATCTGCACCACGGAGTTCACCACTCGTCACATCGAAAGGTCAGTCCATGCCCCAGATCATTCGCGCCCAGCAGGAAGATTGGGCTCAGGTTCGGGAGATCCGCCTGCGAGCCCTGACTGCGGACCCTCAGGCATTCGGTCAGGACTGGCAGACCGAGTCCGCTTACAGCGAAGAGCAGTGGCGCGAACGCATCGACGAGGCCGCCTGGTTCCTCGCGATCAAGGATGGTGAGCCGATCGGAGTGATCATCACTCGCTGGGAAGCGGACTCCCCCACGAACGAGCGCGAGTTCCAGGGCATGTGGGTGCAGCAGGACTTCCGCAAGGCGGGTGTGGCCCGTGAACTCGCAGAATCCGTGTTCATCTGGGCGAAGGATGACGGCGCTGACACCGTGACACTGTACGTATCCCCGGAGAACATGCCGGCGATGTCCCTGTACGAGGACCTGGGCTTCTCAGACACCGGTGACCGCTGGGTGGTTCAAGACGGTGAGCCGGACACCGCCTGGATCAAGCTCGCTCGGGCCCTCTGACCCGTCCTGTGGCCACCGCTTTCTCCCGCCTGGCCTCCGGTCGCGCGGACCGCCCCCACTGGGCTGCGCGCGTCGAGGACGCCAAGAACGCACTGGTGGGCACAGTGCTGCGCACACTCGGCTGCGTGCCGCGGCTGCAGCCGTTCGACAGCTACGCTTCCCGCCATCAGGTGCGGATCCTTGCCAGGGTGATGCTGGCCCGCCCGGGTGCCAAACCGGATCATTACGACAAGCCCGTACAGAACATGCACTCGCTCGCCGGGCGCGGCTTTCGCAACTTCATGGGGCAACCGGAACCGTTCCACATCATCCACGTGGATCTTCCCGAAGCCGATGGCAGCACCAGAACCGTGGCGGTTCAGGCTGACCGATCCGGCATTGTGGACACGGTTCTGGACGCCGAACTGGAGCCCGGCATCCACAACGTCGTGCTGCGCTCCGCGCACGCACCGAACACTGCGGTCACCACCACGATCACCGTGATCGATGACCGCACACAGCGCGTGGGCGTGGTGTCCGATATCGATGACACAGTGGTGGTGACGATCCTGCCGCGGCCGCTGCTCGCGTTCTGGAACGCGTTCGTGGTTCAGCAGACCACGCGCCGCATCGTGTCCGGTATGCCCGTGCTCTACCAGCAGATCCGCCGCGCCTACAACGTGGGCGAACGCGTCGGCCCCGGGGCGGGCTCAGTAGTGGGCACCGGCGCCACCTCCCCCGGTGGACGTGTTCCGTTCATCTACCTCTCCACCGGGGCGTGGAACGTGTCCCCGGTGCTCTCCCGCTTCCTGTTCAAAAACGGCTACCCCGTGGGGCCGATGCTGCTGACCGACTGGGGCCCCACGAACACCGGGTTCTTCCGCTCTGGCACCGATCATAAGAAGCAGTCCCTGGAGCGCCTGGCGCAGATGTTCCCCGCCATGCAGTGGATCCTCATCGGCGATGACGGCCAGCACGACCCGGACACGTACTCCACGTTCGTCACCAACCTCCCTGACCGGGTGAAGGCCGTGGCGATCCGGGAGCTGTCCGCGAACCAGCGGCGCCTCGCGGACGGCGGGCGGCACCCGCTGCGCGCCATTCGCGCCGCAGTCCGCTCCGGAATCGAGCTGGTGCCCGGTGTGGGACGCCTGCACAAGGCGCTGCGCCGCGAAGCGCCGGCAACAACCCTGCCCGAACCGCTGCGAAAGCATGCGCAGCCACCGGGGGACGGACAGAGTCCCGCCGCGCAGCCCAGCGCAGACGCCCGCCGCATCACCAGCGCCCACGGCATCCCATGGGTCAGCTCCCAGAACGGGTTCGGGCTGATCAAACGCCTGCGTGAGCACGATATTCTGCCGGAATGACCCACCCGCACACCTCACGCATCTCCCCCATGACCGCCGCTGACATTCCGGCGCTCGTCGAGGTGATCGACCGCGCCTACCGCGGTGACCACCCGGGCTCATGGACCACTGAGGTGCATCTTGTGGAGGGCCCGCGGGTCACTGCTGCGCAGCTGCAGGAGCTGCTGGATGATCCCACGATGGAGATCTTCGTGGCGCGCGGCTGGCGCTCACCAAACAGCGTGGACGGCTGCATCATGCTGGAGATGCATCCGCACACCGAACTGCCGGAGATGGGACTGTTCGCAGTAGAGCCGTCCCTGCAGGGCTCCGGTGTGGGGCGTGCGCTGATCACGGCACTGGAGGCCGACGCATCCCGTCGCGGCTTCCCCGGCCTCACCCTCAACGTGATTGAGACACGGCCCGAGCTGATCGCCTGGTATCAGCGGCTCGGCTTTGAGCCCACCGGCACCCGCGTTCCATTCCCCGGCTTCGAAGGGCAGCGGGCGCTGGCTGACGGTCTGCATTTCGCGCAGATGCGCCGCCAGTTCTGACAAGGCTCCGGCAGGAATCCGCAGCAGCAGGCGGGACGTCTCAGAGCACCGAGGTGATGAACTCTCTCAGCCGCTCAGACTGCGGATCATCAATGGTGGCGCGGGCCGGCCCAGATTCCACGATCCGACCCTCCTCCATAAACACCACGGTATCGGCCACTTCACGCGCAAACCCGATCTCGTGCGTCACCACGATCATGGTCAGCCCCTGCTGCGCCAGGTCCTTGAGCACCTGCAGCACCTCCGCCACGAGCTCTGGGTCCAGGGCGGAAGTGGGCTCGTCGAACAGCATGAGCTCAGGTTCCATCGCGAGTGCGCGCGCAATCGCTACTCGCTGCTGCTGACCGCCGGACAGCTCGCTCGGGTAATGATCGGCGCGATCCGCCAAGCCCACCCGCTCCAGCAGGTCACGGGCCTTCTGCTCGGCTGCCTTCTTGGGCAGCTTCCGCACCCGGATAGGCGCCTCCATCACGTTCTGCAGCGCAGTCATGTGCGGGAACAGGTGAAAACGCTGGAACACCATGCCGACCTTCGCGCGCTGCGCGTCGATCTCAGCGGGTTTCAGGCGCTGCAGGCGCCCGTCCGCAAGCGGCTCAGACCGGTAGCCCTGCAGCTCTCCATCGATCCACACGGTGCCGCCGGTAGGGTCCTCAAGCTGATTCACACAGCGCAGCAGCGTGGATTTTCCAGACCCGGACGGGCCGATCAGCACGGTCACATCGCCCTCATTGACGCTCAAAGAGCAGCCTTTGAGCACGTGCAGGCTGCCGAACTCCTTGTGCACCTCTCGCAGCTCGATCAGCGGGCGGGACGCTGCGGAGCTGGCTGCCTCGGCGGCTGGTGCAGGTTCAGCAGCGGGTGTTCCCTCAGCGGTGGGTTTCTGGGTCATCACAGCTCCACTTCGGGCAGGGGATCGTTCGGGGTGGTGCGCGCGGCATTGATCGATGCCTGGCGGCTGGAGCGCGCAGGCGTGTGGTCATCGAAGCCGCGGCCGAAGTGGCGCTCCAGGAAGAACTGCCCCACCATGAGCACACTGGTCACCGCGAGGTACCAGAACGCGGCCACGATCAGCAGCGGAATCGGCTTGAACAGCATGTTCGCAATCGAGTTCGAGGCGAACGTGAGGTCCAGTGTGAACGGCACCGCGAGCACCAGGGAGGTGGTTTTCAGCATGCCGATGGTCTCATTGCCCAGCGGCGGAATGATCACCCGCATCGCCTGCGGCACGATGATCCGGCGCAGGATCAGGGCATTGTTCATGCCGAGCGCTTTCGACGCCTCCGTCTGCCCCTTGTCCACGGAGTTCAGACCGGCGCGGATGATCTCCGCCAGATAGGCGCCCTCGTTCAGGCCCAGGCCGATCACGGCCGCCCAGAACGCCGTGAAGTAGTCACGAGTGGACAGCTCGAACAGCTGCGGGCCAAACGGGACGCCCACGGCAATCTTCGGCACGATCACGGTGAACAGACCCCAGAACACGAGCTGGGTGTACACGGGGGTGCCGCGGAAGATGAAAATATACACCCAGGAAGCAGCGCGCAGCACCGGGTTGGTGGAGCGGCGCATCACCGCTGCGGTGAGCGCCACCACGGTGCCGATCAGCATGGCGACCACCGTGATGAGCAGCGTCCAGCCCACCCCCTGAATGACCTTGACATCGAACAGGTAGGTGAGAACAAGACCCCACTCGAACACGGGGTTACGGGCGGCGAAGTTGATCAGCGCCAGCGACAGGATCAGCGCAATGGCAGCGGCGATCCAAGTGCCGGGGCGCGGTGCGGGGCGCACCCGCAGCCGATTCGGCACGGCGTCCC
Source organism: uncultured Dermabacter sp. (assembly GCA_947252755.1). GTDB lineage: Bacteria > Actinomycetota > Actinomycetes > Actinomycetales > Dermabacteraceae > Helcobacillus. The sequence goes on from CAMXWV010000002.1 coordinate 201,717, forward strand.
CGCCGGCCCGCGCGGGGCGCTCAGGCGATCCACCGTGGGGAGGCTGCCCGCCACGGGATGCGGGGCCGACGCGTTCTGTCTCTGTCATCGCTGCTCTGCCTTATCGGGGATGCCCGGCTGGGCGTGGGGCCAACCGACTGGATGCATAGTCGATCACTAAAGAGCAAGACTATGCACTCTGGTGCATGGATGCAATTGCTTGGGCAGCCGCTCGCGCAGCAGCCGCCCAAGCCGGCTCACTGCGGCGCAGCGGACGGCGCCGAAGCCGCGGAGACCGTGACGGGGCCGGCAACCACTCCGGACGGCCACATCTGCTGCAGCCGGGAGGAGAACGCCATGCCGCGCACGTTGCCCAGATTCGTTTTCCGACGGATCGAGCGCAGGTGCACTTTCACGGTGCCCTCCGAGATGCACAGCCGCTGCGCCATCTCGGCGCGGGTGATGCCCGGCTGGTCGATCACCAGCTGCGCCACGATCGCTTCGCTGCGGGTGAGTCTCACCGTGCGCAGGTTCGGCCGGACCGCTTCCCGGGCATCCTCCGGCAGCGAGCCGAGGCCCTCCTGGAGGATCCGCACCAGCCAAGGCTCCTCATCGGTGCTGATCACCGGAATCCCGTGGCGGAGCAGCAGCACGCGTGTTGCCGCCTGGGCGGCGCCGAACGCCACGATGGAGGCTCCCCGCTCGGCGCAGAGCATCACGGGGCCGATGACTTCAGGGCGATGCGGTCCGATCACGGCCACCACCAGCTGAGATGGGTCCGCGCGGTCAGCATGCTCCTCGTCCGGATCATGCCTCAGGTCAATCGCCACATCCGTGAAGCTCATGTCCACGTCGATGGCGCCAGTGCCGGTGATCGGCAGGTCCGCGCGGCAGGCGTGCACGATGTCCGTGATCGCGTCGGTGGTGAGCGCGGTGCCGCCCACCACATGCACAGAGGTCCACGGATACGTCACAGCCACCCGCTCTCCCCGATTCGAAGGCCGTCCGTGCGCAGCTGCGCCCGCATCCGGGCACGGTCAGGAAGGTCGATTCCGACGCGCCGGTAGGAGGCTCGCACCCGGTCAAGGTGCCCGCGCACAGTGGATTCGGCAATGCCGAGCACCCGGCCGATCTCCCTGGCTGATGGTGCGGGCGCAGAGGCGTAGAGGCACGCAACCTGCAGCGGACGGTCCAGCAGGTCTGCCAACCGCACCGGAGCAGGCGGGTCCTCCGGTCCAGCGATAGGCGCACTTGGCGATTCGATCAACTGCCTCCCGGCTGCATCAGCGGAGGCTGCTTCCTGAAGGGCTTGCTGAGCCAGCTGGATCACGGCGTCCGGCCCTGCCAGGTCACCGTCCGAGGCGATTGCCCACGCGCCAGCTTCCCGCAGCCGAGCGGCCGCTTCGTGCCTGGGCGGCTCCATGAGGACGATCACGCGGCAGCCGAGCCGGGTCAGCGCGGCCGTTTTGAGGATGATCGGCCAGATATCGAACATGCGCGCACGCAGGATCACCACATCCCCGCTGAGGCCGTCCTCGTGCAGCGCAAGCCACCGATGGTCAACCGTTCCCAGGCTGATCTCGGGGACCTGCTGGGCCGCACGCACCAGGGAACCGCGGACGAAGGCGTCCGGTTCGATGACGTGGACCTGGCTCATGGTGACAGAAGTGTCTCATATATGGCGTCTGCCCACTTCCTGCCTGAGGGCCGAGCGCGACGGGCGATTGAGGGCATGAGTTCTGAGCTTTCCCAGGCCGGGTCAGCTGCGCGGATTGATCTTCGCTGTTTCGATCATGCCGCTCTCATTGCCCCAGGCGGTCATGATCGCCAGCAGGTGCCCTTCGTCGATGAGGTGCTGCACTGCTTGGCAGATCGCTTCGGTGAGCGCCTGATCGGACTGCGCCACGCAGATCCCATTGAGGGCGGACTCCTCAATCTCCCCCACCTGCTCCAGCGTGCCGCGGCTGCGGGTGATGGCGTAGGCGGTGACTGGAGAGTCCGCTACCAGGATGTCCGCCTTACCGCCGGCCACGTTGGTGACTGCGTCATTGTTCGAGGCGTAGGAGAGCAGGTCAATGCCGCTCTTTCCCGCGGCGCGGCACTCGTCATCGAGCGCCATCATCTTCTCTTCCTGGTAGGTGCCCACCTGCACGGCCGGCCGTTTGCCGCACAGGCTGTGCGGGTCGATGCCGTACGGGTTGCCAGCGGCCACCGCGTAGGAGACGCCCGCTCTGAAGTAGGACACCATGTTCACGGCTTTGAGGCGCTCGTCGTTGATGGTGAAGCCGGACAGGCCCACGTCATATTTTGAGCCGATTGAGGGAATGATCTGCGCGAACACCGCGGATTCGGTGCGGGTGCGCAGGCCCAGCACCTTGCCGATCGCCGCGAGCACGTCGATGTCATACCCGACGGGCACTCCATTGGAGAGAAACTCGCCGGGCGGGTAATTCGTGGCGGCGCCGTTGACCAGCTCGCCGGCGGCGCGGATCCGCTCCGGCACCAGCGCGGCGATCGCCTCCTGTGTGGTGATGCCAGAGAGGTCCACTTCGGGGATCGCGTTGCTCTCTTCAGCCAGGCGAACCGACGCGTACGTGCAGCCGCTCAGTCCAAGCGCGCCGATCGGCGCCAGCGCCGCAGCAGTCAGCGCGGTACGCCGGCTGGGGCGGAAGGAGCGGTCAAACGTTGTCACGGCCACAGCATAACGCATGAATATTCACCGCTATGCAAATAGTTGCGGACTGGGCTGTGTGGGCTCCTCCGGCTCCGAGTCCGTCGCCGCATCGGCAGCATGGGCCTGAGATGCCTGCAGCCGGGCATAGGCGCCGCCGGCAGCCATCAGCTCCGCATGCGAGCCCTGCTCCACGATGTCACCGTGCTCCATCACCAGGATGGTGTCCGCGTCGCGGATGGTGGACAGCCGGTGCGCGATCACAAACGCGGTGCGGCCCTTGCGCAGGCGGTTCATCGCCTCCTGCACCAGCATCTCCGTGCGGGTGTCCACGCTCGAGGTGGCCTCATCCAGGATCAGCAGCTCCGGTTCGGCAAGGAACGCGCGAGCGATCGTCAGCAGCTGCTTCTCCCCGGCTGACACGCTGGTGCCCTCATCGTCCAGCACCGTGTCATAGCCGTCTGCCGTCTGCGTGATGAACTCGTCGGCCCGCGCAGCCTTCGCAGCCGCGATGACCTCCTCATCCGACGCATCCAGGCGCCCGTAGCGGATGTTCTCCATGACCGTGCCTTTGAACAGCCACGTGTCCTGCAGCACCATCGCGGTCCGCGAGCGCAGCTCGGAGCGGGGAAGGCGCCGGATGTCCACGCCGTCCAGGCGGATGGCTCCGCCGTCGATTTCGTAGAAGCGCATGAGCAGGTTGACCAGGGTGGTTTTGCCGGCTCCGGTGGGGCCCACGATGGCGATGGTGGAGCCGGGTTCGGCCACCAGAGACAGGTCCGTGATCAGCTCCCGGTCCGGTGCGTAGGAGAAGCGGACATGCTCAAACTCCACCCGGCCGGAGCGGGCCTGCGATGAAGAAGCAGGAGCAGGAGCATCCGGTGACTGGTCCTCCGCGTCCAGCAGCTGGAATACCCGCTCGGCGCTGGCCACCCCGGACTGCAGCACCGTGGCCATGGAGGTGATCTGCGAGAGCGGCTGGGTGAACTGCCGGGAGTACTGGATGAACGCCTGCACATCGCCCAGGGTGAGCTGACCGGACACCACCTTCAGGCCGCCGGCCACTGCAACCGCCACATAGGACAGGTTTCCGGCGAACATCATGAGCGGCATGATCAGTGAGGAGACGAACTGCGCGCCGAATGAGGCGGAGTACATCGCCTCGTTCTCCCGTTCGAACTTCTTTGCCACTTCGCGGGAGCGGCCGAACACGGTGATCACTTCGTGGCCGGAGAATGCTTCCTCCACCTCGGCGTTCACCCTTCCGGTGGCATCCCACTGGGTGCCGAACAGCTTCTGGCTGCGCGGGCCGATCACGCCCATCACCAGAAGGCCCAGCGGCAGGATCACCATGGCCCAGGCGGTGAGGACCGGGGAGATCCACAGCATCATCGCAAGCGTGCCGATCACGGTGAGGATGCTGGTGACCAGGCTGATCGTGGAGTTGATCAGGGTGTTCTGGATGTTGTCAATGTCATTGGTGACTCGTGAGAGCAGGTCACCACGCTTCACCTGGTCGAAATAGGACAGCGGCAGGGTGTGGATCTTCTCTTCCACCTTGCGGCGCAGGCGGAACACCACGCGTAGCACGATCCGCATCAGGATCCGGCCTTGCAGCCAGGTGAACAGGGACGCGAGAACGTACAGGCCGGTCACGATCCCTAGCACCGTCCACAGCGCGGGGAAGTCCACGCCCTGTCCCGGGGTGAGGTGCATGCCGGTGAGCATGTCCGCGAAGTTGGTTTGACCCTGCTCTTGCAGGTGGGCGATCAGCTCCTCCTGGGTCATGCCCGCGGGGATCCGCTTGGAGATGACCCCGGTGAAGATGATGTCTGTTGCAATGCCGAGCACTTTCGGGCCCACCACGCTGAGCACCACACCGATGATGCCGAGCAGGAATGCGAGCAGCAGCAGGCCGCGCTCGGGGCGCATCTCGCGCAGCAGGCGTTTCGCGGAGGGGAAGAACGCGGCGGACTTCTGGCCGGGGCGCAGTCCGCGCTCGGCATCCTTCTCTGCCGCGAGTTCGTCCTGGGAGAGGGTCTCATCGCTCATCAGGCTGCGTCCTCTCTCATGGCCTGCGATTCCAGGATCTGCCGGTAGGTGTCATTGGTTGCCAGCAGCTCCTGGTGCGTGCCCCGCCCCACCACGCGACCGTGGTCGAGCACCAGGATCTGGTCTGCGTTCACAATGGTGGATGCGCGCTGCGCCACGATCACGACGAGCGCATCCCGGGTTTCCGGCTCCAGCGCGGCGCGGAGGTTCGCGTCGGTGGTGACGTCCAGTGCGGAGAAGGAGTCATCGAACAGGAAGATCGGCGGGTGGCCGATCAGTGCGCGGGCGATCGAGAGCCGCTGCCGCTGCCCGCCGGACACATTCGTCCCGCCCTGGCTGATCGACGACTGCAGCTGCTGCGGCATCGCCGCCACAAAGTCACGCGCCTGCGCCACGGTAAGCGCATGCCACATCTCCTGTTCGCTGGCGCCGGGCTTGCCCACCTCGAGGTTCGACGCGACCGTGCCCGCAAACAGGTACGGCCGCTGCGGCACGTACCCGAAGGTGCTGGCGAGCATCGCCGGGTCCGCTTCCCGAACATCCACGCCGTTCACACGAACGGTGCCTTCTGTGACGTCCAGGGTGCGGGTGATGGCGGAGAGCAGGGTGGATTTGCCGGAGCCGGTGCCGCCGATGATGGCCAGGGTTTGGCCGGCTTCAGCGCGGAAGGAGACCTGGTCCAGCACGGGGCGTTCAGCGCCCGGGAAGCAGAAGGTGACGTTGTGGAACTCCAGGGATGCGGCGGTGTGCTCCCCCGCATCGGCCCTGGACGCATCTGCTGCAGCACTGGGCGCATCCGCTGCGGCAGGGTGGGAGGCTGCGGCAGGGCGGGCGGCTGCTGTGACGCCCTCGCCCGATGCCGGCGGTCGGATCGACGGCACCGTGTCCAGCACTTCCTGAATCCGCTCCGAGGACACCATCGCCCGCGGGATCTGCATCGTCATGAACGTGGCCATCATGACTGCGATCAGGATCTGGATCAGGTAGGCGATGAACGCGGTGATGGAGCCGATCTGCATCTCTCCGCGATCCACGGGGCCTGCCGCTGCGGCCAGCACCGCCACAGAGGAGATGGACAGCAGGAACATGATCAGCGGTTGGATCAGCACCATCAGGCTGCCCACCGCCCGGTTCACCGTGTGGTAACGCTGGTTCGCCGTCTCGAACCGGTTGCGCTCATAGTCCTCGCGCACGAATGCGCGCAGCGGCCGCACCCCCGTGATCTGCTCGCGCAGGATCAGGTTCATATCATCGATGCGGTCCTGCACCTGGCGGAACAGCGGCGCCGCTTTGATCACGATGAAGCCCAGGAACAGCAGCATCAGCGGCACCATCACCGCGATCAGCCACGCCAAGCCCGCTTCCTGCTTCAGCGCCAGCACAATCCCGCCGATGCCGGTGATCGGCGCCTGCACCATGAAGTTCAGACCGAAGAACATCAAATCCTGCACCTGCTTCACATCATTCGTGTTGCGGGTGATGAGGGAGGCGGCAGAGAAATGCGTGATCTCCTGTTTAGAGAAGGACTGCACCTGGCTGAACACCTGCGAGCGCAGGTCCCGGCCCGCACGCATTGAGGCACGCGCCGCGAAATAGTTCGAGGCGATCATCGCAAGGATGTTCAGCACAGACACCACAAGCATCCAGCCGCCAAGCCGCCAGATCAGCGGAACATCGCCCTGAGCGATGCCGTCGTCGATGATGCTGGCGTTGATCGTGGGCAGGTACAGCGCGGCGATCACCGCAATCAGCTGAAACAGCATCACGGCAAAGACCGCGCCGCGGTTGCGGGCGATCTGCACGCGGAGCACGCCAAGGAGGGTCACGATGAGGGGCCTTTCGATTGAGCGGATACAGCCTACGCCCCCGCTGCGACCTCAACCGCTGCAGCGGCCCTCAACCGCAGCCTTCTGCGGCGACGGCACCCCTAGCGGCGGCCGGGGCGTTCATCGGGCGGGCGAGGGCCGTCTCACACAATGTGTGGAGCCTCCGCCGGACAATGGGCGAGCAGCACCGGGTAGGAGTCTCGTCATAAACACTTCCGCCCGCCCGCTGCGGGCGGTGATGATCGAGTCCTATGCGCGATCCGCACATGCTCCCCCGTCGCACTGCCCTCCGCCTGACGGCTGTTGCAGTGCTCTCCAGCGGACCCTTCCTTGCCTCCTGCTCCTCACAGAACAGCGCCCCCGCCACCTTTGCCGAGCGCGGCTACCCAGAGGCGCCCCCGCAGCGGATCCCACCGGCCCACTTGACTGGGAGCGCATCGGATCTCGAATCCCGCCCGATCGCGGAGCTAGCCGACCCGAAATGGCTGCGCACCACGAGCCAGCGCACCGGCATTCCAGAGCGGGCGCTCGCCGCCTACGCCGGGGCGTCCCTCGTGATGGCACACCGCAGGGCCGACTGCCACATCGGCTGGAACACCATCGCCGCCATCGGCGCCGTGGAATCCGGTCACGGAAGCCACGGCGGCTCCCGCGTGGGCAAGGACGGCACCGTGCATCCGCCGATCATCGGCGTGCCGCTCAACGGGCAGGGAAAAGTGGCGGCCGTGCATGACACGGACGATGGCCGGCTCGATGGGGACACCGAATGGGACCGGGCGGTAGGCCCCATGCAGTTCATTCCCGAAACGTGGACAAACTTTGCTCAGGACGGCAATCGGGACGGCACGAAGAACCCGCAGAACCTGGATGACGCCGCCCTCACCACCGCGGTGTACCTGTGCAGCTCCGGCGGACCCATGACCAGCACCGAAGGCTGGAATCGGGCCATTGTCACCTATAACCAGTCCAAACAGTACGCCCAGGACGTCGCGGACCTCGCCGCAAAATACGCTGGCTGAGCCTCTGCTCCTCTCGCGATAGGTTGAACCGGTGAGCACGTCTACTAAGCGCATCATTGTGCTGCTGATCGCCCTCGCCCTTGTGGTTCCCTTCGGTCTGGCCGGTCTCTCGAACCTGGGCGGAGGGTCGGATCCGGCTGGGCAGCAGGGCGCGTCGGCCCCGCAGTCCCCAACCGCCACCACCGCACCGGCACCACCAGCCGGGATGGACCAGCCCACCGAGGCCGGCGCGCAAGCCACCGTGGACTACATGTTCGCCGCCTATCCGTACATGCTGGCGTCCGGAGATATTGAGCCGTGGGGAAGCATTTCCGCACCCGAATGCGCTGAATGCGTTGCCTTCATGGAAAGCGCCGCGCAGCTCAAACAGCAGGGCGGCTGGGTGACCGGTGGGGAGATCACGCTCAACAATCCCAGCGTCACCATCGAACAGGCTGCGAAAGATCCCACCGCATCCCACACCGCCACCATCACATCCGAGTTCACTGAGGCACCGTCCCAGCTTGTGATGGGACCACAGGAAGAGCCTGTGGACAACCCCGGCTCCACCGGCACCATGACGCTCGCGCTGAAGTTCGACACCGAGCAGAAACGCTGGCTCATCACCAGCATCACGCTCGACGAATGAACGGCCGGCTCCGCTGAGAGACCCCGTGATGTGCGCCCGTTGAGTCCGGGCAGCGCTGAGAGACCCCGTGATGTGGGCTCGTTGAGGCCGGGCGGCGCTGTAGATCACAGAATGGACTCGAGTTGCAAAAGAGGCTCGCATAGCCCTGCAGTCCTGCTACCGTGTGGCCCACACCACTGTTCCTCACGCGGCGGCATGGCCCGTCCTTAGTCAGAAAGACCCCTTTCCCATGGCACAACTCGACGCTGTGCTCGGTGACATCAACAGCTTCCTCTGGGGCCCCTGGTTCCTGATTCCGCTGCTGCTCGGCACCGGCCTCTACCTCACCATCCGCATGGGCGGCATGCAGTTCCTCAAGCTCGGAGCAGCGCTGCGCCTAGGGCTGCTGAAACGCAAAGACGACTCATCCGAAGGCGACATCTCCAACTTCCAAGCCCTCACCACTGCGCTCGCCGCCACCGTGGGAACCGGCAATATCGTGGGCGTGGCCACCGCCATCGCCATCGGCGGCCCCGGCGCGCTCTTCTGGATGTGGGTGACCGGCCTGCTCGGCATGATCACCAAATACTCCGAAGCCTTCCTCGCCGTGCGCTACCGCACCACAGACTCTGCCGGTGAAAAGTCTGGCGGCCCCCAGTACTACCTGGAGCGCGGCATCAAGGGTCCGCTTGGCAAGATCCTCGCCACCGCCTTCGCCATCTTCGGTGCGATCGCCGCATTCGGCATCGGCAACCTCACCCAGGGCAATGCGATCGCGTCGAACGTGGAGAACTCCTGGGGCATCCCCGTGTGGGCAACCGGCGCTGTGCTCGTGCTGCTCGCCCTGTGGGTTCTGGTGGGCGGCATCAAGTCCATCGGCACCGTAACCTCCGCGCTGGTGCCGATCATGATCGCGTTCTACATCCTGGCCGGCACCTACATCCTCATCGCGAACGTGGCGCACCTGCCAGAAGCGCTTGCACAGGTGTTCACCGGTGCGTTCACCGGCCACGGCGCTGTAGGCGGCTTCGCCGGCTCCGCCATCATCATCGTGATCCAATACGGTGTGGCTCGCGGTCTCTTCTCCAACGAGTCCGGCCTGGGCTCCGCACCGATCGCTGCTGCCGCAGCACAGACCTCCCACCCGGTGCGCCAGGGGCTGGTGTCCATGACGCAGACGTTCATCGACACGATCGTGGTGGTGTCCTTCACCGGCCTCACCATCATCTGCACCGGTGTGTGGAAGGACGTGGGCCCCGACGGCGAACAGATCTCCGCAAGCCTCCTCACCGGCCAGGCCTTCAGCAACGGCCTGCCCGGCCAGTGGGGCCACTGGATCGTCACGGTCTCGCTGATCATGTTCGCGTTTTCCACCATCCTGGGCTGGTGCTACTACGGTGAGCGCAACATCGAAAAGCTGTTCGGCCGCAAGCCCGTGCTGCCCTACCGCATCGTGTTCGCCCTGATGATCTACGTGGGATGCACCACCGAACTGTCCGTGGTGTGGGGCTTCGCGGATATCGCCAATGGCCTCATGGCGCTGCCGAACCTGATCGGTCTGCTGCTGATGAGCGGCCTCATCGCCCGCGAAACCCGCCACTACCTCAAGCACGATCCGAAACTCGAAGCCACCAAGGACGAGATCGAAGCGTTCATGGTGGACCAGCCCAGCTGGGCCGAGTGGAAGGCCGGAGACGTGGTGGGCTCCTCCAAGGACAAGGTGGTTCTGCAGAACCAAGTCCGCTGAGACGAGTGGCCCCGGGGGGGCGGGTGCGTCCGTCGCTCCCGGGAGCCGGGGCCACCCCCGGCGCCGGCCGGCTGCCCCCGGCGGCGGCCGGCTGTCCCTCGGCGGCGGCCGGGTGCCCCCTCCCTCGCAAAACGTGAGTTCTGTGCGCTATTTCCGCCTTTTAGCGCGCAGAACTCACGTTGTGTTCTCTTTGGTGCCGTCCGCGGATGCCGCGGCGTCACAGCGCCCGGCGGTACAGGAACAGATCTGTTCGATACGGGATTCCCACTGTTGCACCAGGCGCGTGCCCAAGATGCTCGTGCACGTACCAGTCAAGGTTCGCCAGCACCCGCTCCCGACGCTCCACCGGAGCAGTGACCGCGTAACTGCGCGTGAGCGCCAGATTGATCAGTTCGTGTGTGCGTCGCTGATCCTCCCAGCGGTGCACCATGCGATCCACCAGCTGGAGCCCCTCCCCCACATCCGGCATGAACCCATCACGCTGCACATCCCCGGCATGCATAATCCGGGAATAGCGGTGCACCCACGGGATCGCCACATCGAGCGTGTTCCACACAAGCGCCACCACTCCGCCAGGGGCCAGAATGCGCAGGATTTCCTGCGTGGCCCGGTCCCGATCGAACCAGTGCCATGCCTGCGCGACGGTGACGACACTCTGGGATGAATCCGGCAGGCCGGTCTGCTCAGCGGTGCCGAGCATGGTGCGCACCTCCACGGTGGTATCAGCACCGGGCGCGGCGCACATCGTGGACTCCGGCACGGCCATACGGTCTCGCAGCTGCTGCAGCATCGCCTCGCTCGGATCAACCGCTGTCACCACGAGCGGGGGAGCTGTTTCCGCCTCGCCAGTTGTCTGCGCAGCGACGCGTACCCGTTCAGCAAGGGCGCGAGTCAGCTTCCCGGTGCCGGCCCCGAGATCCGTAGCGAACAGGCGGCCGCTGTCCGGCCGACGCGGGCCGAACTCGGCCGATGCAAAAGGTGCGGCATGGGCAGTGTTGGGCGCGGCATGGGCAGTGTTGGGGCTGGCGGGGGCTGCATCAAAAGTGGCAGGGGCGGTGTCGGAGGCGGCGGGGGCTGCATCGGGCGCGGCGGGGGCTGCACCCGGGATCACGCCTGCTGCCGCCACGATCGCATCAACCACCGGAGCTGGGTACCCGGGCCGGAGCTCGTCATACTCAGGGCCTTGGGTGAGGAACGCGTCGGCAAGCTGCTGTTTCCGCTGCCCGGTCACCTTCGGCTGGGAGCGCGAGGAGATCCGCGGCGCAGGGCGTGGAATGGAACGTTCGCTGGGCATAGTGGGAGGCAGACGGTGATAGCGGTTCAGCAGTGACAGCGGTTCAGCAGGCGAATATCGCGTACGCGGCAGCCACAATGAACACGAGGGCCGCAACGGTGGCGAGGCTGACCTCGATGAGAATGCCGATGCCGAGGGCTTTCAGAGCGGACCCGGTGTGGCGCAGCGCGTCGTGGACGTCTTTGCGGCGGGAATATTCGGTGAGAAACAGCGCAAGGATGAAACCGATGATCACGCCGGGCCCAGGAAAAAGGAAGAAGCCGACGATACCGCCGAGCACTGCCACCAGGATCGCCCAGGACGGGGTTTCCTGCTGCTTCAGCTGACGACCGGCGAGCACATAGCTGCTGGTCATCCCGGCGCCGCAGAGAATCGCGATGATCACGAAGGGGATCCAGGCGCCCCAGCCGCCCACGATGATCGCCCAGATCAGGGTGCCGATGATGATGGTGATCGATCCGGGCAGGACCGGCACAATGATTCCGGTGATGCCGATCGCGAACGCGAGCGCGCCGATGAACGCGGCGATGATCTCTGGGCCCATGGCTCCCTTTCTGCGGTGATGTGTCTTCAGACTACGGGCGGAGCGGGGTGTGCGGCAGGTTCAACGATCGGATTCTGCCCGCGGGGTCACTATTCCACCTGTGGGGACCGGGTCTGCGGAGCGCGCGCCACCCCGGCGAATCTATACGGTGGTGGTGATCGTTGACGTGCCATCCGCGCTGCGGGCCACGTGGATTTTCTCCGGGATCTGCTGCTTCAGCTCCGTCACGTGGGACACAATGCCCACGGTGCGGCCGGTGGATGCGAGGTGGCGGATCTCAGCGATCACGGAGTCCAGGCGCTCCGGGTCGAGCGAGCCGAACCCTTCGTCGATGAACAGGGTGCTCAGCTGCACCCCGCCTGATTCGGCAGTGACGATGTCCGCCAGGCCGAGTGCAAGCGCAAGGGACACGAAGAAAGTTTCTCCGCCGGAGAGGGTGGCGGGCGCTCGGGATCGGTCGGAGCGGCGGTCGATCACGGTGAGATCTAGGCCGATCTTTTTTGACCCGCCGGCAACGGGTTCGCCGAGTTCCAGTTCAAGAGTGCCGGACAGGGTCTGCAGGCGCGCATTCGCCGCATCCACTACCGCTTCGAACCGTTTCACCACCACGTAAGTGGAGAGCGTGAGACGCGCGGTATCGCTTGATGTGCCGGTAGCGATGTTCGCCAGGTGCAGGATCTGCTGCGCGGTGGCGGAGGACTGCTCATGCTGCTCGGCCTGCTGCGTGAACGCACCCCGCGCTTCCCGAGTCCGGCTGGCGCGGGCTGAGGCAACCGATTCTGCTCTCTGAGCCTCAGCCTGCTGCTCCCGCGCGGTGGTGAGCGACGCGTTCGCTGCGGCCACGGCCGCGGCAGCTTCTTCGGCGCTGGAATCGCTGATGGTCAGTTCTTTCACCTCGGGTTTCGCGAATGCGTCATCAACCCGGGCCTTCTGCGCTGCCCGTTTTGTCAGAAGCTCTTGGTCGGCGCGGCGCTGCTCTGCGGTGAGCCGCGCCGCGGCCACCGCTTCAGCAGTGGGCAGTCCGGCCTCTCGGCGGGCTGTTTCTGCAGCGGCCACGGCATCCCGCCATTCATCATGGGCGCGGATCGCTGCTTCCAACGCCGTGGCAAGGGTGGTCGCGGCGGCTGCTGCTTCCCGGCGCTGTCGCTGCCGTTCGGCAGCGCTCTCATGATCCCCGGCCGCCTCAGCCACCGTGGCGCGGTCCTTTTCGATCGCATCCGCCAGGTCCGTGTGGCGGTTTTTCGCAGTAGTGAGGGCTGCGCGCGCGTCGGACGCGGCTGTGGTGAGCTCAGCGGTGGCGGTATCAAAGGTTTCCAGTGCCCGGGACGCTTCAGTGAGCTCATGCTGGGCCTGTTCGGCGGTGGCAGCGGCAGTCTCAGCGGCGCTCACCCGCTCCGCGGCCTCCTCAGCACTCAGCCCGCCCGCGTTCTCACGAGCCGCGGTGATCTCCGCGTCGAGCGCCACGCAGCGGGTGCGGGTGTCACTGAGCGCGGTGTCTGCGCGCTGCTGCGCCTGTTCAGCTGCCTCAATCCGCTCGGGAGTGATCGGCTCACTGGTGGAGCGCGCCGGTGCGGGATGCTCCACGCCGCCGCAGACGGGGCAGGGTTCACCATCGGTGAGATCAGCGGCGAGTTCGGTGGCGATCGCAGACAAACGTTGCGCCCTCAGCTGCGTCACCGTGTCGTGCGCGCGTTTCGCATCGCGAGCGTGCTGGTCAGCGATCGGCTGCAGCTCGTCGCGTTTCATCTGTGCCTGCTCAGCGTGTGTGGCCGCGGAGAGAATCTGCTGCGCTGCGACGACAGCGGCGCGCAGTCCGCTGACCTGCGACGCCGTCTCCCCGAGCGCATCCCGACGCGCCACCAGAGCAGCCCGCTCCTCAGGTCGGGATGCCACGCGCTGCTCCGCCTTCCGGGCAGCGTCCGCCAGCTCCTCAACCGCCGCGGCCGCTGCAGCATGATCACGAATGCGCTCCGACAATTGTTTCTCCAGCAGCACCGCGGCGCTGAGATCGTCGGCATCCTTCGTTGCGGTCTCAGCGAGGGCGCGCTGGTCCGCTGCAGCCGATGCCCAGGTCAACTTCTGCCCGTGCAGCGCCTGCGGCAGTTTCTGTTCAGCGGCAGCAGCGCGGGGGCTCAGACGCTCCACATCCTGGAGGGCGTAAAATGCGCGCTCCGCGCGGTCATGGGCGTCAAGACGCGCGGCGGCCTGCTGGGCGGCGTGGGCGCTTTCAGCGAGCTGCGTGCGAATCTGCTCAGCGCTGATCCGCTCCGTCACCAGGGAGCGGTGAGCGAGGGCGGCATCGCGCGCTTCTTCTGCGGCACGTGCGGCCTCCACGGCAGTCGCGAGCTGTTTCTCAGCGTCCGCAGCAGCCCGTTCCGCTTCTGCCGCGAGCTCTGTGGCGGTCTGCTGGGATGCCTGGATCGCCGGGGGTGACATCGAGCTGACTTGGCCGGCCAGCTCGCCACGGTCTGACTCCGGCACCGCGGCTGCTTCAAGCAGACGGTGGAATGCGGCGTTCAATACGCTGATCGAACCGCGCACATCCGCCTCAGCGCGTTTGCGCATCAACGCGAACTGTTCTTCAACACGGGTGAAGAACTGGGTGCCGAACACCCGCTCCAGCACCTGCTGCCGGTCGCGTGTATCCGCGTGGAGGAAGCGGGCGAACTCCCCCTGCGGCAGCACCACGGTCTGCGTGAACTGATCATGCGTGAGACCGATGATCCGGTTGATCTCGGCGCCCACCTCATCCACGCGGGAGGCGATCGGCTCCACCTGATCAGCGCGTTCACTGCCGCTGATGGCAGCGCGCATCGCGTCTTCACTGGTGAAGCGCCACAGTTTGACGGTGGTGTTCTGGCGGACCGTGCCGGTGCCGCGTTTCTTCGGCCGATCGAAGGCGGGGGTACGACGGATCCTGAACAGCCCGTTCGGTGTTTCGAAGAACAGGTCCACCCAGCTTTCACGATCGGGCGGCGTGAAATGGGAGCGCATGCGATCTCGCCCGGCGCTTGCTCCTGCCACACTGCCGTAGAGGGCGAACACGATCGCGTCGATGATCGTGGATTTGCCGGAGCCGGTGGCGCCTTCCAGGAGGAACAAGCCGGATTGGCCGAGCGCGTCGAAATCGATCGCGATGGTGTCCCGGAACGGGCCCAGCCCGGACAGCTCCAGGTGATGCAGTTTCATCTGCTCACACCCCCTTCTGGTTCATGCGCTTACGCTCTTATGTGCAGCCGGTCGCAGCCGCTCCTCGGTGGCGTACCGCGCACCCGCGAGCGCCTCCTCGATGATCTCCTGCTCGGCAGGGTTCGGCTCTGTGCCAACCAGTGATGTGAAGAACTCAGCAACCACGGCCGACGGGTCCATCGCCTGCGTCACCGCGGGCGCGGCCGAGCGGGGCCGCTGCACGGTGGAGCGGAACTCGGTGCCGAGCAGATGCGGGTACGCCTCGCGCAGAGTCTCCTGCATATGCGCGGGCCGGGTGGGCTCTTCTACAATCGCGTGGACCCAGTCTTCGCCATGCTCCGCGGCCTGGTCCAAGATCTGGGCAAGCGTTCCGCTCAGTTCCACCAGCTGACGCGGCACCGGCACCGGCACTCGCTCCACCTCCACAGCGCCCGACGCATCCATCTCCACCAACAGCACCGCCTTTCGGTGATTCTTCTCGGAGAAGGAGAACGCGAGCGGAGATCCTGAATACCAGGCGACGGGCCGCTCCGCGGGCACCAGGGCGCTCATGTTCTGGCAGCCATGCAGGTGGCCGAGCGCCACGTAGTCCACGCCGTGGAACACGCTGCCTGGAACAGAATCAACGCCTCCCACCGTCAGGTCACGCTCGGACTCCGAAGGCTCACCGCCGGCCACGAAGGTGTGCGCAAGCACCACGGAGCGCGGTGAGCTGTGAGCGGCCAGGTGGGCGCGCACCCGGTCCATCGCCTCGGTCGTCACGGCCACATGTGAACGAGCGAGCGGCTCCTGACCGTTAGCGGCAAGGTCATAGCGTGCGACGTCTGGATCCAGGTACGGCAGCCCGAAGAACAGCACTTCGCCATGCTCATCCATCACTGTGACCGGCCGGTGCACTCCACCGGTGTCCGCAAGGATATGGATGCCGGGGCGCATCACATCTGCCAGGAAGCCGAGCCGCACTGCAGAGTCATGGTTGCCAGGGGTGAGGATCACGGTAGTGAGGTCAGCGAGCCGGCTGAGCGTTTGGTTCAGCAGGTTCACAGAGTCCACAGGCGGGATCGACCGGTCATACACGTCACCAGCGATGACCACGGCATCCACCTGCTCGCGCTGCACGAGCTCGATGAGGAACTCGTGGAACGCAGCCTGATGCTCGTGCAGGTCCTCCCCATGGAGGGTGCGGCCCAGGTGCCAGTCCGAGGTGTGCAGGATCTTCATGGCTTCAACTCTAGAGAGGGGGTGCGACATTTAAAGCCGGACAGCGTCGCGGCTACGCTGGCACGCATGCGCTCTCTCCTCCGCGCCGTTTCGGTGCTCGCTGTTCTGGTGCTGAACTCGTCGTTCTACTGGCCGAAGCTGCCGAAGACCGGTCAGGAGATTGGGGCAACGATCCCGCACCTGGACAAGCTGGTGCACGTTGCGATCTTCGCGCTCACCACTGCCCTGGTGCTGCATCTGCTGGTGCCGACGCGGCCTCGTTCCGCCGCCCGCATCAGCTCCGACGCACCCCGGCCCCGAGCGGCCGGCTGGGCGGTCGCGGCAATCGGTGCGCACGCCTTCATCATCGAGGCCGTTCAGCACTGGCTGACGCCCACCCGCACGGGGGATGTGGCGGACATCGTGGCGGACCTGGCCGGCATGGCGATCGCGCTCGGCGGGTGGGCTGCTCGCCGGCGCGTAGGTGGAGGTCGCGCAGGCGGCGGGCGCGCAGGCGGCGGGCGCACCGGGCACGCGGGTCGCGAGCGGACTGCGTGCACAAGTGGAGAAAAATCGGCGGTTTCGGCCCAGAAAAGCGGTGACGAAGCCGTTTAAACCACAGTTGTGCGCCCCGGCCGGCCGGGCGCGCGGGCGGGGCGCCGAAGAAGCGGGGCGCGGGCCGGGGCGTCGGGCAGCACCGGCTGGAAGCGCGGGCCGGGGCGTCGGGCAGCACCGGCGGGAAGCGCCGGCCGGGCGCGCGGGCGGGGCGCCGAAGAAGCGGGCGCGGGCCCGGCGGAAGAGCCGGCCCGCCGCCCGGCCTCAGGCGCGGTCGCGGAGGCGGCGGGCCACCATCACTGCGGCCACACCCACGCTCAGCAGCACGATGGTCACCGCCGCATATGGGGCGATGTCCAAGCCGGTGCGCGGCAGCAGGCCGGGAGTGGCGGCATCGGGCTGTGTGGTGGGCCGATTGCCTGTGCCCGGCGCGTTGGCCCCGCCCGGCGCATCGGGCCGGCTACCAGCGCCCGGCGCGCTGGCCTCACCCGGAGTATCAGGCCCTGCGCCCGGCGCGTTGGCCCCGTCCGAACCAGTGCCCGCGTCGGAACCAGAACCCGACCCAGAACCGGGCTGCTCAGGCGCCGACGGGGCGGAGGGCCCGCCTGGATCCGCCGGCTGCCCCGGGCCCGGTTCAATCGTCGAGCTGCCGTCCGACGCCTGAATGACCACGGGATAGCCCACCGCGGTGCCAGTATCCGGCAGAGCCGTGATCAGCAGTTCGTGCTGGCCTTCCTCGGATGCATCCGGCGCCCAGATGGTGACGTCGGCGTACCACTGACCGTCCTCACCCTGCACATAGTCGCCGCGGTACTCATGCCCGTCGATGCTCACCACAACCCCGGTGATCATCGGCGCCCCCAGGGAGGTGGAGTGCAGGTTGGTGATCCGCAGGGTCCAAGGGTCGGCCTGAGTTCCGGCCGGCATAGACCCGTCCGGGTTCGGCTGCACGGTGACGCCTACGCCGCGCTGCGAGAAGTCCGGCTCAAGATTCTGGTTGTTCTTCAGGAAGTCGATCCAGGAGTCGCGGTCCAGGTAGCCGGTGTCCGTCACGTTCGCACCGTCAAGGAACACGTGGAAGTTGTCTCCGCCCTCAGCGAGGAATCCCTGCACGGCCACCGTATATACGGCATCCTCTTCCACCGGTTTGCCGTCGATCGTGATGGAGGTGATGCGTTCGCCTTCGGGGGCGGATGCGTCGAACGTGTAGTCCACGTTGGAGGAGAGGCCGAGCTGCAGGTATGAGCGGGAGGGCACGTTGCCGTCCGCGTCGCGCTGCCACTGCTGTTCCAGCATGGTGAACAGCTGCGCGCCGGTGAGGTCCACGGTCACCACCGGGTTGAGGAACGGCACCACATCGTTGGCTTCACCGTAGGTGACCACGCCATCGCCTTCCGACGCGCGCGGCGCATGCAGCAGGTCCTCACGCACGGAGCCGGGCAGCATCACGCCGAGGTCGGCGGGCTTGCCGGCGTAGTCGTCCTGGCTGAGCGACCACACCATGGAGTCGGCAACAAGGTTGGAGAGCGCTGAGGACGCTGCCCGGTCATCACCACGCTTCGCAGTATCCGTGCCGATGCGGGTCCACACCCCGTTCACGTACTCCGCTTTGGATGCGTTGAACGCGGTGGTGATGTCCGCATTCACCGTGCCCACGGGCACGCGGGCCGCTTCGGTGGCCTTGTCCTGGGCTGCGGTGGCGATTTTCACCGCGGCGTTGTAGCGCGGGAACTGAGCGCACGTCTCCCCGGTGTCACCGCTGGCCATGCCGCCGGTGGGGATCATTCGAAGGCCGCCGTCGGCCAGGCTGAAGCCGCCGTCGGCGCCTTCCACCAGGGTAACGGCGCCCAGGTTTTCACCGTAGGAGCCGGTCTGGATGATCGGGCGGGTGCCGTTGCCGTCCGGCTTCGGCGCTTCGTAAGCGTAGGTGCGGTGGGTGTGCGCGGTGAAGATGGCGTCCGCGTCGGAGGAGGTCTCCGTGACGATCCGGTTGAGCAGGCCGCTGCCGGCGTCCGCCGGGGCGGTGCCGAGGGTGGCATCGGATGAGCCGCCGTCATGGTAGCTCACCACGATGAGGTCGTAGTCAACACCGGATGCTTTGAGGTCGGCGATCGTCTGATTGACGGCCGCAACTGGGTCGGTGAACGTCAGGCCTTTGACGCCGCCCGGTGATACGAGCGAGGGCGTGGACTGTGTCACCGCACCCACCACGGCCACTTTCTTGCCGCCGCCGGTGGTGATGATCTCGTAGGCCTTCCCGGTGAACGGGGTGCCGTCCGCCTTCAGCACGTTCGCGCCGAGGTAGGGGAAGTCCGCCTGGCCCATCACCCGGCCGGTGAGGTCATCGGCGCCTTTGTCGAACTCGTGATTTCCCAGGGCCGACGCGTCCAGCTCCAGCGCGTTCAGGTACTCGATCGTGGGCTGGTCCTCCTGCAGGTAGGAGGAGAACTCGGAGGCGCCGATGTTGTCACCGGAGGAGATGAACACCGAGTCTGCCGCCCCGGCGCGCTCGGTCTCCAGCGTGCAGGCTAGGTCCTCAGCGGTGGAGGTGGTGCGCCCGTGAAAGTCGTTGATGCCGAAGATTGTGAGCTCATCGCCTTCAGCGGCAGTGGCGCCGCTGGCTGGCAGCAGAGCGGCGGCAACACACAGGGACGCGAGAACACCGAGTGGACGAGCGGCTCGGCGAGCACGGGAAGCCATGCGGACTCCTAGGAGGGAGGAGGGGGTGGAGAGGCGGGGATGCAGTTCGGTGGGAGGAAAGTCAGTGGGACGGGGAGGAAGGAGCCGGAGGAGGAGGCGCTGCCCCAATCCTCACGACGGGTACGGATCAGTGCAATGCTTCCATTCACCTGCGATGCCCCCATTCAACACTGAATAACGCCCCGTGTCAGCCCTCGTCTCAGAAGAATGCCAGGAATCATCAATATTTCACTCAGCGTTAATGCAGGCGCGCCGCGTGAAGGACAGCGCGTGAGCGACAGCGCGTTCGGCCAGCGCGTGAGCGCCAGCGGGATCGGGCAGCGCCGGAGTGACAGTGCGATAGTGTCTGCAGTGCACCGCGGCACTCGCAGGCACATGATCGCCGCGGCCCGGCCGCCGTCCACCGGCCGCCGCGACTGTTCGCACAGCACGCTCCGAAGGAGAACCATGGACCTGCACAAGCGAAGCTTCCGACGCCGCACCATTCCCGCCCCGGATGGCCACTCGTGGCCGCACGTGGTGATCATCGGCGGCGGCTTCGCCGGTGCAAACGCAGTGCTCGGCCTGAAGAACGCGCGAGTTCGGGTCACCCTCATCGACCGCAACGTGTACAAGACGTTCCAGCCGCTGCTGTACCAGGTGGCCACCGCCGGCCTGAACCCGGGCGATGTCACCATGTTCCTGCGCGGCCTGCAGCTGAAGATCCCCAATATGCGCTTCCGCCAGGGGCAGGTCCGTTCGATCAACACGGACGAACAGGTGGTGACCCTTCACGACCACCAGAAGATCAGCTACGACTACCTGGTGCTCGCCAACGGCGCCGCCACGAACTTCTTCGGCACGCCCGGCGCGGAGGAGTTCGCCATGCCGATGTACACCCGTTCGCAGGCGATTGCGATCCGCGACCGGGTGTTTGCGGAGCTTGAGCGGGCCTCGCAGATCAGCGAAACCGGCACGAATGACAAGCTGCACGTGTCCGTTGTGGGCGGCGGCCCCACGGGGGTGGAGATCGCCGGTGCGCTCGCGGACTTCCGCCAGCAGGAGCTGGACGTGCTGTACCCGGAGATGGACCCGGGCACGCTGCAGATCCGGCTGATCCAGCGCAGTGACCGCTTGATCAAGGACTTCAATGAGCACCTGCAGGACTATGCGGTGGACGAGCTGGACAAGCGCGGGGTACAGCTGCTGACCGGGCGCGGTGTGAAGTCCGTGGGGTATGACTCGGTCACCCTGGTGGATGACACGGTCATCGAATCGGATATCACCATCTGGGCTGCTGGAGTGGGCGCGGATGCCGAGGTTGCTGAGTGGGGTGTTCCGCAGCGCAAGAACGGCCGTGTGGCGATTCAGGACAACCTCATGGTGGAGGGCTTCACGAACGTGTTTGCTGCGGGCGATGTGGCAGCGCAGGAAGCGGAACAGCCGATGCTCGCCCAGCCTGCGATCCAGGCCGGCGCGCACGTGGCGCGGGTCATCACGGCCCTGGTGGAGGGCCGCTCGGGCGATCTGCCGTTCACGTACCGCGATTTGGGCACGATGGCCACGATCGGTCGACGCGCCGCGATCGCCCAGATGCCGGTCAAGGGAATGCCGGATCTCACCGGGTCGATCGGCTGGTTCTCCTGGCTGGTGGTGCACGTGGCGAAGCTGCTCGGTGCGCGCAATCGCCGCGCTGTGTCGATGAACCTCATCTCGCTCTACGCGGGTATGGGCACGATCTTCAGCCAGCCGAACCCGGTGATCGGCGAAGTGGATTCGAACAAGGCGCGACTGGAGTTCGCTAAGCACTCCACGAGTCGAAAGTTCGGCTACAGTGCCGGGCAGCCGTTCGTGGTGCGCTCCCGCGAGATCGAAGGCTCAGACACGGACAGCGCGCAGGAGAAGGGATCCGGCTCGAAGGGCTGAGCGCCGGCGTATACGGGCGGTCGAACTCCCAGCGCGCCCAGACAGATCAGGCGCCCAGCACTATCGGGCGGTTCAGGCGGTGGCTGCTTCGCGCTGCAGGCTCACAGCCAGATCCAGCACGTCCGGTGCGATGAATCGGACTCGGCCGCCGGGCAGACGCTCCGTGCGCAGGATGCCGGCGCCGCGCAGCTCATCGATGGCGCCGCGAGCAGACTTCTCGGAGGTGCCGAGCAGGGCTGCGGCATCCCGAACGGTGACCACCGGGTGGCCCACCAGAGCCTCCATCAGGTGAGCGGTGGCGGAATCGGTCCGAAGGGTTCGCTTGGAACCGGCAGCTCGCCGATGCTCATCGGTGCGGGCACGCCAGTCCCCCAGCAGCTCCTCCATGCGGTCAGTGGATGCCTCAGTCAGCTTCGCGGCCCGGGTGACCATGTCCGCCATGAACATCAGCCAGGTGCGCAGACCATAACCGGTGGCGCGTTCACGGTCCGCCCGGTAGTGGTTCTGCGCCTCCTGCAGCCGGTCCGCGTGGCCGATCAGCACACAGGACATCGGCAGTGCCGAACAGCTGGTGACGCCGCGCCGAGCAAGCACGGTGTGGAACAGGCTGCGGGCGAGCAGTTCTGTCTCAATGCCCGCGGCCGGGTAAGCGCGCACTTCCGCCGACGCAGCCACAGCCTGCAGCAGAGCGCTCGGGGTGGCGCCGCTGAGATAGGCGCACATCCGCTCCATCCGCTCGCTGCCCCATGCCGCCGAAACCGCCTGTTCCGGGGCGTCCGGCACCACGCTGCGGTACACGGCTTCAATGTGCTCGGGGGACATCCACAGCGGGTGCTCGGCGCTGAGGATCGCGTCGATGCCGGCGCCGATCCGGCCGATCTCCGAATCGCTCAGCCACGCGGCTGCGCGCTGGTCAGGGCCATCCTCCGGCATCCCTGCGACCGCGCCCTCGGTCGAGTCATGCACGCCCGGGAACATGCGGGACAGACCCGCCATGGCGAATGCTTCGATATGGGTGAGCAGCGGAGAGATGACCTGCAGTTCACCGGGACAGCGTTCCAGGATCATCAGCGCTCGTTCAGCTGCGGCGATACGGCGCTCATCAGCGGGAGTCAGCTGCTCGAGGAGATCAAGCAGCGAGACCGGATCGGCACATTCAGCCCGGCCCACGGGGCGGTCGGTTATCTCCACGCTCATCGTGCTGTGTCTCCCCTTGTTCTGATCACCCCGGCCCTATCCGGGAGCGTCGCCTCCACATGCGCGCAGGGACCAAGCACGATCCCATCCAGGAGAAGACGGGGCGATTAATCCCACCGCCTGCCTTCGCCGGGTGTGCTCACCTGCAGCACGCAGAAGAAGTCCCGTCACGCTACCGCCCCGACCTGCAAAGTTGCTGACCGGACGGTAGATGTGTTGGATTGGGCGGTCTATGGAGCGAAATCAGGGCGTACGCGGAGCTCTTCAGGCGCGAGTCAGGCTCCGCACATAGTCACGGAGCTGATCGAGCTGGTCCCGCGGCTCGAACCCGGCGGCGCGCACCTTGTCCAGCCGGAACGCTGACTGCGCGGGCCGCGCCGCAACATCATCCTTGCCGGCGAAGAACTCGGCCGTGCTGGTAGCGCTGACCCTCTCCGGGTCCGCTCCCGCCGCTGCAAAGACCTCACGGGCCACCCGATACCAGCTCACGGGTTCGCCCGCGCTGGAGATGTTGTACACACCCGGTTCCGCGTTCTGTGCGAGCAGGTGGTCGATCGCACCGGCGATGTCCGCGGTGAAGCTGAGCCGTCCCACCTGGTCATCCACCACTGCTGGGTTGATGCCGCGCGCGGCAAGGGAGGCCATGGTGCGCACGAAGTTCGCGCCGTCCCCCACCACCCAGGAGGTGCGCAGAATGTAGTGGCGCGGAACGGATGCTGCAGCAAGGTCCCCGGCTGCTTTGGACTGCCCGTACACTCCGAGCGGGCTGAGCGGCTCCTCTTCGGTGTGTTCGGCGGCGGTGCCGTCGAACACGTAGTCCGTGGAGACGTGGACAAGGGCAGCACCGTGACGGGAGGCGGCGCGGGCAAGCCCGGCGACTCCCTGGGCGTTCACCGCCCATGCCTGCACGCGTCCCTCAGTCGTTTCCGCCTTGTCCACTGCGGTGAAGGCCGCCGCGTTGACGATGGCGGCATAGGGGGCGAAGTCGAACGCGTTGAGGCTGG
Organism: uncultured Dermabacter sp.; assembly: GCA_947252755.1. Taxonomy (GTDB): domain Bacteria; phylum Actinomycetota; class Actinomycetes; order Actinomycetales; family Dermabacteraceae; genus Helcobacillus. The sequence goes on from CAMXWV010000002.1 coordinate 225,206, forward strand.
CCGGACTGCCGATGTCCAGCTGATCACGGCTCACAAAGTCCACATCATCCCGGTGCGCCCACAGCTGTTGAAGCGCCCGGCCCAGCTGGCCGTTCGCCCCGGTCACCAGGATCCGTTCGGCTCGCGATCCGCTGAGGGCCGAGTCGGCCGCGCTCGAGGTGCTGGAAACACTCGAGGCACTGAAGGCGACGGGGGCACCGGCGCGATCGGTGCCGGTGCGCATAGGCGTAACCTCCGCAAGGCGGGGGTGCGCCAGGTCCTTCGCGCTCAGCTCCGCCCGCTCCAGCGGAATCGGCCACGGGATCGCCACAGTCTCATCAGCAAGGTTGAGGAAGGTGTAGCTGCTCTGTGCCTGTTCTGACCAGTGATCGTTGACCAGGTAGGTGTACACCGCGGGCGCGTCGATGGTCTGGAAGGAGTTGCCCACACCGGAGGGCACATAGATCGCCACCTCCGGAGTGATCTCCTCCCAGTGGACCGCGCCGAAGGAGTCCCCTTCGCGCAGGTCCACCCATGCGCCGAACACTCGGCCTTCAGCTACGGAGATGTACTTGTCCCACGGTTCGGCGTGGATGCCGCGGGTGACGCCCACTGCCTGGTTGTAGGAGATGTTGTTCTGAACCGGGCCGAAGTCCGGCAGTCCGGCCGCGATCATCTTCTCGCGCTGCCAGTTCTCCTTGAACCAGCCGCGCGCATCACCGTGCACCGGAAGGTCCACCACCAGCAGGCCGGGGATCGGAGTGGTGCGGATGTTCAACTGTTTCACCATCGGATCGGCCTCACTGACCGGTCTTCGCGTACTTCGCTTCGGTCTCCGCCTTTGCGGCGCGCCACCAGTCCTCGTTCTCCCGATACCACTGAATGGTGTCCTTCAGACCGGCTTCGAAGTCCTGGTAGCGGGGCTGCCAGCCGAGCTCATCCCGCAGCCGGGACCAGTCGATGGCGTAGCGGAGATCATGCCCGGGGCGATCGTTCACATGATCGTAGTCATCGGTGCTGCGGCCCATGGCGGCCAGGATCAGCTCCACCACTTCCTTATTGTTCTTCTCGCCATCGGCGCCGATCAGGTAGGTTTCGCCGATCTCTCCCTTATCCAGGATGGTCAGCACCGCGGAGGAGTGGTCATCGGCGTGGATCCAGTCCCGCACGTTCAGGCCGGCGCCGTAAAGGCGGGGGCGAACCCCGTCGATCAGGTTCGTGATCTGGCGGGGAATGAACTTCTCGATGTGCTGGCGGGGACCGTAGTTGTTCGAGCAGTTGGAGATGGTGGCGCGCACGCCGAACGAGCGGACCCAGGCCCGCACCAGCAGGTCCGAGCCAGCCTTGGTGGACGAGTACGGGCTGGACGGATTGTAGGGCGTGGTGGGCGTGAAGCGATCCGGCACATCCAGTTCAAGATCCCCGTACACCTCATCGGTGGAGATGTGGTGGAAGCGCAGGTCGTGCTTGCGCGCGGCCTCGAGCAGCACATAGGTGCCGATGATGTTCGTGTGAAGGAACGGCTCAGGGTTCTCCAGCGAATTGTCATTGTGGGACTCTGCCGCGTAGTGGACGATCGCGTCCGTCTCCGAGTTCAGCTCGCTGGTGAGCTGCTCCACGAGGTCCGCGTCGGCAATATCGCCTTCCACCAAGCGCACTCGATCCTCAGGCAGGCCCTCCAGGTTCGCCCGGCTGCCAGCGTAGGTGAGCTTGTCCAGCACGATGACGGAATCATCTGTGTTCGCGATGACATAGTGGACGAAGTTCGAGCCGATGAAGCCAGCGCCGCCGGTGACGAGCAGAGTTCGAGTAGTCATGGCTCCCATGCTTCCACACCTGGAGGGCGTGAACATAGACGAATCAGGTGATCTTCACCCGCGCCGGGATGCCGGTGAGCGGACGCTTCAGCGCTCAGGCTGAACGAGGCGTCAGGAGTCCCCGCGCTCCAGCACGCCCAGCAGATAGGCGCCGTACCCGGACTTCAGCAGCGGCTCAGCACGTTCACGCAGCTCCTCGTCCGTGAGCAGACCCATCCGCCACGCCACTTCCTCCGGGGAGCCGATCGACAGGCCCTGGCGCTTCTGCACCGTCTGGATGAAGTCCGCTGCGGCAGCAAGGTCATCGAAGGTGCCGGTGTCCAGCCACGCGGTGCCGCGGGTCAGCACCTCCACCTGTAGCGTGCCGTCCTCCAGATAGGTGCGGTTGAGATCGGTGATCTCCAGCTCCCCGCGGGCCGAGGGCTTCAGCTCCTTGGCCCGCTCCACCACGGTCTCGTCATAGAAGTAGAGGCCGGGTACGGCAAGGTTTGACTTCGGCTTCGCCGGCTTCTCCTCCAGGGAGAGGGCGCGGCCGTCCTCCCCCATCTCCACCACGCCGTACGCGGTGGCATCCCGCACCCAGTAGCCGAACACGGCGGCGCCTTCCACATCCGTGTAGCGGCGCAGCTGAGTGCCCATGCCCTGCCCGTAGAACAGGTTGTCCCCCAGCACCAGAGCGGCCTTCTGCCCGTCCAGGAACTCTTCGCCGAGCACAAACGCCTGTGCGAGACCGTCCGGGGACGGCTGCGTCACATACTCCAAGCGGATGCCGAAGCGGGAGCCGTCACCGAGCACTCGCTGAAAGGCTGCTTGGTCGTGCGGGGTGGTGATGATGAGGATCTCGCTGATGCCCGCGAGCAGCAGCGTGCTCAGCGGGTAGTAGATCATCGGCTTGTCATACACCGGCATGAGCTGTTTGGAGACGCCGATCGTCAGGGGGTGCAGTCGTGAACCCGTACCACCGGCCAGGATGATTCCACGCATACTGAAAGCCTATCGCGGGCGCAGCGAGAACGCGTCGGCGCCACGGAGGCTGCGGGGTTTCCTCACGCAGCCGGCGAGGGCTTCTCCACTGCCTCAGCCCCGCTCACTGCTCTCAGTCCTGTTCGCGAAGCTTCGGCATGACCAGGCGGAGGAAAAGGCCCAGGTCCTCATCGAAGCTGCCGTCCCGGGAGAGGTTCTCGCGCAGGAACACCGCCATCCACAGGTAGAGCAGGGTGCGCGCTGCCCACGCCGGGTCCGCTGTTTCCAGGAAGAAGCCCTGGTCCTTCATGTGCTGGAAGTACTCGGTGAGCATTCCCACCACTTCGTTCTCCATATCGAACAGGATCTCCCTACCCGGATGGTCAGGATTCACTGCTTCGGAGCGGAGAACCGAGATCAGAACCGCCTCCACATACACCTCGGAGTGCCAGGCTTTGATGCCTTCCATGGTGAGGCCATCCCGCATGAAGTTGCTCACGATGCCCATGAAGATCTCACGGGAGCGCATGAGCACCGCGTTCAGCAGCGCTTCTTTATGCGGGAAGTGGTGGAGCATGCCCGGGTGGGAGATACCCACACGTTCGGAGATGTCCCGCAGGGAGGTTCCCCGGTAGCCGTAGAGCGCGAACAGCGAAGTTGCTTCAGTGAGGATCAGCTCCCGGGTGGCCTTGCCGCGCGCCTTCGTGAGGTTGACACCGCGTTCGCTGTGCTCGGGCGCCTTGGCGCCGCTCTCACGATCCCGTTCTTCAGTCACCGAGGCCGACTCCCTTCGATCTGCAAGCGGTTCAACGAGCCTTCACAACATGCTCAGCGATTTCGATGGCGTTGAGAGCCGCGCCCTTGCGGAGATTGTCCGCCACAATGAACAGCACCAGACCCCGGCTGCCGGGAACCGACTGATCCTGCCGCACGCGCCCAACAAACGTGCCATCCCGTCCTGCGCCGTCGCGCGAGGTGGGAACGTCCATCAGCGTCACCCCGGGGGTGCGCTTCAGGATCTCCACCGCCTCCGCAGCGGGAAGGTCCTCGCCGAACTCCGCGTGGACCGCGAGCGCGTGCCCGGAGAACACGGGGATGCGCACGCAGGTGCCGGCGACGGCAAGGTCCGGGATGTTCAGGATCTTGCGGGATTCATCGCGCAGCTTCTGTTCTTCATCCGTCTCGCCCGATCCGTCCTCCACCAGGCTGCCGGCGAGCGGCAGGGCATTGAACGCGATCGCCTTGGCGTACACGGCGGGCGCGGTGCCGGCCTCAGGCTGCCCGTTGAGCGCCAGTTCCTCCATGGTGGGCTCAAGGGACCGGACCTGGCCGGCGAGCTCGGCCACACCAGCCACTCCGGAGCCGGACACGGCCTGGTAGGTGGCGATGCGCAGGCGCTCAAGCCCAGCCTTCTCATGCAGCGCCTTCAGGGCGGGGATCGCCGCCATGGTGGTGCAGTTCGGGTTGGCGATGATGCCCTTCGGGGAGTTGAGCGCAAGCTCCGCGTTCGCTTCAGACACGATCAGCGGCACCTCATCGTCCTTGCGCCAGGCGCTGGAGTTGTCGATGACGATGGCGCCCGCGTCGGCGAACACCGGGGCGAGCCGCTTGGAAGTGGCGCCACCGGCGCTGAACAGTGCGATGTCTACGCGATTGTCACCGGTGAGGTCTGCGGTTTCGGCATCCTCCACGGTGATCTGCTCGCCGTTCACCTCGATGGTGGAGCCGGCAGAGCGGGCGGAGGCGAATAGCCGCAGGCGGGAGTAGGGCAGTGTGCGGTCCTCGATCAGCTGCAGCATCACGCGGCCCACCTGGCCGGTGGCGCCCACAACAGCGATGACAGGTGCGGTGGCAGTGCTCATCGTCCGGTTCCTCCGTACACAACAGCTTCGTCCTTGTCCGAGTCGAGCTCGAACGCGGTGTGGATAGCGCGCACTGCCTCATGCAGGCGGTCCACGTCCGTCACCACCGAGATGCGGATTTCGGAGGTGGAGATCATGTCGATGTTGATGCCCGCGTCGGCCAGAGCCCGGAAGAGCTTCGCGGACACGCCCGGGTTGGACTTCATGCCGGCGCCCACCAGGGACACTTTGCCGATCTGGTCGGAGTAGCGCAGCTCCTGGTAGCCGATCGCGTCCTTGATCGCGCGCAGTGCTTCGAGCGCGGCCTTCGAGTCCGCCTCGGGGAGGGTGAAGGAGATGGCGACGGTTTCGTCGATCGTGGAGACGTTCTGCACGATCATGTCGATGTTGGCGCCGGCGTTGGCCACGGCTTCGAACACCATGGCGGCCTTGCCGGGAACGTCCGGCACCTCCACCAGGGTGATCTTGCCTTCGCTGGCATCGTGCGCCACCCCGGAGATGATCGGGGCTTCATGGCCGGAGTGGAGGTCGGTGACCACGGGAATGTCTCCTTCGAAAGAGAGTGAGCAGGTCAGGTGGTGTCAGTGCGCGGCGGGCTGAGCCTGGTCGAGCTCGGAGCGCATCGTCATCGGGTCCACCGGGAAGTCAGCGTTCTGATCGTCCACAATCAGCGTGCCCACGGTGCCGCTATAGCTGGAGCGCACATGCAGCGGCACCCCGAAGCGGCGCGCGTACTCCACGCACCGCACCATGAGGATCTTGGCGCCGCTGGCGGCCATTTCGAGCATTTCGTCAGCGGAGATCTCCGGGATCCGGCGGGCTGCGGGCACGATCCTGGGGTCTGCGGTGAACACGCCGTCCACGTCCGAGTAGATTTCGCACACGTCAGCGTTGAGCGCTGCCGCGAGCGCCACCGCGGTGGTGTCTGAGCCGCCGCGGCCCAGGGTGGTGATCTCCTTGGTGGTCTGGGAGACTCCCTGGAAGCCCGCCACAATGGCCACGTGGCCGCTGTTGAGCGCGTCCCGGATGCGGCCGGGGGTCACGTCGATGATGCGGGCGCGGCCGTGGAAGTCATCGGTGATGACCCCGGCCTGGCTGCCGGTGTAGGCGCGCGCGGAGACGCCCTGATTGTTGAGGGCCATGGACAGCACCGCCATGGAGATGCGCTCACCGGCGGTGAGGAGCATATCCAGTTCGCGCGGCGGCGGAGTGGGGGTGACCTCCTGGGCCAGGTCGATGAGGTCATCGGTGGTGTCCCCCATGGCAGACACGATCACCACCACCTCATGGCCGGCGCGGGAGTACTTGGCGATGCGCTCGGCGACGCGTTTGATCGCCGTGGCGTTCTCCACCGAAGACCCGCCGTACTTCTGCACCACCAGAGCCATCGAGGGCTCCTCCTTCACCTGGTCACCAGTTCTGAGCTCGGTCAGCGCGGTGCCGCTGACCGTGTTGTGACCACTGTGGCACCTCTCGCAGTGCAGACCAAAATCTTTGTGGTGGAGAACCCGCATATTCGATGAATAAGCGGGCGTTCTATGCACGAACAGGCATAGCTATCCACGCTGGGCGAACCGCCAGGCTGTCAGCGTTTGCGGCGGAACCAGCGGCGCTTGGTCGTCTCGGGCGCCAGTGAATCCAGGTCCTCGGGGATCGCGTAGTCATCGCGGGTGGCAGGCTCACTCACTTCGAACTCGGTGTACAGATCGCTCTGTCCGCCGAAGTCCGGCAGTGCAACCACCGGCTGCTCCGCTGCCGCGGCTGCCACACCGCCCGGCACCGCAGCCTCCGCACCGTTCGGCGTGGCTCCCGCCGGCGCGTGGCCGCTGTTCGGGTGCGCTGGCTGCCCAGTTGGGGCCGGTGCCTGCGATGCCGGCGGATTCGACGCGGGCGCGGGCTGCGCGGCGGCTTTCGCTTCTGCGTCCCGCACCGCTGCCCGCACATCGGGCTGGTTCGCATAGGCGGACCGTGTTGTGCCGAGCAGGGTGACCGCAGCGATGGGGGTTCGCCGTCGCATGTACCGACCGGCGGGACCGTACACGATCTGGCGGAGATTGCGCCCCATGATCGCCTGTGTGAAGAGCGCGTTGAACGGCAGCAGGGTGATCCAGAACAGGATCACGGCCATCATTATGGAGCCGGGATCCCCACCGCCGCCCACCGCGATCAGCGCGAACCCGATCGCGGTGAGAGCAGTCACCAACTGGATCAGCAGGTTGGACAGGACCACCACCCTGTACTCCCACCGGTTGACCCGGTAGCGTTCGGCGGGTGTGGTGTATGTGCGCAGGTCCTGCACCTGACCGGGCTTCGGCCGCAGCAGCGCCATGAGCACGGCCGGGATCGGGCCCGCGCACGCAAGCCAGGCAAGGCTGACCCCGATCACAGCTGGCAGCACCCACCACTGCAGCGGGACGCCCACGATGTCGATCACGGGGATGCTTGGGTTGGACTGAGCGGTCGATGGGCCGCTCAGGCTGATCAACTGCACGATCATGGTGACGCCCGGTGCGGCCATGAACAGCACCGGAACAGCGGTCTTCGCCACCTGGAGGGTGCTGCGGGCCAGCACGCGCGCGTTGAGCCGCGGCACGTTCGGCGGCAGATGCCTGCGGTCCTGGGCATGCACGATGCCGAGCAGACGGGCCGCCTCCGCGGGGGTTGGTGCCTGGGAAGCTGCCGTGAGCAGCTGGGCGGGGATGGGCAGCTTGAACGGGTTCGCGGCGCGAAGCGCCCCGCGCACCGCCCAGAACATCACCAGGGTGGTCAGGCCCGGCAGGAACAGGTTCGGCAGAATGAACCAGCTGCTGGCGTACCAGTAGGTTGGCAGCTCCCTCAACGGGGAGGTGACGAACAGGGCCGCGAGGATGAGACATGCGCCCGCCATCGGTGCGCTGAAGGCAAGCGCAATGCGGTGAGCGATGGCACGCTGAAAGGCAGCCTCGCTGAGCAGTTCACGAGGCCGGATCCGCCCTGCCCAGAACACTCCGAGCGGAATCATGGCCAGGGACAAGAAGAGTCCTGCTCCTGCTGCTCCGAGCAGCGCCGCGGACGCCACGAGCGTGTCCGCCCCTCCGATCATGGCGAACAGCAGGCCAACCATCATCAGCACCGGATTGCCCACTGAGAGGATCATGCAGATGAACAGCACCCAGAAGAACGCTCCGATGGCTGCGGCCCACGGATAGATCCGCAGTGCTGCACGATGGTGCAGCTCTATTGTGCTCTCGGCGAGGATTTCGGACGGCAGCAGCGGCTCGCCGGCTTCTTCGATCAGGGGCGGTTCGGGCAGTTGAGTGAGGGGGCGAGCGCGCAGCTGCTCGGACAGCTGCTGCGTGATCGACGGCTGCGTGATCATCACGTACTGCATCGCCGGCTGCTGCGCGGATCCCGGGTGCTGCACAACCGCGTGCTGTGCGGGCACCACGTGCTGTGTGATCGGCTGCTGCGGGGGCTGGGACATGACTGTGACAGTATCCGAATCCGTCGGGGCCGGCGAGGCGAAGCGCGTGATCGTGGACAAGTATGCCTGCTGCGGGCAGCGGGTCACATGGTTCGGCGGCCCATGAACGCTCGGCCAAGCGTCATCTCGTCCGCATAGTCGAGGTCGCCCCCCACCGGCAGGCCCGACGCGAGCCGGCTGATGGTGAGGCCGTCTCGGTCACGCAGCAGGCGGGCAAGGTAGCTCGCGGTGGCTTCGCCCTCAATGTTCGGGTCAAGCGCGAGGATGAGCTCGGTGGTGGTTTCTACGTCCGTCTCTCCGCCGGCATCAAGACGCTGCAGGAGTTCGTGGATCCGCAGGTCGGAGGGGCCCACGCCGCCGATCGGGTCGATCGCACCGCCGAGCACGTGGTAGCGGCCTTTGAATTCGCGTAGCCGTTCAATGGCGAACACATCTTTCGGCTCTTCCACCACGCAGATGGTGGCGCTGGTGCGGCGCGGGTCGGTGCAGATGCGGCACACTTCGTCTTCGGTGATGGAACCGCAGATTCGGCAGAACCCGATCTTCTCCTTCACCTCAACCATCACAGTCGCAAGCCGGCGCACGTTCTCTTCGTTCGCGCCGAGCAGATGGAACGCGATGCGCTGCGCCGATTTCGGGCCGATGCCGGGCAGCGTGCCGAGTTCGTCGATCAGATCCTGAACCACACCTTCATACACGCCTCAACTCTAAGTCAGGCGCGATTGCGCGGGTTCTGAGCCACCAGCGGCGGGGTTCATTGCCGATCATGGCCCCTCACCGGTCGGGGTCGTCATTGATCGCCGGTGTCACTGATCGCCGGTTTCGTCGATCACCTCAAGGATTTCGCCACCCAGAACCTCTTTGACGATGTCACGCCCGGGGCGACGGCTGGGGATGGTCCCGGTGGCGTCCTCATCGTCGCGGGATGCTCCGCCGAACGGGTCCTCCGCCGCGGGTGCGGCCGGTGCGCCGCTGCTGCCGCCCGACGCATACCCGGCGGCGTTCGCGCCGAATCCGCTGGCGGAACCGGGCTCTCCTCTGGCCGCGGCTCGGCCCTGGCGTGCAGCGGCGCGTGCCAGGTCAGCGCCAGACATCGGCCGATCCTTGCTCGGCGCTGCCGCAGGTGCTGGGGGTGCTCCCGCGGGTGCTGGGGGTGCTCCCGCGGGTGCTGATGTCGAATTCGTCTCGGCGGGATTCGGCGCGGCGATCAGTGTGGCGGACGGTGAGAAGTCCTCCCCATATGCGGCGCGCATCGCGGCAACCAGTTCACCTTGGCCGTGTGTACGCGGCTGGTCCTCGCCGGGCTGCGGCGGGAGCGATACCGGGCTCATCGCCGGCGGTGACGCGGGAGCCGGCGGATCCTCGGTGCGCGTCTGGTGCCGGTGCCCGCCGTCATCCGGGAATGCGTCGTGGTACGGATCGAACGGGGGCTCGTCATCTGCTGATGCGCCATCCCATTCCTGAGAGGCGGGTGACGCAGCCGCTCGTTGCGGCGCGAGCGCTGCAGCCCAGTTTTCCGCGTTGGCGGGTGCGGGCCTGCCTGCGGCCGAAGCCTCTGGCGTGGGCGACTGCCTAGCCACATCGTCAGCGGACGGCTCCGCTGGCGCCTCCTCCACGGGATGCGTCGCTGGGGCGTGATGCGACGCTGGCGCATCCTCAGCGGGTGGCTGTGCTGCCGCGACCTCAGCGGGTGGCTGTGCTGCCGCGACCTCAGCGGGTGGCTGTGCTGCCGCGTCCTCGGTGGGTGATTGTGCTGCCGCGTCCTCGGTGGGCGGCTGCACCACCACAATGTCACCCCAGGGGTCACTCGACGCGCCCGCCGGCTTCTCAGCAGTCTGCAGCTGGGCGGCCTGCGGCTGGGCGGCAGGCTGTTGACCGGTCTGCTGCTGGGCCAGCTGTTGCTGGGCGGCTTGTTCCTGGCGCACCGACTGCTGGCGTGGTTCGGGCGGCTGAGGATCAGCAGAGTCACCATCGCCGGCCACCGCTTCCACGGTGACCTCTGCCCGCAGAATCCGGTGGACTGCCTCAGCCATATTCGCTGCCGCGGTTCCCCGGTAAAACGCGTTGACCAGGCCTTGAGACCTGAATCCCAGCACCAGCTGCGGACCGGTCACTGAGTGGACCGCCGCGTTCTGGGCAATGAGCGCCCAGGATGGGCGGCGGATCGACTGCAACGCGTCCATCAGCGCCGACCAGTTCTCCTCCACCTGCTGAACGGTGATACCGCCGGTCGCTGGCTCTTCCGCCTGCTGCGGCGCTGGTGCAGATTCGTCAGAGCGCTGCGGGATCGGCGCGCGTTCCTGCTCCTCAGGCTGCTGCGGGGTCGGTGCGGGTTTCTGCTCCGTCGGAGCCGGCGCGGACTCCTGCGGGGCGGGCTCCTCCGGCAAGGAGTCCTGACCCACGGGCTTCGCCACCTGCTGCGGCGCTGGTGCAGCGCTCTGCGGCGACTCAGGTGCAGCGCTCTGCTGCGGCGCTGGTGCAGCGTTCTGCTGCGGCGCAGCCGTGGGAATCGCGTCACCGAGCTGGGCGCGTCGGGCCCGCGCTGCCTCCGCCTGCGCGCGCGCCACCTGCATCGCCCGTTCCCGAGCAGAACTGCCGCCCTGTGAACGGGCCCCATCAGCCGGGGTGCCCTGCCCGGCAGCGTCTGCCTCGGGGCTGGTCCCGCTCGGCATCGGCGCCGGCTGCACACCCGGTGCAGTATGCGGCGCCTGCTCATCACGCAGCATGATCTTCGCTGCGAGCAGCTCCAGATGCAGCCTCGGCGCGGTAGCGCCCGTCATCGAATCGAGCGTGGCCGCAATGATCTCCGCGCACACTGTCAGCTCGCGCGGCTGGAACTGCTGCGCCTCCCGCATCAGCTCCTCCAGCTGATCCACCGGCACCTCCGGCAGCAGCTCTGCGGCGGTCTCCGGAGCAGCCGTCACCACGATCAGATCCCGGAACCTCTCCAGCAGATCCTCCACAAACGCACGGGGTTCATGCCCGGAGCCGATCACTTCATTCACCGCGGTGAACAGCTCCTGCGCATCCCGTTCAGCGATCGCGGCCACCGACCGGTTCAGCAGCGCCACATCCGTGAAACCCAGCAGGTTTGCTGCAAGCTCCAGATCAACACCGTCATCGCCCGCACCGGCCATCAGCTGGTCCAGCACGGAGAGCGTGTCACGGGCACTTCCCCCGCCGGCCCGCACCACTAGAGGCAGCACACCCTCAGCCACCTGCACGTTCTCCTGCCGGGCAAGCTCCGATACATACGGCAGGAGGATCTGCGGCGGGATCAGCCGGAACGGATAGTGATGGGTGCGGGACCGGATCGTGCCGATCACCTTGTCTGGCTCCGTGGTGGCGAAGATGAACTTCACATGCTCCGGCGGCTCCTCCACCAGCTTCAGCAGCGCGTTGAAGCCCGCACTGGTCACCATGTGCGCCTCGTCGATGATGAACACCTTGTACCGGTCACGCACCGGCGCAAAAGACGCTCGCTCGCGCAGTTCACGGGCATCATCCACACCGCCATGGGAGGCCGCGTCGATCTCCACCACATCCAGGCTGCCGGCGCCGTCGCGCGCTAAATCCCGGCACGAATCGCACACGCCGCACGGGGCATCCGTGGGTCCCTCCGCGCAGTTCAGGCAGCGCGCAAGGATGCGAGCGGAGGTGGTCTTGCCGCAGCCGCGCGGGCCGGAGAACAGGTAGGCGTGGCCCACCCGCTGGGCGCGAAGGGCGCGGCGCAGCGGCTCCGTCACATGATCCTGACCGATGACCTCGGCGAACGACTCGGGACGGTAACGGCGATAGAGAGCAGGAGTAGCCACAGCCCTAGGGTAGTTCAGGCTGGCCGGCCCGTTCCCGAACAGCGTGGATGGCTGTGCCCGCTGCCGGTATATTCCCTTCATGACCTCAGCTTCCACCGGGCCAGCACCCGTGCCCGATCCAGTCGCATCACCCTCGGCCGAAGGTGATGCCCCGGTGCTGACCGCTGCTCCCGACGCGGCCCCGCCCACCACAGCTCGCAACCGCACAAGCGTTCGCGACCGCCTGCGCAAGTATGGGGATTCGGCGTCACCGCGGATCATCGGCCTGGATGTTGCGCGAGCATTCGCCATCCTCGGCATGATCGCAGCCCACAGCCTGAACCTGCCGATCATGCCCGATCCGCTCAAGCCCACCACATGGGTGGGCATCGTCAACGGCAACTCAGCGGGCCTGTTCGCGGTGCTCGCCGGCGTCTCCATGGCGATCATGACCGGCGGCAGAACCCTGCCGTCCCCGGAGGAGATGCCGGCGATCCGACTGCGGATGCTGGGCCGTGGCGCCGTCCTGTTCGTGCTCGGATTAGCTCTGGAGATGCTGAACACCCCGATCGCGATCATCCTCACCAGCTGGGGTCTGCTCTATATCGTGGTGCTGCCGTTTGTGCGGGTGCGTCGGCGCCGACTGGCAGTATGGGCGGTTGGCCTGGCAGTTGTTGCCCCGGCCGGAATGGCGCTGATCCAGCGGCTGTTTCTGGACCCCTACTCGGCTGGCCTGGAACTGACCGTGGCCGGCACATACCCGGTGCACGTGTGGATTGCGCTGATGCTGTTCGGCATGATCCTGGGCCGCAGCGATCTGCGCGCCCGACGTGTTCAGCTGACGATCGCCGGTGCTGGCCTCGCCGGCGTCCTGGTGCTGTTCGGACTCGGAGCCGGAATCAGTGTGGCCGCCAGCAGCATCCTCGACTCCATGACCGACTCGGCCAGTGTGGATGGCAGCTCAGGCTCAGTGGGCAGCGGCCCGGCCGGTGCGGGCAGCGATCAGCTCCCTGCGGACAGCAGCACCAGCTCTGACATGCCCACGGTCTCCCCGAGCGAGCTGGATCCCTCACTGGTCTGTGAGGAATGGGGTGACGGCAGTGTGTTCTGCTCCCCCGACTCCTCATCGTCAGCACCGGGTGCTGTACCGGACACGGAGGGAAGCGCCTGGCCGGAGTACCCCAATGCGCTCGGAGACATCATGGATCTGCTGTGGACCGTGCTGGCGGCGCTGCTGTCTCCGATGCCGCACGCGGGCTCCACAGTGGAGATGGTGATCATCGCCAGCGTGTCCAGCACGGTGCTCGGACTGTGCCTGCTGGCGGGGCGGCCGCTGCGGTGGCCGCTGCTGCCGCTGGCAGCGCTCGGCTCCATGCCGCTCACGGTGTACGTGCTGCACGTGGTGCTGGTGTTCCTGGTGGCCGGGCCCACCGGAGCTGTGTTCGCCGTATGGATGTTCGCTCTGCTGACCGGAGTGTGCGTCGGCTATGCGCTGCTGTGGTGGCTGTTCATGGGGCGGGGGCCGCTGGAGCGCTTGGCCGGCTGGGCCTCGCAGCGCGCGGCACAGTAGAGGCTGCTCAGTCAGCCCTGCCCGGTGAGCGCCGCCCGGCGAAGACTGCGCACTGAGCACCGTTCAGTCACCGCTGTGCTGGGGCATGTGAAGACCCCTCGTGCACCTGCCAGAGCTCTCCTGCCCTTGCTGCCGTCAAGCCCTGGGGGATTCAGAAAGATGGCACCGCACGAGGGGCCACTGATCACCATACAGTTCTGAGCCGCCGAGCGCGAGCCCCGAGCTCCAGTTCACAGTTGCGCCCCGGGTGATGAGCACAACCGGCAGGGGGATGCCCACGAGTGCGCGCGGTCGTTTCGCGCATACCCGAGGTCGATGCGTGCGCCTGGTGAGGAGTGGATTGCGTCGGGTGGCGTTCACAGTCCGGACGCCTATCCCGCGCAGATCGCGCTATACCAGATACTGGGGCCCCGCCTACGGCACTCTGTCCCGTAGGCGGGCCCGCTCCCCCGAATCTGGGAGAGCCCCACCCGTTCCTACTCGTCAGTTCCTCTTTCTCAATTTCTACTCTTCAGAGGTCTCCCTATGGCCCATCAATCCTCACCCGCGGCTGACGCCTCCGCTGCACCGCAGGCGGCGAACCGCGGCGCGTTCTCCGGGCGCACCGCCTTCATCTTCGCCGCCGTCGGCTCCGCAGTGGGCCTCGGCAATATCTGGCGCTTCCCCTACACCGCGTACGACAACGGCGGCGGCGCGTTCATGATCCCGTATCTGATCGCCCTGCTCACCGCCGGCATTCCGCTCCTGTTCGTGGACTACGCGATCGGCCACCGCTGGCGCGGCTCCGCCCCGCTGGCCTGGCGACGCATGAACCGCGCCACCGAAGCCATCGGCTGGTGGCAGGTGCTGATCTGCGTGGTGATCGGCATGTACTACGCGGCGATCATCGCCTGGTCCCTCTGGTACATGGTCTTCTCCTTCACAAAGGAGTGGGGCGAGGACACCGGCGCATTCTTCGGCGAATTCACCCAGGCCACAGACCCGGCCACCGCCGCTATCGGCTTCGACTTCGTGCCGAAGCTGCTGATCGGCATCGTGCTCGTGTGGCTCACCATCACCGTGGTGCTCGCACTCGGCGTGCAGAATGGCGTGGCCAAGAGCTCGATGATCTTCATTCCGCTGCTGATCGTCATGTTCGTCATCCTGGTGATCCGCGCGGTCACGCTTGACGGCGCCGCTATGGGCCTGAACGCCCTGTTCACCCCTGACTGGAGCGCGCTCACCAACGGCTCCGTATGGGTGGCGGCGTACGGTCAGATCTTCTTCTCGCTGTCAGTGGCGTTCGGCATCATGCTCACCTACTCCAGCTACCTCAAGAAAAAGACGGACCTCACCGGCTCCGGCCTCGTCGTGGGCTTCGCGAACTCCGGCTTCGAGCTGCTCGCCGGCATCGGCGTGTTCGCCGCGCTCGGCTTCATCGCCACCGCCACCAGCGTGCAGGTGGATGAAGTGGCCGCGGGCGGCATCGGCCTTGCATTCATCGCGTTCCCGGCGATCATCAACGAGGCGCCATTCGGCGCGCTGATCGGTGTGCTGTTCTTCGGGTCGCTGATCCTTGCCGGCTTCACCTCCCTGATCTCCATTGTGGAGGTTGTGCTCTCCGCGGTGCAGGACAAGCTCGGGCTGAGCCGGGTGGGCGCGTCGATCGCCGTGTGCGTGCCGATGGCGGTGCTCTCCACCCTCGGCTTCTCCACCACCACCGGTCTGAACCTGCTGGATGTGACAGACAAGTTCGTGAACTCCTTCGGCATCGCCACCGCTGCCCTGGTGGCCACGTTCGTGGTGGTGTTCGCGGTGCGCGCGCTGCCCACGCTGCGCGACCACCTGAACATGTACGGCACCTTCAAGGTAGGCAATGCCTGGATGATCATGGTGGGCGCGCTCGTGCCGCTCATCCTTCTGATCACCCTCTACCTCGACGCGGCCGACGTGTTCACAAACGGCTACGGCGGCATGCCGAACGAGTTCGTGATGACCTTCGGCTGGGGCATGGCCCTGTCGCTCGTGGTGATTGCCGTGATCCTCTCGTTGATCCCGTGGTCGCGGAAGTCCAATGCTGACCGACTTGATTCCGACGGCGACCCGATCGCGGACCCGGTGCTGCCCGACACGCGCCTGCAGGCGGTGGCGGCACATCACCGCTACCCGCAAGAGCTGCGCGCGGACGTTCAGGACGTGCGGGCGAAGGACAAGGTGTCTGCGCGAGTGGAGCCCAACCCCGCTGCCAGCGGTTCTTCTGCCGTGCAGCCGGCTGACACAGCCACGACTGCCCGCGCGGGCAGTGCCGAGGGCGCGGGGGCTGCTGTGGACGCAGATTCTGCCGGGGCCTCCGGTTCCGCCGTGGCTGCGGATGACGCCCCCTCCACCCCGCGCGCGGATGACGATCTGACGAAGGGAGAGGACCGATGACCACAAGTGCTCTTGTGCTGATGGGCGTGTCGATTGTGATGCTCTGGGGCGGTCTGGCCGCTGCAGTGGTCAACCTGCTGCGCCACCCGGACCGTTCCAACGAGGACTGACCCCGGGCCGAAACAGCGCTCGGCGTGGTATCCCGATGTGGATGACGCTTGCTGAACTAGCCGCCCGGGCCGAAGCGGCGCTCGGCTCCCGACGGGCGCGCATCGGGGTCCCGAGCGGGTTCCGTAGTGGTCGCCAGATCGCGTCGTGAGCACGCCGGTGACCCAAACGGATCCCGCCCCCCGATCCCGCTTCCGCTCCTGCTCAACCGTGTGTGACCTTCGCCCCGGGCAAACCGGGGCGGAGGTGCGATCCGCCGACGGGTGGTCTAGGATGGGATGTGCTGTTCGTTCGCAGGTTTCTGCAGCGGGCCAGCACGAGGAGGATTCGCATAGCGGCCTAGTGCGCACGCCTGGAACGCGTGTTGGGTGAAAGCCCTCGGGGGTTCAAATCCCCCATCCTCCGCCACAGGGAAGCCCCTGATCTGCAGATGCGTCTGTGGGTTGGGGGCTTTCTGTGCGTCTCATCCACATCGTGGCCCGTTGCCGCGCCCCCGCGCTTCCGTCCGTCCTCCCCGCGCCCGTCTATCAAACGAGGTTGCGGATATCCGGTCATTCCAGCCGTTGAAGGCGGATATCTGCAACCTCGTTGGCGGCCGCGTGTAAAGGCCGCAGCTCAGGCACCTCGCGCCGCCGACCCCGCAACTCAGGCACCTCGCGCCGCCGGCCCCGCAACTCAGGCACCTCGCGCCGCCGACCCCGCAACTCAGGCGCTTCACTTACGGTAGAGGCATGCAGTTCATCCTTCGACTGGCCGTCACCGCGCTCGCTCTTGCTATTGCCGTATGGGTGACACCCGGCGCAGCAATCACCGCACACTCCACCGGCGCAGTCGACGCGCTCGGGCCGAACGGCGCCACGATCACCGCGTATATGGTGATCGCGCTGATCTTCGGCGTTGTCAATGCGCTGATCCGCCCGATCCTCTCGTTCATCGCGTTGCCGATCACGTGCCTCACGCTCGGCTTGTTCTCGCTGGTGATCAACGCGCTGATGCTCATGCTCACTGCCTGGGTCAGCGAGTTCACTCCGTTCCAGCTGAGTCTGGACGGCTTCTGGTCTGCGGTGCTTGCGGCGCTGCTGGTTGCCGTGGTCTCCGGGGTCCTTGGGCTGTTCGTGCCGAATGAGGAAAAGCGCTCCTCACGCCGGGACTGACCACACCGCCAGGGTCCGCCTGAAACTGCGGCTGAGCACCCTGCCCCGCCAACGCACCCCAGCTGAACACACCGCGCCGACCCTCCGCAACGCACCCCAGCTGAGCTCACCGCGTCGCCCCTCGAGACGAATCGCCGAAAATACTGCCAAGCCGTACGGTGTTCTCATGCTGAATGCTGTGCTCATTGCGGTGATCGTCATGCTCGGGCTCTCGCTTGCCCGCGTGCATGTGGTGCTGTCCCTGTTCATCGGTGCTCTGGTGGGCGGACTGCTCGGCGGGCTCGGACTGGACGGCACTATGGCGGCTTTCCAGGACGGCCTCGCCGGGGGCGCCCAGATCGCCCTCTCCTATGCGCTGCTCGGCGCATTCGCCATGTCGATCGCGAACTCCGGTCTGCCCGATGTGCTGGCCGGAGCGATTGTGAAGCGGTTGAACGCGTCGGCAGAAACTGCGCAGCGCACCGTGACTGTCACGCGATACGCGCTGGTTGCCGGGGTGCTCGCGATGGCGGTGGCGTCTCAGAATCTGATCCCGGTGCATATCGCGTTCATTCCGCTGCTGATCCCGCCGCTGCTGACGGTGATGGACCGTCTGCGGCTGGACCGACGCCTGGTGGCATGCGTGCTCACATTCGGCCTGGTCACCACCTATATGTACATCCCACTCGGGTTCGGTTCGATCTTCCTCAACGAGATTCTGCTCGGCAATATCGAACGCGCCGGCATGGACGTCAGCGGAATCAACGTGATGGACGCGATGGGCATTCCGGCGCTCGGAATGGTGGCGGGTCTGCTGATCGCTGTGTTCATCAGCTACCGCAGGCCGCGCGCGTATGCGATGGTGGGTGTGGACCAGGCGAACGCGCCGCTGACCCGCCCGGAGTCGGCATCCGCACCCGCCGCGCCACCGGCCACCGCGGCTTCCTCCCCCGACGCGTCGGATACGCCGGCGTCCACTTCAGCGACCACGGCGGCTTCCACCCCAGGCGGGTCGGATACCCCCGCGTCCTCTTCCGTCACTCCAGCGGCCACCGCAACGTCCTATTCCGACGCGTCGGATACGCCGGCGTCCACCCCCGCTGTGCCCGACGCATCCGCCCAGAACGCTCCCACCACCTACCGCATCGTGATGAGCCTGATCGCAATCGCAGCCTGCTTCAGCATCCAGCTCATCATGACCAAAGCTGGCGGAGAAGCGAACCCGCTGCTCGTGGGCGCTATCGCCGGGCTTGCCATCATGCTGCTGTCCGGGGCGGTGCCGTGGCGGAACGCGGACGACGTATTCACCGCCGGCATGAAGATGATGGCGGTGATCGGGTTCATCATGATCTCCGCGCAAGGCTTTGCCGCGGTCATGGACGCCACCGGTGCCGTCGCTCCTCTGGTGGAGGATGTGACCACCCTGTTCGCGGGGAACAAGGCGGCGGCGTCCTTCGCGATGCTCGTGGTGGGTTTGGTGGTGACGCTGGGCATCGGGTCCTCGTTCTCCACGCTGCCGATCATCGCCACGATCTACGTTCCGCTGTGTGTGTCGCTCGGCTTCTCACCGCTTGCCACTGTGTCCCTGATCGGCACCGCGGGCGCCCTGGGTGACGCCGGCTCCCCCGCTTCGGACTCCACACTTGGCCCCACCGCCGGATTGAACGCTGACGGGCAGCATGACCATATCCGCGACTCGGTGATCCCCACTTTCCTGCACTTCACGCTGCCGCTGCTGGCGTTCGGGTGGGTTGCGTCCCTGGTGCTCTGAGGGGCGTGCCGAACCTGCGCTGCTGTGCTCTGCGGCGGCGGCGGCGGGCGGGCACAACTGTGGGTTAAACAGCTGTTTTCAGCGGTCAAACGCCGAAGCCGCGCGTTTGAACCACACTTATGCACGGCTCCAGTCCGCACGGCACCCCGCGGCCCCGGTCTGAGCGGGGGGGCCGCACGGATTCGGACCGCGCGGAGCCGGGCCACGCCCTGACCGCGCCAACCCGGCTTCGGCTAATCCCCACCGCGCGGCCCCGGCCCGAACGGCACCCAGCGCGACACCGATATAGGTCGGCACCGTCCGCCAGGCACTGCACCTGCCAACCGCAGGCCGAACCGCGCCGGCGCAGAACCTGCGCACCCGACCGCGCCGATCCCTCGCCCCCGCCGACCCGGATCACCCGTGCTCGGCGAGCTCTTTCAGCCGCAAAATCGACGCGAGCAAGCTGCTATCGGTAGTAGCGCGAGCGCGGCTAATGCGTCGCGGGTCAGCATCGGCCGGCAGGCCTGACCAGTCATATGTGTGGGTGACACGGGTGCGGCTGTCCGAGGGGTCGGCTCCCAGCGGTTCGAGCTCCCACCGCCACAGGTGCCCGAACGCTTCCTTGCCTTGCTCTCCCGGCAGCCATGCAATCCGCCGGTCTTCCTGGAACTCCACCACGCGGTTCTCGCGGATGGCTCCGGTAGTGAGCGAGGCGGTGAACACGTCCCCCACCTGGTGGATCCGCTGACCGGTCGGGGCCGCGGACACGTTGTCATTCCCGTCCCAGTCTGCGTGGCAGGCGGGGTCAGCGATGAGCTCAAAGACTGTGCGGGCCGGGGCGTTGATCACGGCCGACGCGCTCACCACCGTGGCCGCACCCCCTGCTGCCTGCTGATTCTCTTCCGCGTTCGTCATGCAGCTATTACACACTGTTACGGCGGGAAGCCGCGTGAAGGCGGGAAGCTGCTGCGGCGGCAGGTGGGACCGCGCTGCGCCCGCACGGCCGCCGTCCACACCGCACCCGTGCGGATCCGGTCCGAAAGGCTCCCTCATGGTCCCGGTCCGAACCACGCCCACTATGCCAGCGACCACGCCGCCCCAGCGCTGCTGTGCTCTTTCTCTGCGGCGGGCGGCGGCGGGCGGGCACAACTGTGGGTTAAACAGCCGTTTTCAGCGGTCAAACGCCGAAGCCGCGCGTTTGAGCCACACTTATGCACGGCTCCCGGCCCGAACGGGGGCCGCGCGGAGCCGGACCGCGCCCAACCGTACCGACCGCGCCAACCGCTAGGCCCGGGTGGGCCGCACGGATATGGCGCGGCCGGCGATGACGAACATGGTCAGGCACAGCAATGCCCCGGTGAGCATGGCGATCGCCATCGGCAGGGCGGTGTCCTCCCCTGCAATGCCCACCAGGGGCGCTGCGATCGACGCAGCGAACGTGAACCCGAGCCCGATCATCGCGGTGCCGGTGCCGGCGAAGTCGATCGCCTCCTGCGAGACGAGCGCCGCGCCGTTGCCGAAGATGAAACCCTGCGGCGCCACGGTGAAGAAGAACGCCGGGAGCACGATCCAGGCAGGTGTGTCCAGCCAGAGTGCGCCCACTAGCAGCGCCGCCGATGCGGCAATCACCGTCAGGATCCCGATCCGCATCAGCAGCCGCGGATCGTGCTTCTTGGTGAGCCTCGCGGACGCGAAGCTGAGTGCCATCATGCCGGTTGAGTTGATCGCGAAGGAGATGGAGTACACGGTTGAGGAGTAGCCGAGCATGTGCTGCACCACGAAGCTCGAGGCGGAAACATAGCTCATCAGCGCAAACGCGGAGCAGGCGTTGACCAGCATGTAGGAGCGGAACACGGGTCGACGCAGCAGCATGACCATGTTCCCCGCGAAAGTGCGGAATCCGCCGGCGTGTCGGCGCTCCGGCGGAAGCGACTCCCCGATCAGGGTGAGCACGCCGATGAGTGAGAGGAGGGATAGGCCGGCGATCACCAGGAAGATCTCGCGCCACTGTCCCACCAGCAGGATCAGCCCGCCGAGCAGGGGCGCCATGATCGGCGCGATGCCGGCGATGCCCTGCATGAGGCTCATGATGCGGAACAGTTCGGGCCCGTCGGTGAGGTCGATGATCACGGCACGGCCCAGCACCATGCCGAATCCTCCGCCGATGCCCTGGGCGAACCGCGCAATCAGCATCAGCTCCGCGGTGGGCGCCAGTGCGCAGGCGAGCGACGCGACCAGGCACAGCACGATTCCCACCAGCAGCGGGGTGCGTCGGCCGAGCCGGTCGGAGAGGGGGCCGGCCACCACCTGTCCGATCGCGGCGCCGATGAAGAAGGCGGTGAGGGTGAATTGGAGGCGTGCGGCCGTGGTGTCCAGGTCGATGATGGCCTGCGGGAACGCCGGGATGTACATGTCGGTGGCGAGCGGGCCCACGGCGCTGAGCGTGGTCAGCACTGCGATGACCAGGCCCGTCACCTTTTGCCGGGTGCGCGCGTAGTCCTGCTCGGTGGGCAGGTGGGCGGTGTCGCGGTCGGCGTCATCTTCCAGAACGGGGATGCCGCCGGTCATGGTGGGAAGGTTGAATGCGCCGGTGGTGGCGAGCGGGTCGCGGAGGTCGTCATCCGGGCCGGTGTGGTGGTCATCCGGGCCGGTGTGGTCCTCGCCGGGCGCGGCCCGTTCCGGCACATTCGGTCCCCCGTGCGCGACCTGCTTCGGCGCGTTCGGCTCGTTCAATCCGCTCAGCTCGGCCCGTTCCGCGTCCTGTCCACGCGGCGTGCCCGGCGCGGGGTCGTTGTGGCTGCGCATCAGTGGAGCTGCTCGAACTTCCGGGCCCACGCGGATGCGATGGGGTTCGCGTCGGCCAGCATGATGGCGAAGCGGTCGTTGGCGATCTCCACCACTTCCGCAAGCGCGGCTAGGCGTTCCTGCTCCACGGAGTTCTCCAGCCGACGCACACCGCTGGTGATGATCTGCGTGCGCGAATCCATGCGGCCCAGGCACGCCACGAACGGCATGTCGAATTTTTCGCGGTAGCGGACGGCGAGCTCTTCGATCTGCTCCTGTTCGGCGTCGTCCATCTGGTCAAGCGCAAGGGAGCCAGCCACCTGGGCGATCTCTTCGGCGCGGGTTTCGTCTGCGAGCAGCAGTTCAGCCATGTCCGGGTAGTCGCGGATCAGGGCGAGCTGGTCCGCGTCGGACGCAACCAGCACGGCTTCCTGGATCGCTTCACGCAGCTCCTGAACGGTGGCGAAGGGGGCGCGGTCGAATGCCCGCTCCAGCGGCCACTGCTGATTGTTGAACAGCGGGGCGAGCGCGCTGACGAACGTGGCGCGGTCCATGCGGTTGACTTCGTCGAGGGTGAAGCGGGAGCCGTCAGCGCCCACGGCCACGTCCGGGCCGGAGGGGCGGCCCAGGTGGTTGAACACGAGGTTGAGCAGGATTGCGGCGATGGATCCCACGGTGACGCCGGAGGCGAACAGCACCTGCATGCTGGCCGGCACCAGCTGCGCAATATCCGGTTTGAAGGTGATGAGCATGGCAAGGCCGAGCGAGATCGTGACGATCACGGCGTTGCGGTTATCCCGCAGGTCCGTGGCGGCGAGGGTTTGGATGCCCACCAGCGCCACGTTGGCAAACAGCGCGAGGGAGGCTGCGCCCAGCACCGGACCCGGGATGGATGCCACCACCGCGCCGGCCTTTGGGATGATGCCCAGGATGATCATGATGACGCCGGCGCCGGCCACCACCCACCGCGAGCGCACTCCGGTGAGGCGCACCAGGCCCACGTTCTGCGCGAAGCAGGTGTACGGAAAGGAGTTGAGGACGCCGCCGATGGTGGTGGACAGGCCGTCTGCCCGCAGCGCCGCGGAGATGTGGTTGCGGGTGATCCGTTTGCCCACGATCTCCCCGGCCGCGAACACATCCCCGGTGGTCTCCACCATCGTGATCATCATGACCACGATCATGGAGATCACGCCGGTCAGCGTGAACGCCGGCAGGCCGAAGTAGAACGGGGTGGTGACGCCCACCCAGTGCGCGCTGCCCACCTCTGCGAACGACGCCTCCCCCAGTGTGATCGCGGTGGCGGTGCCGATGACCAGGCCGATCAGAATCGCCACCGTGCCCAGGAAGCCGCGGAAGAACCGCTGCACCAGGATGATGACGGTGAGGGTGAGTGCCGCGTAGAGGACGTCTTTCGCGGCGGGAACACCATCCGCCCATGAGGTGATGTCATTAGCGGACACGGCGATCAGGGTGATGCCCATGCAGGTGAGCACGGTGCCGATCACCACGGGCGGGAAGAAGCGGATGAACCGCGCGAAGTACGGGGCGGCGAAGAAGGTAAACAGGCCGGCGATGATCACCGATCCGTACACGTAGGGCAGTGCTTCCACACCGCCGTCGCCGCCGGTGGTGGCCAGACCGATCGCGATGATCGGGGAGATTGCGGTGGTGGTGACACCTTGGATGATCGGCAGACGCACGCCGATCTTCCAGAACCCCACTGACTGGATGAGGGTGGCGATGCCGCAGGTGAACAGGTCCGCGTTGATCAGGTGGATCGTCTGCTCTGGGGTGAGGTTCAGGCCGGCGGAGATGAGCAGCGGCACCACCACGGCGCCCGCGTAGAACGCCATCACGTGCTGGAGGGACAGGGTGGTGAGCCGCGGCAGCGGCGGCACCTGGTCCACGGGGTGGACGCGTCGGGCGGGAGTGGTTTCGGCTGCTGCGGGGGTAGGGGATGTGCGGGCGCTGGGCATGGGATTGATTCTACGGGCCGGGTGCGGGTGAGGCGGGCCGCCGTTCCGATCGGCAGGACGAGCGGGTTCACGCTGGCGAGGGCGGGGCCGGTGCGGACTGGCAGCGGTGAGGCGGGCCCGCGCCGCTGGGTGCGGCGGTTGACATCCTCCCAGAAATTAGTTGTAGGTTCAACTATATCTACCGGTTCGTCGGTGGTGGCATGGCTGCAGGGCTGGCGTAACAGCAGTGCTCGCGTACCTGCAGTCCCGGCGTGACTGCTGGCGGCATGGCTGCCGTGCTGGCGTGACTGCCGATGGCATGACTGCCGTGCTGGCGTGACTGCGGGCGGCATGGCTGCTGTGCTCGCGTGACTGCTGGCGGCAGACCGCGTCGGCCCGCCTTCGCACTCAGCCGCATCCGCCACGATGGACCCATTGAGCCCCTGAAGGAGACTCCATGCAGTTCGGCATCTTCACCATCGCTGACATCACTCCGGACCCCACCACCGGCAAAGTTCCCACCGAGAAGCAGCGCCTGGACCAGATGGTCCGCATGGGCGTGCTCGCGGACGAGGTGGGCCTGGATGTGTTCGCGGTTGGTGAGCACCACAATCCGCCGTTCGTCACCTCCTCCCCCACCACCACGCTCGCCTACGTGGGCGCGCAAACAAACACCATCATCCTGTCCACCTCCACCACGCTGATCACCACAAATGACCCGGTGAAGATCGCTGAAGACTACGCGATGCTGCAGCACTTGACCAACGGTCGGGTGGACCTGGTGCTGGGCCGCGGCAACACCGGCCCCGTGTACCCGTGGTTCGGGCAGGACATCCGCAAGGGCCTTGAGCTCGCGGTCGAAAACTATGCCCTGCTGCACCGCCTCTGGCGAGAAGACGTGGTGGACTGGCAGGGCCGGTTCCGCACCGCGCTGCAGCAGTTCACCTCCACCCCGCGCCCCCTGGACGGCGTTCCGCCATTCGTGTGGCACGGCTCGATCCGCTCCCCGCAGATCGCTGAGCAGGCCGCGTACTACGGCGACGGCTTCCTGCACAACAGCATCTTCTGGCCGCTCCAGCACACCGCGCAGATGGTGAACCTGTACCGCGAACGCTACGAGCATTACGGCCACGGCAAGGCTCACCAGGCGATCGTGGGACTGGGCGGCCAGGCGTTCATGCGCAAGAACAGCCAGGACGCCTGGAACGAGTTCCGGCCCTACTTTGACAATGCACCGGTGTACGGCGGCGGCCCGTCTCTGGAGGATTTCACCGCGCAGACGCCGCTCGCCGTGGGCTCACCGGACCAGGTGGTTGAGCGGTACCTGACGATGGCTGACCATGTGGGCGACTACCAGCGCCAGATGTTCCTCCTGGATCACGCGGGCCTGCCGGAGAAGACAGTGATGGAGCAGATCGAACTGTTGGGCACCGAGGTTGTGCCCGTGCTTCGCGAAGAGTTCGCAAAGCGTCGCCCGGCGGACGTCCCGGACGCGCCGACGCATGCCGCGCTGGTGAAAGCTGCCCGCGCGAAGTACGGCAAGTTCAATGACGCGTACCGTTTCGAAACCGGTGACAACTGGACCGGCCTGACCGCTGAGGCTCGCGCTGAAGAGGCGCGTCGCGGCGAGATGGAGAGCTGAGCGCATGACGTCCACACAGCTCACGCCTTCGGCAACGCCGGCTTCGACAGCGGGAGGGCCAGCGCCGGCAGCAGGGGTAGCGCCGGCGGCAGGTTCGCCAGCCACCGGCTCGGACCCCGCCTCGGCAGCGGGCGGTTCAGTTGCACCCGCCGCAGCGCCGACAGCGCGCGCGGCTTCTTCCCCCGCCGCCCGTGCGCTTCGCGTGGCCGTGGTGCAGGCGGGCCTGTCCAACCCGTCCACCACCTCCCGCCTTGCGGACCTGCTCACACAGGAGCTCGCGTCGGAGACCCAGGACCGCGGCACGCACGCTGAGATGACCCGCATCGACCTTCGCCCGCTTGCCGTGGGGATCATGGAGTCCACGGTGCAGGCTGTGAAGACTCAGCCGGTTGCCGATGCGCTTGCCGCGATCGACGCCGCGGACCTGCTGATCGCGGTGTCTCCCACGTTCAATGCGTCCTACTCCGGCCTGTTCAAGGCGTTCTTTGACCTGGTAGAGCCGAAAGCGCTGGCCGGGGTGCCCGTCATCCTGGGCGCCACCGGCGGCACCGCGCGCCATTCGCTTGTGGTGGACATGACGATGCGTCCGCTGTTCACGTACCTGCGGGCCATGCCGGTGCACCGGTGTGTTCGCCAGCGCAGACGATTATGCGGGACCGCCCAGCCTCACCTCCCGCGCACGACTCGCGGCGCAAGAGGCGCTGGTGCTGCTCGGGGTTGGCGCAACGCCGATGCCAGCCGGGCGCGGCGCAGACTCGCTGGGCTCGGGCGGCGCCGGCTCAGGTGCTGCGGGCGGCGCGGAGTCGCCGAGCTCGGGGGCAGCGGCAACTGGGCCCCGTTCCGGTCTGAGTTCGCTTGGCGGCCGCACCTCAGCAGCGGACGACTTCACCGACTTCGTGCCATTCGACCAGCTGCTGCGTCAGATGGGTGGGCAGTAGCCGTCGCCAACCGTGCGATAGTTCCCAGCGGTGCGGGCATACCTAGCCCGCGGTGCGAGCTCACCCCTCCCGGCGGCACGGGCATACCTTCTCCGCGGTGCGAGCATAACTGTGCATTTATCGGTCGATACGCTGCGAATCCGACCGAAACAGCCCGATTCTTCTCCAGTTGTGCACACGGCACGCCCCGCGCCGCTGAAAAACGCCACAGGGAGGCGCTCCGGCCAGCGGCACGCCGAGGTTGCGGCGCCGCGGGTTAGCAACGCCCGTCGGTGCCCACCGTTGGCATCCGAACCGAGGTGGCGGCGCCGCCAGGCCCCCGGCCGCCTGCCGCGGGGTGGCAACACCCGGCCGCGTGCCGCGGGGTGGCAACGCCCGGCCGACCTCAGAACACCCGGACACGCACGGGCACCGGTTCAGGCAATACGCCCGTCCGGTCCGATATAGCCCGGTTCCCGCAGTCCAGCGAGCACGTCCAGGCCATACCGGGTGCGCGCCGCACCCCACGACGACAGCTTGTGCAGCTGAGACTCGTCGATGAAACCCCACCCATCCAGTTCGGACTCCTGGATGCGGATTGTGCTGCGCAGCTGCGCCTCGGGGGTGGTGCCGGCGTCGAACAGGAAATGGATGCCGGCGCTGGATCCGGAGCGCACACTGGCCGCCACCCAGCTGACCAGGAGCATCCGGCCGATCTCCACGGGGATGCCGAGCTCTTCGCGCACTTCACGCTGCGCAGCGAGCCGGGCGTCTTCTCCGGCGTCGATGCAGCCGCCAGGCAGCAGCCAGTGGTTGCGGTAGTTGGGGTATTCCACCACGATCCGCCCGTGTTCGTCTCGCAGGATCACTGAACTCGACGCGTGCATATGCGCCAGCTGCTGGAAGAAGAAGGGGTCAGGGAGAAGGTCAGGCATGCTCTCACACTAGCGCCCGACCAGGCTGGACCAGGGTTCGCGGGTTCTCCGGCCCGGCCGGACCAGTGTGCGCCAGGTCCCTGCCGCGGCCGCAAAAGAGCTCGCCAAGTTGCCCTGACCCGGCCGGATCGGGGCTCACCGAACCAGTCCGGCCCTGATAAGCCAGGGTTCGCCCGCAAGCGCAGCCCGCTAACCTAGTGGCACTGCAGCGACGCGTTAGAACGCTGCAGCAGAGTGCGTTCCAAGGAGCATCCGTGCTGTTCATCGATACCGCCAGCCCCGCTGAGCTCGACCAGCTCATCCCTACCAATATCTTCGCCGGGGTTACGACGAACCCCACGGTGCTGCGTCGTGCTGGTCTTACCCAGCGGGATGTTCCCGCGATCTACCAGCACGCGCAGGGTTTGGGCGTGAAGATCTTCTTTGCGCAGGCGGTGGGCGCCACGTTCGGCCAGCTGCGTGAGAGCGCGGAGGAGATCCTGGAACTGGGTTTGAATGTGCATCTGAAGCTGCCGGCCACGCCGCTTGGGCTGAGGGTGGCGACGGAGCTGCAAGGGGCGGGTGAGCGGATCCTGCTGACTGCGGTCTACGACCCCACCCAGGGGATTCTGGCGCATGAGCTGGGCCTGCAGTGGATCGCGCCCTATGTGGGGTCGATGCAGGATCTGGGGCTGAACGGGGTGGAACGCACGGTCCAGCTGCATCGGATTCTGCGCACGCACGAGTCTCGCACGCGGGTGTTGGCGGCGAGTCTGCGTCGTCTTGATGACCTGGCTGCGCTGTTCGCGGCGGGCATCCCGTGCGCAACGCTGGCGCCTGCGCTGGCGCGGCACATCGTGTCCAATGAGCATTCAGTGGAGATGGCGCAGCGGTTCGAGGTTGACGCGTGGGCCGGCACTCCTGACCCTGATGACCCCGGCGTGGACGGGTTCGCAACCAGCTGAGGCCGACGGGCGCTGGCTGACGCAGGACTCACTCTGGCAGCGGACCGGGAGCTCTCGGTCGACGCTGGCCCAGGACTCACGATGGAAGTGGCGCAGGACTTTCCACAGGAACGAGCCGGGAGCTCTCCTCAAAGAAAAAGCGCCCGAGGAGCCGAGCTCCACCGGGCGCCTTTCCCATTGCGAGAGCAGGCTCGCTGTCACTTCTGGATGTTGTCTACTGCGTAGCGTGCCTCTTCCTCGGTGTACTTGCCGCCATACTTGGAAGTGAGCTGCTCGTAGATGCGTTCATCTGACATTGACATCTCGTCGTAGTAGATCTGCGCCTCCTTCTTGGCATTCTCCTTCCAGTCTGCGTCCACGTTGTCTACCGCGTAACGGGCTACTTCCGGCGGGAATGCGTCGCCGTATTCGGAGGTGAGCATGTCATATAGGCCCTCCTTGGAGAAGGTCATGAACTCGAGGTAGTTCTCAGCCTTCTTCAGCGCCCGTTCTTGCTCGGCCGACACGTCACCACCGCCCGGGGAGGCGGACGTTGTGGTGGTGGGATCTGGGGTGGTGGTTGTGGGGTCCGGAGTGGTGGTTGTGGGGTCAGGCGTGCTTGTTGTGGGGGAAGCACTGCTCGAAGTTGGAGACGGCGTTGACGGTGAGGAGCCGCCGCCATCGCTGAATAACCACAGCAGCAGAACAACAAGTCCGACCGCCGCGATCAGGAGCGCCAGGCACCCGCAGATGCCGGCCACAATCAGCCCGGTGCTCTTCTTCTTGGGCTGGTCCGCGGGCGGCATGCCGGTGAATTGGGCTGGGGCAGGGTTACCCGAGTAAGGACCTGGGGCAGGGTTCCCGGAGTATGGGCTGGGGCCCGGATTCCCGGAGTATGGCCCGGGCGGCGGCGGTGGAAAGTCAGAGTTGGACATCGGTATCTCCAGATCAAAGGGGCGGGCAGCCACTGCCCGTGTCCCACATATTCTATGTGGGGCGTTACCCTCCGAACAGCCTGTTCAGGCCCCGTAAAGCCCGTTTCAGGCGCTAGAGGATGGGCCCTCCTCCCCGTTTCGGCCCGCTGCGCGCGCAATCTGCTCCGCTTTCTGCCGTGTGAAGCGGAAAGCCTCCTGTTCGTGTGGGGTGCCGGTGAACGGCACCGCCCGTACTGAGCCGCCGCTGGTGAGCGTGACAAAAGTGCCGCCCCAGCCGATCACGGCGGACTCCTCCCCCGGGTCGCTCATCGGGCGAGACAGGTTTGCCACACCGGGCGTCACGATGACGGGCACGCCGGCGAACAGCTCCGTGATCGCCTGGTGGTAGTGCCCGGAGAGGATCGCGCGCACGTCACTGCCGGCAAGGATCTCCGCAAGGGCACACGCATCCTGGTCGTCCAGATTCAGCGCCTGCAGCAGGTTGGTCTGCGCAGGGATCGGCGGGTGGTGCATCACCACAATGCTGCCGCGGGGCGCGCTCACGTCGCCCTGCTGTCCGGTGGGGTGCGGGGCCGTGTAGTCCGACGCGTGACCATGCAGAACATGACGCAGGAACTCAAGCTGCTCCGCTCCGAGCTTTCCGTACCCGGCACCGGGCACGGCCGTGTTGAGCACGATGATCCGCCAGCCGTTCACGTGCAGCACACGGTGCGCGGGTCCGAGTACCTGCTCGAAGGGGTCGAGCAGGTCGTGATTGCCCATCGCGAACACGACGGGGAGGGAAGCGGCGGTGAGGTCCGTGGTGGCAGGGACGGCCGTGGGATCCGCGGCCGCAGCGACGGGGGCTGAAGTCGGATCCGCGGTAGCAGCGAGGGCGTTGCTGGAGGCTGGGACGGCCGCGGCGGCTGGGGCGCCGCCCGACGAGAACTTGCTCGCGGCGAACTCCCCGATCACGTCCCGGGCGATCTCATAGGAGGCGATGCTGCCGTCATCACTCACATCACCCGAGCAGACGATCAGGTCGACGGGCCGGTGCTCCACCATTGCGAGCACGCGCTGAAGATGCTCACGCGTGTTGACAGTGCCGTAGTGGAGGGCGCCGTCACCCGTGAGGTGCGTGTCCGACAGGTGCAGAATGCGGAGCGTGGGTGCGGTGCTCGAGGATTCGGTAACGGCGCTGGTGGACGAGGTTGCGGGCCTGCTGGTGGACGAGACGGCGGTGCTGGCGGTCGAGGTGGCGGCGGTGGACGAGGCTACGGTGCTGTTAGCGGTAGCGGTGCTGGAGGCGTTCACGATGCCATTGTGCACCGCGGGGCACCCACCAGGCACCGACATCTCAGGCCTGTGGAGCTCCAGCCTGATCGGTGTTGGGGTCGCCTTCGGCTACGCGGTTGAACGCGCGCAGCGCTTCCGGACCCGGTTTCGGGGTGACCAGGGAAACCACCACAGCAAGCACCAGGTTCACGATGAAGCCCGGCACGATCTCATACAGCGGCCCACTGAGCAGGCCGAACATCGTAGACACCTCCTCGAAGCGGCCCCACACGAAGGCGGTGATGGCGCCGCCCACCATGCCCGCGAGCGCACCGAAGTTCGTGAGTGGGCGCCAGAACAGGGAGAGGAGCACGATCGGGCCGAATGCGGCACCGAACCCGGCCCAGGCAAAGCTGACGAGGCCCATGATCGTGTCGTTCCGCTGGATCGCCAGCAGCGCGGCCACAACGGCCACGATCAACACGCCACCGCGCCCAAACCACAGTTTGCCCCGTTTGCTCATGGTTGGTTTGAACACGCCGGCCAGGTCCTCCACCAGCGCGGAGGAGGTGACCACGAGCTGGCTGGACACGGTGGACATGATCGCGGCCAGCACCGCTGCCAGCACGAAGCCGGCAACCAGTGGGTGCAGGAGAATCTGCGCGAGATCCAGCAGAACTGCTTCAGGGTCGCTGAGGGACTTGTCCGGGTTCTGGTGGAAGTAGGCGATGCCGGCCATGGCGGTGATGACCACGCCGATCACAGAGAGCGCCATCCAGCCGATGCCGATCACTGTGCCGTACCTGGCGTCCTTCGCGGAGCGCAGCGCCATGAAGCGCACAATGATGTGCGGCTGACCAAAATAGCCCAGGCCCCACGCGAGCGAGGAGATCACGCCGATCACCGTGGCACCCTTGACCAGGGAGCTGAACGTGGGGTTCACGTCGTTGACCGCCGCGATCATCTCCCCGGGGCCGCCCACCACCATGATCGCCATCACCGGCACCACGATCAGCGCCGCCAGCATGATCAGACCCTGCACCGTGTCCGTGTACGTGGCGCCCAGGAAGCCGCCGAAGGTTGTGTAGCCCACGGTGATGACGGCAACGATCAGCATGCCCGTCAGGTACTGGCCGCCGAACACGGACTGGAAGAACACTCCGCCGGCCACCATGCCGGAGGAGACATAGAAGGTGAAGAACACCAGGATCACCAGACCGGCTGCAATGCGCAGCAAGCGGGTGGTGTCCCCCAGCCGGTTCTCAAAATACGACGGGATCGTGATCGAATCATTCGCCGCCTCGGTGAAGCGGCGCAGCCGGGGCGCCACAAACAGCCAGTTCAGCGTGGCACCGGTGGTCAGGCCAATCGCAATCCACGCCTCCACCAAGCCGGACACGTACAGCGCGCCCGGCAAGCCCATCATCAGCCAGCCGGACATGTCCGACGCGCCCGCACTCAACGCCGCAGTGAACGGGTGCAGGCCGCGCCCGCCCAGCATGTACTCGTCACCAGACTGCGTTTTCCTGAACGCGTACACGCCGATGGCGACCATCGCGGCGAAGTAGATGACAACTGCTGTCACAGTGAACGTCAGGTCCATAGCTCTCCCCCGGGTGTAGCCCAGTGATCGTCAGTGCAGCCGGACGCCACCACTGTCTCAGACCAACGGTAGTGTACTGCGGCCCGAGGAGTGGACGACTATTGAGAAGCGGCCATCTTCTCAGCCTGCTGTGGGGAGATCTTAGTGATCCCCACACCCGTGGCGGCAAGGAGCAGCGCGACCATCACCCCTGACCAGTTGAGCACAGCCCACGGCAGGTACTCAAAGGTGGCCACACCGAGAGTGCCCGCCATGTATGCGCCTGCAGCCGTCCACGGCAGGATCGGCTCAAAGACAGTCGCTGCGTCTTCCGCTGTACGCCCCAAGACCTTCGGGTGAACGCCGCGCTCCAGATACGCCGGACGCAGCGCCTCCCCTGGCATGATCACCGAGATCTGCCCGTTGCAGGTGACCCCGATGAAAACAAGACAGGTAGCGGCAGTGCTGGCGACGAGCCCAAACACGCTCTTCACCCGGTCAAGCACCGCATGCAGAACCACGCCGAGGGAGTCGGTGACGTCCATGACGCCAGCGAACGCTATCGCGCAGAAACAGATTGCCAGCGTGCCCATCATCGAGTCGATGCCACCACGGTTGAGCAGAGTGCCAACATCATCCGAAATAGCTTCAGCGGTGAAGCCGTCCCTGGTCACCATGTCAACATCAAAGCCACTCACCAGCGCCGTGAAGGCCGAATGGGCCGAAACCCCCTGCAAGAACACAGCAATGAACACACCGACACCCGAGGCTAGAAGAAGCACCGGCACAGTCGGCTTACGCAGGGCAGAACCAGCGAGGACGATCACTACCGGGAGCAGCACGATCGGGTTGAGCGAGAAAGCCGACGCGAGAGTGCTTGTCATTGCCGCAGCCTGATCAACACTGGCGCCTCCACTTGCCTGGCCAGTCAGGCCAGCCCCGGCAAAAATAACGATCGACAGAACATAGGCCGGACCCGTTGTCCACAGGAGATTCGCAATATGTTCATACAGGGGAACCCGCGTTGCCATAGCCGCAACGTTTGTGGTGTCCGATAGCGGGGACATCTTGTCTCCGAAGTACGCACCGGAAACGACTGCGCCGGCCACCATAGCGAGGTTTGCGTCCATTGCGAGTGCAACCCCCATCAGCACAACGCCGATAGTTCCTGCGGATCCCCATGATGTTCCCGTGCACAGCGCCACAATCGAGGTGACGATCAGCGCTGTCAGGGCGAGAAACTGCGGAGAAATAAGCTTCAGTCCCCAATAGATGAGGAAAGGAATCGTTCCAGAACTCATCCAAGCGCCGATCAGCACGCCTACACACAGCAGGATAAGAAGTGCAGGCCATGTTTTTCGCATTTTCTGCGAGATTGAGCCGACCATGTCATCCCAGGTATAGCCATGAGCCCACGCAATCAACCCTGCAGTAATTGCTGCGCAAATTATCATCGGCTCGGATGGAAGTTCGAGCCACACGTACCCAACACCCAGAAAGACAGCCATCGCAATGATTGGGAGCACAGCCATGAAAAAGCTGGGCCTACCCGGCGTCTTTGACTCCTTCATCAAGATCCCCTCCGTGATGACCGGCACTGCATCTGTTCGCCACAAGCAACGCTTGCCCGCCCTCGGGCAGTCGCGGTATAAAGGCGAGGAAGGCGCGGACGCTGCTCAGTCGAACGCCCACACCTTCCTCGCGGTATCGAAGTTAGGCTGCGGCAGCGCGCTTCTTGCTGAGAAGGTCAAACGCCACGGCTCCCAGCAGCACGAAGCCCTTGATCGCCTGCTGCCATGCCGGGTCCACTGCGAGGATTGACAGTCCGATGTTCAGCACGCCCATGATGAGCGCGCCGATCATGGCGCCGGAGATCCTGCCAACACCGCCGGTCACGGCAGCACCGCCGATGAAGCACGCCGCGATTGCGTCAAGCTCGTAACTCATGCCGGCGTTCGCCACTGCGGCGCCAGCACGAGAAGTGACCACCACACCGGCAATTGCCGCAAGGCCACCGGCCAGCAGGAACACGTTGAAGGTGGTGAGCTTTGCGTTCACACCTGACAGTTCAGCCGCGCGATAGTTGCCGCCGATGGCGTAGATGTTCCGCCCGAACGGTGTGTTGCGCAGCAGCCATGCGAACACCAGCATCAGCACTCCAACCACGCCCAGAACGATCGGGAAGCCGCCCGTGGAGTTCGCCAGCAGGTAGGTGAAGAAGGCGATGATCAGTGCGGAAAACACAACACGCCCCCAGAACAGGCCGTTCGGCTCCACATCCAATCCGTGCGAGGCGCGGCTCTTGCGGCTGCGCAGTGAGGACACCACAAGGCTCACAATCGCCAGCACACCCAGCAGCAGCGTGACACCTTCGAGATAGCCGATTGCCGGGGTGTTGGTGAACCCGAGAACATTCGGCAGCGAACCGTTGCCGATCTGGATGAAGCCGTTGTCAAAGCCGGAAATCGTCTGGCCTACGAGCAGCTGCGCGAACCCGCGGAAGATCAGCATTCCTGCCAGGGTCACGATGAACGCGGGAATGCCCACATACGCTACCCAGAAGCCCTGCCAGGCACCCACAACCAGTCCCACCAGCAGGCACAGGATGATGGAGAGCACCCAATGCACGCCCCACGACGCGGTCAGCACTCCGAAGATGCCACCTACCATCGCCACGGTGGATCCCACGGAAAGGTCGATGTGCCCGGCGATGATGACGAGCATCATGCCGATCGCGAGGATCATCACGTACGCGTTCTGCTGGATCAGGGACGCCACGTTGTCCGGAACGAGCAGTCGCCCGCCGGTCAGTATCTGGAACAGCACGATGATGCCGAGCAGTGCCAGCAGCAGACCGGACTGGCGGAGATTGAAGGAGCGGTACCACGCCTTTTTCGTGGTCACAGTGTCTGCACTCATGCTGCAGCACCTGCTTTCTCTGTGGTCATGAGGCGCATAAGCGCTTC
The DNA here is from genome assembly GCA_947252755.1 of uncultured Dermabacter sp. Taxonomy (GTDB): domain Bacteria; phylum Actinomycetota; class Actinomycetes; order Actinomycetales; family Dermabacteraceae; genus Helcobacillus. Next base: position 259,950 of record CAMXWV010000002.1, read on the forward strand.
TTGGCTGAAGTCGGGTTTCGCGAGCTCACCGGTGATGCTTCCCTGATTGAGCGCGTAAATGCGGTCGCAGATGCCGAGCAGCTCGGGCATCTCAGAGGAGATCACGATCACGCCCTTGCCGCTGTCTGCGAACTCGTTGATCAGCTGGTAGATCTCAAACTTGGCGCCCACATCGATCCCGCGTGTCGGCTCGTCCAAGATCAGCACGTCCGGGTCTGTGAACAGCCACTTTGCAAGGGACACTTTCTGCTGATTGCCGCCGGACAGGTTCGCCACGGATTCATCGATGCTGGATGTTTTGATGTGCACGCTCTTGCGGTAGTCCTGGGCGATGATCGCTTCACGGTGCTCATCCACCATGCCGTGCTGGGTCAGTTTGCCGAGCGCCGCGCTGGAGATATTGGTTTTGATGGACTGGATGAGGTTCAGCCCGAGCTCCTTGCGATCTTCGGACACGTACGCCAGTCCGGCGTCGATCGCTCGACGCACCGTGGAGGTGTCCACTGCCTGCCCGCGCTTGACCACGCTTCCGGACTGGTAGCTGCCGTAGCTGCGGCCGAACACGCTCATGGCGAATTCGGTGCGACCAGCACCCATCAGGCCCGCAATGCCCACGATCTCACCCGCATGCACCGTGATCGAGATGTCATCACTGATAACGCGCTCTGGAATGCTCGGATGGAGCACGGTCCAGTTGTCGACGCGCAGCAGCTCGTCACCGATCGTGGGAGTGTGGTCGGGATAACGGTTATCGAGGCTTCGTCCCACCATGCCACGGATGATCCGCTCCTCATCCACGGATTGACCGTCCTCCACGTGGAAGGTCTCAACCGTGAGTCCGTCGCGGATGATGGTGACGGAGTCAGAGATCTCCGCAACCTCGTTGAGCTTGTGCGAGATGATCACGCAGGCCACTCCCTCAGCACGGAGCTGGCGGACCAGTTCAAGCAGCTGTTCGGAGTCGTCATCATTGAGCGCTGCTGTGGGTTCATCCAGGATCAGGATGCGCACTCGCTTCGAGAGTGCACGAGCGATCTCCACGAGCTGCTGCTTGCCCACGCCGAGCTCGCCAACGAGCGTGTCGATGTTCTCTTGGAGGCCTACTTTGGCGAGCAGTCGGGTTGCTTCATCACGCATCGGCTTCCAGTCGATTCCGAGTCCTGCGCGGATTGGGCGGCCCAGGTAGATGTTCTCCAGGATCGACAGGTTCGGGGCGAGCGCGAGCTCCTGGTGAATGATCGCGATGCCTTCAGCTTCGGAGTCCCGGATCGATTTGAACTGGGCTTCTTTGCTGTCAAGGATGATCTGCCCCTCGTAGGTGCCTGCTGGGTACACCCCGGAAAGCACTTTCATGAGGGTTGACTTGCCTGCGCCGTTCTCACCGCAGAGTGCATGGACAGTTCCACGCGCCACCTTCAGATCTACTCGATCGAGCGCTACAACGGGACCGAATGTTTTTCGGATCCCTTTCATCTCAAGGATGACCGGGGCGTTTTCGGAGTGGTGATCTTTTCGTGCTGACATCATGGTTCAGAGCCCCAGATCGTCCGTGGAATAGAACCCGGTGTCCACAAGGTCGGCCGACACCGTGTCCTTGGTGACTACCTTCGGTTCAAGGAGGAACGTGGGCACCTGCTTCTTCCCGTTGTCGTACTCCTTGCCTTCGGTGATCGAGACGTTCTCACCCTTGATGATCTGGTCCACCATGGTGAAGGCCTGTTCGCCCAGCTTGCGGGTGTCCTTGAACACCGTCATGGACTGCTTGTCCTTCAACATGTTCAGTACGTTCGCTTTGTCGGCATCCTGACCGGTGACGAGCGGCCAGTTCTGGCCCGGCTTGTAGCCGCGTGCATCCAGTGCCTGCTCGATCCCAAGGGCGAGGGAGTCATTCGGGGAGAGGACTGCGTCGAGCTGGGTTCCGTCCGCGTAGAAGGAGTTCAGACGAGTCTGCATCTCCGATTGTGCTTTGGCGCTGTCCCAGCCGAGGATGCCGATCTGCTTCCAGCCGTCTTCATCCTTGGGCACCTTGCCGCTAGGCGACGTGAATGCGCCGGAGGCGAAGTGCTCAGCGATGACGTCCCAGGCACCGCCGAAGAACTGAGCGGCGTTCGGGTCATCCGGGGAACCGCCGAACAACTCCACGTTCTTCGGGGCAGATGGGTTCGGCTGCAGCTTCTCCACCAGGAACGTTCCCTGGAATGTCCCCACCGTGCGGTTGTCGAAGCTGACGTAGTACTCCACTCCGTCGGTGCCCTCGATCAGCCGGTCATACGAGAGCACCGGAATTCCCTTGTTCTTCGCGGATTCGATGGCTGGGGCGAGCATAGTGCCGTCGATCGGTGCGACCACGAGCACGTCAACACCGTCATTGACCATGTTCTGAATCTGGCTGAACTGCATGTCCGGCTTGTTGTCCGCGTACTGCAGGGACGTGCCGTAGCCGGCGTCTTTCAGCAGCTTGTTGAGATTGGCGCCGTCGCGGTTCCACCGTTCAAGGGATTTCGTAGGCATTGAGACGCCCACCACGGCGTTCGCTGGATCGATCTTTGTGGCGCTGGTGGGGCGTGTGGCTACGCACCCTGTGAGGGTGAGGGCGGCGAGCACCGGCATGCTGAGCAGTGCACGGCGTTTGATGTGATTCGTCATTGAATTCTCCTCCCGCCGAAGCGGGTACCTCTGAGAGGGAATGGGGTGGTGGCTGTAACCGGACCTAGCGGGCAGATGAGTCCCTGTAGGTTCGGTACTGCTCGAGGACCTCCGGGGTATGGTCCCCGGTGAATTGGTCTGCCTTGGGGGCCGGCCATGCCGGCGGATCAGCCTGACCGGACAGTGCCCAAGCCGCCTGTTTCGCGGCGCCGATTGCCACGTATTCCGCGGCAGCAGGCACATCCACCGGCGCACCGAGCACCTGCGGCGCAAGCTCGCGCACTGCGGGAGACTTCGCGCCGCCGCCGATCAGCAGCAGCCGCTCAGCGGTTCGACCTGACGCCTCCTCGATGAAGGAGACTGCGTCGGCCAGAGAGCACAGCAGACCCTCCACCACCGCGCGTGCCATGTCATCGCGCCCTACCTTGCGAGTGAGGCCATGGAAGCTGCCGGTGGCGTTCGGCCGGTTCGGGGTGCGTTCACCATCCAGGTATGGAATGAATACTGCGCCGCGAGCACCGGGTTCCGAGCGCAGCGCCATTGCGCTGAGCTCGTCGTAGTCCACGCCCAGAATGGTGCATCCGAAGTCGAGGATGCGAGAGGCGTTGAGCGTGCACGCCAGTGGCAGCCAACGGCCGGTCGCGTCGGCAAAGCCATTGACGGAGCCTGTCGGGTCACAGGGGACCTGTTCGGAGACCATCGCGGCTACCCCGGAAGTGCCAACGGAAAGGGAGACGTCTCCTTTGCCCAGGCCTAGTCCCAGCGCGGCGGCCATATTGTCTCCGGTGCCAGGTGCGATGACCGCGCCTGAGGCGGTCTCCCCCATCGCCGCGTTCGGTGCGGGCGCGATCACCGGAGTTTCGAAGTCATGCCCAAGTGCCTGGATCTTCAGCTCATCGCACCACGCGTTGCTGCGTGGCGAGAAGTAGCCGGTGCCGGAGGCATCACCACGGTCAGTGAAGAACCCGCCGTCCACATCCAAATAGTGATTGATCCAGTCGTGTGGCAGCAGCACCCGGTGGGTGCGGCGGGCGTTCTCGGGCTCGCTGTCTCGCATCCACCGCAGTTTGGTGCTGGTGATAGACGCAACGTGGACGGAACCGGTGGCTTCCGCCGCAGCGGCGGGACCGCCCAGCTCCTCGACGAGGTCCTGGGCAGCGGTTGCGCTGCGGCTGTCATTCCACAGAAGCGCATCCCTCACGGGAACACCCGCGGAATCGAGTGCCACCATCCCGTGCTGCTGTCCGCCCACGGCCACTGCTTCTGCCCGCGGAAGCAGCGGGCCTGCCGCTTCCTCGAGTGCTTCGAGCCAGATGCGGGGATCCACCTCGGTGACATCCGGGTGAGCCGCTCTGCGTTCTTCCACTACCTGACCGGAGTCAGCCTCGATGAGCAGAGCCTTAGTGGACTGCGTGGAGGAGTCGATCCCGAGAACGAACGCCATGTCAGGCTCCGACGCCGAGCAGGTGACGCATCGCCAGCTGGTGCAGCCGCACGAAGCCGTAGTTGCGCTCGCTTGCCTTCTCCACGTCGAACTCCTCGTAAGCAGAGGTGTCTTTGAGGAGGTCGTCAACCGTTTCGCCGTCAGCCATGGTGGGCTCACCGAGGTCCAGAACGCCTGAGTACTTCAGGGCTTCCTGAACCTCGGGGTCCTGACGGAACGCGATCGCGCGCTCCTTGAGCATCAGGTACATCTCCATGTTCGCGGCGGCCGAGTCATACTGGCCCTCGGTGTACTCGGTACGGGACGGCTTGAAGTCGAAGTGACGAGCGCCCTCGTAGGCCCCAGGCTTGCCCGGCAGCCCGTTCTCCAGCAGATCAACGGTGAAGAATGCACTGATCAGGTCACCGTGACCAAACACAAGGTCCTGGTCATACATCGGGCCGTGCTGTCCGTTGAGGTCAATGTGAAAGAGCTTGTCCGCCCACATCGCCTGGGCAAGGCCGTGAGTGTAGTTGAGGCCTGCCATCTGCTCGTGTCCAGTCTCCGGGTTCACGCCCACGATGTCACCGTTCTCAAGCTTCTCAATGAAGGCGAGGGCGTGACCAACCGTGGGCAGGAAGATGTCACCGCGAGGCTCGTTCGGCTTCGGCTCAAGGCCGATACGCATGTCATAGCCTTTGGACTTGATATAGGCGGCCACGGTGTCGATGCCTTCGGCGTAGCGGTCAAGCGCAGCGCCGAGGTCCTTGGAGGAGTCGTACTCGGAGCCTTCGCGGCCGCCCCACATCACGAAGGTCTGGGCGCCCAGCTCCGCCGCAAGATCCACGTTCTTCAGCACCTTACGCAGACCGTAGCGGCGCACGCCGCGGTCATTGGAGGTGAATGCGCCGTCCTTAAAGATCGGGTGAGCAAATGTGTCCGTAGTGACCATCTCAACGGTCATGCCGGTCTCTTCAGCGGCCTTCTTGATCTGGTCGATCACAGCGCGACGCTCATCCTCAGGCGCGTCAAAGGCGAATACGTCATTGTCATGGAACGTGAAGCCCCACGCGCCCATATCGGCGAGGCGTTTGATGTGTTCGGTGAGCGGGAGCGCGGGGCGGGTAGCACGACCGAACTGGTCCTGCGCCTGCCAGCCGGTAGTCCACAGTCCGAAGCAGAACTTGTCATCGAGAGTAGGGGGCAGAGCCGACATGGGAGATACCTTTCGTAGACGAGCTAGCATTAGTTAGTTTCCGTTACTAACTTACTGATGTCAAGGACGTCCGTCCCGACCTGAAAGAGAGGAGCGGAGATGCAGCCGCTCAACATCCGCAGTCACAACCTCAGCCGAGTGTTGCGGCACATTGCGCATGCCGAAGGCCCACTCTCACGAGCGGACATCGCTGCACACACCGGGCTCGCTAAGCCCACTGTGTCCAACCTGGTGGATCAGCTGGTGACCGGCGGACTGGTCGCAGAAGGGGCACCGGAGCGCCTCGGCGGAACGGGACGGCCGATGACTCCGCTACGCGCATCACGGGATGGGGCGATCGGCATCGGCATCGAAGTCAGCGCGGACCACGTAGCCGTGATGCTGCGCCAGCTCGACGGCTCCACCAGCGCCAGCTCCCACACCCGCGGGGACTTCACGAACGCACCCGAGGCCGCTGCGGCTTCCGCCGCAGAACTGCTGATACCTCTGATCCATGCACTGCGGCCAGCTACGCGCATCGCGGGGATCACCGCTGCTATCCCCGGCCGCATCTCGCATGATCGCCGAACAGTGACATCCGCGCCGAACCTGGGCTGGACTGACGTGCCTTTCTCCCAGTTGCTCCACAACCAGCTCACCGCTCACCTCAACGCTGAGAACACGACCGCCCCGCACGCCTCCGGCTCACGCGGACCCGCCGGGCACACACGGCACCAGTCACTGCCGATTCCGCTCTGCGGGAATGATGCGCGACTGGTTGCCCGCACAGAAATGACCCGGCGTCCTGGCGAGTCATTCGTAGTGGTCCACGGCGAAACCGGTATCGGCGGAACACTCGTGATCAATGGTGACATCCTCCATGGCTCCCAGGGGTGGGCCGGAGAGATCGGCCACGTGGTGGTAGACCCGAACGGGCCGCCGTGCCGATGCGGCAGATCCGGGTGCTTGGAGTCGTACGCGTCGGCTTGGGTGCTCCGCAAACGCGCCAACATCTCTGACGACGCAGCAATCGACGAAATCCCCGAGCTGATCAATCCAGAGGTTCTTGATGACTTGGCTTACTGGCTCGGCATCGGACTCGCCAGCACCCTCACCCTGCTCGATGTTCCAACCGTGGTGCTCTCTGGATACTTCGGCCGGCTCTTCCCGCAGATCCACGAGCGTGTGGCGGCAACGGTGGCCGAACACTCGCTTGCCGCCGAAGCTCGGCAGATCACAATCGCACAAGCCGCAGAGATCGACAACGCCCCGCTCATCGGATCATCGATCTACTCACTCAAACCGCTGTTCGATGACCCGCTCCCCTGGCTCGAGAGCTGAGGAGCACGACACCCGGGGTCACTCTTGCGGTGCCCAACCGCCGTCAGCTCAACGATCCGGCGAGGTCAATCCGCTGCTGCCCGGTGTACACGTTGAACCGGCCGTTTTCATCGTCGCGCCCTGCGCGTACGAATCCGGCCAGGGTCATCCCGAGCCGCTCCGCGGTTTCGATCGCAAGGCTTGACGGCGCGGACACGCACGCCACGAACGAAATCCCGGCCATGGCTGCCTTCTGCACGATTTCGAAGGACGCCCGCGAGCTCACCAGCAGGATCCGGTCCCGCACGGGCATGTGCCCTTCAAGCAGGGACCAGCCGATCACTTTGTCCACTGCGTTGTGGCGGCCCACGTCTTCACGGATCACCACGCGCTCACCGTCCGGAGCGATCAGCGCAGCAGCGTGCACGCCGCCGGTCTTTCCGAACACGGTTTGGCCATCGCTCAGTTCACGCTGCGCCCGCAGCAGGTCGGTTGGCCGCACCGTGAAGTCATCGGTGATCTGGTACCGGGACTTGTGCATGACGTCATCGATGGAGGTGGCGCCGCAAACTCCGCAGGCACTGGAGGTGATGAAGTTCTTCGGCACGATCGGCACGCGGAGCGCGTCGGGCACGGCCACGCCGCCCACCCCGCCGATGCTCACACCGCGGCTGTCCACTTCGGGATGCTCATGGCGCCCGGCAGGTGCTCCAAGGCCCGGCCGAGTGGTGAAGTCCATGACGTTATACGTGTTCTCGGCATAGCCGTCCTCCCCGCTGACCACCGCGCCGCCGCAGTAGCGTGCTTCCAGAACATCCTCACGCGATTCGATGTACCCCTCGGCGTGAAGGAACCCGTGGATGAGCTCCACATCATGGCCGGGCGTGCGCATGGTGAGGGACAGCTTCTCCCCATTCAGCCGGATGTCCAGCGGCTCTTCCACCGCCACCGTGTCTGGCTTCTCCGAGTGGTAGAGGCTGCCTTCCCGGAGCCGCACCGTCATCATGCGTCGGCTCTGCGTTACGCGTCCCATGCCCTCAGCCTACGCGGCACGCTCAGCAGGGAATGCTTACTTGTCCACCAACGTCACTTCGAACGCGTAGAGGCTCGGCCGGTACAGGTGATAGCCGTACTCCATGGCGACGCCGCTGTCCATGAAGCTCTTGCGCTCCATGAACAGCAGCGGGGCGCCCTCAGTTTCCTCCAGCCGTGCCGCATCCTCTGCCGACGCGGCCACCGCACCGATGCGTTCATGCGCAACAGCGGTCTTCGCCCCCAGCGCGCGCATCGCCTCATACAGTCCGGTCCGTGACAGTTCGGCGTGGGACGGCGCGTACGCCAGCGGAAGCACATTGCGCATCAGCGCCAGGGGGCGGCCGTCGATGCGCCGTAGGCGCGTCAGCTCGAGCACCTGCGCCCCCTCCTCGAGCAGCAGGCGCGAGGCCATCTCCTGATCCGCGGGCGCAATCCGGTATTCAAGAACATCCGTGGTGGGGTTCTTGCCCGCTTCACGAAGATCATCGAACAGCGAGGTGAGCGCCATAGCCCGGTTCACATGGCTCTCCACCACCTGGGTGCCCACGCCCCGCTTGCGCACCAGCAGTCCTTTGTCCACCAGCTCCTGGATACCCTGACGAACCGTGGGTCGGGCAACGCCGAGCCGGCGAGACAGCGAGATCTCGTTCTCGATCCGCGTGCCCGGCGGCAGTTCACCGCGGTCGATCGCACCCTGGATGGCCGTAGCGAGCTGCATATACAGCGGAGTGGCAGAATCCTTGTCCAGGGCCACCGGCAGTTCAACCGGTCCGGAGGGTGCAGCTGTCATTCTCTCTCGTTTCCTTGGTCATGCCAGGACAGCACCCGGCAGCATGTCTCCAATGTACTCCCTGCGCACATGACAAACGGCGGCGGTGAAACCGCACGGTCTCACCGCCGCAGCATGCCAAGCCTCAGCCTGGTCGTCAGGCGCCGCTGCAGGGCGTGTTCACGGGCGCGGCAGAATGCTGACCGGCACGAACCCGTCGGCGTTCAGCGCCTGCTCTGCGGCAGCGCACGTCGCGGCGGTCAGGTAGCCGTCCCATGCGGTGGCGGAGCGTTCAGCAACATTGGTGCCGTTCTTGATGGCAGCGATCCATTCGCGCACTTCCGCGTCGTATGCGTCCAGGAAGCGGGGGCGGAAATCGGCGTGCACACTGCCGCCCCAGGAGCCGTCATGCTTCTGAGTGGTGACTCGACCGATCTCCATGCCGATCGTGGAGGTCCCCTCGCTGCCCACCGCCTCAGTGCGCACCTCGTAGCCGCCCTTGGTGGTCACATACAGCTCGTCGGTGACGACAATGCCGGACTCCATGCGGAACAGGAAGATCATCGGATCATGCAGGCCCTCGGGCGCGTTGCGGGTAGAGCGCGGTTTGATGCTCTGCACCTCCACCACCTGCTCATCCAGGAAGTAGTGCAGAGCATCCACTTCATGCACGGCCGAGTCGTACACCATCATCGAATCGGTGAAGCTGGGGTGCGGAGCGGCGTTGCGGTGCTTCATGTTGAGGATGAGCACCTCGCCCAGCTCCCCGCTCTTGATCACGTCCCGCAGTTCGGCGTACTCGCGGTCGAATCGGCGCATGAAGCCGAGGGACACGTACGGCACGCCCGCTTCCTTCTCCGCCTGCACCACTGTGTAGGCGTCCTCTGGATTCATCGCCAGCGGCTTCTCGCACAGAACCGGCTTGCCGGCGCGAATCGCAGCGATGGTCTGTTCGGCGTGGAAGCTGCCGGGGCTCGCGATGAGCACCGCATCCACCTGATCGGAGCTGATCAGCTCTTCCCAGGACTCGAACACCTCAGCCCCCGCTTCGGCGGCTACTGTCTGTGCGGTCGCTGCCATGTAGTCGTACACCGCGGAGACGCGAGCTCCTTTGATCCGTTCGGTGATGCGGGTGACGTGGTCGTGGCCCATCACGCCAACGCCGATCACACCCACCCGTACGTCACTGCGTCCTTCAGCTGACATTGCGGTCTCCTTTATTTCGCTGATTTCAGCTCACTGAGCGAGGCGGGGATCCACCTCGAGGTCCTTCCAGGTGTCACGCAGCCATGCCTGGTCAGGGTGGTCGGTGATGTTCCACGCGCGCTCCCCCGGGCCCGCCATCACATTGAGGTAGAACATGTCGTAGCCGGGTGCGGCTGCGCAGGGGCCGTGCCAGCCATGTGGCACCAGCACGGTGTCACCGGTGTACACCTGCTCGCCAATGGTGAGCGGCTCGTCCTCGCGTGCGCTCGTGGTGTGGTGAAGTCCGAAGCCGGGAGCGCCGGTGGGTGAGTCCTGGATCTCGAAGTAGTAGATCTCCTCGAGCTCGCTCTCCGTTTCAGTCTCTTCATCGTGTTTGTGCGCGGGGTAGCTTGACCAGTTGCCGCCCGGGGTCACAACCTCCACCACGATCAGCTTGTCCATCGCGTCGAAGCTGCCCACCGCGCCGAAGTTCCGCACTTGGCGGGTCATGTGTCCGGCGCCGCGCACTTCCAGGGGGATGTTCTCCTTGCGGATCACAGCCACCGGGTGCTGAGCAGAATCGGACTCGCTCACGGGGGCGGTGGCCAGCGCGACGCGGCCGCCTTCAGCGCTGGTGATCACCAGACGGCTGCCGATCGGTGCGTAGAGCACGTCGGCTGCGCCTTCGAACACGTCGCGGCGACCGCGCAGATCATACTGCTCGCCCTCAATAGCCACGGTGAATGAGCCGTTCAGCGGAACCACCATCACTTCAACGCCATCAGCAGCGAACTCTTCGCTGCCCCCGGCGCTCAGCTCGAGCACGTGCAGCCCGGTGTGGTGCCAGTCGTTGCGCTGGCGCGGATCGATCACGGTTTCGAACTGTCCCTGCCGGGTCTCATTGCGGCGGATCACAAGGTTCTGTGCATCAGTCATGGCAGCGGTCTCCATTCATCAGTGTCAGCGGTTCATCATCTCAGCGGCAGTAGCAACCGCACCGGCAACATCGCCATCCGGGGGGTACAGGAGGGAGCGGCCCACCACGAGCCCGCGCACGTGCCCAATCGCCAGCGCACGCTGCCAGGAGGCGAACACCGTGTCGCGATCCTTCCCCACGGGGTCTCCGCCCAGGATCAGCGACGGCAGAGTGGTGGCCTCCATGACGCGCTCCATCTCATCCACAGCCGGCAGCTTCAGCCAGGTGTAAGCGGAGGTGTTGCCGATCCCCTGGGCGATATGCATGGATTTGATGACTGCGTCGGGGCTGAGATCATTCACGATCTGCTGCCCGCGACGGGAGGACATGAACGGCTCCACCATGGCGATCAGCTCACGGGAAGCCAGATCGCTGACGGCGTCCGCGCAGATCTGCAGGGTGGTGGAGGTCCGCTCATCGTCCAGATCAATCCGGGTGAGCATCTTCCCGCCGTCGAAGCCGAACTCGCTGATGGAGGCCGCGTCGTACGCGGTCATGCGATCTTCGATCTCCCACGCGCCGCCCTGCAGGCCACCCCGGTTCATGGACGCGAACACGATCTTGTTCTCGAGCGCTCCCATCAAAAGGAGATCCTCGATCACGTCCGGTGTGCCAAGCACCCCATCCACAGCGGGGTTGCTCAGGGCCTCCCGGAGGCGGTCCAGAAGCTCCACCCGGCTGTTCATCGCGTGAGGGTCGCCGCCGGCGCCGAGCGCGCCGCGGGCGGGATGGTCAGCGGCCACGATCAGCATCTTGCCGTTCGCATCCGCCACTGTTCGACGCGCCCTCCGCTTCGCCAGGCGTCCGATCCGGCCCGGATCGGTGACGCGCACCTCGGACAGGTCCGTGTAGTCAGTGCAGAACGTCGGGCTCATGCGTCCAGTCCCACCTTACGGCGAACCTCAGCGAGCATCTGCTGGGCGTCCTTGCCGTCGTTGACATCCCCGCCGGCGATCATCGTGTCGATCTCCTCCGGGGTGGGCATGGCTGTGGAGCACTCCAGGCGGGTGGAGACGATCGCCCCGGCAGCATTGGAACGGGTCAGGATCTCCTCCACGCTGAGCTGGCGCAGCAGCCCGTCGCAGAGCGAACCGCCGAAGGAGTCGCCGGCGCCCAGGCCGTTGACCACATCGATCACATTCGGCGGCACCTCCACGGTTTCATGCTTGGTTTTGCCGAGCACGCCCTTCGGGCCCTGCTTAACAATGGCAAGCTCAACCCCGAGATCAAGCAGAGCATCGGCCGCGCGGTGCGGATCGGTTTCATCCACCGCCACCTCGCACTCCTCACGGTTGCCCACGGCCACCGTGCAGTAGCCGAGCGCAAGCTGGAAGTAGGTGCGGGCTTCAGCCATGGAGGCCCAGAACATGGGCCGGTAGTCCAGGTCGAACACGGTGTGGCCGCCGCTGCCGGCAGCGCTGCGGGCGGCGAGGGCCCGGTAGTGGGTGCTGCGGCTCGGGTCTTCGCTGAGGCCGGTGCCGGAGATCCAGAACACGCGCGCCGCGCGGACTGCATCAAGGTCGAGCTGCTCGGCGTCGAGCTGGAGGTCCGGGGCGGCAGGCTCGCGGTAGAAGTAGAGAGGGAAGTCATCCGGCGGGAAGATCTCGCAGAAGGTCACCGGGGTGGCAAGCGTGGAGTCCACCTGCACGAAGTCGTCGCTGACGCCGAGGGTGCGCATCTCCTTGCGCACGAAGCGACCGAATGAGTCATCGCCGACTGCGGTGATGGCGGCGGCGCTGTGCCCGTGGCGGGCAGCGGCGACTGCCACGTTGGTGGGGCTGCCGCCGAGGAACTTGCCGAAGCTGGTCACGTCTTCGAGGCTTCGCCCGATCTGCAGCGGATAGATATCGACTCCGCTGCGGCCGATGGTGAGAACGTCAACAGGGGCTGTGTTGTGATGGGGCACCGTTCTGCTCTCCTTCAGATGTGGTCTGTGCGGCTAGCTTACCGACCTCGCCGGCATTTGTATGGACATTCGTCCCGCCGGTGTCTCGATGTTAGTGCGATACTGGATCTACAGCAAGCGCTACGTCCTTACATTTGCTTGACAATGTTAAGAGCTGTTGAGGATGATGGCGCTGTAACCGGTCCCTGTGCCACTCTCGAAGGAGCAGAACATGAACGCGTCCAACGGCGGTCCGCTCACCACCATGACCCAGAACTTCCCCACCGCTCTGTGGAATGACTCAGCCGACCCCGAAGAGCTGAGCACGTCCATTTCGTTGGGCGGCGTAGGCGCCACCTGCAACCCCGTGATCGCCTACACCGGCATCAAGAAGAACATCGCCAAGTGGGGCCCCCGCATCCGCGAGATCGCCGACGCACACCCCGCCTGGAGCGAGTCCCAGATCGGCTGGGAGATCGTCAAGGAGATGTCCGTGGAGGCCGCGAAGCTCCTGGAGCCGGCGTTCAAGGAGTCCAAGGGCCGCAACGGCCGCCTCTCCGTGCAGACGGACCCGCGCCTGTCCCGCAGCGCTGAGGCTCTGGTTGTCCAGGCAGTGGAGTTCAATGAGCTGGCAGACAACATCATCGTGAAGGTGCCGGCTACCAAGGTGGGCATCGAAGCGATCGAGGAAGCCACCTACCAGGGCGTGGTCATGAACGTGACCGTGTCCTTCACGGTGCCGCAGGTGATCGCTGCCGCTGAGGCCATCGAACGCGGTCTCAAGCGCCGCGAAGCCGAAGGCAAGTCCATTGAGGGCATGCATCCGGTGGTCACGCTCATGGGCGGCCGCCTGGATGACTGGCTTAAGGACTGGGTCAAGGCCAATGACATCGTGCTGGACCCGGGCGTCCTCGAATGGGCGGGCGTGGCGGCTATGAAGCACGCGTACGCGATCATGAAGGAGCGCGGGCTGCGCTCGCGCCTGCTGTCCGCAGCGTTCCGCAACCATATGCAGTGGTCCGAGCTGATCGGCGGCGACCTTGTCGTCTCCCCGCCGTTCAAGTTCCAGCAGCAGTTTGCGAACTCAGACATCGAGGCGGTCAGCCGCATCGACAACCCGGTGGATGAGCGCATCATGTCCGTGCTGCGCACCCTCTCGGAGTTCAACCGCGCCTACGAGGTGGATGGGATGAGCGTGGAGGAGTTCGATGACTTCGGCGCCACCCGCAAGACCCTCCGCCAGTTCTACGCTGCTGACGAGGACCTTGACACGCTGGTTCGGGACATCCTGATCCCCGCTCCGTGATCGACTGAGACGATCCCTTCGAGACCGTTCAGCCAGAAAGGACACCCGATGGCTTCCACCACCGTGCGCCTGACAGTCGCTCAGGCGATCGTCCGCTTCCTCTCCGTGCAGTACTCGGAGCGGGACGGCCAGCGCCAGCGGCTGATCCCCGCTATCCATGGCATCTTCGGTCACGGCAACGTGGCCGGCCTGGGGCAGGCGATCCTGCAGAACCAGCTCGAGCCCGCGGACGGCGAGCAGCCGTTGGTGTACTACCAGGGCCGCAATGAGCAGAACATGGTGCACGCCGCTGTGGCGTACGCCCGCACCAAGAACCGCCTGCAGGCGCAGGCTGTGACCGCATCGATCGGCCCGGGCTCCACGAACATGGTGACCGGCGCGGCGCTTGCCACGATCGACCGCATCCCGGTGCTGCTGTTCCCCTCGGACATCTTCTCCACCCGCCGTGTGGACCCGGTCCTACAGCAGCTGGAGGACGAGCGCGGCTACGACCTGTCCGTCAACGACGCCTTCCGCCCCGTCTCCCGGTTCTTCGACCGGATCAACCGGCCCGAGCAGGTCATGAGCTCCATGCTCGCGGCAATGCGCGTGCTGACCGATCCGGCAGAGACCGGTGCGGTCACCGTGTGCCTGCCGCAGGATGTGCAGGCAGAAGCGTATGACTTCCCGGTCGAGTTCTTCCGCGAGCGCACCTGGTACGTGGCGCGGCCGGTGCCGGAGCGGGCTGCTCTGGAGCGGGCGGCAGCTACGATCGCCTCCGCTCAGCGTCCGGTCATCATCGCGGGTGGCGGCGTCATCTACTCGGAGGCTTCAGCCGCTCTGACCGCGTTCGCGGAGAAGTCCGGCATTCCAGTGCTGGACACCCAGGCCGGCAAGGGAGCAATCTCTTTCGAGCATCCGCTGTCCATCGGCGGTGTAGGCGCAACCGGCAACAATGCCGCGAACACTCTCGCGGCTGAGGCTGATGTGGTGATCGGCGTGGGCACCCGCTACACCGACTTCACCACGGCTTCCCGGGTGGTTTTCCAGAACGAGGATCTGCGGTTCGTCAACATCAACGTGAAGGCGTTCGATGCGGCGAAGCACGCGGCTGACATGGTGGTGGCCGACGCCCGCACCGCGCTGGAGATCCTCACCGAGGAGTGGGATGAGCTCACGGGCGGCGCCAGCACCGCTGAGACCTATCGTGAGCGCGCCGCGCAGCTGTGGGATGAGTGGGAGAAGCTCACGGAGCCCTGCTACGCGGAGCACCCGGATCAGGACCTGCCAGCGCAGACCGAAATCTTCGGCGCGCTGAATGACCTGATGGGCGATGAGGACATCGTCATCAATGCGGCGGGATCCATGCCGGGAGACCTCCAGGCGCTCTGGAAGGCTCGCACCCCGGTCCAGTACCACCTGGAGTACGGCTATTCGTGCATGGGCTACGAGATCCCGGCGGCCTTCGGCTGCAAGCTCGCTCGGCCCGAATCCGAGGTGGTGGCGATCGTGGGAGACGGCACCTACCAGATGGCGCCGCAGGAGATCGCCACGATGGTTCAGGAGCACTGCAAGGTCATCCTGGTGATCCTCCAGAACCACGGCTGGTCCTCGATCGGCTCGCTCTCTGAATCCCATGGTTCGCAGCGCTTCGGCACCAAGTACCGCATGCGCAGTGACGAGACCGGACAGCTGGACGGCGGCCTGCTGCCGATGGACATCGCCCAGAACCTGGCCAGCTACGGCATCGAGGTGCAGGAGGTCAGCAGCACGGCTGACTTCCGGGAGGCGTACCGGCGAGCGGAGGCGATGGAGTCGCTGAACGCGATCGTTGTCAACACAGACCTGTACGGTCCGAACCCTCCGGGCATCGGCTGGTGGGATGTGCCTGTCAGCCAGGTGTCCGAGCTGGAGACCACCCAGCAGGCATTCGAGACCTACACCGAGAAGTCAAGGAAACAGCGCCACTACCTGTGAGCTGCAAAGGAGCACCATCATGACTGCAACTGTCAAGCATGTGATCAACGGGGCTGAGACCGCCGCGAACACAACCGATACCCAGCCGATCATCAACCCCGCCACCGGTGAGGAGATCGGCACCCTGGCCCTCGGCAACGCCGAGACTGTCAACCAGGCTGTTGAGGTTGCTGTGAAGGCTCAGAAGGAGTGGGCGAAGGTGTCCCTCGCCCGCCGCACCAAGCTGCTGTACGCAATGCGGGACCTGGTCATCAAGCACACCGATGAGATCGCTGAGATCATCTCCCGCGAGCACGGCAAGACCGTGGATGACGCCAAGGGCGAGATCGCCCGCGGCCTGGAGACCCTCGAGTTCGCCACCTCCATCACGCAGGAGACCCGCGGCGACTTCTCCAACAACGTCTCCAGCGGCGTGGACATCCACACGATCCGCCAGCCGCTCGGCGTGGTGGCGGGCATCACCCCGTTCAACTTCCCGGCAATGGTTCCGTTCTGGATGCACCCGATTGCTATCGCAACGGGCAATGCCTTCATCCTGAAGCCGTCCGAGCGCGACCCGAGCGCGTCGAACTTCTTCGCCCGTCTGTACCAGGAGGCTGGTCTTCCGGACGGCGTGTTCCAGGTGGTGCACGGCGGCAAGGAGACCGTGGACGCTCTGTGCACCCATGAGGATATCTCCGCTGTGTCCTTCGTGGGCTCCACACCGATCGCCAAGCATGTTCATGACCTGGCCTCCGCACACGGCAAGCGTGTGCAGGCTCTGGGCGGGGCGAACAACCACGCTGTGGTGATGCCGGATGCGAACATCGAGTTCGCTGCCGCGCAGATCGCGTCGGGCGCTTTCGGTGCCGCCGGCGAGCGCTGCATGGCGGTGCCGGTCGCCGTGGCGGTTGGCGCTGCAGCTGAGCCGTTCATCGACGCGGTGAAGGCAGAAGCGGAGAAGATCAAGGTTGGTGTGGGCACTGACCCGGAGACCGGCATGGGCCCTGTCATCACCCCCGATGCGAAGCAGCGCGTGGAGGACTGGACCACCGAGGCTGAGCAGGCAGGCGCCACTGTGGTGGTGGACGGCCGCGGCCGCGTGGTTGAAGGGTACGAGAACGGCTTCTTCGTGGGCCCCACCGTGCTGACCGATGTGCCGCTGGATCAGAAGGCCTACTGCGACGAGGTGTTCGGCCCGCTGCTGGTGGTGGTCAAGGTCAACAATTTCGATGAGGCCTTGGACCTGGTGAACTCCTCGCCGTTCGGCAACGGCACCGCAATCTTCACCGCGTCCGGTCACTACGCGCGCCGCTACCAGGAGGAGGTCCAGGTGGGCATGATCGGCATCAATGTTCCGATCCCCACCCCCGTGGGCTACTACTCCTTCGGTGGCTGGAAGGACTCGCTGTTCGGCGAGTACCACGCTCATGGTCCGGAGGCCGTGCGCTTCTACACCCGCATGAAGGCGATCACCGAGCGCTGGCCGCATCAGGATGAGGCCGTGGAAGCGTCGATGAGCTTCCCCACCCACGACTGATCCGCCCACTGCTGATCTCAACGAGCGGGTCCCGCCGCGGGGTGATGTCCGCGCTGGGACCCGCTCCTCTTTTCCATCCCCCTGTGATGAGGAGCATCCATGGTGAAGATCCTGCTCGACCCGTCCATGTACCATCCCCATCTGTCTGTGCCGGGAGAGCTGCGCAAAGCAGCCGACCTCGGCTTCGAGTACCTCGAGCTGTCCCCGCGTGCAGATGTCCACGAATGGCATCACTACCCCAAGGTGAACCGCGCCTGGATCGATGAGGTCAACAAGGCGCAGCAGGAGACCGGCGTCAAGATCTGGTCCCTCAACCCGGTGTTCAACTGGGCCCACCCCGATGAGACCGTGCGTGAGCACCAGGTGCGCAATTGGAAGCGCACACTGGAGATCGCTGATGCGCTCGAGGTGCCGCTGATCGCCACGGAGCTGTCCGGGGACCCGAACCAGCCGATGAAGTCCGAGGGGCAGTTCTACAAGTCGATGGAAGAGCTCATCCCCGTGTTCGAGAAGTATGGGCTCGAATGCGCCATCGAACCGCACCCGTATGACTTCTATGAGACCAACGCACGCGGGGTGGACATTGTGCGCGGTGTGGATCGCGACTGGTGCACGTACCAGTTCTGCTTCCCGCACACGTTCCATCTCAGCCAGGGCGACGGTGGCATCGCAGCGATGCTCGACTACGCCGGCGAGGACCTGGGCCACATTCACATGGCTGATGTATTCAACCATCTGGCGAACGTGGGCAACCGTTACATCGTGAACCCGCCCGGTGTTGATGCCCGCGTGCACCAGCACAACGAGATCGGCAACGGGGACATCGACTGGGATGCATCCTTTGAGCACCTGCGGGCGATCGAATATGACGGTCCGATCTCCGTGTGCGTGTTCGGCTGGGAAGAGGATGCCGACGCGATCAATATTCGGATGCGTGAGCGCATCGAGAAGGAGCTCGGCTCCAACTGAGCTGAGCAGCCACAGGAACGCAAAGGAGCACATGACAATGACACACGACGTGGGAATCGGCGTGGTCAGCCTGGGCTGGATGGGCCGGCTGCACACCAGCGCCTACCAGCGACTGTCCATCCGCTACCCCGAGCTGGGCATCAGACCGCGCCTAGTGGCAGCAGCGGACCCGCTGGAGGAGAACCAGCGAGCAGCAATCGACCAGTTCGGGTTTGAGAAGGCCGTTGCCAGCATCGATGAGGTCCTGGCTGATCCCGATGTTGATGTGGTCTCGATCTGTTCCCCGAACTTCCTGCACAAGGAGTTCGCGCTCAAGGCCTCCGCGGCTGGCAAGCCGTTCTGGATTGAAAAGCCGATGGGCGTGTCCGAAGCGGAATCCGCGGAGATCTACCGTGCAGCGACGCAGGCCGGCGTCGCCACAGCGGTGGGCTTCAACTACCGGCACGCACCGGCGGTTCAGCATCTGAAGGCACTGGTCGAATCCGGCCGGCTCGGCCGCATCACCAATGTGCGCAACTGGCTGATCGCTGACTACGCCTCCTCCGAACAGGGACCGCTGACCTGGCGGTACTCCACAGAGCGCGCCGGCGCGGGTGTGGTGGGCGACCTGCTGTCCCACGGCATTGACCTCGTGTCCTACGTGACCGGTCAGCACTTCAACGAAGTGACCGCCATGACCGGCATCTTCGTGCCGGAGCGTCCGATCCCCACGAAGATGGGTGTGGGCCACGGCGGGTACGAGATCGGTGACGAGATGGGACCGGTGGAGAACCAGGATTATGTAGCCGCCCTGGCTCGCCTCGATGGCGGGGCTCTGGCAACCCTGGAGTCCTCACGGGTTGCTCACGGCGACCGCTCCGACTACGCCATCGAACTGTTCGGAACTGAAGGCTCGGCGCGGTGGAGCTTCCACCGCATGAACGAGTTCGAGGTGCAGATCGGCGATGGGCTTCTGGAGCATGGCTACACCACGGTGCTGTGCGGTGCTGGACACGGCGACTATGAGCGCTTCCAGCCGGGTCCGGGAATCCCAATGAGCTTCGATGATCTGAAAACGATCGAAGCGAAGCAGTTCCTGTCCGACGCGGTCCTCGGCACCACCGAGGCGCCCTGTGCGCGCGATGGCCTGCTCGCGGCCACCGTGGTGGACACCATGGTCCGCTCTGCCGAATCCGGGCAGTGGGAGCAGGTGCCCGCGATCGACTGAGACGCAGAGTCAGCTGACCTGGTGAGCCGCAGCTCCGACAGCGGGGCTGCGGCTCGCTGCTGCGTAGAATCACGGGCATGACCTCTCGCCGCCCCACCCAGGCTGATGTGGCCCGTGAAGCCGGAGTATCCCGCGCGCTCGTCTCCCTGGTGGTTCGGGGAGAGCCCCATGTTCGGCCGGACAAGCAGCGGGCGGTTCGCGCTGCCATCGAGCGGCTCGGCTACCGGCCGCATAACGCTGCGGCGCAGCTGGCTGGAAAGCGAACGCAGAGCGTCGGGGTGCTCGTCCCCGATCTGATCAATCCCTGGTACGGCATGATCATCAGCGCTCTGCAGACGGCGGCGCGCGCCGCTGGCCTTCGCACCGTGTTTGCGGCCGGTCTGCACGGGGACGGCACCGACGCAGAACGTGATCGGGCACGGGACATGCTCGCCGGCCGGGCCGACGCACTCATCCTGGTCAGCCCGCGCCTCAGCGAAGCGGACCTGATCCCCCTGGCGGCGACCTCCCCCATCTGCGTCGTGGGCCGGCCGGTGACGGAGCCCTCCGTGAGTGCGGTGCATTCCGACGGCCATGCCGGCGGAGCGCTCGCAGCTGAGCATCTGCGCCGACGAGGCGCCGCATCCCTGGCCTATGTGGCGCCGCTCGGCCCCAGCGCGGAAACGATTGCGCAGCAGCGCGCTGACGGATTCGTCGCGGAAGCCAAGCGCCACGGGCAGCCGGTGGTCACCCATGATGTGCCGGTCGATGCGGGCCCGGCTGAGCTGGCAGAGCTGGTGGAGAAACTGGTCGCCTCAGGGGTGGATGGGATCGCCACGCATAACGACCAGCTGGCACTCGCTGTTCTCACCACTCTTGCGGCAGAGGGCCTGCGCGGCATCGTGGGGTTCGATAACACTCCCCTGGCCGCGTACCCCTCCATCGCGCTGACGAGCGTTGATCAGCTGGTCCTCGATCTCGCAGAGGCGGCAATCGGCATCCTGGCAGAGCTCAGCACCGGCGGTCAGCCGCAGCATCTGATGCTGCAGCCCGCGCTTGCTGAGCGCAGCACCTGATCCGCTGCGCACAGCGCCGCGCTCCTCCCGGAGCCATCAGGACTTCGGACCTTGCATAGACGTACTTCTGCCCCGTACGCTGAACACAACTGATTTAGCGCGCGCTAAACAGTCGTTTGATCCAGAGCACGCCGCTGTGCCCCATCCGAAGGCTTCCCATGAACGCTCACCAGCCCATCTCCGTTGCAGTCATCGGCGCCGGCATGGCCGGCCGCACCCACGCCAACGCCTACCGGCAGGCCTCCACAGTGTTCGGTCTGGACCTGCCGCCGATCCGACTGCACACCGTGGCAGACATCTACGCTCCGGCCGCTGAGGATGCAGCCCGCCGCTACGGCTTCGAGAACGCAGTCACCGACTGGCAGGACGTCATCAACAACCCGGAGATCGACGCGATCTCCATCGTGGTGGGCAACGCCCTGCACCGTCCGATCACCGAAGCCGCTCTTGCGGCCGGCAAACACGTGCTCTGCGAGAAGCCGCTGTCGGACACTATCGAGGATGCCCGCGCTATGGCAGCGCTCGAAGCCTCCACAGACCTGGTGACCGCGGTGGGCTACTGCTACCGCCGCAACCCCGGCATCGCCGCCCTGATCGACACCGTGCAGGGTGGCCGCATCGGCACGGTTGCCCAGATCACGGCGGAGTACCTGTGCGACTACGGTGCGGATCCGCTGGTGCCGATCTCCTGGCGCTACAAGGGGCCGCAGGGCTCCGGTGCGCTGGGCGATCTCGGTGTGCATCTGATCGATGCGCTGGAGCAGATCGCCGGCCCGGTGGTGCGGGTTGGCGGAGCATCCTTCGCAACCACCGTGACTGAGCGGCCGATCTCCAACGACACCGTGGCCGGCGGCCGAGGCGTCACCGGCAATGCGAACGCACCGCGGGATGCCGTGGAGAACGAGGACACCGCGGTGTTCACCGCAGATTTCGCTTCCGGCGCCCGCGGGGTGATCTCCACCTCCCGCGTGGCATTCGGCCTGGCCAACGGTTTGAAGATCTCAGTGGCCGGCCCGGAGGGGCGCGCCGGCTTCGATATGGCACAGCCCGCCGCGTACTGGATGCACGATCCGCAGCCCGAGTACGGCACCAACGGACCGCGCGCCATTCTGGTGGGGCCGAAGCACCGCTATGTGACTCGGGGCTCCGCGATGGATTTCGAAGGCGTCGGCTTCAGCCAGGTTGACCAGTTCATCTTCCAGAACCGCGCATTCCTTGAGCAGATCGTTGAGCAGCGCACCGGCACGCCGTTCCCGAACGCCCTGCCCCCGTGCCCAACCTTTGCCGATGGTGTGCACACCATGCTCGTGCTCGACGCGATCGCGCAGTCCGCGGCCGCCGGCGGCGCGAGCGTTGATGTTGCCGCGAACTGACCAACCGCTCTTCTGACCCGACGAAAGGATCTCCCATGCGATTCGGCGCCTACTCCGCGTGCCTGCACGACCGCCCGCTCAACGAAGCCCTCCAGAATCTCAAGGACATGGGCCTCGATTCCCTCGAGGTGAACACCGGCGGGTTCATCCCTGCTCCGCACTGCCACGTTGATCTGCTGCTCGCCTCCGAAAAGGCCCGCACCGGCTACCTGGAGCAGATCAACAGCTACGGCATCACGCTCACCGCGCTCAACTGCAACGGCAATGCCCTCTCCCCCATGCCAGAAGTGGGGCCGAAACATGCTGATGACCTTCGCCGCACGGTGAAGCTCGCCGGGCTCCTCGGAGTGAAGCGCGTGGTGGCGATGTCCGGGCTGCCCGGCGCAGACGCCACCGCGAAGTACCCCACCTGGGTGGTCAACGCCTGGAACAGCATCGACTCGGACATCCTCGACTACCAGTGGAGCGTGGCCGTGCCGTTCTGGAAGGAAATCGACGAGCTGGCCCGCCGCTGGGACGTGAAGGTGGCGCTGGAGCTGCACCCGCAGAACCTCGTGTTCAACACCTCCACATTCCGAAGGCTGCTGGAGCTGACCGATGCCACGAACCTGGGCGTGGAGATGGACACCTCCCACCTGATGTGGCAGGGCATGGACGTGGTGGAAGTGATCCGGGAGCTCGGCGAGCACATCATCATCGCCGCCGCCAAGGATGTTGCCTTCGGCGACCGGGGGCTTGCGCTCAACGGCGTGCTGGATGTGGACTTCACCCGCGTGCCTGCCGATGCTGAGAACAAGACTCCCACCGGATTCGGCACCTGGTGCAATGCGTGGCCCACGGACTATGCGTGGCGTTTCGTGGCCGTGGGCAAGGGTCACGGCGTGGACTACTGGGTGGAGGTGCTTAAGGCCTTGAAGGCCGTGGATTCCGAGATGGTCATCAATGTCGAGCATGAGGATGCTGAGTTCAATCGCCTGGAAGGGCTCAGCCTTTCGGCCCAGACGCTGCTGGCTGCAGCAGCGCAGCTGGACTGATCTGACTGCCCCACCCGACGGGCCTTATGTCCTGACATGCATTCGAGAAAGTGGCTACTATTGCTAGACATGTACGAGTCGACGAGGACGCGGAGAAACAGCCTTCGCAGCCTCTGACCGGCTCACAAGGACGTTGAACCCAGCGAAGGGAAGGCCCATGGCTTCCGATCTGAAACTCGCCGCAGCCCCGATCTCATGGGGCGTCTGCGAAACGCCCGGGTGGGGCATCCAGCTCGAACCTGACCGCGTACTGCAGGACATGCGCCGCCTTGGCATCACCCACACGGAGTTCGGCCCGGCCGGCTTCCTGCCGGACGATGCACACGAACGAGCCGCCTTCCTTGCCGCCCACGGCATGACGGCCATCGGCGGGTTCTACCCGATCGTTCTGCACCGTGAGGACCACGATCCGCTGCCGGCGCTGACCGAGGAGCTCAAGGCTTTCCAGGCCGCCGGCGCCACTGTGCTGGTGCTGTCCCTGGACACGGGCAGCGCTTCCTATGACGAGAAGCGCGAGCTCACCGATGCGGAATGGGCACTCGCGGCCGAACGCCTCAACACCGTGCGTGAGCTCGCGGAGTCCTACGGGGTCCGCGCTGTGGTGCACCAGCATGTGGGCACCCTCTGCGAATCCCCGTTCGCGGTTGAGCGCCTCCTTGCGGACACCACCATCGAGCTCTGTTTGGACACCGGGCACATGCTGGCCGGCGGCAATGATCCCGCGGCATTCGCTCGCGAGCACGCTGACCGCGTGGGCCACGTGCACCTGAAGGACGTGGACGCATCGAAGGCGCAGGAAGTCCTCGAGGGGCGTGTTGCCTACTCCGATGCGGTAGCGAACGGAATGTACCGCCCGCTCGGCACCGGGGATGCGCAGATCGCCGAGATCGTCCGCACCCTGCGCGAGGCTGGCTACACCGGCTGGTTCGTGATGGAGCAGGACTACCGCATCAGCGACGAGTCCCAGGTGGACCAGGCCCTGAAAGACGTCACCGATTCCGCCGCGTTTGTGCGGAGCCTCTGACAACACCCACACTCTGCGCTCAAGGAGACAATGATGTCCGGTTACACCGCGCCCCGCATCGGCATTGCGCCCGACTCCTGGGGAGTCTGGCACGCGGATCACCCGTCTCAGCCTTCCCCACAGCAGTATCTGCGTGAAGTTCACGAGACCGGCTATCGCTGGACCGAGATCGGCCCATGGGGGTACCTCGGCACCGACCCGCAGCAGCTGAAGGATCAGTTCGAAGCGCACGATCTGCTGTGCTCCGGTGGCACTGTCTTCACCGGCCTTCATCGGTCGGACGACGCGGTTGACCACTGCTGGGATGAGGTCTCTGAGATCGCCCGCGCGATCCGGTTCGTGGGCGCTGAGCACTTGATCGTGCTGCCCGAGATGTGGCAGCGCCGCGAGGACGGCCACGTTCAGGGAGAGCGCGCTTTCTCCTCCGAGGAGTGGACGCGCTTCCTGAAGAACCATGACGAGCTGGGGCGGCGCCTGCTTGAGGAGCATGGCGTGAAGCAGGTGTTCCACTCGCATGCCGAGTCCCAGATCGGCACCTGGGGCGAGGTGACCCGTCTCCTGGAAGGCACCGACCCGCAGTACACGAACCTCTGCCTGGACACCGGTCACTTCGCCTACTACCTGGGCGACAGCCTGGGCCTGATCAAGGAGCATCCGGAGCGCATCGGCTACCTGCACATCAAGCAGGTGGAGCCGAACCTGCTGGCCGATGTGCTCAAGAATGACATCTCATTCGAGAAGGCGGTCTCCCTCGGGATCATGTGCGATGCCGGCGACGGTATCCCCCCGTTCGGGCCGATCCTCGCCGAAGCAGCGAAGACCACCCCGGACATCTTCGCAATCGTCGAGCAGGACCTGTTCCCACTGGCGAGCGTAGATATTCCACAGCCGATTGCCGCCGCCACTCTCCAGTACATCAAGGACCAGGGCGTGGAGATCTCGCTGCGCTGAGCGGGAGCTCGATAACGATCAAGGATGCGACGAGATCCTTGACACACAGCAAACAAGTGGGCCAGCATGTACATACATTAGCTTGCCCTAATCTGACAAAGGAGCCAGGATGTCAAGCACTACCCAGGAGCCGGCGCAGAAGCTGCCTCCCCTGACCCAGGGGCCGCACTCCCGCCGCCTCGGCATGGTCGCCCTCATTGCCACTTTCGGCGGCCTTCTCTTCGGCTATGACACGGGCGTCATCAACGGCGCTCTGCTGCCGATGACCGAGGAGCTCGGGCTGAACGCCTTCACCGAAGGTCTTGTCACATCCTCGCTGCTGTTCGGCGCCGCCGTCGGCGCGCTTGTATCCGGTCGGATCTCGGACGCGGTCGGCCGCCGCCCCACGATCATCGGGCTCGCCATCCTCTTCTTCATCGGCGCTGTTGCCTGTGCTGCTGCACCGGGCCTGGCCGTGATGCTGATCGGCCGGGTTCTGCTCGGACTCGGTGTGGGCGGCGCCTCCGCCGTGGTGCCCGTGTTTCTTGCAGAGCTTGCTCCCTATGAGATCCGCGGCGCCCTCGCCGGCCGCAATGAGCTCATGATCGTCACCGGGCAGCTCGCCGCCTTCGTGGTCAACGCCATCCTGGGAAACACACTCGGCCATATCGACGGGGTCTGGCGCATCATGCTCTCCGTGGCTGCGCTCCCCGCGATCGCGCTTTTCATCGGCATGCTGAGGGTGCCGGAATCGCCTCGCTGGCTGCTCTCCAAGGGTCGTCATGAGGAGGCTCTGGCAATTCTGTCCACGCTGCGCTCCAAGGAGCGAGCGGAGGCAGAGCATGAGGAGATCGCAATGGCCCTGCAGATGGAAGCGGAGCGGGATGATCAGCTCTCCCCTGGCGCAGCGTTCGCACAGCCCTGGTTCATCAAGGTTCTGCTGATCGCAGTTGCGGTCGCCATCTTCCAGCAGCTCACCGGCATCAACTCGGTTATGTACTACGGTCAGAACCTGCTGACCGAATCCGGCTTCGAACGGGACGCGGCCCTGATCGCCAATATCGCCGCCGGCGTCATCGCGGTGATCGGCGCGGTGATCGCCCTGTGGATGATGGACAAGGTCAACCGCCGTAAAACCATCATCACCGGCTATACCCTGGTTGCGCTGTCCCATGTGGCGATCGGAATCTTCTCCAATGTGATCGCCGCGGGCAACCCGATCCGGCCCTTCGTGATGCTCGCACTGATCGTGTTCTTCGTCGGCTCCATGCAGACCTTCCTGAATGTTGCCACCTGGGTGTGGCTCTCAGAGATCTTCCCGCTGCGAGTGCGCGCCTTCGGCATGGGCGTCTCCGTGTTCTGCCTGTGGATCGCCAACGCCGGGCTGTCCCTCGCCTTCCCCACGCTCCTTGAAGTACTCGGGCTCACCGGACTGTTCGGGGGCTTTGCCGCGGTCAACCTGATCGCAGTGATCATCATGGTGAAGTTCCTGCCTGACACCCATGGCCGCACCCTGGAACAGGTGGAAGAGGGAGTTATGGACGGCACCATCTACCCGGGCAAGAACCACGTGCCCGCTCACGCCTGATCATCAACGCGTTTCTCTCACCGGCCCGTGGCCGCGTCACCGACGCAGCCGCGGGCCTGCGGCATTCCCCCTCACAGCGCCCGCATCATCGGGCTGGATCAGAAAGGGTTGTCATGACCACCGGACTGCTCACGTCAAAGTCTGTTCTCATCAGCGGCGCCACCCAAGGACTCGGCCGCGCCATTGCCATAGCGGCCGCGCATCAGGGCGCAGACCGCATCGCCATAACCGGCCGCAATAAGGAGCGCGGCGCCGCAGTTGCCGACGAGCTCACCGCACTCGGCGCTCGCGCACTCTTCATTCCCACCGACCTGGAGAGCGTTGATTCTGCACGCGCATCGGTCGCGGCGGCGATTGATGCTTTCGACACCCTGGACTGCGTGGTCAACTCGGCGGGCCTGACCACCCGCGGCAGCATGCTCGGCACCGATCAGGAGCTCTTTGACCAGCACATGGCTGTCAACGTGCGCGCCCCGTTCTTCATCATGCAGGCCGCGATCGCGCACATGAAAGAACACGGCATTGAGGGCACGATCGTCAACATCATCACCACCAGCTCCAAGGGCGGCACGCCATCCCTGGTGCCGTATGCGATCTCCAAAGCAGCGCTTGCTGCAGCAACGAAGAACGCAGCGAATTCTCATCGCTGGGATCGGATCCGCATCAACGGTGTGAACATCGGCTGGACCGCCACGCCCGGGGAGGACTCGATCCAGCGCGAGTTCCACGGCGCGGATGATTCCTGGTTGGAGAAGGCGAATGCATCGCAGCCGATGGGCAAACTCGGCCAGCCGGACGAGATCGCCGATTTTGTGGTGTTCCTGCTGTCCGCGCGCAGCGGCGTAGTCAACGGGTCGATCATTGATTGGGATCAGACCGTGTGGGGCTGCGAAGACGACTGATCCGCACAGACGCGAAGGCGGCCGCCCTGTCAGGAGATGGGAAGCGACCGCCTTCGCCGGCAAGGGGCGCCAGCGCAGCGCTGGCGCCCGAGGGTCTCAGCTCAGCGCACCGGTGAGGAACTGGGCCTCACCACGGCCGAAGGACCAGTCGGCGTCGCCGTTCTCCACAATGCTCACCAGCACATCACTCGGTTCGATTCCCACGCGCTCCTTGAGGTTGGTGGTGAGCAGTTCGTACAGGCGCACCTTCGACTGCTCAGTGCGTGCTCGGCTGGCGTAGCGGAACACGACCAGGCGCTCAGTGCGCTCGATGCCGAGGCCCGTGTCCAGGATGCTCATCTCAAACGGCTCATGCTGGGTGAGGATCACGTAGCGGTCCCGCTCCGGCACCTCGAACGCCTCCACCATGGCGTCATGGGAGGCGTCGATGATCGCCTTGAGCTCCTCTTCGGGGCGGCCGCGCAGAACGTCGATGTTGACAAGGGGCATGATGACTCCTTCTTCGGGGTGACTGCTCGCCCCTCCACTCTGCCACCGCACTCGCTATTTGTCTAGACATAGCAAGCCTGCTTCTGCGGGCACCGCCGCGCATCAGCCCTGCCGCGCGGGATGCGCTTCACAGACCGCTTCCCCGTTCTTGTTTGTCCGGTCATAATAGAGATGTTCATCCCCATCTGCCACGAAAGGAGAACCGCATGAGCCGCTCCTCAGTCGGTTCGCTGAGCCTCCGCAACTTCGATATCCGCACCGCCTCTACCTATTCCGCTGAAGGCGCCGTCGTCGTCGGCGTTTCCGGAAGCTCCGGCTCGCCGGTTGCTGTGGCGTGGGCGTATGACCTCGCTCAGCGCCTGAACGTTCCGCTGGTCGCAGTGCGCGCCTACCGCGGTCCGGGCGCCGCATCATCCGCACTGCTCGGCACCCGCACCCTCCTGGAGCGCTCACCGGCCAACCTGGCCGAAACCGCCAACCGCGAACTGATCACCCACGTCACCAAGGCCATCGGTGAAAAGGCTGCGCAGACGGTTGTGTACCGCGTTGTGGAGGGCGAGCGCCGCAGCGTTCTCGTGGACTCCTCCCGCAATGCCGCGCTGCTGGTCATCGACTCCCCGCCAAACCGCGGCCTCTCCGCAGACGCGCCGTTCTCCCGCACACTGCTGAACCACGCGCAGTGCCCCGTGGTGACGATGCCTCCGCGGGTTGCCGGATACTGAATCGCCTCTGACCCAGCACAAGAGCGCCGCCCCTGCGCACAGTGGGGCGGCGCTCTTTCACTCCTGCTCGACCTGGCTCACAGGAGTCCCTGCTCCTGCAGCCATGCCGTGGCGATCTCAGCGGATCCTGCCCCGGAGTCCACGCTGTTCGTGTTGAGGGTGACGAGCTCGTCGGTGGTAAGCTTCTGGTTCACTTGGGTGATCGCATCCTGGTATTTCTGCTCAAGGGCGCTCTTCACCATCGGGGTCACGTTCTGCGGAAGCACCAGCGCTTTCGGGTCCTCGAGCGTGACCAACGTGTTCTTTTCGATCGCCGGGTCCGCGGAGTAGATGTTCGCAATCTGCACGGAGCCGTCCATGAGCGCTTTCACGGTCAGCGGGCCGCCAGAGTCCTCCACGGGAACCAGGGTCACATCCACGCCGTAGGTGTCTTTCAGCCCCTTCGGCCCAAACGGTCGTGTTTCGAATTCGCTGTTAGCCGCGACTTTCAGGTCTGTGATGCCGGCCAGGTCTTCCAGGGACGTCAGACTGTGCTGCTGGGCGAATTCGGGGGTCACGTTGAAGGAGTCCTGGTCGGATGCGTCCGCGCTCGCCAGCACGCTCCACCCGTCCGGCATGGCCTGTGCGAGCGCTGAATCGATCTCCTCCCGGGTAGCGGCCGTCGCGTTCCTATCCAGGTACTGGAGAGTGGCGCCGCTGTATTCGGGGAACACGTCGAGCGCACCGGATTGGATCTCGGACATGTACACCTCACGCTGGCCGATCCGGTACTGGCGGTCAACTGTGCCGCCGGCCTTCTCAATCACCTGGGCATAGAGTTCGGCGATGATCTCGTTGGAGTAGTAGTCCTGGCAGCCGACGCGGATGGCTGAACCCACGGCCTGGCCGCCCGCGTCGGATCCGGAGCCGCCTTCCTGACGGAGCGGGTCGCCGCCGCAGGCGGTGAGAGCGGCTGCTGCGGCGGCGAGGGCGCCGGCGCCGAGAGCGCGTCGGGTGATTCGTGAGGTCATAGCGATGTCGCTTTCGTGGTTGAGGTGAACAGCGGTCAGGTGGTCAGCGCGTCGGCGGGGCGGGCGATCCCTTTCGGTCGGAGGCTGCGCTGAAGGGCGGCAAGGAGAAGGTCGGACACGATGGCCAGGGTCACCACCAGCACTGACCCGGCCAGCATCATCGGGTAGTCAGAGGTTTTGAGGCCCAGGAAGATCAGCGTGCCCAGGCTGCTGTTGCCCACGTAGCTGGCGAGCATGGCGGTGGCGAGCACCTGGAGGAACGCGGAGCGGATTCCGCCCAGGATCAGCTCCATTCCCAGCGGGATCTCCACCCGGGTGAGGATCTGCAGTTCCGTCATGCCCTGGGCGCGGGCGCCGTCTGTCACGGTGCGCGGAACGGACTCCAGGCCGGAATAGGCACCGGCAAGGATGGACGGCACTGCGAGCACCACGAACGCAAGCGTGGGCGCTTCCAGGCCGATGCCGAAGATCAGCGCCAGCAGGGTGAGCAGACCGAGCGTGGGCAGCGCACGAGCAAGGCCGGTGACTAGCACGGCGAGGGAGCGGAAGCGGCCCGTGTGACCCACGTACAAGCCCACCGGCAGCGCCACCAGTATTGCCGCGCCCACGCCGAGCAGCGTGAACCCCAGGTGCTGCCACATCAGGTGGAGGTACCCGGTGGGCCCGGTGATGTTCGCGGGGTCCAGCACCCAGCGGATCGCATCCAGCAGGTAGTTCATGCGCGCACCCCCGCCTTCTTCTGCCACGGCATCGCAATCCGCCCGATCAGCACCAGCAGCTGGTCAAGCACCAGCGCAAGCAGCGCGGTCAGAACAATGCCCGCCAGGATCGACGGCATCAGTGCGCGCTGGAACCCGTCGGTGAACAGGGAGCCGAGGCTTGGCACACCGAGCACGGCCCCCACGGTGGCAAGGGACACGGTACTCACGGTGACCACGCGCAGCCCAGCCAGCAGCGCCGGCCCGGCAAGCGGCAGCTCCACCGCAACGATCCGGTGCAGCGGAGCGTACCCCTGCGCGGTGGCGGAGCGGATCGTGTCCCGGTCCACCGCGGAGAATGCGTCGGCGGCCACGGGGATCAGCAGGGCCAGGCCGTAGAGCGTCAGCGCAATGATGACGTTCACCTGACTGCGCAGCGGAATGCCGGTGATCAGCGGCAACACGATGAACAGCGGCAGGGAAGGCAGCGCGTAGAAGAGCGCGGAGCCGAGCGTGATCGGAGTGCGCAGGCGGCGCGAGCGGACTGCGAAGCGTGCGATCGGCACCGCGATGAGGAAGCTCAGCAGAATCGGCGGCACGCTCAGCACAAGGTGATCCACCAGGCGGGCGGCCAGGATGGAGGTATTGGCAAGGATCCAGTTCACGGGCTGCTCACTCGGGCCGGCTGCGGGTTCTGGAGCACACCTGCGGGCGTGCCGTCCGCGTCGAACAGCACGGTGCGGCCGTTCACCTCACGGGCAGTGAGCTCGCGGCCGGAGGCCTCCTCCCCCACGAAGCTGCGCACGAAATCATCCGCGGGGCGGGAGAGGAAGTCTTCGGGCGGGCCGGCCTGTGCGATCCGCCCGCCGGTGCGCAGCAGCACCACCTCATCCCCGATCAGCATGGCTTCGTTGAAATCGTGGGTCACGAAGATAATGGTTTTGGCCAGCTCCGACTGGATGCGGAGCATCTCATCCTGCAGCTCCCGCCGCACGATCGGGTCCACGGCACCGAATGGTTCGTCCATGAGCAGAATGTTCGGGTCCGGGGCGAGCGCGCGGGCCACGCCCACCCGCTGCTGCTGACCGCCGGACAGCTGAGCCGGGTAGCGCTTGGCCAGCGCCGCATCCAGCCCCACCAGTTCCATCATCTCGAGGGAACGGGTGCGTGCACTCGCGCGGTCCATGCCGTTCAGCCGCAGCACGGTGGACACGTTGTCCAGCACAGTGCGGTGCGGAAGGAGTCCCGAGGCCTGCATGACGTAGCCGATGCGGCGGCGCAGTTTCACCGGGTCCTGGGCGGCCACGTCCTCACCGTCCACCAGGATCCGTCCGTCGGTGGGCTCCACCATCCGGTTCACCATCCGCAGCAGCGTGGTCTTGCCGGAGCCGGATGTGCCAACGAACGCGGTCGCCGTGCGGGAATCGATCTGGTGACTGAACTCCTCCACGGCGAGGGTGCCGTCCGGGTATTGCTTGCTCACGGATTCGAACGAGATCATGCTTCTCCTCACGGAACGGTCTCATGAGGGTAGTCATGTCCACCTGGCAAGCATCTGGCCACGGCGCGCTCCGGTAGCCTTGACCGCTGTGACCTCCGCCCCCACCGACTCCCCGCCCGCGCCCGACGGGTGGCGCCACCGCACCTGGCAGGCCTCTAAGTTCCTCATCGTGGGCGGCCTGGTCTTCTTCTTCGACGCAGCCCTCTACAACCTGCTCGTATTCTTCTCCCCCGAAACCGGCTTCAGCGCCGGCTCGCGCGGCATCCTGTTCAACCACCCGGTGACCGCAAAGGTGCTCACCATCGCCGTTGCATCGGTTCTGACGTATCTGGGCAATCGGCTGTGGACCTATCAGGAGCGCACAGTGGAGCGCACCAGCCGTTCGGTGGTGGCGTTCATCGTGGTGAATGTGATCGCGTCGGCCCTGCAGCTGGGCTGCCTGGCGTTCTCCCGCTATGTGCTGGGATTGGATTCCGTGCTGGCGGACAACATCTCCGGCACGCTGATCGGGCAGGTCCTCTCCACCGGGTTCCGGTTCGTGATGTACGGCCGGGTGGTTTTTCCGAAACGGTGACGCGCGCACTCTGAGGGGCGTGCTCTGGGGGTGCGCCCGTTCTGGTGCGGCGAAGCGGCAGCGCTGGGGCAGGTGAGCGGCAGCGCTGAGGCGTTTGAACGGCCGCGCTGGGGTGTTTGAGCCGCAGCGATGGGCCGGGACGATCGAGGGCACACCACGCCTTCGCCGACGCATAGACTGGGCTGCATCCTCACAATCGACAGTGCATCCTCACAATCGAAGGAGTCACGATGACTGCTGCTGATGCAGGCACTGCTCCATCCTTCTCCCCTCGCGTTGCGATCCAGAAGGTGGGCACCAGCCTCTCCAACATGGTGATGCCGAACATCCCGGCCCTGATCGCCTGGGGCATCCTGACCGCCCTGTTCATCCCGGACGGCTACCTGCCGAGCGAATCACTCGCCACACTGGTGGGCCCCACGATCCATTACCTGCTGCCCCTCATGATCGCCAACACCGGCGGCCGCATGGTCTACGGCGACCGCGGCGGCATCGTGGCAGTGGTGTCCACCATGGGTGTGATCGGCGGCTCTGACTGGCTGATCGATCAGTTCAACGCCACGCTGCCCGAGGGCGCTGACCAACTCGGACAGATCCACATGTTCATCGGCGCGATGATCATGGCACCGCTGTCCGCATGGCTGATGAAGAAGCTGGACGCCCTGTGGGCTGACCACATCCCGAACGGCTTCGAGATGCTGGTGAACCTGTTCTCCGCCGGCATCTTCTCCTTCCTCATGGCGATTGTGGGCTTCTTCGGCCTGGCGCCGATCGTCAACACGATCATGGACCTGATGGGCAAGGCCGTAGCCTGGCTGATCGACCACTCCCTGTTGCCGCTGGTCTCCATCATCATCGAACCGGCGAAGGTGTTCTTCCTCAACAACGCCATCAACCACGGTGTGCTCACCCCGCTCGGCACAGTGGAGTCCTCCACGGACGGCAAATCGATCCTCTACCTGCTCGAAGCAAACCCCGGACCCGGCCTGGGAATCCTGCTGGCCTTCACCGTCTTCGGAGTGGGCATGGCAAAAGCGTCCGCTCCCGGCGCTGCGATCATCCACTTCTTCGGCGGCATCCACGAGATCTACTTCCCGTACGTGCTGATGCGCCCGCAGCTGATCCTCGCGGTCATCCTGGGCGGCATGACCGGTGTGGCCGCCAACATGATCCTGGACACGGGTCTGCGCGCCCCGTCCGCACCCGGCTCCATCCTTGCGATCATGGCCCAGGCGGCGCCCGGTGATCACATCAAGATCCTGCTCGCTGTTCTCCTCTCCACGGCGGTCACATTCGTGGTGGCAATGGCGATGCTGAAGCTGTCCAAGAAAACCGAGGACGATCTCGAAGCCGCCACTGCGAAGATGGAATCCCTCAAGGGCAAGAAGTCCTCCGTGTCCGGCGCGCTCACCGGTGACAAGAAGATCGCCGAAAGCGAAGCCGAGCTGCGCGACTACGCGTCCGGTCACAACCGGTTCCAGCGCATCGTGTTCGCGTGCGACGCGGGCATGGGCTCCTCCGCCATGGGCGCCTCCGCCCTGCGCAAGAAGGTTCGCAAGGCTGGCTTCGCCGACGTTGAGGTGGTCAACCGTGCGATCTCGAACCTGACTGACGAGTGGGACCTGATCGTCACCCACCGCGACCTTGCGGAGCGGGCCTACCCGGCCACACCGTCCGCGGTGCACGTGGCCGTGGACAACTTCATGAACTCCCCGCGGTACGACGAGATCGTGGCGCTGCTGGAGGACCGGGCGAAGGGGGCGGACGCGTCGACTGCCGGGGATGACACCCAGGCCGGCGATGCTGCTGCTTCGGACGCCCCCGCTTCAGGCGCGCCCGCTTCAGGCGCGCCCGCTGCGCCCGCGGATGATCACCACGTGGACGCGGCAGAAGCGGAGCCCGCGGCGATCCTCTCCACCGACGCGATCGTGCTGAAAGGCACCGCACAGGACCTGAACGGCGCCATCACCGAGGCCGGCCAGCTGCTGGTGGCCTCCGGCGCAGTGGACGAGGCCTACGTGGCGGCCATGCACGAGCGTGAAGAATCCGTATCCACATTCATGGGCAACGGCCTGGCAATCCCGCACGGCACCAATGAGGCGAAGTCCTCGATCCGCCGCTCCGCAATGAGCGTGGTCCGCTACGACCAGCCGATCGACTGGAACGGGCAGAGCGTGCACTTCGTGGTGGGCATCGCCGGCAAGGGCGATGAGCACCTGGCGATCCTGCAGAACGTTGCCATGGTGTTCAGCGACGCTGACCAGGTCAAGCGTCTGGAGAACGCGCAGACCGGGGCTGAGCTGCTGGACATCTTCACTACGGAGGACTGACACACTTTCGGGAGGTGCTGCCCTGATCGGCGTTCACGGCCCCCAGTAAACTGGAGGCATCAGTGCGCCGTTCACGGCAGCACCTCCCCTCAGAGACAGGAAAGAGCAGCCATGAAAGCAGTTCACTTCGGCGCCGGCAATATCGGCCGCGGATTCGTCGGCCTTCTCCTCCACGAAGCCGGCATCGCCATCACCTTCGCGGACGTTCAAGACGCCCTGATCGACTCACTCAAATCCACCCCGAGCTACCAGGTCACCACGGTTGGCGCCGGCGCCAGCACCGTCACCGTGGACGGCTACAACGCGGTGAACTCCGCGAAGGAGCCCGAGGCGCTGACCGCAGCCCTCGCGGAGGCGGACATTGTGACCACCGCCGTGGGCGCGCACATCCTCAAGTTCGTGGCGCCCGCAATCGCCGCGGGCATCGCCGCACGCCCGGCCGGGGCGTCCCGCATCGCCGTCATGGCCTGCGAAAACGCCATCAACGCCACCGACATCCTCGAAGCAGAGGTGCGGAAGAACTACACCGGGGACGATCTTGACGAGCGGGCCCTGTTCGCCAACACCGCCGTGGACCGCATCGTGCCGGAGCAGGACCCCAACGCCGGCCTGAACGTCACGGTGGAGGTGTATCACGAGTGGGTGATCGACAAGACCCCGTTCAACGGCAGCGAACCTGATATCCCCGGGGCCACCTGGGTGGATGACCTCGCGCCGTACATCGAGCGGAAGCTGTTCACGCTGAACACCGGCCACGCCACCACCGCTTGGCACGGCTACCTGGCGGGCGTGTCCAAGATCAGTGTTGCCGTGACCGATCCGCTGGTGCAGCCGCACGTTCTGGCCACGCTCAACGAAACCGCCACCCTGCTGGTGGCGAAGCACGGATTCTCCATGGACACCCAACAGCAGTACATGGAGCTGATCCTGAACCGATTCGCGAACCCGCACCTGCCGGACACGGCCGAGCGCGTGGGCCGCTCCCCGCTGCGCAAGCTCTCCCGCCACGACCGCATCATCGGTCCGGCAGCGGAGCTCGCTGAACGCGGCCTCGACTACGGCTCCCTGCTGAACGCGTTCGACGCGGCCCTCCAGTTCACCCCGGAAGGAGACCCCGAGGTGGACCAGCTGCAGGCGCTGCTGCGAAGCGGACGCCCGGTTGAGGAGGTCGTCACCGAGATCACCGGCATCGACGCGGACCATGTCCTGTTCGAGGCGCTTGTGGAGATCGTGGCGCGTCGCGTTCGCGACTGAGGCATCGGTCAGCGTCGCGTCGGCAAGGGAAGCTTGGTTCGGCGTACGGCGAGGCGGTTCGCTGCCCCGCCTGCGCTGGACGCTTCGCTCAGCACCACGGGCCCGCACCTAAGCCCCCGGCTCACTACCCCGCCCCCCCCCACTGGACGCTTCGTCCGCACCGCGGGCCCGCACCTAAGCCCCCCCCGGCTCACTACCCGGCCCACACTGGACGCTTCGTCCGCCCCGGGACTCCCTCGCAGGAAAGCGGCTTTCCTCACGATAGGATTGTGAGGTCAGGAGACCTGAACGAAAGAGGTACACACCATGGCAGAACGCACCGTCAAGATCGCATCCGCGTCCGGTCTGCACGCCCGCCCGGCAGCGATCTTCTCCAAGGCAGCAGGTGAGCAGCCCGCAAAAGTCACCATTGAGAAGGCGGGCGGCTCCGCGATCGACGCCTCCTCGATCCTGATGCTCATGACCCTGGGCGCCGGCCACGGTGACGAGGTCACCCTGCGCGCTGAGGGCGAGGGAGCCGAGGAGTCGGTGAACGCTCTGGCTGACCTGCTCGAGAAGGATCTCGACGCCGAAGGCTGAGCCAACCTCAAGTGGGCTCAGGTATCTGGTCCCGCTGCTACTGCTGAAGAATCGGCGGCGCCACACCGGAATGACCCGGGGGCGCCGCCGATTTGCTGTGCCGTCGCGAGGCGGGCGGCTGTCTGCTGCCGGAGCTTCTCACCCGGCGGTGTGCCTAGCCCGGTTGGCGTGGCACGGCTGGCCCGGCAGCGCACCCGCCGCCGGCGGGGCGCGCCTCACCCGGCAGTACACCCTCTGCCGACGCCCAACCCGACCGCGCGCCTAACTCGGCGGCGCGGCGTGCACTCCCGCTGCCGGCCCCTAGCCCGCCGGCGCGGCGTGCACAACTGGAGAAGAACCAGCCCGATTCACCCCTATCAGCCACGGATCGAGCAGATTAACCACACTTGTGCACGCCACGACCCAAAACCGGCAGCGGGGCGGGCGCGGCCCGAAACCGGGGGCGCCACGGGCCAAAACTGGCAGCGGGGCGGGCGCGGGCCAAAACCGGGCACGGCATACGGGCACGGTGCAGGCGCAGACAGGCGGGGCTCCCTAAACCAGCGGCGTGCACAACTGGAGAAGAACCCGCCCGATTCACCCCTATCGGCCACGGATCGAGCAGTCTAACCACACTTGTGCACGCCACGGGCCAAAACCGGCAGCGGGGCGGGCACGGCCATACGGGCACGGCATACGGGCGCGGTGCAGGCCCAGACAGGCGGGCCTGCCTAAACCAGCGGCGTGCACAACTGGAGAAGAACCCGCCCGATTCACCCCTATCA
>CAMXWV010000003.1 GCA_947252755.1 uncultured Dermabacter sp.
CCTACTCGACACCGGAGGATTCAGAACCGAACTACACCGTCATCTGTGAAGAGCCCGTAAAGATCCAGGTGGACCGGACCTCGCCGGACGCAGAACAGCTTGCTGAGAGCGCAGGTAAGACGATCTGGGCGAACGCAGGAAATAAGCACATGGATCTTGACTGGGTGATCGTTGAGGATGGGACAGGCGTGGTGATTACCCAAATTCAGCGATCCGACGTGCCAGCCATCAACCAGCACTGATTCGCTTGTCGGATTCTGAGCGTTTACCAGCATGGCCGGCCAGGTTTGGATGCAGGACAGATTGTTGAAGTGAGAAGGGGGCGTGGTTTGGAGCATCCCTCAATGAGACGACGGCGCGCCCTGACGGGTCCACGTGTCAAAAGGTCCGGTCCCTTGGGCATTTTGACATGAGCGTGAACAGGGAAAAGAGCAGGGGTATGGCAGGTAGGCCAACCGGTTAGTGTTTCATGTGTAGAGGATCGAGCAGGAACCTGCCCGGCAGTGCGAGGACATCGAAGCCGCTAAAAAGCGCGGCGTCCCCAAGGGCGGCACCGCGCCCTGGCCTCCGCGACGATCAAGGCCGTCCGCAACGGCGCCCTCGAGGGCAGACCCAAAGCCGTCCTGGCACGTGATTACGGAATCAACCGCTTGACGCTGGACCGATACGTCAAACACCCCACGCAACCGAACGGACAGTAGCTCCCAATCCTGGCATGGACGCGCGGAGGCGTTGAGGGGTGGGTTGGGTATTGGGGATCCGGAGCCACGTGGACCCAGGCAGCACCGTGACGCTTCACGCCCGCACGTAGAATGGGTGAGTGGCACCACAACCTGCGAGAGACAACGTGCAGCTGCTGTTGCGAGTTGCCCGCATGTACTACGAGGAGGACCGCACTCAAGCGGACATCGCGCGAGAAATCGGGTATTCGCGCCCCACTGTTTCGCGCATGCTGACGCTTGCCAGGGAGATGCGGATCGTGAAGGTCAGCATTTCGCATCCGTTGGAGCGGATCTTGGCAGTGGAGAAACGGCTTCTCGACGCGCTCCCATTGACCGCGATTCGGGTGAGCGAGCCTGATGGCGGTGATCCGATCGAGTCGATCGGCGCGGCGGCGGCTGAGCTTCTCGTTGAGACCATCAAGAATGGACAGGTTCTCGCCGTGGGCAATGGCCGGTCGGTTGCTGCGGCTGCTCGCCATGTGCCCGCAACACCCCGTGAGGACTGCACCGTGGTGCAGATCTTGGGCTCTATGACCGGCGGCCTTCCCGAATGGGGGAGGGACTCGCCCACGATCACCACCCATATTGCGCAGCAGTTCGGCGCTACCGCGGCACGGATGTCAGTGCCGCTCATTATGGACGACCCGGACCTGCTCCGGGCGCTGATGCGTGAGGAGCGGATCGCAACCACGCTTGCGCTCGCGTCCCGCGCCGATATCGCTCTGGTAGGAGTTGCGGGAGTGCAGTCATATGGGGCCGGGAACATTCTGGCGGACTATCTGACGCCGTCCATCAATCGCGCCATTCGCGAGTCCGGCGCGGTGGGGCATATCCTCGACCGTCACTTCGATGCGCACGGGAATGAGGTTCACACCCCGTTGACGGACCGCACCTTCTCTCTTCCCTTGAGCGCGCTCACCACTATTCCCACGGTGATGGCGGTGGCTGCTGGAGACGAAAAGGCGGAGGCCATTCTGACGGCGATACAAGGTGGGATAGTCGATGCGCTGGTCACCGACTACCCCACTGCGAAGGCGCTTCTCCATCGCCTTTAGTGCGTGTATCTCACGCTGCTTCACTCACCAGCGATGCCTTCGAAGATCAGCGCGCCGGCGACGGAGCCGCCGTCAAGGATTCCCACGCTTCGCTCAGCGGAGTAGGCGGCGCGTCCGTGAACAGCACGCATGTTCTTCGTGGATTCAGAGCCGGCGCGAGCCGCGGCGGCCGCAGCGGTGAGAGCCTCCTTCACGTTGGCAGACTCACCGGCCTCAGCAGCTTTCACAAGCTCTGACGCACCAGGAGCCAGCGCGTCCAGAATCGTTTTCTCGCCGGGCTTCGACTCGGCCTTCTCCATGATGTTCGCTACACCGGAGTCGATAGCGGAGGCGAGTTCACTGAGGGTGATCTCGGATTTGCCGCGGAGGTCCTTAGCCATCCCCATGAGGCCGAAGGCGAGGATCGTGCCGAGGGAGGAAGGCGCCGACGAGTTCATGACCTTCGATGCCTGGCGCAGTGCCTGGCCCAGGTCCTCGGGCGCCTCGTCAGCGAAGAATGCGGCAACGGCTTGAAAGCCGTCATCCATCGAAATGCCGAGGTCGCCATCGCCGTTGACCTGGTCAAGTCTGACCAGTTCTGCACGGTTGGCATGCATGAGACTGCTGATTCGGGCGAACGCTGAGCTGAAGGATTCTTTGGTGATCATGAGACGGCCTGCTTGTTCGAGTTGGTGTAGAAGGGTGTTTCAGCGGGTGCAAGAAGGAGCTCTTTGAGCTCGCTGTCGAGCTTCATGACCGTGATCGACAGCCCAGCCATCTCCATCGATGTTGCGAATTCGCCGATGTGAGGACTGACCACCGTGACGCCCGCGTCGGCGAGGATGCGGTGAACTGATCGGTACACGATGAGCTGCTCTTCAAGCGGTGTGGAGCCGAGGCCGTTCACCATGACGCTGACCTCATCCCCGCTGCTCAAAGGCATGTCCTCGAGGATCGTCTGCAGGAGCAGGGTTGCGATTTCGTCGGCGGTCATCATGGTGCGCACCTCGATTCCGGCTTCGCCGTGGATGCCCATGCCGATCTCGATCTCGTCGTCAGCGATGGTGAATGTTGGTTCGCCCACCTTCGGGACGATGCACGGGGACAGGGCCACGCCCATGCTCCGCGTATTCTCGAGTGTCTTCTCCGCTACTGCTGCAACCTCGTTGAGGCTGAGCATCTTCGCGGCTGCTGCGCCGGCGGTCTTGTACGCGTAGATCAGTCCGGCGACGCCGCGCCGCTTGTCCGCCTGTTCCTTTGGGGAGCTGGCCACGTCGTCACGGGCGATGACCTGGCGCGTTTCGATATCGTCGAACTCCATATCGTCACAGGCCATGCGGAAGTTGAACCGGTCACCGTTGTAGTTGCCGTAGAGAGCGAGCACTCCAGCGCCGTCATCACAAGCGCGGATCATGTCCGCCATCTTTTCCGACGCGGGCGAGGCGAACACTTCGCCCACTGCGCACCCGTCCAGCAGGCCCTTGCCCACGTAGCCGAGGAACAGGGGCAGGTGCCCGCTGCCGCCGGCGGTCACAATGCCGACTTTGCCTTTCTGTTTCGGGTAGCGCGAGACGAGCACGCGGTAGTCGCCGTTCAGCAGGCCCACCTTGTCCCCGTAGGCTGCCTCGATCCCTTCCATGGTGTCTTGAACGAACGTGTCAACAGAGTTGAGAATCTTCTTCATCGTGGTCTCCTTCGATAGCTCCGTGGCTCAGGTGGCAGCGAATTTGATCTGGGAGGGGTACTCCCACTTCTGAAGCTCCTCCTGCGCGAAGCTCGGCGGCTCATCGCCCCCGTTGGCGGTGAGGGAGTGGTGGTAGAGCTCTGCCAGCTCCTCAACGTATGCAGCCTTGAGGAACGCTTCGTAGATGTCCGACGAGTCCACTGCCACCACGCCGTGCTTCTCAAGAAGCCAGCAGTCCGCTTCCTGGGCGGATCCGATGACCGCCTCTGCCAGGTCCGGCGTGCCGGGGCGGGCGTATGGGGCGACAGGAACGCGAGCCTTGGACAGTCCCAGGTTGGCAACCTCGTACACGATTGCCGGGATCGGCTTGTTCAAGACCGCAAACGCGGTGGCGTAAGCCGAGTGTGTGTGGGCGATTGCGGTGACATCCGGCCGGGCCTGGTAGATGGCGATGTGCATCTGCACTTCGCTGGTGGGGCGGAGACCGGACTCGTTTTCGAGGACCGTGTGGTCAAGGTTCATGACGATCATGTCTCGGATACTCATCTCTTCACGGTCGAGTCCCGCCGGGGTGACGACGATCAGACCGGACTCGGGATCACGGGCGCTGAAATTGCCGGACTTGTGCTTGCAGAGGCCGTCGCGCTGGGCGCGCTTAGCGATTGCGCATACGTCTTTTTTCAATGCTTCAAGCATGGTGGTACTCCTCAATCAGTCAGTAGAGCGGTTGATTTCTCAGCCTGCGACGGGCGCTTCGGTTTCGATCGCGCGCTCGCGAACCAGAGCGCGGGAGTAGAAGACGAAGCAGACCAGCCAGGCAGCGAAGACGGCAAGCGGAATCCAGTTGCCGTCAAGCACTTGCAGCAGGTGAGAGAACGAATAGGTGAAGATCGGCGCGTCGATGCTCGAGTTCGAGATGAGCTGACCGGGCTGGAGGTCGACTGCGCCGGTTCTGCGGGCAAGATCGGACATGAACGGGGCAAACGCGGTGCCCACGTACAGGAATACTGGCGCGAAGATCGTGCACTGGATCAGCATGCGGATGATGTTGCCCCGGCTTGCGAAGTACGCGGCCACGGCGATCGCGATGTTGATGATCCCAGCGAATGGGAGGATCTCGTTGCCAGGCAGGAAGAACGCGTACACGAGAGTGACAGGGATCGTCCAGATCACGGCAAGCCAGATCTCGTTCGCGCCACCCAGGAAGGGCCAGTCCAAGCCCACAAACAGCTGCCTGTCCCCGAACTTCTTCTGCATGAAGTCAGAGATCGCTGCAGAGATCGGCTCAAGAGCCTGCATGAAGTACTTCGAAATCACCGGGAACAGCGTCAGCGCAGTGGCTGCCTGGACGCCAAGGGTGAGGATGCCAGCGATATCGAAGCGGGCAAGGAGGCCGAACAGCACGCCCAGGATGAAGCCAAGGACATGGTTCTCCGCGAAGATTCCCACCTTGTCACGCAGGTCCCCCGCGTTGAAGGAACGGTTGAGCCCCGGGATCTTCCGCAGAAGCCAGTCGATCGGGTACATCGGTGCCGCAAGGAAGATCATCCGGTGCGTGATCGTGACGCCGGGGATGCCGGACAGTGACTCAACGCGGTGCTGGTGGAAATCCGCGGCCTTCAACTCGAAGACCGTCTGCACAGCAGCAAAGATGAATGCGAGGATGACGCTGCCCGTGATGGCGTACACCGCCACGGCCGTGAAGATCTTCCCCCACACGTTCCAGAGGTCAGCGTTGAAAGTGCTGGTCTGCTTGAGCAGGATCAGCAGCACGTTCACGCCAACAACCACTGGAAACATCACGAACGCCCATGGCCATGACCAGGAGATGGTGGACATGGTTGTCCAACCGCCGTCAGTGATCGGAAGGCTCACACCGATGGTTTCGGCCATGGCCTGTGCGGCCGGGGTGATCGCTTCGGTCATGAAGCTGATCAGCATCATCATGCCGGTGAAAGCAACACCGAGGATGATGCCGGACGAGATGGCGTCCTTGAGCTTCATGCGAACCAGGAGGCCAACGAAGATGATGATGATCGGAACGAACACTGCTGCACCGAGTGACAGCAGGAAGTTCACTCCGTCCTGAAGGAACTGCATAGTGATCTCCTTTGATCAGAGGGCGGTCATCCCTGCTCGTGAGCCTTGATGGCCTCAACGAGCTTGGTGAACTCCGCGTCCTGACCAACTCCGGTGAGGAAGGCGATGCCGTTGATCATGGGTATGTCGCGTTCCTTGGCTTCGCGAACGATGGTGACGTAAGCGGCTGCGTCGGCGAGGTGGCGGTCAACGGACTTCAGATCAACGGCGTTGACCTCCGCGTTGATCTTCGCTTCCTTGAGCATCCGCGCTACCTTTGAGGCGACGGTCTGTGAAGTGGCGACGCCGCTTCCGCAGGCAACAATGATTTTTGCAGTCATGATGATTCTCCTTGGTGTGATGAGAGTGGTGAAGAGAGGACTTATTCGGCCAGGCCGTCCATGGAGATGACGGCTTCGAAGAATGAGTCAGCGTCAGAAGCATCGTTCAGAGCCTGTGTGAACTCCGGGTTTTGGAAGTTATTCACCAGCAGCTGAAGAACTTGAACGTGGCCGTCGGTGTTGTTGAATCCGAGCGCGAAGATGAAGCGCACATCATGAACGGTTTCCCGGTCGCCCATATCCAGCCAGGGCACCGGGGTGCGAAGCCGGATCGGGGCGATGAACGGCTTGATGATGTGTTCGGCATCCGCATGGGGAATGGCGATCGCTTCGGGCTGGGTGGGGAGTGCAGTAGGGAACTTCGTCTCCCGCTCTGCGATTGCTGCTCGGTACGAGGGCTTCACATAGCCCTTCGACTCGGCACTGTCCGTGAACCGTTCTAAGAGCTCTTCGCGGCTGGAGATGTCCCAGTTGAACTCTGTCAGTTCGCGGATAAACAGATTCTTCTTCATTGAGACTCCTGGGGTGGGGTCACGGCTGCTGCTGTGGGTTGCGGCCCGTTTCCCTCAAGGTAGGTGGCGTGCGTCACTGCGACAAGGGGTGATGTGAACAGATGTGCTTTAGAACGGGAGGGGCGGAGGCTAAGGATCGGCGTAAACGCAGGTAGCTGAAGTGATTAGGACCAGAGTCCTGGAAAACATGCACGATTGTGCGTTTGGCGGGTGGATGCTGCGCTCCGCCGTGAGCGGGCAAGGGTTGGGGTACGGCCGCGGGCGGTGCATCCGCGCATCCAGAGGCTCATCCTCGATGCT
Source organism: uncultured Dermabacter sp. (assembly GCA_947252755.1). Taxonomy (GTDB): domain Bacteria; phylum Actinomycetota; class Actinomycetes; order Actinomycetales; family Dermabacteraceae; genus Helcobacillus. The sequence continues at coordinate 6,673 of CAMXWV010000003.1, forward strand.
TTGCATTCCATCGCGGCGAACGGCACGAAAACAGCTACGTTGTCACGGCACCAGCGGACGGCGTCGCCCGCCGGGGGTCCACCTCATCAACGCCCAAGCGCCGCAGGTGCGAGAACCAGCTCCGCGAGAGGGTTAGCGTGCGGACCCATCGCGGGCGTCACGTGCGTCGTAGTCAGCGCGTGCGGCGATTACGGCGTCATAGTGGTCGGCCGCCCAGTCCACGAGCGCGGCAAGAGGCGTCTCCAGTGTCCTCCCCAGTGCGGTGAGCTGGTAGTCCACGTGTCGCGGCACGCCGCCGTGGTCAGTGCGCACGAGGATGCCGTCTCGCTCGAGATCGCGAAGCGTATCCGTGAGGACCTTTCGGCTGATCCCGTCGACGGCGTCGAGGAGCTCCCCGAATCGCAGCGGATGCTCTGCCAGTGCGATGACGATGAGGGCAGTCCACTTATTGGCTATGCGGGCCAGGGACGTGCGAGACGGGCAGTTCGCCAGCAGTGAATTCCATGAACGGTTCATGACGAACAACCGAACTCCCCTCGTAGTCACGTTGAAGTGACCATCGGACCTCCGTGCACGATGGTACAGCGACGGTCATGTCGCATTAACGGAACTGTAGGAGAGATGAAGAACGATGAATACCCCCACCCCTGCCGAGGTGGTCGGCACCTATTTCCAGAACCTCGCTGACGGCGATGTGGAGCAGGCCATGACCGCACTGGACCCTCAGGTCGAATGGCACCAGCCTGGCCAGAATCGGTTCTCCGGCGTGCACCGCGGGCCCGAGGCAATCGGCGCACTTATCGCCGGGATGCTGGAGGTCAGCCAGGGCACGTTCACCGTGGCCCCCACGGGCCCCCTCATGACGAACGGCGACGTCGTCGCCGCCCCGGTCCGCTTCGCGGGTCACCGCGACGGAGAGGAGCTCGACCAGAACGGTGTCGACCTGCTCACGGTCGCGGATGGCCGCATCATCGAGGTGCGGCTGTTCACCGCGGATGGCCAGGCGGAGGATCGTTTCTGGGGTGGGTCTGGCATGGGCTGATCCGCGCTGGCGGTGTTGAGCGCGCCCACCATGCTCCTGCGCAGCATGGGGGCGCGAGACAGCTGGTAGTGGTTCGCAGTCGATGCGCACGTTGCCACGCTGACGAGAACGCCGCCCACGCGCCTTCAGCTGCCGCGTTCGTGCGAGCCAGGTGATCCTTGAGCGGGACGTTCATCGCTATCGTGATCAGGATGACGCCAAAGATCTGCGTTCCCGTTGCGACGCCGAGCAGCGTGGCCGCGATGGCGGTGCCTTCCGTCGCAAGGGCGAGCGTGGCGGCCGCACTGAGGAGAGGCGAAGCGAAGAACGGCACCAGGAACAACGGTGTCAGCACGGACTCGTTGAGCGAACGCATCGACGCCACCGCAACAGCCGGTGGCACATTGTCCAGCGCCCATCTCGTCGAGTCCCTTGCCGATCACTGAAGCGCCCTTTGAGGCCGGCTGGTGGCCCGCGTCCAGCGATGAGGCGATCGGGTCCGTTTTCGCGGCGGTGCTCTCCGATCTCGGTCATAAGTGGAGCGTCGCTGCCCTGGGCGACGTGGCCTGCCTGTCGCGCAGCGCTTTCAGTGAACGATTCTCGGCGCTGACTGGAGAATCGCCCATGACGTGGGTGACACGGATGCGCATGGCTGAGGCGCAGCGGTTCCTTCGGCGAGGGGCCGCTGTATTCGCGGTGGCGCGTGCGGTGGGGTACGACTCGGAGGCGTCCTTCAGGCGCGCCTATCGACGAGTCACAGGGGGCTCACCGGGGCGCACTCGCGCGACTGGTCCGCACCTGACTTGAACTTCTCTGGTGCAGCCAGAGTATTGCCCGTGGCTTCGCGCGCACGCTAAGGTGAAAACGTAAGTTATCAAGGGGGAATCGTGAAGAAGCTCAATCCACAGCTCACTGCTGTCCGCGACGCACGCCTCGGTCTTAAAATCGCTGACCTGACGTTCAAACGCGCCCTCATCAACGCCGCGAACGCCGGCGAATCACAGCGCGCAATCGGACGCGCAGCCAGCATTTCCCAACCGGCCGTAGGAAACCACCTAGCAAACTCAAAGTACATCCGCCCAATTCCCGAAGGCTTCAGCGGATCGGACCCCGTGGAGATCTGCCAGCGCTACCACCTGGGCCAGCTCACCGAAGAGCAACTTTTCGATGAGCTCACCCGCTGGGAGTACGCACCTATACCCGAAGCTGCACATGTCCTCGATGAGCCACCCCACGAGCCCGGTACATGGGAAGATGTCCTCGTCGCCACGAACATGGACTACATCTCCACAGAACAGTACGCGCGACTACTCCACATGATGGAAGAAGATAACCCGCACTAGTGAACAGGGTGCTACACAATGGCCTCAGCCAACAGGGTGCTTCCTTATTGCTAGGTCTTTTGGGGGTGGGGCCTAGGTGGGATTGAACGCATCGCGCATGTCTCGTTCGGCTGCGGTGATCGGCTGTGCACCCCAACCCATACCGCCCCCCGCACAACACCCGTTCACCATCTACTGCTGGTTGGCATCCGCCGCCGGTGTTGGAGGATCTGATTCGCGTATGACACGCACTATCACCGCCACTGTGTTGGACGGCTGGGGCCGCATCATCGGGGGTGGGGTTGAGCTCGCGGAGGATGGCACGGTGCAGGCCCTGCTGCCCGCACCCGCCGAGGGACACGAGCCGGCGCCGGGGGAGCATGGTGCGCCCTCCCGCTTCCTGATTCCCGGCCTGGTGGATGTGCACTGTCACGGTGGCGGGGGAGCCTCCTTCCCGAATGACATCACCCCAGATGCGATCCGGCGCGCGGCCCGCACTCACCTGGAGCGCGGCACCACCACTCTGATCGCCTCCACCGTGTCCCTTGATGACCCGGTCCCCGCGATCACTGCGCTTGCGGACGCTTGCGATGCCGGAGTGTTGGCCGGCATTCACCTGGAGGGCCCGTTCATTTCGCCTTGCCGAGCCGGGGCTCAGGATCCCGACGCGATCCGCCCGATCAGCCTGGACACGCTTGCGCAGTGGCTGGAGGCGGGCCGCGGTTGGATCCGCACCGTTACGATCGCTCCTGAACTGGAGAACGCGGTGGATGCCGCGCGGCTGCTGCTCACGAACGGGGCGAAACCGTCCTGGGGTCACACGGACGCGGACGGTGACACTGTGCGCAGCGTGATTGAGCAGACCACGGCGATCGGTGATGAGCTGGGCATCCGCCCTGCTCAGACCGCTACCCACCTGTTCAATGCAATGCCGCCGCTGCTGCATCGAGAACCGGGACCGGTGCGGGAGCTGCTCGCGGCAAGCAGGCGCGGTGAATGCGTGGTGGAGCTGATTGGGGACGGTGTGCACCTGGCGCCTGAGCTCGTGGCGGACCTGCTCACCATTGATGACCAGAACCCGTCGGGACCCGGTGGCGCCATGCTTGTCACCGATGCGATGGCAGGTGCCGGCATGGCGGACGGCGCCTACCGGCTCGGTGCCCTCGCCGTCACGATTGAGAACGGCGTGGCCCGTTTGACCGACGGCGGCGCAATCGCCGGCGGCACCAGCCGACTCAGCGACCAACTAGCCGTGCTCGCCCAGCAGGGCGTGGCTCTCAGCACCCTTGTTCACGCCGTGTGTGCGGCACCGGCCCGCGCCCTGGGGCTTGACGTTCCGTCGAGTGCCGCCGTGGGTCAGCCGCTCACCGGTGTGCTGCTGAATGAGAACCTGCAGGTGCTGGAGGTGTTCCACGCCGGGGCTGTGGTGTGGGACAGTCAGCAGGGTGAGCGCCCCTAGGCCCCCAGGGATGGGGCCACTCAACCGTTTGGTTGATGCGTCGCACTGCGCCGGGGCCGCATGATGGAACAGAAGCCGATTCCACTGACCAGGAGAACCATGTCAAGTACCGCCCTCCAGTCCGCAACCGGTGTGAGCCCGCGCCGCCTGTACCGCACATTCGCCACCGCGGAGATGGTGACGTGGGCGCTGCTGATCCTCGGCATGATCGTGAAGTACGTGCTGCACATGGGGGATCTTCCGGTGCGGATCGGCGGCAGCATCCACGGTTTCGTGTTCCTCGCCTACTGCGTGTCCACCGTGCTGGTGTGGACGGACCAGCGCTGGCCCGCCGCGAAAGGCATCCTGGGACTGGTGCTGGCGATCGTCCCGTTTGCCACGCTGCCCTTTGAAAAGCACGCGGAGAAAGCCGGGCTGCTCTCCGACCAGTGGCGGATCAGCCGCCACGGTGAGGAGCCAGCCCCGGGTCAGGAGCGTGCCGGCACTGCTGCGGAGAAGCTGCTGGCAGTGATTCTGCGCCGCCCGATCCTGGCGGGCATTGTGCTGCTGCTGTTCGTGGCCGGCCTGTTCACCGTGCTGCTGCAGGCAGGCCCGCCCACCGAATGGGGCCGCTGAACCGCGCCTGCGGCATGGACTGTTCAGCCGCGCCTCAGGCGTGTCTCCCCAATCGTGACGAAGCGTCATTCGGGCCCCATGTTCAGCGGCAGAGTCGGATCTTCACTCGGCTACGAGTTCAACTTCGAAGCCTTCCTCGTTTTCTAGGAACAGTGCTGTGTGGTGCGGGCCGCCCGCGTGTGGGTAGCGCTCCGCGAACAACTCCCGCCAGCCATGCTGGTCGGCTTCTGCGCGAAGGTGATCGAGCTGTGCCCGATCGGTGGCGCGCAGAGCGAGGTGGTTGAGACCGGCGCGGGTTCGCTCATGGGGCCCAGAAACATCCGGAGACTGTTCCAGCACCAGGTAAACACCACTCGGGTGCCGCCAGGTGCGACCGACTGTCCAGGCTGGGTCATGGTTGGCGGACCAGCCGAGCGAGGTGAGGAGCCAATCAAAGGACGGCGCGGCCTGTTCCACATTCGTGGTCCAGAGCTCGATGTGGTGGACGACGTTTCTCATGCCATCACCGTAGTGGGAGGGTCATTGCCCCGGCCCATTGTGGCCGTCAGCGCCCGTCGATGAGCGAGCAGAAGCGTGCACGCCAGTGCACAATGGGCCCATGTCGGACCGACGCTTCCGTATACGGCTTGCCGATCCCAACGACGCTCCCGGCTGTGCATACGTGCACCACACGTCGTGGGTCGAGACGTACTCCGAGCTGCTCCCTGCCTCCCACTGGGACACCGACACTCTCGAGCAACGCACCATGTCTTGGCAGCGATTGCTCGACGGCGGAAAGGTTGTGACCCTGGCAGAGTCCGGAGAACAGGTCATCGGGATTGCCATCACGAACACGGCCCGCGAGCGAGGTGGCCACGATCCTGTGCGCGAGCTCGAGCTGTCCTGCCTCTACGTGCTCTCGGCACACCACGGCAGCGGAGTCGGCCAAGCACTCCTCGACGCCGTCCTACCTCCCGACACCCCCGCTCAGCTCTGGGTTGCGGAGCACAACCCGCGGGCCCGACGGTTCTACGAGCGCAACGGTTTCACTCCCGACGGAACCCAGTTCACCAATGACAGCCAGGGACTGGACGAGATCCGACTCGTCCGGTGACGGGTCACCGGACTGCTGGCCCTGCCCTCGAAGCACGCCGAGCCGACCGCTTACGCGGTCATCGAGTTTAGTTAACGACCTGCCCGAGATGATGAAGGCATTGTTGGCGTGAGACCAGGGCAGCGAGATGGTCCAGCACGCGAAGGTCTCCCTGGCCACGGCGATGGCGGTTTACTTCGCCTATTCCCACCCGCCCCTGGCTGAGGCCCAGCGATGAGAACACGAACTGGCTCTGCTGGGAGTATTTGCCCAAGGGCACGGTGATCCTCGATCACCAGCCTTACCGCACCATCATCGCCGAGGAGATCAGCAATCGACCCCGCCGCCGATCGGGCTATCTCGCGCCCATCAAGGCATTCGCTCGACTGCTTGCCGGCGAGCCCGATGTTGCTTCGACGCCTTGACATCGCCATCATCTCCGCATGGGGCGCCCTTGTCCTTGTGGTTCAGGGCGAGCGAAAGCAACGCCATCGAGATGCCGAGCTGGTCGGCGATATCCCGCATTCGTACCATCACGACTCCCTCCCTCGGGTCTCGTCACCCGCTGTCAATCGATTGACCCGCGGCGGAGAGAAGTCAAACGGTTGACCCAACGGCGCGGAGCCCCTCAGCCCTTGGGACAGGCTCTTCGCTGATGCGAGCTGACACGCGGCTACTCCTCGTGGGCACTCGCTCTTCTTGATTCATGCTTGACGCTCGTGACGGCCTACTGTACAATTATCACATCCTCGAACCTAAACGCTTAGGATAGTGTTGATCGATGATGCCCACGATGGCCGACGTCAGTCGTCGAAGCGGACTAAGTGTCTGGACTGTGTCGCAAGTCTTGAACGGTAAGCCCGGCGTTTCCGAGAAGAGCCAGCAGGCGGTTCATGACGCCGCGCTCGATCTGGGCTACGTCGTCAACAGCGCTGCGCGCGACCTCAAACGCAACCGCCGCAGCGGAATCTCAGTGATCACCGCAAGCACCGAGAACAGCTACTACGTCGATCTCGTGCAAGGCATTCACTCTGAGCTACTCGGATCTACTCATACTGCAATGGTCTCCGACATTGCGTCCGAGGGACACTACACCTCAAGCATCGAGGACCAGACCATTCAGACCGTGCTCGGGATGCGGCCCGCTGGACTCATTACGACCCTCCCCTTGTCCGTCAAAAATCTCGACCTTCTTGGGCGGTGGGAGGTTGATGTAGTCTTCGTCGACTCACCTCCACCTCCCGAAGCCGGTGACGCAGCGAGCGTCACCACGGACAACGTGCAGGCGAGCAGTGACCTTGGCGATCATCTTGGGATGCACGGTTATCGCGACTGGGTCTGCATCATGTATCCGTCGCGGTGGCCTACCCGTGCACCCCGGGTCGAGGGTCTGCGCGCCGCAGCCCTACGGCACAGCGCGACCCTGACCATCCTGGACGCAGAGAACGATCCCGGGTCGGCCGCTGCAGCCCTCTCGGAGTATCTGGCGTCTGGAGCGCGACCTGACGCGGTCATCGCAGGAAACAATCCATTACTGCAAGGGGTGATGGGCGCATTGTCCGCGCACTCGCTGGTCGCCGCGAAGGATGTGGGCCTGGTTTCGTTCGATGAGTTCGCGTGGGCTCCTCTCACTACGCCGTCGATGACCGTGATCGACGAGAACGCCTCTCTAATCGGCAGACGAGCCGCCGCTCTACTGCTGGAACTGATCGAACGCCGCAAGACCGCCGAGAAGCCAGCCGTGTTTAACGGCACCTACCTCCCAGAAGACCGGATTGTCATGCCCGCCAAACTGACGATTCGCGAGTCTTGCGGATGTCCCGCCTGACCTGACACTGCCCCCACCATCCCATCTCCGACACCACGACAAGGACGTCATGAAGATCAGCCGCAGGACCGCTCTCGGCGCCGCCTTTGCAGCAACAGCTTTCGGGCTGACTGCTTGCACGACCGGCGACGAAGCCGTAAAGCCACGCACCACGAAGATCGAGTCGATCGGCTTGATGGTGCAGGATATGTCCAATCCCTTCTTCGCCGCGATGGAGAAGGGCGCGCAAGACGCTGCACGTGAGTTAGGCGCTGACCTAAACGTTCAGGACGCGCAGCTGGACCTCGCCGAGCAGTACAACCAGATCGACAATTTCATACTGCAAGGCGTCGATCTCATCGTCATCAGCGCCATCGACAGCGAAGGTATCGCACCTGCAGTCACACGAGCCCAGAACAACGGTGCGATCGTCATCGCCGTCGACTCCGCCGCCGACGGAGCCAACGCGACCGTGATGACGGACGCCGTCGAAGCCGGCGAGATCTCCGCCCGATATTTGTTCGAACAGATGGGTGGCGCCGGCAGGATCCTCATCGTCGACGGGACGCCCCTACAGACGATCCGCGACCGCGTCACCGGGTGCATGAATGTCCTCGAAGAGTTCCCCGACATCGAAATCGCCGGTCACCAGTCTTCCAACAACGACCGCGCCTCTGGACTCACCGTGACCACCGACATGCTTACCTCTGCCCCAGACGTAACCGGCATCTGGGCGATGAACGACCCCTCAGCACTCGGCGCAGTGCTCGCCGTCGAACAGGCCGGGCTCGCCGACCAGATCGTTGTCACCGGCATCGATGGCAGCCCCGAAGCGGTCGAGGAATTCAAACGCCCCACCACCCCGTTCATTGGCTTCGCCACCCAGGACCCCGCCGAGATGGTGCGGCAGGGCGTCAAAGCGGCCCAGGGCATCGTCGCCGGGAATCCCCCCGTCGAGTCCACCATCCTCATCCCCAGCGAGCTCTACACCCACGAGACCATCGACACCTACGAAGGCTGGTGAGCATCGTGGCCACACAGCAGCACCTCCACGACACCTCTCCCCGACCATTGCTCCAGCTGCGAGGGATCTCCAAGCGCTACGGAGCAACTCAAGCACTGGACGACGTCCACCTCGACCTCTACCCAGGCGAAATCCATGCACTCATGGGCGAGAACGGGGCCGGGAAGTCAACCCTCATGAAGATCCTCGCCGGAAACGAACCCCGTGACGCCGGGAAGATCATCTTCGACGGGCACGAGATCGAAATCGTCTCTCCCGCGTCAGCGGCGAAGCACGGTATTGCGATCATCCATCAGGAGCTCAACACCGTCCCGGACATGACTGTGGCCGAGAACCTAGCACTCGGCCACGAACCGAGAACCCCTTTGGGAACGCTCGACCGCAAGCGCATGCTCGCCGACGCCCGCGCAAAGCTGGCCCTGATCGGCGCAACGGTCGACCCGCGCACTCCCCTTGGTCGACTTAGCGTCGGTAGACAGCAGATGGTCGAGATAGCCCGCGCCGTCGGTGAGGACGCCAGAGTCCTCGTCCTGGATGAACCCACCGCGGCACTTTCCCGCAGCGAGTCTGAACAGCTCTATGAGCTGGTCGAAGAAATGCGGGACAAGGGAGTCGCCTTGGTGTTCATCTCGCACCGTATGGAGGAGGTTTGGAGGCTCGCCGACCGTCTTACCGTGTTTCGTGATGGCAAGCTCGTCGGCACGCGCGACAAGGAAGCAATCGAGCCTGCCGACGTCGTTCGGATGATGGTCGGGCGCGACGTGGACGACCTGTACGGGCACCCCGACCGCACACCTGGCGAAACTGTCCTGGAGGTCCGGGATCTCGAAGGGGAGGATGTCGGGCCCGCCACCCTCACAGTAAGGGCTGGCGAGGTTGTCGCCATGAGCGGGCTCATCGGTGCCGGCCGCACAGAGCTGGTGCGCATGATCTACGGAGCAGACCCCCATCACAGTGGGACCGTCGCAATCAACGGCCGACCCGTGCAGGTACGCCGACCCGCCCAAGCGATCACCTCAGGAATCGCAATGGTCCCCGAGAGCCGCAAGGAGCAGGCACTGTTCCTCGACCACTCCGTTGAGCAGAACATTTCCATCAGCACCCTCGACTCCTACGCGACCGCAGGCGTGCTCCGCAAGAGCGCGATTCGCGCCTCGGTCCGCGCAGAGATGTCGCGGCTGAACTTACGGCAGAACGCGCTCGGACTCTCCGTCAGATCCTTGTCGGGAGGAAACCAGCAGAAGGCAGTCCTGGCCCGCTGGCTTATGGCCGACTCCGACTTGCTGATCCTCGACGAGCCCACTCGAGGCGTCGATATCGGCGCCAAACGGGAGATCTACGACGCGATCAATGCCCTCGCCGCGGAAGGCAAAGCCATCCTCGTTGTCTCCTCTGACCTGCCCGAAGCGATCGGGATCAGCGACCGTCTCCTCGTCATGCGTGCGGGGCGGATCGTCGCCGAGCTCGCTTCATCAACCACCTCTGAGACCGACGTCATGTTCCACGCCACCGGCACCGTAGCCACGCCCGAAGGGGAAGCAGAATGATCACCACAGATACGAGTTCCACGACCACCGATCGCCAATCGTTTGACTTCGCCCGCTGGTGGGACCGCTACGGCATCCTTTTCGTACTCATCGCACTCGTGCTGCTCATGGCTGCGATCGCGCCGAACTTCGCCTCGATGGACAACTTCTGGAACATCGCCCGCGCGATCTCCATCAACGCGATCCTTGCTGCAGGCATGACGTTCGTGATCATCACCGCCGGCATCGATCTGTCCGTCGGCTCGACCGTGGCTGTCGCCGGTGTCGTCAGCGTCATGGTCGCAATTACGGGTGTCCCCGCCCCTCTGGCGGTCCTTATCGGCATCCTCGCCGGAGCGATCGCCGGCCTCATCAACGGCATCCTCGTCGCTTACATGGCCCTCGCAGCCTTCATCGTGACGTTGGCGTCGATGACCTTTCTTCGCGGGCTTGCTTACACCCTGACGGGTGGACAGCCCATCGTCGACGGCAACCTGAACTTCCGAGCTCTGGGAAGCGGAAGCGTCCTCGGCATCCCGGCCCCCGTCATCGCCATGATCATCGTGTACCTAGTCGCCTGGTTCCTCCTCGAGAACACCATCTACGGACGCCACGTCTACGCCGTCGGTGGCAATCCCGAGGCCGCCCGTCTCGCCGGAGTCAACGTCAAGGCCGTTATCGCCTCCGTGTACGTTATCGCCGGTGCATGCGCGGGACTGGCAGGCGTCCTATTCGCAGGCCGCGTCGTGTCCGCCCAGCCAACTGCCGGTGAGGGCTATGAGCTCGACGCAATTGCCGCCGTCGTCCTCGGCGGTACCAGCCTCGCCGGCGGCAAGGGACGGATCGTCGGAACGTTCATCGGCGCCCTGATCCTCGGCGTGCTCACCACGGGCCTCATTCTGATGAACGTTCCCTTCTTCACTCAGCTGCTCGTCAAGGGAATCGTGATCGTCATAGCTGTGTCCATCGACAGCCTCAAGCAGAAGCGCATCAGCTTCGGCCGTCGACGTATCCAGCCTGCTACCGCTTGAACCAAATGGCTACGCCCCACCCATCCAACCTAAAGGAGAACCAGTGACCATCCGCATCGAGATCGCCGATCCTCTCAGCGGCAACAGAAGCAAAGAACCCATCGTCTTCACCGTCCCCGGTTCTTATCCCGAACCGGTGTACACGGCCCGGACATCACAGGGGGATGCTCTCGCCTGCCAACGCGTGAACGCTCGCTCTGACTCCTCCAGCACCACGTTCATCACCGTCGTCGACCTCCATGGCACCGAAACGCTCGAACTCGGTGATCCGTGGGAAGGCGAAGTGCCAGGAATCCGTACTCTCGACCCGATCGAAGACGATGCTTTCACCCGGTTGGACACCGGATACTTCGATCTGGAGATGTGCTCCGGCACCGCTGAAGGGGAAGGATCCTCGAAGTGGGGCCTGCGACACTTCAGCGCACACCACGAGGGTGTCGACCTCCTCGCCTCTGGCAACAACGCCATTGGTGGCTTCTACGGGCCTTTTTTCACCCCCGAGAACGGGCTGATCAACCCCCCCGAGCACACAACGGTCCAGATCGAGACCGTCGAACAGGGCCCCGTCCTTCACCACTACCGGATGCACGGCACCGTTCCTGACGGACTGCTCGAAGAACTTCACGGAAAGTCCTTCCGCATTGACTGGTTTTTCACCTACGGAACCCCTTCCTTCGAGCGCCGCTACGACGTCGACAGCTTCCGCACCGTGATCAATGGACGGTCCGTCGCAGACAAGATCACCGTCGGTGACGAATTCGAAGGCGGACCGGGCGAACTCGTCTTCGACCGTTTCGAATCGCACCGCAGCACCCGTTACCGCGCTGGCGATCCCTACGCGCAGGAACTCGTGACAATGGTCGAAGACACGCTTGCCACCAGCGGCAGCGACTCTGAGAAGTTCACGGAGATCCGGCAACAGCTGGCCGATGGGATGGAGTCCGCGCATTGGGACCTGTACTGGAGGTTGTTCTGCGCTTGGGAGCAGGCGCTCCCCGACGAGGAGATCGCTCGACGGCTTGAGGTCGTGCGCAAGCATTCGCACTTTCGTGCGGACGCGCCGGATCGACCGTGGGTCGTCAGTGAGAGCCCTGTAGATGTTTCCACCGTGCCCGATGCCACGATCTTTACGGGGGCAGTCCAAAAGTCGGCTGAATTCCATTCCGAGAACGGACGCACCATGGTTTGGTGGACCGGCAAACCGTCCGGCGGATTCCAGATCGTTCAGCGTAAGGAGTCGGGCTGGGTCAATTGGGGGTCGAACACCGAGAACGAATGTCCTGAACTTCCAATCGGTGTGCCCATCAAGACTGCGTACGGTGACTTTGCCGGTGCGTGGCATATTGTCGCCGACCAGCTCGAGACCGAACCGGAAGTCCGAGTCGTCACGAACTGACGATCCCGGGGCGCTCTCTGGAGCTTCTCTCCGCATCACAAGGGAGTGTCCCAATGTTCCGAGTCGAGCCGCGAGCCCCGCCGGATCGTGTTGTACTCGACGCGGTAGACCTCGATGTGCTGGGCGAGCATGGCGGCGTCGTCGATCTCGTCCAAGTAGAGCCGTTCGTAATGCATCGTGTCGAAGTAACGTTCACGAGAGCCGTCCTGACCGGATAACTTCACTCGAGTGCGCACGTGGAACGGGTGCTCGTATTTCGACCAGTACTCCCGGTGACCGGCAAGCCGCCCCGTCCCGCCGGTGGTGGTCTCAAGCTCGAAGAAATCCAGCTGCCAGAGCGGCCTTCCCGTCCTGGGCTGCCGCAGCGAGCAGGGTCTGATGGATCCAGTCCCGTGTGCCGTTACCGGCTCAACGAGGTGCCGCTTCCACACCGTCTGCCATGGGTCGAATTCCCGCGGCAGTTTCGTGTGTCACGCGGCGGGTTCACGAAGGGATCTTCGGCGCCACGCCCTGCGGCAGGGGCCTACTGGACCGCGCCTACGGCGCGAGACGCTTTACGGTCCACTCGCCCATCGCAGCCGAGTCCTCGCTGTCAGCCGGGGTGCCTGCTGCGCGGGTGAAAACAATCCGGTCATGCAGGCGGTCCCCGCCGCCCTGCCAGAACTCGATCCGCTCTGGCACCACGGCGTACCCGCCCCAGTGGGGCGGCCGCGGCACCTCTTCACCGGCGAACTGCTCCTCCATGGTCCGATGTCGCGTGCGAAGCTCGTCCCGATCCGCCACTTGTTCGGACTGCGGTGACGCCCAGGCGCCGATCTGCGCACCGCGAGGCCGGATGCGATGGTACGCGTCGGACGCCTCTCCGGGCAGCATTTCCGCCACCCCCTCGATCCGCACCTGCCGTTGCAGCGGCGGCCACGTGAAGTTCAGGGACACTCGCGCGTTCGACGCGATCTCCCGGCCCTTCGCCGAGCCGTAGTTCGTGAAGAACTCGAAGCGGCCCTGTTCATGTTCTTTCAGGAGCACGGTGCGCGCATGGGGCTGCAGGGTGTGCGGGTCAGCGGTGGCGAGCACCATCGCATTCGGCTCCGGCAGGTCTCCGGCTTCATCACGACGCGTGAGCGCATCCTGCAGCCACTGATCGAACAGGGCGTGCGGGTCAGTGCCCGCCTGCTCTTCGGTGAGGATGCCGGCGCTGTAGTCAACGCGTTCGCGGGAAAGATCAGGACGGGACACCGGTGACTCCTTAGCTCAGCGGATCGTGACCCTATTATCCGCCCGCGTGGCTACCCTGTTCACATGAACGCATCAGACCAGGTCAGCGGCCCGGAGGCAGACAGCCCGGAGACAGGCGATCCAGCTGCAGGCGCCTCGCGCAGCGCTGACCACGCGCCCAGCAGTGCCGCCCAGGAGTGGGATGAGCGCTACCGCGAACGGGAGCGAATCTGGTCGGGAAACGTCAACCCCACGCTGGCGGCGGCGGTGGAACAGATCGAGCGCACTGGCCCGCACCGACCCGGCGAGCCCCGATCCAGCGAGGCTCAATCCGGCCAGACCTGCGCCGGCCCGCATCCGGCCTGCCCGCGGGCCTTGGACCTGGGCTGCGGTGAGGGCGGGGATGTTCTGTGGCTTGCCCAGCGCGGCTACACCGCATTCGGCGTGGACATCTCAACCGTGGCGATCGGCCGGGCACGGGCGCGCGCAGAGGAACTGGGCCTCACCAACCGGGTGCACGTGCAGGCAGCGAACCTGGAGCACTGGAGCCCAAACCAGCCCGGCTTCGAGCTGATCACCGCGAGCTTCTTCCAGTCCTACAGCGGCCTGGACCGCACCGGGGTTCTGCAGCGCGCTGCCACGTGGCTGGCACCCGGCGGCTCGCTGGTGCTGCTCTCCCATGCCGCGCCGCCAAGCTGGGCCACCGAGGAGGATGCGCACGGGCGGAGAATGGAGTTCCCAAGCGGGGAGTCAGAGCGCGCCATGCTCGCAGAGCTTCTGGCTGATCGCACTCTGGTGGTGCAGCGCGAAGAGCTGATCACCCGTGAGGTGACCGGTCACCACGGGCATGACGGAACGCTCACTGATCTGCTGATGGTGTGTCAGCGGATCCGGTGAGTTTGTGCAGCGCAGACAGCACCAGTGATCCGGTCCAGGCAAGCGGCGCCACTGCGGCGGGCTCACCGGTGGCGAGCACCTTCTCCGGCAGCGCACCCGCGGCGGTGCGGTGGTGCGCCAGCCAGCGCAGCACCTCCCGTGCCTCCCGCTCCTCTCCCAGGTGCGCATAGGCCTGGGCGAACATCGCTGTCTGCGGTGTCCACGAGATCCCGTCCCGCTTCCAGCCCGCACCCGGGGCCACCCCGCCGGCGGGCCGCTGCATCGCCGCGTACGCATTCATCACTGCTGAGCGCAGGCGCGGGTTCGCTGCCACCACCTGCTCGGGGAGGTAGGGCGGCAGCAGCATCAGCACCCCGGCATCCGGCCCTCCGCCCGACGCGTACCGCTGGAACCCCCGGCGCCCGAACTCACCCAGCACCGCTGCCGTCACCTCCTGGGCCCGGGACAGAACAGCTGCCTCAGTCACTCCAGCCGCCGCGGATGCGTGAAGCCCCGCGGCGGTCATCGCCGCAGTGGCCAGGGTGAGGCGGCGCTCGCGCACCTCCCAATAGTCCGGGCTCGGCGGCGGCAGCCGGCGCGGATTCTCGGTGATGCGCAGCAGCGCCTCAGTGGCCAGGGTGACAGCACGCGCCACAGCAGCATCCGGCGCGTCCGCCTGCACGGTGGATGCGGCCCACAGGAACCACCCGGTCCCATCCAGCTGCATCGGCCGCGCATCCGGCACCCGCGCAGACCCCGGAACATAACGGGCCTCGAAGAACCCGTCCTCACGGATCAGCCCGGCCAGCACCCGCAGCAGCTCCAGCGCCCACTCGGTTTCACCGCGTTCGTGCAATGCCACGATCACATGCGCGGCATCGCGCGGCCACGTGTAGCGCCAGTGCGGCGTCCAGGCAGCCACCGGCGATGGCAGCCCCCAGGTCAGAGAGTGCACGTCCAGCAGAGCGGACCCATCCAGGCTGATCAGCAGCTCCTCCTCACCCAGCGGGCCCGGCGTGAGCCGGGTGCGAGTGAGGAAGGAATCGGTGGCGGCGGCGAGCGCGTCGGCACCGGGAGCTGAGCTGAGCACACGGGTGCGGGGAATGAGCGCGGACAGCTCACCCTCCCGAATGGTGCGGCGGCTGACGCTGCCGGATGGCTGGGCGGCCCCGTCGAACGCAACCGCCTGCGAGGTGAGACCGGTCCGAGCCCAGAGCGCGCGGGGACCATTACCGGCAAGGCCGAGTGCGGCAAGGGCGCCCACGCCGGCGAGCCCCGCGGTGCGGGCAGCGGCTGCCAGGGCAGAGCGGCGGGAGGTCATCGATCACCTCGTAGAGAACAGGAGATGCCGGCAGGCAGAAGATGCCAGCAGATGGGGCAAACAGGTGGCGGAGCGGGACGTTGCACGCCACAATAGTGACCACTATCTAGAACTCGCGGTACCAGATACCGCTCGGCCCCTGGAGGTCCTGTTGCTGACTCCCGTGATCGTTGCCGCCACCCGCTCACCGATCGGCCGCGCCCGCAAAGGCTCCCTGGTTGATGTGCGCCCCGATGACCTCGCCGCGCACATCATCACCGCCGCCCTCGCCCGCGTTCCCGAGCTCGACCCGGCCCTGGTGGAGGACATCCTGCTCGGCTGCGCAATTCCCGAAGGCGTATCCGGCGGAAACCTTGCCCGCACCGTGGGCATCCTCGCAGGACTGGACCAGGCGGGCGGCGCCACCACCAGCCGCTTCTGCGCCTCCAGCCTGGAAACCACCCGCAACGCAGCGAACGCCATTGCACTCGGCCAGGCAGACGTGGTGATCTCCGCCGGCGTGGAATCCCTCTCGATGGGCCGCGGCGCTGCAGTGTTCGATGACTCCGCGCAGCACCCCGCCTTCGCTGACGCGGTGCGCCGCACCGAACGCCGCGCCGCCGGGGAGGACACCAGCACCTGGACTGACCCGCGCGAGCGCGGGGACCTGCCCGACGCGTACATCGCCATGGGCCAGACCGCGGAGAACGTCGCCCAGATCTGCGGCATCTCCCGGCAGCGCCAGGACGAATGGGCGGTGCTGTCCCAGCATCGGGCTGAAGAGGCGAACGCGTCGGGCTTCTTTGACCGTGAGATCACCCCGGTGCCGATCGGCAATGGCCGTGAACTCGCCCGGGACGAGTCCCCGCGCATTGGGGTGAGCCTGGAGGCGGTCAGTCAGCTGGAACCGGTGTTCCGCCCGAACGGCACCGTCACCGCCGGCAATGCCTGCCCGGTCAATGACGGCGCCGCCGCACTCGTGATGACCAGCTGGGAGAAAGCCCGTGAACTGGGGATTCGCCCGCTTGCTCGGGTGGTCACCAGCGCCGTGTCCGGGCTCAGTCCGGAGATCATGGGTTTGGGCCCGGTGGAGTCCACCCGACGCGCCCTCGCCCAAGCCGGCCTCACCATGCAGGACATCGACCTGGTGGAGCTGAACGAAGCATTCGCCGCGCAGGTGATCGCCTCCGCTGACCAGCTGGAGATCCCCACCTCCAAGCTCAACGTGCACGGCGGCGCCATTGCGCTCGGCCACCCGTGGGGCATGACCGGCGCCCGCCTCATCACCACCCTCATCAACGGCCTGCAGGAGCGGGACGGCCGCTACGGCCTGGCCACCCTCTGCGTGGGCGGCGGCCAGGGTATGGCCGTGATCATCGAAAGGATCCGCTGACATGACCACCCCCGCCCCGCGCAATCCCGCCGTTGGTGCCGACGCGCTCGCCGCTGATCCCAGCGCTTCCGCTGAAGCGTCCGATGTGTCCCGCCCCATCACCGGTGCCGCAGACTACTACGGCCTGTTCGCCCAGGTGACCGGCGCAGACCTTGACGCATGGCAGGCCGCGCACGCGCTCACTGAGCCGATCCTCGCGGTCATCAACGACCATTGGGAAAAGGCCGAATACCCGCGTGAGCTGGTGCAGCTGCTCGCGAACAGTGACCTGCTCGTGGACGGCCTGGACATCCCCGGCCACCGTGACATGTCCCCGCTCGCAGCCGGGCTCGTGACGATGGAAGCCTCCCGGATCGACGGATCCGTGGGCACCATCATCGGTGTGCAGGCCGGGCTTGCCGCCCGGTCGATCGCCCTGTGCGGATCCGAAGAGCAGAAGCAGCAGTGGCTGCCGGCGCTCGCCTCCGCTGCAAAGCTCGGCGCGTTCGCGCTGACCGAGCCCGCGCATGGTTCTGACTCGGTGGCGCTGGAGACCACTGCGCGGCGTGACGGCAGCGAATGGGTGATCACCGGGGAGAAGAAGTGGATCGGCAACGGTGCGAACTGCGATGTGTCCGTGGTGTGGGCGCGCGTGGATGACGAGTCCAACCCGGAGCTGCACGGCCAGGTGTCCGGTTTTCTGGTGGACCAGTCACTGCCGGGGTATGACGCAGAGGTGATCACCGGGAAGCTATCCCTGCGCGCGATCCACCAGGCGCATATCCGTCTGCACGGGGTGCGCATCCCGCTCGATGCTCGCCTGCCGGGGGCGCGCTCCTTCAAAAACACCGCCCGCGTGCTGGCCGCAACCCGGGCCGGTGTGGCCTGGTCCGCGCTCGGCCACGGCATCGCCTGTTTCGAGATCGCCGCGCAGCACGCCCAGAACCGCGAGCAGTTCGGCCGGCCGCTCGCTGCCAGCCAGCACATCCAGGTGCGGCTGGCAGACATGCTGCAGCAGGTGGTGGCGATGCAGCTGCACTGCTTCCGCCTGGCCGAGCTCGACGCACGCGGTGAGCTCGATGCGGTGCAGGCGTCCCTCGCCAAGGTGCACAACACCCGCGCCGCCCGCGCCGTGGCAGCAGACGCTCGCGACCTGCTGGGCGGAGTGGGCATTCTGCTGGAGAACCACGTGATGCGGCACCTGGTTGATATCGAAGCGCTCCACACCTACGAAGGCACGGACACGATCCAGTCGCTGCTGGTGGGCCGAGCGATCACCGGGATGAGCGCCTTCCGCTGACGGCTTGGGCACCTGTCGCTGACGCCCTCAGCACCGCAGGCGCGAAGCCCCGACCGTGAACCGCCTGGTCCCGCAGATCTGTAGTAAACTGCCATTTTATGGCGCAGATACGGATTTCCCAAGCGGCCGCTCTCCTCAACGTCAGTGATGACACGGTGCGCCGCTGGGTGGATGGCGGGCGGCTTTCCGCGCAGAAGAACGCGTCGGGCATCACGGTGGTGAACGGTACTGAGCTGGCTGAGCTCGCCGTGAGCATCGCCTCTGACCCGGGCGCGATCGATGACCGCACCGGCCTCCGCTCCGCGCGCAATCACCTCACCGGACTCGTGGTGAGCATCAAACACGGTGATGTGCTCTGCCAGGTGGAGCTTCAGTGCGGCCCGTTCCGCGTGGTCTCAGTGATCACCAGGGACGCCGTGGAGGAGCTCGGCCTGGAGCCCGGATCCGCTGCCACCGCTCTTGTGAAGTCCACGGACGTCCAGATTGAAAGGACGCAGTTATGAAGCTCCGCAGCCTGTTGGCGGCGCTGATCGCCGTCGTTGCCGCCGTTGCGGTGACCGGATGCGGCAGCAAGGAAGCCAGCACCGACCAGAGCACCCTCACGGTGTTCGCCGCCGCCTCCCTCAACCCGGCATTCACGGAGGTGCCCGCGCCAGACGGCACCGAGGTGAGCTTTTCCTTCGGCGGCTCCTCCGGACTGGTGGATCAGATTGAGAACGGCGCCCCTGCGGATGTTCTCGCCACGGCTGACAAGCGCACCATGGACCGCGCAGTGGAAGCCGGCCTCATCGACGGGGACCCGGTGCAGTTCACCACGAACCAGCTGGTGCTCGTCACCCCCGCGGACAACCCGGCCGGCATCACCGGTGTGGATGACTCCCTGACCGATGCCCGCGTGATGGTGTGCGAACCATCCGTGCCCTGCGGTGCTTCCACGAAGAAGGCGCTGGAGGCCGCTGGCGTCACGATCACGCCGGCATCTGAGGAGACGAGCGTGACCAGCACACTGCAGACCGTCACCTCCGGCGAGGCCGACGCCGCCTTCGTGTACCGCACCGACGCGCTTGCAGCGGGAGACTCCGTGAAGGTGTTCGACGTGTCCGGGGCAGAGCCGAACACCTACTGGATCGGTGCGGTGAAGGACTCGAGCAACGCTGAGGCTGCGAAGCAGTTCATTGAGGCAGTGCAGGGATCGGAGGGGCAGGAAGCCCTGAAGAAGCACGGCTTCGGCGACTGATATGACCGCGCTTCCCCGCTGGATCTGGCTGCCATTCCTGCTGGTCATCGCCATGCTCGTGGTGCCATTGGCAGGACTGCTGCTGCGGGTGTCCTGGGGGGATGTTCCCGCGATGCTCGCCTCCCGCGAGGCGCGCGACGCACTCTGGCTGTCCCTGCGCACCTGCGCCGCCTCCACCCTGATCGTCATACTGATCGGCATTCCGGCGGCGCATGTGCTGGCGCGCTCCCGCGGCTGGTGGGCCGCCGTATCCCGCACCCTGGTCACCATTCCAATGGTGTTGCCGCCGGTGGTGGCGGGCATGGCGCTGCTGGTCACGCTCGGCCGGCGGGGACTGCTCGGAGCGCCGCTGGACGCATTCGGCATCCAGATCGGATTCACCACCATCGCCGTGGTCATCGCGCAGGTATTCGTATCCCTGCCGTTCCTGGTGATCGCCCTGGACGGCGCGATCCGCGCCTCAGACAGGCGGCTCGAACGAGCAGCCGCCTTCCTCGGCGCGTCGCCCACACGCGTGTTCACCCGCGTCACAATCCCGTCGGTGCTGCCGGCGGTTGCGTCCGGCACCGCGCTCGCATTCTCGCGGGCGCTCGGCGAGTTCGGTGCCACGATCACCTTCGCCGGCTCACTGCAGGGAGTGACGCGCACCATGCCGCTGGAGATCTACCTGCTGCGCGAATCCGACTCGGACCTGGCAATGGTGCTAGCCGTGATCCTGCTGGCCGCAGCCGCGGTTGTGGTGGGCATTGCCATGCGCCTGCAGGCCTGGGGCAACCATGACTGAGCAGGTGCAGGTGCGCGCGCATGTTCCCGAGCGCGCCGTGGACGTGAAACTCAGCTGGCCGGTGGGGGAGACCCTTGCGCTGGTGGGCCCGAACGGCTCCGGAAAATCCACCACCGTGGATGTTCTTGCCGGCGCCATCACCGGATCCGACTGCACGGTGCGCATCGGGCAGCGTGACCTCACCACGCTGCCCGCGCATAAGCGGCGCCTGGGCTACCTGGAACAGCGCGCCCTGCTGTTCCCTCACCTGACAGCAGTGCGGAACGTGGAGTTCGGACTGAAAGCCCAGGGCCGGAAGCAACGGGTCCAGGGCCGGAAGCAGGGGGATCAGAGCCGGAAACAACGGGTCCAGGGCCGGAAGCAGCGGGATCGGCACCGCGACCGCGCCCTGCAGGAGCTCGCGGCCGTGGACTGCGAGGATTATGCAAGCCGCCGGCCCCATCAGCTCTCCGGTGGTCAAGCTCAGCGGGTAGCGCTCGCCCGCGCCCTTGCCACCGACCCCGAACTGGTTCTGCTGGATGAGCCACTGGCTGCCCTGGACGCATCCCTGGCGCCCCAGCTGCGCCGCCTTCTCACCGAGCGCCTCACCGGCACTACCACTCTGCTTGTCACCCATGACCTGCTGGACGTGCTCGCGCTCGCGGACCAGGTGGCGGTGCTGGACAGCGGACGCGTCACCGCTCAGCTGCCCGTGGCGGAGCTGATCGCCCGCCCGCCCACCGCATTCGCAGCAGAATTCGCCGGCACGAACCTGCTGGTCGGCACCGAACTGGGAGAGCGCGTCTCCGTCCCGCCCGAGGCGATCACCCTGGAGCCGGCAGACTCCTCCGCCCCCGGCCGCACCCGGTTCCCCGTGAAGCTGGAGAGCCTGGATCGGGTGGGGCGCATTGTGCGGGCGCGAGTGCTGCTGGACGAGCAGGAGCTGCGGGCGGAGCTGACACCGCAGCAGTTGCTGGACCTCAACCTGACGCCGGGGGACCGCCTCGCAGCGGTGATTGACCCGGAGCGGGTCATCCCGCACTGAGCATCCGAACTGACCGGCACCGAGCTTTCCGAACCGGCAGACGCCGCCCGGGTTGATACGCCATGCTGGTGTCTGCAACCGTGAGTATCGGATAACTGGCTGTGTCAGAGAGGACCCCCAGATGGTGAACTACACCGAGCAGGTCACCGCCTTCACCTACACCGAGCGCGAGCATGACCAGCTCGGCACCGTCGGAGTGATCACTGCTGAAGCACAGGGCCCGAAGCCTCCCACGCTCGGCCCGCAGTCGGTGGACAACCTCGTTGCCGCCCTTGCCCACGCCATTGAAGCCGCTGACTCCGGCGCGATCCGGGCGATTGCGATCACCGGAACCGGCTCCGTGTTCCTTGCCGGAGCAGACCTTTCCATGTTCACTGCGGGGGAGAACTCGACCATCGGCGAGAGCATCCGGGACATGACCGCGAAGATGCACGGCCTGCAGGTGCTTGTGCGCACTCTGGATGTGCCGATCCTGGCGCATCTCAACGGGCCCGCTTTCGGCGGCGGCGTGGAAGCGGCGCTGCTCGCCTCCGTTCGCACCGTCCACCCGGAGGTGCGGGCGATCGCACTGCCGGAGACGGGTCTTGGCATTCTGCCCGGCTGGGGCGGCACCACCCTGCTGCCTACCCTGATCAACCCGGAGCTCGCACTGCAGATCATCATCGACGAGCCCGCCAAGGACCGGGTGATGGATGCTCGCACCGCGCAGGAGCGCGGCCTGGTGGACGGCACCGCCGAAAGCCTGGATGAAGCGCTCACCTTCCTCGCGGCGAACCCCCGCACCCATCGCAGCGCCCGGAGTGGCGGCGATGCTGACGCGAGTAGGAATGCCGGGGTAACCGGGAATGCCGGAGCCAGCGGTGATGCCGGCGCAACGAGCGGGGACGTCCCGGTGCTGCTGATGGCTGCGGACAGCGACCGCGCCCACGCGATTGCCACAGCGGTGACGGCGCGCCAGCACACCGCCGAACGTCGTGACGCCCAGGGCGCCCCCGCGGTGAAGCGAGCCCTGCAGCTCATTGCGCAGCTGCCCGGCTCCACCCTGGAAGGAGCGCTTGCCCGTGAAAGCGACGCACTCCTTGAACTCGTCGAGTCTGATGCCGCCGAAGGCGCCCTGTACGCCGCGGAGCTGCTGCGCCGTAGCAAGCCCGGCCGGGAACCGGTGGCAGGCGCCACGCAGCTGGCAAAGGTGGGGGTGGCCGGTGCGGGCCTCATGGCCTCCCAGATCGCTGCGCAGTTGGCGCGCGGTCTGCGCGTTCCCGTCATCATGCGAGACCTGGACGAGCAGATCGCGCAGAAAGGCCTCGCCACGGCGCGATCCATCCTCACTGACGCGGGGGACGCGGACGCCGCGAACCTGCTCTCGGCCACCACTGACCTGCAGGAACTTGCCGGTGCGGACCTTGTGCTGGAAGCCGTTCCCGAGGTGATGAGCATCAAACAGGCCGTGTTCGCCGAGCTTGAGTCCGTGCTGGGCCCGGACGCGGTGCTCGCCACGAACACTTCCTCGCTGAGCATCACCGAGATGTGCTCCCAGCTGCAGCATCCTGAGCGCGTGGTGGGCCTGCACTTCTTCAATCCGGTGGCGAAGATGCCGCTGGTGGAGATCATCCGCACGGAGCACACGGACTCCTCGGCGCTCGCCACCGCTCACGAGGTGGTGCGGCGGCTGCGGAAGTTCGGCGTGGAGTCAGCGGATGCTCCCGGATTCATCGTGAACCGTCTGCTGTTCCGCATGCTCGGCACCGTGCTTGGCGCCATCGACGCGGGCGCACCAGCCGCGGACGTGGACGCGTCCCTGGACAGCTTGGGCCTGCCGATGCGGCCGCTCACCCTGCTGGACATGGTGGGCCTGGCTGTGGCGGACCATGTGGGCCGTGTGATGGTGGAGCAGGAAGGCCCGGAGCGTTTCCACGCTTCCGCGGGCCTGCACGCTATGGCGGAGCAGGGGGAGCGGTTCACCGAGCAGGGGGCGAAACCGCCGGCACCGGTTCGTTCAGAGGTGGATAGCATCTTCGCCAGCGCGAACGCCGCCCAGACCGGCGCGGAAGCGAACGGCACCGACGGCGCGGACGCGACCGGCACTGCCGGCGAAAAGGTCCGCTCACCTCAGCTCACTGCCCGCACCGGGGATCAGCTGCTGCGCGCCGTTGAAGAAGGTCTTGCGGATGAGATCACGCGCATGGTGGATGAAGGCGTGGTCAAACGCCGAGAGGATATCGACCTTGCGCTGATTCTGGGCGCCGGCTTCCCCCGCCACCGCGGTGGGATCACCCCGCACCTGCGCCAACAGGGACTGCTCGGCTGAACCTGCGCTGACAGGGCCCGCCTCGCCTGGGCCTGTCTCACCTGGGCCCGCTCGGCGCGGCCCCGCTCGGCGCGGCTGGGGAGAGGCCGATGGGCTCAGTCGTAGGAGAACGCGTTGAACGCGGCGGCGAAGTCCCGCTCGGCAGCCGGCTGATCCAGCCCACTGCAGGCGCTGCGATCGTCCCCGCCATCGGCGCTGTCGGCATTGCCGGCGGCGCGTGCGTCGGAGTCCGTGATCAGCATCTGCAGCAGCAGCCTTGCTTTATGCGCGGACAGTGACCCCGCCATGATCGCGCCCGCGCTGATCAGATCTACTTCACTGCCCGGATAGGCATAGTGATAGGTGGAGGTGCCGCCGTCCGGGATGCGCGTGGCCACCACCACGGGGATGCCGCGCGCCAGCAGTTCCCGGATCGGCCTCATATGCCCGGCCGGCACATGTCCCATGCCCGAACCATCGATCACCACACCCCGCACGGGTGAATCAGCCGCGAGGATCAGGGACAGCAGAACACCGTCGTCCCCCAAACCCGTGCCAAGGATCGGCACCACCGGCAGTGCGTCCGGCAGCACCGCACCATCCGCGCACGCACCATCAGGAGCGTGAACAGCGCCATCCAGCAGGCGCAGCGGCGGCGCATCCGGCCGGTACACCAGGCGCACATCATCGGTGTGCACCACCCCGATCGGCCCAGACGGCACCGAATCAAACGCATCCACGGACCGGGAACTCACCTTCGTGACCCGATCACCCAGATGCAGCATCCCGTTGAACACCACCAGCACCCCAAGCCCCCGCGCAGACGGCGCGGTTGCCGTGAGGATCGCGTCGCGAAGATTCGCCGGCCCGTCAGCACCCACCGCATTCGCCGGCCGCATCGCCCCCGTGATCACCAACGGCGCCGCATGAGCCCACAGCCGAGACAGCAGGAACGCCGTCTCCTCCAGAGTGTCCGTGCCATGCGTGAGCACCACGCCCACCGCACCTTCAGACACCGCCCGTTCAGCAGCAGCCAGCGCCGCCGCTACATGGGCAACGGTGAGAGACGGCGAGCCCACATTCGCCACCTGCTCCTCGGTGACCTCAACACCCGCCACGGGGGAGGGGACCCGTCCGGCCGTGCCTGGGGCGGCATGCGCTCCCGGCTCCGCCTGCTGCATCGCGATCGTGCCGCCGAGCGCAACGATGTGAACACTGGTCATGGGCTCTCCTCCGCTCGGGCCCCGCGGGGCACTCGCTCATACTGCACCACCACTTCATTGTGCGCAGTGTGCGGAAACATGTCCGCGAGCCTGCCGCGCACCGGCCGATACCGTGGCATCAGCTCCAAGTCCCGGGCCAGCGTGTGCGGATTGCAGCTCGAATAGATGATGTGATCCGGAGCCAGCTCATTCAGCCACTGCGCTAACCGCTGCCCCAGGCCTCGACGCGGCGGATTCACCACCACCAGATCCGGCAGGGCCGCAGGATCCTGCTCGGCGGCAAACGTGAACGCGTCGGCAGCAGCAAAACTCACCGGCGCCGGCTGCGCAGACCGGTCGCCTGCGCTTGCGGCAAGGTCCGCCGCAGCCTGCCGGGCAGAGTAGACCGCCTCCTCATTCAGCTCCACCCCGGTCACCGGCACCCCCTGCGCGGCAAGGTGCAGCGCAAACCCGCCCGCACCGCTGAACAGATCCCATGCCCGAGCCGGCTGGATCTCACGCGCCCAGGCTGCCACCGTGCGGTACAGCTCGCCCGCCACCGCCGGGTTCGTCTGCGTGAACGAGCCCGGCAGCACCCGCAGCCGTACATCCCCCACCGGCAGCACCAGGGAGGACGCGCCCGCCAGGTGGATCTCCTCCTCACCCTCGAGGGTGGCCGCATGCTCCGGGTGCAGGTTCGCGCTGACCGCCACCGCCCGTGGATCCCGCAGGCCCAGGTGCTCTCGCAGTCGAGGAAGCGCCGCATCGGTGCGCAGCACGAACCGGACCATCGCCTCGGTGGCGCTCGCGGTGACGAGCACGTACTTCAGTTCGCCGCGCCGGCGTGCCACGCTGTACGGCGGGATCTGCGCGCGGCGGATCAGGGCGCGGCAGGACTCCAGCACCTCGGTGATCAGCGCCGGGTACAGCGGGCAGTCCGCCAGGTCAGCGTCGTCAGCCCCACCTGGAAAGCTGAACACCGGCTCCTGCGCAGTGCCGGACACCGCGAGCTTCGCGCGAGTGCGGAAGCCTGTTTCGGCACTGAGGATCGGCGGCTCCCACCGCATCGGAGGAAGCAAGGCGCGCAGAGCGGATTCCGCCTGGCTGATCTGCCGCGGGTGCGGGACGGGCAGTAGGGTGCAGGAGCCGCAGCGGCCCGCATCGAAATGGCGGCAGAAGCTCACCGGGGGTCATTCCACGATGTCGAGCTCGGCGTTGTCACCGCACACGCTGGACACCGCGTAGGTTTTTCCGCCCACCTCAAACCGGTCACCGAGACGCGCCGGCGCCATGGTCTCCGGCCCGCTGCCCAGGTCGATGGTGAACACGGCAGCATTCAGCCCGTCCACTTCGGTGGGGCCCTTATAGCGCAGGGGCACGGGCTTCCCATCCGCCTCGATCGCCGGTTCGGCACCGTCCGCGGTCACCTCCACCATGCCTTCGGTGGAGCATGCGTCGGTGACGGTGGAGAGGTCCAGCTCGCCCGGGATGATCGCCGGGCCGCCAGCCGCTTCCGCACCGCCGGCATCGGATGCGCCCCCGCCATCGCTGGCCTGCACCCGCACAATAGTGGCGCGCGGCTGCTCCGGTGAGCCCGACGCGCACCCCGCGGCGGCCAGGGCGAGTCCTGCGGCAGCTGCCAGGGATAGGAGCGTGCGGCGAGCGGTCATCAGTGATCTCCGTGAGTGAGCGGCGCAGATTATACGGTCAGAGTAGCGCACCGGGCCGGGACTGTACCGTTGCCTCATGTGTTCGGATCAGCCCGCGGTGCATCGCAGCCGCCACGCCTCCGCCCCGCCGCCGGTGTCCCCGGCGTTGCTTGCGGGCCGTCGACGCGTTCGCCCCACCGTGACCCCCGTGGACTACAGCGCGGTCCCCTCCAGGGAGGCTCAGCAGCGGGCGCGAGAAGAGCTGGAGCGCACAGCTGAGCCAAGGGGTGCTGAACGTGCAGGTGAGGCTGCGAGCGTTGAACGCGCAGAGGAGCGGGTGAGTCGCCCAGAGGAACCGGTGCGGCCCCGCACAGAAGAGCAGGTGAGCATTGAACTGGTGCCCCCCGCATCCGCTCCGCCACCGGACGCGGTAGTGTCCCTGAACCCCACGGACATCCGCCCGTTCACACGGCCTCTGCGGGTGTATGAAGAGGAGATCCGGCTGCTGTCTGGCACCACCCTTGCCCGCATCACGCACGATGCGATCGTGCTCGCCGTGGCCGACCCGGAAGAATCCTGGACCGCAGACAACGGCGCCAGTGATCACTTCCTGCGGGGCGCGTGGACGGTGCAGGTGCGCCGCGCAGACAACCATGTGATCGCCGTGCTGCCCAGCGCATACGCGCTGAGTGTGCGTCCTCAGGAGTATGTGCCCGGTGCCGCGGATGAGCCGCGGGGCCGCTCCACCCGCCGCAAGCAGGGAACCCGGCATCCGGCGAGTGTGAAAGAGCTGCGCGAACGGCTCGAGCGGCATGGTTTTCGGGTGAGCTCCTCGGGCGCCACTCACGGGAAAGTGACCCACCCGGAGTTTCCGGGACTGTTCACACCGTGGGCGTCCACGCCGTCTGACCGGCGCCACCCGCAGCTTGTCACCGCGCAGGTGAAGCGCGTGTTCGGCATTGATATCCGCAAGTGACCTAGGGTCCGGAAGTGACCCGGGCGTGCGGCGTGAGTTAAAGTGCGGCCCCGGCTCATCGTGATGAGCCGGGGCGCCTATCCCTTTCCCCCGCGTTCCGGCTTCAGGTCAACAGTCCCTCTCCTCAAAGGAACCGGACACCGGTAACGCGTACCTCTAGATAACCCCACAGACCTTGGGTGAGGCTGTGGTGGGCCTTCTAATTTCCTGAGAATCTGCGCGCCCAGCTGAGAGCCAGGCCTGAACGCTGAACGTGGCGGCATTGCTGAACGTGGCGGCATTAACGCTGAGTGCGTGGACGGCAGCGTTGAGCGCGTCGGCAGTAGTGTGAAGAGGCGCCCCGGCAGAACCGGTGGCTGCGCTCGCACCACTGCCCACCTCGAAACCGTCCACGAGGCTTCCCGCCCCGCTGACGCAAGGAGACGCCGCCATGGCCTACCCCACCCCCACCGAATCCCTTGACCTGTCTCGGCTTCGCCCCGAGGTTGAGCGGCTCACCGCTCACGCCCAGAAGCACGGCCTCACCCTCATCGACCCGGAGGAGACTGCCGCACAGATCCCGCCAGTGCTCGCAGAGCTCACCAACGAATTCGGCGGCGTCATCGTGGATGATGACTTCGCCGTCAACCTCCTCATCGAGGAGCGCACCGACCTGGGCCCCTACACTCTGCTCGGCGACCCGGACGAGTACTACCCGCTGTACGAGGGCGCTGAGGACGCCGTGATCCTCACCATCGGCCCGGACGGCACCGCCGGCGGCGTGTGGTTCATCGATGATGAACTGGACCTCCACCAGCTGGCAGCCTCCCTGGAGGACTACCTGGCCCGCGTGGCCGACGCATTCGAAGCCGTCGGCGCAGACTCCGGCGAACGGGTGCGCCTGCATCTGCTCAACCACGCACTGCAGACCGTCAGCGTGCTGGAGCGCGTGGATGATCTTGATGCCACCGTGCGCTTCAGCGCAGACGGGCAGCGTGCAGAGATTGTGCGCGCCTGACGGTCCCATCCGATTTTCCTGACGGTTCTATCCGAGTTTCCGGGCGGCCTGGCGTTCTGCCCCCGAAGTCTCCTACTCTGGAAGAGACCAGTTGTGCGAAACAGAGGAGAGCCCTCGTGCATTCTCCGGACTCCGCCGAGTCAGGCAGCGCTGACAGCGAGCACGGCGCCCCACAGGGCGCGCGCATCAGCCGCCGCGCACTCGGCCTGGCCGGCCTCACCGCCGCAGCCGCTGCTGCCCTGCCCGGTGCCGCACTGGGACACTCGAACACCTCCCCGCTCTCCGTGCTCGGCACGCCCACTCTGGACTCACTCAAGCGTGAAGGCCCGTACGCGGTTGCCACCGTGGAAGTTCCGCTGAGCGAGTCCGCAGCCTTCGGCGGAGGAACCCTGCTCTATCCGGCGAGCCCGCAGCAGGGCGAAACCTTCGGCGTGGTGGTCTGCGTTCCCGGATTCACCGAGCCCGCTTTGGCGATGGACACTATTGCGCACCGCATCGCCTCCCACGGCTTCGCCGTGTTCTCCGCAGCCGCCCGGTCCGGCCTGGACGAACCGGTCTGGCGCGCCCACATGATCACCGCGGCACTGAAAGAAGCACTGCGCCGCCCCGAATGGGCAGCGATCATCGACCCCGCGCGCACCGCGATCATCGGCCACTCCATGGCCGGCGGCGGTGCGCTGACCGCGGCGATCACCGAGAAGGTCTCCGCTGTGATCGCCATCCACCCCTGGTCCACGATCCCGTTCACCACCGTCTCCGAACCGGTGCTCGTGATCGGCGGCACCTGGGATGCGATCGCGCCGATGAGCGAACACGCCACGCCGATCTACCGCAGCCTCTCCGCCTCCCCAGAGAAAGGCCTGCTCACCCGCGTTGAGGGCACGCACCGGGCCGGCCTGGACGCGGACCCGCTGATCATGCCGCGGATGATCAGCTTCCTCAAGCTGTACGTGGACAAGGACGTGCGCTACCGCTCGCTGTACCTGTCCCGACCGGAGCCCCACACTCGGTGGGAGACTACCGCCCGCTGAACTGGTACGCGTCGCGCGGCCCGCCGGCCGCTCACACGAGCCCCAGCACCGCCTGCGCCAGCGCCACATCCACCACCAGGGTGTTCAGCAGGCCCGTGTTCAGAGCGCCAAGCACACCCGGAGCTTTCTTCACCCCGGCTGCGAGTCCCACCGTATTCGGGATGCTGCGCAGCTGCTCAAAGCTCACCGCGATCACCCGCTCACTCGTGGGCAGGCCGCATTCGGCGCCGTCCACTGTGAAGAACCGGCCGCACAGATCCCCAGCGGGCTGCTGCGCCTGGAACTGGGCGCGCTCCTGCTGTGACAGCTTCATCCCGTTCAACAGGTGCGGACTTGAATGCTCACCCGCGGAGCCGATGCCGATCAGCGCGACATCCACCCGGCCGGCCGCGTTGAGTCCGTCCGCAATGGAGGACTCGCCCATGAACGCGCGGTGCGCGGTTGCGGACTCCAGCAGCGCCGGCGCGTACAGCGGCCGCGCCCGCGCACCGAGTCGCGCAGCAAAAGCCCTGGTCAGCGAGTCTCCTGACTCTAGTGTGTCCAGGCTGGAAAGACCGCCCACCAACGGCAGCACATCGATGTTCTGCCGGGTGCCGCGCGTCTCCATATGGGACACCATCGTCTGCAGGGTGTGACCCCAGGAGATCCCGAATGACCGGGCATCCAGATTCTCGATCAGCTCGGCCGCGGAGCGGCCCACTACGTCAATCGGCGGTTCACCAGAGTCAGAAGCCACGATCGCGTCGCTCAGATGGAAGCGTTCGATCAGCACCTGCTCCAGATCCCGCACCCGCTCCGGTGCCGCCTCCGGATCGCTGATCCGGATCGTGACGATGCCCGCCTCCCGAGCGCGCGCCAGGATCCGGGACACATTCGAGCGGGAGATGCCGAGCGTGCGCGCCACCTCCGCCTGGGAGAAGTCCTGCTCGTAGTAGAGGCGCGCAGCCTTCACCAGCAGCGCGGTATCGCGCGGAGCAGGCATACAAGCTCTCCCCTCAGTGACCGTGCGGGCAGCAGCGCCGCCCCAGTGGCATCCACAGTACCCGGCGCGCTCACGTCCCGAACGCTCTGCCCGAACCACCGCCCGGACGCCGGTGCTACCGTGACCGGTATGGAACTCGACCCGGGATATTCAAACGTTCGCGTGGGCGTGAAAGCGCTGATCTACCGGGACGGTCACATCCTGTTCAACGAGTACGGATACCCCGATGACGATGCCCGCTCACCGCTGGTGGGCGATGACATCCCTCCCGCGGACTCCGCCACGAACACCTCCCGGTCCGTGTTCGCCCTGCCCGGCGGCGGTCAGGAGCATGGCGAATCCCAGGTGGACGCGTTGAAGCGCGAATGCCTTGAAGAAGTGGGCGTTCGCGTGCGCGTGTTCGACCTGGCCTGCACCTTCGAACTGATCTCCACTCGCGTGGGCACTCACCGGGCCGCCCGCGGTGACGTGTTCCACCAGCTCAACTCCGCATTCTGGTGCCAGCTCGAACCGGGGGAGGAGCCCTCCGTGGGGGCCGACGCGGACAATTTCCAGATTGGCGTGCGCTGGCTTCCCCTGGAGCGCCTGCACGAGTACGCGGTGCGACCACGTGAGGTAGCGCAGTGGCTGCAGGCGGACGCGTCGAACCGGCCGCGCACCATCGGCACGCTGCGCGACTGAACGCGCCCCGCCGGCCTCAGTCCTCCGACTCCTTTGTCGGATTGGCGTCCTCGTCCAGGTAGGTGCCGCGTTCATAGTCGTACGCAACCGGGTTGCCGTCCTCATCCGTGCGGGCGTACCACTCGGTGACCTCGTCGGCCGTGGAATCGAACCCGTGGCCCGCCGCGTACTCAGACTCCGGCTGGCTGGGCACAATTGACAGCTCGAAGTTGTCCCCGTGCTCGTGCAGGCCGTAGCGGACCGCGTTGCGCAGCGCAGCACTCTCATAGTTGCTGCGGATGATCAGCGGATCGGTGCGCATCTCCTTATAGAGCGCGATCGCCATCAGCACCAGCACCACGGAGAACGGCAGCGCCGTGATCGTGATCAGATTCTGCAGGCCTTGGAGGGCGTCATTGCCGCCCATCAGCAGGATCAGCACGGCGATGCCGGCCATCAGCACCGCCCAGAACGCGGTGATCAGACGCTTCGGGTTCGGGTTGCCCTTCTGGGACAGCTGCGAGTTCACCAGGGAGGCCGAGTCGGAAGTGGTGATGAAGAAGACTGCGAGCATGATGATCACCAGCGGCGCCACGAACTGGCCGCCCGGAAGCATCTCCAGCACCACGAAGAAGATGTCCTCCGGCGGCGGCAGGTTCGCAATGTCATCGCCGGCGGCGATCGGTGTGGACGCGTTGCGCTGCAGCCAGATCGCGGTGCCGCCCAGGATCGAGAACGCGAGCACAATGATGGTGGACGGGATCAGCAGCACGCCCAGCACGAACTGGCGCACGGTGCGGCCCTTCGAGATCTTCGCGGTGAACACGCCCACGAACGGCGCCCAGCTCACCCACCACGCCCAGTAGAACGTGGTCCAGCCGGACAGGAACTGATTCATCTCCTCAGAGTCCGCGGTGGTGCGGGAGAGCATGTCCGGCAGGTCCGCGAAGTAGGCCGTGATCACGCCCGGAATGATGTTCACCAGGAAGATCGTGGGCCCAGCCACGAAGATGAACACGGCGAGGCCCACGGCGAGCGCCAGGTTGATGTTCGACAGGCGCTTGATGCCCTTGGTGACGCCGGAGACGGCAGACCAGATCGTGCCGATCGTGAGGATCACGATGATGACAAGAGCAGCCGTGTTCGCGTTCGGAGACCAGCCGGTCACCACGGTGACGCCGCGAGAGATCTGCAGCGCTCCGATGCCCAGGGAAGCGGCGGTGCCGAACAGGGTGGCGATGATGGCAAGGCCGTCAATGATGCGGGCGCCCAGGCTTGTGCTGTCCCCGCCCCACAGCGGCGTCACAATCGAACTCATCAGCGGAACCCGCCCGCGCCGGTAGGACACGTACGCCACGGCAAGACCCACGATCGCGTAGATCGCCCACGCGTTCAGACCCCAGTGGAGAGCGGCCTGCACCATCGCCTTCTTCACCGCTTCCAAAGTGCCCGGGTCGTAAGCGCCCGGGGCGGGGGAGAGGTAATAGGTCATCGGCTCGAACGGGCCGAAGAAGATGATGCCGATGCCGATGCCGGCACCGAACAGCATGGCCGCCCAGGCCACCGTGGAGTACTCGGGAGTGTCCCCTTCCAGGCCCAGCGGCAGCTTGCCGTACTTTGTGAACGCCAGCACCAGCAGGTAGATCACCATGCCGATGGCCAGGGTGTTGAAGATCCAGCCCAGATTCGTCATGATCCAGCCGAGCGCCGCAGTGGTCAGCTCGAACACCTGCTGCGGGGCGATCACACCCCAGGTCACAAAGCCGATCACGGACAGTCCCACCACGGCGAGCAGGCCGCGGTCCACCCCGTACCGGATTTTCTGATCGTCCACGCTGACACCCGGCACAAGCGCCGGGTGGATGTTATGCGGGTACTGGTCCATCTCGCGCAGGAAGTGCGCGGCGAACCGGCGCGCTGCCTGCGCTCGGTTCCGGCCGCCCTGGCGGGGGTTATACACGATGGGCTCAGCGGCATGAGATCCGGACCGCGGCTGCTGCGCGGACGCTGAGCTCTGGGAATCGGCTGGGTTCGTTGAGTGTGCTGTGTCCTGAGGGTCGCTGGTGTTCATGGCTCTCCGATGATAGACATGCGGCGCGCCGCCGCACACCGGCAGCGGCTGCCCCGTTGGACCTTAGCGGGTTACGACGGGATCAGCCACTTCAGTCCGCCGCAGCCCGTGGCCGACGCACGTAGAACGGCTCCAGGTACTCCAGTATCCCGGCCGAGGCGCCCTCCCGCCCCAGACCGCTGGCCTTCACCCCGCCGAACGGTGCGGACGCGTCGGACGCCACGCCCACATTCACGGCAAGCATGCCGGATTCGATCCGGCCCGCCACCCGGTCGATCTCCGCCTGGTCCTCGGCGATCACGTAGCTCATCAGGCCGAACTCGGTGTCATTCGCCGCGGTGATCATCGAGTCCACGTCATCCATCACGATCACGGGCGCCACCGGGCCGAAGATCTCCTCCCGGTTCACCCGCGCTGAGCGCGGAACATCGCCGAGCACGGTGGGTGCGAAGAAGAAGCCATCCCGGTCCAGCCGCGTCCCGCCGGTGAGCACGGCCGCGCCCTTGTCCACAGCATCCTGCACCAGCTCTTCCACCTTCGCCACGGCGTCCTCATTGATCAGCGGTCCGAGCGTGGTGCCCGCATCAATCCCAGCGCCCACCTGCAGTTCTTCCGCTTTCGCGACGAGCCGTCGGGTGAACTCCTCGGCGAGGCTCGCATGCACGTAGATCCGGTTTGCTGCCGTGCACGCCTCGCCGTTGTTGCGGAACTTTGCGGGCATGATCGCGTTGACCGCGGTGTCCAGATCGGCGGAGGGCAGCACCAGGAACGGGGCGTTGCCGCCGAGCTCCATGGAGCTCTTCAGCACCTGTGGCGCGACGAGCTCCAGCAGGCTTCGGCCCACATCGGTGGAGCCGGTGAAGGACAGTTTGCGCAGGCGCGGATCAGCCAGCAGGCTGCTGGACAGCTCGCTGGTACCGGAGGTGACCACGCAGTTCACCACCCCGTCCGGCAGGCCCGTATCCTGGAGGATCTGCATGAACGCCAGCATGGTCAACGGGGTGGCAGCAGCTGGTTTGATCACCACGGTGCAGCCGGCGGCGATCGCGGGCGCGATTTTGCGGGTTCCCATGGACAGCGGGAAGTTCCACGGTGTGATCGCCAGCACCGGACCCACCGGCTTATGGGACACGGTGATGACATGATCCGCCTGCGGGGCCTGCTGCCAGGTTCCGGGGATGCGCACCGCTTCCTCAGCGAACCAGCGCAGGAACTCCGCCCCGTAGCTGACCTCGCCGTATGCTTCGGCGAGCGGTTTGCCCATCTCCAGGGTCATCAGCACCGCGAGGGCATCCGCCCGCTCATGCACCAGGTCAAAGGCGCGCATCAGCAGCTCGGAGCGCTCACGGGGCAGGGAGGCGGCCCATTCCCGTTGAGCGGCCACGGCGGCATCCAGTGCAGCGGCGCCCGCGGTCAGCGGATTCGCATCCACCACCTGGGCGAATGATCGACCCGTGGCCGGGTCGATCACATCCAGGCCGGGTGTTCCCCCGGTGAAGGAGCCGTTGATGAAGGAGGACTTCGGCGTGCTGTCCAGGATCTGCTGGATGGTGGACTGGCTGATCGGCTGAGTGAGAGTCACGGGGCACCTCCGGGCGCTGGCGCGTGGTGAGCGCGCGATGGGCCGCGGCTGCGGGGAGCGCGGCACTGGGACGATGAGCGCACGCTAACAGCCGAACCCGAGCAGAACCGGAGCGGGCGGGCCAGGCGGATCTCAGAGGGCGGCGATGTCCTTCGGCTCTTCCGCGCCGGGCTCGTTGTCCGACACGACCATGCGGATCGGGTCGAGCTTCGCCCACAGCCACATGAGCACGAAGAAGCCGATCATGGACACGCCCACCCAGAGGTTCGCGTTCACGCCGCCGGTCTTCTGCGCTTCATCGTCGGTGAAGGCGAATAGGCCCAGCAGGGTGAGGATCACGCCGGTCACGCCGATCAGCAGACCGATGAAGAACCGGATGTCGAATGCGCCGGCCTGTTCCACATGCCCGCCGGTCGGGGCAGTGGTGGTGGGCGCGTCGGACGGTGAGGTGGGTGAGGTGCTGGTGTTCATTGAAAGCCTCCGATCAGGCGAACACAATGTTGAGGATGATGACCAAAGCGAAGGCAACGGCGGCCATCGGCAGCGGACGCCGGATGAACGGCAGGTCCTTCTCCTCCGGATCAACCAGGTCAGCCTTCGGCGTTTCCGAATAGACCAGGCCCTTCAGCTCATGCGCCGGCTTCGGCTGAGTCATGAACGTGACCGCCACGGACACCAGGATGTCCACCACGAACGCGGTGGCGGCAGAGACGAATGCGAGTCCCTGCCCCGGCAGTTCGAACAGGCCGAAGAAGGTGGACGAGCTCCACAGCGCCACGGCGGCGAGCGTGCCCGCCACCAGACCCGTCCAACCCGCCGTGGGAGTCATCCGACGCCAGAACATGCCCAGGATGAACGTGGCGAACAGCGGGGCGTTGAAGAAGCCGAACAGGGTCTGCAGGTAGTCCAGAACATTCTCGAAGTTCTGAGCGATCAGCGCCGTGAAGATCGCGATGACCGATGCGGCCACAGTGGCCACCCGGCCCACAGCCAGGTAGTACTCGTCCGAACGGTCCTTCACGATGTAGGTCTGCCAGATGTCATAGCTCATCACCGTGTTGAACGCGGACACGTTCGCTGCCATGCCGGCCATGAACGCCGCGAGGAGTCCGGCGATGGCAAGGCCGAGCAGGCCGTTCGGGAGCACATCGCGCATCAGCAGCAGGATGGCGTCGTTATACGTGACGCCGGTGGCCGCAGCGGTCTGCGCATCACCCGCCATCGACGCCTGCTTGAACTCGGTCAGCTCACTGACCAGCACCGCGGCGATCATGCCCGGAACGATCACGATGAACGGGATCAGCATCTTCGGGAATGAGCCGATGATCGGGGTCATCCGCGCAGCGGTGATCGACTTCGACGCCATGGCGCGCTGCACTTCCACGAAGTTCGTGGTCCAGTATCCGAAGGACAGCACGAAGCCCAGGCCGAACACGATGCCCACCACGGACAGGATCGGGGACTCGAAGCCGGAGAGCTGCTGGCCGGGCCACGTGTGCAGCTGCTCAGCGCCGAGCATGCCGTCATTC
The DNA here is from genome assembly GCA_947252755.1 of uncultured Dermabacter sp. Lineage (GTDB taxonomy): Bacteria > Actinomycetota > Actinomycetes > Actinomycetales > Dermabacteraceae > Helcobacillus. The sequence continues at coordinate 43,020 of CAMXWV010000003.1, forward strand.
GTCACCTTCTCCTTCAGCCCTGACCAGCCGCCCACTTTGTGTAGGCCGATCAGGGTGAGGGGCAGCAGCGCTGCCACGATCACGAAGAACTGCAGCACTTCGTTGTAGATCGCAGCGGACAGGCCGCCCAGGGTGATGTAGGAGAGCACGATCGCTGCGGCCACGATCAGGGCAAGCCACATCGGCCACCCGAGCAGACGGTTCACAATCGAGCCGAGCAGGAACAGGTTCACGCCGGCGATCAGCAGCTGCGCCAGCGCAAAGGAGATTGCGTTGACCAGGTGCGCGGCGTTGCCGAAGCGCATCCGCATGAACTCGGGCACGGACCGCACTTTGGAGCCGTAATAGAACGGCATCATGACCACGCCCAGGAACAGCATGGCCGGCACCGCGCCAACCCAGAAGTAGTGCATCGTGGGAAAGCCGTACTGCGCGCCGGTGGCGGACATTCCCATGATCTCCACGGCGCCGAGGTTCGCGGAGACGAACGCCAAACCCGTCACCCATGCCGGCAGTGAACGCCCGGACAGAAAGAACTCAATGGAGTTGGAGACGCCGCGTTTTGCGAAGAACCCCACGCCGAGCACGAACAGGAAGTAGATGCCGATGATCAGATAGTCAACGAACGCAGCGTCGAGCCGGAGTGTGGACACGAGGAGCTCCTTGGGGTGGGAAATGTGCTCGGAACGCTACTCCTGGCCGAGAAGTTCGTCCACTCAGCCACCACCCGAGCCCGTCCTTCTCTGGAGACCGCCTTCGCCCGAGCCCACCCATCGCCAGGGTCTACCCATCGCCCGGGCGCGGCCATCGTCCGGGCGCCGCCATCACTCGGACACCGCCGCCTAGTCTTGATGCATGAGCCACCAGCCGTTCCCGTTCGCTGCCCACTCTCCGCTTGCCGGTCCGATTCCCGGCCGCCGCACCGAGGAGCTCACGCTCAGCGTGCCGCTTGTGCACCATGACCCCTCCCGCGGAGAGATCGACGTATTCGCTCGGATCGTCACGGCTGAGGGCGGCAACGAGCGCCCATTCCTCATCTTCCTGCAGGGCGGGCCCGGCAATGAGGCCCCACGCCCGCTCGACGGTGGCCCGGTGTGGCTTGACCCGGTGCTGCAGCACTACCGCGTGATCCTGCTCGACCAGCGCGGCACCGGTCGCTCCACACCCGTGGGCCTGGACCTGCCGCTGCCCGGATCAGCCGGTGAGCATCACCCCACCTGGCGCGACGCCATCGAGGCTGACCCGGCCGCTGCGGCGGAGCAGCTCACCCATCTGCGAGCCGACGAGATCGTGAACGACTGCGAAGCGGTCCGCCGGCACCTCGGCGCCGAGACCGTCTCCCTGCTCGGGCAGTCCTTCGGTGGTTTCACGTCCCTGCGCTACCTCGCCGCTCACCCCGAATCCCTTGCAGAGGTCATGGTCACCGGCGGCATTCCCGCGGTGGAGCGCAGCCCCAAGGAGGTGTACGCGGAGACCTGGCGGGTCATGCGCGAGAAATCCGAAGCGTTCTACCGGCGTTTCCCGGGGGACCGGCAGCGGATGCGGGAGCTGCTGGACCACGCGGCCGCCGGGGAGATCCGCCTGCCGAACCGGGACATGGTGAGCCCGGAGCGCCTGCGCACTATCGGCATTCAGCTGGGGCGCAGCGGCGGCGCGGAAGCGCTCCACTGGCTGCTGGGGCTTGACCACCGGTCCGACGCATTCCGCCACGACCTCTACGCTGCGCTCCCGTTCACCGGCCGCAACCCGCTCTACGCCGTGTTCCACGAGTCCTGCCAGGCGAACGGCCATGTCACTGATTGGGCGGCTGAGCGCGCGATGCCGGAGGATGTGCGCGCGGACCTGACCCTGTTGGGCGGTGAGCACATCCACCGCGGCTTGTTCGATGAGGACAGTGAGCTTGCGCCGTGGAAGCCGGTGGCGGAGATCCTTGCAGAACACCCGTGGGGCCCGCTGTATGAGGCGGATGACCTGCGAGGATGCGAGGTGCCGGCAGCCGCCGCGGTCTACTTCCATGACGCGTTCGTGCCCGCGGTTCAGTCCCTGGAGACTGCTGCGCTGATGCCGGGCCTGATGCCGTGGGTGACCAGCGAATACGAGCACAACGGGCTGCGCGCAGGCGGCACCGCCGTGATCGAGCACTTGTTGGAGCTCGTGCACGGGAAGCGGGTGAGCTGAGAGCGAAGCCCGCCGACGCGTTCAGCCCTCCGGGCCAATCCCAGCCTTCTCCCGCAGCTGACGTTTGATCCGGGCGAGCATGCCCGCCATACCGCGCAGACGCAGCGCGGACACCACCTCCGCAAGGCCCAAATTCTCGGTGATGTCATTGGGAACATCCAGGATCTCGCCCACGGTGAGTCCGTCGAGACCGTCGGCCAGAATACCCGCGAAGCCCCGCGTGGTGGGCGCTTCCGGTGGTGCGGAGAAGAACAGCCGCGCCGCCGCATCGCGGCCGGTGCCATCCACCTCGGTGATAAGGAAGATGGGGGACTGGCATTCCGGCACCGGCTCCAGCAGCTCCGGATGCTCCTTGTAGCGCTCAGGCAGCTCGGGCAGCTCATCGCTGAACTCGAGCAGCAGCATCAGGCGGTTCTCACCCTCCAGCTCCGTGAACTCCTCAGCGATCTCCTTCAGCGCGGCCGGAGTGGCGGCCATCAGCGATCACCGCCCGCGGATGCGTCCGAGCGGAGGCTGCTCGCGCCCGTCACCGCATCCCCGATCCGCCCCAGGCCCGGCCGGGAGGACTGCGGAGCCTCACCCGGCTGCTCACCCATCGTGATCGGCAGGCCCACGGCATTGCCCCATTCGGTCCATGAACCATCGTAGTTGCGAACATCATCGAAGCCGAGAAGGTACTTCAGCACGAACCACGTGTGGCTGGAGCGCTCACCGATCCGGCAGTACGCAATGACCGGGGCGGACGCGTCGAACGCCAGCTCATCCAGGTAGATCGCCGCCAGCTCATCACGAGGCTTGAAGGTTTCGTCCTCATTCGCGGCACGCGCCCACGGAACCGACTTCGCAGTGGGGATGTGGCCGCCGCGCAGCGTTCCCTCCTGCGGATAGTCAGGCATGTGCGTGCGCTCACCGGTGTACTCCTGCGGGGACCGCACGTCTACCAGCTGCCCGCCCAGGAAGCCCAGCACATCCTCGCGGAAGGCACGCTGCGGAGCATCAGTGCGCTCCACCACCGGGTAGTCGGTGCGCTCCCGCTGCGGCTTGTCCCGGGTCATCGTGCGGCCTTCGGCCTGCCACTTCGCACGGCCGCCGTTCAGCAGCCGAACATCCTCATGGCCGAACAGCTCAAACACCCAGAGCGCGTACGCCGCCCACCAGTTCGACTTATCGCCGTACACCACGATCGTGTCATCGCGGCGAATGCCCTTCGCGGACATCATCTCGGCGAACGCTTCGGGGCCGAGGTAATCGCGGGTGACGGGGTCGTTGAGATCCAGGTGCCAGTCAATCTTCACCGCACCCGGGATGTGGCCCACGTCATACAGCAGCACGTCCTCGTCGGACTCCACCACCACCAAGCCGTCCGCGCCAAGGTTGTCCTCCAGCCACTGGGTGGTGACAAGCTTGTTCGGGTGAGCGTAATCCTGCAGCTCAGCAGCAGGGTCAGCGGCGATGCTCATGAGATCAGTCCTCCATGATGTGTCAGGTGATGCCTCGATTCTCTCACCTGGGCGAGCACTGGCACCTGGACGGACGCCGGCGCCTGGGCGGGCGCCCGTCCCTGGGATGGCGAGCGCCGGTCAGCGGTTGTCGCGCGCCTGGTCGCGCAGGCGGCGGGCCTGCTCCAGGGCTGCGCTGCGCGCCCGGTCAGCCTCAGACGGCGCATTCTGCTGCGGCTCATTCGGCTGCGCGGGAGCACGGCCGCCGCTCGACTGGGACCGAGCCCGATCAGTGCCCGGCTGTGCGGAGGCACGGCCCGCGGCAGGGGTGTAGCCGACGTTCTCCTCCGCGGGGCCCACGGTGTCCGAGCCGCCGGCCCGGGTTGCGTCTCCCGCCACCTGGGCCTGCAGCAGGGCGGAGCGGATCTCCTCGCCCATGGAGCCCACGGCGGACGGGTTCGACGGGAGGAGCAGCACATTGGAGCGGCCATTGCGGGCCACGTCCTGCATGGTGTCGAAGTACTGGGTCATGAGCAGCAGCTGCTCAGCGGTGCCTTCGATGCCCACTCGGCGGAGCATCTCGTACTGTTCAGCGATGCCCTGGGCGATCGCCTTACGCTGAGCGGCCACACCTTCACCCTGGAGGCGACGGGACTCAGCCTCAGCCTCAGCCTGGGTGACTCGCTTGATCTTGTCTGCCTCCGCCAGGGACTGTGCGGCCACGCGGTCACGCTGCGCGGCGTTGATCGAGTTCATCGAATCCCGCACGCGGCCGTCCGGGGAGATGTCCTGAACCAGGGTGTTGACGATGTTGAAGCCGAACTCCTGCATGCGCGAGGAGAGGGTCTCCTCCACGGTGCGCGCGATGTCATCCTTGGATTCGAAGGCGGCATCCAGGTCCAGGCTGGAGAGCGCAGAGCGGACCGTGTCGAACACGTAGGAGCGGATCTGTGCCTCTGGGTTCGAGAGGCGGTAGTACGCGTCCACCACGGACTCTTCACGGATCACGTACTGCACCGCCACCGGAACGGTGACGAACACGTTGTCCCTGGTTTTGGATTCGATGTTCACTTCGAGCTGCTGAATGCGCAGCGAGATCGGCGGGGTGAGAGTGTCCCGGAAGGGGATCTTCATGTTGAGGCCGGGCTTCGCCACGCGGCTGAAGCGGCCGAAGCTCTCAACGATGACGTTCTCCTGGGTGCGCACGGTGAAGAATATTGACGAGCGCAGGCCGCCGAACAGTGCGAACGCTGCCGCGCCGAGAACGACGACGATGACGGCGATGCCAAAGATCGCCGGGAACAGAACCTCCATGATGGGTCTTCTTCCTGTGTTGGGTGCGGTAGATGGACCGGCGGCTCAGGCCGCCTGTTTGAGCAGTTCGTGATTGATGCGGCGAGCAATGCGCGCCGGCGGGATCGGCGGTGCGTAGCGACGCATCACCTGCCCGTTGCGGTCGATGAGGAACTTCGTGAAGTTCCAGGAGATCCGCCCGCCGGCGATGCCGCTGCGCTGGCTCTTCAGCCACGTGAACAGCGGGTGCGCGTCGGGCCCGTTCACGTCAACCTTCTCGAACATCGGGAAGGACACGTCGAACCGGGTTGCGCAGAACTCGCTGATCTCGGCGTTCGTGCCGGGCTCCTGGCCAAGGAACTGGTTGCAGGGGAAGCCGAGCACGGTGAAGCCGCGGCAGCCGAACTCGTCTTGCAGCTCCTGCAGCCCTTCATATTGGCCCACGAACCCGCATTGGCTGGCGGTGTTGACGATCAGCAGCACCTGTCCGCGGAAATCGCTCAGCGGCTGTTCGGCGCCGTCGATGAGGGTGGCGGTGAAGTCGTAGACGCTGGAGGGGGCGGCGCCCCCGCGGGATGACGCGTTCACGCGATCAGTCACTCCCTGCTCCTCCACGGTCTGCTGCAATCCCCGTCAGTGTAACGATGTGTGCCTCCGAGCACACCCACCGTTCATTGATGTCCGCGGTTTGAACTGGTCCCGCGGGTTGAGCAGGGTCAACGGGTTGAGCAAGCCGTGCTCCGGCCGATCAGCCGTGCTCGGCAAGGAAAGAGTCGACCTCCGTGCGAGTGGGCGCGGAGGCGGGGCCGCGACGGGTGACCTTGATGGCGGCGCCCGCGTTCGCGCGGCGGGCCGCGGTGGCCCAGTCAGCGCCCAGGGCTCGCTCACCCAGCAGGATGCCGGTGTGGGCATCGCCGGCGCCATTGGTGTCCACGGCTTTCTGCGGGAAGCCGGGCGAGTCGATGACCTGTCCGTCCACCAGCAGGGTGCAGCCCTTATCCCCATCGCGCACGATCACCACCGCATCCTTGCGCGGCAGAAGCGCCCGGATCGCATGGAGAGTATCCGCAACGGGAGCGTTCTCCAGTCCGGTGAGCTCGCTTGCCTCCTGGGCATTTCCGGTCCACACGGAGGTGAGGCGGAGCATCCGGGTGCGCAGCTCTTCCTCAAAGTGGGCGAACGGTGCGCCCGGATCCAGCACGATCACCACATCGGACGGCAGCGTCTCCAGCCACTCCAGCAGCGGGTCGCGGGTGGGGGTGAACAGCGAATAGCCGCTGACACAGATCAGATCGTCCCGCTGGGGCCGCAGCTGCGCCAGGGAGTTGACCGTGATGTCCCGTTCGGCGCCGTAGGTGGTGATGAAGGTGCGCTCACCGCTGGGCTCCACGAACACGTAGCACGGCCCGGTGTCCTTGCCGCGGATCGCAGGGGCGGCCAGCTCCACACCGTCAGCCTGCAACGTGCTGCGGATCAGATCCCCGTTGGGGCCGGTACCGTGCGCACCGCCGTGAACAGCGGCGGCGCCAGTTCGAGCAGCGGCCACAAGGATGTTGACAGCGCCGCCGGCATACGCATGGGGCATGCCGATTGCGTTGACGTTCTGGCCGCGTTCGGGCAAGTGCGGCACGGAGACGACGATGTCAACAAGGGCCTGGGCAGTGTGGAGGACTCGGCTCATACCGCCCAGTGTAGGGAGCTGCTCCCGCTCGGGAGGTGCCCAGGCTAGGGCGCGCTGACGGCCCGCACCGCGGCATCCGCGTCACGCACTGCGGCTTCCAGGTCCAGGCCGTGAGCTTCCTTCGCACCGCCGATCACGTGGACAGACGCGCCGCCCGTTTGCTTCCACATCGCCGTGAGTTCGTCGGCAACGTTCCGCTCGCTTTCCTGGCCCGCGCACACCACGATGGTGTCCGCCTCAATGTGCTGGTCAGCAGTGGTGCCGTCCGCCTCAGGAACGCGGATGCTGATGCCGGTGGGGCTGGCCTGCAGGTAGTCCACGCTGCTGATGCCCACCACGCCGGCGCGGCGCAGCGCCACCCGGTGGATCCAACCGGTGGTGGCGCCGAGCCGTGCCCTCACCGCATGTGGCGACCGCTGCAGCAGTGTGACCTGCGGGCGGTCGGCAGCAAGCGCACCACCGACCTCGTGGGTGAGGAACTGCGCCATGTCCACTCCGATCCCGCCGCCTCCGATCACGATTACTCGTTCACCCACCAGCTCTCGCGCCTGGTTCGGCGTGGGTGCCTGCGCGAACAGGTCCGCATAGGCCAGCACCCGTGGATGCTCCGCGAGACCGGGAATCGAGGCCGTGCGCGGCTGCACACCGGTGGCGATGATGACAGCCGGGTCGACGCCGCTTCCGGCTGTCTGCTCCGCGACCAGTGCCGTCACGGTCTGCGCACCCGCTGCCTGACCGAGGCGCAGCTCAACCCCAGCCTGGGTCAGCCGTGCCCGCCAGGAGTCAATCAGCAGCTGGTAGTCCTCTTTGCCGGGGATGGCACGCGCCCAGCGCAGCTGCCCGCCGATCTCCTCCGACGCATCCACCAGCATCACCCGGTGTCCCGCCTCCGCCGCACGACACGCCGCCTCTGCACCGGCCGGTCCCGCGCCCACCACGATCACGGGCCGAGCCGTCGCGGCAGGCACCTGCGGAATCGGCAGCAGGCGCCGCTCCTGACCGGCCCGCGGATTCACCACGCACCCGGCGGGCCGGCCCGTGAACACACGGTCCAGGCACGCCTGATTGCAGGAAATACACGGGGTCAGCGGAGCCAGCATGGAAGGGGCCGGTGAGGAAGAGGCCGGTGAGGTGGGCGTCGGGGCGGAGCCCTGGTGGTGGGCTGAGGCGGCGCTGCGCCATTTCGCCACGATCATCGGATCAGCGAGGAACGGGCGGGCCAGGCTCACCAGGTCCACGCCCGCTGACAGCGCGTCGGCAGCATCCTGAACGGTGTGGAGCCGGTTCGACGCCGCTACCGGAACCGGGCGGCCGCTGCGGCCCGGCAGGTCCCGGATCGCGTCGGCCGCAGCCGCGGCAAGCGGGGTGAACGCGCCGCGCGGCACGCACGTGGCGATCGTGGGGGTGCGCGATTCATGCCAGCCCACACCGCCCGAGAGAAGATCCACGCCCGCAGCCACCAGGTGACGGGCCAGCTCGTGCACATCAGCCTCGGACTGACTGATTCCCATCAGATCATCCAGAGAGATGCGGAAAGAGAGAATGCCGTCATCACCGATCGCCTCGCGCACCGCGCGCGTCACCTCCAACGCGAAACGCTGCCGGCCCGCTCGGGAGCCGCCGTACTCATCCGTGCGAAGGTTCGTGAGCGGGGAGAGGAACTGGTTGATGAGATAGCCCTCGGATCCCATGATCTCCACGCCGTCATACCCGGCATCACGGGCAAGACGCGCCGCCGCAGCGAAGTCCTGGACGGTCTGCTGCACCTCGGCACGGCTCAGCTCACGAGCTGGGAACCGGGAGATGGGGGAGTGCGTGGGGCTGGCAGAGACGGCGCCCGGGTGCGCGGCATACCGACCCGCGTGCAGCAGCTGCAGCAGAATACGCGGGCGTACAGCGTCTGGCGCAGGCTCAGTGGTCCCCTCATCCGAGGCGCCCAGCCCGCTCGGCATGTGCGCCTCCTTCACCGCGCGGGTCACAGTGCGATGGCGGTCCAAGAGATCCGGGCTTTCGGTGAGCGCGTCGGGAGAAAGCACCGCCCCGTCGGGAGTCAGCGCGCCCGCTGGGTTCGGGGAGATGCCGCCGGTGACGATCAGGCCGGCGCCGCCGCGCACCCGTTCTGCATAGAACGCGGCAAGATCGGCGGCTGCCTCCTGGCCGCGTTCTGGGTGGGCGAGCAGATCCTCTGCGCCCACGTGCATGGAGCCCATGATGATGCGGTGCGGCAGCACAGCGTGGCCAAGGGTGAGCGGAGTGAACAGTGAGAGCAGGCTCATAAGGCGAATCTACTGTGCACCGGCCATGGGCCGCAGGGACTCCGCAGTTCCCGACGCGCGCGATGGAGTCCCGACGCGCGCGATGGAGTCCCGCCGCGCATCGCGTGGTCCCGCCCACAACCGCGTAGACTGCCCCCATGCCTGAGGTGACCGGTCTGCCTGCCCCACGAGTGTTCGCTACTGATCTTGACGGCACTCTGCTGCGCTCAGACGGCACCGTCAGCGACCGCACCCGCGCCGCGTTCCATGCCGCGTGGGACGCCGGTCTGGACACGGTCATCGTCACTGCGCGCCCGCCGCGCTGGGTGGACCACCTCGCGGACCTCGCCGGTGAGCACGGCATCATCTACTGCGCGAACGGCGCTTACACTTACGATCCGCACCGGCGCCGCGTGACCGAGAACTTCGGCTTCACCCCCGACGAGCTCACCGCCCTGGTCACCGACCTGCGCGCCCTGCCCGGAACCACGCTGGGCGCGGAACTTCCCAGCGGCTTCTGGCACGAAGAGAACTACCCGTCCGAGCCGCCGGCGGACCAGGCCGGGGATCGCACCGGCACTATCAGCGACCTGCTCACTATTCCGGAGGTCACTGGCAAACTGCTTGCCCGTTCCAGTGAGCTCAACCCGGACGCATTCCATGCCCGCGTGCGGGAGATCGTGGGACAACGGGCCGTGCTGCAGGTGTCCTGCACAGATGGTCTCGCCGAACTGTCCCCGCCCGGGGTTTCCAAGGCAGATGCGCTCTCCCGTTTCGTGCGCGCTCGGGGACTCGCCCCCGCGGATGTGTGGGCATTCGGAGACATGCCCAATGACATCCCGATGCTCACCTGGGCTGGGGCGGGCTTCGCCGTGGGGAACGCGTCAGCGGATGTGCGCGCCGCTGCCGACGCGATCACCTACTCCAATGAGGAGGACGGTGTAGCCGCCGTGATCGAGCGCGCGCTCGCGAGGTCAGCGGCCTGAGACTCGGCACGGAACCGGCGGCTGCGGCCCGAGGGGGCAGCTGTCTTGCCACCATCTGGCGAGCACCATAGACTGAGGCCAGTAGCAGGGTCTGAAACAGGACCCCAAGCGCTGAGTCGAGAAACCCACGCCCAGGCGTGGGTTTCTGCGTTGCGTGGCTGCCCTAGACCCCATGGCATAGTTGAGGAATGCTTCTGGCTTACATCGATGAGATCGGAGAGACCGGCGCTTTCGTTTCTCCGGATGACAAGCGATACAACACCAGTGCGGCGTTTGGGTACGGCGGTTTCATCATCCCTGCTGACAGTGCTCGAGCTTTTGGTGCGGAGTTCACCAAGGGAAAGCGCCAGGTGTTTGCGCCGCTCCTCCAGGAAGTCGAACACCCTGGAAGGTGGGAGTTCAAGGGGTCGAAAATCTTCCGCCCGACGGCCGCAAAAGATTACCCACAGCAGCTTCGCATGTTTGACCACCTGGTCAAAGTCCTCAAAAGCCTCGGCGGCCAGCTGTTCTATTATGCCGACGAGAAGCCAAGGGGGACGCCCCGACAGACTGCGCTTGATCCCCAAGAGCGCGAAACGCAGGCGATGCGTGAGACGTTGAATCGCTTAGCGCGCTTTGCAGACACGAGAGAGAAGAATCTTCTGGTGATGATCGACCAGATCAACGAGAAGGAGCGTGCGAAGCGGCTCGCTGTGATGTACGCGCATATCTTCAGCAGGTCAGCCGAGCACCCTGAGATGCAGAGGATCATCGAGCCGCCCATGCACATGGACAGTGTGCTCAGTGCGAATGTGCAGTTTGCAGACTGGGTTGCGGCGGCAGTCAGCCGCGCCATTGACTATCAGCTCATCCGAGACAGCAAACACGCATGGATCGTGGAGAAAGGACGATTCAAGCGGATTGCGGGTTCGTTCACTCACGAATCCAAACTGCATTTTCATGACCGCGCACTCGATGACATTGTGCATTCGAAGATCTTCAGGTTCAGTCGCCCGCTGCATCCCGAAGCTGCCGGTCATCTGGTTGGCCAGCACGTGGACCCATTGACTGCTGAGAAAATGCGGGGAATCGCTGGCAGCGCGTCCGCCCGAACCAGGCCCGACCCTCGGTGAGGATGCGGTGGTGCCCCGCCGCGCAGCGCAGCCGGTAGCCTGGCAGGGTGACTGCTGAACTCGAACCGAGCAATCCGCCGATCGTCCCCGCCTCCGTCATCGAGGAGCATCGGGAGCAGATTGATTCCGGCACCGTGATCGTGGCGGACGTTCGCTGGGCCCTGGACGGCCCCGCTTCTGCCGCTACCTTTCGTGATGAATACGCCGACGGCCATATCCCCGGCGCGATCTTCGTGGACGTGGACGAGGACCTCTCCGACCACACGCGGGACGGCGCGGGACGCCACCCGATGCCGGATGAGGACACGTTCGGTGAAACGCTCAGCCGCCTGGGCATCACCCTGGACTCCACCGTTCTCGCCTACGGAACCGGTGATCCAGCCGGCGCTGCCCGCTTCGTGCTGATGCTGCGCATCTCCGGTGTGAACGCCTCACTGATCGACGGCGGCCTGCCCGTCTACCAGCGGCTCCACCCAGAGATCCCCCTGGAAACCGGTGAGAACCATCTGCCGCGCACAGACTTCGGCTTCCAGCCGATGACCCGCCTGGTCTCGATCGATGAGGTCGCCCACGCGATCCCCACGCGTGGAGCGCTGCTGGTGGACGCGCGCGCCCGCGAACGCTTCCGCGGGGACAGTGAGCCGATCGACCCGCGCCCGGGGCACATCCCCGGAGCTGTCAACGTTCCATACACCTCCCACCTGGCCGAGGACGGCACGTTCCGCAGCGTCGACGAGATCCGCGATGCCTTCGCGGCAGCGGGTGCCACAACGGAGCGCATCGCCTTCAACTACTGCGGCAGCGGTGTGTCCGCGGCAGTGAACGTGCTGGCGATGGACCACGCCGGCTTCCGCCACGTCTACCTGTTCCCCGGCTCCTACTCCCAGTGGTCCGCTGACCCGCAGCGGCCAGTGGAAACAGGGGACAGCGGCGAGGCCGGGAGGGTGTAACCCCTCACGGCTCCAGCCCGCCCGGTCACGTGCATGCGCTATGGTGCTCCGCATGTCTTCCGTTCTGACTCGATCGAGCCTTGCCGGCGCCAGCCTGCTCATGGCGGCGTCAGCAGTGCTGTCCGGATGCGGTATGGTCGCCACCCTCAAGGGTGGGGACGAGCCCACCCCGGCACAGGAGACTTCCACCGGTCAGAGCTCGTCGAACAACGGCAGCGGCCCACCGGGCGCGGTGGACTCCACCAGCAGCGCGGACCCGAGCCCGAGCGAGAGCACGGACCCCGCAGCCGAGCGTGAGGTGCCCGCATCAGAGCAGCGGCAGAAGCCGTCCGATGCACTGCCGAACGGGGCGTTTCGCGGCGGCGGCGGACCCGTTCCCGACGGCGCAGCCGATGCCAGTTCCATCAGCAAAGCCGCTGACGGCTCCGGCCGCTCCGTGGCCGTGGTGGAGAGCCCGTCAGGCAACATCCTGTGCGAGATCTACAGCGATGGCGAGTCCGGCTGCCAGGTGAAGAAGGGGGACCGGCCGTTCCCCACTGACCCGGCCACGGACAAGCCCGCGAACTACATCGCCACCTCGGGCAGCAGTGCTCCGGCCCGGCAGGCTGTTCCGGAGCAGTCGGTGCTCACCACCGGCTCCGGTGCGCAGAGCATCGCCTACGGTCAGCAGGTGGAATATGCCGGTGTGGTGTGCGCGAGCGAATCCAATGGCATGACCTGCTGGGATGCGAAGACCGGGCACGGTGCATTCATGAACCGGGCGGGCCTCACAGGATTCTGATCCGGTTGCCAGCCCCAGGGCCCAGCCGCTGGCCCCAGAGCCCAGGGCCGCGCCCGGCATCAGGCCTGCGCCGGCTCCTTCTCCCGCTGTGCTGCACGCTTGCCGGCGCGGCCGGTGATTGTGCGGGGAACGCGTCGCCGCTGGATCACAACAGCCACCGCGGTGAGCGCGATGCCCGCCACCACGTACCCCGCTGACACCCACAGGGCAGTGCTGAACCCAAGGTCGCTGCCGGCCACGGCGGAGCGGAATGCCTGCACCGCGTATGTCATCGGCAGCACATGGTGGACTGCCTGGAAGAAACCGGGTGCGGTCTCCACCGGGTAGGTGCCGCCCGCGCTGGACAGCTGCAGCACGATCAGAATGAGCGCGAGGTACCGTCCGGGCGGGCCCAGCAGGGACACGAGCGCCTGGTTGATCGCGAAGAACGCCAGTGACACCGCCAGCGCCACCACGAACGCTCGTCCCAGGTGCTCGAACTCGATGCCCACTGCGAAGCGGACCGTGAGCAGCATGAGCACGCTCTGCACCAGGGCCATCGCCGCGGCCGGCGCATAGGACACGATGGCGGCCACCACAGCTGAGTGCTTCGAGCGAACCCACTTGACGGCAAGCGGCGGCATCATCAGGAAGAAGCCGAGCGCACCCACCCACAGGGCAAGACCCATGAAGTACGGGGCGAGGCCTGATCCGTACCCGGCCACTTCATTCCACCGGGACTTCTCAACGCCCACTGGAACGGCCGCCACATCGGCGAGGTCGGTGGCGCCCTGGTCGCTCACGCGCGGCACCTCATCAGCGCCGTCATGCAGCCCATCTGCGAGCTCCTGGGAGCCGTTCTTCAGCTCTCCCAGGCCGTCAGAGAGATCCTGCGCGCCGTCTTCTGCCCGACGCGTTCCCGCCGCAGCATCATCCGCCCCATCAGCCAGGCGACCCGCACCGTCAGAGAGCGCCCCAGCACCGGTGGACACCGCACGGCTGCCCTCAGCGAGCTGACCGGTTCCGCGAGTGAGATCACCCGAGCCGTCATGCAGCTTGGTGAGCCCCTTATCCAGCTGCTGAGAGCCGGAGGAGGCCTGGTGCACCGCGCCGGCGAGCTCATCCGAGGCGTTCACCAGAGCGGCCATCGACTCATCGAGCGTGGCAGCACCGTCAGCGAGCGGTTCGAGCCCGTCGCGCAGCGCGCCGGCTCCGCGCTTGGCTTTGTCAGCGCCGTTATGCAGCTCAGCAGCGCCGTCAGCAAGCGCCTGCACGCCGTCCGACGCGGACGTCAAACCCTCGTGCAGGTTCTCCGCACCGGTGCGCAGAGACTGGGTGCCGTCGGCGAGCTGGGCTGTTTTATCGGCTAGTTCACGGGAGCCGGCAGCCGCGGTCGAGGCGCCCTCTGCGAGCTCGTCCACCGCAGCCTTCCGCTGCTCCTCGCTCATCGCATCCCAGTTCTGGGACAGGTCGGACAGGCCGCCGCTGACCTGTTCAACACCGCCAGCGGCAGTATCGGCGCCCGTTGCCAGCGGCTGCACGCTCTCATCGACTCGGCGGCTGCCGTCGGCAAGGTCCTTTGCGCCGGTCTTCGCATCTGTGAGACCGGAGGTGAGCGCTTTCGCCCCTTCATTGAGGTCGCTTGCACCCGCTGAGAGGTCATCAATGCCGGTCGCGAGATCGCGAGCCCCGGAGCGGAGCTCAGCCGACCCGCTCTTGAGTGCTTTCGCACCGTCTGCAAGCTCCCGTGCGGATTCGGGCAGCTGGGAGGTCTTCTCATCGAGTGTGCTGAGTCCGGTGGCGAGCTCATGGGATGCGTCGGATGCTGATCCCAGTCCGTTGCGCAGCTGGATTGCGCCCTGGTTCACCCGCTGTGCGCCGTCGGCGAGAGTTCCGGCGCCGCTGGAGAGGTCGCCGGCGCCGGTGGCGAGATCATGCGCGCCCGTAGACAGCTGCACGGTGCCGTCGTGGAGGTCCTGCATGCCCACCACGAGGGTGTCGCTGCCTTCCTTGGCGCTGCTGGTGCCGTCGGAGAGGTCATCGGCGCCGTCTGCGGCGGTGTCGAGCTGCTGGCCCAGGTCCGTGAAGCTCGCGTAGATGTTCTCCAGGTAGGTTTCGGACACCTCACGGGCGAGGGTGTCCGCGATCTCGGTGCCGGCGGTGGAGGCGATGGTGCCGGAGATCATGTTGGAGGCGTCATTGGTGGTGATCTCCAGAAGCGCCTGTTTAGCGGTGGCGGGATCAGTGTCCTTGATGCTGGATGCGTTCGCGGAGAAGTCGCTGGGGATCCGCAGCACGGCGTAGATCTCACCGGAGCGCAGAGCGGCATCCGCCTCGGCAGCGCTCATGGTGCGCCAGTCGAAGTTCTGGGGGTCGTCACTGTTTACGAGCTCGTCGGTGAGGTCTTTGCCCAGGTGAACATCACCGTCAGGGCGATCCTCGTTGACGATGGCAGCGGGCACATGATCCAGGTGGTGTGTGGGGTCCTGGTTAGCGGAGGAGAGCAGGCCCGCGTACACCAGCGGAATGGTGGCGAGCCCGATCAGAACGATGATGCGGCCCAGAATGTCGCGGCGGCTCATACGGTGACCTCCTCGGCGGTGATACTGGCGAATTCGGCAGCGGTGGTGGCGCGGGCTTCGGCGGTGGCAGCCGCGCCAGCACCGGATACGGCGATGTCAGGCGCGGCGGCAGCGGGCAGGTTCAGAAAAGCGCCGATCTCATCGGCGATCACGCCCGGTTTGCGGCCGGCGCGGATCTCCTGCACGGCCACCGCGGTGCAGCCCGCGGCCAGGAATCGCGCCAGCTGCTCGCTGCCCGCCGGGTGGCGTTCAACCACGGGGCCGAGCACGGGGTGGGTGAGCACTCGTCCGGCGATGAACGCCATCATCTGGTTGAACAGCCGGTACCCGGCGGGGCCGTCGAGCACGCGGAGAAAGAAATCAGCGTGCGCACTCAGAGCAGTGAGCAGCGCGTGGATGGAGTCCCGCGGGTAGCTGTGGGTGAGGTCTGCGGAGCTGCGTACCTCGTCGAACACCACGGCCAGGCGGGTCATGGCCGACTCGTGCATGAGCGCAGGCAGGTCCGCGAAGTACTGGTAGAAGGTGGGTCGGGATGCGCCGGCTTCGCGGACCACATCGGAAATGGTGGGAAGCGAGTCTGACCGCTCAAGCAGGGTGGTCATGGCGGTGATGAGTGCGTCGCGGGAGCGTCGGGCTCGGGGAACGGTGGTCACGAAACCTCAATCTGACACATGTAAGAATTTGACAGGTGTCAATCTAAAGCGGTGGCGCTCTACGCCGCAAGACCCCAGCAGCACCCTGTGTCGCAGCAGCGTGGCTCATCACACGCCCAGCGCAGAGCAGAAGGACCCGTTCAGCCTTCTGCGTCACAGTGGAGCCATGACTGAGCAGACCCATCGCGCCATCGGCATGACCGCCACCACCGCAGCACCCGGCCCCGAATCCTTCGAGGAACGCCAGGTCCCCACACCCGCACCCACCGGTCACGACCTGCTGGTGGAGGTGCACGCCATCTCCATGAATCCCATCGACACGAAGCAGCGCCGCAGCGTGGACCCGAACGGCTTTCGCGTGCTCGGCTACGATGCCGCCGGCGTGGTCACCGCCGCTGGCCAGAGCGTGGACGGATTCGCGGTGGGGGATGAGGTGATGTTCTCCGGACAGCTCAACCGAGACGGCTCCAACCAGCAGCAGCAGCTCGTGGACTCCCGTCTGGTGGCCCGAGCCCCGCACGGCCTCAGCTGGGCAGAGCGTGCCTCCCTGCCGCTCGTCTCCATCACCGCCTACGAATGCCTCATGGTGTCCCTCGAACTCACCGCAGAATCCCGCGGCACCCTGCTGGTCAACAACGCCACCGGCGGGGTGGGCTCGGCGATGCTGCAGCTTGCCGACGCGCTCCTGCCGAACGTCACGGTGATCGCCACCGCCTCCACCGATGAGCGCGCCGCCTTCGTCACCGACCTCGGCGCTGAACACGTGGTCAACCACCGCGGGGACCTCGCTGAGCAGGTGCTCGCCATCGCCCCGAACGGGGTGGACTGGGTGTTCTCCTCGAAATCCGAGGGGATGGGTCCGGTGTTCGCCCAGCTGCTCCGCCCCCGCGGCCACATCGTGGCAATCGACGAGATCAGCGAGCTCACGGACCTTATGGCACTGAAGCAGAAGTCGATCACCTGGCATTGGGAGTCGATGTTCACCCGGCCCCTCTTCCAGGACGACGCGGACAAAGCCGAGCAGGGACGCCTTCTGACGCACGTCACCGAGCTGGTAGAGAGCGGGCGGATGCGCCCCGTGGTCAGCGAGGTGCTGTCCCCGATCAGCGTGGACACGCTCGCTCAGGCGCACCAGCGTTCAGAGACCGGCTCCACCCTGGGCAAGGTGGCGCTCAACGGCTGGCAGTGAACGCGCCCGATGCGGGGCGGTCTGGGGCGGGGAGGTGGCCCGGCGCATGCTGATTCCGCGAATCCGTGACGATGCAGAGTGAAGCCCCGCATTCCGGCCTATGGTGGCCGCATGAAGATTCTGATTCCGGACTCGATCCACCTTGACCTCACCAGCACCAACGAGTGGACCTTCATCACCACCAAGCACGATGAGCCCATTCCCGAGGAGCACGTGGACGCTGACGTCTACGTGAACTGGATGCAGCCCCAGGAGCTCGTGGAGGACGCCGCGAAGCGCCTGACGAACGTGAAGCTCGTGCAGACCTTCATGGCCGGTGTGGACGCCATCCAGAAGGCTGGTTTCAGCGATGACGTGATCCTCACCAACGGCGTGCACCTGCATGACGCCACGGTGTCAGAGCACACCATCGCCCTGACCCTTTACCTGCTGCGCCGGCTGGACCAGGCGCATCAGGAGCAGCTCAAACACAACTGGTCCCGCGACCTGGGCGAAGGGCAGCCGCTCCACCCCGAGGGCCGTGTCACCACCCTGCTCGGAGCGAACGTGCTCGTGTGGGGCTTCGGCCAGATCTCCCAGCACCTGGCGCCGATGCTCACCGCGTTCGGCGCGAACGTCACCGGAGTGGCCTCCACCGCCGGTGAGCGCGCCGGCTTCCCCGTGATCGCCACCGAGGACGTGAAGGACCACCTGGCCACCACGGACGTGCTCATCTCAGTGCTCCCCGCCAATGACTCCACCACCAACCTGATCAACGCCGACGTGCTCGCCGCGCTGCCGAAGCGCGCCGTGGTGGTCAACGTGGGCCGCGGCAGCGTGCTCGACGAGGACGCCCTGATCAATGCGCTGACGAATGGCGAGATCGTGGGTGCGGCGCTGGACGTCACCAAGCAGATGCCGCTCCCGGCGGATTCGCCGCTGTGGGACGCCCCGAACCTGCTCATCACCCCGCACGCCGCGGGCGGTCGGCCTGTTGGCGCCGAGGAGCGCCTGACGGCGAACCTGCGCGCGCTCGCGGGTGAGGGCGAGTTCGAAGGCCGCCGCTGAGGCGCGGACCGCGGCGTCCAACCCGCTGCGCCCAACCCGCTGCGCCCGACGCGCTGCGCCTAACCCGCTGCGCCCAACTAGTTATGCCCGTTATCAAAGAGACCTCGGCGCATCACCCGATCATGGATGATGCGCCGAGGTCTGTCACTGTGTGAGCGGCGGAGCGGTCACCTGCCGTTTATCGGCTGGTCAGCGTCGACGGTCGCGGGAGTCCTTGATGGAGCTGTCCTCGTTCGAGAGGCTCCGCTTGCCGCCGGTTTGAATCGCCAGCAGATCCAGTTCACCGGTTGCGGTGGACACGCGGTCCAGCACGGCCTCGGTGACCTCGTCGGTCACCTGATCGTGGACGCGGTCGGTCACCTGGTTCACAATCGCCTGGCGGCGCAGGTTCAGCTCGATCCGCTCAATCCGCCGCACCTCGTGGCGCAGGGACTTCACGGTGGCGAATATCATGGCCACCATCACCACGGACCACGGCAGCGCCGCGATCAGGGCAAGCGCCTGCAGCGCGGTCATGCCCGTGTCATCCGTGCCGGTCGCAGCACCCGCGCCGATCAGCGCGGCCGCGATCAAACCGGAGGACACAGCCCAGAACACGCGGGTGAGGCGAGGCGGGTTCGGGTCACCCTTGTGCGCGATGATGTCCATGACGAACGCGCCCGAGTCGGCGGACGTGATGAAGAAGATCGTCAGCAGGATGATCGTGATTCCCACCAGCACGCCGCTCATCGGCATGGTGGAGAGTACGTCGAACAGCGCTGTGTTGGTGTCCACGGAGCCGTCCGGCTGGGTGAAGGACAGGCCCTCGAACATGGTCTTGTAGATCGCGGTGCCGCCCATAACGGTGAACCACAGGATCGTGACCAGGGTTGGCACCAGCAGCACGCCCACGATGAACTCGCGAACGGTGCGGCCGCGGGAGATGCGCGCAATAAACACGCCCACGAACGGCGACCAGGAGATCCACCAGCCCCAGTAGTTGATGGTCCAGCCGTTGAGCCACTCGGCACCGGCCTGGCCGAAGAACGGCATGGTCTGGAAGCTGTTGGACAGGAAGGTGGAGATGTAGCCGCCGATGTTGTCCACGAAATCGCGCAGCAGGAACACCGTTGGGCCAAGGCCCGCCACCAGCAGCAGGAACACCGCGGCAAGCGCCAGGTTGGTGTTCGAAAGGTACTTGATGCCGCGGTCCACGCCCGACACCACCGAGGCCGTAGCCAACGCGGTGATCACGAAGACCAGAACGATCTTCGTGGTGGGCGTTGCGGTCAGGATGTTCATGTGTTCCAAACCGGCCGTGATCTGGTTGACGCCGAACCCGAGGGACATGGACACACCGAACACGGTGCCCACGATCGCGAGGATGTCCACCAGGTCACCGATCCAGGTGTCCGTGCGCTTGCCCAGGATCGGCTCAAGCGCCCAGCGGACCGAGAGCGGACGACCGCGTCGGTGCACGGAATAGGCGAGGGCAAGGCCCACCACCACGTACGTTCCCCACGCGTGCACACCCCAGTGGAGCAGCACCTGGCTCATCGCCTCCACGGCACGCTCTGCATCAGGCAGGTCAGCGAAACGCGGTGCGCCGCCGCCCTCGAAGAACGTCAGCGGCTCAGCAGCGCCCCAGAACACCAGGCCGATGCCCATGCCGGCTGCGAAGAGCATGGCGAACCAGGAGAACGTGGAGTACTCAGGCTTCTCATCGTCCCGACCAAGCTTGATCGAACCCAGGCGGGTCATGGCGATGACGATCGACGCGAACACGAAGAACGTGACCACCAGGACGTAGTACCAGCCGGTGGCCTCCACGATCTTCGTGTTGATCGTGCCCACGATGTTGTTGAACACCGTGGGCAGGAACACCGCGAGAAGGACCGCGAGGATCACAACCGCGGCTGCCACGCTGAACACTACACGGGACAGGCCGTACGTGGGCTTGGTGCGATCGCCCGACACAGGGCCGTGGCCGTGGGTGTTCGCCTCAACGCCGGGGGTGTCCACGTTCGTGGGATCAGCCGCCTCGGCGTCGGTCGCGGGTGCGTCCGGCTCGGTGCGGGAGGGGGGACTGGAAGGGGATGTCATAGAACTCTCTCTCAATGAGGCAGGAGGTTTTCAGCCTTACACAGACAGCCGCCCCGCGTCAGGAATACGCTGCATCCCTGGGCCACCGCACCTGTGAAACCGGGAGGATCCCTCCTCCCGCGCGGTGCCAGCGCTCCGCAGCACCCGCAGTGGCGCGGCGTGCGCAAGAGCGCGGCGGCAAAGCCGATGGGCGTGCGAGACGGCATCTGTCACTGCGATCCCTCCAGTACTAACGGATCAAAAAGGGGTGATCAAATCATTCGCCGCTCATGTGATGAGACTTGGCGTCAGAGCCGGATAGAGAGTGATCTGGGCCGCATTTTCCGTGGAGCGCCGGTGCGGGGATCGAGCAGGTGGTGCTGTTGCGCTGGCGCGGGGCGCCGGTGCGCGGTGAGTCAAGGGTGTTTCAGTGGGCGGTGCTGTTGCGCTGGCGCGGGGCGCCGGGCGCAGCGTTGCGCAGGCGGCGGTTCGGTGCGCGGTGAGTCAGGGGTGTTTCAGTGGGCGGTGATCACGTCCAGCGCTGCCATCAGAGCCGTGGCTGACGCCTCCGCTGCCACATCAAGCCCGATATGGAACTCTTCATCCGCACGCGGGGAGCACAGGTCGCTCACCGCGCGGACCGCGAAGAACGGCAGACCGAACCGGTCGGCCACGTGCGCATGCGCCGTGGTCTCCATATCCGCTGTCAGCGCGTCCGGGTGCTTCTCGCGCATGGGCGCGGCATTGCCCGCCACCACGAATGCGTCGCCCGCGAGCATGAGGCCGAACCTGGCTGGAATGTTCTGCTCCGTCAGCAGCTGCACGATCTGCGCGGCGGGGGAGAGGCCGGGTTCGCTGGGGGTGGGCTCGTTCGTGAAGAACTGCGGGGCACCCGGTACCTGGGAGGGGGCGTAGCCGAAGGCGGTCGCGTCGGCGATGGAGTAGCCGAAGCGCTCCCCCACCACCACGGTTCCCACCTGAATATCCTCCGCGAGCCCGCCTGCGGACCCCACCGACACCACTACGCGCGGACGCAGAGCCGAGATCGCCCACGTGCTCGCGGAGGCAGCCGCCACCGTTCCGATGCCCGTGGTCACCAGTGCCGCTGACACCGCACGCCCGCTCGGAGAGGTCAGGGTTCCACTTCGCACCTGCACCGTGGACCCCGATTCGCCGACGCCGAGCGGGCACGTCACGAGTTCTGCGCCGGTCATCTGCGCGGCGATCGGTGCGGCTTCGTCCGGCATAGCGGCAAGGATGAGGAGATCAACGCTCATGAAGTCAGCGTATCGCCCCGCTACTCTGGTGGGCATGAGCCGCCTCAAGGAATACGCAGTCCTCGCCGGTCGTACGATCAAGCGGATGCCGATGCCCACCTGGGTCTACACATCCGGGTTCGGCAAAGCGCGCGTGGCACAACCAGGCGGGGCCGTGCTGAAGAAGCACGCGGTGGATGTGTCGATCGTTGCCCGCACCCGCGTGGTGTGGCTTGATCGGCATAAAGCCGCGAACGGCATCATTCTCCACATCCACGGGGGCAGCTATGTGTCCGGCCCGTTCTCCTGGGACTGGCAGTGGATGAGCGACCAGGCTGACCGACGCGAATGCGCCGCCGTCCTCGTGGACTACCGCCATGCCCCCGACTACCCGCACCCCACTGCGCTGGTGGACTGTGAAGCAGTGGTAGCCCAGCTCGCACGTGATGAGGTGCTGCGCGAGTCGAACTGGATCCTGTCCGGTCAGCAGGCCGGCGGCGGAATCGCGCTGGCGCTTGCAGAACGCTTGGGCCACGGTGCCGAGGACAAGGACGTGGCCGTGCCCGCCCCGAGCGGCTTGGTGCTGATGAGCCCATGGTGGGACCTGGAACTGCACAACGTGGACATCACTGCCACTGAGCAGCGGGACCCGGTGCATGAACGGCGAATCCTCGAACTCGCCGCGAAGGCGTATGCCGGTCGCACCCCACTGGATGACCCGGCCCTGTCACCGGTGAACGCGAACCTGGAGGCGCTGCCGCCGATTCACCTGTCCGTGGGGATGAAGGACATCTTCCTCACCGACACCCGGATCATGAAGCTGCAGTTCGAGCGCCAAGGCTTGGACGTTGACTACCGCGAATGCGCTGGGAAGCTCGTGGGCATGGGGCGTCTGCCGCGCGGAGCGGATGCGAAGCGGCTGTTCGACGAGCAGGCTGCGTTCATCCGCAGCCGCCTGGGCGAGCCGACGCGCCTCAGCTGAGAGTTGAGGCGCGCCGGCGGCGGGGTGCCGCGGGGCGCCTCGCCCCCACTTCTCCGAACGAGGTTGCTGATATCCGGTTATTTCTGCGCTTGAGACCGGATATATGCAACGTAGTTTGGTGGAGGCGACGCAGCGCCCGGGAACAGCGGTTCAGTCGCGCTGGGTGAGCAGGTACGCGATGCCGATCGCGGCAATGAATGACACCGTCATGGCCGCAAACAGCACCGGCAGGGTCGCCTTCGCGGCGAGCATCAGCAGCACCCACAGCAGCATCACGAGGATCATCGTGATCGATCGGAGCACCTCGCTGCCGGTGAATACGCGGCCCCCGGTCATCTCCCGCAGCGCGTGGTGAAAGCGAATCGTCAGCATCGCGGTGAGACCGGCAACGAGCACTGCAATGGCGACCCAGTTCATCGGATGCCCCTGACTCGCGCCGCCGCCGCAGCGCCCACGATGTGTGCGGATGCTCCAACCACCGCTCGCGCCACCGCCGCCGGCCAGATCCACGCCTCCGCGGGGCACATCCGCACCTCCACCGCCGCGGGTCCGACCCGACTCACATGCGCTCCGGTGCGCGCACGCCCAGCAGGTCCAAGCCCTGGACCAGAACGCGTTCTGTCAGCTGCGCGAGCGCCAGACGCCCGGCGCGGACCTCATCGTTCTCCTCTTTGAGGATCGGACAATGCTCGTAGAAACCGGTGAATGCCTGCGCGGTGTCGAACAGGTAGGCGGCCAGTTTGTGCGGCGTCCAGTCAGCGGCAACCGCCTGCACCACAGGACCGAACTCCAGCAGCTGCAGTGCGAGCGCGCGCTCAGCGTCATCAACCACGCGCGGGGCGGCACCGGGTGTGGAAGTGGGTGCGTCGGCGGTGGGGGATGTGACACCAGGACCGGACACGAGACCCTGGTCGGCGGCGCGTCGGCTAATCGAACGGATCCGCGCCACCGCGTACTGCAGGTACGGCGCCGTGTTGCCCTGCAGCGCGAGCATACGATCCAGGTCGAACACGTAGTCCGAGTCGTGCGCGGTGGACAGGTCCGCGTACTTGATGCCGCCGATGCCGATCATCTGCGCGATCTCCGCGCGCTCCGACTCCGGCAGGTCCGGGCGAAGCTCGTTGATCACGGACTGCGCCTTCGTCACACCCTCCTGCAGCAGAGCCATCAGTCGGAGACTCGAACCGGAACGGGTGCGGAGGATCTTGCCATCCTCACCCAGCACCGACCCGATCTTCACATGGGTGGTCTCCACGGTGTCCGGCACCCAGCCCGCCTCACGCGCCGTCTGGAACACCATCTGAAAATGCAGCTCCTGCGACGCGCCCACCACATAGCCGATGCGGTCAGCGCCGAGCGTCTGCACCCGGTGGCGAATCGCGGCCAGGTCCGTGGTGGCATAACCGTAGCCGCCGTCAGACTTGCGGATAATCAGCGGCAACGGCTGCTCATCACGACCGGTGAATCCCTCCGGGAACACGCACAGTGCGCCGTCAGATACGCGAGCCAGGCCAGCCGCCTCAAGATCATCACAGGTCTGAGCGAGCAGATCGTTATACGTGGACTCCCCAGCCAGGTCATCGTCCGTGAGGGTCACGCCGAGCAGGTTATAGATGGAATGGAAGTACTGCTTGGACATGTCCACCAGACGCGTCCAGATCGCAATGGTCTGCTCCTCCCCGGACTGTAGAGTGGCAACGCGGGCCCGGGCCCGGGTGGCGAACGCGTCGTCCCCATCGAACTTCACGCGGGCAGCCTGGTAGAACGCGTTCGGATCGGTTTCGAGCAGGCGCGCGTCGGCTGAGTCTTCGCCCACGTCCAGGAGGTGTTCGATCAGCATGCCGAAGGGGGTGCCCCAGTCGCCGATATGGTTCTGGCGGATCACCCGGTGGCCCAGGAACTCGAGAGTGCGGGCCAGGGAGTCGCCCACCACGGTGGTGCGCAGGTGGCCCACATGCATCTCCTTCGCCACGTTCGGCGCGGAGTAGTCGAGCACAACTGTGTCTGGGTTCAGCGGGGCCTCGGCGCCCAGCCGCTCGGAGCGGGCGATCGACGCGGTCTCATCCGCGATCCATTCCGTGCTCAGGGTGATGTTGATGAAGCCGGGGCCGGCGATCTCCGGTTCGCCGGCAAGACCCGAGAGATCAAGATGTTGCACGATCTGCTGCGCAATATCCCGCGGCTTCGCGCTCAGCTGCTTGGCCAGCCCCATCGCCGCGTTGCACTGGAAATCCGAGAAGCGGCCCGGGCGGATGATCGGATCAGCTGAGCGGTGCTCCTCGCCGAATGCGGCGGCGAAGGCGTCCTGGAAGCGGAGTGCAAGCGCGATGTCAGGGGCAGTCATGTGTTAAGCGTAGAGGGCCGGGCGGCGCGGGGCCGAATCCTGAGGGTGCCGGGCGGCGTCCGGGCGTGCCGGGTTTCCGCGCCGGGCCCTGCGCCGCGCCGGGCGTGCCGGGACGAATCCTGAGGTGGGCCGCGCCGCGCCGGGCCGCGCCGGGTTCCGCGCCGAACCCCGTCCCGAGCAGGGTCGCGCCGGGCCCTGCGCCGCGCGAGTGATACTGGCTCTACCCAAACAGTGTCCTTTAGGTGGATGGCGTATCACTCGTGGATGAGGGCCGGGGCAGGGGTGAAGCGGGCAGGGGCGGGAGCAGAATAGTCCCCGGGACCGTCTGGAACGATGGGCACATGCCTGACCAGTCGCTGCCGTGGCCGTCCCCGGGCCCTCCCAGGGCTCAATCCCGTCCTCCCGGGGCCCAATCCGTTCATCCCGGGGCCCAATCCGTTCATCCCGGGGCCCAATCCGGCTCGCCCGCCGCTCCATCCGGTCCATCAACCGGCCCCACCGGGGATTTCCTGCACCCGATGCCGCGCCGCTATGGCACGGGGGTTCCCGCACTGGCCAAACTCGCGCAGGCACGCGCCGCCGGGTGGAGTGCTGTGGCACGCGTGCTCGCACCGATCGACGAGCTGTGGATGGCATGGGTGATGGACGCGTCGGTGGAAGATTTTGAGCGGGCGCTTGGCTGGCGACAGGGCGAAGAAGAGCTGTTCGGCGCGGACCTGCTTGCGCTCAACACCTGGCGCACAGCCCGAACCCGCCGGATGGATGCGGACCTGCAGCGCGAGCGCGTGGCAGGTGCGCTCCAGCGCCATCCTTTTGCCGACGCATTCGCCGCGCAAGCGGAGTCCTTCGCCGCTGACTGCGCCCGTGAAGCCGAATCCTGGGCGCGCGGGGATGTGGCTGCGGCTCGGGAGGCCCGGGCGGGTCAGGCCGCAGCACTCGAAGCTGCGTCCACACAGATGGGCGGTGCAGCCGCTGAGAGCAGGGGCGGCCCAGGTACTGGGTCGCGCACGCCAGGCACCGAGTCAGATGCGCCGGGTGCAGCCATCTCCGCACACCCGGGTGCAGCCGTCCCCGTACACCCGGGCGCAGCTGCCTCCGCACACCCGGGCCCAGCTGCCCCCGATGAGGCGACCCATGAGGCGGTCGAATCAGAGCCGGCTGTGGTGGGAATGCTGCGGATGCTTGAGCATCTGCCGTCGGATCTCACCCCGGTGAGGTACCTGCGCCGGCTCAGCACCCTGTTCGTGGAGCTGGAAACGGGCGGGAACACGCTGAAGCACCTCAGATAAGTCAGGGCAGGTTACCCGAACGCGCGCTCGGGGCTGCCGAGCACGAGCACGAACAGCACCGGAACCAGGAAGATCAGCACTGCCATCGGCAGTGTGCGCCACTGACGTTTCACCACGGAATAGAGCAGGCTGATCAGCGCGATCGCCGAGCACAGGTTCCACGTGGGCGGGCCGCCCATCACGCTGATCAGGCAGAACAGAACAGCGGTCCCGAGCAGGATGCCGGTGACGAGCCAGGGGCGGTCAAAGAACCGGTTCACTGCTTGTGCGCGTCGGGACTGGCGAGCTGCGGCTCGTTGACGACGCTCCGCATGGAATGCTTCCCGCTCAGCGGGCGTGGGGCGTCGGCGGGAAGAGCTCATGGTTCGAGGGTATCGCGGGATCGTGGACGCCAGTTCACCACGCCGAAGCACAGCACCCCTGCGATCGGCAGCAGCGGCAGCCACCACATCAGCGTCCCGGTCCGCGCGCTCACCATGCCCGAGCCGGCCAGCACCCCGAGCCCGGCCACAATGCAGACCGCGGCGGTGAGCGGCTGCCAGAGCGGAGGGGCGGGGCGCGGATCCGCCGGCACCGATTCGAAACGGCCGAACACCAGCACCAACACTGCCGTGACCAGCAGAAGCGCGAGCCACCACAGGGGCCGGGTGGCCCACCAGGTGCCTGAAAGCGGCTCGGGCAGGAGGGCCTGGGCAACGGTGGCGAGCGGGCCCGGATCGCCGGCGGCGGAGTGCCCAGCCCCGGCGGAGTGCCCAGCCCCGGCGGAGTGCCCAGCCGCGGTGGCGAGCGGACCCGGGGCGCTGGCTGCGTGCCCAGCCCCAGCAGAGCTGCCACCTCCGGCCGACGCGAGCCACCACAGCAGTGTTCCCACCCCCACCATGGCGGTCAGATGCCACAGGAACCAGGTCATGATCCGCAGGTTCACCATCACCGCCAGGAACCACAGCCGTGGCCGCTGCATCAATGCCGCCAGCGGCTTCTCCAGCAGCAGCACCACCCCGGCCTGTACTAGGCCAAGGAACGCCATGGTCACGCGGGTGGGACTGGAGTTGGAGATCGCATCCCCCGCGGCGGAGATCATGGACACCGGGTAGGGGCCGAGCCCCACGAGCAGGGCAAGACCCGCAGCACCGATCCCGATCAGCGCCCACCGTGTGCTCGCTCGGCTCAGTCTGCCGTCCACCCACGCGAAGCCGAGCTGATGGAACGCCGCCCACACGATCAGATAGTTCGGGTAGCCGAGCAGCGGGGAGCCCAGGGAGATGGAGACCGCATCCACCACACCGGCAAGCAGAATCCCGCCCAGCACTGACCACCAGCCGAACCGCTCCCACAGCACGAAGCATGCGGGCGCCACGGCGATCACCATCAGGTAGGAGGCAAGAAACCACGTGGGGATCAGCGCCATCTGCGACGCAAGCCGCACCGTGGACGGGTCTGCGCCCGCCGCCAGAGACACCGCGCAGATGATCAGCCACACGATGAGCAGGGGCACGAGCGGGATGCCCAGGCGTCGAAGCCGAGCGCGCACCCAGGCGGCGTAGGTCTGGTTGCGGCGTCGGGCGGAACGCCAGCTCAACGCGTTGGAGTAGCCGCCCACCAGGAAGAAGATCGGCATCACCTGGAAAATCCAGGTCAGCGGGTGCGTCCAGCGGGCGTGGTCAAGCACGCCGTGCGGTTCAAGACCGGATTCGGCGCTGACCGCAATGATCGTCCAATGGCCGATCACCACCACTGTGATCGCCAAGGCGCGCAGCAGATCCACCACGCGATTGCGTTCCGGGGGTGTGGACTCGTGGATCTTCTGGGCGCGAGAGAGGCGCCGCGGCGCATCCTCGGCGGGAGTGGTCACCGCATGCGCACCGCCAGCGTGCGGCACGTTGTCATCAGCAGACACGGAAGCCTCCTCACCCTTGGTGCTCCCTATCGTAAGAGTGCTTCAGGCGCTGAGGGGCCGAACCGCGTTGCAGCACCGGACAACAGGGGCCGAAAGGCTCTGCGTCGCGGCCTGTGCGAACAGTGCTGTAAGGGGTATGACGACGTCACTGCTCCCGGATCCGATCAAGCGCCGCAGCTTCGTGAAATGGTCATCCATCGCGGCCGGCTCCGCCACCGGAGTCCTTGGCCTCTCCGGCTGCGGCCTGCTGCCCCGCAAGGGTCAGGACCAGCCTGTGGCAGACGCGGACTTCGGCCACACCGTGTGGTCCTCCTGCAATGTGAACTGCGGTTCTCGCTGCCCGCTGATCATGCGGGTTCAGGACGGTCAGATCGTGCGGATCGAACCGGATCCCACCGGGGATGATCAGCTCGGCTCCCAGCAGATCCGTGCCTGTGTGCGCGGCCGCTCCATCCGCCAGCGGATCTATAACCCGGACCGCATCAAGTCGCCGATGAAGCGTGTGGGCAAACGCGGTGAAGGCAAATGGGAGACCATCAGCTGGGAGCAGGCGTACACCGAGATCGCTGACAATCTGCGGCGCATCATCGACGAGCATGGCAATCAGGCCGTGTACATCCAGTACGGCACTGGCACCATCGGCGGCACGTTCAGCACCTCGTGGCCGCCGTCCGCAACTCTGATCGCCCGTTTGATGAACCTGCTGGGCGGAAGCCTGGACCAGTATGGCGACTACTCCACGGGCCAGATCGCCCAGGGGCTCGTGTACCAGTACGGCGAGTGGGTCACGTCGAACTCGAACGATGACACGGCGAATTCCAAGCTCGTGGTCATGTTCGGCAACAACCCGCACGAAACCCGTATGTCCGGCGGCGGCGAAGTGTTCGTCACCCAGACCGTGAAGCGCAGCAGCGGCCACAAGGTCATTGTGATCGACCCTCGCCAGTCCGAGACCGCGATGAACCTGGCTGACCAGTGGGTGCCGCTGCGCCCCGGCACCGACGCGGCCCTGGTCGCGGCCATGGCACACGTGATGATCTCGCAGGATCTGCATGACAAGGAGTTCCTGAAGAAGTACTGCGTGGGCTTCTCGGAGGACACCCTGCCCGAAGGGGCGCCGAAGAACGCGTCGTATGAGAGTTATGTTCTGGGCACGGGCCCGGACCAAACAGCGAAAACCCCGGAGTGGGCGCAGCAGATCACCGGTGTGCCCGCCCACACGATCCGCCAGCTCGCGGTTGAGATCGCCACCACGAAGCCGTGTGCGATCACCCAGGGCTGGGGACCTCAGCGTCACGCCAACGGGGAGAACATCTCTCGCGCGGTGATGACGCTCGCGGCGATGGTGGGCCAGATCGGAATCTCCGGCGGAGGGAACGGTTCACGTGAAGGCAGCGTGTCACTGCCCATGGCGGTGATGCCGGTTCCGGAGAACCCGGTGAAGGTGAAGATTCCGTTCTTCCTGTGGACTGACGCCATCCTGCGCGGCAAGGAGATGACGGCCCTCACCGACGGCCTCATGGACGGAGACAAGCTCGACGCGAACATCAAGTTCATCTGGTCCTACGGCTCCAACGTGAACATGAACCAGCACGCGGACCTCAACCGGACCAAAGAGATCCTCTCCGATGATTCGCTGTGCGAAATGATCGTGGCGATCGATAACCAGTTCACCGCCACTTGTGAATGGGCGGACATTGTTCTGCCGGATGTGTCCAACGCCGAGCAGATGGATCTGGTGCGCCAGGGCTCCTCGGGAAACCTCGGGTACTCGATTCTGGCGGACAAGGTGATCGAACCGCTCTACGATTCGAAGCCGCTGTACGAGATGCTCACCGCCATTGCCGAAAAGATGGGCGTCAAGGACAAGTTCACCGAGGGACGCACCCAGGAGGAATGGGTCCGTTTCATCGTGGACGAGTCCCGCAAGGACGTGCCGGACCTTCCCGATTTCGACACGTTCCGCAAACAGGGGATCTTCAAGAAGAAACTGCCGAGCTTCATCGCCCTGGAGGACTTCCGCAAGGACCCGGAGGCGAACCCGCTGCAGACCCCATCGGGCAAGATCGAGATCTACTCCCAGGTGTTGAAGGGCTACGCGGACACGTGGGTGCTGCCCGAGGGGGATGTGATCACGCCGCTGCCCGAGCATCTGCAAACCTGGGAGATGCCCGGTGACGAGCTGCAGAAAACCTACCCGCTGCAGTGCATCGGCCACCATTACAAGGGCCGAACGCACTCAAGCTACGGCAATGTGGCCTGGTTGAAAGAGCAGCATAAACAGACCATGTGGATCAATCCACGCGATGCCGACGCGCGCGCAATCGAGAACAATGACGTGGTGGAAGTGTTCAACGACCGCGGCCGGCTGACCGTGCCGGCATTCGTGACACCGCGCATCGCCCCGGGCGTCGTGTCGATTCCGCAGGGCTCCTGGCATAAGCCGAACCAGGACGGGGTTGATGAGGGCTCGAACGTCAACACCCTCACTTCCCAGCGGCCCACCGCGGCATCAAAGGGAAACGCCCAGCACACTGTTCTCGTTGAGGTGACGAAGCCATGACCTACACCCAGCTCGCTTTCTACGTGAACCAGGCTGCCTGCACCGGCTGCAACGCCTGTGTGACCGCCTGTAAGGACAAGCATGACCTGCCCGAAGGGGTGAATTGGCGCCGGGTTGCCGAATACTCCGGTGGCGACTGGACGGAGAATGACCAGGACGGCACTGTGACGCCGGACGTGTTCACGTATTACACGTCGATCTCCTGCAACCACTGCACGGACCCTGTCTGCGTGGAGGTGTGCCCAACCACGGCGATGCATAAGGGGGAGAACGGCATTGTGTCCGTGGATCCTGATGTGTGCATCGGGTGCCGGTACTGTGAATGGGCCTGCCCGTATTCCGCGCCGCAGTTCAACCCGGACAAGGGCGTGATGACCAAATGCGATATGTGCGCGGACTATGTGGCAGCGGATAAGAAGCCGGCCTGTGTGGAGGCGTGCCCGTCCCGTGTGCTGGACTTCGGCGAAGCGGATGAGCTGCGCGAGAAGTACGGTGATACCGCTGATATCGCACCGTTGCCGGACCCGTCGATCACTCGGCCGAACCTGGTGATGACTCCGCACCCGAAGGCGCAGCCCACTGGCTCCGAGCGCGGCCGCTACATGAACCAGGACGAGGTGTGACGGCGTGCATGTTGCTGAAGTCCCCCTGCTGATCTTCACGATTCTGGGCCAGCTGTCCGTGGGTGTGCTCCTGGTTCTGGGAGCGATCAATGTGATCGGTGCGGCCACCTGGGGAACCCAACGAATCGGACTGATCGCCGATCCTGCGCTGTACGCGATCGGCCCCACCCTGGTGCTCGGCTTTGCTGGTTCATTCCTGCACCTGGGCAACCCGTTCAATGCGATGAACGCGATGAACCACCTGAGCTCCTCGTGGATGAGCCGCGAGATCCTGGTGGGTGTTCTGTTCGGCGCGGTGGGTGCGGTGTACGCCATCGCGCAGCTCTTCCACCTGTTCTCACAGGTGGTGCGGCAAGCTCTGGCGGTGATCACCGCGCTGATCGGCGTGGCGCTCATCATTGTGATGGCTCAGCTGTACCAACTGCCCACAGTGCCGGTGTGGAACCACTGGACCACCACGGCGCAGTTCTTCGGCACCACGGTGCTGCTCGGCACCATGGCAGTGGCGGTGGCGCTCACCTGGCCGCTCACTAAACCGGTGCGCCACCTGGTGCGGGATCGTCGAACCCCGGAGGAACGGTCTGCCTATGCCGCGGACCTTGCTGCGGCGCGCAATGACATGGTGCTGCCGATTCTGCGCTGGCTCGCGGTGGCAGCGATTGCCGCGCTTGGTGTGATCGTGATCGTGAACCTGGCGTGGATCGGCCACCTCATGGGGGATGGATCCACGTCCGCGCAGCAGTCGCTGGCTGTCATCACCGAGCACGGCGGGCTCTGGCTGATTCTTCACCTGGGACTGGGTCTGCTCGGAACCGGGATCATGGGCTTCTTCCTGTTCCGCCTGGTGCGCGGGGACCGCGGGGTTCCGAAAGGCCTGGTGGCGATGCTGCTGATCGCGTTCACACTGGTGTTTGCGGGTGAGGTCATCGGCCGGCTCCTGTTTTACTCGGCGTACGTCCGCGTCGGCTTCTGATGACGGACCGCCCCCTGCCGGCTACTGCCCCCACACCGGGTGCACCGGCTGCTGCTGCCACTGGGTCATCACCGGTGGACCTGGAGTTCGCGGACGAAACCGCGGGCGCGCTGGCGCTCACCGCGCGCCTGCTGCTTGCCCCGCCCGATCCGCAGCTGCTCACCGCGCTGCACGGGGAGGACCCG
This sequence comes from uncultured Dermabacter sp., assembly GCA_947252755.1. Lineage (GTDB taxonomy): Bacteria > Actinomycetota > Actinomycetes > Actinomycetales > Dermabacteraceae > Helcobacillus. The sequence continues at coordinate 75,318 of CAMXWV010000003.1, forward strand.
GCATCCTTCCCGCTGGCGAACCGCCCCGGTGCTTTGGGGGCGATCGCGAAACTGCAGGTGGAGGCGGCCGGTGCCGTCCCCGGGGATGGTGATGCGCTTGCCCAGGTGTGCGCGGATGAGTATGAACGCCTGTTCCGCGGGCCCGGGCACGTGGCGGCAACCCCGTTCGAATCGGTCTATACGAGCGAGGAGCACCTGGTTTTTCAGCGCTCCACCGCGCTGGTCCGATCCTGGTATGCGCAGCACGGACTCGAATGGGCGCATCAGAGCGCGGAGCCGGATGACCATATCGGGCTGGAGATGGAGTTCCTCAGCGTGCTGATCGGGCGGGTCCTTGGGGAACAGAACCCTGGGCCGCTCGTGGATGAGGCGCGGGATTTTGCGCGCGAGCACCTGCTGACGTTCGCCTGGGACTTCCAAGCGCGCCTGCAGGGCGCGGCCCGTTCCGCGTTCTACCAGGGCACGGCCGCGTACACGGCTGTTGTGCTGGCGGCACTGGAGGATCTGCTGGGCCTGGCAGACGAGGTTCGGTGACAGGGCCGCGCCCATGACCCCACCGCAGGCAGACTCGATCACGCTCACCTCCGCAGCGGAGGCGATTGACCGTGTTCGCTCCGCGTACCGGGTGCCGCTGGCGAGGGCAGCCGCCTGGGCAGGTGAGCACGAGGCCGACGCACACCTCATCCTGACCCGATCCACCACTGTTCGCGTGCCGACGGGGTGTGCCGCGGACTCGGTCCTGGTGCTGCAGGTGCCGGGGGAGTGGCCGGTGGGGCTTCTGCTGGAGCTCGCGCTCAACGGTCGGGTCCTGGTGGACCAGGCTGCCGTGTGGCCCGGTGACGGCGCCGCGGATGAGCGCACGCCCTCGCCTGATCCGGTTGTGGATGCGATGCGGATCCTTGAGGCCCTTGGATTCCCGGAGTGGCGGCTCCAGTCCCTTGCCGAGCACGTGCCGGAGGAGGAATCCCGGGAGGCGTTCGCCGTGGTGGGTGAGGAGATTCCGTTGGGGCGCCGTCTTCTGCTGAAGCCGTTTCTTCGCCGCCGTGAACCTGAGCAGAACCACGGGGCAGGTGGGGGGAGTACCCGCGCGGCGGCTTTGACAGCTCGCGCCGCGGGCGGTCGAGTCGGCCTGCAGATGCCGGCGCCGGACGCTGACGCCGCCGGACTGAAGCTCTGGGCGGAAGCCCTGATCGATGAGCTGGCAGCAATGCGCAGAGCACAGACCGACGGCGACGCTGGTGGAATGCGGACGATCCAGCAGCGTGCGCTGCTGGATCGTCCGCGCCCGGGACAGTCCCTGATCGCGACTGGCTGCGCGGGCAGCGGGACCTGCGTGAGCGCCTGCCCGATGGGTGCGTTGGAGCGGCCCCAGCATGGTTCGCATTTCAGCCTGGAACTGGATGCGGCAGCGTGCGTGGAGTGCGGGATCTGCGTGGAGCACTGCCCGGAGAACGCACTGGACCTGCGGGATGGGGCCTCGTGGGGTGATGCCCTTGGGGTCACGCTGGCTGTTGGTGCTCTAAAGAAGTGCGCACGGTGCGGTATGCCGCATGGACGCCGCGGTGACCTCTGCGCCGTGTGCTCGTTCCGCCGTGAGAACCCGAACGGAATGTGGCTGCCGCCAGGCTTCGTGCGAGAGCGGGATCGGCGGTAGCCAGGCTCCTTTCCCGAGGAGCTCGACACACGCGTGACCTTCCATGTGGGGGCATGACAGAGCGAAAGAGGCCCCGTCCAGCGGACGGGACCTCTCATTGTCATGCGGCCCACTTGGGCGGCGGTGTGACTGCCGATCCGGGATCAGCGGTAGACCATGCCGCCGTCGGTCAGGATTGCCTGGCCGGTGATGTAGTCCGAATCGGGGCTTGCCAGGAAGGAAACGAGGTCCGCAACATCCTCCGGAGTCTGCGGACGTCCCAGTGCGATGCCGCCCACGTATTTGTCGAACGTTTCACCCTTCTTCGCACCGGTCAGCTCAGCGAAGCGGGAGTCGATCTCCTCCCACATCGACGTGCCGACGATGCCGGGGCAGAAGGCGTTCACCGTGATGCCGCGCGAGGCATACTCCTTCGCGGCGGCCTGGGTCAGCGCGCGCACAGCGAACTTGGTGGCCGAGTAGGCGCCGAGCATCTCAAAACCGTCGTGCCCGGCAATCGAGGATGCGGAGATGATCTTGCCGCCGTGACCGAGCTTCTCGAAGGCTGCGGCTGCCGCCTGGATTCCCCAGAACACGCCCTTGACGTTGACGTCGAGGATCGTGGACAGCTCTTCGTCGCTGACTGCGGAAATCGGGTTGACCTGGGCGATGCCCGCGTTGTTGACCATGATGTCCAAGCCGCCGAGCTTTTCGATGGTCTGGTCAACCGCCGCGTAAACGTCATCACGCTTCGCAACGTTCGCACCGATCGCGATTGCCTTCCGGCCGGTCTCTTCGATCTTCTTGACTGTGTCGGCGCAGCGCTCGCTGCCGAGATCAACAACAGCAACATCAGCGCCGTCGGCCGCAAGCCGCAGGGCGATGCCCTGCCCGATGCCCTGCGCACCGCCGGTGACCAATGCGACCTTGCCCGTGATGTCCTTGCTGCTCATGGATTTCCTTCCGTGTGTTCGACGGGCAGGGCGGTCACCCCACCCATTATCAGTGTTTCACGCCCCATGCGGCGAGAATGTGTGTGACCTGCATGACCATGGGTCAGCAGTGGGTGGTCGCGCCAGAGTTGCTAGAGGGCGGATACTGGCCTAGGCGACGCCGCAATGTCACGGGACTGCGAACGAACGCGGGCCCAGGTGTGACGCGCACGGAGGGACATGTGGAGAGAGACCGGAGATGGATGTTGAGCTGCTGATCCGCACCGGTGTGGTGGTGGCGCTGCTTGCGCTGACGGCGGTGGCGCTGCTGCGTTGGCGTGGTGTTGCCCTGGGCTGGGGGCCGCTGATCGCTCTGGTACGTGCCGCTGTGCAGCTGGCCGCAATTGCTCTCCTGTTGCGCGGTGTTTTCACCTGGCCGTGGCTGATCCTGCTGTTCATTGCCCTCATGCTGTCCACGGCGTCCCTCACCGGTGCTGGCCGCCTGCGGCAGCTGCAGAACGGACCGCTGGCCGCGACTAGCGGCGTGGTGGCAAGCGGCCTGCTGGTTCCCGCGATCATGCTGCTCACCGGCGTAGTGTCCACACAGCCCACGCAGATCATTGCGATCGTTGGGATCCTCATCGGTAATTCGATGACGGCTTCCACCCTTGCCGGCCGACGCTTCAGTGAAGCAGCGCAGGCACGCAGCGGAGAGATCGAAGCATGGTGGGCGCTCGGCGCGCACAGCTCAGTGGCGCACGATGAGATCGTGCGTGACGCCGTGCGGGAAGCACTGGTGCCGAACCTTGACTCCACCCGCACCACGGGCCTGGTGACTCTGCCCGGCGCATTCGTGGGCGCCCTGTTCGGCGGTGCCTCACCGGTTGAGGCCGGGCGGTTCCAGCTTGTGGTGCTCGGCGGCATCGTGCTCGTCCAGACCGTCACGGCGCTGATCGTCACCGCAATCCTGGCCCGGTCAACGCAGCTGCCGGCGGCGCCCGCCCGCGATCGCTGAAGCGGGGACGCAAGCCCCTTGCGGAACCGGACCACAGCGGCCGTTGGGCGTGTCGTAGGATCGCAGCATGAGCAGCGTGAGCACTTCTGGATCGCATCGGCACGTTGACACTCCGTTCCGCACTCGTGTAGGGGTTGCGCCTGGCCCCGTCTTCGCCGCGCTTGGCCTGCTGTCCGCGCTGTATGTGGGGATCACCGGCACGGTGTGGGCGGTCACCGGCGAGTTCACCCGCCTGGGCGGCCATGTGGCCGAAGCCTTCGGCAGCGATGTGCAGTCATGGCAGTACTTCCGTGAGGTTGTGCCGCTCACGGGCAGCCCGATCGACCGGACTGACGGCTGGATCGTGATCGCCATGCTGGCCGGGTCAGGGATCGCCGCCCTCATAGCGGGCGACTTCCGGTGGCGCGTGCCGCGTCTGCGCCGCCGCTTCACGCAGGCGATCGTGGGCGGTGTTGTGGCCGGATTCGGGGCGCGCCTTGCCTTCGGCTGCAACCTTGCGGCGATGTTCACGGGCATCCCGCAGTTCTCCCTGCACGCCTGGCTGTTCACGCTGACCACCGCGATCGGCACCCTCGCCGGCGTGAAGCTCATCCAGCAGCGCTGGTGGCGCGGGCCCACGCGCCTGATGCCGGCAGTTGCCCATCAGATAACCGATGCGGCGGTGGAAGCGCGGCGCCGGCGCCGCCACCTCATCATCGCCCTGGTGGTTGTTGCCGGATTGGTGGCCGCGTCGGCAGTGTATGTTCTGACCGGCCGTCCGATGCTGGCGGTGGCGGTGGTGTTCGGCACCGCGTTCGGTGTGCTCATCCAGCGCGGGCAGATCTGCTTCACCGCCGCCTTCCGCGACCTGTGGATCACCGGGCGAACCAAACTGGCAGACGCCCTCGTGCTCGGCCTGGCCGTTGCCACCGCCTCCACGTTCGTGGTGTTGCTCGTGACCGGTATGGAGCCGCTGACGAAGCCCGCCGGCCTGGGCACTCTCATCGGCGGCTTCCTGTTCGGCATCGGCATCGTCATGGCCGGCGCCTGCGAAACCGGCATGATGTACCGCGCCATGGAGGGGCAGGTTGTGGCCTGGTTCGCCTTCGGCGGCAACGTGCTCGGCGCCACGATCCTCGCCTACGGCTGGGACCACTGGAACATTCACGCTCTGCTCGTGGCTGGCGCCCCGAAGATCAACCTGTTCACGCAGCTCGGACCCTGGCCCGCACTGGCGATCTCGCTGGGCCTGCTGGGACTCTGGTACTTCGCGATGGGGTCGCGTCGCGGTGGGCGACGCGCACGCCTCGAGGCAGCCTCCGCCCCCGTGATGTTCGATGCCGCCGATGTTGACGCTGAAAGGATCACCCGATGAACCGCCACGACTCCTCCGTTGACCACAGCACGTCCGCTGCCGCTCCCGGAACGGCCACGACCGATGCGCACGATGCGGCGCCCGCTGCCGAAACTCCCGAGCCCCAGGCGCTCATCGACTTCCAGGTTGACCTGCGCGGCGAATCCTGCCCCTACCCGGTGATCCACACCCTTGAAGCGCTCGCCCAGATGCAGGAAGGGCAGACGGTGGAGATCGTCTCCGACTGCCCGCAGGCATACCGCAACATTCCTGACGAGGCCGTGGCCGTGGGCAGCCGAATGCTCACGGATCCGCTGCGGGACGGTGCTCAGATGTCCTTCTACATCGAGAAAGGCCCGGACTTCGACCCGCGCGCCGCTGTGAAGAGCGCGAAGGCCGCACACAAGGCGCGCCGCAAGGCAGGCAAAGCCTGATCGAGGGCGGCGGGCGAGGCCTGAATCACGGGCAGAGGGCGGTGCTGCTCTCACTGCGCGGCGCTCACTGGTGAACGCACCCACCGAGACTGGGGCGCTACAACGCGCCCCAGTTTTGTCTGACGAAACGGTTGACAGCTGTCACCTTGATCACTAGATTGTCGGACAACCGGACAATCGCTGCTTGTTGAGCACGCTGCCGGTTCCCCTCGGTTTGGAAGCAAGGAGCAACGATGCTCGGCACTGTCAACGACCTCATCTGGACCCCCATGGCGTACTTCGCGCTGGCCGTGGGGCTGTTTTTCACCATCGCCACCCGCGCAGTGCAGTTCCGACTGCTGCCGGAGATGGTCAAGCAGATCTTCGCGAAGCCACTGCACTCTGAAGGGGTTGCCCCGATTCAGGCGCTTCTGCTCACGCTGGCCAGCCGCGTGGGCGTGGGCAATATCGCCGGTGTGGGCACCGCCGTTGCTGCGGGCGGCCCCGGCGCACTGTTCTGGATGGTGGTGGTGGCGCTGCTCGGCTCCTCCGCTGCATTCGCTGAAACAGTTCTTGCGCAGGTGTTCAAGCGTCGCATTGACGGTGAGGACCGCGGCGGCGCCCCGTTCTACATCCAGTTCGGCCTTGGCCTTCGCTGGCTCGCCGTGGTGTTCGCGGTTCTCTACATGGTGATCTACGGCTTCCTCACCCCCGGAGTGCAGGCGAACAACATCGCCTCCGCCACCGAGAACGCGTTCAGCATCCCCAGCTGGGTGACCGCCATCGTGCTCACCGCAATCCTTGGATTCACCATCATCGGCGGCACCAAGCGAATCATCACCGCCGCCCAGGTCATGGTTCCGGTGATGGCGCTGGGCTACATCCTCTTCGCCTTCAGCCTCATCGTCCTCAACGTTGACCAGGTCGTCCCCTCGATCACCCTGGTGCTGGAGTCCGCATTCGGCCGTGACCAGGTGTTCGGCGGCATCGCCGGCGCAGCGATCGCGTGGGGTGTGCGTCGCGCCGTGTTCTCCAACGTGGCCGGTGTGGGCGAAGGAACCTTCGGCTCCGCCGCAGCATCGGTGTCCCACCCGGCCAAGCAGGGCCTGGTACAGGCGTTCTCGATCTTCATCGACACGTGCGTGGTCTGCCTTGCCACCGGCATCATGATCGTCATCACCAAGAGCTACAACGTGTTCGACGGCGACCGTGCCCTGGTGGAATACATGCCGGATGTGGAAGCCGGCGTGGGCTTCACCCAGGCTGCAGTGAACACTGTGATCGCCGGGTTCGGCCCCGCGTTCATCGCGATCGCCCTGTTCTTCTTCGCCTTCACCTCAATGGTGGCTTTCTACTACATCGCAGAGACGAACCTCGTGTTCATCCGCGGTAAGAACGGCGGCTGGCCCACCTGGGTGCTGAAGATCGGCGCGATGGTCATCACCGCCTTCGGCTCGGTTGTGTCAGCAGACATCATGTGGTCCCTCGGCGACATCGGCTACGGCACACTCGGCTGGTTCAATATGATCGCCATCCTGCTGCTGTCCCCGGTGGTGGTGAAGGTGATCCGAGACTTTGACCGTCAGCGCAAGGCCAGCCTGGATCCGATCTTCGAACCGGGCACCCTCGGCATCGACAATGCGGGCTGGTGGAGCAACATCCACCGCCAGGTGGAGCACGGCGAGCAGCCGCAGGAGACGATGGAGCCGGCAGAAAAGCGCCGACTCAACCTCTGATCCACCGGCGTGGGGTGGAAAGCCCCGTTCCTGGAGCGCCTTCCACCCCACGCCGCGCATCCATTTCCTGACCCACCCTTGGGAGGTCTGCATGAGCAGCCACGGCAGTGACGTCATCGTCATCGGAGCTGGTGTGATCGGCGCCGCCACAGCGTTCTTCTGCGCTCGCGCCGGATTCCGCGTCACGGTGATCGAGCGTGGAACCCCAGGAAGCGGCACGTCCAGCCGCTGCGAGGGGAACGTGCTCGTGTCCGATAAGGAGCACGGGCCGGAACTGGATCTGGCGAACTATTCGCTCGGAATCTGGAAGGGCGAACTGGGCGAGTACGGCCACCTGTGGGAGTTCGAAGCGAAGGGCGGCATCATTGTGGCCTCCCGCGAATCCTCCATGACGTCGCTGCGGCGCGTGCTGGAGCGTCAGCGCGCTCACGATATTGCGGTGGAGGAGCTGGATGTTCAGCAGCTGCGCGAACTCGAGCCGTTCACCACGGATGAAGCCGTGGGCGCGGCGTTCTACCCGGACGATTCGCAGCTGATGCCGATGAAGACCGTCGACCACCTGCTGCGCCTTGCCCGCGGCCTGGGCGCCCGCGTGGAAGCCGAAACCGAGGTGGTGGGCATGCTGCGGGGGAGGGGCAATCGGATCACGGGTGTGCGCACATCCCGTGGCGATTTCTTTGCCGACGCGGTCATCAACTGCGCCGGCCCCTGGTCCGCGAACATTGCCGCTCTTGCCGGAGTGCCTGTGCCGGTGGCGCCGCGCAAAGGATTTGTGATCGTGACGGAGCCGATGCCACCGCGTGTTTTCCACAAGGTGTATGCCGCTGAATACATTGACAATGTGGGCTCCTCGGACGGCAGCCTGCAGACCTCCCCGGTGGTGGAGTCCTCCCTTGCCGGGTCGATCCTCATCGGCTCCAGTCGGGAACGGGTTGGCTTTGACGACTCCGTGAACCGGGAAGCGCTGCAGCGAATGGCCCGTGCAGCCACCGAGCTGTTCCCCTTCCTCCGTGACGTGCGGGCACTGCGGCACTATCACGGTTTCCGCCCGTACTCACCGGACCACGTGCCCGTGATCGGCCCCGACCCGCGCGCACCCGGCCTCTGGCATGCGTGCGGACATGAAGGCGCCGGGATCGGCCTGTCCGCCGGCACCGGCAAACTCATTGCGCAGGCTCTCACAGCCCAGGACCCGTTCGCGCACGGCGCTGCAGACCTTGACCTGGCGCCGTTCGCCCCGGAACGCTTCGACGCACTCGCCTCACAGGAGGATCCCTCATGACCACTGTGCCCTGCTCCATCAACGGTGAGCAGGTGGAGGTTCCCGCAGGCCGCACCGTAGCCGCCGCGATGATCCTTGACCGCACCGCCCACGGATCCCCCACCCACTCCGGCGCTCCGCAGCAGGATGGGTCATCGTCAGCCCATGAACTGCGCCGTACTCGCACGCAGAACGCCCCGCGCGGAGTGTTCTGCGGCATCGGAGTGTGCTTCGACTGCCTCGTGTACGTCAACGGGCAGGGGCCGCTGCGCTCATGCCTGGTGGAAGTGGAGCCGGGCATGGAGATCACAAGCTGCCGGCCCCCAGCCCCAGCTGAGGACGCGCCGGCTCAGGGCGGTGAGCAGGATGCGTGAGGTGGACATTGCCATCGTTGGCGCGGGACCGGCCGGTCTGGCGGCCGCAGCCGAAGCCGCAGCAGCAGGTGCTTCAGCAGCCCTGATCGATATGAATGCGCGTCTTGGCGGCCAGTATTGGCGCCACGCGCCCGCGGATGATGAGCCCGGCGCCCCTGCACCCCGCTGGCACCACGGGTGGGGCACGTACGCGTCGCTCGCCAAGGCCGTGCGGGCCGGGGAAGCGAACGGGAGAATCCATCACCTGGCCGAAACTCATGTGTGGGCGATCGACCGGGTGGCAGGCGGATTCGAGCTGCAGGTGGCGCGCACCGCGGAAGCCTGCGCGTCCGGCGGGCACCAGCAGCTGAGCGGTGTGCGAGCGCGCAGGCTGATCCTCGCTACCGGTGCATACGATCGGCAGCTGCCGGTTCCCGGCTGGGACCTGCCGGGAGTGATGGCCGCCGGCGGCATTCAGGCATTCATCAAAGTGCAGGGTGTGGCGCCGGGCAGGCGGGTGGTGCTCGCCGGCACCGGGCCGTTCCTGCTGGCCGCAGCGAACTCTGTTCTGCAAGCGGGCGGTGAGGTTGCGGCGATTGTGGAATCCTCCACGCTTACACGCTGGTTCCCGCGCGGCGCGCTCGGTGCGCTGGTGCCCTCGAAGGGCGCCGAGGGAGCACAGTACGCGGCCGCCCTCGTGAAGAACCGGGTGCCGTACCTGACCCGACATGCCGTGACCGAGGTGATCGGCAGCGGCTCAGTGACCGGGGTGCGGGTGGCGAAGCTCAACGCACAGGGCGCCCCGCAGCCCGGAACCGAGCGGACGTTCAGCGGCGTTGACCTGGTGGGCTTCGGCTGGGGTTTCACCCCGCAGACGGAGCTGATCACGCAGCTGGGCGCGCAGTCCCGCCTGGATATGGACGGCTCGCTCGTGGGAGTGGTTGATCAGCACCTGGAGTCCACTGTGCCGGGACTGTTCCTGGCCGGGGAGCTCACCGGTGTGAAGGGCGCGGCCGGCGCGGTGGCCGATGGGCGCATCGCCGGCAGAGCCGCGGCGAAGGCCGCCCCGCGCCGTCGAGACTTGGCAGCACGCGCTCGGCACGCTGCATTCGCCCAGGCCATGCACCGGGCTCATCCTGTTCCGGACGGCTGGTCCGAGTGGCTGACCGATCACACCACCATCTGCCGCTGCGAGGAAGTGCGATACGCGGAGGTGCGGTCTGCGATCACCGAGCTGCACTCCCATGATCCGCGCCGCATGAAGGGCTCAACCCGGGTGGGAATGGGATTCTGCCAGGGGCGGATCTGCGGCTATGCGGCCCAGTGCCTGACGAATCAGGTGCATGGCAATGATGCGGCGGCCGCTGTGACGAGCGCGGAGCACGTGTCCAAGCGGCCGCTCGCATTGCCGATCGAGCTCGGAAAGCTGGCCGATCACGAGCTGCCCGACTGATCACTCCAGCATCGAAGCATCCGGTGCCTGTTCGGCATCAGGGCGCCGTCAAAGCGGATCAGGGCGATCCGGTCATCACCGGGCTGCGCCTGACCCGGCAGCGGCAGGCGCTGCACATCAGAGTTGCGCGAGAGCGCGCGCAGGGCCAGCACCGCGGTGATCAGAACGCCGATGCCCGCCGCAACGAAACCGGCGATCACCGCGGTGATCAGCCCCATCTCCGCCGGTGCGCCCGCCCCGATCGCGAACGCCAGAGCCAGCGGCACAGCCACGATGCCCACTGTGATGCCAGCGAGCACATCCCGCGGCCACGATGTTGCCAGACCGCGGTAGTCATTGAGGGAGGGGGAGAGACGACGGACCGTCTGTGAGATCTGTTCCGCCGCCATTCCCGCCCCTCCTCACAGCGCTGGGGTGGCGCGTGTGCGCCACGCCGAGCGCCGTGTTTGACTCGTGTTCAGTCCGTTCCCCAGATATCCCCGATGGTGAAGCCCTCCTGGAAGGGATCCGTCGGGTCCACCACCAGAGTGTTGAATCCGGTGATCCAGCCTTGGCCGGTGATCTGCAGGCGAATCGCCGGCTTCCCGCCCTCGGTGATCTCACCAAGAATGCGGCCCACGAACTCGGTGTTCAGCATGGACCGGTGAACGAAGTCCTCACCCTCTGCCAGTTCACCGCGGGCGTGCATACACGCCATCCGAGCCGAGGTGCCCGTGCCGCACGGTGAGCGGTCAAAAGTGCCGGTCCAGGAAGCCGGGTCGCTCAGGCGCAGCGTGCCGTTCGGCAGCACCACGGCGTTGCGGGCCGGTTCGCCGTTCTGCGCCGGACGGTGCAGCATCGGCAGGCCGATCTCATTGATCTCCGGAGCAGTGGGGTGCTGAACGGAGACCTGCTCACGCGCCGCTGCGCACAGAGCCGAGGCAGCGCGCACAATGTCATGCGCCTCCTCCTTCACCAGGTCCAGCCCGAAATCGCTTGCTTTCGCCTGCACGTAGTACTGGCCACCGAACGCGATATCCGCACGAATCGTGCCGTAGCCGGGCAGGCTGAGCTCACGATCCAGCTCCTCCACGAACGCCGGCACATTCTCGAACGTGACGCCGGTGAGGCGCCCATCGCTCACGTGCGCCTGGATCGCCACCGTGCCCGCAGCCGTGTCCACCTTCAGATGGGTGATCGGCTCGGTGACCTCCACCTGCTGGGTCTCCACCAGAGCGGTCACCGAGCAGATCAGATTGGAGCCGGACATCGGGCGGAACCCGCCCTGCTCCATCACGATCAGCCCGAAATCACTGCCCTCATTGACAGGGGCGGTGATCAGCGGGGCGCATAGCGAAGGGAAGCCGCGCGGCTCGCTGAGCACAAGCTTCCGCAGACCCTCCAGGTGTTCGGCCGCGTAGGTGAGCTTCTCACCCATCGTCCGGCCCTTGATCTTCAGGTGCTGGTCGATGATGACGCGGCCGGACTCACCCACGGCGTGCGTATCGATGACCTGGATGGTGCGTCGAATGCTCATCTCAGGGCCTCTCAGACAACCTCGATGCCCGCGTTCACGAGCAGCTGGCGGAACGCGTCGCGCGCCTCACCCTCCACTGCCTGAACAGGCGGGCGGACGGGGCCAGCGGAGTGGCCGGTGAGCTCCAGGCCCAGCTTGACGCCGGCAGCGTAGTGGCCGGACTCGAGCCCATCGCAGATCGGCAGGATGCTCTTCCACTGCTCACGGGCCTTCTCCAGATTCAGCTGGACGGCGATGGTCTCGTAGAACTCCTGGGCGGTCTTCGAGGCGAATGCCGCCATGCCCCACACGGTGCCCTTGGCACCCAGGGCGAGCGCGGCGAAGTTGAGGCCGTCGAACCCGCACAGGGTGGTGACGTCATCCGAATGCTCATGCAGCAGAGTGTTCAGCTTGACCAGGTCACCCTCGGTGTCCTTGATGACGTCCACATTGGTCTTCCGGGCGAGCTGCACCAGCTGCTCCACGGACAGCTCCACGCCGGTGTGCGAGGGGAGGTTGTAGTACATGATCGGCAGGCTCGACGCGCGCGAGACCGCCTTGTAGTGCTCCAGAACCGCCTCGAACGAGGGGCCGTCGTAGAACGGTGCCACGATCATGACCGCGTCGGCGCCAACCTCTTCGGCGTGCTGGGTCAGCTCAATGGTTTCGCGAGTGGACAGCGCGCCGGTAGTGGCCACAACGATTGCACCGTGCTTCTTGCCGGCCTTGACGTATGCCTCGTTGACGTCCTTGCGCTCCTGGGTGGTCATGGTGGGAAACTCGCCGGTGGAGCCGCCGGGAACGATGCCCTTGATGCCGCCGGACATCGCGAATGCCACCTGATCCTCGATCTTCTCGAAGTCCACCGCGCTGCCATCGGCGGTGAAGGGGGTGGCAACAGCGGCGAATACGCCGGAGTAATCGAGTGCTGACATGAGTCTGCTCCTTTGCTGACCAACAGATTGTCTGACAATATGAATGACTGTAGGACGACCGGCTAGTGCTGTCAATGGGCAGCTGGTCGTGAGTCGAAGCCTCTCCCGGTAGCATCGACCCGTCCCCAGTCTCACCGGGCGCGCTGAGCGTTCCGGTGGCACCACCAGGAGTACCAATGGCGCAGCGCCCCCGAGCCCCTCGATCATCGGTGAAGTCCCTCTCGCGCCGTGATGCGCTGATGAATGAGATCCGCCGCTCCATCGTGCGCGGGGACGTGCGGCCCGGCCAGAAGCTCACCGAAGCCTCCCTGTCCGACGGACTCAACGTGTCCCGGTCCACCGTGCGCGAAGCATTCGCTCACCTGGTGAATGAGGGCTTCCTGGTGCAAGAGCCGTTCCGAGGGATCTTCGTGGCCTCCCTCAGTGCTGAGGACATTCAGCAGACCGCGCAGGTGCGCATGGCTATGGACATGCTCGCGGTGGACCAGATCCTTGATGACGCCACCGGCGCCCGGCTCGCCGCAGTCCGTGAGGCATGGGTGGATTACGAGCGAGACATCAGTCAGGAAGACCCGCTGGCGCGCCATGAAGCGCATGTGCGATTCCATCGCCGCCTGTGGGAGGCCTCGGGCAATGCAGCGCTGGTGCGATTGTGGCCCGCCATCGAAGCGCAGGTGGCGCTGCAGCTGGCGGAAGATCAGCGCCTTGCGTCCGACCTCAATCGAGATGTGGATGTGCATCGGCGCTTGGTGGAGGCGCTGGAGCGCGCCTTCGACGGGGACCGATCGGACCTGGGGCCCGCGTTCGAGGCGCACACCTTCGGCAGCCTGGAGGCGCTGATCGCCTCGCTCCCGGTGGATGAGTGAATGCCGGGCGCGTCGATTGGGTGCCCCCAGTACCCTTGCAGTGGCAATCCTCCCGGTGTAGCGTGAGGATTGTCAGACAATCAGGGCTGCTTGTTGGCGAGACGTCGGAAGCCGTCGGCCGCACAGCGTCACCGGCAGGCAGCGCCCCGCAGAAGGAGCACTCCCATGTCATTCGATCTGCCCTCAGACGTCCCCACTCAGCTGTTCCTCAACGGCGAGTTCGTGGATGCGAAGAGCGGCGAGACATTCGACTCGCCGAACCCGGCCACCGGTCAGACCCTGGTGACCATCCAGGCCGCCGGCCAGGAAGACGTTGACGCCGCCGTTGCCAACGCCCGCGAGGTGTTCAACTCCGGTGTGTGGAGCCAGAAGTCCCCGGCGGAGCGAGGCGAGGTGCTCCTCGCATTCGCGCAGGCCATCGAAGACAACCTTGAGGAACTCGCTCAGATCGAAGCGATCGACGCCGGCAAGACCATCACCGACTGCCGCGACTTCGACTTCCCGGACGTCATCTCCACTCTGCGCTTCTACGCCCAGGCCGTAGACAAGGTGTTCGGCAAGGTCTCGCCCACCGGACCGGACGCACTGGGCTACATCGTGCGCGAACCGATGGGCGTGGTGGGCGCGGTGCTGCCGTGGAACTTCCCGGCCGCGATGCTCATGTGGAAGCTCGCCCCGGCACTGGCAGCGGGCAACTCCGTGGTGGTGAAGCCGCCGGAGCTCTCCAGCCTCACCACGCTGCGCCTGGCGCAGCTGGCCGTGGACTCGGGCCTTCCCGCCGGCGTGATGAACGTGATCCCGGGCCTTGGGCACGTGGCAGGCAAGGCGCTTGGCCTGCACATGGACGTGGATCTCATCTCCTTCACCGGCTCCGTCCGCACCGGCCGCGAGTTCCTGCGCTACTCCGCCGAGTCCAACCTCAAGGAGATCGTGCTGGAGCTGGGCGGCAAGTCCGCGCAGATCGTGACCGAATCCTGGAAGGACGACCTGGCCACAGTGGCCGAGGACCTGGCCGGCGCAGCCTTCGGCAACAACGGACAGAACTGCACCGCTGGTTCGCTGGTCCTGGTGCACTCCTCCATCAAAGATGAGCTGACCCAGGCGCTGAAGGCCGAGGCGGAGAAGCTTGTGGTGGGCGATCCGCGCGATGAGAAGAGCACGAACGCCGCTCTGATCGAGGACAAGGCGCTGCAGCGCGTCAGCGACTACGTGGACAGCGCCCGTGAAGACGGCGCCACCATTATCACCGGTGGCGAGCGGGTGCTGGAGGAGACCGGCGGCTACTTCTATGCCCCCACGGTCATCGCGGACATCTCCCCGGATGCGAAGGCAGCCCAGGAAGAGATCTTCGGCCCCGTCACCTGCGTGATCCCCTTCGAAACGGAGGAGGAGGCGCTCGCCATCGCCAACGGCACCGACTACGGCCTTGCCGGAACCGTGTGGACCAAGGACGTGGACCAGGCGATTCGCATGTCCCGCGGCTTCCGCGCCGGCACCATCGCGATCAACGGCTACAGCGAAGGTGACATGACCACCCCGTTCGGCGGCTACAAGCAGTCCGGCTTCGGTGGTCGGGACAACGGCATCGAAGCGCTCGAGCAGTTCAGCCAGATCAAGACCATCTGGTACACCGTTCGCTGATCGGACCCCCGGAGGGTGGCCCCGTGGCGGCTCCGGGGCCGCCCCGTTCGCTGAGCTGCCCGGGGTTGCCCCGTTCACCTGCAGAACGTGAGATTTGTGTGCTAAAACCGCTGGGAAGCGCACAAATCTCACGTTTTGCGTGTCTAGGGCCGTGGCGATCCAGAGCGTCGGCGGTTGAGGGGCAAGGCACGTTGTGCGGTTTAGCGGCAAGGCAGGAGGCAGTTCGATGACGGATGTGGAGGCCTACCGGCGTCTCAGCGAGGACATCGCCTCTGCAATCGCCGTGGTGACCACTCGCAGCGGACGCTGGGATGTGGCCGCCACGATCGACTCCTTCCTGGACGTGTCCTATGACCCGCCCACCATGCTCCTCAGCCTCTACGGCCAATCCCGCATCTGTGAGGCGCTTGAGGACTCCGGCAACTGCGTGCTGAATGTGCTCGCCGATACCCAGCGAGACCTCTCTGACCGGTTCGGCACGCCCGGCCTGCCGCTGCAGGGCATGCTCACCGGGGTTCCCCATGAGCGCGACGCACGCGGCAACGCGATCCTCACCGGCGCACTTGCCCATTTCAGCCTTGACGTCCAGTCGGTGCACAGCGCAGCCACCCATCAGCTGTTCGTGTGCTCAGTGACCCGGTCCCTGCCGGGGAGCGGTCGGCGTCCCGCCATCCGCTACAGCCAGCGCCACCACGACCTCGCTTGACCAGGCCGCGAGCAAGCATCTCGCCTGATCAGACCGCGAACGTCCCCTGACCACCCCGCAGCCACGAACCTCTACTGACTGGGCCGCACGAGCGAACAGGGCCTGACCATGCCTTCCAGCGTGATCAGCGCGACTGCTCCCGGGGCGGCGTGGCACGGCGGGCCTCCGACGCACGCCCGCCTAGACTGGCTCAAGCGGAAGGGAGGACTATGGCTTCGGATAAGCGCTCATCGGGGTCGGGGGATGACTGGCTCTTTGACTTCGCCGACGATGACGATCACGTGGTGCCCACTGAGAAGCTGCCGTCCCCCGAGGATTTCGCGCGGGTTCGCGCGGAACAGGCACGGCTCGATGCAGAGCGTGTGGCTCCATCACCGCACCGCCCGGAACGGCCCGCCCCCGCCCGCGTTCCCTTTGTGGACAGCGAAGGCCCGCTGGATGATCCTGAGCGTCCCGCCACCGATGGCATCCCCGTAGTGGGCGAACCCTCTGCTGCCGTTGGTGACAGCACCGCCACCGGCGAAATCCCTGCCGCCACCGGCGAAATCCCCGCCACCGGTGACACGGCCGCCACGGGTGAGATCCCCGTTCTCGACTCACCCACCGACTCTCAGCCGCCGCTCGCACCCACCGGGGCTGAGCCGTCGCCCGCGCCTGCTGCCGCTCACCCCGCCTCCTACGCCCGCAGCGGCTCCACCCCGAACCAGCCGCCGCGCCAGGAGATCCGCACCGCCCTTCCGCTGCCCGAGGCATTCGCTGAGATGTCAGGCTGGGACGTCGTGCGCGAAGGCATCTCCATCGCCGCCTATATCGCCGTGTTCAGCACGGTCATCACCTGGACGGGGATCGCGTGGCTGGATGTGATCGCCCGCATCACCGCCGGCATCGGCCTGGCCGGCATCATCGCCGCGTACGTGCTGCGCTGGCGGGCCGCACCGCCCATGGACCGGTCGCTGCGCCTGGTTCGACGCGTTCGCCTCTTCACCCAGATCCCGGCAGGACTGGCGGCGCTCGCGGTGATCATCACTGACCTGGTCCTTTCCCTCCCGGTGCTGTTTGCGAAGCTGCCGGAGGGGCCGCCGGTGGGTGTGGGCGCCGGTGTGGCGCTGCTGACGCTCGGCGCTGTGCTGGGCCGGGAGCCGCGTCGTCATGAAGGATTTGCCCCCGGGGACGTGGAGAAGTCCCGCTCGCGCACCAGGCTCTCCCTGGTCCGCTCGGCTACGCTCGCCTCTGCGGTGATCGCAGCGGTGATGATGGCCGGCAAGGCGTTTGCGGGTGATCCGCTGTTCTCCCTGGTCACCCTGTCGCGGTCGCTGGCGTCGTTCGCGATCATCATGCTGTTCGTGGAAGCTGCTCTGCGCCGCCGACCCTCCTGGTACGTGTTCCTGATGGGCGCGGCTGCCGCTCTGGTGCTGGGGGCGATGCTGGATGCGAGCCTGCAGTTCACGTACGCGGCCCCGCAAAGCTTCGCCACCGGGTTCGTGTGGCTGCCGTTCATGTTCGCAGCGTTCGGCATCGCGTCAAGCCGTTCGTATGTGCGCAGCATGCCGCTGAGCTTCCGCCGGGTGGATTGGCTGGTGTACTCCCACCGCACGTTCGAATACTCCGCGGCCATGCACGCTGTGGGCCTGTTGAGCGCGGCTATGGTGGCGCTGGCGATCCTGTTCGGCTACCCGGCCCAGTACGGGATGGGGATTGCGAGCACGAACGTGGTGCTCATGGTGGTGCTGTTCGCTCTGTCGCTGGCGGGACGCTCCGCGCTGCGCAGCCGCGACCCGCAGAAGGCGCGCAGCACCTCGATTCTCATGGCAGTGCTGATCAGCTCGATCGGCTTCCTCGGCGTCATCATCAACACGGTGGCTTACGCCTCCGGCGCGAATCTCACCGATGGCGGCCTGGGGCTCGTGGCAGGTTTGGCGGCGGCGCTGATGCTTGCCGTGCCGGCTCCGATCCGCAACGAATACGGCGCCCCCGATGTGGCGCTCATGTTCCGTGAATTCCGCTTTCGAGACGTCAGCGGCACGGGGCTCTTCTCCCGGGTGCCGAATGTGTCAGCTGAGACCTCCCAGCGCAAGACGTTCCCGGCCGCAGCCGAATCCCGCACATCCGGCGCCGCCAATCCCCGCACAACCGGCGCCGCCGATCCCCGCACAACCGGCGCCGCCCACGATCCTGCCGACGCGCCCGGCGCTGCCTCTCCTCACCCCGCGAAGGACTGATCGATGTTCCGTTGGACTCTGCACGGCAACGGCTGGCAGGTTGAGCCTGGGCGGGTCGTTGCCCCCGGCGAGCGCCTCAACTGGTTCTCTACGATCGGCATCGGCACCCAGCATGTGATCGCCATGTTCGGCGCCACGTTCCTGGTGCCGCTGCTGACCGGCTTTCCGCCGTCCACCACCCTGCTGTTCTCCGGCTTCGGAACCCTGCTGTTCCTGCTGATCACCCGTAACCGCGTGCCGAGCTATCTCGGCTCCTCGTTTGCGTTTATCGCCCCGATCATCGCTGCGAAGTCCCAGGGCGGATCAGCCGGAATGGGCTGGGCGCTCGGCGGAGTGCTGATGACCGGTGTGATCCTGGCGCTGGTGGGTCTGCTGGTGCAGAAGGTGGGCACCCGGTGGATCGGCCTGCTGATGCCGCCGGTGGTGATGGGGTCGATTGTGGCGCTGATCGGCTTCAACCTGGCGCCCACCGCCTACGGGAATTTCCAGGAGTCTCCGGTGACCGCGGTGGTGACGCTGACCGCCGTGGTGCTGTGCACGTCGATCTTCAAGGGTCTGCTGGGCCGCATCTCCGTGCTGATCGGTGTGGCCATCGGGTATGTGACCGCCGTGGTGCGCGGCGAAGTGGACTTCACGAAAGTCCAGGAGGCGGCCTGGCTTGGGCTGCCGCCCTTCCACTTCCCCGAGTTCCACATCTCGGTGCTGCCGATGTTCCTGCCCGTGGTGCTGGTGCTGCTCGCGGAGAACGTGGGCCATGTGCGCTCCCTCTCCCTGATGACCGGCAAACCACTGGATCGGATGATGGGCCGCACCCTGTTCTCCGATGGCCTTGCCACCTCGATCTCCGCCACGTTCGGCGGCTCACCCACCACCACGTACGGGGAGAACATCGGAGTGATGAGCGCAACCCGCGTGTTCTCCACCGCCGCGTACTGGGTTGCCGGCATCACGGCGATGCTGCTGGCGATGAGCCCGAAAGTGGGGGAGCTGATCTTCACGATTCCGCCCGGAGTGCTGGGCGGCGTCACGTTCATCCTCTACGGCCTGATCGGAATTGTGGGCGTGCGCATGTGGGTGGACGGCGTCGTGGACTTCTCCCGGCCCAAGAACCAGTTCACCGCGGGCGTGGCCCTGGTGGTGGGCATTGCAAACGTCACCTGGACGTTCGGCGAGATCACGCTCAACGGCATCGCCCTGGGCACGCTCGCCGCGCTGCTGATCTACCACACGATGAGTACGCTCGGCCGCGTATTCGACACGGATGAGCCGGCGCACTGAGACCGGGCGGCTTCACGCCCACGACCCGCTGAGCGAGAGGCGCGAGCGATGACAGACCGAGTGAGGCCCGGCTGGGCGCCGTTTCTGACGGTCGGCACCCGGGTCACGGCGCGGTACGCGCTGCCGAAAGACCATGAGAAGAAAGCGTCGGACGCGCTCGGCTACATCCGCGAAGCAGATGAGGACACCATCACCGTGGAGACCAAGCGCGGCTTCGCCCGAATACCCCGCGGTCTGATCATTGCCGCCAAGCAGGTTCCGCCGCCGCCGGAGCGCCGCCCCCGCCGGTAGACTGACCGCATGGCTTCCACTTCTGACTTCGTCAAGCGCCCCCTCGAGGGCCTCAGCGCCGAACGCGACCTGGTGGCAATGCGTCAGCTGATCCCCGCCGCCACAATGACCGCCAAAGCCAGCCCCGACTTCGGCGGTGGTGACGTGCTCATCGCGTCGATCCTGCCGATGAACTGGCCCTCCCTCAAGCGCGACGACGGCACGGTGCTGCTCGGCATGCAGGCCACCCTGCCGGGCAATGACCTGTCCCGCGGGCTCGGCCAGGCACTGAAGCAGGCGCTGGAGGCGGAGCCGGGCACATCCTTTGCGCAGGTTGCGCTGGAGGAGGACTCCCCGCGCCTGCAGGACGTGCTGGACCCGGACGGCTTCGCCCCGATCCAGGTGCATGACGATTTCGAGTTCTGGCTCGATGCCGGTGCCGAGCGCACCGAGCAGCTCACCAAGGGCCTGGAAGAAGCGAACGCGGCGATCATGACCACCCGGGCGGTTCCCGGCCTGGACCACGCGTTCTGGGTGGACACCGGCTCCAAGCTGCATCTGCGCTGGGTGGTGGACGCTGACGAGGATCAGGTGATCGACGCGATCGCCCGCCTCCACTCCCGCCGCGAATCCTCCCTGGGTGACGGCACCAAGTACGTGGGCTCCTTCCGGGCGGACGGTCTCACCGTGCCCGTATGGGATCTGTCCAGCGGCATGAGCGCCCAGGACGTGGCCGAAGGAGCACAGCAGTTCGCTTCCCGCTTTGAGGAAGCGCGTGCGGTGACGGAACCGCTGACCGCGCTGGAGCGCCGTGCCCGCGGCGCCATTGTGGCCCGGCAGGTCACGCTGCGATGAGCCGCAGGCCCGAACGGGTCGCGGTGGTCATCCCCGCGAAGGACGAAGCGCTCCGCATCGAATCAACCGTCACCGCCGCGCTCAGCATGGACCGCGTGGACCTCGTGGTAGTGGTGGATGATGGCTCAACCGACTCCACCGCGGCTATTGCGAAGGGAGCGGGCGCGGACGTGGTCCGCCACCGCACCAACCGCGGCAAAGCGGACGCGATGGCCACCGGGGCGCGCGTGGTCGCGATGCGTGAAGAAGTGGAGCGTGCCGGCCGCAGCAGCGAATTCCCCGAACTGATCGAAGATCCCGACCCGGGCCACACCGGCCCCCTGCCCGTGGTGTACACCCCGGAGCAGGCCGAAAAAGCGGGGAACCCGCCCAGGGCGCTGCTGTTCATCGACGGGGACATGGCGGACTCCGCCGTGCAGGCATCCCCGCTGGTGAACGCGGTGCTGGATGAGGGCGTGGACATGGCGATTGCTACTCTTCCGCCGCAGGAGGGCGCGTCGGGCATGGGCCTGGTGGTGCGCACTTCCCGCAACGGCATTCGGCGCGCCACCGGGTTCGACGCGGTGCAGCCGCTGTCCGGAACCCGCTGCATCACCCGGGAAGCCTGGGATGCGGTGCAGCCGCTCGCCCCCGGATGGGGTGTGGAGACCGGTCTGACGATCGACGCGCTCGACGCTGGCTTCTGGGTGAAGGAGATCCCCGCGGAACTGTCCCACCGCGCAACCGGGCGGGATATGCGCTCGCAGCTGCACCGGGCGGCGCAGCTGCGTGACGTGGTGAAGGCGCTGCGCGCTCGCCGTCACCTCTCGCCGAATGACCCGTTGGAGCTGCCGTCCGATGACACCAGCGCCAGCTGAATGATCGTGCCGAGCACATAGGCAGCGGTGAGCAGCACAAGGCCCGTGTCATTGGTGAGCGCACCGATCCACGCGCCGATCATGCCCGCTGCGCGCAGCCCGCGCGCCCCCGGCACCCGAGCATCCCACGCCCGCAGGGCGGACGAGCGCATTGCCCAAACGGTGATGGCGATGATCGCCAGCAGCACCGGAACCGCAAGAAACGGCATCAGCCACAGCGGTTCCAGCATGCGTCGCACCCGATCAGCCTGCTGCCCGAGCGCCGCAGCCGGATCATTCAGGAGCGTGGAGACGAACAGTCCCAGGTGGGTCCACTCGCCGGGACCACGCAGATAATCGGCCGCGCCCACAGCCCCCACCAGCACGGCGCCCGAGGCGATCGCCGCAGCCAGATGCCACGCCCGCACTCTGAGCCCGGACACGGCGATGATGGCCAGCAGCAGCACCGGGCCGAACAGGATCGATGACCCGGCATCCGCACCGAACCGGGGGAGCGCCGCGATGACCAGCACCACCAGGCCGCTGACCGCGGTCACGCTCACCCGCGCCCAGGGGCGCATGTGCGGTCGGGCGGCGAGAAGCGCAATCAGATCCATGATCCAAGCCGCGAGCAGAATGCCGGCCAGGTGGTTGGAGATGCCGTAGAAGCGGCCGCCGTACAGCGGCTGATTGCCGAGCAGGCTGGTGAGCTGCAGGCGGGAGCCGGTGAGCGAGTCGATGAGGATCACCGCTCCGAGCACGCCAGCTGCCGCCGCCGGCCTCAGACCGGGCTGCTTCACCAGAAGCCACGGGATCAGCGCGAACCCCACACCGCCAACCAGGATCCCAGCGGCGAACAGGACGGCCGGTGCAGAGGAGACGGCCCATGGGATCACCGAAATGATGAAGCCTGCGCTCACCATGCTGAACGCTATCGTGACCAGGCCGTTCCCGATGGCTGCGGCAACTGGCTGGCGCTCGCGCAGCAGAGTGGACGGCCGCGATGCGAGCAGCAGGGTGGCCGGTTGGCGGCCGCGCAGCAGAGAAAATGCCAGCAGCGCCGCACCCGTGAGCGTCAACAGCGCAATCACCGCCACTGCGGGCGGAGTGAACTCATCGATCAGAACAGCCTGCGCGCTCAGAGCGACCACATGAGCGCGCGGATCATCGGCATCGGCAGACATGATCGGTGAGCCGATCGCGGAATCGGGCGATGTCTGCCCGCCTGCGGCAGCCAGCGTGGGAGTGAGATCCAGGTTTGTGACCAGACCGGGCTGCCGGGTGGCGCCGGAGGTGAGCAGCTGCCCGGGGCTGCGGGAGTCCATGAGCACCTGCAGCTCCAGCGGCGCATACAGATCAAAGGTGTCCCGCTCATTTTCCGCGGCGACCGCCTCAGCAGGGGGCGGGTCAGCAATGCCGACGGAGGCGAGCATGAACTCCTTGCTGCTGCCTGCGCCACCGCAGGGACCGGCGTGCTGTTCGAAGGCTGCGTCGATCGCCCGCAGGGATGCGTCCCGCTGCGCCGTGGCAGCACCCGGGCGATTATCCACCGAGCCCAGATCGACCACCGGCACCCCGTGAACCTCCGCTGTGCCGGTGGTGCCCGACGCGTTCGCCGGGTCGAGTGATTCACCGGCAGCGGGGGCGGTGCTCAGCGGGTCGGCGCGGGCCCCGGTCTGCAGTGACTGAACGCCCTGACGCTTGGTGGTCATCACACTGCCGCTGGTGAGGGAGATCGCGCCCAGACCGGACCGCTGCGCGAAACAGTGCAGGTTCGGTGTGACCTCGGGGTCGATGTCCGCCCAGGTGAGACCACTGGTGATGAAGAGTGCGTCGAGCGGACCGGAAGGCGGCGTGCGGTCCGCAGAGTGCGTGTGCGCGGCAGCCGGCACAGCCAGCATCACCGCCGCAAGGACCGCGGCGGCCAGCAGGCGGAGCAGGGGGCGCATGGGCCGATCGTAGGGCATAGGGTTGGGAGCATGCGCTTCGGATTCCTTGGCCCTGAAACCACGTTCACACACCAGGCACTGCTGCAGGCGCTGCGCCAGCCCCTGGTGACGCAGGCGATGGGCGGCGCGGATCCGCAGCTGGTTCCCTACCCGAACGTGGCCGGCGCGGTTGCAGACCTCGTGGCCGGGGATGTGGACGCGCTGATGGCGCCGATCGAGAACTCCGTGGAGGGCGGCGTCTCCGGCACGCTAGACGTGCTCGCTGCCACCGGCGGCATCACGATCGTGGCAGAGGAGATCGTGCCGATCACGTTCGTGCTGGCCGCACAGCAGCCGATTCCGCTGACCGATGTGCGCACGGTTGCCTCCCACACCCACGCTCAGGCGCAGTGCCAGCACTGGGTGCGCCAGAACCTGCCTGGCGCCGCACCGATCCCTGCGCTCTCCACCGCGGCCGCGGCCCGCGAAGTCTCCGAACTGGATGCGGACTCTCCCGAAGCCGCTGGCGCTGCTGCGCTCTGCTCCCCGCTTGCCGCTGAGCACCACGGCCTGCATGTGCTTGCCCGCGGCGTGGAGGACACGGCGGGCGCCCAGACCCGTTTTGTGCTCGTGGCGCGCGATTCCCGAATCCCGGCCCGCACCGGCGCGGATAAGACCACGATCGTGGCACGTCTGCGCGCGGACCGCTCCGGTTCGCTGCTGGAGCTGCTGGAGATCGTTGCCGCCAACGGCGTGAACCTCTCCCGGATCGAATCGCGCCCGATCGGTGACGCGCTCGGCCGGTACTCCTTCTCCATTGACATGGAGGGCCATATTGAGGACCGTCGCGTGGCCAGCTGCCTGAAATCGCTGCATCGAGTGTGCGCGTCGCTGGTATTCCTCGGCTCCTATGCGCGGGCCGACGCGCTCCAGCCCCGCGTACACGCCGCCGTCACTGACGACGCTTTCGCTGCCGCCACCCGGTTCGTGGACGAGCTGCAGCTGAAAGTGCGCCCCAGAACACCGGAATCAGCCTGAGCCATTCCGGGGACTAAAGTCCCGATTCTGCGGCTGTTGCGCGTTGCGGCGATCCGACTTTCGTCGAGACATCGGCGCAGCCACTCACTCTCCGCGAAGCCTGCCCAGCATACTGAGGGTGTCCCAGCAGCCCCCGCGGATCGAGCGGAACACCAGGCGCCCGCCGATTGAGCGCAACACCCTGGAAGGACAGGTTCCCCATGGCTGTTTCCATGCTCCCCACCGTCCTGCTGGTGGCCGCTGTTGTCACCGCCCTGGTGCTGCTGATCCTCGGCGTGGCCGCGATCATCTGCTACATCGCCGAACGAAATGACGCCGGCCCCGGCACCTTTGCCCGTCGGCGGGACCGACGCGCAGGCGGCACGTGAGCCTCACTCGCTCCGCTTTCCCACCCGCACGCTCAGCGCACGCGGCTCAACCCGAGCCCACAGACGCGTACCGCGACCGATCACATCACCATCCACCTGGATCGGCATCGTCCGATCACACGTGACCTCCACCCTGCGTGCCTGGAATGTGCGGCTGGAGGAGATCTGCGCCAGCGACGGTGCACCGGGCGCCACCATCTCCGCGGCGATCTGTGCGAACCCGGCGGCGCCACGCCAGTTGAGCGCAAGGATCTCGAGGGAACCGTTCGTGGCATCGGCGCCGGGCATGAGCGTGAACCCGCCGGGCAGTCTGCCCACGTTTCCGATCATCACCGTGCGTGCTTTGAGCCGTTTCGGCGGGCGGCCATCAAGCCTGACCGCAGCCTCCACTGACCGACCGAAGATACGACCTGCACCGGCCACAACGTAGGCACCCACCCCCACCAGCTTCTTCAGGCGGGAGCGCGTGTCATGCATGATCTCAGCATCGAAGCCGATGCCGGCGATCACCAGGAACGGGTGCTCATCAGGAGCCTCAGCATCATCGGATGCGCTCTGCGGGGTCTGGGCATCGCTGGACGAATCGCCTTCTGCGGCTTCCGCCGGGGCGGTGTCAGTGCTGGCGGCGTCGTTCTCTATCGCCAGCCATCCCAGGTCGATCGTCTGCCGAGTGCCGGTGAGGGCAAGCCTCACCGCTGCGGGCACATCATCCAGCGGCACGGCAAGATTGCGGGCCATGAGGTTGCCCGTGCCCACCGGGATGATGGCAAGCTCGGCGTCAGTGCCCGCCAGCGCCCCCGCCACCATCCGCACGGTGCCGTCACCGCCAGCGGCGATCACCATGTCCGCGCCGTCCGCGAGCGCCTGCTTTGCCTGGCCGAACCCGGGATCCTCCACGGTTGTCTCAATGAATGTGGGGGCGGCATGGCCAAGGGAGGTGAACTCGTCGGCCACAGCGGTGGTGAAGGTGTGGGGCTTCGCGAACTTGCTCGGGTTCACCACCACCGCCACACGCTGGGGACTTGTTACCTGATTCACCTCCTCAACATACAATGAGCGCATGATCGATCTACGTGAGCTCCGCGAGAACCCCGACCGCGTGCGCGAGGCGCAGCGGGCCCGCCGCCGCGACCCCGGCACTGTTGATGCTGTTCTGGCTGCCGACGCGTCCTGGCGGGAAGCCACTCAGGCGTTCGAATCGCTGCGTGCTGAGCAGAAGGCCTTCTCCAAGCAGGTGGGCAAAGCGCAGGGGGAGGAGAAGCAGGAGCTGCTCGCCCGCGCTAAGCAGATGTCCCAGGATGTGAAGGACCTGGAGGCTAAGGCGAATGAGGCTGCCGCGGCCCGTGACCAGGCGCTGCGTGCGATTCCGAACGTGGCCGAGGGCGCTCCAGAGGGACTGGAGGAGGACTTCCAGACTCTTGAGGAGAACGGCACCATCCCGAGCTTCGACTTTGAGAACAGGGACCACCTGGAGATCGCGGAGAAGCTTGAGGCGATCGATATGCAGCGCGGCGCGAAAGTGTCCGGTGCCCGGTTCTACTTCCTCAAGGGCGTGGGCGCGCAGCTGGAGCTGGCGATTCTCAACGCGGCGATGGCACAGGCCACCTCCTATGGCTTCACGCCGATGATCACCCCCACCCTGGTGCTGCCGGAGACCATGGACGGCACCGGCTTCCTCGGTGAGCACGCTGACGAGGTGTACCACCTGGACAAGGGGGATGACCTCTACCTGGTCGGCACGTCCGAAGTGGCGCTCGCCGGGTATCACCGGGACGAGGTGCTGAACTTGGATGATGGGCCGATCCGCTATGCCGGCTGGTCCGCCTGCTACCGGCGTGAGGCCGGCTCCTACGGTAAGGACACCCGCGGCATCATCCGCGTGCACCAGTTCCACAAAGTGGAGATGTTCTCCTACTGCAAGCTTGAGGAGTCCTACGAGGAGCATCAGCGTCTGCTGCAGTGGGAGCGCGAGATGATGCAGACCATTGATGTGCCCTACCGCGTGATCGACACGGCTGCCGGTGACCTGGGCACCTCTGCGGCCCGCAAGTTCGACTGCGAAGCCTGGATCCCGTCCCTGAACACGTACCGTGAGCTGACCTCCACATCGAACTGCACCCAGTTCCAGGCGCGCCGCCTCAACATCCGGGAACGGCACGAGGGGCAGCTGCGCCCTGCCGCCACCCTGAACGGCACGCTCGGCACCACCCGTTTCATGGTGGCGGTGCTAGAGAATCACCAGCAGGCTGACGGCTCCGTTCTGGTGCCGAAGGGCCTGCAGCCGTTCCTGGGCGGTCGTGAGATCTTCGAGGTGAAGTGAGTGACGGACAGTCCGGACTCCACTGTGCAGCCTGGGGGCGCGCGGCCAGCCGGCGCGGCCTTGACCGGCGGGCAGCCTGACGCTGCGCTCTCCGCCTCCGCGCGGCCTGACGCCGCACAGCCTGCCGGCGCGCTCTCCGCCTCCGCGCGGCCTGACGCCGCACAGCCTGACCTCTCAAGTCTTACGGCGCTGCGGCGGCTGCGAGAGCTCCTCATCCCGCTGGGCGAACGCCCCACCGTGGTGGGTCTGGACGTGGACGGCACCCTGCTCGGCTACACCATGCGCATGTCCCCAGCGGTGCAGAACGCTCTCACCGCGCTGAATGACACGCACCACTCCACGGTGATCGCCACTGGGCGCGGCCTGTCCAAGACCCTGCCGATCGTGCACGCGGCGGGCGTGCGCCACGGGTATGCGGTATCCGCGAACGGTGCCGTGACCGCGCGCATCGTTGACGGCGATCACGAGATCGTGGACACCCGCACGTTCAATCCCGCCGCAGCGCTGGAGATGATGCACGAGGCAGTGCCCGGCGCGCGTCACGCCATCGAAACCGTGAACGGTGATTTCTACGCCACCGAGTCCTTCCGTGACACCGAGTTCGGCATCCACGCGCAACAAGCCTCTTTCGAGGAGCTCATCCAGCATGATGACGTGATCCGCGTAGTGGTGACGAAGCCGGACATGCCGATCGAGGAGTTCCGCGAAAACGTTCAGACGGTGGGCCTGCACGGCGTGCAGTACGCGGTGGGCCGCACCGCGTGGCTTGACCTTGCCGCGCCGGGCGTGACTAAGGCGAGCGCGCTCGCGACCGTAGCGGACCGGCTCGGCATCGACCAGCTGCTCGCACTGGGCGACGGGGACAATGATCGTGAAATGCTTCGCGCCGCCGATGTGGGCATTGCAATGGGCCAGGCCAGTGACTTCGTCAAAGAATCGGCGGACGCGGTGACCGCGTCGATCGATGCTGACGGCGCAGCGATCGTGCTGAACCTGCTGATGGGGCGGGAGCCGTTCGCGGAGTCCGCGCCCGGAGCGGAAGCGCCGTCTGTTGGGGACGAGCTGCGTGATGAGGCTGGTGCAGGCGGCGGCGAATGACTGACGCTCAGTCCGGTCCGGAGGAGACGAACCCGGCGCCCCCGGAGGGGACGGCCCCGGCGCTCCCGGCAGCGGCGAATCCGGAGCCGACTGCGCTCGCGGACTCCGGCCCGGCAGCAGCGAATCCCGCGCCTCCGGCGGCGATGAATCCGGCGCTGACTGCGCTCGCGGATTCTGGCATTGAGCATGAGGTTCGGCCCGTGGCGCGCGCTCGGTCCCTGGAGGAAGCAGCAGCGGCGCGGGGCCTGAGGCCGGGTGAGCTGATCAAGTCGATGGTGGTGCGGTTCAATTCAGCCGGCAGCAGCTCGGATGCGAAAGCCCGGGAGTACGCCGTGATCATGTTGCCCGGAGATCTCGCCATCTCCTGGAAGAAGCTGCGTGCCTACCTGGGGACGAGTCGGGCGGCGATGCCGGATGCGGATGAAGCCCGTGAGGTGACGGGCTTTGAGCGTGGCACGATCACCCCGTTCGGGCATGGCCTGCGGATCATTGCCGATGTGCGAGTGCCAAAGGGGCGGATTTCGTTCGGCTCGGGACAGCACGACCTTGCCGTGTTCGCCAACGGCGCCGACGTGCTACGTGCAGTGCATGCCGAAGTGGCGGACGTTGCCGATGACGCCGACGATGCTGGGCGTGGGGGCGCCTAGGGTGCTGGAGGCGCCTGTGACCAGGCCCCTCTCCCCGGGAGTGATACGTGGTCGACGCGTGACGCACCCGTCGCCGCCCATGGAGCTTCCCCTTCTCGCGAGTGATACGTGTTCCACCTGAGGAGGGGTCTGGGGGTGGATGGGGTATCACACGTGCAGCGGAAGGGTCGGGCCGGGGCCGCGACGGGAGCCACCGCCGGGCCGGGTCGCCGCACCTGCTTCGACGTTCTCTCGTGCTCGCTCTGGTCCGTTCCTCCCCACGAGTGATACCTGGTCGACGCGTGACGCACCCTTCTCTGTCCATGGAGCTTCCCCTTCTCGCGAGTGATACGTGTTCTACCTGAGGAGGGGTCTGGGGGTGGATGGAGTATCACTCGTGGAGTAGGAAGCTGGGTCACGGCCGGGTGGGCGGGAACCTGCTAGGCTGAACGGGCCGATTTTCACCGGTGAGCATGGTTCGTGCGTGGCCAGGTCTGAGGCCCAAGGTTCAGGCTGCCGTGCGCAGGCGAATCAGGTGAAGTCAGCATGGGAGCGTTGTCCGAGCGGCCGAAGGTGGCAGTCTTGAAAACTGCTGTACGGTAACCCCGTACCAAGGGTTCAAATCCCTTACGCTCCGCAGTGTGAAGAGGGGGCGAGTCAAGCGACTCGCCTCCTCTTCATTCCCCGGATTGGGAATGCGCACGTGCCTGCGGACCGGAACGCGTTCCATGCGTGCTTGGGGACGTGCACGCGCTTTCCAAGGCCTCCTGGCCAGTGGCGAACCCCGCCCGTGCGTCACGGCGGGCCAGCGGCCACCAGTCCTGCGCCGCCAACCCCGCGCCACCAGCCGCACGCCATGACCCCCGCCCATGTGCCACCATGGGCCCCGTCTGTCTCGATCGGCCCCGTCTGCCACCATAGGCCCGTCTGTCACGATGGGCCTCGTCTGTCACGGTGGGCCCGTGGGTCCCAATGGGCCCCGTGTGCCACGATGGGGTCATGAGCACTGAGAACGTGAAGCTGGCGGTGGGGGAGCAGGCCCCCGCGTTCAATCTGCCCGCTGCAGGCGGCGGCACCATTTCCATTGATGACCTGCGGGGCAATCCCGCCGTGATCTGGTTCTACCCGCAAGCGATGACCAGCCTCTGCACCCGCCAAGCGGAGGACCTGCGCGACAATTACGCGGACCTCACCGTGACCGGTGCGCGGATTGTGGGCATCTCCCCGGACCCCGTTGCGAAGCTCAACGAGTTCATCGAGAAGAAGAACCTGCCGTTCGATCTTCTCTCGGACGAGAACCACGCAGTGGGCCGTGCCTATGGTGCGTTCGGCACGAAGAACATGTACGGCCGAACCGTGGAGGGAGTCATCCGCTCCACGTTCGTGCTGGATGAGAACGGGATTCTAACCGCGGTGAAGTATCGCGTGGGCACCCCTAAGCACATCGACTTCGTGCAGCAGGCGCTCGGCCTGGGCTGAGCATGTTTTCCGGGGCACAGCAATTTGGAGGGCGCGCCGTGCGCCTGTAGGGTTGGTGTGCACGCGCTCGCCCTGACGTGCACCCGCACGCCTCGGCGTGCAGGAACTGAACGCTTCGGCGTGTAGGGCACCACGCTTCGGCGTGGAGAGCGTGGCGAGCAAGGAGACGTGGCAGAGCGGCCGAATGCGCTCCCCTGCTAAGGGAGTAGGTGGGAATGACCCGCCTCGGAGGTTCAAATCCTCTCGTCTCCGCGTTCACGAAGAGCCGCTGACCGGCGAAAGCACCAGGTCAGCGGCTCTTCTTCATGCTGTTCGCGCAGTTCCCAGCCTCTGGCGCGCCGTGACTGGCCAGGATGGTGGCATGGACGAACCAGCCGCAGCCGCCTCCAACACAGCCGCAGCCGCCACCGGCGAAGCCCCCACCAGCACTGCCACCCCCACCAGCACAGCCACTCCCACTGGCGCCGCGACCGATGCTGAGCGTCGGCTGTTCTCACCGCCCGCAGGTCCGATCGTCGGCTGGGTTGACGGGGACCTGGTGCGCGCCACCGGCATCCGCTACGCCGTTGCAGAACGCTTCGAGAAACCGCGCCCTGCACCGGATCACACCGAGCCGTTCAGCGCGGATCGCTGGTCCCCGGCATGCCCTCAGAACTCTAATGAGGAGGGGGATCGGCTGTTCAGCCCGCTGCTCAGGGGCCTGGGCGAAACCGAACACTGCCAGTTCCTGTCCGTTACCGCACCCGCTGATGCCGTCCCGGGCGAGGATCTGCCCGTGATCGTGTGGATCCACGGCGGCTCCAATGTGAACGGCTGCGGCGACTCTTCCCTCACCGATCCGGGCACTCTGGTCCGCGAGCAGCGGGTTGTGGCAGTCACGGTCACCTACCGGCTCGGCGTGCTCGGCTATCTCGGCGCGGACGGCCGCCCCCACAACCTGGGCCTGCTGGACCAGGCGGAGGCGCTGCGCTGGGTGCGCCGGAACATCGCCGCGTTCGGCGGTGACCCGTCCGCGGTCACTGCCCTGGGTGAATCTGCGGGGGCCGACGCGATCGCCCATCTTCTTGCCGCGTTCCCGGATGAGCCGCTGATGGACCGCGCAATTCTGGAGAGCGCCCCGCTCGGCTCCCGCCGAGAACGCGCCCGCCTGGTGCCGTTGGTCGCTTCCGCGCTCAGTGGCCTGAACGAAGCTTCCTCGCTGGAGGAGATCCTGGCCGCGGAAGCGGTGATCCGCCGCAGTGTCATGCGGCCTCAGGCCGGCACCGCCGTGGCCATGCCGTTCGGTGTGCAGTACGGTCATGATCCGCTCCCGGAGGAGGGTGAGGTTGAGGCGGCATGGCGCCGGGTTGCGCCCCGAGTGCCGATCCTGGTCACCACGATGGCCGATGAGATGCGCCTGTTCAGCCGTTCACTGCCGGTGGGGGCGCGTGTTGGGCAGGGGAGCAGGCTCGGTGAGGCGGCGCTGGATCGAGTGGAGCGGTGGGCGGACCGCACCGTGTTCACCCGCGGGGCGGATGAGCTCAGTGTGCTGTGGCGGGGCGCGGGCGGCTGCGCGCTGCGCTGTGAGATTCCGTGGCGCGCCCCGGGCAACCTGTTCGGCAGCGCGCACGGATTGGATGTGCTTCTCCAGTTCGGCAGCCGTGAGATCTGGGAGCAGGGCCTGCTGCTGCGCGGATCACGGTGGGAAGATTATGTGCGCGCGGGGCAGGTGCTGCGAGCGTATATCGGTGAGTTTGCACGCGGCGGGGATCCGGGACCGGGGGAGGCGGGCATCATTGAGCGCCGCGAGGTGTGAATCCTGCCGCGCTTCACGCTCACGGGCCGGACGGTCGTATCAATGCGCGGACATCCTCGCTAGAGTGAGAGAGTCCGTTCGGTGCCGACCGGGCGCGCACCCACCTGGGGTCCGGGCCTCTCGCATCGAACCCGGGACTGGAGAGCGCGTCGGCTGACCACCGACCACTGTCACCGGCGTTGTCGCCCGGCATTCGCCGCATCACGGGCGTTGCCGCCCGGCATCCGCCGCTTCCGCAGCCCTGAGGAGACTGAGTGCTCAACGACGCGAACATTCCCACCCTGACGGCCGAATTCCCGGTTGTTGGGGATGACCCGCTGATCGACGCGCCCCTGCGCGCCACGGTCCGCCGCCTGTCCACCCTGCTCGGCGTCACCCTTGCCGAGCAGCACGGCCAGGAGCTGCTGGATCTTGTGGAGGAGGTTCGCCACCTGTCTAAGGCGAGCGCAGCCACCGAATCCCATGAGGACCTGCTGCGCGTGCAGAAGAAGCTTGCAGAGCTGCCGATTGAGCAGGCCACCGCCCTGACCCGCGCGTTCACCCAGTACTTCCTGCTGGCCAATGCCGCCGAGCAGGTGTACCGCGTGCGCGCTATCAAGGATACTGACGCTTCTGACTCGTGGATTCCCGCCACGGTTGCGCAGATCGCTGAGCAGGCCGGCACCGAGCAGCTGCAGGCCACGCTCGACTCGCTCGATACGCGCCTCGTGTTCACCGCGCATCCCACGGAGGCGTCCCGCCGGGCTGTTCTGACGAAGCTGCGGCGCATCTCGGACCTGCTCGAGGAGGACACGAAGGAGGGGACGCGTGAGCGGGCCCGCCAGGATCGTCGTCTGGCAGAGACGATTGAGCTGCTGTGGCAGACCGATGAGCTGCGCGGAATCCAGCCCACCCCGCTGGATGAGGCCCGCAACGCGCTCTATTACCTGCGTCAGATCTACGAGCACACCATGCCGTCCTTTTTGGAGGACCTGCGCGATGAGGTGCGTCGTCACGGCGCGGACCTGGACCCGCGGCAGGTGCCGCTGCGGTTCGGCTCGTGGATCGGCGGGGACCGGGACGGCAACCCGTTCGTCACCGCTGAGGTGACCCGTGAGGTGCTGCAGCTACAGGCGGATGCTGCTATCGATATTGCGAAGATGTTCATTGAGCGTCTGTTCTCTGACGCGTCCGTCTCCTCCACTCTGACCGGTGATGACGCTGAGCTGCGGGCCTCCATCGCGCGGGATATCGGCGCGGCTACCACCCTGGACGTGGACCAGGTGAAGCTGTTCGAGCGGGAGCCGGCTCGTTTGAAGCTGCTGATGATGCTGCACAAGCTTGAGGCGACCCGCCGCCGAATCACCGAGGGCGAGGCGCATGTTCCGCACCGGGACTACCTCACGGGTGATGAGCTGCAGGATGATTTCGACCTGCTGCGTGAAGCGCTGCGCCGCCACCGGGGGGACCTAGCCGCTGATGGTGAGATTGCGATCGCTCAGTCGGTGCTCGCCGGGATCGGCCTGAATCTCGCGATCCTGGACGTGCGCGAGCACGCGGAGAAGCATCATGATCTGCTCGCGGACCTGTTCGACCGCCAAGGCGAGCTGGAACGCCCCTACGCTGAGCTGAGCGCTGAGGAGCGGGGTGAGCTGCTCAGCCGTGAGCTGGGGGCTCGTCGACCGCTGGTGGGCGCGCTGGACACCACCGAGGATTCCATGCTGCGGGACGGCAATGCGAACACGTTCAATGTGTTCCGTGAGATCCGCGCCGCTCACCGCACCTTCGGCACCGGCGCAATCCAAACGTACATCGTGTCCATGACCCGCGGCGCGGATGACATTCTGGCCGTGGCTCTGCTTGCCCGTGAGGCCGGCCTGGTGGACCTGCACGGCCCTAATCCGCGCGCTGACATCGGCTTCACCCCGCTGCTGGAGACCGTGGAGGAGCTGCGCAACGCCGGTGACATCCTTGATGAGCTGCTGAGCGATGAGAACTACCGGGAGCTGGTGCGGCTGCGCGGGGATCGCCACGAAGTCATGCTCGGCTATTCGGACTCCAATAAGGAGTCCGGTGTGCTCACCTCCCAGTGGGAGATTCATCAGGCGCAGCGCCGCCTGCGAGACGTGGCTGCGCGCCACAATGTGACCCTTCGGCTCTTCCACGGCCGCGGCGGCACCGTGGGCCGTGGCGGCGGCCCCACGTACGACGCGATCCTCGCCCAGCCGAACGGCGTGCTCGAAGGGGAGATCAAGTTCACCGAGCAGGGTGAGGTCATCTCCGATAAGTACACGCTGCCGGTGCTGGCCCGCGAGAACCTAGACCTGTCGCTCGCGGCTGTGATGGAGGGCTCTGCGCTGCATGTTGAGCCGCGCACCCTGAAGGAGGACCGGGACCGCTTCGGGGAGGTCATGGATGTGGTGTCCGACGCGTCCTTCGCGCAGTACCGCACCCTCATCGATGATCCTGATCTGCCGGAGTACTTCGTGCTGTCCACTCCGGTGGAGCAGCTCGGCGAGCTGAAGATCGGTTCGCGCCCGTCCAAGCGCACCACAAGCGAGAAGGGCCTGGACGGCCTGCGGGCGATCCCGTGGGTGTTCGGCTGGACGCAGTCCCGGCAGATCGTGCCGGGCTGGTTCGGCGCCGGTTCAGGCCTGAAGGCTGCGCGTGAGGCGGGCCTGGAGGATGAGCTGCGGACCATGTACCAGAAGTGGAACTTCTTCCGCACCACGATCTCCAACGTGGAGATGACCCTGGCAAAAACGGATATGAACATCGCTGCCAGCTATGTGCACGGCCTGGTGCCCACGCGCCTGTGGCATGTGTTCGATGTGATCCGCGCGGAGTATGAGCTCACCGTCTCTGAGATCGAGCGGCTCACCGATGTGGTGGAGCTGCTGGACAAGAACCCGGTGCTGAAGCGCACGCTGGCGGTGCGGGACCGCTACCTGGATCCGATCAGTCACATGCAGGTGGCGATGCTGCAGCGCGTGCGCGATGCGCAGTCCCGGGGTGAGGAAATTTCCGAGGATGAGAAGCGTGCGCTTCTCACCACGATCAACGGGGTGGCAGCCGGCCTGAAGAACACCGGCTGAGCCGGCGGCTCTCCATCCGGCGGCGCTACACCCAGCCGCGTTCGGTGGCCACCCGGGCCGCGTCGAAGCTGTTGCGCGCCCCGGTTTTGTGAATCGCTGAGCTCAAATGGTTGCGCACGGTCCCGGGGGAGAGGTGCAGGCGCTGCGCGATCTCCTGCGGGCCGTCACCGCCGGTGGCGGCGCGCAGCACGTCCTGTTCCCGATCCGTCAGCGGATTCGTGCCCGCGAGCAGTGACTCCTGCGCAAGGGTCGGGTCGATCACGCGCAGGCCTGCGTGCACGCGGCGGATCGCGTCGGAGAGCTGATCGGGCGGTGTGTCCTTCACGACGAATCCGCTGACGCCCGCGTCGAGTGCGCGCTGCACATAGCCGGGCCGGCCGAACGTGGTCACGATGATGATCCGCGGCGCCGTGCCGGAACTAGTGGACGCTGCCGAGTCCGAACCGGCGGGGCCACTGGAATGGGTGGCGGCGCCGGAACGGCCGGCGGCGCGCACCCGCGCTGCGGCTTCGATCCCGCTCATGCCCGGCATCTCGATATCGAGCAGCAGAACATCCGGCTGGTGCTCCTGCACGGCGCTGAGCACCTCGTCACCGCGCCCCACGGACGCCACCACGTCGAGGTCCGGCTCCAGACTGAGCAGCGCCTCCAGCGCTGCCCGCACCAGGTCCTGATCCTCCGCGAGCATCACGCGGATAGGCCCCCGGCCTTCGGTTTCGTTGGTGCTACGGGTTGGCGTGGTCATCCTGCCGTCACCTCCACTGCGGTTCCGCTTGGAGAGGAGGACACGCTGAGGCGGCCGGACTCGCCGGCCACCCGCTTCTCCAAGCCGCGCAGGCCGTTGCCACGCGCATCCGGGTTAAATCCGCGGCCGTCATCCATCACTACCAGGCGCTGCGGCTCCACCTGAATGGTGCAGGTACGCGCCTGCGCGTGCCGCACCGTGTTCGTCACTGCTTCCCGCAGCACTGCCGCGAACAGGGGAGCGTGGCGGCCGGCGAGCGCGTCGGCAGCAGCGGGGGATGGAGCTGTCACCACCACACCCGCCGATTCCAATGCCCGTTGAGCCGCCGTCAGCTCCTCCTGCAGGGATGCCTCCCGCACCTGCATAACGGTGGAGCGAGCCTCCGCGAGGGCCGTGCGGGACAGCGCCGCCACCTCCTGCATCTCCGTGGCCGCCCGTTCGGGATCCGAAGATGCCAGGCGCGAGGCGAGCTCTGCTTTCAGATTGATCACCGTCAGTGAATGGCCGAGCACATCGTGCACGTCCCGTGCGATCCGCTCCCGCTCCTGGGACAGCGTCAGCTGCGTACGCAGCGCATCCTCAGCCTCCGCTCTCGCAATGAACGTGCCCATCACCAGCACAAAGAACGATCCGAGCAGTGTGGCCCCACCCGCGGTCACGAGCGGGATCTCGCCTCCGCTCAGCAGGAGCATCGCCGCGAATCCAGATCCGGCAAGCAGCATGCCCACCGGCCACGCGTACCGTGGACGAGTGGTGAAGGCGACGGAGGCCACCACGAACGTGATGAGGCTCAGCGTGAGATGCCCGGCGAATGGGATCGTCGCGAGCATGAGCAGGGCAAGGATGCTGCTCCAGGCGACGAGCAGGCCACGCCGGTTCGCATGCCACGCGTCTGCCCGGCCGAAACCCAGCAGGTAGACGAGCGCAAATACGGCGAGGATTCCAAGCCCGGCGATCCGCATGCCCGCACCGTCCTGCAGGTGGAAGATCGCGGCAGCGGGGACGCTCAGGTAGATCAGCCAGACGCCGGAGATGAGCATGGTGCCGCGGTGCAGTGGGCCGATCAGCCGGCCCTCGTCCTGCACGTGGGCGCCGTCGGTGGTCATGCACGTCCCTTCTCGCGGCGGCTGAGCACCCAGCATAGTCCAGCGAAGATCAGCAGCCACGCGGCGATGTTCACCACTGCCACTGTCAGGCTCTCTGCGTCTGCACTGCCGCTCGCGGTGGGCTGAAGGCCTTCAGTGATCGGGTAGTGCGCCAGCACGTTCGCCCCGTACAGCGGGGTCCAGCGGGCGTATGGCAGCAGGGAGTCCGGCAGCGGCATGAACATGTTTGAGGCGAACGCGAGCAGCACCACGGAGGTGCTTGCAATGGACACTGCCGACTCGGACGGCAGCAGCATCGCCACGCCCAGGCCCAGGAACCCGAACGGAACGGACACCAGCACGCTGATCAGCATGGTCCATAGCCACGTGTCCAGCGGCAGTTCGGCGTTGGTGAGCGCACCGGTCACGTTGACGGCGAGCACCGGCAGCGCCACTCGCACCAGGATCTCTACAGTGTGCGCCAGCAGCTCATTCGCGGTGGAGAGGGGAGTGAGCGCCAGCTGCCGACCCCACCCGGTGGTGCGTTCCACCGCAAGGGCTCCGGCCCCGCCCACCGCCGCGGTGGCGCCGCCATACACCGCCATGGACACCATGACGTAGGCGGATCCGTTGCCGTCGCCGACGGGCTGGTCCGACCACTGCTGCCCCGCGCCGAACACGAGGTACATCAGCACCGGCAGGGCAACGGTGAAGAAGAGCCCCGCCCAGTCGCGTGTGATGCGTTTGAGGGATAGTCCGATGAACAGTGTGCGGTTCATGCTGCCTCCTTCGGAAGGTCAGTGGTCGAGGTAGCGGAGGGAGTGCCGGTGAGGGCGTGGAAGGCGTCGTCCAGACTGCCGGCCTCCACCAGCAGGCTGCGGCCGGTGTGCGGGGCAGGCGCGCTGAGCAGAGCGAGCGCGGTAGCGTCCGGTTCAGTGGTGGTGATCCGCACGCGGTCCCCGTTCCAGCTCACGGCCGTGGCCTCCGGGATTTCGGGCAGCTCTCGGCTGCCCACCGTGGCTTCCACATGCGCCACGTGGCTGATAGCGCGGATCTCCGCGACGGGACCGTCAGCCACGATTTCGCCGCCTGCCATCATCACGATCCGCTCCGCGAACTGGGAGGCTTCCTCAAGGTAGTGCGTGGCGAACAGGATGGTGCGGCCCGCTTCAGCCTGGCTGCGCATCGCCTCCCAGAAGGCGCGGCGAGCCTGCGGGTCCATCCCCGCAGTGGGCTCGTCCAGAATCAGCAGGTCCGGGTTGCTGAGCAGGGCAAGCGCGAAGCGAATCCGCTGCTGCTCACCTCCGGAGCAGGCCTTGACCCGGCGATGCTGCAGGTCAGTGAGGCGCGCCTTCTCCAGCACGGTGGCAAGATCCATCGGATTTCTGTAGGCCGCGCCCACCAGGCGGATCGTGTCCCGCACGGTGAGGTCCGGCAGCAGGCCGCCGGTTTGGAGCATGGCGCCGACGCGCTCTTGTGCCACTGCGTCACGGGCGCCCATGCTGGTGATCTGGACTGTGCCGGTCGTGGGTGATGTGAGGCCGAGCAGCATGTCCATGAGCGTGGTCTTGCCGGCACCGTTTGGGCCCAGCAGCGCCACGATCTCGCCGCGGTTGATGCTGAGGGACAGGTCGCGGACGGCAGTGATTGTGCGCGGGGCATCGTCTTTGCCGCGCCGTCGGCCGCCGCGCGCGGCGAACTGTTTGGTGACGCCGCGGGCGTCCACCATCGGGCGCCACGGTGAATCAGGGGGTGTTGTGCTGGGGTGTTCTTCTGTTCTCATGCCCCCAGTCTTCAGGGGGATCAGCAGGATGGGGTCCGATGCCAGTCATGAGGTGGGCATGACAGGAGTCATGGGTGACGGTCCGCGAGCTGTGGACGGCTGCCCGGCGGCCGCGGATGACCAGCTCACCAGCTGTGGACAGCCGGTGGGGTCACTCGGCGGGCTTCGCCTCCGCAGCGCGCTCCTCTGCCAGGGCGTTCCGGCGGTACGCCACCCAGAAGTACCCGCCCACGAACAGTGCCCCGCCGATGATGTTGCCGATCGTCACGGGCAGCAGGTTCTTCAGGAAGATGTTCCCGATCGTGATCGAAGAGAAGTCAGCCGGTGACACGCCCGCTGCCTGTACCGCAGCACTTCCCCAGAACTCAGCGCCGAACAGGTGGGTGATCACCCAGCCCATCGGCAGCATGAACATGTTCGCCACCGAGTGTTCGAAACCGGTGGACACGAACAGCGCGATCGGTCCGGCGATCGCGAGCATCTTGTCCGCGGCGCTGCGGCCCGCGTTCGCCAGCCACACTGCGAGGCACACGGCGAAGTTCGCCATGATGCCGAGTGCGAGCGCCTGGCCGAAGTCCAGATTGACCTTTGCCTGGGTTGTGTTGACTACCACCAGACCCCAGGCGCCGCCGTTGGAGAGCGGGGTCTTCGCCAGGGCAACGATCGCGACCACGATCAGCGCGCCCACGAAGTTACCGATGTAGGACACCGCCCAATGGCGCGCCATCACAGCCCAGCTGAGCCGCTTGGACAGGGCGGGCACGATGGACATGGTGCTGCCGGTGAACAGGTCCGAGCCGGAGATCACCACGAGCATCAGACCCACTGAGAACACCAGGCCGCCGATGATCTTGGTGACGCCGAGCGGAAGGCCTGAGTCGGGACCCGCTCCCTGCTGAGAGGTGACGAAGAAGATGAACCCGAGCGCAATGTAGGCGCCGCCGGTCAGCGAAAGCCAGAACAGCTGGCCGAGCGGCTTCGTGGCCTTGGATCGCATACCGTCTTCCAGGGACCGCGCCATCGCCGGGGGCGTTGCCATGACGACCTGCGGAACAAAGGACTTATCCACCATTCAGCCTTCCTGTGATGCGTCCGTGCGAATACCGGACAACTCCACCTCCACAGTACGCCTGTGTTCGCGAGATCCGGTGATCAGAATGGGCCGACCGGATCACTTCCAGTCCACGATCTGCCAGCGGCCCTTCTTCGCCTCCGCATACAGACCCAGATCCGGGGAGATCGCGGTGGGGTGGCCGAGCAGCTCCAGCCATGCCGTATCCGCTACCGAGTCGCCGTACCCGTAGGACTTGGACAGGTCGATGTCGTGCTCGTCCGCGTACTTGCGCAGCCAATTCGCGCGGGCCTCATCCACCACCGGCGGGGTGGCCAGATACCCGGTGAGGGTGCCGTCC
This sequence comes from uncultured Dermabacter sp., assembly GCA_947252755.1. GTDB lineage: Bacteria > Actinomycetota > Actinomycetes > Actinomycetales > Dermabacteraceae > Helcobacillus. The sequence continues at coordinate 115,299 of CAMXWV010000003.1, forward strand.
TCCGCAATGTGCATGCGGGTGGCCACCACATCATCGAACAGATCCGCGATCGGCTCCACGAGCAGGTCCAGCGCACCCGTGACGAGCACCAGGCGGTGACCTGCGGCGCGGTGAGCCTGAATGCGCTCCATCGCCTGCTGGCGGATTGACGAGCGCACCTTGTCACCGAGCGGGCCGTTCAGCACCTCATGGATCTCGCTCGTGGTGAAGCCCCGGTAGCGGCGGTTCACAGAGCGAATGAACTCGGAGCGGTCGCGGTACTCCGCGAACAGGTACTGCGGCAGAGCGCCGGCCAGCTTCGCGGTCTCAGCAGCCCACTGGGTGCGCGGGCGGGTGGCCCGCATGATCTGCAGGTACTGCTGCACGATGTTCTGCGCGGTCAGGGTGCCGTCCAGATCAAACACGGCCAGCACATCGCTGCCCGGCTTCAGCTCCACCGGTTTGCGGGCCTGACGCCTGCGCTGCGCTGCTTTGGCGCGCGTGTAGGCCTTGGTCAGCTCGGTCAGCGCCGGCAGATGCTGCTGCTGGAAGAAGTCACGCCAGTTGATCTCGGTGACGTCGAAGTCATTGCCGGCCAGGAACTCAGCGGGCAGCTCTTCGCGCAGTGCGCGGGTGTTCGCATCATCGAACACCATCTCTGTTTTCGTGTAGTGCCGGTACAGGTCGGTGAACTTGCGCAGCGTCTCCAGACCGGACACGGTCTTGTTGAGGGAACCGGCCCACTCTCGGGTGCGGGCTGAGCCCGGCAGGCGGCGCACCAGAGACTGAGCAACACCGGCCGCTTTCTGAGTGGCCCAGAAGCGCGCCTCGATCAGCTCCACGGACGGGAAGGACCATTCGGGAACGCGGATCTCCTTGCCGTCATCATCGGTGAGCGGATGCTCGGTGAAATACTCGTGGACATTGCTGACCATCTCGTGGAACGGCAGCGGATTGGAGGAGCCGGACACCACCTGGAAGTACGCGTCGTCCCCGCGGCGCTGCACATCCTGGGTGGCGAGGGCCACGATCACGTTGACCACGAAGTCCACCGGGATGATGTCCAGGATCGAATCGGCAAGACCGGGGAACTCGGGCAGCCTGCCGTTGCCGTACGCCATGATCAGCGGATCGGCCACCTTGTAGCCGTCGATCCAGCCGGGGAATGGACGGCGCATGGCTGACTCGATGATCGAGGGGCGAACCACGGACAGGCGGTGCCCATTGCCCACCCACAGGTCCTCCGCCACTCGCTCCGCCATCGCCTTGGTGAACGTGTAGATATCCGTCCAGCCCAGGGAGTTTGCGCGCTGCAGACCGTAGTCCTGCAGGCGGGTGCGCACCCAGTCCTGGCGGGCCTTCTCCGCCAGCGACGCGCTCGCCTTCGGGCCCATCTTGCCGGCGTGCGAATCCGCTTTGCGCATCAGCTTCTTCAGCACCTCGGGGGTGCGGGACTGTGCCTCCACCCGTTCCTTCGCAGCGAGCGCCATCTCGAACTCGGCGCGCCAGTCGGCGTCATGGCTGAGGCGGCCTTCGCGACGCAGACCCTTCGCAATGCCGGACACGTATGCGGTGGACACGTGGATCACATGCGGGTCCTGCTTCGCCGCCAGCAGCGCCTCATAGAGGCTCTTCGCCCCGCCCACATTGGTGCTGAAGGCCTCGTTGATCGGCGGGTCAAAGGACACTGAGGACGCCGAGTGGATGACCACATCCACGTTGCGCTCCAGCGCCGGCAGGTCCGTGAGATCACCCTCCAGAACGTCCACGCGCTCCTCGAACGCGCGCGCCACCTCGTCTTTGCCGACCCGCTCCGCCCACGCGGAGAACACCGGTTTGCGCAGCAGCGACTCCAGACGCTTCCTGCCGCTCAGTGAGCCCTTCGGACGGACCACTGCCGTCACTCTCACGGAGGGGTGGTTCTCCAGCAGCACCTGAAGCACTGCCTGGCCCAGGAATCCGGTCACACCGGTCAGCAGGATCTCTTTGTCAATGGTGGCCATCGGACTGGTTCTTACCCTCTCGTTGAGCGGCCGTGCACAGTGCCCTTCAAGGAGGGGGAGAGGCCGGCTGAATCAGCCGTTAGTGTATCGTAGACGCCATGCTCAGGGCCCTTGTCACCGGCGGAACATCAGGCATCGGAGCGGCATTTGCGAAGGCATTCGCCACGCGCGGGATGGACCTTGTTCTTGTGGCCCGAGACGGCGCACGCCTGGAATCCTTCGCCGATCAGCTTCGATCCCAGTATGACGTGACCGTGGAAACGATTCAGGCGGACCTGGTGGATCATGCCGCCCAGGACCGGGTTGCCGCGCGCCTGGAACAGGACCCGCCCGTGGACGTGCTCGTCAACAACGCCGGCTTCTCCGTGCGCACGGACATCCTGGGCCCGGACCTCTCCCTCCACGATGACGGCTTCAGCGTGATGTGTCGCGCGGTGCTGCACCTCTCAGCAGCTGCCGGCCGCACCATGAGCGCCCGCGGCCGCGGCTGGATCATCAATGTCACCTCCACCAGCGCATTTGTGCCGCAGAACAACTACAGCGCGATGAAGGCCTGGGCGCAGACCTACACCGAGGCGCTTGCGGTGCGGCTCGCCGGCACCGGCGTCACTGTCACCGCTCTGGCCCCCGGCTGGGTGCGCACGGAGTTCCACTCCCGTGCCGGCATCACCGGCTCCTCAATCCCGAAGTTCCTGTGGCTGGACCCGGACAAGCTGGTGCAGGAATGTCTGCGCGATGTGGCAGCCGGCAAGGTCATCTCCATCCCGTCACTGCGGTTCAAGCTGATCGTGGCCGGCTCCCGTCTGGCCCCCCGCACTGCCATCCGCCGCCTGAGCGCCTGGCTCACCGCGCGAAGGAGCAGAGAGAAGTGACGAACTACCACGACACCCGTCTGTACAAGTCCCGCTGGCGCTCCGCTGTGCGCATGGTGCTGCAGCGCGGATTCTTCCGCACCCTTGTGCGCTCCACCATCACCCAGAGCGTGCACGCGGACCCCGCGGTCTCCCGGGTCAAGGGCGCTTTTGTGCTGGTGGCAAACCACACCAGCCACCTTGACGCCCCCATGCTCATGCAGGGTCTGCCCCGCAAGCAGGCCCGGTTCCTCTCCACCGGCGTGGGCCGCGACTACTTCTTCGATGTCTGGTACCGCCGAATCTTCGTGCGGTGGATGTTCAACGCGTTCCCGATCGACCGGGACGGCTCCAAGCAGAACCAAGGACTCAGCCGCGCCCTGCTCAAAGACGATGTGCCGATCCTCGTGTTCCCGGAGGCCACCCGCCAGATGACCGGCACCATGGCCACGTTCAAACCCGGCGCTGCCGCGCTCGCGGCCAGCATCGGCATTCCGGTGATCCCCGCAGCGCTGATCGGCGGCTTCGAAGCGATGCCGAAGGGCCGCAGCTGGCCGAAGCCGGGCCGACCGCCGGTGGGCGTGGTGTTTGGTGCGCCGCTGCACGCCCGCGATGGCGAACCCGTCACCGAGTTCAGCCAGCGGATCCAGGCGGCGGTGCAGGACCTGTACCACAACAACTATGAGCGCGTGATGCACAGCGCGGATGCGTCGGCAACGGCCGAGCAAGGTAAGGAGAATCGTTCATGACCTCAACAGCTGATGTGAAACGCCATAAGTGGTGGGGCTGGGGCCTGGATGATATTGCCTTCCGCTTTGACAACAAGCCGGCGTTTGCGCCCCTCGTGCAGGAGAAGGTGGGCCTGGACCTCAACGCCATCACCCCGCGCCCCGAGCCGCAGCTGAGCGACTATGACGTGCCCGCAAGCCGCCTGCCGGATCCGCTCCGCACCCGCTTTGAGGAGATGCTCGGCGCAGACAATGTGCGCGTAGACGATGAATTCCGCGTGGTGCATTCCTTCGGCCGATCCGTGACCGACCTGTTCCGCGCCCGCACCGGAGATTTCCGCCGGCTCGTGGACGCCGTGGTGTACCCCGCCACGGAAGCTGAGGTGCAGCAGGTGCTGCGCCTGGTGGTTGATGAGAACCTGGTGGTGATCCCCTTCGGCGGCGGATCCTCCATCTCCGGTTCGGTCACCCCGGACGTGGAAGAAGAGCGCCCGATCATCACGCTCAACCTGGGGCGGATGCGCGCGGTCCTGGAGATCGATGACACCGCTGGGCTTGCCCGGGTGCAGGCCGGAGTGTTCGGTCCGGATCTTGAAGAGCAGCTGGGGGAGAAGGGCTGGACGATGGGCCACTTCCCAGACTCCTTCACCTATTCCACGCTCGGCGGCTGGGCAGCCACACGCTCCTCCGGCATGCAGTCAGACAAATACGGGGACATCGAAGGCATTGTGCGCGGCCTGCGGATCGTGCAGCCGGACAGCATCATCGAAACGAAGCCGATCCCGGGCCGCGACTCCGGTTCGTCCGTGCATGAGATGGTGCTCGGTTCGGAGGGCCGCCTGGGAGTGATCACCGAATGCACCGTGCGGGTGCACCGGATCGCCCCGGTCCGTGAAGTCATCGCGTACATGTTCCCGGACTGGGAGTCCGGTATCCGCGCTATGCACGCGATCGCACGCAGCGAAGTGCACCCCGTGTTCACCCGTCTCTCTGACGGTCCGGAAACCCGCTTCTCGCTCGCGATGGTGAAGGAGGCCACGTCCACGAAGGCGAAGGTGGCGGCGAAGGTGCAGGATGGCCTGTTCGCCTACCTGCGTTCGAAGGGCTGGGACACCACGGAGGAGATGTGCATCTCCTATGTGTGCTTTGAGGGCACCCGCTCCCATGTGGACCATGAGAAGTCCATGGTGAAGAAGATGGTGAAGGCCGCGGGCGGCATCAGCCTTGGCGCCGGCCCCGGCGCGATCTACGACCAGAAGAAGTTTGACACGCCCTACCTGCGCGACTTCATGCTGAGCATGAGCGTGTACGGGGATGTGTCAGATACCGGCACCACCTGGTCGCGGCTGAACGAAATGCACTCGTGTGTGTACGACGCGTTCTACCGCAAGCTTGACGAGCTGGGGCTGCGCGGATTCATGTTCTGCCACATGTCCCACTCGTACCACAACGGCGCCTGCCTGTACTTCACGTTCGCGGTGCCGTTTGCGAGCGATGACCGCATGCTCGAGGAGTACACGGCGGTCAAGCATGCGATCCAGTCCGAGTTCATGAAGCACCTGGGCACGCTGTCGCATCACCACGCGGTGGGCACCGAGCATCAGCCGTGGATCACGGAGGATATCGGTGAGGGCGGCGTGAAGATGCTGCAGGACCTGTACGGGACGCAGGACCCGGGCCGGAACCTCAACCCGGGCAAGATCATTCCGTAGCGCAGTGTGCCCGCCGTAGGCCGGTGGGCCTGCGGCGAAAAGAATCGGTCCTGGCTGCAATCTGCAGTCCAGGACCGATTTTCTGTGGCGCGCCCGGAGGGATTCGAACCCCCAACCTCCTGATCCGTAGTCAGGTGCTCTATCCGTTAAGCTACGGGCGCTTGTCGTTGCCGACCTGTACAAGCCTAATGGAGCCCTCCGCCGGATGCCAATTGAGGCCGGGTGTGTCTAATCACAGCTCAGCAGGCGGAGATGACTGTGCCCCCGTTTCGCTGGGAAGCGGGAGCACAGTGAAGGGTGATCAGCTGACGACGAGATCAGCCATCGGTGTTCTTCGGTCCGGGGTTGTTCGGATCCGTGTAGAACGGGTTGTCAGTGCCGTTCGCATTCGGCTGCTGGCCCTGGCCGAACTGCGGCGCCTGCGAGTCGCCGCCAGGAGCCGGGGTGTAGCCCTGCGGCGCAGAGGAAGCCGGCGGCACGGACGGACCAGACGGAGCCTGCGGTGCGTTCGGGCTGCCGAACTGCGGAGCGGAACCGGGAGCCTGCGGCGCGTTCGGACTGCCGAACTGAGGAGCAGAGCCTGCTGCCTGCGGAGCAGAGCCCGGTCCCTGTGGAGCGGCTCCCGGTCCCTGCGGAGCGGCTCCCCACTGGGGTGCGGAGGAGTTGGCAGCGCCAGCCGCTCCTGCGCCTGCTGCGCCAGCGGCGGGACCGCCGAAGCCAGCCGGCGGAACCGGGGCGGAGTTCTTCTTCTTGCGGCGAGCCAGGAAGAACACGAGAGCTGCGATGGCTGCCAGCGCGAGCAGTGCAAGCAGGCCCAGCACAAGGAGAAGGATGAGCACGCCGCCCAGGCCGCCGCCCTTCTCAGACTTCACCTTCACGCCATTGATCATGAGGTCCTTCAGGTCAGTGATGTGGACCTTCTTGCCGGAGATCGTGCCGCTGGAGGACTCAACAACCTTGCCGGGCATCTGAATGGTGATGTCCACCTCGGCCTTGGAGGGGTCGATGCCAAAAGCCGGGCCCTGCTCCTCAAGGTTAGCCCAGTCCTCCTCGGTCATACCGGAGATGCCCAGATCCAGCTGGACGTACTTGCCGTTGTCCACCTCGGTGACGGCGGGCTCGGCGTCCTGTGAGGGATCGCCGGTGCCCTTGAAGGTGCACTCGATCTGATCGCCCTTGTCCTTGCCGGTCACCTTGATCGCGGAGCCATCGTCGCTCAGGCCTGTGGAGTCCGAACTGCAGAACTTATCGGGATCCGTTTCCCCGCCGAAGGCCTCAGCAACGTCCTTATCCACCAGCATCGTGATGTCCATAGTGGCCCGGGTGGGGCTGTCCACCTTGATGGTGCCCGTAACGGAACCGCACCCCGCGAGCACGAACACCAGGAATGGTGCCAGCAGCACAGCGAGGACTCGAGACGGCGACCGCCGGGCGCGCGTCAGCAGATCATTCATGAAAGCTCTCCTGCAGAAAATACGTTATGGGCCCGCTGTTTCGCGGGTCACGTGAAGACCCTAACAGGCGGCGCGACTCACCGGGTATTCAGTGAGATGGGGACTCGGATCCCACGCCCCACTCAAATGCTCGGTCCGGTCAGTCGCGATCCCAGTCGGCAGCGTCGCGCTCGTCGACCTCCAGCTCCAGCTCGCCCGTGTCCGAACCGGGAGCCATCGGCGCCCCGAACACCGGCGCCGCGTCCGGGCGCTTCGGGCTCATGCCGTCTCCGCTGGACTGCCGGCGGATCCGCCGCAGCACCCACGGTCCGAAGAAATCCTTCGCCCACACCAGGTCCTCACGCCGCGCTTCACGCCACGGCTTCAGCGGGGCTGCGTCGGGCAGGGAGTCCGGCAGCTGGTTCTCCACCCCGAGGGAGGCGAGCACCTCCCGTGCAATCGTGTGATGGCCAAGGGGCGAGAAGTGCAGCCGGTCCGGCGCCCACATGTCCGACCGGGTCAGCTCGCGCAGCGACCACAGATCCACCACGAACGTGTTGTAGCGCTTGGCAATGGCGCGGATGTTTTCGTTGTAGATCGCAACCCGGCCGCGGATCATCCGGAAGATCGGAGTGTCTCCCACGTCCGGGCCGGTCCACAGGATCAGGTCAGCGCCCGTCTCCGCCAGGCGGCCCACGGCGGCGTCAAGGTCAGCCGCGATCACGTCGGGATCACCCCGGCGGATCACATCATTGCCCCCGGCGAAGAAGCTGATCAGGTTCGGCTGAAGATCGATCGCCGGCTGCAGCTGCTCATCGATGATCTGCTGATACAGGCGCCCGCGGATCGCCAGGTTCGCGTAGGCGAAGTCCTCCCGCTGACTGCCCAGCACCTCAGCAACCCGGTCCGCCCAACCGCGCACACCGCCCATAACGGATTGGTCCTCATCACCCACGCCCTCCGTGAACGAATCACCGATGGCGATGAACCGTGTCCACGGGTGCGGATCCGGGAACTCGTCCTGACACTCGCTCACTGCCCTCACCTCCAGTTGGAGAGGAACACGCCTCCCACCAGGATGATGCCCAGGCCCACCGCGAGGTTCCAGTCTCCGATCGGCAGCGGCAGCTGGGCGCTCGAGATGTAGAACACCACCAGGTACAGCAGGCCCACGATCAGCAGGGTGACCGCCACTGGCACCAGCCACGGCGGGCTGGGCATCGGAGCGGCCTCCTTCGCCCCGCGCTGTGCTCGCGCCTCCGTTCGCGCCCGGGCACGCCGCCCCTGAGTCTCTGGTTCCTTCGCCACGTCACAGCCTTCCTGTTCACCTACACCGGCCCACCCGCGCCGGAATGCTGAGGAGGGCGCCTCAGCCGGGGGCCGAACAGTATGCTAGCGGCATGAGCTGGTGCCGTTCCGGCCACCGGCACAGCAACTGGGCGCAGCGCAGCGAAGGAAGCCCATGAGAACAGTGATCGCCCGAAGCATCGGCGTGCTCGGCGAGCTGCTGATCACCGCTGCTGCCTTGATCGGCCTGTTCCTGGTGTGGCAGCTCTGGTGGACCGATGTGGAAGCCACCCGCACCCAGGACCGGATCCTCACCGCAGTTCAGACCGGCTGGACGCCTGCCCCCACCCAGCCTGCTCCCCAGCGTCGCGACCCACCGCCGGTCTCCGCTCCCGGCGCCATGCATGAGGTGTGGGGCATTCTGCATATTCCCCGCTTTGATCGCCCCGCGATTCCGCTCGCTGAAGGCGTCTCCCTGCCCAAGGTGCTCAACACCCAGGGCGCCGGCCACTATCCCGGCACTGCTATGCCCGGCGAGGTGGGGAACTTCTCCGTGGCGGGCCACCGCACCACCTACGGGAAACCGTTCTACGAGATCTCCGAGCTCACCCCCGGTGATCCCATCATCGTGGAGACCGCCGACGCGTTCTACGTGTACCGCGTGACCTCCCAGCAGATCATCCGCCCGCACCAGGTGGAGGTGATCGCACCCGTGCCGAATCAGCCGGGAGCAGCGCCGAACAGGCGGATGCTCACCCTGACCGCCTGCCACCCGCTGTTCTCCGCACGCGAACGGTACGTGGTGCACGCTGAGTTCGACTATTGGACAGTTCGGAACGATGGCCTGCCCCCAGACCTGCTCCCACCTGAGCTGCCCGAACCCGCCCCGAATGAGACGGAGGGCCGCTGATGTATGCACTGCTGTGGCGCAGCCTGCCCGGCCCCCGATGGGTGCGGGCGCTGATCGTGCTCGTTGCTCTCGCAGCTCTGGTTGCGGTGCTGTTCAGCTGGGTGTTCCCGGCGATCGCACCGCTCATGCCGTTCAATGACGGCACGGTCAGTGAGGAGGGTGCTCGAGCCGTCAGTTGATGAGCGGGCCCAGGCCTGCTGCGCGTTCAGCTGCACCGGCTGGTGGGAGCCCGTCCGCGACCTGCAGGAACACCGCCAGCATGTGATAGCCGTGCTCGGTCAGCACGGACTCCGGATGGAACTGCACCGCGTGCAGCGGCAGCTCCCGGTGGGCAAGACCCTGCACGGAGCCGTCTGCCGCCCGCGCGGTCACCTCCAGTTCATCCGGCAGAGTCTCCGGCACCGCGGCAAGGGAGTGGTAGCGGGCGGCCCGCAGCGGAGAGGGAAGCCCCGTGAACACACTGCGCCCTTCATGCTCGATCAGGCTGGTGCGCCCATGCATCAGCTGCGGGGCATGCGTGACCGTAGCGCCGAACAGCTGAGCCAGGGACTGCAGCCCCAGGCACACCCCGAACATCGGGGTGGCGGTGTCGGCGCACTGTCGGATCACCTCCAGGGTGCGGCCGGCGGTGTCCGGTCGGCCCGGCCCAGGGGAGATCAGCACGCCCGCGTAGTCCTGCACGTCCAGGTCCGGATGGTCATTGCGGCGAACGGTGCAGACCGCCCCCATCTGCTCCAGGCATCCCACGATCGTGTAAACGAACGAGTCGTAGTTGTCCACCACCAGAATCGGGGTGCTGGAGCGGTCGGCAGCGGGGTGCATCAGTCGTCGCCGTGACGGCCCGTGCCCAACCGGTACCAGCCGTCATTGCGGTGGTCGCCGCTGTTGCCGGGCGCCAAACCGTTGGCGTCCTCCTCGGGCGTGTCGGACGGTTCCGGAGTGGTTGGCGGGGGAGAGGTGGGCTTCGGCTTCTCCGGTCCGGTGGAGACGATGATCGTCACGGTGGAACGAGGCTCCACCCGCGAGTTCGGTCCCGGGTCGGTGGTGATGACCCGGTCCTTCTCCACCGAGTCCGATGCTTCCGGTTTGCGCACCACACCGAAGCCGGCATCGCTGAGGGTCTTCTGCGCCTCATCAGCCGTCTGGCCGGTGACGTTCGGCAGGGCCACCGGGCCCTCCTTCTTCGCCACCACCACGCGCACGGTGGAGCCGGAGTCCACAGTCTGGCCGCTGGTGGGAGACTGCTCCAGCACCGTGCCCGGCTCAGCCTGACCATCGGCCCGCTCGCTCACCTCAGCCTGCAGGCCAAGGTCCTCCAGCGTCTGCTCGGCCTCCTCACGCTTCAGCCCGGTCAGCGCGGGCACCTCCACCTTGCCGGACGCGAACCACACCTGCACCTCATCGCCCTGTTTGAGGGTGGCTCCGGAGCCGGGTTCGGTGCGCGTCACCGTGCCGGCCTTCGCTCCCGACACGTCCTCGGTGCCCATGGATCTGAGCGTCAGACCAGCATCGGTCAGCAGCTGCTCCGCTTCAGTGCGAGTTTTGCCGGTGAGGTCAGGCACGGTCGTCTCAGCGGGTCCCGTGGACACCGCCACGGTGACAGTGGAGTTCACCGGCACCTGTGTGCCCACCTCTGGGCTCACGCTGAACACCTGTCCCTTCGGCACGTCCGCACTCGGCTTCTGCTCGAACTTGCCCTGCAGGCCCGCAGCCTGCAGCGTGCTGCTCGCCTCCGATTCGGACACGCCGATGATTCCGGGCACCGCCACGGTCTCCGGCTCCTTGTTGCCCAAGCCGCTGAGCAGCCACCAGAGGCCCAGCGCCGCCACGGCCAGCACCGCCAAGCCCACCAGCACCCAGAGCGCCACGGGGGTGCGATCGCGCTTCTCGTCCTCCTCCAGGTCCCCGGGTTCGCTCGGCATGACCGCGCCCTGCTGCTGGGTGGAGGGGCCCTGATTCATCGCCATCGCCGCACCGGGGCCGGTGGTGGGGATCAGCTGGGTGTTGGACAGCAGTTCGGTGGGCTGGTCCGGGGAGGTGATCAGGCGGGTTTCGTCCAGATCGCCAGCCCCGGCTGCGGCCATGCCTGCCGCCGCGGCGCCGCCGGCGGCGAGCGCAGTCGGCTGACGGCCGGCCACCACCGCGGCGATGTCTCGGGAGAACTCGAGCGCGCTCTGGTAGCGCTGTTCACGGTCCTTCGCCAGGCCCTTGAGGATCACAGCGTCCATGCTCGCCGGGATCGCCGGGTTGAACGTCGACGGCGGCTCGGGATGCTCACGCACATGCTGGTAGGCGATGGAGACGGGGGAGTCCCCCTGAAACGGCGGGCGTCCGGTCAGCATCTCGTACAGCACAACCGCGGCCGAATACACATCGGAGCGAGCGTCAACCTGCTGGCCGCGCGCCTGCTCCGGAGAGAGGTACTGGGCCGTGCCCATGACCGCCTGCGTCTGGGTCATTGCGCTGGTGGCCTCAGCCACTGCGCGGGCGATGCCGAAGTCCATCACCTTCACCGCGCCCGAGGGGGTGATCATGATGTTGCCCGGCTTGATGTCCCGGTGCACGATGCCGGCCCGATGGGAGTACTCCAGAGCGCTCAGCACACCGACCATGATCTCGCTGGCGCGGTTCACATCCATCGGATCGTCTTCGTTGATGAAAGCGCGCAGGGTTTCGCCCTCCACGTACTCCATCACGATGTAGGGGATGGCCACGGCGGTGCCATTCGGCTCCGTCCGGTGGTCCTCGCCGGTGTCGTACACGGCGACGATCGCGGGATGGTTGAGACCGCCCACGGACTGCGCCTCACGGCGGAACCGCTCCTGGAAGTGCTCGTCCTGAGCGAGCTCGCTGCGCAGCACCTTCACCGCGACCGTGCGGTTCAGGCGGCGATCCTTCGCGAGGTACACCTCGGCCATGCCGCCGCGGCCCAGCAGCCGCCCGATCTCGTACCGGTCGCTGAGCAGCATCGTCGACTCACTCACCATGCAACAGTCCCATCCATCCGCCGGCGCCTCCCGGCTCATTCTGCAATCCTACGTGCTCAAGGGCCGGCTGCGAGGCGTCAAGCGCCCCCAGCGAGATCACGCCCTGGGACACCAGAATCGCTGCCACAATCCCAAGCACCAGCACCGCGATGATGATCATCATCGGCAGGGACACGCCGCCGATGCGCTGACCCGTCACCGTGCCGCGCACAGTCCGCCGGCCATCTCCATCCCGCGCCGCGGGGTTCGCGCTGAGCGCCGAGTTCGCGGTCACGGCGCTGGTGCCGGAGGTGCCGGAGCGCACCGAGACCGGACGGGAGGAGCCCAGCAGCGGCATCGCCGCGGTGCGCGTGCCCGTGGGGGAGATGGGGTGCTCGTCCTTCTGCTTCTCTCCGCTGCTCTGCGGGCCCGACGCAACCGCCCCCGCCGTGAACCGGGGCTGTTCGCCCCGCTCGATCTCATCCAGGATGCGCGTCACCGCGGAGGCGGAGCGCGGCCGGTTCGCAGGCGCTTTCGCCAGCATCATCATGACCAGGCTGCGCGTCTCCTCGCTCACCCAGTCCGGCAGCTCCGGCGGCTGCTGCTTCACCTGCGCCATGGCGATGTCCACCTGGCTGGCGCCCGTGAACGGGCGGTGGCCGGCGAGCATCTCGAACATCACGATGCCCATGGCGTACACATCGGACAGGCTCGTGGCCTGTTTGCCCATCGCCTGCTCCGGAGCCAGGTACTGCGCGGTGCCCATCACCAGACCGGTTTTGGTGAGCCGCGCCTGGTCCTGAGAGCGGGCGATGCCGAAGTCGGTCACCTTGATCGCCCAGTTGTTCGCCTCATCCACCAGGATGTTCTCCGGCTTCACATCCCGATGCACCACACCCTTGACATGCGCTGCATCCAGTGCACGGGACAGCTCGCGGATCACCCCGATGGTGCGCTCCTCGGAGATGCCGTTCGGGTTCTCTTCGATGATCTCTGAAAGCGGACGGCCCGGGGCCAGCTCCATGACGATGTAGGCGCGGCCGTCCAGCTCACCGTAGTCGTAGAGAGCGGCGATGGAGTCATGCGCGATCGCGGCGGTGTGCCGAGCCTCCGCACGGAAGCGTTTGAGGTATCCCTCTTCGCCGGCGTACTCCTCACGCAGCACCTTGATCGCCACGGCCCGGTCTAGGTCCTTGTCCAGACCCTCCCACACCTGGCCCATCCCGCCGGTGGCGATCAGCCGGATCAGTTCGTAGCGTGCTTCAAGGACGAGTCCCTTTTTGGTCTTCATTTCAGGACCACCGCTTCCATCACGTCGCGTGCGATCGGCGCTGCAACTTCGCCGCCGTAGCCGCCCTCTTCCACGACCACTGCGACCGCCACCTGCTTGCCGTCCTTCTTGGCGTAGCCCACAAACCAGGAGTGCGGGCGCTTGCCCGCCTCCCACTCTGCGGAGCCGGTTTTGCCGCCCACTTCAGCGCCGCGGATCCGGGCGGCTGACCCGGTGCCGTCCTCTACCACGGACACCATCATCTGGCGCATCTGTGCGGCCTGCGACGCGCTCAGCGGCTGCGACATCTTCTGCGGAACCATCCGGTCCACTTCGGTGAGCGTGGAGGTGCGCACGCTCTTGACCAGCTGCGGCTTCATGACCACGCCGTCATTGGCGAAGCTCGCCGCCACCATCGCCATCTGCATCGGGGTCACCTTGTCCTCATACTGGCCGATCGAAGTGGTGGCCAGCTGCGCATCGTCCAGATCAGTGCCGATCGAGGACGGCGTGACAGGCATCGGGATCTCCTGCTTCTGCCCGAATCCGTAGTCGGAGAGGGTTTTGTTCAGCTGATCCTCGCCGAGCTTCACCCCGAGCATCGCAAAGCTCGTGTTGCAGGACTTCCGCATCGCGGCTTCAAGACTGGATTCGTCATCCGGGCCGCAGGGGGTCTGGTTGCCCCGGGGATGGTTGCTCATCACCGCGGTCGAGTTCGGCAGGCGGTAGGCGCCCGGGCCGGGCACCACGGTGTCCTTCGTGTAGTCACCCGTCTGCAGCGCCGACGCGGCCACCAACAGTTTGAACGTGGACCCCGGCGGGTACAGGTTTCCGGCGATCGCACGGTTCACCATCGGACGGTCCGGATCCTCCTGCAGCTGCTTCCAGGCGGCAGCCACATCGGTTGTGTTGTGGTCCGCGAGCACGTTCGGGTCATAGCTCGGAGTGGACACCAGCGCCAGGATCGCGCCGGTCTCCGGGTCGATCGCCACCGCGGCGCCACGCCGCCCATCAAGCGCCTGGTACGCGGCAGCCTGAGCGTCCGGATCGATCGTCAGCTCCACGCTCGCGCCTTTGCCGGGACGGCCCGAAACAAGGTCCGTGAGCCGCTGGTAGAAGAGTGCGTCGGCATCGCCCGACAGCTCGTTCTTCATCTGCGACTCCACGCCGGTGAAGCCGTACACCACGGAGTAGTAGCCGGTGGCGGGGGCGTACATCGGCCCCTGCTCGTAGGAGCGCTGGTAGCCGTAGCGGTCATTGCTCGGGCTGGAGGAGGCAACAGCGATGCCGCCCACCACGATCGGTCCGCGGTGCCGGCCGTACTCGTTGTAGATCGCGCGAGCATTGCGCGAGTCAGCGTTCAGCTCGTTCGCGGTGATCGCCTGAAAATACGTGGTGGAGCCGAACAGCAGCAGCATCAGCACCGCCATCACCAAAGACACATGGCGCAGGGGTTTGTTCACGCCGTGGCCACCTCCTCCACCTTCTTCTGGGCCCGGGTGTCCAGCACCCGGCTCGCGGGTCGGCGGGCCGCGTCGGACAGCTTGATCAGCAGGCCCACTACAATCCAGTTCGACAGCAGGGATGAGCCGCCCGCGGCCATGAACGGCAGGGTGAGGCCGGTCAGCGGGATCACCCGGGTCACGCCGCCCACCACGATGAACACCTGGACGCCGATCGTGATGGCCAGACCAGCGGCCAGCAGGGTTCCGAAGCCGTCGCTGATGCCGATGGCGGCGCGGATCCCGCGCTGCACCAGGATCGCGAACAGCAGCAGCACAGCGAACACGCCGACCATGCCGAGCTCCTCGGCAAGGGAGGAGAAGATGAAGTCCGACTGCGCGAACGGCACCAGGTCCTGCCGGCCCTGGCCCAGCCCCGTGCCGAACACGCCGCCGTTGGCGAGGCCGTAGATGCCGTTGTTGATCTGGCCGCAGTTGGCGAAGTTGTCACCGCTCAGCGGATCCAGCCAGCATTCCAGGCGGCGCTGCACATGGCCGAGCTTGGTCACGTACAGCAGCGCCGGCGGCGCGAACATCACCGCGCCGATGATCAGCCAGCTCAGCCGGTCGGTGGCCGTGTACAGCATGACCACGAACAGGCCGAAGAACAGCAGCGAAGTGCCGAGGTCATTCTGCAGCACCAGCACCGCGGTGGCGCCCGCCCACGCTGCCACAATCGGGCCGAAGTCCGACCAGCGCGGCAGGGTGATGCCGAGGACCTTCGGTCCGGCCAGCGCGAGCGTATCCCGCCGCGCCACCAGGAAGCCCGCGAAGAACACCGCGAACATGATCTTCGCGACCTCCGCCGGCTGGAACGAGTAGGAGCCGATGGTGATCCAGATGCGCGCTCCGTAGTTCGAGGTTCCGATCACCGGCAGCAGCGGCAGCAGCAGGAAGCCGAGCCCGATGCCGCCAGTGATCCACGTGTATCGGCGCAGCAGCCGATGATCCCGGATCAGCGCGAACACCCCGCCCGCCACGATCATCGCCACCAGCGTCCAGATCACCTGCTTGGGAGCGAAGCCGGACCCCCAGCTCGTGTACTCCTCGTACACGAAGTCCACGCTCTTCACCTCGGCCAGGCCCAGCATGTTCAGCAGCACTGCCACCGGCAGGATCAGCGGGTCCGCGTACGGGGCGCGGACGGCGACAAGACCAGCCAGCGCCAGCGCGGCCGCCGCCACCATGCCGATCTGCCACGTGGAGTCCGGCGAGATCTGGTCGGTGCGGCCCAGATCCACCATGAGCATCGCTGCGCCGCCGATCACCAGCGCGCTGATGGTGAGGATGAACAGCATCGTTCGGCGAGTGCGCGCCTGATAGCTGACCACGGTCGCCATCAGCCCGCGCCTCCGTCACTGCCGCCCTGGTCACTGCCGCCGGCATCGCTCGCAGCCCCCGACGGGTTCGCCTCCGCATCCAGCTGGCGCACGATCCGCCGCGCATCCTCAAGGCTGGTGGCGGAGATCGTGGCCTCCACCTGCGTCTGCGTCACCGGCCGCAGGTCAGCCACCTGCACCGCGGAGGTCTCCTCCACCGAATGCAGGGTGATCGGGCCGAGGTCCTGCGGCATTCCGCGATAGATCGTCACGTGCGTGCCATCTGAGCCCACATAGAACTGATTCTGGGTCCAGGAATAGCCGAGCCAGCTGGCAGCCGCCAGGAAGACGCCCAGCAGCGCCACCGCCACAATCGCCGGCCAGGGTGAGCGGCGCGGCGGCTCCTCCGCTTCGAAGTCGTCATCCTCATACGGGGGCTGCGCCCGGGTCAGCGCAGCGGCCCGCGCCGCGGGCCCGGTGGCGGCAGTGGGACGATTGCGGTCGCGTGCAGCCGCACCCACCACGATCGGCTGAGTGGATGGGGCCGGTGCGCCGCGCGGCAGATCATCCAGATCCACCACGTCTGCCACAACGCAGGTGATGTTGTCCGGTCCGCCTGCCCGAAGCGCCAGGTTCACCAGGTGCTCAGCGCACTCGTCAGGATCCTCGATCTCGGTCAGGCAGTCGCTGATCGTGTCAAAGGAGACCACCCCGGACAGGCCGTCCGAGCACAGCATCCACCGGTCGCCCGCAGTTGCGGGCCTCAGCGAGAGGTCCAGCTCCGGGTCCGCGTCGAGATCTCCGAGCACGCGCATGATGATCGAGCGCTGCGGATGCCGTTCAGCCTCCTCCTCGGTGAGGCGGCCCTCATCGATCAGACGCTGCACGAACGTGTGGTCTTTGGTGATCTGCGTGGTGGAGCCGTCCCGCACCAGGTAGGCGCGGGAGTCACCGATGTGGGCGAGCGCGAACTTGCCCTCGGTGCGCAGCAGAGCGGTCAGGGTGGTGCCCATGCCGCCCAGCAGCGGCTCATCATGGGCGCGGGCCACGATCGACTCGTTCGCCTCGAGGATCGCGGTTTCCAATGCGGCCACGATGTCCGTGGCGGGCGTGTCGGACTCCAGGCGGGCCAGCCGTGCGATGGCAAGAGAGGAGGCCACGTCACCGCCGGCGTGCCCGCCCATGCCGTCAGCCACCACCAGCAGGTGCGGGCCGGCGTAGCCTGAATCCTGGTTGTTCGACCGGACCAGGCCCACATCGGTGCGCGCCGCGTAGCGCAGAGCGATCGTCATCGCGGACCTCGTCTCAGCTCAAGGACTGTCCGGCCGATCTTCACCTGCGCACCCGCCTTGAACGGTGTGGCCGCGGTGATCGGGGTGTCGGACAGCAGGGTGCCGTTGGTGGAGCCGAGATCCTCCACGAACCATTCGCCCTCACTCGGGAAGATCCGGGCGTGACGATTCGATGCATAGTCATCGTTGAGCACAAGGGTGCACTCCGGCGCCCGCCCGATCAGCACCGGGGACTGGCTGAGCCGGATCGTGGTGCCCTTCAGCGGACCGGCCGTCACCACCAGCGAGCTCACCACGTGCTCCGGGTCCGTGCGCATCTTCGCGAACTCTTCAGGGCTGGTCACCGCGCGCTGTTCACGGCGCTTGTCATTCTTGCCGCTGCGGGCGAGCACCGTGGTGCCGAACAGGTCATTGCGCAGGATCATCAGCGCAATCAGAACGAACACCCACAGCGCAATGATGAACGCGAGGCGGAGAACAACGATCGTGAGTTCGCTCAAGGGGTCACCACTCCGACTGCTGCGGCAGGATCACGCTGAGCCGCGTGCGGCCGATGCGGATCGTGGCGCCGTCGGGAAGATCGGTCGGGGTCTTCACCCGCTCCCCGTTCACAAAGGTGCCGTTGGTGGAGCCGAGGTCAGTGGCGTACATGCGGTTTCCCTCCACTCGCAGCTCAACATGGTGGCGGGACACGCCCGTGTCATCCAGGATGATGTCACTGTCACCACCGCGGCCCAGCACCGTGACCGGGCCGGTCAGCAGGTACTGCTGGCCATCGATCTCGAGGATCGGGTGGAACTCCTGCGCTCCGCCGGTGGCGGGAGCAAGGCTGGAGCGTTCGGTGCGGGACTCGGTTTCGAACCGGCCGGCGCGCACGGCATCATCGCGTTCGATGGTGACGGTCACATTGCCCACAAACAGGTAGCGCTGCTTATCCGCATGGTCCACCAGGATGCCCTGCAGCTGCTCTTCCAGCGATTCGCGCCAGGATTCGAAGCGGTTGTAGTCCGCGGAGTTCAGGTACACGAAGAACGTGTTTGGTGCGAGGGTACGCGCCCGATCCAGCACATGGATCTGGTCATCGCACTCGCGCTTGAGCCCCTGTGCAAGGTCCAGCGGCTTGATCTGGCCGCCGCCGCGATTGAACACGTTCGCAACGCTGCGATCGAGCCCACGTTCGATCTTGTCCAAGAAGCTCACGGCACCTCCACAGCTAGCAGTCTGCCCAATCGTATCGCGAGGCCGTGACGGTTCGTTCAGCACGCTGTGGTGAATCTGTGGAGGATACCCTGGATGTTATGCATGATCCGCTTGAACCGTTCCCGTTCGCGTGCGCTGCCGGGGTCTGCGGGCCTGAGGCCTCCTCCGCTGTCACCTTCGGTGATGCTCGCGCCGTGTTCCCGTTGGCGAGCGTGTCGAAGCTGCTGGCCTCCTATGCGGCGCTGATCGCCGTGGACCAGGGGTACCTGAGCCTGGATGATCCTGCCGGCCCGGAAGGCTCCACGGTGCGGCATCTGCTGGCGCACGCCTCCGGTTACGCCTTTGAGGGCGGGACGCTGCTCGCCCAGCCGGGCACGCGGCGGATGTACACGAACTTTGGGATCGAGGAGCTCGGGCGCGAGCTGGAGGGCGCCACCGGCTGCGACCTGGACGAGTGGATCGAGATTGCGCTGGTGCAGCCGCTCAGCCTGCAGGATGTGGTGCTGACCGGCTCGCCTGCCAAAGACTATTGCGGATCTGTGGCGGACCTGCTGATCCTGGGACGCGAGCTGCTGCATCCCACGCTGGTGGGGGAGAGCCTCGCGAAGGAGCTGCGCACACCGCAGTTCCCCGAGCTCAGCGGGGTTCTGCCGGGCTACGGCCGCCAGTCCCCGAACCTCTGGGGACTCGGCCCGGAGATCCGCGGTGAGAAGCGCCCGCACTGGACCGGAACGCGCAACTCACCCGCAGCGTTCGGTCATTTCGGCCAGTCCGGCTCATTCCTGTGGGTGGACCCCGTGGCCGACGCGTGCGCCGCCTTCCTTGGCGCGGAGCCCTTCGGCGAGATGCATGTGCAGCAGTGGCCCGCGCTGAGCGATGCGCTGCTGGAGCGCCTCTGACGGCTCACCTGCGTGGGCTTCAGCAGCGGGTGCTTCACTCGCGGGTGCCGTAGAGCAGGAACAGCGGCATCCTGGTGCCGAGCAGCCAGGCGGCGATCGCAGCCACCGCCGTGAGGACCGCCAGGATCAGCGCTGCCGTCCACGCCCCCTGCATCACCGGTGCCGCAGACACCATAATCGTGCCGAGCGCGCCCACCGCTGCTACGGATACGGTGAGGGTGACGGCGAAGGTGCGCAGCCACTGCTCCGGCTCGGCCGGGTAACCCGGCCCCGCCCGGTGCGGCTTCGCCCGCAGCGGCGCAATCGCTCCCGCGATCAGAAATGCGAGGATCCACCAGGCCAGGGCGAAGGCGATCATCGGCACTCCCCGCGCACCCAGCACCACCGCTGCGGCGATCCCGAAACCCAGGCCGATTAGGCCCAGACGCGTTGCGTAACCGGTCAGTGACGTCAGCTGCGGGGGAATCATGCGTTCAGCGTACCTGCGCGGCCGCGGCAGCTGCGGCAGGAAGCGCCGCCACCACTCGATCGATGACCGCATCCGTGTGCGCCTTGGAGACGAACCAGGCTTCGAACGCGGACGGCGGCAGGTAGATCCCTTGCTCGAGCATCGCGTGGAAGAACGCGGTGAACGCCTCGGTGCTCTGCTCCTTCGCACTCGCGTAGTCCGTCACCGCCCGGTCCGTGAAGAACACGGAGAACAGGGTGCCGGCAGTGTTGATCGTGTGCGGCACCCCCTCAGCGGTCAGCGCCGACGCGATCTGCTCCTGCAGGGTGCTGGAGGCGCGGTTGAGCTGTTCGAAGAGGGGTGCGTCGAGCTGACGGAGGGTGGCGAGTCCCGCCGCCGTGGCCAGAGGGTTTCCGGACAGGGTGCCCGCCTGGTACACGGGGCCGATAGGGGACAGCCGCTGCATGAGCTCGGCGCTACCGCCGAACGCGCCCACCGGCATGCCGCCGCCGATCACCTTGCCGAAGGTGATGAGGTCAGCGGCCACACCGTCGATGCCGTACCAGCCGTTCTGGGAGGCGCGAAAACCAGTGAGGACCTCATCCAGGATCAGCAGTGCGCCGTGCTGACGCGTGATGTCCCGCAGGAACGCATTGAAGCCCTCCGGGTTGATCACGCCCATATTGCACGGGGCTGCCTCGGTGATCACCGCGGCGAGGGAGTCGCCGTGCTCAGCGAATGCAGCCTCCACCGCGGAGCGGTCCCCGTAGGGCAGCACGAGCGTGTCATGCGCAGTGGCTTCGGTGACGCCGGCGGAGCCCGGCAGGGCGAAGGTTGCCACTCCGGAGCCGGCTTCGGCGAGCAGCGCGTCCACATGGCCGTGGTAGCAGCCGGCGAACTTGATGACCATGTCCCGGCCGGTGGCGCCGCGTGCCAGACGCAGCGCGCTCATTGTGGCTTCGGTGCCGGAGTTCACCATGCGGATCTCCTCCACCGGAGCAATCCGGGAGATGACCTCCTCCGCCAGTTCGATCTCGCCCTCATGCGGGGCGCCGAAGGAGAGGGAGCGGGAGGCGGCGTCCTGCACTGCCGCCACCACCTGCGGGTCCGCGTGGCCCAGGATCATCGGACCCCAGGAACCCACCATGTCCACGAACTCATTGCCGTCCGCATCCGTCAGCAGGGCGCCGCTGCCCTTCACCAGGTACGGGGGCGTGCCGCCCACGGAGCGATACGCGCGCACGGGGGAGTTCACCCCGCCGGGGATGACCTGCTGGGCGCGGGCGAACAGCTTCTCTGAAGCAGCGAAGGATGTCACTGAAACTCTCCAAACTCTCCTGAGCGCAGCAGGCGGGCTGCGTGCGCGGCGTAATACGTGAGGACATTCGAGGCGCCGGCACGGCGGAACGCCAGCAGGGACTCCAGTGCGGTGCGGTCGCGGTCCAGCCAGCCGTTCTGTGCGGCCGCTTCGATCATCGCGTACTCACCTGACACCTGATACACACCCACCGGCACGGGAGACTGCTCTGCCACGCGGGTGAGCACATCCAGGTAGGGCAGCCCCGGCTTCACCATGATCAGGTCTGCCCCCTCTGCCACATCCAGCTCGAGCTCGCGCAGCGCCTCATGCGCATTCGCGGAGTCCTGCTGGTAGGTGCGGCGATCCCCGGTGAGGGAGGAGTTCACAGCCTCGCGGAACGGGCCGTAGAACGCGCTCGCATACTTCGCCGAGTAGGCGTAGATGCCCACATCCTGGTGGTTTGCGCTGTCCAGGGCCTTGCGGATCACCGCGACCTGGCCGTCCATCATGCCGCTCGGCGCCACCATGTGCGCGCCCGCCTCAGCCTGCCGGCGGGCCATCTCCGCGTAGATCTCCAGCGTGGCGTCATTGTCCACCTGGCCATTGCGCAGCACACCGCAGTGGCCGTGGTCGGTGAACTCATCCAGGCACAGATCGCTCATCACGAGGATGTCATCGCCCACTTCGTCGCGCACAGCGCGCAGCGCCACATTGAGGATGCCATCCGGGTCGGTGCCGCCGGAGCCTTCTGCATCCTTCTCCTCCGGCACTCCGAACAGCATGAGCCCGCCGAGTCTCAGCTCAGCGGCTTCAACGGCCGCTCGGCGCAGCGAATCAAGGCTGTGCTGCTGAACCCCGGGCATGGAGGAGATACCCTGCGGGCTGCGCAGCCCCTCCCGCACGAACATCGGCAGGATCAGGTCCCCGGCGCGCAGGCTGGTCTCACGGACCAAGCTGCGGGCAGCGGCTGAGGAACGAAGACGGCGCGGACGGTGGATCATGCAACCTCCTGGGCGGCATCGGCAAGGGCGGAATCAGTGGTGTCAGCGGCCACCACACAGGTGCGGCCGCCGGTGCGGACAGCGCGGGCGGTCGGCTCCCCGATCGCGATCAGCGCTGCCTGCGGCTCAAGCGAGAGGATCTCGCGGGCCATCATCGGCGAGGTGAGGATCACCGCGCCGAAACGTCCAGCACGCAGCTGGTTCACGAGCTCAGGGGGAAGTGGACGGATCACCGGCCGGTAGGCGACGATCCGGTCCACGCTCCATCCCTTACGCTCCAGGGCTGCGGCATGCTCCGGGTTCGCTTCGCTGCTGGCGGGGAACGCAATCCGGCCGGGTCCCGGCGGAAACGCCTGGGTCAGAGCGGCGCCGCTGCCATCAGCCACACGGTCAACCCTCAAACCCGCTTCCTGAGCGGCGTGAGCCGTTGCAGGCCCCACACAGGCCACTCGAAACGGCTGTTCCACGCCGGTGAACACAGGCAGGGATCCGAGCGTGGTGACCGAGGTCAGCACCAGCCAGTCATAGACGCCCCCGGCAAGATCGGCAGCCAGAGACAGGCGTTCATGCTCGAAATCAACCAGCGGGTGATGAACTGGCACAAGACCGCGGGCGCGCAGTTCGCGCATCAGCGAATCAGCACGCCCCGCAGGCCTCAGCACCAGCACACGCATCAGGACAGCAGCGCCTTCGCACCTCGAGCCAGCAGCGACCGGGCCACAGCCTCCCCCAGCGCGGTGGGGTCCGTACCCGCCTGCTCCTCGATGAGGTGCGAATCGGCCCCGAACGCTCCGGCCTTCAGGATGATCTGATCGCCGTCCATAACAGCAAAAGCGGCCACCGGGGCGGAGCAGCCCGCTTCCAGGCGGTTCAGCAGAATCCGCTCGGCCAGCACAGCGGCGCGAGTGGGCGCATCATCCAGCGCTGCCAGTGGCTCAGCCCAGCGGGCATCCCCCTCCCGCACCTCCACCGCGAGCGCCCCCTGCGCGGGCGCCGGCAGGAACACGCGCGGGTCCAGCCGCTCAGTGATCAGATGGTCACGGCCCAGGCGGTTCAGACCGGCGGTGGCGAGCATGACCGCATCCAGCCGGCCATCGGTCATGAACGCGATGCGGGTGTCGATATTGCCGCGGATCGGCTGCACATCCAGGTCCGGGCGCGCCAGCCGCAGCTGCGCGGCTCGACGGGGCGATCCGGTGCCCACCGATGCGCCATCAGGCAGCTCCGCAAGGGTGAGCCCGTCCCGGGCCAGGAGCGCGTCGGACGGGTCCTCTCGCGGCGGCACAGCAGCGAGGGTGATGCCCTCCGGGGCGGCGGTGGGCAGGTCCTTGAGGGAATGCACCACCATGTCCACCTCCCCGGCGAGCAATGCTTCGCGCACCGCGGAGACGAACACGCCCGTGCCGCCGATCTGGGTGAGGGGGGAGGTCTGATCCCGATCCCCCCTGGTGGCGATGTGGACCAGTTCGACCTCGCTGCTGATCTGCTCAGCTGCCCACCCGGACTGGGACAGAGCCAACGCGGAGGCGCGGGTGCCCACCCGCAGCGGATCGGTCACGAGCGGGCTGCCTTGCGCTGCTCGATCATGCGGGCAAGCTCGCTCGGCTCACCCTGGTGAGCCACATCCTCCGCGGAGTCCACGGCGGAGGTGGTGGGCTTGATCAGCCGCTGATTCGGGCAGCAGCCCGCACCGCACAGGTCCGGGGTCTCCCCGAAGGAGGTGACGCACTTCTTCGGGAAGGCGGGGTTCAGACGCTCTTCGACGAGGTCCACCAGTGCTTCGATGAATCGCGGGTCGCTGCCGGAGGTGGGCACGCGTCGGAAGGCCAGGCCCGCGTTCTGCGCGGATTCCTTCGCCTCCGTGTCCAGGTCCCACACCACTTCCACGTGATCGGTGACGAATCCGATCGGCACCACGATCACGGCTGTTCGATCGGTGAGGCCCTCGATCACATCGTTGATGTCCGGCTCGGTCCACGGGATGAACTCGGGGCCGGAGCGGGACTGGTACACGAGCTGGTGGGGCACATCGCCCACGGACTCCATCACGTAGTCGATCGCAGCCTCATGCTGACGCACATACCAGCCGCCGGAATCCACCTGCCAGGTGTCACGCGGGCCGGAAGTCTCCGCCATCGTGTTCGGGACCGAATGCGTGGAGAACAGGATCTCAACCCGGTGCGGCTCATGGCCCTCTGCGGTGAGGTCCGCCAGCGCAGCGCGCACACTGTCCGCCACGGGGTCCAGGAAACCCGGGTGATTGAAGTACACGCGCAGCTTGTCGATCGCCATGTCCAGCCCGGTCTCCTGCAGGGCGAGCCCGAAATCCTCACGGTATTGGCGGCACGAAGAGTAGGAGGAGTAGGCGGAGGTGACCATGCCGAGCACCCGGCGGTGCCCATCGGCGTGCATCTGCTCCACCACCGGGTTGATGAACGGCTCCCAGTTGCGGTTGCCCCAGTACACCGGCAGGGTGATGCCGCGGGCGGCGAGCGCCGGCTCGAGGCGGGCGATGATGTCCTTGTTCTGGTCGTTGATGGGGGACCGGCCGCCCATCGCCATGTAGTGCTCGCCCACTTCGGCCAGGCGCTCCTCGGGGATGCCGCGCCCGTCCGTCACGTTCTTCAGGAAGGGAACAACATCCTCGGGCTTCTCCGGGCCGCCAAAGGAGGCGAAGAGGATTGCGTCGTACATCGGTTCGGTCACAGAAGCACCTCCGCTGCGTCCTCAAGCGAGATCCGGCGGCCGGTGTGGAACGGCAGCTCATCGCGCACGTGCAGGCGGGCCTTGGAGTAGCGCAGGTGGCGCATCATGTCCACCAGCTCGTGCAGGTCATCGGATTCGAAGCTCAGCAGCCATTCGTAGTCGCCGAGCGCGAACGCGGCCACGGTGTTCGCGTTGACGTTCGGGTAGTCGCGGCCCAGCTCGCCGTGCTCGCGCAGCATCTCGCGGCGCTCCTCATCCTCCAGCAGGTACCACTCGTAGGAGCGGACGAACGGGTACACCGTGATCCACTCCTGGCGTGAACGCTTGGGGTCCATGAAGCTGGGGATGTGCGAGCGGGTGAACTCGGCCATGCGGTGCACACCGGCGGCGGACCACACGCGCTCCAGGAACGTGCCGGCGATGGAGCCTTCCAGCAGGCGCAGCGCCTGCTGCAGGCTCTCCGGCTTCTCCGACGCGAACCACACCATGAGGTCATCCTCGGCGCGGAACACGGACACGTCGTACAGGCCGAGCACCTCCACGCCGGAGCCTTCGATCGCGGCCACGGTTTTGGCGAGGTCCTCCGCCACGAGCTCGGCGGTCACGCTGCCCTCATCATTCAGGCCGGCGATCTTCTTGAACACGGTGTAGGAGGTGTAGCGGATCTGGTCGCTCATCGGGAATCCCTTTCTCTGGTGATGGCTTCGAGCCCGGTGCCGTCGATCCAGGCACCGGAGAGTTCGAGGGTGGGCGGAAGCTGGGACCGCAGCCGGGTCAGCGCTGCGCGGTCGCCCGCGCTGGACTGGCGCATAGTGCGGTCGTGGTCGGTGAGAGCGGAGTCGATGATGCGCAGGTCAGTGACTCCGAGGATGCGTTCGGCATCCTGCCGGGCAAGGTCTGGGAATGCGGTCCGGTCCGGCATCGCAGCGCCTGCACGGCCGTAGCTGAGGCGCAGCACGTGCTTGCCGGGCGGACGCATATGCGCCCATTTCGCGGTGGCGTTCGTCATCGCCTTCGCGGTGATGGTGCGCGCAGTCGGGGTGACAAGCGCACCGTTGGCAGGCTCTGCCCGATCAAGCTGCTGCGAGGTGACAACCAGGGTGGCAAGGCGCACCCGGGTGGCTTCTGCCGCGGGGATCTGGGCGGCAAGCTCGGGCAGCACCGGCTCCAGCAGGGAGCGGGTGGAGTCAGGGTCGGTGGCGATGACGAGACGGTCAGCGTCCTGACCGTTCACGCGCCAGCCCGTGTCAGTGCGCTCGATGGCGGTGACGGGGGCGCGCAGCTGGATGACACCGCCCATGGAGCGGATGCGCCGCGCCAGCTCCCGGGGGATCTCCGCCATGGTGGGGGTCACGGAAGAGACGGCTGCTCCGGCCCCGTCCCGGCGGCCCCGCTCTGCCAGCAAGTGGGCGACAGCGCGCTGAGCGGAGCCGTGCTCGCTCAGCAGGGAACGCATGCGCGGCAGCACCGTGTCCAGCTCGAGCCGGTCCGGTTCGCTGGAGAACACACCGGTTACCAGCGGTGCCACCAGCAGGTCGTGCACGGCCCGCCCGTACCGGGTGCGAACGAATTCGCCGACGGTGATGCCGTCCCGGTTGCCGACGCGTGCCGGGATGAGCCGTTCTGCTGCGGCACGCAGGGCATGGCGGGGGCCGAGGGCGCGTCGAACCTCCGCGCTGAGCGGGGATGCGGGCATGCCGAGGATCGCAGCGCGCACGGATTCGAACGTGCGCTCATCGCTGGCGATGAGGGAGGTGGTCCCGGCGGGCTGCACCACCGGCAGGCCAAGCTCCTCCACCAGAGCGAGCATGCGCCCGCCCGCGTTGGCGAAGGCTTCTGCGCCGGTGTTGACTTCGATGCCGGCCACCATCGCGGTGGTGATGGCGCCGCCGACGCGTTCGGCGGCCTCCAGCACGCTCACCTGCGCTCCGCGCTGGGCGGCGCGGTATCCGGCGAGCAGACCGGCGAATCCGCCGCCGATCACGATGATGCGCTCAGAGGCCATGGATGAACGAGACCAGGTCGGTGAGGACCGCTGCGTCAGCGGTGGGCGGAACCCCGTGGCCCAGGTTCACCACGTGGCCCGCGGCGGCGCGGCCCTGCTCAACGACGCGCTCCGCCTCCGCGCGGCGGACTTCGTCGCTGGAGAACAGAACGGACGGGTCGATATTGCCCTGCACCGCCAGGTGATCCGGCAGCAGGCTGATCGCCGTGGAGAGGTCGATGCGGTGATCCACGCCCACGCAGGTGGCGCCGGCTTCCGCAATCGCGGGGAGCATATGGTTCGTGCCCACTCCGAAGTGCGTGCGCGGCACGTTCAGCTCGGCCACGTAGTCCATGGTGCGCTGAGAGTGCGGCAGCACGAACTCGCGGTAGGTACGCTCGGACAGGGAGCCGGCCCAGGAGTCGAACAGCTGCACCGCAGAAGCGCCGGCTTCCACCTGGGCGCGGAGGAACTCACCGGATAGGTCAGCCACCCACTGGGCCAGGTGGTGCCACAGCGCCGGTTCACGGGTCATCAATGCCCGGGTGGCGAGATGGTCACGGGAGGGGCGGCCTTCGATCATGTAGGACGCCACGGTGAACGGGGCGCCGCAGAAGCCGATCAGCGGGGTGCTGCCGAGCTCCTCTGTGGTGATGCGGACGGCTTCGCGGATCGGGTCCATCGCCTCCCGGATCACATCATCCACCGGGGGCAGGGCGCGGATGTCCGCCTCGGAGGAGATGGGGGAGCCGAAGACGGGACCCACCCCGCTTTCGATCTCCACGTCCAGGCCCGCAATCTTCAGCGGCGTCATGATGTCCGAGAAGAA
Organism: uncultured Dermabacter sp.; assembly: GCA_947252755.1. Lineage (GTDB taxonomy): Bacteria > Actinomycetota > Actinomycetes > Actinomycetales > Dermabacteraceae > Helcobacillus. Next base: position 142,918 of record CAMXWV010000003.1, read on the forward strand.
GATGGCGGCATCCACTTTGTGCCGGCGCACCGGCTGCAGCGTGATCTCCGCGGCCATCTCCGGGATCAGGCAGGATTCGAGCATTCCGGTGCTGCCGCGCACCTCTTTGTATTCGGGCAGGGAGCGGCCCGCCTGACGCATGAACCACACGCTGGGCGGTGCGTCCGTCACCTCGTGTCCGCGCCCGGCCAAACGCTTGATGAGCGGGGAGGAGGAAGGGGTGAGAAGCGAGTCATCCATAATGGCCACCATTGTGCCACCCGTCGGTCGGGACTCGCCGGAGAGCTACCATAGTGCCCATGCTCATCGCCGTTCGTGCCACTCATGACCGGCTCGGCCTGGACGGGCTCGACCGCCTCACCCGCGGTGCGGATCAGCTTGACTCCGTGATCGGGCGCCTCAACGCCGAGCACCCCGACCAGCCGCTGATCGGCTGGGTGTCCATCATCACCTGCAACCGTCTGGAGATCTACCTCGACGCGGAGCGCTTCCACGACGCCGTGGACCTGGTGGTGTCCGCGGTGGTGCACACCTCAGGCCTGGACCATGATGTGGTGGCTGACGCTCTGATCGCCGATGCCGGCCGTTCCAGTGTGCGCCACCTGTTCTCCGTGGCCTCCAGCCTTGACTCGCAGGTGCTCGGCGAGGCTGAGATCACCGGTCAGGTGCGAGCCGCCTTCAACGAAGCGCTCGCTGCCGCGCGGACCACCTCCCTGCTCAATGACCTGTTCCAGGGTGCTGCCCGCACCGCGAAGAAGGTCACCACCTCCACCCGGGTGGGCGCAGCCGGACGCTCCTCGGTGGCGGTTGCCCTGGATTCGGCTGAGCAGCTCGCGGGCCTGCTGCGCAACCGTGATGTGCTCATCATCGGCACTGGCGCGATGGCCCGGGTGGCCAGCGCCGAGCTGCACCGCCGCTCGATTGCTCGGCTGCGCGTGTTCTCCCCGTCCGGGCGGGCTGCCTCCTTTGCCGACACGCACAATGCGATCGCGGTGACCGAAGCGGAGCTTGCGGATGCAGTGACGCAGTCCGCGGTGATCGTGGCTGCCTCCGGCGGCGGCAGCACCGTTCTCCATCCCGGCAATGTGCACCCGGCCGGGGACCTGGTGATCCTTGACCTTGCGCTGCATTCTGATGTTGACCCGGCGGTTGCGGAGGACACCCATGTGCACCTGCTGGGGCTCGGTGACATCTCCGCCACCTCCGGTGAGACCGATGAGCTGGAACGCGCCCGAGGCCTGGTGGAGGAGGGCGTGACCCGCTTCGAGGAGCGCCAGCGGGTGCGCGCCATGGACCCCGCGGTCAGTGCGCTGCGCTCCAGTGTGCGTGACGAGGTTGCGGCCGAAGTGGAGCGGGTGCGCGCAACGCAGGGCGATGAGGTGGCAGCCGCTGTGGAGCGCTCGCTGCACCGCGTGTACAACCGCCTGCTGCATTCGCCGATGGTGCGCGCGCAGGAGCTCGCCCGCGCCGGCAATGGTGAGAAGTTCCTCCACGCCGTGCACACCATCTTCGGGGTGGATGTGTCTGAGCAGCTGTCCCTGGGCGATCCCGGCTCTGCTCCCACCCCGGAGGAGCTGGCGCAGCCGCCGATGAGCGCGGCAGAGATCACCCGTGCGATGAGCGAGGTGGACACTCGTGTTCGATGACGTTCGCCGGCTGCGCGAAGCGGACCGCGCACAGCTGCTCGCCCTGCTGTCCCCCGAGAGCCCGGCTACCTCAGCCGACGCGTACGCCGCTCTGCCCGGTGTGCTCGCTCGCGGTGACGATACACCGGCAGCGATCCGGGCGCGCATCGACCTCGCCCTGCTGACCTGCGCTGAAGGCCTGGTGGAGAGCGCCCTCTACCAGGTGGATGAGCTCACCAAGGATGCGCGGCGGGTGCGGGATGCCTGCGGAGATAAGGAACTGGTGGCGGAGGCGGACCGGGTGCGCGATGCGGTGGAGACCGCGGCGCAGCACAGCACGCGTTGACCACCGCGCAGCTGTCACCGCGCATTCCCGCCGCACAGGGATGATCTCAGCGGCTCAGCAGAGCCCTCGCAGCCCGGAACAGGTCATGCGGATCAGTCACCGCCGTCAGCTCTCGCACCGAGTGCATGGAGAGGATCGGCACGCCCACGTCCACGGTGGTGAACCCGAGCCTGGTGGCGGTGATCGGGCCGATTGTGGAGCCGCAGGGCAGCGCATTGTTGGACACGAAGTCCTGGCTGCTCACTCCCGCCTTCCGGCATGCGGCATGCCACACGGCCGCACCGCGCCCATCGGTGGCATAGCTCTGGTTGGCATTGATCTTGAGGATCGGGCCGCCGCCGGCCACCGGACGATTGGCCGGATCGTGGCGCTCGGCATAGTTCGGGTGCACCGAGTGACCCACATCGGAGGACACCAGCACGGACTGGGAGAACGCTCGGCGCCGGGACTCTTCATCGCCGCCGAGCGCCAGGTGCACTCGGACCAGCACATCCTCCAGGAACGGCCCGGCCGCTCCGGAACGGGTCCTTGAGCCCACTTCCTCGTGATCGTTGGCGATCAGCACCGAGATCGTGGACGGCTCCGCTTCGATCAGCGCCAGCACACCTGCATGGGTGGAGATCAGATTGTCGAGCCGGCCTGCCGCGAACAACTCCTTGCGCGCTCCGATCACCGCGGGCGGCTGGGTATCAGCGGTGACCACGTCGTATCCCACCACGTCTGACGCATCAACGCCCGCGGCCCGGGCAAGATCGCCGAGCACATCGGCGTCCTCATGGGCCAGGCCGGTGATCGGCTGCAGGTGACGCTGCGGGTCCAGTTTCAGCCCGTCCGGATTGACGGAGCGGTCCAGGTGCACCGCCAGCTGCGGCACCCGCAGGTAGGCGCCGGTGCGGGTGAGCACCGTGCTGCCGTCGCGCAGCACAAGCCGGCCGGCAAGCTCCAGATCCCGGTCCAGGAAGGAGTTGAACAAGGCGCCGCCGTACACCTCCACCCCGGCCTGGCTGAACCCGGCGGCGGAGGTAGAAGACTTCGGCTTCAGCTTGAGGGCGGGGGAGTCCGTATGCGCTCCGAACAGGGTGAACACGGTGGCGCTGTCCGCGTCCTTGGGGATCCGCAGGGCAGCGATCGAACCGTCCCGCACCACAAAGAGCGCGTCGCCCCCGGAGATCTCCCACGGTTCGGCTTCGTCCAGCTCCCGGAAGCCGGCTGCCAGCAGGCGGCGACGCGATTCCGCCACGGCGTGGTAGGCGCTGGGGGAGGCGGAGATGAAAGCGGCGAGATCGTCGATGTGGGCGCGGGCAGTCATGAACGTCCTTTCGTCCCCACCACCCTAACCAGGCACAGGGGCCGGTGCGTCAGCGCACCACTCCGTCCGTGCCCTCGCACGGCTGCATTTTCAGCAGGCGCTTATCGCCCACTTCGAGCACCACTTCAGCAGCTCCGGTCTCGGAGATCTCATTGAGCCCGGTGTAGGTGGCATAGCGGCCATCCACTTCCTCCGGGCCGAAGTCCAGTGCGTACTCCACGTTCAGGGCATGCATCGCATCGCACACATGCGGGTTCGTGTTCGCCTCGTCCAGCTCAGCGTTCAGCAGGTGAACAGCGGGTCCGGCCCGGAACGCAATGGTCTCATTGAGCACCTGGCGGTCCGAGATCGAATAGGCGAGGGATGAGCCGTTGAGCGCGTTCGTGGCGATCACGGCATCCTCGGGCACGTAGTCGGGCAGCTGCTGCAGCAGCTCCATCTCGTCCTCATCCACCAGCATCCCGGAGGACCACTGCTCCGCCATGAACCACTGGGTGCGCTGGTAGCCGCTGCCCAGGAACAGCAGCAGCACCAGTCCCGCAGCACCGGCCGCGGTGGCACGCGGACCGGTCCAGGAGTCGGAGACCCGCTGCGCGGCAGCGGCGATCATCGGGATCGCAGCGATCACCGGCACCGCGGCGATCCGGTGATAGTCAGAGTAGAACGGGCCGGTCAGAAGGTAACGCAGCGGCTGGTGGTCGATGGCCAGGCCCGCGAAGTAGAGGGCGACGCCCACCACATACGGCAGGATCAGAAACGAGCGCCGGCCCCGCCAGGCACAGGCGGTGATCAGCACCGAGCCGGCGAGCAGCGCGATCATCAGCATCTCGGGCGCGGCGTTCGGCCAGTTCATCGCCACGGCCTTGCGCAGCCCGTAGGTCCACGGGTCGGGTGCGGTCCAGGCGGCGGACACCATGGACGGGCGCAGCCTCAGCCACACGAGCGCACCACCCGCCGCGACAGACGCGAACAGCACCAGGGCGCCGAGCCCGGCAAGCCAGCGCCGGCCGACCAGATGGAACAGCACCGCCCACGCGATGATCGGCACCGCCAGTGCCAGCGTCATGTGGATGGCCTGTGGGTGCGCCACTGCCACGGCGAGCGCCACAGCCCCGCCCATGATCAGCGCCACCGGCCATGCAGCGCCGGGCCGCACCGCCACGCCGAGCAGCTGCGTGAGCAGGGTGAGCAGCAGGGGGATCATGCTGACTGCGAGGAACAGCGGCAGCAGAATGCCGAATGACCCCAGACCGATCGGATACCCTGCGAACACCCCGGCAAAGATCGCGGTGACCAGCAGGCCCGCGGTGCCCAGACCAAGACCGTGCCGGGCCATAGCGAGCAGCCCAAGCGGCCACACCAGGCAGGCGATGACGAACATCAGCGCATTCTGCGCGATCCAGATCTCCGAGCCGGTGGCCAGCACGATCAGGCTTGACGCCTGGTGCCACACCGCGGGGTAGTAGGAGGTCTGCCCCTCCCACAGGCTGATGCCGCCCACCATCCACGCAGAAGGATTGCCCGTGTCGATGATCCGCTTGATGGCGGTCATATGGAACGTGTTGTCATAGGTTTGGCTGATCGCGGTGGGTGAGCCCATGGCCAGGAGGAACACGCCGAATATCATCACCGCAGCGATCAGCAGCGACCAGCGCAGCACCCGCGGCTCCCCGGAGCGGTCCACGCTGCTGCCGCCGGCCTCCGATTCCCGCCGGCGCCGCCGCACTGGGATCATCACCAGCGCGGTCAGCGCCGCAAGCGCCGCAGCGGCAGCAAGCGGGGCGAGCGGGGACCAGGCGATGCTGGCACGGGCGCTCACCTCGGCTGCACCGAACACGAGCAGCAGGCTCACCGGTGCGGCCGCGGCCAGGCGCAGCAGTTTTGACATCGGCAGCTGCCAGGTGGTGGCACCGCCGAGCCCCACCATGAGCACTCCGGCGGCAAGGAGGCTCAGGGCCAGCTGGCCGAACTCAGCGATCATGGGGCACGCTCCAGGAGGTGGGGGAACTCTGTCTGGACCACCTGCAGCATGGTGGGCGCCAGGGCACTGGTGAACAGGCGGGTCAGATGATTGTCATCCATGTATACCGCCACATTGCCCTGCAGCGGTGAGCATCGCCCCTCGGGGCAGATCTGTTCGGTGAAGTCCGCGGTGCGCACGTCAGCGCCGTTCCCGGCGGCCTCAAGCTCGGCCAGCGGGGATGTGGCCGGCAGCTTCTCGCTCAGCGGTGCGCCGCAGGCGGCGTCTGCGTCGGCAGCGGTGCCGCCATCTCGCATAACCGCCTCCGCACAGGCGTACTCATCAGCCTCCCAGCGGGGCGTGTCCCGAATGGCGAGCACCGGCGCACCAGTCGCGGTAACCTCACGCACAGCATCCTCACCGCCCGCCACAATCGCTTCGGTGCCATCCGCCCGGGTGGTGGTGCCGGCGAGCACCACCAGGTCCGGCTCAAGCCGCTGGATCTCCTGCAGCGCCCAGTCCTTATAGTCCTGGCACATGCTCACGGTGGACTCCGACTCCGCGAACCAGCAGCCGTCCGCGGAGAGATTGAGGATCTGCCAGTTGCCCTGTTCCGCTGCGGACTCCAGTGCGGGGATCCACTGCCGAGAGTGGGAGTTGCCCACCACGATCACGAGATGGTCGTAGTCCGCGTCCGCAGGCAGGCGCATATCGCACGGCTGCCCGCTGCGCTGCGTGATAGGGGCAAGCTCGCCGGCGCAGGCATTGTCCTGAGTGGGCCACTCCTGATCGAGCTGATGCCCGGCCGGAACCAGGTCCTCAATGGTGACATCATCGGGATCCGGGACCGCTGCGGTGGGCGCGTTGGACCCGCCACCGTCGGAGACGGGCACCGCGATCACCGGCTGGGTGGTGGGGGCGGAGGTGAGCAGAGCCCGCCAGCCGAGCGCCCCGCCGAGCACGAGCGCAATGCAGGTGGTGGTGACCATCAGGGGCTGCCACGCGGGTGCGGTCTTCCAGGACGGTCGTTTGAACTGTGCATCCACCGTCCACGTCAGCAGCACGCTCAGCAGGAAGCTCACCAGGATCACCGCGAGGCCATCGGGCACGCCCGCACGCGGTTTGTCTACGGTGGCAAGGTAGAAGATCAGCACCGGCCAGTGCACCAGATACATCGCATAGGAAGTTTTGGCGAGCCAGCGGGGCAGCCGCATGGTGAGCACGCGGTCAAAGCCCCAGGGGCTGCCGGAGTAGCCGGCCAGGATGATCAGGGCAACGCTGGCCAGCGGCCAGATCGCGATCCAGCCGGGAAACTGCCCCTGCACATCCAGCAGCAGGCCCACGCTGATCAGCCCGGCCATGCCGAGCCAGCCGGCCAGGGCGCGCAGCGTGCTGAAGCGCGGGCGGTGCTCCTCCCCGGGTCGGGCAGCGCCGGTGATGCGGTCGAACCACGGCAGTGCGAGCGCGATCAGGGTGCCGAGCGCCACCTCCCACAGGCGAGCCGGCGTGGAGAAGTACGCGGCTTCCTGCGCGTGGCTCGTGTACCAGATTGAGAAGGCGAAGGATGCCGCTCCGATCAGCAGGAACAGGACGCCGGCGGTGAGGATCGGCCGTGACCCTGGCCGGCGGGCGATCAGCGCCACTGCGAGGAACAGCAGCGGCCACACCAGGAACACCTGGCCCTGCAGGCTGAGGGACCAGAAGTGCTGCAGCGGGGAAGCGGTTGAGGCATCCGCCGCGTAATAGTCCACAGCGGTGTAGCTGAGCAGGATGTTCTGCCAGTACGTGGCGGAAGCGATCGACTCCATGATCACGCTCTGCCACATCGACGGGGGCAGCAGGAGCCGCGCGCCCACCAGGGTCAGCAGGATCACCACCACCGCGGGCGGCAGCAGCCGGGTGAAGGTGCGCAGCCAGTAGCGGGCCGGGTTGACCAGGGAGCCGCTGCGCAGGCGCCGCGCAAAGGACGCGGACAGCAGGAACGCGGAGATGAACAGGAACGCGTCCACACCGCCGGAGACGCGGCCGAGCCACACGTGGTAGCACACGATGAGCAGCACCGCCACGGAGCGCAGCCCTTCGATCTCCGGTCGGATATACGAGGGCGCAGGCTTCGGCGCTGCGGCCGGCTGATCGGATCGGCCGTGCACATCGGCAAGGGGCAGCTCATGCTGTGCTGGCCGGTACCAGACGAACGGGCCCGCATCCGGTTCATAGTCGCTTGCGCCCCACGCGGCAACGTCCTCGCTGTCCTCCTCGAGGGCGTCCTGTGTCCAGCTGAAATGGTCCGGCTCGGGCTCCTGCAGGAACTCGTTGAGCTCGAAGACGGGACTCTCCGGGGTGGGCGCAGCAGCACGGCGTGAGCGCCGACCGCGTGGCTGACCGGGGTGAGACATGGCCCCGATTGTACTGCCCACCAGGGCATCGGCCGCAGCGGCCGTGGGAGACTTCATGCATGACCGCAGCCTCGTTCACCCGCACCGCTCAGCTCGACGGATCCAAGGCCCGCGCCGGCGTGATCAGCACCCCGCACGGTGAGATCGCCACACCGGCGTTCATCCCAGTGGGCACAAAAGCCACCGTGAAAGCGGTGCTGCCGGAGTCCGTGGCCCAGCTCGGCGCGCAGGCGGTGCTCGCCAACGCCTACCACCTGTATCTGCAGCCAGGGCATGACCTAGTGGATGAGGCGGGCGGACTGAGCGCGTTCATGAACTGGCCCGGCCCCACGTACACCGACTCCGGCGGCTTCCAGGTGATGAGCCTGGGCGCCGGCTTCAAAAAAGTGCTCAGCGAGCAGTTCTCCGGAACGGACCGCGCCACCACCCCGAGCGGGCACGATCTGGACGTGGCGATCGGCAAGGAGCGGCTGGCGCATGTGGACGATGACGGCGTGGACTTCCGATCCTTCATCGACGGATCCCAGCACCGCTTCACCCCCGAGGTGTCCATGCAGATCCAGCATGGCCTGGGTGCGGACATCATGTTCGCGTTCGACGAGCTCACCACCCTGATGAACTCTCGCCGCTACCAGGAGGAGGCACTGGAGCGGACCCGCCTGTGGGCGATCCGCTGCCTGCGCGAACATGCCCGGCTCACACAGGAGCGAGCAGACAAGCCGTACCAGCAGCTGTGGGGTGTGATCCAGGGAGCGCAGCATGAGGATCTGCGCCGCCGGGCTGCCCGCGATCTCGGCGCAATGGATGTGGACGGCTGGCAGTTCGACGGGTTCGGCATCGGCGGGGCTCTGGAGAAGGAGAACCTGGGCACGATCGTGGGCTGGGTGACCGATGAGCTGCCCGAGGACAAGCCGCGCCACCTGCTCGGCATCTCCGAGGTAGATGACCTGTTCGTGGCGATCGCTGCGGGAGCGGACACATTCGACTGTGTGTCTCCGTCCCGGGTGGCTCGCAATTCCGCGGTGTACACCCGCACGGGACGGGTGAACCTCACCGGCGCCCGCTACCGCCGCCAGTTCGCGCCGATCGATGAGGACTGCGACTGCTACACCTGCACCCACTACACGGCCGCCTACGTGCATCACCTGTTCCGCGCGAAGGAGATGCTCTCCTCCACGCTCTGCACAATCCACAATGAGCGGTTCGTGGTGCGCCTGGTGGATGAGATCCGCGAGTCGATCAGCACCGGCACGTTTGATGAGCTGCGTGCTGAACGCACAGGCCAGTATTACGGGCAGGCACGCTGAGCCGCGGGCGGACGCACTGAGCGAGGCGGTCGAGGCCGTGAGCGCTCGTGCACAGGCTGGGCAGACACCCGGCTGGGAGCGCTCCCATAACCGTCTGATCCACGCTACGATCGGTGGTATGGCCACCTCTTTCCACACCGGTTCCCGCCGGCTCGCCTCGCGCGCCTGGCTCCGCTCCGACGCTCCCCAGCTCTCCCTGGACGGCGAGTGGGACTTCCGCTACGCCGCTGACGGCACCGCCTTCGGGGAGCAGACCACCATCACCGTGCCCGGACTGTGGCAGCTGCAGGGCCACGGGGCACCGCAGTACACGAACTACATCTACCCGTTCCCGATCGACCCGCCGCATGTGCCGGAGGAGAACCCCACCGGCCTCTATTCCCGCCAGCTTGAGGTGCCTGATCAGTGGAAAGACGCGCTCGCGGGCGGCGGCCGGATCCTGCTGCGCTTTGACGGCGTCGACTCCATGGCAGAGGTGCTGATCAACGGACAGCACGTAGGCAGCACTGCCGGATCACGCCTGATGCAGGAGTTCGACGTCACCGACCACCTCACCGCCGCGAAGTCCGCCACGCTGGAGGTGCTGGTTCGTCAGTGGAGCGTGAACTCTTATATCGAGGACCAGGACATGTTCTGGGCCTCCGGCATCTTCCGCTCCGTCACCCTGCTGCTGCGGCCCGCCGGCGGCATCCACGACCTCACCGCAATCACCGACTTCGAACCGGCAGACGGCACCGCCACCCTCCGGGTCACAGCCGAGGCGATGCGCGAGCAGCACGGCGTGGTGATCCCCGGCGTGGAAGAGCACGCGGCCGTCCCGGCGCCGGCATTCCGCAGCGCGGTGCTGCGGATTCCCGAGCTCGGCATCGAGCAGGAGCTTCCCGAGGGGGAGCAGGTTTGCATCAACGTGGGCGCGGTGCAGCCCTGGAGTGCGGAGAGTCCGCGCCTGTATGACGCGACCGTCTCCACCGACTCGGAGACCGTGACGCTGCGGCTCGGCTTCCGCCGGATCGAACGCCGCGGCGAGCTGATGCTCATCAACGGTGAGCGCGCTGTGATGCGCGGGGTGAACCGCCATGAAGTCGATGAGCGCATCGGCCGCACGCAGAGCCCTGAGAATGAGGACCGGGACATCGCGCTGATGAAAGCGCACAACATCAATGCTGTGCGTACCGCCCACTACCCCCCGCACCCGCGCTTCATCGAACGCTGTGATGAAGCGGGTCTCTATGTGGTGTGCGAAGGCGATTTCGAAGCGCACGGCTTCCACCTGGACCGCACCGAATCCGATCCGCGCGGCAAACAGCGCCGCCCCGCGGATGATCCTCGCTTCGAGCAGACCCTGGTGGAGCGCACACAGCGGTTCCTGCATCGCGATAAGAACCACGCCTCGATCATCATGTGGTCGATCGGCAACGAATCCAGCACCGGTGTGTGCACGGACGCGATGGGCGCCGCGGTGAGGGCCATGGATGACGGCCGCCTCTACGTGTACGAGCAGGACCATCTCAGCGAGCACGTGGACGTGTTCTCCCTGATGTACCCCGATCACCGCCGCACTGCCGCAATCGGCTCCCGCGATATCGATGATGACCTTGCCGACCTCATGGTGCGCCTGCTCGCCGGCATCGGCATCGACTCCACCATGGAGGAGGTGCGCGCCAGCCGCTCCTTCACCCTCCCATTCGTGTGGATCGAATACGCGCACGCCATGGGCAACGGCGCCGGGGCGCTGCGTGAGTACTGGGACCTGGTGTGGGAGCATCAGGCGCTGCACGGCGGCTTCATCTGGGAGTGGATCGACCACGCGATCCTCACCCGGGACGCTGACGGCAACCAGATCCACGGCTATGGCGGAGACTTCGGGGAAGCCATCCATGACAGCAGCTTCGTGGCGGACGGGCTGATCTTCCCCGACCGCACGCCAAGCCCCGCACTGCTGGACATGAAACAGGTGTACTCCCCGATCGCGCTGCAGGTGGAGCGAGGGGGCGTGCGCGTGCACAACCAGCATGCTTTCCTCAGCACCGAGCCGTTCCAGTTCGACTTCTCAGTGGACGAGCAGCGCACCTGGCAGCCGCTGTCGGTGCCGGTGACGCCAGCGGGGCAGAGCGTGCACGTTGAGCTGCCGGATGCGGACGTCACCACTGTGCGAGCACGGCTGCGCGAAGCGGACCCCGCGAACCCGGATGCCTGCCCGGCCGGGCACCTCATCTCGATCGTGGACCACGTGGACCTGCCGCCGGCTGCGCCGTTCAGCGGTCAGCACGCGCCCACTGCGGAGGATGAGGGCGGCTTCCGGCTCGGCAGCGCCCGCTTTGACCGCCGTGGAGCGCTCGCGGAGCTGGATGGCCGACGCGTTCTGCACTCCGGCGTGGACCTGTGGCGCGCCCCGATCGACAATGAACGCGACTTCACGTGGACGAAGTTCGAAACCCGCTGGAAGGCGATCAATCTGCACCTCGCGCAGCTGCGGCTCGTCGAGGCACAGATCAGCGACACCACGCTGACGCTGATGAAGCGACTGGGCCTGCCCGGCACCGGCATCGGCGCGGACATTGCGGAGCGGTGGCGCTGCGCGGACGGTGAGCTGAGCGTGGAGGTGGATGTGGCGTTCGACGGCTGGCCCGAGGGTCTGCCCGTTCCCCGCATCGGCTACACGTTTGCCCTGGAGGGCGCGCCGCAGCGCGTGGAGTATCGCGGCTACGGCCCGTTCGAGCGCTATCCCGATACCGGGAATGGAACCACGTTTGCGCAGTGGGATGCGTCGGCCGAGCAGATGCTCACCCCGTACGTGTTCCCGCAGGAGAACGGAAACCGACACGGTGTGCGCAACGCTCAGATCCACACCGAGCGCGGCCAGCTGGGACTGCGCGCGCCTGACGGGCTGGGCCTCGTGGTGCACCCGTTCAGCGCTGCGGAGCTTGACCGCCGCGCGCACCATGGTGCGCTGCAGCCGGACGGGCTCACCTGGGTGACGCTTTCGGCGGCGCTGCAGGGGAGTGGATCCGCGGCGTGCGGGCCGGGGGTTCTGCCCCAGCATGAGCTGACTGCGCAGCCGCTGAGCTTCCGTTTCGCGCTGGTACCCTGAGGGGCGTGAGCCTCCAGGATCCCGGGCTGCGGCCGCCCACCGCCGCTGAGCGCAAGCACGCCTATGAGCAGCTGCGCCGCCAGTCCACCTGGCGGCTGCTGAGCGGAACGAAAGCGCCGGCGGTGCTGGCGATCCTGCAGTCCGTGTTTCCCGCGGGAGACCGCCGTTTGGAGCGCAGCGAGCTGGTAGCTCGTGTCAATACCCACTTGAGCCTGCTGCACGAGGATGGGGAGCTGCGCACCACGGCCGCAGACTATGTGGACACCTGGGTGCGCGAGGGATACATGACCCGCCGCGACGATCCGCACTCGGTGGAGACCACGTTCGAGCCGAGCCCCGCCACGGTTGAGGCGATCCAGTTCATCGCATCCCTGCAGGAGCACCGCCCCACCACCACGGAATCCCGTCTCTCACTGGTGCTGCACCAGTTCGAACAGCTTGCCCAGGAGACCGAAAGCGACCGTGACCGCCGACTGCGCGACTTGCAGGCGCAGCGGGAGCGGATCGAGAAGGAGATCCACGATCTCAGCCAGGGGGAGCTGATGCTGCCCGCTCCGGCCGCCTCCGTTGACCGATTGAAGGACATTCTGCAGATCGCCGACGAGCTCTCCGGTGACTTCCTCCAGTACCGGGAGGACCTGCGCGCCGTGGACCTGCATATCCGCGAGCAGATCCTCTCTCCGGACGGATCCCGGGGGGAGATCCTGGAACAGCTGTTGGCCGGGGATGACCTGCTCGGACAGTCCTCCGTGGGCCGCACGTTCACGGCATTCTTCCGCCTGCTCAATGACCCGCGGCAGAATGAGCAGGCGCAGGACGTGGTTGACCGGCTGCTGTCTCGGGACTTCGCCCGGCAGCTGACCCGCGCGGAGCGAGAACGCCTCGCCAACGTGTTCAGCGACCTGTATGAGCCGGCGCAGGAAGTGCTCGATGTGAAAACCGAGCTGTATCGCTCGCTGGCCCGATTCGTGCGCTCACAGGATTTCCGTCAGCACCGGGTGCTGCTGGATCTGCTGCAGGAGGCGCAGGGTCTTGCGCTGGCGCAGAAGGATGAGGTGCCCATGCGCACCCCGTTCCCGCTGGAGCTGGACCTCACCCGGGTGCAGGTGACGAGCGTGGCGCAGCATGTGCTGAAGGACCCGTCAGATCCCGGTGTGCCGCCGGCGGCGGAGGTGCACGACGCGACCGCTCTTTCCGCGGATGTGCTCGATGACCTGGTGCGGACCCATGACATCGATATCGCCGGGCTCACCGCTGAGGTGAATCAGGCGATCGCGCAGCGTGGCCAAGCCACGATTGCAGGCCTGATCCGCGCCAGCGGCGCCCCCCAGGGGCTCGCCTCGGTGATCGGTCTGATGTTTCTTGCCACCCAGCACGCTGACCGGCGGGCGGGGGAGACCGAGCTCATCCGGTGGGAAGAGCCCGGCGGCACGCCGTACGCGGCGAAGATCCCCGCGTTCTATTTTCTGAACGACCTGCCGCCCGCATGAGCCCGGCTGCGGCTCAGCGGACAGGCTGCAGCTCAGCGGGCAGGAGGCTGCGGGAGCTTCCACGCCATGGCATTCAGCAGGGCTGCGATCGCCGGCGGCACCAGAAGAAACAGCGCTGCGGCGATGAGCATGCCGGTTGCCTCCGCCAGATTGTTTGCAACCGTGGGGGCCAGCTCACTCGACACGCCCATTGTCGCCGCGAACGTGAGCCCGCCGAACAGCTGCAGCGCCAGCGCGATGCCGGCGAGCACGCGGATGCGTCCAGGACCGCGGATGATCAGCACAACGTCTAACACAACGGCGAGCAGACCGCCCAGGAACCCGGTAGCGAACAGCAGGACCATGGGGATAACAGCAGCCAGAACCAGATCCTCACTGGGGCTGGAGACCGAGCTGCGCACGATCAGACCCACGATTACAGGAATGAGGAACCTGCTGAGCAGCACGCTGATAAGCGCGGTTGCTGAGCCGATCAGCGCGATCAGAGCAAGGGTGCTCGTGGTCCGGAAGCGGTCCGGTGCGGGAGCTGCCGCGCTCATCGGAACACCAGGGTTGTCAGGGCCTGCCGCGCCGCAAAGTACGCCATCACCTGGCCCACCATGCTGCCGGTCTTCACGATGAGAATCGCGAGGGAGGTCAGCAGTGCGATCACCATGAAGGCTGACACGTCCGCGTTGACAGTCGCGGCGACCATGATGATCACCCGGTTGATGCCCCCGATGACGAAGCCGCCCGCAATGAACAGCAGTGAGATCAGCGCGCCGGTGCGGACCTTTCCGCGTGCTCGGACCATGAGGATGATGTCCAGAACGATCACAGCGAACGTTATCGCAATGGTCACCAGGTACACCACGTTGATCACGGCCAGAACAGCCTGCTGCGCTGGGACGCTGGTGATGGTGAACTGGACAAGCAATGTGCATAAGAATCGCGCCAGCAGAGAGGTCAGCACAAGCGCACTGAGGATCAGCGCCACCAGTGCAAGCGTGCGGGTGGTGCGCGCTGAACGGGAGTCGACCTGTCCGTTCGGAGCAGGCTGCGCTCCGAAGGAGCCGGACGGGTAGGCGGAGAATCCGGACGGGTCCGGATGGGGAGGGGCGCTCATGGATGCCTTTCATCAAAAGCGGGCGAGTAGAGTGCCCGCTCAGCATACGGTGCTGCTGCCGCTGAGAGGGTATCCACAATGAGTCCAGACAGGCCTGAGGATTCCAGGCAGACCTGAGCTGGCCGGTAGGCTGGTGCGGAGGATCGGAGAGCACACGGGAGCGAGCATGAGCGAACACGCAGATCTCAGCGCGGCCGCGCTTGCAGACTGGGACCTCGAGGACAATGAGGCCACCGAGAGCGCAGGCAGCAGCGGCGGCGCGCTCGTGGAGGATTCCCGGCGCGTGCTCGTTGCGCTCCTCCAGGGGCCTTACCTGGATGGCCGCAAAGACACTGCACGCTACGGGCAGCTGCTGCGGGACCGCACCGCGATTGAGAATCGGCTTGCGGACATGTTTCTTGAGCTCGTGATCGATGATGATGCTCAGGTGGCGTTCGTACGCCAGTCCGAGTCCGACCCGGATGCCCCGAAGCTGCTGCGCCGCCTGACCGGCCTCAACCGGCTGGACTCGGTGCTGTTGCTCATCCTCCGCCAGCACCTGCTCACCCAGGCATCCCGCGGTCAGCGGGCCGTGGTCAACGATGCTGAGCTGGTCTCCAGCCTTGCCGCCTACCGCCGCACCGACTCCACAGATGAAGCGGGCTTCGCCAAGGAGATCCGAGCCTCCATCCACAAGCTGCAGCGGGCCGGCCTCCTGGAAGAGCAGGGTGATGCGTTCGAGGTATCCCCGGTGCTCAAGCTTATGATCACTCCGGATACCGCCCGGGAGTTCATCGACCTGTTCCGCGCCAGCACCGGCATGGATG
Source organism: uncultured Dermabacter sp. (assembly GCA_947252755.1). GTDB lineage: Bacteria > Actinomycetota > Actinomycetes > Actinomycetales > Dermabacteraceae > Helcobacillus. The sequence goes on from CAMXWV010000003.1 coordinate 158,353, forward strand.
TGGACGCCGTACGTCTGGATGCCGACAGCACTGAGGCGAGTGACAGCACCGGGGCGACCGCCAGCACCGAGGCGACTGCCAGCACCGGGACGAGTGACAGCACCGGGGCGAGTGACAGCACTGAGGAGACCGAAACCCCGTGATGACCGCAAGCGCCCAGCTCCACAGCGCCCTGTTCGCAGATGAGAACGCGTCGGAAGCCGCCGCCGAGCGCACCCCGACCGACCCCGATCATCCCCATCCGGGCCAGTGGCGCCTCACCCATGTTCAGCTGAGCAACTGGGGCACTTTCCACGGCACCCACGACCTTGCCATCTCCACCAAGGGCTTCTTCCTCACCGGCGGTCCCGGCACCGGAAAATCAACCCTGTTGGACGCGATCTCAGCGCTGCTCACCCCGCCGCGCAGCCTCCACTTCAACGCCGCCGCTTCCGACGCGGGCCCCCGTCACTCCAAGAACCGCCGCACCATCGCCTCCTACGTGCGCGGCGCATGGGCCATGCATTACGCGGCAGACACCGGCGAGTTCACCCAGGAAGTGCTGCGCGACTCCAGCACGCTCAGCGTGATCACGCTCCGCTACGGGAACGGTTACGGTGACACTGTTCAGCTCACCCGCATGCTGCTGCTGCAGGCCGGCCACACCTCCGACGCAGACGTCAAGAGCCTGTACGTCATCGCGGATCGGCCCTATGACGAAAAGGACCTGCGCCCCTTCGTCACCACGGCGATTGAAGGCCGCGCGCTCGAGAAAACCCTCGACGGCACCGAGGTGTTCCGCCAGTTTCGCGACTACCGGGCGCGTTTTTCCCAGTTGCTGGGCATTCCGGATGAGAAAGCGCTCAGCCTGCTGCATAAGATCCAGTCCGCAAAAGAGCTCGGGGACATCAATGCGCTGCTGCGCGACTACATGCTGGACGAGCCGCGCACCTTCGACCTTGCCGACCAGGCGCTCGCCAACTTTCAGAACCTGTCCGAGGTGTACACGGCCCTGGTGACCGCGCGTGAGCAGCGCGATGTGCTGCGGGTGCTGCGCGAAGCGACCAGCACCTGGACTGATACGCAGGAGCGGGGCGCGGCCCTGGTGGACCGCCGCGAGGACATCGACGCTTTTGCTGCAGAGCACACGGTGCGCCTGCTCGCGGAGGAGACGGAGAAGCTCCACGCCGAGCACGACCGCCTCACCGCTCACCGTAACCGTGTGTCCCAGGATGTGGCCGACGCCCGTGAAGATCTTGCGCAGCTGAAAGAACAGCGCAGACACGCCGGCGGCGGAGAGATCGACACGTGGAAGAAGCAGATCGCGGGTCTTGAGGTGGAGCGCGACCGCCGCAAGGAGCGCGCCACCGAGTTCTCCAGCCAGCTTGCCACTCTCAGCCTCACCAGCCCCGCCGACGAGGACATGTTCCTTGCCCTGCAGCGTGATGTGGCGCAGCTGCGCGGGGAGCTTGAACAGGCCGAGCAGGGCGAAGCCCAGGAACAGTGGGAAGCCGAAGCGCGCGTGCGCGAGCATGAGAAGGCGCTGGCGGAAACGAAACAGGAGCTCGCCTCCCTTTCCTCGCGGGCCTCGAACCTCCATTCGGAGGACATCGCCCTGCGGGATGCGCTGGCGGGACGGATCGGCGCAGCTCCCACTGACCTGCCCTTTGCTGCGGAGCTGCTGCAGGTGCGAGCCGGCGAAGAGGAATGGACTGCGGCCGCTGAGCAGGCGCTGCGCGGGCTTGCCCGGTCGATCCTTGTTCCGGAGCGCGTCTACCGCCGGTTTGCGGCGGAGATTGACCAGATGAAGCTGCGCCGGCGGGTGTCCTACAACCGCATCAACACGGATCACCGGCAGGTGGAGCGCACCCCCGCTGACGGCACGCTCGGCGCGAAGATCGAGGTGAAGCCCGGCGAGTTCGCTCACTGGCTCGCCAACGAGATCGCTTCCCGCATGGACTATGCGTGCGCGGACTCCCTTGAGGAGTTCACTCGTCTGCCCCGTGCCGTGCTCAGATCCGGGCAGATCAAGCACTCTGCCACCCGGCACGAAAAGAACACGGACCGGCAGATCAATGACCGCTCCCAGTGGGTGCTCGGATTTGATAACCGGGCGAAGCGCACGGTGTTCGAGCAAGAGCGCACCCGCGCGGAGCAGGCCCTGTTCGAGGCGCAGGCTCGCCGCAAAGACTTGGCCCGCGCCGCGGAGCAGCGTCGCGAGAAGCTGTTCGCCCTGCAGGGTGTGCAGGCCGTGACCTGGGACGATATCGACGCCGCGTCTGTGGCGCGCCGCATCCAGAACCTCATGGACATGGTCTCTGCGGCAGAAGACGGCTCCAGCGCCCTTACTCAGCTCGCCGAGCAGATCAGCCAGGTGGAGCAGGCCATCACTGAGGGTGATGAGGAGCTGCTGGACATCGTGGGCCAGCTGGGCCGCACTAATCAACAGCTCGACCAGGCGGCCGAGCGCCAGGCGCAGGAGCAGGAGCGCCTCCACACCCGGGCGCTTTCCGAGGAGACCCGCGCCGACCTGGAACAGCGGTTCCATGCGATCGCACCCACCCTGCTGCTGAGCACGATCGACCGGGTGACGAAGGACGCCGCCGCCACCCTGGATGCGGAGCTCGTTGCCCTCACCAAACAGCAGTCCCGGGCGGAGGAGGATATGCGCGCCTCCATGCGCGAGTTTGCCCGTCGGTGGCCCATGGAGGGCGCGGACACGGACACCTCGCTCGACGCGGCCGGCGACTTCCTGGCGATCCTCCAGCAGATCGAAGAGGAGAAGCTGCCGGAGGTGGAAGAGCGCTTCTTCGCATTCTTCACCGGCAACACCCTCGGGGATGTGCAGGCGCTGGCCACCGCCATTGCCCGTGAGCCCGCGCAGATCCGCAAGCGCCTGGAGAAGATCAACGAGCTGCTCGCCCAGGTGGAGTTTCATCGTGGACGGTACCTGCAGCTGTCCATGCGGCCCGTTCACCTGGCGGCGCTCGACGAGTTCAAACGCGCCCTGAACTCGGCGGTGTCCTCGACTGTGGAGAATGACCTGTCGCTGGATCGGGAGCTCGCCGAAGAGCGGTTCCTGGCGCTGCAGCATCTGATGGACATCATCACCCGCGCCCGCACCAAAGACGATCTCGCCTCCCGGGTGATCCTCGATGTGCGCCGCCACGTCCACTTCCACGCTGAAGAGGTGGATGAGCTGGGCACGGTGGTGCACGCGCACCAGTCCGGCGGCCCGCTTTCCGGTGGCCAGAACGAGCGGCTCACCACGTTCTGCCTGGCAGCAGCGCTGCGGTATCAGCTGGCCGGCACCGGCCACGATGTTCCGGCGTATGCACCGATCATCATCGACGAGGCCTTCTCCAAGGGCGCGGGCAAGTTCATCACGGCCGCGATGGAATCCTTCCGCCACTTCGGCTTCCAAGTGATCCTTGCGAACCCGGGCAAGAGCCCGCAGGCGCTCGCCCCGTTCATCGGCGGTGTGGGAGTGGTTGCGATCAGTGAGGACCGATTCTCCTCCGTGTCCCCCATCGAATTCGTGCCGGCCGATGCCTGATCTCCGCCAGCGTCTGCGCACCGCAGCGGCTCTTGCCGCCGCGGCGCTGCTGGCGCTCAGCGGTTCCCTCACACCGGTGGCTGCGCAGCAGCTCACCGCGGAGGCAGCCTCAGTTGCCGGTCAGAGCGGCACCTGCCCATCGGGCATGGCGGCTCCTGCGAGCACGGGGATGGAGGAGCCGATCCCGCTCACCAGCACCGAGGTGAAGGCCCCCCAGCAGCACACTGAAGCGGTCTTTGACATCGCAGCCCTGCTGACGGAGGAGGACGCATCCGCCTATGACCTGAGCACCCTCCGGTTCGGGGATGGCACAACCCGGTATGAAGCAGCCGGCGAAGGCGTCTGGACCATCCGCGGAACGGACGTGACGTTCACGCCCGGGGAGCGCAACAGTGGCGCCCCGCAGACCGTGGCCATCCAGCTGACCCGCAAGGACGGCGGTGACTCCGCACCCACGGAGCTGACCGTGGTGTACCCGTACCTGCCCCTGAAACAGGTCTCGGAATCCGAAGGCGAATCGGTGAAGGTGCGCCTGCGAGCGGATCCGGAGCTCGTGGATATGTCCACTGTGCGATTCAACCTGGAGCAGGCCCCCGGCGGGACCGTGCTCAGCGCGGATGGGCGCCGCCTCATCGTTCCCGATGAGGGAACCTGGGAGATCGACCGCAGCGGCCAGCTCATCACATTCACCCCGGCGCGGCAGCGGCTTGGCGCACCGCCCACCACGGTCACGATCATGGCTGAGGATATGCATGGCGCGGCCCTGCCGCCCGGCCAGGTGCAGATCGTGACACCGGTTCTGCCGAGCCTGGTGGAGAGCGCGGTGTACGGGGAGCCGGTGGTGTTCGATCTGCGTGCTCACGCTCAGAGCATCGACATGTCCACCCTGGAGCTGGTGGAGCCGGTGACCGGGGGCGAGGTGTCCATGAACGAGGCACGGGACCGCGCCACCGTGGAGGATCAGGGCAGCTGGGAGTTGGACCGCACCGAAGGCACGCTCACCTTCACCCCGATGTCCCCGAGCATCACCGCTGTATCCCCGATGGGCATCCGCGGGAAGGACGCGGCGGGTCATACAAGCTCCGTGGCTCCGATGATGGTGGGCTACCCGCTGGTCAGCCCCACTACTGCCACGCAGCGCACCGGCGACTCGGCCGTGCTCAGTCCGCTCGCCGGCTCCGTCCACGTGCAGCCGCTGTCCCTTCGCCTCACCACTGATGGGCTGCCGGCTGGCACCGTGGTCAGCGATGACGGCGGCACCCTCACCGTGCCAGGTCAGGGACAGTGGGTGGTGGACCGCACACACTCCACGGTGACCTTCGCCCCCGACCCGTCCCTGCGCGGCTCACCGGACCCGGTGGTGTTTACCGTGGACGGCCGCTACGCGAACAACACTGTTTCGAGCACGATCGAGCTGCGCTATGCGGACCGGGTGCCGATCCTGCGGGACGATGACATCAACGTGAACTCCTCAGGCCCGGTCACCGTTGACGTGCTGGCCAATGACACCCCCGCCAGTGCCTCGAATCCGCTGAATGCGGGCTCGATCCAGCTGCGCAGCAATCTCGCCACGAATCTGAAGGACCTGGATGAGGGGCGCGGCACGAAGCTGGTGATCCCGGACGAAGGCACCTGGGCGGTCTCTCCCGCAGGCGGTGTCACATTCACGCCGGTGGAGGGCTTTAGCGGCCGCGCCTCCCCGGTCCGTTACAGCGTGGAGGATTCCACCGGTGTGCGCTCCTCCGCGGTTGCGGTGGTCACCGTTGATGAGGAGCTTGCCGCGGCGGCGAGCACCGGCAGCGACGAGACCGGTGTGAACGCCCTGCTCGCCGGGATCCGTCCGGGCTCCTCCAGCATGTTCGCCGTATACATGTCCCTAACCGGTGTGCTCGTGTTCACCGGTGTGGTGACGCTGTGGGTGGGAGCGCAGATGGAAACCGGCAGGCCCCTGCTGCGTCGCCGCTGATCCCCGGGAAGGAGCTGAACGGTGCCGCCCGGCCGGTTCAGCGCTCCCGGTGGGTGAGATGCAGCAGATCCAGAACGCGTGCATGCTGTGCGATCCGGTCCTGCAGCTCTCGCAGATCGAGCTGATCCTGGGTTGGTCCCCATAGCCGCTCCGCCACTGCCAGCAGGCGCGGGAACAGCAGGTACTGGGCTGCAGCCGCGCTGTCCACATGGTGGGTGAACAGCAGAGCTTCCCCGCCGATCACCAGATGCTGATTGTGGGTGGACTCCGGAAGCAGCTGGGCCCGCGCAATGCTTTTGACGGTGACAGGGGAGCGGTCCACCGCTTCCGGCTCCCCGAACAGCGCCTGCGGGTGATGCAGCCCCAGCTCACTGTCCGTTGCCACCACCGCGGCGAAACCGCGCTCCAGAACGCGCTCCAGGCTCTCTCCGCCCCGGCGGCACATCACCACAAGAGACAGGTCCTCGGGCAGGTGGGACATCACAGCGTCCTCCCACACCACCACCCGCTTGCCATGCTCGGAGAGGATGTCCGCGGCAAGGGCCGTGATCCGGCCCGGGATCTCGATGACCCGCTCCGCCCCCCATTCATCCATGCGGGCGCGTGCTTCGGCGCTCGTCTCCCACTCCACCAGGGACACTTCGTCCCCGCCGATGTGGATGAACGGTGCGCTCGTCAGTGACGCCGTCTGCGAGAGAACATCTCGCAGGAACACCAGGCCCGCGTCGCCAAGGCCCAGGGTCACATCTGAGGGCTGGGAGTCTGTGCTTTCCGCTACGGTCACCGTGCGCTGCGGGGCGTTCCCGATCTCCGGGTATGCGGCCACAGCGGCACGCATATGACCGGGAAGGCTGATCTCCGGAACGATCTGCACGCCCATCTGGTCCGCGAATGCGACGAGCTCGCGGAACTCATCTTGGGTGTAGAAGCCGCCGTGGCGGGTGGAGCCGATATCACCCCGCCATGCACCCACCTCCGTGAGCTTCGGGTACCCCTGGATCTCCAGGCGCCAGCCCGCATCGCCGGTAAGGTGCAGGTGCAGCACATTCAACCGGTACACGGCCATTGCTTCGATGATCGGCTTGAGCTCCTCAACGGTGAGGAAGTGGGAGACCACGTCGATCATGACACCGCGCCAGGCACGGGCGGGCGCATCCGAGATGATCACGCGCGGAATGCGCACCGCCTCATTCAGACTGGTCTCGGTCACTGCGCTGCTGCCAGCGGCGGGGGCATCCTCACCGGTCTCCGGCGCCGGCGTGTCTCCGCGCCGGTCAGCACCGGCGGCCTGAGACAGCAGCACCAGCTGAGAGAATATATTGCGACCGTCCGCCAACGCGGCTTCGCTGCCCGCGCTGATCGCCGCGCCCTGGGCGCCCACGCTCACGGAGTACTCAGTGGGCCCCAGGTCAGCGTTGACGCCGATTGAGACCTCACCCCAGGGGTCCGTGGTCTCCCAGAATCCTTCGGAGGTGAGCACGGAGACGGGATCCGGCAGCAGCGGCAGAGGAGCATGGTCGATGTTCATGCGCTCAGTCTGGCACCCGATGCTGGCATGAGATGGAAAATGGGGCGGCCCCGTGAACGGAGCCGCCCCGAACTGAGATGCGGTGCTTCGACTCTCTTCCCTGTGACGAACGCGTCGTCAGAGTCGAACCGCCAGCTGATCTCAGCGGTAGGTGACGAAGATGTGGTTGGAGCTCCAGATGCTGCGCTTCACCACGCGTCCCTTGCTGGAGCCGGCATCGATGATCTGGCCGTTGCCGATGTAAATGCCCACATGTCCGTAGTTGTTCGCGGTGAACACCACAAGGTCACCGGGACGAGCCTCCGAACGGGAGATCTTCCGGCCGCTGAACGCCAGCTGCTTCGCAGTGCGCGGGGCAGAGATGCCGTGCTGGCTGTACACCAGACGAACCAGGCCTGAGCAGTCCACACCGGACGGGCTGCTGCCGCCCCACACATACGGGGTGCCCACGTAGCGCTCGGCAGCCGCCACGATCGAGGCGTCACTGGCATTGCCGGAGGACACCGGAGCGGACCGGGGAGCAGTCGGAGCGGACCGGGAGATCCGCGCACCGTTCGCGAGCGCGGTGCGCGTATCACGGCCGGCCACACCATCAACGGCGATGCCGGCGGAGCGCTGCAGGTCCCGCACAGCATTGCGGGTGGCGGGGCCGTAGATGCCGTCCACTCGGATGTTGGCGCCCGACGCGTTCAGCGCCGACTGCAGCACGCGGACGTTGCCGCCGCGCGAACCAGACCTGAGCAGCGGCAGGCGCCCCACGGACGTTGCCGGAGCAGCCGACGGGGAGGAGCCGCCGATCGTCACACCGCGGTTCAGTGCCGCGCGGGTATCCCGGCCGACGACGCCGTCAACGGAGATGCCGGCAGCGGTCTGCAGGCTGCGGACGGCGTTGCGGGTGGCGGGGCCGTAGATGCCGTCCACACGGATGTTCGCACCGGCCTGGTTCAGCATGGTCTGCAGAGCCCGCACATTGGAGCCGCGCGAGCCGTAGCGGAGCAGGGACGTCCAGGAGGTGCGAGCGGTGGGAACCGTGATGGTGGGTGCAGGCGCGGTTGGCGCCTTCGCAGCCGGTGCCTTGGCACGGGCCGCCGGCTGAACTGCTGACGCTTCGGTGATGCCGATTCCAGTTGCGGTGGTAGCGGCTACGGCAGTGACCGCAGCGAAGCCGGAAGCGCTTTTGGCCAACGGGGAGATCAGGCCGCGGTAGTCGATGACCGCGGGGCCTTCGGCACGGTGAGTGCCGCGGCGCTGATTGCGAACCATTGATTCTCTTTCTCCTCCGCGAATGCACTGTGTGCGCCCGTCACAGGGGAGTCGAGGAAGACCAGCTCCGGTGACGGGAACGCGGCGAGGCTGGTGGGACGCGTGTGAGACGCCCTCATGCCACTGTAGGCCTGTGTTTCGCTGAAACGGCAGGGGAGTACCCCTTTGCCCTCAGGTTTTACCAAGGCTTTGCCTAGGCGTCTCACAAGACGAGTTGTGCGCCACTCGGCATGAAATAACATGCATTGAATTACACGCGTGTAATTACATGCATGCAAGGCTGATCTGGGGTGCTGCCTGGGGAGCTATCCGGGTTGCCGGCAGACCCGGGATTGAAAAGACGATTTATTGCGAGCCGATACAAGGAATTAGTGAATCGCTGTTGGTGGCAATGAGTTGGATTAATGCGGAGCGGCTATTCGGCCTTGGTGCTGCGCTGTTTATCGGCTGCATTCGGAGGCTGGGAAAGCCCGTCCGATGCCGATTCGTGAGCGGTCGTGGATCTTTTGGGGCGGGTCGGCATGGGGAAGGGCCCCTCCGGCACTGTGCCGGAGGGGCCCTTTCTGCATGGTCGGGGTGACAGGATTTGAACCTGCGACCTCTTCGTCCCGAACGAAGCGCGCTACCAAGCTGCGCCACACCCCGAGAGGATCGGACCGCCGAAGCGGACCCACTCAACTATAGCGGCGGTGATCCGGCTTGGCGAAATCCCTCCCGACAAGGCGTGGCATCTCACACGCCCTTTGTGCCGCGCAGACTCAGCGCCGCTCGCGCAGCGTGATCAGCGTGGCTTCCGGCGGGTTCGCCGTGCGCATGTTGTGGAACGGGTTAGCGCCGAGCCCGCCGCTCACGTGCAGCGGAACCCCGCTATGCCAGGAGACGCCCTTCGCCTGGGTACGCGGCAGGTCGCAGTTGGTGACCAGCGCGCCGATGAATGGCAGCGCCAGCTGCCCGCCGTGCGTATGCCCGGCCAGGATCAGATCGCAGCCTTCGCTCACCATTGCGGAGAGCACTCGCTGGTAGGGCGCGTGCACAATGCCCAGCCGCAGCCGGGGACGGCCGGGTGCTGTTTCGGTGTAGGAGGACTCCGTCAACGGCGGGTACTCGTCGTGATCCAGGTGCGGATCATCCACGCCCACGATGTCGATGTCCACGCCCGCTGCTGCGATCGTGCCCCGGCGATTGTCCGCATCGAACCACCCGGCTGATGTGAACGCCTCCACCAGTCGTTCGGTGGGGAGCTCTGGATCTTTGGGGCCGTCCTCGTGGCGCGGATCCTTCAGGAGGTAGCGGAAGAGGTTGCGTTTGCCGGCGGCATATTTGTCATTGGAGCCGAGCACGAACGCCCCGGGTCGCTGCAGCAGCGGTGAGAGCGCATCCAGCAGTGGGTGGATGGCCGTTTCAGCGGCAACATTGTCCCCGGTGTTGACCACGAAGTCCGGGCGCAGGGCGCCGAGCATGGAGATGAACTCGAGCTTGCGAGTCTGGTCCGGCATGAGGTGCGCGTCGGAGATGTGCAGGATCCGCACCCGCCCCGCGCCTGCCGGCAGGATATCCAGATCCACCTCCCGCAGGCGAAACATGGTGGGCTCGATGTGCCGAGCCCACACGTGGGCGCCAGCGGCCACAGCGAATGCCGCCGCGCCAGCGGTCAGGGCGGCAGTCCGCCAGCGTGATGCCACTGTCAGTCACCGCCCTCGCCTGTGTCGTCGTCCTGATTCTCGTCAGTGGGCTTGCCGCCGCCCTTGGAGCGCTTGGACTGCTTCTTGACCTGGTCTTCCTGCTGCTTGCGCTGCTGTTCGTCCTGCTTCTTCTCCGCGCTGCTGGGCCGTTGGGGCTCGCCGGGGAAGGGCTGGTTGGGCAGGCCTTCGTGAGCTCGGGTCATGTACTCATGCCAGGTGGGCAGGGCAACCGTGTTCCCCCATACGTGGCCGCGTGCAAGGTAGCGGCCGTCCACCTGGAACCCGCCGGGGCGCACGTCGGAGGTCGGGTTGCCGAACCACACCGCAGTGGACATCTGGCGGGTGAAGCCCACGTACCAGGTGTGGTACTGGCTGCCGGAGGTGCCGGTCTTGCCGCCCGCGTCATGACCCGGAATAACCATGCCCTTGCCGGTGGCCTTCGGGTCGGAGAGGTCCTGCTGGAGCGTCCAGGTCATGGCATCAGCCACATCGGGCTCCAGCACCTTCTTACATTGGCCCTTCGTGAAGGGCATCTCCTTGTCATCGCGGCCGGTCACGGAGGTGATCGCGGTCGGTGTGCAGTAGGTGCCGCCGGCAGGGAAGGTTGCATAGGCCGCCGCCATGTCCAGCGCGGAGATGTTCAGCTCACCGAGCGCGAGCACAGACGGAGAGAGGGTCTGCCCGTACATGTCCCGAACGGACAGCTTCTGGTTCTTCTCCTGCTGCATATCGATATAGGCAGGGGTGACTCCCATCTCCCGCGAGGTCTCCGCAATCGTGCAGAGATCAGCCCGCTGCGCGATCCTCGCATAGGAGGTGTTCACGGAGAACTTCGTCGCATCCAAAACCGTCTGAGTAGGCGGCAGTGAGATGGACACGGCGTTGTCAGGGTTCCAGCCGGTTGACTCGAACCACCGGCCCCCGTCCAGGCAGTGCGCGGGGAAGGAGGTGAAGGTCTCCCGGTTGGTGGCCACGGTGTCCCAGATGGAGCCGCCGTTCTTCAGGTAGGTGGCCAACACCAGGGGTTTGAACGTGGAGCCCACCGGGAATCCGTTGCCGCCCCCCAGTGCCTTCGGCACGTTGAAGTTGAGCGCGGTCTCGCCCGGTCCCGCATCCTGATGCGGGTTGAAGGTGCGGTTCTGCGCCATCACCAGGATCTTGCCGCTGCCCGGCTCGACGGTCACGATCGTGTGGCCGAAGCCGTGCGACTCCGCGGCGGGCACCCGGCGGTTGAGGATCTCCTCGGCAGCCTTCTGCTTGCCGGGGTCCAGGGTGGTGCGGATGGTGAGGCCGCCGCCGTACAGCTTCTTCTGACGCTCTTCCGGGGTCTTGCCGAAGGCGGGGTCGCTGAGCAGCGAGCGGGTGACGTAGTCGCAGAAGAAGCCCGAACCGCGGGCGTCTGCGCAGCCGGCGGTCACATTCTTGACCTTGAGCATGTCCTTCACGGGCTGCGTGGAGTATTTCTCGTACTCCTCTGCGCTGATGTAGCCCTCGGACTTCATCTTGCTGAGCACTTCGTTGCGCCGACTCTCCGCCCGGTCAGGGTTGGTGACCGGGTCGTACATGTTCGGCGCATTCGTGATGCCGGCAAGCAGCGCGGCCTCGCCCGGGTTCACGTCCTTGGCGCTCTTGGAGAAGTAGTGCTGGGAGGCGGTCTCCACCCCGTACTGTGACGGTCCGAACTGCGCCACGTTGAGGTAGCCGTTGAGGATCTCATCCTTGGACCATTGCCGCTCCACGGAGATGGCGAGCTTCGCTTCCTTCAGCTTGCGCAGGTAAGTGGGTGCGGTGGCGTCCTGAATCGCCTGTTTGTCATTGCGCTGAACAGCATCGGCGAGCAGCGCGTTCTTCACGTACTGCTGGGTGAGAGTGGAGGCTCCCTGGGTGTCGGCGCCGCTGGCGTTCGACGCGAGCGCGCGCGCCGTTCCCTGCAGGTCCACGCCGTTGTGCTCATAGAAGCGTCGGTCTTCCACCGCGATCACCGCGTGCTGCAGGTTCGGTGAGATCTGATCCAGCGGAACCATGATGCGGTTCTGTGAGTAGAAGGTGGCCAGCAGACTGCCGTCAGCAGCCAGGATGTGGGACGCCTCATTCAGCGGTTCCACTTCGAGCTCGCTCGGCAGCGATTCGAACATGGAGGCGCCGTCCTTGGCCACGCTCGAGGCGAAGGTAACCGCAGGCAGGAAGAATGCGGCCATGAGCACGCCCGCGAACGCGCACACGGCGAGCATTGCGCCGAGCAGGGACAGCGTCTGCACCGCCGATGCGGGAGCAGACGCAGCGGCGGGGCGCGAGGAAGCAGCACGGGAATCGGCCATAGCGACCAGAGTACCTACTGCGGCCCGGCACTACTAGGGCAGCGCCGTGATCATCACCATCGGCCGGGCTCAGCCGCCGCCGGTGAGCTCAGTCCCCAGCGTGACCGCCGGCCGGGCCTGGATGGCCGCCCCCGGCTTTCCTTGAGCGCAAACCGAGCGCAAGTTGGGAACTCTCTGCATGTGGCACTAGGATGTGGCTCACATTGGGAGCAGTGCCGAGTGCAAAGGAGCATTGGGGTGACGGTGACCACCATCCGGGAGAGCGTGGACGGATTGCACTGGGCAAGCCGGGGTGCATGCACAAAACAGGACCCGGAGGACTTCTTCGTTCAGGGAGCGCAGCAGCAGAAGGCGAAGCTGCTGTGCCGTGGATGCCCCGTCCTCGAACTCTGTTTGGCCGACGCGCTCAACAATCGCATCGAGTTCGGCGTTTGGGGAGGCATGACAGAGCGCGAACGCCGCCGCCTGCTCCGCACGCACCCGAGCGTGGACGACTGGCTGGAGGTCCTTCAGTCCACACCGCGCAAAACCGCGTAGCCTAGGGGCATGACTGCACACACCACATGGGAGTATCTGACCACTCCTCTGCTCATCCATAACACCAAGGCGATCCTCGATAACTTCGGCTCTGACGGCTGGGAGCTCGTCCAGGTCATCGAAGGTCCTCAGGGTCCCGGCTCCCTTGTTGCCTATTTCAAGCGCCCGATCCTCGGAGGTGACCAGTGAGCGCAGTTGAACAGCGCCTGCAGGAGATGGGCCTGAGCCTGCCCGCGGTCGCAGCTCCCGTGGCTGCCTATGTGCCGGCGGTCGTCTCCGGTCAGCACGTCTACACCTCCGGACAGCTGCCGTTGGTGAACGGTGAGGTTCCGATCCAGGGCCGCGTGGGCAACGTGGAGGATCCTGACGTGGTGGATCCTGATGAGGCGAAGAACCTCGCGCAGATCGCCGGCTTGAACGCGCTTGCCGCGATCAAGGCGGAGATCGGCGACCTGGACCGCATCACCCGCATCGTCAAGGTGACCGGCTACGTGTCGAGCATGCCGGACTTCTTTGGTCAGCCCGCCGTCGTCAACGGCGTCTCCGAGCTGCTTGCAGAGGCGTTCCAGGACGCTGGAACGCACGCCCGCGCTGCCGTCGGTGTGGCGGCTCTGCCGTTGAACGTTCCGGTTGAGGTGGACATCATCGCGGAGTTCCGGTGACCGTTGCCGTTCATCGTGTTCCCGCCGCCAACGCGGGCCCGATGACTCTTCGCGGCACCAATACCTATGTGATCGCTTCGGCCACCACCGCCTGGATCGTGGACCCCGGGCCCCGCGATCGCGCCCATGCGCAGGCGGTGGTGGATCAGGTGGTTGCCACCGGAGTTCGCGCCGTGGGCGGCATCATCGCCACTCACCATCACAGCGACCACACGGACGGCATCGGAGTGATCCGCCGGGCCCTGTCCACCGCCACCGGCCACACCGTGCCCCTGTGGGCTGCTGACCCCGGTCTGGTGCCTGGTGCCGCCACACCGCCGAGTGAGCTGGCTGCCGGAGGCGAGCGCGCCGCGGAGATCATTCACACTCCCGGGCACACCGGGGACGGACTGAGCATCCTGGTGGAGGGCGGCCGCCTGCTCACCGGAGATCTGCTGCTTGGTGACGGCAGTTCCACAGTCATCATGCCGGACGGCTCCCTCGCCGACCTTCTGCAGTCCCTTGAGGTGCTGCGCGTGATGGCGCTGGATGGCAGCATCGCTTCGCTTCACCCCGGTCACGGCAATGAGATCGACGGCCCGCACGCGGTGCATGAGGCGATCGAGCATCAGCTTGCGCATCGACGTCGGCGCATTGATGAGGTGCGAGCGCTGCGTGAGCGTGGCACCCTGCAGATCACGAAGATCGTGGACACCGTGTATGGCCAGCAGCTTGCGGCCGCGCCGGCTGCGGACCGGGACGCGCTGCGGCAGGCGGCGACGTACACCGTTCGCGCCACCCTCGCGTATCTCACCGAACAGGAGCGGGTCTGACTGCGCCGGCCCACCTGAGCCATGCGCCTGCACCGCCGACGGTGAAACGCCCCGACCAGATCACTTCCTGGTGCGGGGCGTTTCAGTGTGCGCGTGAGGAGATCAGCGAGCGCGGCGGCGCAGCCGCTCGATGTCGATCAACAGAACGGCGCGAGCCTCCAGGCGGATCCAGGAGCGGGAGGCGAAGTCCGCAAGCGCCTTGTTCACGGTTTCACGGGAGGCGCCCACCAGCTGAGCAAGCTCCTCCTGGGTGAGGCCATGGGACACCATGATGCCGTCATCGGTCTGACGGCCGAAGCGCTGCGCCAGATCCAGCAGGTTCTTCGCCACGCGGCCCGGCACATCAGCGAATACCAGGTCCGCAAGAGACTCGTTGGTTTTGCGCAGGCGGCGGGCCAGCGACGCGAGCAGGTGGCGAGCCACCTCGGGACGCTGCGCGAGCACACGGTACAGATCCTGCTGGGTCAGCGAGTACAGGGTGGACTCGGCAACCGCGGTGGCAGTGGCGTTCCGCGGAGCCGGATCGAACAGGGACAGCTCACCGAGGGTTTCGCCCGGGCCCAGAACAGCCAGCAGATTCTCGCGGCCATCGCCCGACGCGTGCCCCACCTTCACCTTGCCGGAGCCGATGATGAACAGGCGGTCGCCCTGGTCGCCCTCGCGGAACACCACTGACCCGCGGTGGTAATCCTCCTGCGTCATCGAATCGAGGACGGCCTGCTTGCCGTCATCGTCGAGAGCGGCGAACAGGGGCGCTGAGCGTACGATGTTTTCGTCCACGGTGAAGTCTCTCCTGAGCGTCGTCAAATCCGTTACATCTCACAGGCTACCGCTTTTCCCTGGGCTCGGGGAGAAGCGGAAGGAGCAGAAGCAGTGAAGAAACCGCTGAGCATCCAGCGCGTGCGCGCCGCTATGGAAGAGCTGTATCCCTCGGCGGCCTGCGAGCTGGACTTCACCACGGCATTCGAGCTGCTGATCGCCACCGTGCTGTCCGCGCAGACCACGGACGTGCGCGTCAACCAGACCACTCCTGAACTGTTCCGCCGCTGGCCGGATCCGCATGCCATGGCGCAGGCTGACCCGGAGGAGGTCCGGGCGGTGCTCCACCCGCTCGGCATGGGCGCGCGCCGGGCTGGTCAGGTGATCGGACTGTCTCAGCAGCTGCTCCAGGAGCATGACGGGCAGGTGCCGAACGATCAGGCGGCGCTGGAAGCCCTTCCCGGAGTGGGCCGGAAAACCGCGCATGTGGTGCGGGGGAACTGGTTCGGGGCCTCCCTGCTCACGGTGGACACGCACGTGGGCCGGCTCACCCGCCGCTTCGGCTGGTCGCAGGCCAGCTCCCCGCTGCGGATTGAAAAGGACGTGGTGGAGCGCGTGGACGCCGCCGCAGCAGAGATCGGCCCCACAGATCTTACCCGGCTCAGCCACCAGCTGATCCTGCACGGCCGCCGCGTGTGCTCGGCCCGCCGCCCGGACTGTGGGTCCTGCCCGCTGGCAGACGCCTGCCCCTCAGCCGGTATCACGACGGGCACCGCTCCCTGATGAACACGGTTCCCGGATGGTTTGCTGACCTGGCTCGGCGACTGGAGCCGATCCGCTGCTGGGATGCGCCGGGCGTCGGGAACAGCAGCGCCAGCGCCCCGGGCGATCAGTCCGCAGTGCTCGCGCTGATCACCGGCAACAGCCGCGAAACGGCTCAGCTGCTGCTGCAGGAACGGGCCCACACACTGCGCTCCCAGCCCGCCCAGTTCGCCCTGCCCGGCGGGAGGTGCGACCCCGGTGAGGTGAGCCCGCGCGCCACCGCCCTGCGGGAAGCTTGTGAGGAAGTGGGTCTGGATCCGGCCGCGCCCGCCGTGCTCGGCCAGCTGCCCGCGATGGAGCTCGCCCTGCGCGGCATCCAGGTGGTGCCGGTGGTGGCATGGCTGCCGCGGCTGCCGCAGCTGAGACTGCAGACGGCGGAGGTGCATCGGGTGCTGTCTGTGCCGCTCACCGGCCCCGGATCCCTGACGGATCCGGCGGTGACGGTGCGCGCCCTGGTGGGGGAGCGGGATTTCGGCATCGGCTGGGATCTGCCGCTGGACCCTGATGATCCGGAGGACGACGCGTTCGTGTGGGGCTTCACCGCGCAGATCCTGCGTGCACTGCTGGAGGCCGCTCAGCTGCCGGTGCCGACGTTGACTGTGATGCGGCAGGTACCCGCTCACCGTGTGTGGACCGTGCCGGGTAGACTGGACGGGATCGAATGACCCGCGAGATGGAACGAGGATCAGCGTGCCCAACGGCAAGGTGAAGTTCTTTGATGTGGAGAAGGGCTTCGGCTTCATCACCAGCGAGGACGGCGGCAGCGTGTACGTGAACGCGTCGGTCCTCCCGGATGGTCTGACCAGCCTGCGCCCCGGCACCCGCGTGGAGTTCGATATGGTCGATGGCCGCCGCGGCCCGCAGGCACTGAGCGTGCGCCTGCTGGATCGCGCGCCGAGCGTAGTCCGCAACCGTCGCACCCCCGCTAAGGACATGGTGGTGATTGTGGAGGACCTGATGCAGCTGCTCGACGGCGCCTCCACGTCCCTGCGTGCCGGCCGCTACCCCGACAAGCGCCTCGCAGCGAAGATCGCCACCGTGCTGCGCGCTGTCGCCGATGATTTCGAGGACTGATATGACCACTCCCGCCCCCGCCCGCCGCAGCGCGAAGCCGAAGCTGGATGCCGTCTCCGCCGCCGCTGTGGACCTCGCCGCACAGGCACTCGTGGACGTGACCGAGCCCGGCCAGGTGGGACCCCACCTGCGGGCCGAGGCCACCGGTGAACGGCTGGTCACCCACGTGTTCGAAGCCGCCATGACCGGCTACCAGGGCTGGTTCTGGAGCGTGACCCTGGCGCGCGCGCCGCGGGCGAAGCAGCCCACGGTGTGCGAAACTGCGCTCGTGCCCGGGGATGAAGCCCTGCTCGCCCCCGAATGGGAGCCGTGGGCTGAGCGCCTGCGGCCCTCCGATGTGGGCACTGATGACCTGCTGCCGTACAAGGAGTATGACGAGCGGCTCGAACCGGGCTACACGCAGACCGATGACCGTGAAGCAGATCGAGTAGCGGTGCGGGATTTCGGCCTGGGCCGGGTGCGGGTGCTCAGCCGGGAAGGCCGCGAGGACGCCGCCGGCCGCTGGCACGACGGCGAATTCGGACCGCGCGAGCTGTCCGCGCGGAAGCGCAAAGGCACGGTGCAGGCGCACTGCTCATCCTGCGGCTTCCTGTCCCTGCTGTCCGGCTCGCTGCGCCAAGAGTTCGGCGTGTGCACGAATGAGTGGTCACCGGCGGATGGGCGCGTCGTCTCCCTGAAGTACGGCTGCGGGGCCCATTCCGAAACGAAGACCGGGGACGAGGGCAAGGCCGTGGAGCTGCCGCCCACCGTGGTTGATGACCTCGAGGTGGACTACGTGGATCGTCATGAGGAGAAGTCGATCATCGACGAGAAGCTCCTCGCAGAGGAGATCCGCAAAGCCGAACGCGCCAAGCAGCAGGCGGAGAAGGACACCCCGGAGCGCGCTGAAGACTGAGCGTTCAGCCGAGTGCGGCCTGACTGAGCAGCGCCTCGAGCGCCAGCATCGGCGGCACATTGCCCGCGATCCGCTCCCGCGCGGTTCCCACCCCATTCAGCAGTGCGAGCGTGCTCTGCGGCGTGGCATACGAGGCCCGCTCCGCCAGTTCGGTGCGCACCCCCTCATTGATGAGATCCGTCTGCGCGTTCAGCTGCAGCGTCAGCACATCCCGGAACACCGAGTGGATATCCAGCAGGTAGCGGTCGATCACGTCCCGCACCAGGCGGGTGGCGCGCTTCTTCGCCTCATCCTCCAGCTGCTTGAACTGCGCCCGCAGCTGCGGCGGCACCCGGCCGCCCGCCTCCTGGCCGGTGGCTCGCAGGAACTCCTCCCGCTGTTTCTGAGCTGTGGCATCCGCTTCCGCTTTCGCCTCCGCGTTTGCTGCATCCACCAGCTCCTGGGCGTAGAGCACAGCGTGCCCAACGCTCGTCATCTGCAGCAGACGCCGAGCGGCATCCTCCCGTGCCTGCAGCGCCTCCGGATCCGTCACATACCGCTTGGCGATGCCGATGTGGCCCTGGGCCGCGCGCGCCGCGCGGCTTGCCGCCTCGGGAGAGGCGCCGTCCCGCTCCACCAGCAGCTGCATGACATCCTGCGGCGCCGGCGTGATGAGGGTGAGCACCCGGCAGCGCGAGCGGATCGTCTGCGCCATGTCCTGTGCGCTCGGCACGCACAGCATCCAGATAGTGCGCGGAGGCGGCTCCTCGATCGCCTTCAGCAGCACATTGAACGTGCCGGCGCTCATCCGGTCCGCGTCCTCGATGATCACCACCCGATAGTTCCCGGTGGCGGGGGAGCGCTGGGCGAGCGCCACCAGGGAGCGGACCTCATCCTTGGCGATAGAGAGCGTATCCGTGGCCATCACGGTCACATCCGGGTGGGTGCCGGCCAGCACCGTGCGGCAGGCATGGCAGGTGCCGCAGCCGCCGCCGTTCTCACACTGGAGAGTGGCGGCGAACGCGCGCGCTGCCAGGGAACGCCCCGACCCGGGAGGCCCGGCGATCAGCCATGCCTGGGCCAGGTTCGCTCCGGGCTCTGCCGCCCGCAGAAACTGCTCCCGCGCCGCATGCTGGCCCACCACCTGGTCCCAGACGCTCACAGCGGACCCAGCTTCTGCGCCACGAGCTCCGCGTTCTGCTGCGCCCAGCTGGTGATCGCCGCCTGCAGCTGCTCGGTGACCTCGTCAAAGTCCGCGCCCGCGTCGATTACCCGCCACCGCTCAGGGTCCTGCGCTGCGCGCTCCAGATAGGCGGCGCGCACCCGCTCATGGAAGTCCAGGGCCTCACGCTCCAACCGGTCATGGGCGCTGGCATCTCGCCGTTCGGCAAGCTTCTCAGGGGCGATGTCCAGCAGCAGCGTCAGGTTCGGCATCAGCCCGTCCACCGCCCACATGCTGAGGGACTCCACATCCGCCGCGGGCAGATCGCGGCCCGCGCCCTGGTACGCCACGGACGAGTCGAGGTACCGGTCGGTGAGCACGACGCCGCCTGCCGCGAGATGCGGAGTGATCACAGCATCCACGTGATGCGCGCGGTCTGCCGCGTACAGGAGCGCTTCTGCGCGGTGAGCCACATGATCGGAGTGGAGGATCAGGCTGCGCAGCTCGGCGCCGAGCGGGCTGCCGCCCGGCTCTTTTGTTGTCAGCACCGGGGGAGCAGTGCGCGGCACGCCAGTCTGATCCGCCGGCCCTGCGAACGGACTGGCCGGACCGGAGAGGAACTCGTGAACACGCGGCACCTGAGTGGTTTTGCCGCCGCCGTCCCCGCCTTCCAGCGAGATGAGCAGACCGCGCTGAGCGGTGCGGGCAGCGGGTGGTGTCAGCGAGAGCATGCCGCCATTCTCGCAGATGCCCGGGGCGGAACCGGCCCGGGCAGCCGCAGTCACTTCTTCGGCGCGGCCTTCTTCGCCGGGGCCTTGCGCGTGCTCTTCCGGGTGGTGCGCTTCTTCGCCGGCCCCTTGGCCCGCTTCTCCGCCAGCCGCTCCACCGCGATCTCATGGGTAAGGCTCTCCAGCGTGTCATCGCGGCGCAGCGTCACGTTCGTGGTGCCGTCCGTGATGTACGGGCCGAAGCGGCCGTCCTTCACCACGATCGGCTTCTCACTCGTAGGGTCCGTGCCGAGCTCACGCAGCGGCGGTTTCGCGGCGGCGCGGCCACGGGTCTTCGGCTGCGCGTAGATCGCCTGCGCCTCCTCAAGGGTGATGGTGAAGATCTGATCCTCGCTGGTGAGGGAGCGGGAGTCCGTGCCCTTCTTCAGATACGGACCGTAGCGGCCGTTCTGCGCGGTGATCTCCGTGCCGTCCTCTTCCACTCCCACCACGCGCGGCAGGCGCAGCACCTTGAGCGCATCCTCCAAGGTCACCGTGGCCATGTCCATGGACTTCAGCAGGGACGCGGTGCGCGGCTTGGGGCGCTTGGACTTCGGAATGGACTCGTCAACCTCCAGGCTCTCCGTGAAATACGGGCCGTAGCGGCCGTCCTTCACAATGATCTCGGTGCCGGTGTCCGGATCCGTGCCGAGGGCGCGGCCGTCATCCTTCTGCCGCGCCATGAGCTCCTCCGCCTTCTCCAGGGTGAGCTCATCCGGGGCAAGGTCCTCCGGCACGTTCGCGCGCACCGGCGCGCCGTCCACCATGCGCTCCACGTACGGACCGTACTGGCCGATCCGCAGGTCGATGCCGTTGCCGATCTGCGTGGTGTTGATAGCGCGAGCGTCGATCTCCCCAAGGTTGTCCACAATCGCCTTCAGACCGTGCGCAGCGGTCTTCGAGGAGTCCTCCGGGCCGAAATAGAAGTCCTGCAGCCAGCGGGTGCGATCCTCACTGCCCGCCGCGATGCGGTCCAATCCCGCTTCCATATCAGCGGTGAAGTCATAGTCCACCAGCGTGCCGAAATGCTCTTCCAGCAGCTTCACCACGCTGAACGCGAGCCAGCTCGGCACAAGCGCAGAGCCCTTCTTGAACACGTACTCGCGGTCCTGGATCACCCCGATCGTCGCGGCGTAAGTGGAAGGGCGACCGATGCCCCTCTCCTCCAGTGCCCGCACCAGGGAGGCCTCGGTGTAGCGCGGCGGCGGCGTGGTCTCGTGACCGGCCGCCTCCAGATGAGTGACCGTCAGCTGCTGGCCCTCGCTCATCTGCGGCAGGCGCTTCTCCGAGGAGTCATCCTCGTAGCGGCCCCGGTCCCGGCCCTCCTCATAAGCAGCCAGAAACCCGCGAAAGGTGATGATCGTGCCGGACGCGGTGAACTCCGCGGTGCGGCCCTTGCCCGCCACCTCAAGGGACACGGATGTGGTGGTGCCCTTCGCATCCGCCATCTGCGAGGCGATAGTGCGCTTCCAGATCAGCTCGTACAGGCGGAACTCATCCCCTGACAGGGATGAGGACACCTGCGCGGGCGTGCGGAAGTCCGAGCCCGCCGGACGGATCGCCTCATGCGCCTCCTGAGCGCTCTTCGCCTTCGAGGAGAACACCCGGGGACGATCCGGCACATACTCGGAGCCGTACAGCTCAGCAGCCTGGGCACGAGAGGCGCGGATCGCCTCACCGGACAGCACCACCGAGTCCGTTCGCATATACGTGATGTAGCCGTTCTCGTACAGCCGCTGCGCCGTGGACATGGTCTGGCGGGCGCTCATCCGCAGCTTGCGGCTCGCCTCCTGCTGCAGGCTGGAGGTGGTGAACGGCGCTGCGGGACGCCGCGTGTACGGCTTCGACTCCAGATTCGCCACCCGCGCTGGCTCATCCTGGATCGCCTCGATCAGGGTGGCGGCGCTGTCCGCGGTGAGCACCGTGACGTTCTTCGTCTTCAGCTCGCCCGAATCGGTGAAGTCACGCCCGGAGGCAATCCGGGTGCCGTCCACGCTGCGCAGCGTGGCGGAGAAAGCGGGAGTGTCCGCGGAGCGGTCTTCAGCAGAGGAGGTGATGAACTCGCCGGTGATGTCCCAGTAGGAACTGGATACGAACGCCATGCGTTCGCGCTCGCGGTCCACCACAAGCCGGGTTGCCACCGACTGCACCCTGCCGGCGGAGGTGCCGCGCTTGACCTTGCGCCACAGAACAGGAGACAGCTCATAGCCCACAATGCGGTCCAGGATGCGTCGGGTCTCCTGCGCATCGATCATGCGATGGTCCAGGTCACGGGTCTCATCCAGCGCGCGCTGAATAGCGTCCTTGGTGATCTCGTGGAACACCATGCGATACACCGGGGTGGACTTCTTCGGCTTCAGGGTCTCCAGCAGATGCCACGCGATCGCCTCCCCCTCACGATCCTCATCCGTTGCGAGATAGAGCGCGTCGGCATCCTTCAGCAGGCGGCGCAGTTCGGTGACGGTCTTCTTTTTATCGCTGTTGACCACGTAGTACGGGTCGAAGCCGTCCTCCACATTGACGGCGAACTTCCCGTACGGGCCCTTCTTCATATCCGCCGGGAGATCCTTCGGCAGCGGCAGGTCCCGGATATGGCCTACCGACGCAGCCACGGTGAAGTCATCCCCCAGGTAGCGGCCGATCGTCTTCGCCTTCGCCGGAGACTCCACGATCACCAGATTGCGTGCTGTGCTCACACGCCACCACCGCCTTCACACATCAAGGTCCGCCTCACCCGATCGGAGAGAACGCCTCACAACGTACCACCCTCCTCAGGGGCGGCGAACGTGAGGAAGTCCCACAGCAGCAGGCGGCGCACCTCCTCCAGCAGCTGCGGGCGCAGGGCCTGCGGGTCCTCATCAGTCAGCGACAGGTAGGCGTTGAACAGAACGCCCAGCGGATGCTCACCGGTCATCACCCCGAGCATTCCCGCCATCGCCGAGGAGAGCTGCATTGTGCGGCCGAAGCCGCCGCCCTGCACCGCGTCGATCAGCAGCGGATCCTCCGCACCGGGCGTGAAGTGGCGCCGCTCCACCACATTATCCGCGCGCCGGAGGTGAGCCGCGAGCAGCTGCTCATCGCTGAGCCGAGCCCCCGCAATGCCCGAACTGAGCATGGTCAGCAGACGCGGCCCCAGCGGCCCCCGGCCCGTGGTGCGGATATCCTCCAGCACCCGCAGCGGCTCACGCCCCTCATCCTCCGCAGGGCGGTGCAGCAGAACATAGCCGAAGCCGACGGCGGCCACCTCACGGGAGCTGAAATCATCCAGGTAAGCGTGCATCAGGGTCTCCCACCGCGGATCTGCGGGTGTCAGGCCGCCGTCCCGCAGCCACGTGTGCGCATAAGCGGCCGGATCCTCGATCTCACGCTGGATGATGAACGCGTCGGCAGCCGTATCCTGCAGCCAAGAGCGCGGATGGGCATCCCAGTCCTCACCCGCTGGGATCTCCCAGTTCGCCAGCATCACCGCCAGTCCGCCCTCGCTCAGATGCTCCGGCAGAGCGCGCACCAGCTCAGCCAGCAGATGATCGCCCACCTGGCCGCCATCCCGGTAGGTCCACGTCTGCTCATCCTCCAGCCGCGGCGTGATCACAAATGGCGGATTGGAGACCACCAGGTTGAACTGTTCACCCGCCACCGGTTCCAGCATCGACCCCTGCCGCAGCTCGATCGTGTGACCCTCCGGCAGGCTCCCCTGATTGAGCGCGATATTGAACCGCGTGAAGTTCAGGGCACGCTGGGAGATGTCGGTGGCGATCACTGTGCGGGCATGCCGAGCAGCGTGCAACGCCTGGATACCGCAGCCACAGCCCACATCCAGCGCCCGCTCCACCCGGGGGCGGGGCGTCACCTGCACCAGCGTGGTGGTGGCCCCGCCCACACCGAGCACATGATCCCCGTCCAGCGGCCGGCCGGTTGCGATCTCCGACAGGTCCGACGCGATCCACCACTGCACCCCTCCCAGGTCATCCTCTGCCTGATAGGGGCGCAGGTCGATGGTGGCGCGCAGCAGCCGCACCGCGCTGGTGGTGCCCACATCGATCGGCTCCACTATGCCAAGCCGCTGCGCTCCCTCCAGCGTCAGCGACGGCAGCGCGTGGGCAAGCTCGCGCTCGCGGACCCGGCCGCCCAGGGTGAACACGCTGAACAATGTGGCAGCCGGATCATTCAGCTGGTCAAGCTCCCGCCGCGCCGGGATCGGGTCCTCCCGCTCCAGGGCAGCAAGCGCAGTGGGACTGAGCAGCTCGTCGATCCGCTCAGCGGTGTAGCGCGCTGCGGTGAGGTCTGCGTGCAGGCGCTCGGTGAGACCGGTGAGGTCAGGCAGGGTGAACGGCATAGTGGCCTCCGGAGGCAGCAGCGAGCATGGCTCCTCGATTGTGGTGCAAGCGCTTCAGCAGATCCTGTTCGTCCTTCAACGCCCGCGGGGAGCCGCCGTTCGCCATCAGCCGCTGCCGGGTGAAGGCGAGCTCCGCGGCCTCATGGATGAACCGTTTCATCGGCTTCTTCGCACCAATGCTGCGCGCCCAGGAGCGGCCCTCCCGGCGGCCCTTCCAGGTGGCGAGCATCGCCACTTCGTCATGGGTGAGCCAGCCGGCGTTCGCGTATTCGCCCAGGCGTGCACGGGTCATGCGGGACTCGTTGACCATGAGCAGCGCGATCAGCGTCAGCCACACGGCGAACAGCAGCAGCTCCCCACCGAACAGGAGAACCATATGGACAAGTGAGGAGACGAGGCCGGCGGACAGGTTCCACAGAGCGTGCAGAGCCATACCCGGCAGCGGCGCCACCAGGAAGCTCAGAACAGCGGCGATCACACCGAAACGGCGGGAAACCAGGCCCAGGATCATGCCGGTGAGCGAGGTGTACACGCAGTGGCCGAAAATGCCGATCACCCCGCGGAGCACGATCAGGACGCCAGCCGCCTGAAAGCCTCCCTCAGCGGCGACTCGGACGTAGTAGGTGATGTTCTCCACAAATGCGAACCCGCCGCCCACCAGGGCGCCGATGATGAGACCGTCGAGCGGGCCGTTGAAGTGGCGGCGGAACACCAGGAAGATGGCGAGCACACCCAGGCCTTTGGTCAGCTCCTCGATGAACGGTGCGGATATCACAGCGGACACAAAGTTCGCGAAGGCGGCATCGCCGGTCAGGTCATACGCGATTATCCCGCTCAGCGTGTTGACCACCATGGATGCGGCCGCGGCGAACACCGCACCCCAGAGCACGGCGACCAAGGACACGTACAGGGGCATCGGATGCCAGCGGTCCGCAATCAGCATGGTGAGCATGATCGTGACCAGCGAGCCCAGCGCGAAAATGCCGTACACCACGGTTGCGGCCACGCCGTACTGGATGGCAACCAGGGCGAACATGCCGAGCAGCCCGATCAGCAGGAAGCCCGTCGCCGCCCAGCCGATGATCATCGTCCAGGGCAGCGGGGTTCGCTCCTGGTGGATGTGGTCGATCCGGCGCTGCTGGGTGGCCCACGCGGATTCGGGCTGAGCCTGCTGGGGGTGCTGAACCGCCGGCTGTGGGAAGCGCAGGCCCGTCAGACCGCTCGCCCTGCGGGTGCGGGTGTCGAACATGCGCGGCATGTCATATGCCTGCTGGTAAGGATGCTGCTGCCAGTCCGGCATGTGCTGCGGTGATGCGTGCTGGCCGCCGGACGGCTGGTTGAGCGGAACCGCGCCGGCGCGCGGGCGCCCGTTCGGCATCAGGTCATGCGGTGCGTACACCGGCTGCTGCCCGAACTGGTGCTGAGGGTGCGGCTGCTGGGTCATGCGTACGATTGTGCCGCAATGACCCGTGCTGATGAACTGATCCAGGCGATCACACGCGCCCCGGGCAGAACTGCCCGCCTCCGCCACCTGGAGCGCCTGCCCGCCCGGGACGCCGTTCATGCCGAGTGGCCGCGTTGGCTGAACGGGAATCTGCGGGCAGCCCTGGAGGCACGGGGCATCGCACAGCCATGGCAGCATCAGGCGCAGGCAGCGGAATTCGCTCACGCGGGGCGGGACACGGTGATCGCCACTTCGACCGCGTCGGGAAAATCCCTCGCCTACCTCATGCCGGCGCTGAGCGCGATCGCGGCGCCCCGTGACGAGGCGCCGCGCGCTACCGCCCTGTACATCGCCCCCACCAAAGCGCTCGCTCAGGACCAGCTGCACTCGATCCGATCCCTTGCGGCCGATGCATCCCTCACCTCGGTTCGCGCCGCCGCGTTCGACGGGGACACCCCGAGTGAGGAGCGGCGCTGGATCCGCACGCACGCGAACCTGGTGCTGACGAACCCGGACATGCTCCATTTCGGAATCCTGCCGGGGCATGAGCAGTGGGTGCATGTTCTGCGGGCGCTGCGCTACATCATCATCGATGAGTGCCACGTGTACCGCGGTGTGTTCGGAGCGCATGCGGCGATGGTGATGCGCCGGCTTGCCCGGGTGGCCGAGCGGTACCGCGCGAACCCCACCTTCATCCTGGCATCAGCCACGAGCGCCGCTCCGGAGCTGTCCGCCTCCCGCCTGGTGGGGCGCTCCGTGACCGCGGTGACGGAGGACGGCTCACCGCGGGCGGGCCTCACCGTGGGACTGTGGGAGCCGTACCGGGCGGATGAGCATGCTCATGGAGCGGACAGCGCGGAGCCTGACCCCTCGGGTTCCGATGAGGATGGGCAGGCGCCGTCCACCCCCGCCCCGGTTGAGTCGGGCAGACTGCTGGCGGATCTGGTGGCCGCCGGTGCCCAGACGCTGGTGTTCACCCGGGCTCGGCGCACCAGTGAGCTGGTGGCGCGCGGTGCTCAGCGGCTGCTGGGGGAGCCGGCCGCCTCAGCGGTTGCCGCCTACCGCGGCGGGTACTTGCCGGAGGAGCGCCGCCAGCTCGAAGATGGACTGCGCAGCGGTCGGCTGCGAGGCCTTGCCTCCACGAATGCGCTGGAGCTCGGCATCGACATCTCCGGGCTGGATGCGGTGGTGGTCACCGGCTGGCCCGGGACCCGCGCCTCCCTGTGGCAGCAGTTCGGCCGGGTAGGCCGCAGTCACGGCGCGGATGCGGATGGCGGGCTCGCACTGTTCGTGGCGCGGGAGGACCCGCTGGACACTTACGTGGTGAACCACCCGGAGAGCGTGTTCGGAGCG
This sequence comes from uncultured Dermabacter sp., assembly GCA_947252755.1. Classification (GTDB taxonomy): domain Bacteria; phylum Actinomycetota; class Actinomycetes; order Actinomycetales; family Dermabacteraceae; genus Helcobacillus. The sequence continues at coordinate 185,247 of CAMXWV010000003.1, forward strand.
GAGGTGGAAGCAGCGGTGTTCGATCCGCAGAACCCCTCCGTGATGACGCCTCACCTGGCGGCCGCCGCCGCGGAGCTGCCGATCCGGGACGGGGAAGAGGACCGGTTTGGTCCCACGGCGCGGGCGCTGCTCGATGAGCTGGTGCAGCGGGGTGTGCTGCGCCGCCGCCCGTTCGGCTGGTACTGGACTTTGGACGCGAACCCGCATGAGCTCACCGATCTGCGCGGCTCCGGGGGTGAACCGGTGCGGATCGTGGACAGTGAGACCGGGCAGCTGATCGGCACCGTGGACGCGGGCAGCGCCCATGAGCATGTGCATGACGGCGCGGTGTACCTGCATCAGGGGGTGAGCTTCGTGGTGGACCGCCTCGATGTGGAATCAGGGGTGGCGATGGCACACCGTGAAGCACCCCCGCATACGACGCATCCGCAGACGCAGACCGAGCTGCGAATCCGCCAAGTCCTCGATTCAGTGCGGTGGGGTGAGGTCACAGCTGCGTTCGGCGAGGTGGAGGTGACGAGCCAGGTCACCGCCTACCAGGTGCGGGACATCTATACGGGAGCCGTGATCGGGAACCATTCGCTGGGCCTGCCGCCGCGAACGCTTGCCACCCGTGCCTGCTGGTTTGAGATCCCAGCGCGGCTGATTGAAGCCGCCGGGATCGAGCCGGCAGACCTGCCGGGCGCGCTGCATGCGGCAGAGCACGCGCAGATCTCTCTGCTGCCGCTGCTGGCCACCTGCGACAGGTGGGACCTGGGCGGGCTGTCCACCGCGCTGCACATCGACACCGGCCATCCCACGATCGTTGTGTATGACGGTGCCGCCGGCGGGGCTGGTTTCGCGGAGCGCGGGTTCCAGGAGGCGCCAGCCTGGGTGCGCTCCACCGCAGACATGATCGCCGACTGCGGCTGCGCCAGCGGCTGCCCCGCATGCGTAGTGTCCCCGAAGTGCGGCAACGGCAATGAACCGCTGTCCAAATCGGGGGCGCTCACTCTGCTGCGGCTGGTGGCGGCCCAGCACGCGCGGACACGCTGACCGTGCCGAAGCGTCCAGCAGGCATCTCCACACTGACCACCACGTCCTGCCCGTGCACGGAGCAGCTGCCTAATGCTGCGCCATTGGCTGCGGCGACGCGAGCCGCCACCGGGCAGGGATCGCCGCCCGCTGAGAGCGCGTCCGCTGCGGACACGGCTGCCAGATCCGCCGCTGAGGCAGCCCGAGCCTGCGTCACATGCACGATCCCGAGCGCCATCACCACCGCCAGGATCAGGCTGGCGAGAGCCGTCCACGCGAGAACCGCGGCAGGTCCGGAGCCTCGATCATCACGCAGCGCGCGTGCCAGGCTGCCCGCGGGTGACAGCCCGGTCACGGTCCGCCCCTGATGAGGTGAGGTTCGATTCTGCCGGTGGCCTCTGCATGCAGGGTGAACTGGGCTCCGTGCAGCAGACCACCGGCAAGCTGGCGAGTCTTCTGCACCCGCACCACCACCAGGTCCCCTTGGCGAGAGACTGTGACGGCGGCGCCTGGGCCCGCCACCTGCTGACCGGCTGCGACCGCCGCTGCGGCGTCATCGGTGCGGATCGCCTCTCGTGCGGCAGTGCGCGCTGCTGAATGCAGCCGGGCCGAGTCCACCAGAATCGAGCCCACGCTCGCGATCAGGATCAGCAGGGCGGAGACGACGACCAGAACGATCGCCGTCTCCGCGGTGGCGGCACCGCGCTCACTGCGAAGTGCCGCAGTCATCACGCCGCGCCCATGCCGAGAGCGGTGGTGACGATCCCCATCAGGGCTGAGCGCACCTGCTCAGAGCGCAACAGCACCACCAGCACCGCTGCGAAGCCGCAGGCTGCCAGCAGCGTGATCGCATACTCCGCGGTGGTGGCGCCGCGGTCATCGGCCAGACGTGCCCTGAGGCGGGAGGACCATCGGGCGCGCGCCCGGATGGGTGCCGCATAAGTGGTGTCGGATCGACGGCGAAGAGTTGTTGCGGTCATGGTTGTGTCCTTTCGTTGGGATGCGCCCACCCGGGCTGCATCAGTGTCTGCGCGCACCGGGCGGTGCACGCTCAACCGCCCAGGATGAGCCCCAGGTCGGTGGTCAACAGATCCGCGATGATCGGCACGATGCCGAGTGCGATGAACGCGGGCAGAATGGTGACGCCGGTGGGCAGCACCAGCTGCACCCCGAGGGTGGCGGCTGCCGCGTCCGCGTCGCGTGTGCGCTGTCGGCGCAGATCCTGAGCAGCGATCCGCAGCAGCGGCGCCAGCTGCGCACCCGTGGTCAGCGACACCGCTGCCGCTGAGCGGATCGTGCCGAGCTCACCCGTCAGCCGGGCCAGCGCCACCGAGGCGGAGACGCCCTGGCTGAGGGCGAGTCCCGCCCGCAGCAGGTCCGGACCAGGTTCGTCCTCGCCGAGCGCGCCTCCCACGGTGCGCAGCGCATGCGCGAGCGGCGCACCGGAGTCGATGACGCCCGCAAGCACGTCCAGGATGATCGACGGATCCACCAGCGGTGGTGTGCCGGCAGCTCGGCGCAGCAAGCGCCCCATCCACACCCAACCCGCCGCCGTCAATGCCAGGCCGAAGGCGAGCAGCAGCAGGCCGCCAACAGAGCCGAACAGCACCCCGAGCGGGTCTGAGCCGAGGGCGTATCCCATGGCGAGCGCTGCCAGCGGCAATGCCATGAGGATCCGCGCTGTGGCTCGTGGTCCAGCGAATGCGGCCTGCCGAGCTCGGGCCGCATCACCCAGATCGCGAAGGGATGAGGACAGCTCGTGCAGCAGCCGGCTCGCCCCGGCTCCAGTGGATCGGCTGACGTCTACGCATAGGCCGAGCGCCCGAAGGTGCGGAGTCCGGCTCGGCGGTGCGTGGTGGGTGAGGGCGATGCGCCGTGCGAGCTTCGCCGCTTCGGGGTTCTGCTGAGCATTCGCCACCGCCGACCAGGCCTGAGTCGGGGCGATGCCGCCTTGGAGCACCATGGAGACCTGATCCAGCAGATGTGCCAGCTCCTGTTCATGAAGTCCGCTCGGGGTGCGGGTCAGGGAGAGCATGTGAGCCTCGCTTCCAGCAGGTCCCATGCGGGAAACCGTCGCACGCTCGCACCGGTGAAGCGCACGGCGAGCTCAGCGGTGAGTGAGCCGTCAGGTGCGCGGCCGAGCACCGCGGCGGAGTCGAGCCGGCGCTGTGTGCCCTGGCGGGTCATATGCAGCACCACGTCCAGTGCGCTGAGCGCCTGGGCGCTGAGCGCGTGCTGATCCATGCCGGCGAGCGCACCGAGCGCCTCCAGCCGTGCGGGCACATCCGCGGCGGTGTTCGCGTGGATCGTGCCGCACCCGCCTTCGTGCCCGGTGTTCAGCGCCTGCAGCAGTTCGCGGATCTCCGCGCCGCGGCATTCGCCGAGCACGATCCGGTCCGGTCGCATCCGCAGGCACTGGCGCACCAAGGTGCCGAGCCCGATCTCGCCGCTGCCCTCCGCGTTCGCATGCCGCGACTGAAGCTGCACCGTGTGCGGGTGGGGCGGGTTCAGCTCGGAGGCGTCCTCCACGATGATGATCCGCTCCGCGGGATCGGCAGTGGCCAGCATGGCGCTGAGCAGGGTGGTTTTGCCGCTGCCGGTTCCGCCGGAGATGAGGAAGGCGCTGCGCTGCGCAATGATCGCCTCGCACAGCTGATGGGCTTCCGGGTGCAGCGTGCCGGAGGATTCGAGGTCGGCCAGGGTCAGCGGTGCAGGGGAGGCCAGTCGCAGGGACACGATGGCACCGCTGGGGGAGAGCGGCGGCAGCACCGCGTGGAAACGGATACCGGAGGGCAGCTGTGCATCAGCCCAGGGCATGGCGTCATCGAGCCGCCGCCCGCCCATCGTAGCCAGCCGGGTGGCGAGCTCTCGGGCGGCATCCGGCTCAAGGGTGAGCGAGGCGCGCTTCAGACCCGCGGGGGAGTCCGTCCACACGGAGCCGTCAGCATTGACGAGGATGTCTGTGACGCCGGGCTGAGCGAGATCCTGCAAGGGTCCCAGCCCGGTGATGTGATCGCGCAGCTGCGCGGTCAGCTCCAGCAGCGACTGCGCCCCGCGCACCTGCCCTGCTGCTTCGAGAACCCGGGCCACGCGGGCCACATCCACCTCGCCGGGAGTGGTCAGCAGGTCTTCATGGATCAGCGGCAGCACGTCCCTCATCGCGCACCGTCCTTCGGCAGCAGGGTGGTGATCCAGCGGTGGCAGGCCGCGTCGGCCCCCGAGCGCCGGCGATCCAGCACGGGGGTCACAGCTGCCGAGCTGTCCCGAAACACCATGGCGAGCGGAGCGTTCAGCTGAGCGGTGAGATCACGCGGAGACAGCTCAGGGCGCCGCCGCACCGCCAGCGACGGACGCAGCCCCGACTCGTTCAGCACGGCCAAACGCCGCTCCGCGGCTGCTGCCGCGTGCCGGGTGCTCGGCGTGATCACCAGCGGATCCGTGGCCACTGCGGACAGGGCGCGCATCACCTCCAGCGGGGCATCCACCACGACGAGACCGTCGCCGGCGGTCAGGGCTTCAACCACCCGCAGCACCGTGTCCGGATCCGGTGAGCCGCCGGTGAGCAGATGGATCCCATCGATCACGGGAAGTGCCTGCCGAATCGAGTCTCCGGCTTCCGCTCCAACATCGGTGAAGTCCTGCCATTCGGCCCCGTGCAGCTGAGGGGCGTCGATGAGCAGGTCAAGGCCGCCGCCGTAGGGGTCCGCATCAACCAGAGCCACCGGAGTGCCCGTGCGGGCGGCGGCGCCAGCGAGCCGCGCCGCGAGCGAGCTGGCACCGGCTCCGCCGCAGCCGCCGGTGACGGTGATGACGCGTGCTGCCGCAGGACGGTTGGTGAGGCGGGAGAGATCCGCCACGAGATCGGCAGAGTCGGCAGGCAGAGTCCGGACTGCACGGGCGCCCGCTTCGAGGGCGGCCCGCCAGTCCTCAGCGGCAGGCGGTTGTTCGGTGAGCGCAATGAGCACGGCGCCGTCCATATGCTGCGGGCCGGCGCCCTGGCGCAGTGCAGCCAGGGACGTGAGCACAGCCGCGGCGCGGTGCGGCTCATCGGTCAGCCGCAGTCGGCATGCCTCGAGGTGGTCCAGCGCCTGGCGGCGCAGGCCGTTCTCAAGCTGGTGCACGGCTGCGGCGGGGCGGCGAGCGGGGAACGTGTTCATGGCCGGCAGTCCATCAGCGGGCACGGGCGGGGGCCAGGGCGAGTGGGTGGGCGTGCATAACCGGGCGGCCCAGAAAATGTTGACAGAAGGACTTGTGTTCCAGCTCACAGTGGGCTATGTTGAAGTCACATCCCAGACATAGGGACAGGGACGGAACCCACGTGCGCGTGATCCACGTACGGATCGGCAAGGGATGAGCTGACCGCTCGCCTGCAGCCACTTCTTTTGCACGCTTGATACCGACCCGGATCCCTGTGAGGAGGCGCCGGCAGCGGCGCCTCCTTTTTGCACGGGCGCCCCACAGACAAGGAGAACCACCCGTGAATGCTGAGATCCTCGACGCTGAAGCCCCCGCTCTCACCGGCAGGCCTTCAGCGAGCGCGCAGAAAGCGTCAAGCCCGGATCTCACCAACGCCGGGTGGCACATCAACGTGCGGACCCTGCGCCCCGTCATCACAGACCCTGACCGGTTTCGTGAGGTGCACCGGGATGACCCCGCCCGTCATGCCATCGAGGCGCTCTGGACCGGTCGTCTTGACACCGCTGAGCGTCTGCTTGCCGAACTGATCGAACGCGATGACCGCCCTCGCTTCCGCGCTCTGCGCGCAGATCTGCGGGCGGCGCAGGGCCGGACGGATGAGGCGATCACCGCCTTTCAGCTGCTGATCGATGACACTCGCTCCACCGCCATGGAGAGCACCATGTGGCAGCACCTCGGCAAAGTGCTCTTCGGCTGTGGCCGCTTCGATGAGGCCACCACCGCGTTCAGCCGCGCGCTTGATCTGCGGATCGCACACGGGGCAGGCGAAGAGCTCATCCAGTCCACGATGATCGCCCTGGACCGGGCGAAGACGCTCGCCCAGCAGTTCAGCGAACACCCCGTGCACGGCTCGCGCCATGAGGGCGCTGCCCGCCGCGCTGCGGGCAGCACGGATCAGTCGAGGGCGAGGTCCACGATCACCGGGGCATGATCACTGGTGCCCTTCGCGGCGCGTTCCTCGGTGTCGATCATCGCACCGGTTGAAGCGCGATGCAGCGCCGGGGTTGCGAACAGGAAGTCGATCCGGTGGCCCTCTCGTTTCTGGAAGCGGTTCGACTTGTAATCCCAGCATGTGAAGGTGCCCGGTGCATCCAGCCAGTCTCGGGTGATGTCTGCGAACCCGGACTCCTCCAGCGCCGCGATCCGCGCACGCTCAGCCGGCGTGACATGGGTTTTTCCCTCGAAGAAAGCGGTGTCCCACACGTCAGCATCCGTGGGCGCCACGTTGAAATCGCCGGCGAACACGGTGCGGGAGTCCGCGTCGTCCGCCAGAATGGAGCGGCCGTAGTCAGCCAGAGCATCCAGGAACGCGAGCTTGTAGTCATAGTGCGGGTGGTCGATCTCCCGACCGTTCGGCACATACAGCGAGAACAGGCGGATCCCGCCGACCTCTGCGCTGATCACGCGGGCTTCCTGCTCCTCCTCCCAGTGCGGCATACCGGGGAAATCAGTGCGGACATCCTCCAGGCCGACCCGAGAGATGATCGCCACCCCGTTCCACTGGCCAAGGCCGTGCATCGCCACCTGGTAGCCGCGCTCCTGGAGCTCCTTCAGATCCAGCTGGTCAGGCTTTGCTTTGATCTCCTGCAGCGCGATCGCGTCGATCTGGCGGGTGTCCAGCAGCTCCAGCAAGCGGCCCATGCGGGCACGCAGCGAGTTGATGTTCCAGGAAGCAATGCGCATGGCCTCATCCTAGGACGAGCGCGACTAGAGTGGATCCATGACCCGCGCGCTCATCACCGGCTGCACCTCCGGGATCGGCCTGGAGTTTGCGTGGCAGCTTGCCGGCATCGGCCACGATCTGGTGCTCACCGCCCGCAACGGCGATAGGGTGCGCGCCATCGCGGCCCAGATCGAATCCCTGCACAGTGTGAAAACCGAGGTCATCACCGCTGACCTGTCCATTCGTGATGAGCTTGAGCAGGTGTCCCGCCGGCTCACGGACCCGGTGGCGCCGGTGGATCTGCTCGTCAACAACGCGGGCTACGGGCTGCACACCAGCTTCCTGGACACGGACGTGCAGCAGCATGAGGTCCACCTGGATACGCAGGTGCGGGCGATTCTTGTGCTCTGCCACACCGCGGCCGGCTCCATGGTGAAACGGCGGCGAGGTGCGATCATCAACGTGTCCAGCCTTGCCGGGTACACCGCTTCGGGAACCTTCGCGGCCGCGAAGAGCTGGGTCACCGCGTTCACGGAGTCTCTGGCGGAGGAGCTGCAGGACTCCGGCGTCACCGCCACCGCGGTGCTGCCGGGCTTCGTGGAGACCGAGCCGCATGAGCGAGCCGCGATGAACGCCAAGGGCCTGCCGCGCGTCACCTGGCTGACCGCACCGTTTGTGGTGCAGCAGGCGCTGCGGGACGCGGCACGCGGACAGGTGCTGTCCATCCCTACGCTCAAGCAGAAGGCCGCCTCGGAGCGGACACGGCGTGTGGTGCCGCGCGGCGTGCTGACTCGCCTCCTGGGGTCGCGCTGGAGTACGCGCATCAATGAGCGGCAGGTGGAGAAGGCGCGCAGAACCACCGCGCTGAAGGATCTGACCATCCCCTGGGCGAGCAGCTGAGCACAGCACGATCGGTGCGCGCCCGCCCGTAGACTAGTGGTATGAACACTCTGTCTGCTGAGACCGCCCGCGCCCGTCTGCTCGACCTCATCGGATCGCTCGCGGTGGTTCGCGGCAAGGTCACCCTCTCCTCCGGCCGTGAAGCAGACTTCTACATCGACCTGCGCCGCATCACCCTGCACCATGAGGCTGCCCCGCTGGTGGGCCGCGTGATGCTGGACCTGTTCGAGGAGAAGGGGCACCTGCCAGGCATCGACGCAGTCGGGGGGCTGACCCTGGGCGCAGACCCGGTGGCCACCTCGATCATGCATGCAGCAGCCGCCACCGGACGCGGTCCGATCGACGCGTTCGTCGTGCGCAAGGCGAACAAAGCCCACGGTCTGCAGCGCCGCATCGAAGGCCCGGATGTGACCGGTCGACCCGTCATCGCCGTGGAGGACACATCCACCACCGGCGGCAGCGTGCTGACCGCGACCGAGGCGCTCCGCGAGGCCGGTGCGGACATCCGCGCCGTGGCCGTCATCATGCACCGCTCCGAGGAGTCCCGTGCGGCTGTTGAACAGGCCGGCTTCGAGTACCTCTACGCCTACGAGCTCAGCGAACTCGGCCTGTGAGCCTCACCCGCGGCTGAGGATCAGACCCGGTCAACGCTGAACGTGTCGCACGCCTTGTAGGTGCCCTCGTTATAGCCGGTGATGAACCATTTCATGCGCTGCTCTGAGGAGCCGTGCGTCCACGTATCGGGCTGCACGCGACCGCCGGCCACTTCACCCTGGATGTGGTCATCACCCACGGAGCTGGCGGCGCTGAGGCCGTCCCGCACATCCTGCTCGGTCAGCGGCTGTAGGAAGGTGTTGCCGTTGGCGTCCTTCGTGGTGGAGGCGTGGCGCGCCCACATGCCGGCGTAGCAGTCAGCCTGCAGCTCCAGACGCACCTGATCAGACTGCGGGCCGGTCTGCCGGCGGTCGATCGACTCCATGGTGCGATCCAGGTTCTGGATGTGGTGGCCGTACTCGTGCGCCACCACGTACTCCTTGGCGAGGTTGCCGCCGGAGGAGCCGAACCGGCTGGACAGTTCCTCGTAGAAGGACACGTCGATGTAGATCGTCTTATCAGCCGGGCAGTAGAACGGGCCCACGGCCGCGCTGGCCTGACCGCACGCGGTGGTCACCGACCCCTCGAAGACGATTGCATCAGGCTCCTCCCACTGGAAGCCGTTGCGCGGCGCGGTCTGCTGCCACAGGTCATCGGCGGATTCGATGGTGCCCTGCACCAGGCATTCATCCCGTTCGTTCGCATCCTGGCCCGTGGAGCAGTCAAGCGCCTGCTCATTGACCGGGCCGGTCTGCATCCCGCCGCCGCTGAGCAGTGCGCTCGGATCCAGCACACCGGTGAACATGAGGATCAACGCAATGATGAGGGTGCCGGCACCGCCGCCGCCCAGCATCAGCCCGCCGGTGCCGATGCCTCCGCCTCCGGAGCGCCGCCGCACATTACCGGAGGAGATGTTCGCGTTCGGGTTGAATGTCATAGCCCACACTGTAGCGCCCTCCGGGCCGGCACCGGTCGCGCGGCTGCCGGCACCCCCGCGCGGCCGGCCTAGGATGAGGGCGTGAATATCGTTGATTGGGCTGTCTCCACCATGGATGCGCTGGGCGGGCCGGGGGTGGCGCTCCTGCTTCTGCTCGAATGCGTGTTTCCGCCGATCCCCTCCGAAGTGATCCTGCCGCTGGCGGGAGTCTCCGCCGGGCGCGGTGAGCACACGTATATCGCGATGCTGATCTGGTCCGTGATCGGGTCCCTGCTCGGCGCCTATCTCCTCTACGGCCTGGGCCGCGTGCTCGGCCCGGAGCGCACCCGCGCCCTGTTCATCAAGCTGCCGCTGGTGAACGTGCAGGACTTCGACAAAACCAATGACTTCACCGAACGCTACGGCAAGCACGCCGTGTTCTTCGGCCGCTTCGTGCCGGGCATCCGCTCGCTGATCTCCATCCCCGCCGGCATGTTCGCCATGCCGCTCACCACGTTCACCCTGCTCACCGCGCTCGGCTCAGCGATCTGGAACTCGATCTTCATCGCCTTCGGCTACTTTCTGGGCACCCGCTGGTCCGTGATCGAGCCGTACACGGACATCTTCTCCAAAGTCGCCTACGCGATCATCCTGCTGGTGATTATCGTGGTGTTCGTGCGGCTGCTGCGCCGTGAGCAGAAGCGCCGCGCCGCGGGCCTGCCCGATCCGGACGCCGAGGTGCGCGAACGCGAGGGTCTGTGACCCGCACCGTGGGCGTAGGCCCGCACCCGCGGCCCTGGCCGGATGATCCGCGCCTGGACGCGGAGCTGCTGGAGCACGGGGATCGCCGCAACGTGCCGGACCGCTTCCGCTACGTGAAGCGTGAGGTGATCATCGCCGAGCTCGACGCGCACACCCGCAATGACCTCCACATTGCGATCGAGAACGTGGAGCATGACTTCAATATCGGCTCCATCGTCCGCACCGCGAACGCCATGGGTGTGGCCGCTTTCCATATCGTGGGGCGCCGCCGGTGGAACCGGCGCGGCGCCATGGTCACCGACCGCTACCAGCATGAGCATCACCACAGCACCCCGAGTGCGTTCGTGGCGTGGGCGCAGGCGGAAGAGCGCGCCATCATCGCCGTGGACAATATCGAGGGCGCCGTACCGCTGGAGCACACTGCTCTGCCTGCGCGGTGTGTGCTTGTGTTCGGTGAAGAGGGCGGGGGAGTGTCAGAGGAGATCGCGTCGGCAGCGCAGACGGTGGTGGGGATCAGCCAGTTCGGCTCTACCCGCTCGATCAATGTGGGGCATGCGGCCGCGATCGTGATGCACACATGGGTGCGCCAGCACGTGGAGATTCCGCGCGATCTGCATCGGTAGCCTGGGTGCACGACCGCACCACCCCGAGGAGAGTCCATGGCCTTCACTGTTCGCGCCCTGCAGAAGACCGGCCCGGATGAGCCGTTTCAGATCGCTGAGATCGAGCGCCGCGACCCCCGCCCCGATGACATCGTGATCGACATCAAAGCCGCCGGCGTCTGCCATAGCGACATCCACACCATCCGCAATGAATGGGGCGAGGCGCATTTCCCGCTCACCGTGGGTCACGAGATCGCCGGTGTGGTCAGCGCCGTGGGAGCGGACGTGACTCGGTGGGCGGTGGGCGACCGGGTGGGTGTGGGGTGCCTGGTCAACTCCTGCCAGCAGTGCGCGCAGTGCCGCGATGATCAGGAGCAGTTCTGTGAGAACGGCTCCGTGGGCACCTACAACTCAACCGACGTGGACGGCAGCATCACCCAGGGCGGCTATGCCGAAAAGGTGGTGGTGAACGAGCGGTTTGCGCTGCGCATCCCGGAGGAGATCGGCTTCCTTGAGGCAGCGCCGCTGCTCTGCGCGGGCATCACCACGTTCAGCCCGATCGACCACTGGGGCGTGAAAGCGGGAGACTCCGTGGCCGTGGTGGGCTTGGGCGGGCTCGGTCACATGGCGGTGCAGATCGCTGCCGCGAAGGGGGCGGAGGTCACCGTCCTTTCCCGCACCACCGCGAAGGAGGCCGACGCGCTCGCCCTCGGCGCAACTCGCCTGCTGGCCACTGATCCTGCCGCTGAGGAGGATGCCGCCGATTCTGAGCCCGTCGATGCCCCGGTCCGTGACTTCTTCAGTGAGCACGCCGGTGAATTCGATGTCATCCTCAACACGATCAGCGCTGAGTTCAACCTGACCGACTATCTGCGCCTGCTGAAGCCCCGCGGCGCCATGGTGCTGGTGGGGCTGCCGCCGGAGGGGCTGCGCCTGCCCACGCGGTCGCTGATCGGCGGGTCCCGTGTGCTCGCCGGCTCCGCGATCGGCGGCATTGCTCAAACCCAGCAGATGCTCGATTTCTGCGCGGAGCACGGCATCGCCGCCAAGGTGGAGGTCATCGGGGTGGATGAGGTGGACACCGCCTACGACCGCCTGGTGCGCGGTGATGTGCGGTTCCGATTCGTGATCGACACCGCAACCTTCGATCGCTGATCACCCTCAGCGCGCGCCGACCGTGCTGAGCGCGCTAGACCGGGTTGGAGCCGGGGCGCACAGCGCCCACTTCGTAGGCGAGCACCACGATCTGGGTACGGTCGCGCAGCCCGAGCTTCTGCAAAATCCGAGACACGTGGGTTTTCACCGTGGGTTCGGCGAGGAACAGCTCCGCGCCGATCTCCGCGTTGGAGCGGCCGGATGCGATCAGCTGCATCACATCCCGTTCTCGACTGGTGAGCTCCGCGAGCTCAGGGCAGGCGGTGTTCTCATCGGCCTGATCCGCGGCGGGAGTGCGCCGGCCGCCACCGGCGAAGTCCTCGATCACGCGTCGGGTGATCGCCGGTGACAGCAGCGCCCCGCCGGCGTGGATGACCCGCACAGCGCTGATCAGCTCCGATACCTCCGCGTCCTTCAGCAGGAAACCGGCTGCGCCGTCACGCAGCGCGGTGAACACGTACTCGTCCGCATCGAACGTGGTGAGGATGAGGATGCGCGCATCGGTGCCGGCGGCCAGGATCCGGCGCATCGCTTCCAGGCCGTCCATGACGGGCATCCGGATGTCCATGAGGATCACGTCCACCTCGCTGCGAGCGGCGAGGTCCACGGCGGCGGCGCCGTCGGCGGGCGTGCCGACCACCTCCATGTCCGGCTGGGCGCTGAGGATCGCGGAGAATCCTTCGCGGACCATCGGCTGATCATCCACGATCATGACCCGGATCGGGCTGGGGGGACTGGTGCTGTCAGCGGAAGAATGCTCGCTCATGCATCCAGAGTATCGGCGAGAGGCCGGTGCACGTGGTCCTTGAGGCGGATGTGCCGCCGCCTGCCCGGCCCCTACAGTGAACGGCATGAGCAGGATTCTGCGCGCCGCGAAGCAGAGCAGCGCCGCCACTGAGCACCGAAGCGGCCCGACCGGCCGGCGAAGCATCGCTTCGCGCACTGTCCGCAGTCTGCGGCGACTGCTGCCGGATGTCCTCTTGCTGTCGAGTGGTCTGCTGACCCTTGTGTTCGCCGTCCCGGTGCTGATGGTGCTGGCGCTGCTGCTGGCCGTGGGTGCAAGCGGTCTGATGATGGTGGCCACACCGCTGATCCTGCTGACCGGCGTGCTGCCCCTCTTCGCGCTGTCCTTTCCGCTGGCCGCCTTCTCCCGGTGGCGGGTGAACCTGTGGGCACGTGATCGCGGCTGGCGGATGCCCGCGGTGCCGCTGCCGCGCCCCAGGTCCTGGACCGACGCGTTCCAGCTCCTGGCCAACGGGCGCCGCTGGCTGGACGCCCTGTTCGAACTCGTGGTGGCGCCGGTGATGCGCGGCTCGTGGCTGCTGGCGCTGCTGCTCTGGACCTACTTCCTCATGCTGGGCATCGTCGGGATCCGAGCCAGCACCCAGTCTCCCGCGGTGGACCCTGAGCACACCGTGACCTATCAGCTGGTTCTGGCGCTGAGACAGCTGGCCCTGCGCAGCCCGGATCCCGCGGGTCTGTCCGGCACCGCGGCCGACTGGCAGCGTGCAGACATCCTGCTGGCCGGCGCCGGGATCTTCCTGCTGATTCTGGCGCTGCCGGTGATGCTGCGGCTGATGGCGCTGATCGAAGCACGGGTGACGGTGCTGGCGCTCGGCGATGAGCGCGGCCCGATCAGCCTGCACAGCGACGAGCCCGAGGAGCCCGCCCACAGCTTCTCCCTGACCGGCTGGGGCGCTGTGCAGGGCCTTGCCGCCGGAACCATGCTGGTTCCAGTCCAGCTGATCACCACCCTGATTCCGCTCGGCGGGCTGTTCTTCACCCCGGATGGCCCCGAGGCAATGCTCAGTGAGCTGCTTGCGCTCACGGCTACAGCAGTCCTCATCGCAGCCGTGCCCGCCTCAGGATGGCGCCCTCGCCTCGCCTCAGTCCTCCTCATGGTGGGGCTGCTCATCGGATTCATCGCACCGATCATCAGCTACACGGCCACGAACGGGTCCGCGGATCCGTGGCTGGAGTCCGGACCCGATTCGCTGGTGTGGCCGTTCGGTGTGGGCATGGCAGCCGCTCTCGGTGCGGTTCTCTACCAGCTGTTCTTTGCGGGCCGCTTCCGGCTCGGGATCACCGTGCTCACCGCGTCAACGGGCACCGCCAGCCTTGCTGTTCTCGTGTGGTGGCTGCTGTCCCAGGAGTCAGTGTCAGACCCGCTGCTGGTGCTGGGCCTGACCATAGCGGGCGCACTGATGCTCGGTGGAACCGGCTTCCTGGTGAACCTGTTCGTGACAAATCAGGCAAGGCTCGCAGAGCAGCGCGCCCGCAGCCGCGCAGCTGAACGCGCCCGCGCTGAAAGCGAAGCCGCACGGGCCGAAAGCGAAGCCGCCCGTGCACGCTCTGAAGCCGCCCGCACCGACTTGGAGGAGCGCTCGCGGATCGCCCGGGAGCTGCATGATGTGGTGGCGCATTCGATGAGCGTGATCAGTGTGCAGGCCTCAACCGCGCAGTACCGATTGCCGGCGAAGACTGCGTCGGGCGATGCGCTCGATCCGGCGGTGGGGGAGGAGTTTGATCAGATCGCCGCAACTGCCCGCCAGGCGCTCGGGGAGATGCGCGGCCTGCTCAGCCTGCTGCGGGGAGCGGAGACAGCAGCCGTCGATGGCGGCGGCTCCGCAGAGCTGACAGCGTCCGCGCCGGCCCCGCTGACCGCTCCGCAGCCGGGCCTGACTGATCTGGAAGCGCTGCTGGAGCGAACCCGGGACGCCGGTGTGAGCGTGGAGCTGGAATGGTGCGGTGACTGGGCTGACCAGGTGGGAGCGGATCACGGTGCGGGCAAGAGCCTGGCCCCCACTGTGCAGCTGGTGCTCTACCGGGCGGTGCAGGAGGGATTGTCGAATGCGCTGCGTCACGCTCCGGGAAGCAGCGTCCGCGTGCAGCTCATCCGCTCAGCAGCACCCAGCACCACAGACACCGCGCCGCCGGGAGCGGCTCTGCATGATCCGCATGAGGTGGTGGAAGCAGTGGTGGAGAACGGGCCGGCATCGGACCCTCACGCGGTTCCCGCACCGGGCGCGGGCCTGGGCCTGCGCGGCCAGCGCGAGCGGGCCGCGGCGCTCGGCGGAACCGTCAGCGCGCAGCCGCTCCCGGACGGCGGCTACCGGCTCGCAGTGCGGCTGCCGATCTGAGGCCCATCCCGCGACGGGTCTCACAGCCAGGGACTTCCTCCCTGGAAAGGGGCAATAGCCGCTGTGGGACAATGGAGGCAAGAGATCAACCCGGACTGTGAAGGAGACCAGGGATGGCTGTTGCAACCCCCGAAGAATACGCAGAGATGATCAAGCGCGCGAAGGAGGGCAAGTTCGCCTACCCCGCGGTGAACGTGTCCAGCTCGCAGACCGCCACCGCTGCAATCCGCGGCTTCGCCGAGGCCGAGACCGACGGCATCCTGCAGGTGTCCTTCGGCGGTGCGGAGTACTTCTCCGGTTCCACCATCAAGGACCGCGTGAAGGGATCCCTTGCCTTCGCCGAGTACGTGCACGTGATCGCTGACAGCTACAACGTGAAGGTGGCTCTGCACACGGACCACTGCGCCAAGGAAGTTCTGCCCACCTGGGTGGAGCCGCTGCTGGAGTGGGACCTGGAGAACCGTGTGAACAAGGGCCTCAACCCGCTGTTCCAGTCCCACATGTGGGACGGCTCCGCTGTTCCGGTGGAGGAGAACCTTGAGATCGCCAAGCGTCTGCTGGAGAAGACCCACGCCTCGAAGAAGATCCTGGAGATCGAAGTCGGCGTAGTGGGCGGCGAAGAGGACGGCGTGGCTGCTGATACCTCGGACCGCACCAAGCTCTTCTCCACCGTGGAGGACGGCATCGCAATCGTGGAGGCGCTCGGCCTGGGCGAGAACGGCCACTACCTGACCGCCCTCACCTTCGGCAACGTGCACGGTGTGTACAAGCCGGGCAACGTGAAGCTGACTCCGTCGATCCTGCTGGACATCCAGAAGGCTGTGGGCGAGAAGTACGGCAAGGAGATGCCGTTCGATCTCGTGATGCACGGCGGCTCCGGCTCCTCCCTCGAGGAGATCCAGGAAGCAGTGGACAACGGCGTCATCAAGATGAACATCGATACCGACACCCAGTACGCCTTCACCCGCCCGGTGGCTGAGCACATGCTCCGCAACTACGACGGTGTGCTCAAGGTTGACGGGGACGTGGGCAACAAGAAGATGTACGACCCGCGCGCCTGGGGCAAGGCCGCTGAGACCGGTATGGCCGAGCGCGTGGTCGAGGCCGCCGAGAACCTGCGCTCCGCAGGAACCGCAATGAAGTGATCAGCATCCGCTGAGACAGCATGGACACGGGCCCTTCCCGCACGGGGGAGGGCCCGTTTCCATGCCGTTTCCGTGCATCCCTGGTTCTGCCCTGCCGCCGGCACCGGCTGCTCTGCTGGATCGGCGCTGCTGCGCCGCCGGTCCCTCGTCTCTGCCGGCTTCTATACTGGCGGTATGACTGGGCTGAGTGATCTGATCCCCGCCGGTGCCGTGCACCTTGACGACCGCGCCGCAAGCTGGCAGTCCGCCGTGCGAGCCGCCGGCCACCTCCTGGAAGAGCACGGCGCCATCACCGCGGACTACACCCGCGCCATGGTGGAAGCCGTCCAGGAACACGGGCCCTACATCGTGATCGCACCCGGATTTGCGCTTGCCCATGCCCGCCCGTCTGACGCTGTGCGCCGCACCGCTCTGAGCGTGGTGCGCCTCGCGGAACCGGTGAGCTTCGGCCATGAAGCGAACGACCCCGTCCGCCTGGTGGTGGCTCTCGCCGCTGCCGACGCGACCGCGCACCAGCAGGCGCTCGCCGAGCTCGCCGGTGTGCTCGCCGATGAGCAGCGGCGGGACGCCCTGTTCGCAGCGCGCAGCGAACACGATGTGCGCGCAGTGCTCAGCAGCGGGGAGGCAGAGACATCTGCTCCGCGAAGCGAGCGTGGTCAGCACCTCGCGCTGACCGTGTGCGGCAACGGTCTCGGCACCAGCCTGTTCCTCAAGAACACCCTGGAGCAGGTGCTGGATGCCTGGGGCTGGAGCCGGTTCGTCACCGTGGAGGCAACGGACACGATCTCTGCGAAGGGCCGCGCGAATGAAGCAGATTTCATCCTCACCTCTGGTGAGATCGCAAAGACCCTGGGTGATGTGGGGGTGCCGATGCATGTGATCAATGACTTCACCTCACGCCGCGAAGTGGACCGGACCCTGCGCGCCGTCTACGACGTGTGAGCGGCCCGCTCAGCGGGGCGGGTGAACACTTCAACGAAGGCACGCAGCAGCCGATTCGCCTCCGGTGTTGATGTGGCGGAGACCCGATCCAGCAGATCATCCATCTCCTCCGGTTTGAAATATCCGTGATGCTGATAGATGCGAATCCGCTGCATCAGCGCGGCCGTGTCCAGCTCCGGATGGAACTGGGTGGCGTACTGCTTGCCGCCGATCCGGAACATCTGCACCGGCGCAGCCTCTCCGGTGGCCAGCAGCACCGCATGCTCCGGCAGCTGTGACACCGCCTCTTTGTGTCCCACGTACGCGGGGAACACCTCGGGCAGCTTCGCTGCCTGAATCACGGGGTCGGTGGCCGCGTCGGCCGTGAGGGTGACGCAGACAGCGCCGACCGGCTCCCCGTATCGCGCATCGATCACGGCGCCCTGGTGGCGGCCGAGAGAGCCCACGCCGTAGCAGGCGCCGAAGAACGGAATGTCCTGTTCGATCACCGCATCGAGCAGCCGAGCGATCTCCGCCTCCGCTGCCACCTGCGCGCTGGACTTCGACTCTTCGGGGTCTGAGGTGGTGAACGGGCTGCCGCCCACGATGATGCCGGAGACGGCGCTG
The DNA here is from genome assembly GCA_947252755.1 of uncultured Dermabacter sp. Classification (GTDB taxonomy): domain Bacteria; phylum Actinomycetota; class Actinomycetes; order Actinomycetales; family Dermabacteraceae; genus Helcobacillus. Next base: position 202,883 of record CAMXWV010000003.1, read on the forward strand.
AGGTCGATATCCGGGAACGGACCCCGTTCAAGACGCACCCGGATCAGCTGTTCCGGCTCCAGTCCGGTCAGCTGGAGAACGGACTCGTATTCCGCGTCGGCGGCAGCGTCGTCGTCCCGAGTGGCGATGAGGATGAACGGCAGCATGAGCAGATCGTACCTGCGGGTGCGGGAGCGGTAGATTTGAGTCCATGGACATCCTTGTGAACATCGCGCAGTTCGTCGTCAACGAAGTGCTGGCCGTTCCCGCATTCCTGATCGGTCTGATCACGGCAGTGGGCCTGGCCGCGCTCGGCCGATCCGCCGGTCAGGTGGTGGGCAGCGCCGTCAAGGCCACGCTCGGCTTCCTGCTGATCGGCGCGGGCGCCGGACTCGTGGTCTCCTCGCTCACTCCGCTGGGGCGCATGATCGAATCCGCGCTCGGCGCGCAGGGCGTGGTGCCCACGAATGAGGCGATCGTGGGCATCGCCCAGGAACAGTTCGGTGCGCAGGTGTCCTGGCTGATGATCCTGGGCTTCCTGGCCGCGCTTGTGCTGGCCCGCATCACACCGCTGCGCTACGTGTTCCTGACCGGACACCACATCCTGTTCATGGCCACGCTGCTCACGATCGTGCTGGCCACGGCAGGCCTGCCCACCTGGCTTGTGGTGGGCCTCGGCGCGGTGCTGCTCGGCATCACCATGGTGGCGCTGCCCGCGCTCGGCCACCCGTTCATGCGGAAGATCACCGGCAATGATGCGGTGGCGATCGGCCACTTCGGCACCGCCGGCTATATCGCTGCCGGCGCGGTGGGCCGAGTGGTGGACCCGAAAGGTCGCTCCCGCTCCACGGAGGACATCCGCGTCCCGGAATCACTGCGGTTCCTGCGTGATTCGATGGTGGCCACCGCGCTGTCCATGGTGATCATGTACGTGATCGTGGCGCTGATCGCCCTGGTCCGAGTAGGGGAGGCCGACGCATTCGCCGCCTTCGGCGACGGCGCCGGCAGCGGAGCCGCCACCTCCGTGGGCAACTTCCTGATGCTGTCCGTGACCCAAGGTCTGCAGTTCGGCATTGCGGTGGCGATCATCCTGTTCGGCGTGCGCACGATCCTGGGCGAACTGGTGCCCGCCTTCCAGGGCATCGCCGCGAAGGTGGTGCCGGGCGCCATCCCAGCGCTGGACTGCCCGATCGTGTTCCCGTATGCGCAGAACGCTGTGCTGATCGGCTTCATCGCCTCCTTCACCGGCGGGCTTCTGTCCCTTGGCCTGCTGGCCACCGTGTTCGGGCCGATGTTCGGTCTTGCGCTGATCCTGCCGGGCCTGGTGCCTCACTTCTTCACCGGCGGTGCTGCCGGCGTGTTCGGCAATGCGACCGGCGGCCGCCGCGGCGCCATTGCGGGCGGCTTCGTCAACGGCCTGCTCGTCACCTTCCTGCCGGCGATCCTGATGGGCGTGCTCGGCTCCTTCGGCTCTGCCAACACCACGTTCGGAGACACCGACTTTGCGCTGGTGGGCCTGGTGCTCGGCTACGGCGCGAAGGGCGGTGTGGCGGTCGGTGTGATCGTGGCGCTGCTCGGCGGCCTGGCTCTGCTCACCGCGGCGATCCTGGTGCAGAAGCGCCTGGTGGACCGGCCATGGGATGTGGCGCCGGCGCGCAGCAGCGGCAAAGGAGCGGACGTTCCGCCGGTTGCGGCGCCAGGCGCTGATGCCGGGGCAGCAGCAGAAACGGCAGGCGCCGCCGAGGGGTCAGCCGCGGCAGATGGGTCCAGCTCCGCTGTTCGGCAGTACGCGAAGATCGCACCGCCGGCGGGAGCTCCCACTCCGCCGCCGGCTGAGTGAGCGGTAACGGCCGGCGCCCAGCGATCAGATCCTGACCGGGTTTCGGCCGAGTGAGTGAATCGTCCACCCGCTGCTGCGCCACTCTTCTTGGTCGAGCACGTTGCGCGCGTCGATGATGGCGGCGCCGGAGGCCGCCTCACGCATGGTGATCTGTGGATCCAGCTTCTTGTACTGCGCCCATTCAGTGCCCAGGATGACCAGCTCCGCGCCGATGAGCGCCTCATCCATATCCGCCACATACGTTAGCTCCGGGAAGCGACGCTGAGCATTGCGGATCCCCTGCGGGTCCGTCACCGTCACAATCGCGCCCTCCCGGTGCAGCAGCCGGGCCACATCCAGCGACGGCGAATCACGCGTGTCATCACTGTCCGGCTTGAACGTTGCCCCCAGCACTGTGATCCTCCGATTCGACACCCGGCCTCCGAGCTCACGGCGCGCAAGCTCCAGCACCCGGGCACGTCGGCGAGTGTTGATCTGGTCCACCTCCCGCAGGAAGCCCACCGCCTCACCCACGTTCAGCTCCTCCGCGCGGGCCATGAACGCCCGAATATCCTTGGGCAGGCAGCCGCCGCCGAAGCCCAGACCCGCCCGCAGGAACTTGGAGCCGATCCGTTCATCCGCGCCGATCGCCTCGGCCACCTGGGTGACATCGCCGCCGGCGGCCTCGCACACCTCCGCAATGGCGTTGATGAAGGAGATCTTCGTGGCCAGGAACGCATTCGCGGACACCTTCACCAGTTCGGAGGTCTCCAGGCCGTACACGAAGCGCGGAGCACCGGTGCTGATCACATCGGCATACACGGAATCGAGGATCGCCACCGCCGGGTCATCCTCACTGGCGGAGGCGACCCCGTACACGAGCCGATCCGGTGTGAGCGTATCCGCCACCGCGAAGCCTTCCCGCAGGAACTCCGGGTTCCACATCAGGTCCGCGCAGCTGGCGGCCATGACCCGATCCCGCAGTGAGCGGGCGGTTCCCACCGGCACCGTGGACTTGCCCACGATCAGCGGGCACGGCACCGGGCCGTCCGCGATCACACCGAGCAGGGAGTCCAGCGCGGACTCAAGTGCGCAGAGGTCCGCTGCGTTCGAGTTCGGCTTCTGCGGTGTTCCCAGGCCCAGGAAGTGAACCTCGCAGTCGGCGAGGTCGCTCCATTCGGTGGTGAAGCGGAGGCGGCCCGAGGCGAGCCCGCGCTCCAGCAGTTCATCGAAGCCGGGTTCAAAGAACGGTGCGAAGCCGTCATTGAGCTGCTGCACCCGTTTCGCGTCCACATCAAGGCCTAGCACGGTGTGGCCGAGTTCGGCCATCGCGGCCGCATGCACGGCGCCAAGGTAGCCGACGCCGATCACAGAGAGTTTCATAACAGGTCCTCCAGGGGGATAGCAGGAAGATCAGCGGCGAGCGCACGGTGCGCCGGCCGGAAGGAATAGACGCAGGCGAGCCGCGCCAGGGCTGCGCGCGCATACACCCGCACATGGTGGGCGGGGATGTTTGCCCGGCGGGCAGCGGCCGCCAGTTCACTGCGGGCGGTGCGGGCACGGCCAGCCGGCCAGAGCCCCTGTGCCTCTCGCAGCAGGGTGTGAGCAAGCAGATTGCCCAGGTCGAGCGCGCCGTCTCCGGCAGCAACGGTGTCCACGTCGATCAGGCCGACGCGTCCCGTCTCCGGCACGGCGAACAGCTGTTTGTCATGCAGATCCCGGTGGATCAGCCGGTGACGGGCAGGTAGATCGACCGCCAGCTCAGCGAGCTCGGTGAGCGAACGTTCCACCGCTGCTCGACGCTCACCGTGGTGAAGCGGATCAGTCTCTGCAGAACGCACCAGCCACTGCTGCAGCACCTGCTGCTCCCGGTGCGCATCATGCACGGGCAGATCAGCAGTGGGCGCATCCTGGGCGGCCTGCCACGCCGCGGTGACGTTCTGCCATGCGCGCTGCCACTGCTCATCGGTGAAGCGCTCCGCCTCATGCAAGCTTGTTCCCGCAACCGCGGTGAACTCCACGAAGGAGTCGCCAGAGCGAACCACGCTCGGCAGAGCAAAGCCCTTGCCAAAAGGAGCCGCAGCAGTGAGCGCATCCACAAGCGGCGCAGCTCTGCCTGCCCGCACCAGCTTGATGAACGTGCCCTCTGCGGTGCGCACCACGGCGCGAACACCGGGACGGTGCGAGAGCAGCTGCGCACCGGGAGCGGAGCTGGCCGCCTCCAGGTCCGGCAGCTTCGGATCCGCGCCGACGGGAAGCAGCCGAACCCGGCCGTCAGCCAGCATGCCTCCGCGCAGCATCCCGCTGCCGGTCAACTCCAGGGGGATCTGTCCGGCCCGTGCCGGCCACGCTCGTTTCACCCGATACCGCTGGCCGTCCACTCTCAGAACAGCCGGGATGTGGGCTGCGTCGAGCAGAGCTTCAGCTCGTTCAACAGCGGCGTCAGCCAGGTCCAGGCACTCACCCAGGTCCGAGGCCCAGGAGGGGGATTCACTGCGGAATCCATCAAGCGCCGCGGCCAGATGGGCCCGCGCCTCCCACGCCGCGACGCCAGCGTCCATGCCCACCAGCTCGTCGGCGAGCGGTGTGCCTTCCGCTGCCTTGACGTACCCACCCACAAACGCGTCAACCAGTTTGTCGTGTCCAGCGCGACGCTGCGTGGCCGCCCAGCAGCCCAGGTCGGCGCCGATCGGACCGTCCCCAGTCCGGTCCAGATCGATCACCCGCATCTCGCCGGCACCGTTCACCAGGATCTGGTCAGCGGAGAGGTCCCCGTGGATCGTCGTGGGGGAGGACAGCAGCACCAGCAGCGGCTTCAGCCGCTGCGTGAGCGCGCCCACCCGCGGGGCGAAAGCGGGAACGTGCTCGCCGATCGCCCGGGCGGACTCCGGGATCAGCCCGCCGATGCGCGCGCTGATCCGCCCACTCGACCCGGCAGCATGCAGACGGGCGATGAGCGAGCCAGCCAACACGGCATCCGCCGCAGTGGTGAGCGTGCCTGAGCCCCAAAACGGCGAGCCCACCGCGCAGAGCCGGCGAGCGGACCGCGACCCGTCAACCGGACTCACCGGCAGAGTGGGAACGCCCGCGTCGAGGAGGACCTGGGACGCGGTGATCATGCCGCTCAGATCCCGCTCCGCAATGCGGATCACCTCATCGCCCCGGCGCACGATCAGGCGCCGCCCGGGGTTATAGGCCATGACCTGCGCATCCTCGAGTCCGCTCACCTGTGAGCAGGGACCGGCAAGCTTCGGATCGGCGAGCATATCGCCGGTGAGGAACAGAGCGTGCGGGTGGCTGTGCTGGGTGAGCGGCCGCCCAACCTCACGGGCACGCTGAAGCATCTTCGGCAGCTTGGAAACATCCGTGGTCTGCAGAGCGAACCCGAAGCGGGTCGGATCGTCCAGTGACTGCCAGGCCACCAGCAGGCGCCTGCCGGGCTTCACATGGCGGCGGATGATTCGCACGGGGAAGCCGAGCCGCCCGCTGAGGTCCTCAGCGCGGATGCGCAGCCGGCCCATCGGGGTGTGCGAGATCTGGTGAAGAGTCATGAGCGCACCGCTGCTTTCTGCTCGCTGATCCATCGCGCGAATCGTGAGTCCGGCCGGCGCACCAGGTCTGCGGGGGCGCCCTGCTCAACGATGCGACCGCCCTCCAGCCACACCACCCGATCCATCGCCGCGATGGCGGACACGTCATGGGTGATCGACAGGGTTGTGCGCCCTGCGATCAGCTGCGCGATCGAATCGCTGACCAGCGCCTTCGACGCGGGATCCAATCCCGTTGTGGCCTCATCCAGGATCACAATCGGTGCATTGCGGATCAGCGCCCGAGCAATGGCGATGCGCTGGCGCTGGCCGCCGGAGACCGTATCGCCGCGGTTGCCGAGCTCCGTGTCGAACCCGTTCGGCAGTGAGCGGATGAAGTCCGCCACGCCCGCCCGCCGAGCCGCCTCCTCAACGTCCTCATCGCTCGCGTCCAGCCGGCCGTAGCGGATGTTCTCCCGCACCGTGGTCTGGAACAGCACGGACTCCTGCAGCAGCACCGCCAGCTGATTGCGCAGATCCACCAGCCGAACCTCGCCCACCCCGATGCCGTCGATCAGCACGCGGCCATGATCCGGTTCCATCAGCCGCATCAGGTAGGCGGCCAGGGTGGACTTGCCGGCACCGGAGGCTCCCAGCAGGCCCACATGCTCCCCGGGCTGAATGTCCAAACTCAGCCCGTTGAACAGGGGTTTGCCGTGGCCGTCCCGGGAGCGCAAGTTCTCGAAGCGGATGGCTCCGCGCACGGTGGTCAGCGGGCGCGGCTGCGGCGGATCGGTGATGTCATGCCGCTCGTCCAGCAGATCAGCGATCCGCTCCCCGGAGGCGGCAGCGCGAGCAATGCGACCGGTGTACTTCGCCATGTCCCGCAGCGGACGCATTGCGATCTTCAGATAGGAGAAGAACAGGACCAGGTCCCCGGGCGTCATCGCGCCGCGCAGCACCTGCCACGAACCGAATCCGAGCACCACCGCTGAGGACAGCCCCACCAGAACATCCGTGGAACGCTCCAGCGCAGCTGCGAGCCGCTTCGCGCGCACTCCCGCCTTCATCGCCCGCTCATTGCCGCCGGTGAACTCGGTTGCCACCACCTCTTCGAGGTTGTAGGTCTGCACCACGCGGATCGCCGCGAGCGCTTCCGCTGCGGAGCCCACCAGCCTGCCCTCGCCCTTGCGGGTGGAGCGGGCGGCCGTGGTGATCTTCGGCGTGGAGATCCGCGAGATCAGCAGGTACAGCCCGGCGGTCAGCAGGATGATCGCGCTGAGCAGCGGATTCATGATCACCATCACCACCAGCAGCACCACCAGCGTGATGATGTTTCCCACCAGCGGCAGACCCGCGGTGACCGCCACCTCCTGCAGACGGCCCACATCGCCCACCAGACGCTGCGAGGTATCACCGATAGAGGCGCGCGAGTGGTACCGCAGGCTCAGCGACTGCACATGGTGGAACACTTCGCTGCGCAGCTGGGTGGCCACGCGAGCGCCCACCTTCGCAAAGCTCACAGTGGAGATGAAGTTCGTGACTGCGCGTCCGATGATGATCAGCGCCAGCGCCACCGCACACCCGATAGCCGTGGTCATCGCCGTGCCGCCGAACGGGTACCGCTCTGCGATGGAAGCGCCCAGTGCGCTGGAGACCGCGTCGACCGCGAACTTCATCGGCCAGGGCTCCAGCACTCGGAAAACGACGTCAGCCAGCAGCGCCAGGAGACCCAGGATGATCAGGCCCCAGTGCCTGCCCACATGCGGCTTCAGAATGTGCAGTGTGCGCTGCAGCGCCGTGCGCGACACCCGCTTCCCACTCCGCTTCACGGCGCCGTCACTCCCGCCTGATCGAAGAGATCGGTGACCAGTGCCAGCCAGGTGTGCTCAGTGAGCACGCGCTCGCGGGCAGCGCCGCCCATGCGGTCTCTGAGATCCACGTCAGCAGCGAGACGCTCGATGGCGGCAGTGAGCTGCTGCACATCGCCCGGCCTGACCAGCAGTCCGGCCGGGGCCTCTCCCTGGGGGGTCAGCAGCTCGGGCAGCTCCCCGGCGACCGACGCGATCGTGGGCAGTCCCGCAGCCATGTACTCGTACACCTTGAGCGGGGAGAAGTAGATGCCGGCCTGCGGGTAGGGCGCGGTGGCGATATCGAACCCGCGAAGGATCTGAGGGATCTCCGCTGGCGCGATCGCGCCGAGGAAGCGGGTGCGCTCAGCGATGCCAAGAGCCGCCGCACGCTCCTGCAGAGCAGTCTGCTCCGGGCCGGTGCCGGCAATAGTGAGCCGAAGGTTCCCCTCAGCGCGCGCAAACGCTTCCAGCAGGATCTCGGTGCCGTGCCAGGGTTTGAGGGTGCCCACGAAGCCCACGGTGACGGGGCCGGGAGAATCCGCTCGGTGCTGCCGTGGCCGGATCCGGTCGGTGTTCACACCGTTCGCCCGGACGAACAGGCGGCGGGGATCACCGCCGGCGGTCACCGCCCAGTCGCCGACCGGCTGTGACACAGCGGAGATGACCGTGGCCGCCTCCAGCTGGATACGGGTGGCCTGAACCGCACCCGCTTCGTCCACCAGGGACCGGTGGGTTTTCTGCTCATCCACCAGCGGGGCGTTCACTTCAAGGATGAAGGGGACGTTCAAGGCGGCAGCAGCCTGTGAACCAGCGGTGGAGAACAGGGAGTAGCGCTCGTACACGGCCGTGATGTCATCGCGTGCGATGACCTGCTGGGCGAGCTCGTCGGCAGCGGCGCGGATGGCGCGTTCCCGCTCGGCGGTGTCCGGGGTCTTGGCCACCTTCACGCGGGTGACAGGCAGGTCCGTGAGATCAGCGGGAATCAGCTGATCGGTGCGAACGGCGAACACCTCCACGGTGTGGCCGAGGGCACGGGCGGCGCGGATCACCTCCTGCACGTGGACGCTGGCGCCTTTTGAGCCGAACACGCCGAACCCGGGGTCGGCCAGGATATAAGCGATGGTCATCGGACCTCTCCCTTCTGAGCGGAGGCAAGTGCTGATGCTTGGCGAGCGGAGTCGAACTGTTCCTCGATGAGGGCGCGGGCGCGCTGGGCAAGGCCGACACGGTCGGTGGTGGGGCTCAGCGCGTGCTCAATACCGCGCACCAGGTCCTCACGGTCGCCGGTGCGGACCAGGATCCCGGTGCGGTGGTCGATCACCACCTCGGGCACAGCGGTGACATCCGAGGCGATCACCGGCAATCCGGAGGCCATCGCCTCGAGCAGCACGGTGGGCAGACCGTCCGCGTTGCCGTCAGCGCCCACCACGAACGGGGCGACGAACAGGTCATGGTCACGAAATGCGCTGATGATCTCCGCCTGGGTGCGGGGGCCGGTGAGTCGCACGTGATCCGAGAGACCCAGGGAGTCGATCTGCTGCTGAAGGTCCGCGGCCAGGGCGCCGTCCCCGATGATGGTGCATTCAGCGTTGACACCGCGCTCGCGCAGGCGGTGCACTGCATCGACCAGCAGGGGAAAGCCCTTCTTCTCCACCAGGCGGCCCACGCTCAGCAGACGCACCGGGTCGGTGATCGGCGCCGGTTCGCGGAAAGGGAACCGCGACAGCTCCAGACCGTTGTAGATCAGCGTGAGGCGAGAGGCGGCGTCCGCGCCGAATTCGCGGGCGAGGTGGCGCAGGTTGAAGTTGCTGATCGTCACCACGTGGTGCGCGTCCATGATCTTGCGGAGCAGATCCTCGTGCACCACGGACTCGTGGAAGATGTCCTTTGCATGGGCGGTGAATGAGTACGGGGTGCCGGTGATGAGGCCGGCCAGTCGCGCAACCGTGGTGGCCATGGAGCCGAAATGAGCGTGCAGATGGGTGATGCCGTGCTCGTGAACCAGGCGCGCGAGCGCAACCGCCTGCTCGGCATCGCTTGCCTCAGCGCGCAGCAGCTCCGGCAGCTGCTCAGCGATGCCTCGCTCCAGTGAGGGGTGTTCAACGGCTGCCTGCAGTGTGGCCCAGAGACGGCGCGGACTGGACGCACGGTCCACGTAGACCACGGGAGACTGGACACGGGCGAGCTCCGGGTGGAAGCGAGCATCCGTCGGTGGGCGCAGGCTGATGATCATGAAGCGCTCCCCAGCGGCTTCACGAGCCAGGATCTCCGAGACGATGAACGTCTCGGAGAAGCGCGGATACATCTTGAGGACGTAGGCGGTCAAGGCAGTCATGTCAGGCTCCTAGCAGGCCGGCGGCGAGCTCGGGAACCCGGGCAAGGCCGTTGAGGTTGATGGTGGTGCGGTCGATGGTGCGACCGGCCATGAGGTGAATCCATCGCGTGATGTGCTCCGGTTGGAGATCGTCGATCGCAGCGGTGTCCACAACGCCACGCTCGGCGAGGGCGGCCGCGCGCAACGGCTGCTCATCCCGGCGTGATGAGCGCGGCACCACCAGCGCGGGAGTGGTGGTGGCGAGCACTTCAGCGGTGGTGTTGTATCCGCCCATGCAGATGACCGCGTCGGCCAGGGCGATGAGCGAGGGGATATCGCGGCTCGAGCGGTGAACGGTGACCTCGGGACGGGCCATGCGCATCAGCGCGTCCACGTGATCCGCGGGCATCTGCGGGCCAGCGATCACCAGGTGCTCGAACCCGTCTGGCAGCTCTGCCCGCACGGAGCGGGAAGCGAGCTCGAAGCCGTCGGATCCGCCGCCCACCACGGTGAGCGCAAAGGGCTGAACATACGGTGTGGCGGGGTCCAGACTGCTGGCCGGGATGTCATGCTCAGGCCGGCCATTGCCGAGGTAGCCGGTCATCTCCGCGATCTCTGCAAGCGGTTCGGGGACCTCGCCGGTGGCGCGTGCGTCGTACGCGGAGGCATCCCCGTAGATCCACACGGCCGAGAAGTCCGCCGCAACCGATGCGGCGCCGCCGAGCCGGTTCCATTCCCGCTGCACCACCGCGGGGGCATCCAGCACATCGCGCAGCCCCAGCACCCGGGGTACGCCCGCCTGGCGCAGGTGGGCGATGGTGGCGCGCAGCTCTCCCTGGATTCCGTAGGGGTGGCGGTCCACGATGAACAGGTCCGGTTTCAGCTCCTGCACGGCCGCGCGGATGATCTCCGAGCGCACCTGGACCAGCGCGTGGGAGGGCAGCGACAGGCTGCGGGAGACCAGGCCTTCCGCAGAGTGGGTGAGGCCCGGCAGCACCAGCCAGTCCCAGCCGTCCGGCAGCTGGTCCTGTGACGCCCCCGGGTGGCTGGCGATCAGCAGGCCCTGGACGGGGCGCCCGGTCAGGGCCGGCAGCCGGCGGGCCAGCGCATAGGCAAGGGTGCGGTTGCGGCGGGCATGGCCGAGCCCCACCGAGTCATGGCTCATCATGACCACGGTGAGAGGGACGCTGCTGGTGCGCTGCACGAGGTCTCCGATCTGTTGATGCTGGTGACGCTAGGAACGTGCGATGAGGTGGTGATGAGATGGGCATGAGAGCTCTCTCATGCAGGCGGAGGGCTAGGCTTGGGCTATGAGGATCACCACCACTGACGCGTTCATCGAGGCGATGGGCCGGGTTGCCCATTTCGCCGCTGTGGCGTTTGAGCACGCGGATATCGACGGGGAGGAGCGGGAGTACAAGCTCGCTTTCCTCAAGGACTTCGAAGCGGTTGCCGAGAAGTTCCGAGCGGGTGATGAGCACTGGTTCGATGACTTCCTCATCGCGGTGCGCGACCCGGGCCTGGCAAACGGCCCCACGGTCAAACTTCTGCCCGAGCTGCGGGATATCGCGGGCCAGCAGCAGATCGATGCGGCGTTCGAGCCGCTGTTCCGTGCCGGCGCGGGCTCGAACGCCCTGGATGAGTTCGTGCCCGCGATGAAGCGGCTCGATGAGAACCTCACCGCCGCGGGTGTGATGTCAGTGGGAGCAGCGGTGCTGTTCGGCCTCAGCGGCTGGGAGTACGTGCCGTACCACTCGGTGGCCGCATCCCGTTTCCTGCGCCTGCTCGGAACCGAGCCGTGGACCCTGGAGGAGCCCAGCGATCGCTATGAGCAGTTCCTGGGTGCGCTGGCGATCCTGCTGCGCGAATCACGCCGCACGAACGGCCCGCTGCAGGACCTGCTGGATGCGCAGAGCGCTGTGTGGCGGCTGATGAACCAGGGTGAGCCCGGTGCGAACTGGCCGAAAGAGGAGGCCGACGCGCTCATCGCCTGGCGCGGTTCGCTCGACTGAGCTGACCTCTGAGCTGATCTGGGCCCCGAGCTGATCGGGATCCCTGAGCTGGGCCCCTGAACTCAGCCCGGTCCTCGAGTTGCCCTGGGCTGCTGGCCGACTTGGAGCAGCGCAGAATGTTAATGTAACTTAACATTCATGTCCGCTCGTTCGCGCCTGGTATTCCTGTTCGGCCCCGCCTTCGTGGCGGCGATCGCCTATGTGGACCCCGGGAACGTCGCGGCGAACCTCACCGCCGGCGCCGAGTACGGCTACCTGCTGGTGTGGGTGCTGGTGCTCGCGAACCTCATGGCGGTGATCGTGCAGTACCTGTCCGCCAAACTCGGTCTGGTCACCGGCAGATCCCTTCCGCAGCTGATCGGTGAGCGCACCCAGCGCCGCGGCAGAATAGCCTTTTGGGCGCAGGCCGAAGTGGTGGCCGCTGCAACGGATGTTGCCGAGGTGGTGGGCGGCGCCATCGCGCTGAACATCCTGTTCGGCACCCCTTTGCTGCTCGGCGGGGTGATCGTGGGCCTGGTGTCCCTGGGACTGCTTGCTATCCAATCCCGCGCCTCCTCGCGCGCCTTCGAACTGACCATCATGGCGTTCCTGCTCATCATCACCATCGGCTTCCTCGCGGGGCTCGTGGTGGCGGACCTGGAGCCGGCGGCGGTGCTCGGCGGCCTGGTGCCGCGGTTTGAAGGGGCACGGTCGGTGCTGCTTGCGGCGAGCATGCTCGGTGCCACGGTCATGCCGCACGCGATCTACCTGCATTCCAGCTTGACCCGTGATCGCCACGGCGTGCCGGGAAGCCGCCCGGTCAGCACCCGTCGGCTGCTGGAGGCAACTCGGGCAGATGTGCTCATCTCCCTGGTGATCGCCGGCGGCGTGAACATTGCGATGCTGATCCTTGCTGCGGCCTCCCTGCGAGGTGTGGCCGGCACGGACACCATCGAGGGAGCCCACGCCCAGATCACCGCGCATTTCGGTCCGGTTGTGGGCGTCCTGTTCGGGGTTGGTCTGCTCGCCTCAGGGCTCGCCTCCACCTCGGTTGGCGCCTACGCCGGCAGCGAGATCATGCACGGCCTGCTGCGGGTGCAGATCCCGCTGCTGCTTCGACGCGCCATCACCATCATCCCGGCGCTCGCGCTGCTCGCATTCGGTGCTGACCCCACGAACGCCCTGGTGCTCAGCCAGGTGGTGCTCAGCCTGGGCATTCCGTTCGCGCTGGTGCCGCTGCTGCGGTTCACCGGCAGTCCTCAGCTGATGGGGGAGCATCCCACTGCGCGCTGGCTGATGGCGTCCGCATGGACCGCAACCGTGCTGATCATTGCGCTGAATCTGCTGCTCGTGGTGCTCGAGATCGGCGCCGTTGCGGCCCCCGCTTCCTAGACTGGGCGCATAAATTCCTAGACTGGGCGCATGAAGATTGATGATCTCACCCCGGTGGCGCAGGACTACATCAAAGCGATCTGGTCCGCGGCCGAATGGGCTGGGAAGCCGCCGAGCGCGGCAGCGCTCGCCGAACGGTTCGGCACGTCACGGGCGGCGGTGACAGACACCGTGAAGCGCCTTGCCGCTCAGGGGCTTGTGGTGCACCAGCCGTATAAGCCGCTCGCCCTGACCGAGCAGGGCTGCGCTCTTGCGGTGCAGATGGTGCGGCGGCACCGGGTGATCGAAACGTTCCTGGTGCGCCACGTGGGCTACAGCTGGGAAGAGGTCCACGATGAGGCGGAACGGCTTGAGCACGCTGTGTCCGACCGGCTCATCGCCCGGATCGACGCGCTGCTCGGCCACCCCACTGAGGATCCGCACGGTGATCCGATTCCCCGCGAAAACGGGTCCTTCAGCGCAGCGGAGACGCCTTCGCGGATCCTGGCGGACTGCGATCCGGGAGAGTGGGTCAGAGTGCTGCGGGTGTCAGATGGTGATCCGCAGGCGTTGATGCGGGCTGCGCAGCTGGAGCTCCTGCCTGGGAGGGATGTGCTCATTGATGCGGATCTGCTCGCGAATGAGCTGGTGGCGAAGGCGGTCAGGGTTGCAGCTACGGGAGATTGACCGCTCAGCGCTGCGTGACAGCCTTCAGCTTCGGCAGCTGATCTGCCAGGAACACTCCCGCGATGCACACCGCGATCAGGGTGAACATGAGGAAGGAGATGCCGCCGCGCACGGACAGCAGTCCCACCACGAGCGCGCCCGCGGTCATCGCCACCCAGAAGCCCTTCGGGCGGCCGAAGGCGGCTTCGTACGCATCGGACCGGAAGCGAACAGCATTGATGAATGCCCACAGCTCCACACCGAGCATGATGATGCCGAGGGCGAACTGGATCCACTGAGCGATCTGCAGGTAGAGCACAGTCTCACTCTACTCGCTTCTCAGAGCCATCAGCATCGTCAGCATCGTCAGCTCTGCCGGTTCCGTCGGCACTGTCAGCGTCGGCGCTGTCGGCCGGCTCCGGCGTCGACGCGCTCATCAGCTGCGGCAGCTCGCTGGTTGACGGGTGCTCCTCAGCGCTGGTGATGATTGCCTCCAGCAGCGCTGTTGTGGCAGGAGGCTCCACCACCTGCAGCTCCTGGGTGATCGGCTTCGGACCGATCATCGCGCCGTCAGCGGCGATCAGCAGCGATGGCAGGAAGCGGCGCGCGTCGGACTGGGACAGTCCCGTGGCTTCGAGCAGGTCGATGGCGAGGGACCGCACTTGGATCACCAGGGTGATGCCCTCAAAATGCGCCATTCGGCCGAGCTCAGACCCGGATCCGGTGGTGAGCAGGTCCTCTGGCGAGAGGTATGAGCAGAAGATCCTCAGCTGGCGGCGGGCCGCCGTGAAATCCGCATCCTCCGCCACTGCCAGCCGGATCTGCTGGACAGCGTCCACCGCCGCCAGATAGCTGTCAGCGAGTCGCGGATAGGAGATGCCGGGCGCCACGGTCATCAGCTCGGACTGACGGCGCGCGATCACCCGCACATTCCGCATGGCGCGGTCACTGCCCACCAGCAGGCGCTGCACCCGCTTCACGTGCTCCGCGTGATGATGCCGGGTAGGGGAGTAGGTGGCGATCTCATCCGCCGTCTCATTCGCCAGCGACCACGCGTCTGTGTGCTGCTGTGATTTGCGGCGGATCTCGCGCAGCGCCGCCATCGCCACATCCCGGGAACCGGTGCGCGCAGCAAGCGCCAGCGAATTCAGTGTGTCCTCCAGCTCCAGGAAGAACTCCCGAGCGGCACGGGTCTGAGCACGCCGCGGATCAGCGGAGAACAGGAGGAAGAGGATGATCGCAATGGACACGCCGGTGATCGCGTCGATCACCCGACCGGTGGGACTCATCATCGGGGAGGCGGGCAGCAGCATCACCAGCAGTGATTGGATCGCCGCCTGCATGGAGAACACCACGCCGTTGTTAATGAAGCGGGAGGCGCTGACCGCCACGAAGATCGTCACAAAGATCTGCCACACACCCGAGCCGATCACCGTGCGCGCCAGCTCGCCCAGCAGAACCCCGAGCAGCACACCTGCCGCCAGCTCCAGCACCTTTCGGACCTTCGTGTCCGCGGTGAAGCCGATGACGATGAACGCTGTGATCGAAGCGAAGAACGGGTACTCGTGGCCCCACAGGTGATGCGCCACGAAGTACGCGATCGAGGCGCTCCCCGCAGCGAGCAGCAGCTGGTACAGCCCCCGCCATGAACGCTTGGCGCCGCTGACCGCCCAGGAGTTCAGCCTGGAGCGCAACCGCTGCCGAAGAGTCAGCGCCCGGTGGTGAGTCACGTCAGCGGCGCCTCAGGTTTGCGGTCTGCGGGCGCTGGCCGTGTTCACGTTCGCGCACAATCGGCTCTTGGGCGGCGTCCACGAACAGCTCATCCTCGCCGATCTCAAACCGCACCTGCAGCGGCGCGTCAAGCGGAACAGCGCGGCGGATCACTGCGAGCGCCACCGGGCCCTCATCCACATGCATCACGCTGGTGGTCACAGTGCCCACGCTCTTCGAGCCGAGCTTCACCTCCGCGCCGGCGGGCACGATGAGGTCCTGGGAGCCGTCCAGCTGCAGCAGCACGAGCCGGCGTGGCGGCTGGCCCAGATTCAGCACCTTCGCCACGGTCTCCTGGCCGCGGTAGCAGCCCTTCTGGGTGTGCACGGCGGTGCGCAGCAGATCCAGTTCATGCGGAATGGTGCGCTCGTCCACTTCGGTGGCGAAGCGGGGCCGATGGCTGAGCACCCGCAGAGCTTCCGCTCCGGACATCCCCGCCACCGCGGACCGGGTGAGGGAGCCCGACGCGATCGCATCGCGCAGGTCCTGCTCGGCTGCGATGCCGATGAACCAGGGCTCAGCGGTATCCGGGTCCTCGCTGTACGTCACCCCGCCGGGAGCAACCTCTGGCCAGGCCTGATCAAACTGCGCCACGAGCGGAACCCCAGGCAGCAGCTCTGCGAGCGGACGGGTGGCGCCCAGGGCGCGCCAGTCGTTGCGGTCGGTGAGGGTGATCCGGTTGGCGAAGGTCATCATCTCGAGATAGCGGCGCAGACCGGCGCGCGCCCCATGGTCGAGGATCAGCAGCACACCGGTGGCGCCCGCAGGCCCACAGTCACCGGTGGCGGAATCGTGGCTGATGCCGACAGCCTGTGCCCAGTGCTCCACGCGGCCCTGCGGGGACAGCACGGTCATCTCCGCGCTTGCACCCGGCGTGAAGTCGCTGAAGTCCTGCGAGGTGATGGTGGTGAGCCAGGTGAGGGTGTCCGGTCCGGTCACGGTGAGCAGCTCATACTGGCCGAGGTCCACGAACGCCTTGCCGAGGGCAAGGCGACGCTGTTCGCGCAGCAGCTCGCCGTAGTGCCACGGGACGGAAGCGTCCGGACCGGTGCCGAGCACCGCGCCGTGGGAGAACAGGGGGGTGATGGTCATGCTCGATCAAGCTCCACGGAGAAGTGCGCGCGCAGTGAGTGCGGATCCTCGCCGATCTCCTGCAGCCACATCAGGCGCGATCCGATCATGCCGAACATGCGCGTGGCGAACGTGGTGGCATCCAGCCGGTGGGGGTGCGGCGCTTCTTCAGCGGCCAGCTGCAGACGCGGCCCCCGCACCTCGCCGAGCCAGGTTTCGCCGCCCTCGATCTCCAGCGAAACCCCGTGCGAGACGAAGCTTTCGGGTGAGCCGGGCTGCGCCGCGTTCGCCCGGGCCAGATCCTGGCCGGGCAGGGGACCGCTGGTGCGGAAGCGGCCCCGCTCCTTCAGCAGCAGTTCCCGCACCACCGAACCCGGATCCACCGGCTCATCCTCGCGGCCTGGCACGGGCGCGGGCAGCTCCAGCACCCAGGTCTGCATGAACCAGGCGAGCTGCGGGGATCCGTCATGGCTGATGCTCAGCCGCTGTTCGATCCGACGGCCGGTCTCACCGCCGTCTGCGCCGAGCAGCTGAATCGCACCGGTGCCCTGCCAGTCCCCCACCAGGAATGCGAGCGGGAACAGGTCAGGGTGCAGGGTCTCATCAAGGATGAACGCCATAGAGCCCCCTTCAGCGGGCGCGGCCGAACAGGCGGGAGATGACCACGTACGCGAAGCCCGCGGTTCCCACTCCCACAAGACCGGAGAGAACCAGGAAGATGATGGAGATCAGGTTGTCCATGCGGCCAAGTCTACGAGGGTGAGCGCAGCGGCGCGCTCATATCCGCTGCCAGCGGAGCGGACCGGTCTGTGCGGGGTTCACGCACCGGTGAGGACTGGCACGCCGATGCGAACGAACAGCATGGCGGCCACACCGGTGATCGCCAGCGGCACCGCGCCCACGGCGAAGAAGCCGGGTGCGTCGAACGCCGCGATCACCCGCGCCAGCAGGTAGTAGGCGCTCAAGGAGATGCCGGCGATGGCCAGGCCGAAGCCGAAGCTCATCAGGGCGCCCAGCACTCCGAGGCCGAGCAGGAATGCGATCCCAGCGCACGCCAGCGCCCCCGAAACCAGGGTGAGCGGGATACGGGAGGCACCCGAGCCCGGCAGGCAGAGGGTGACCATTGCCGCAGCCAACCCCATCGTGATGGCGGTGAGCAGACTGAGTCCGCTGGCGCCGGCGGTATGGGCAACGGCTGATGCCTGCAGCCAGGACACGGCGAGCACACTGAACAGGGAGCCGGTGACGGTTCCGGACAGGGACAGGGTGAGTCTGGTGCGGGAGGGGCGCAGCATCTCCCGCAGGATCGCTAAGAAGAATGCGGTGGCCATCACCATGGCGATCGGCACTTCCAGGTTGAGCGCCTGGTTGAGGAGCGTGCCCACCGCGAGCGCCCCCAGACCTGAGGCGCCGATGATCAGCGAGGCGGAGCGGGGAGCGGGGAGGTCCAGCAGCCGGGGCCAGCCGATAGCGAGCAGCAGCACGATCAGGATGATCGCGCCGATGAGCACATACTCGCTCCATGCGCCCGCGATCGTGGAGATCGACAGAAGCAGCGCCAGGGCGCCTCCAAGCGGCGCCCGAACCTGCTGAATCATCCGTGCCTGCCGTTCGGTCGGGGGTGGTCGTTACAGTTGAGTGTAGAGCCGGAGAATGCAGGAGCGCACATGATCACCACCAGCAGCACGCTCAGCAGCGAGCAGGCAGAGCGGATTCTCACCCTGGCGGAGACTGCCTCCCGCGTGGATGGGGACCTGGCGCTGGATGAGGCTGCCCGCCTGGCGCTGCGCGCTCAGCAGGCGAGCTTTGGGTGCACGCACCTGCTCGCCGCTGCAGCCGAGGCCGGCACCGGTCCGGACGGCCTGGCGGGCTATGCGAGCGTGCTGCCGGACGGCACCGTGCAGGGTGTTGTTGACCCGGCCGAGCGCGGTCGGGGGATCGGATCAGCTCTGCTGCAGGCTGCGCAGGAGGCTGCTCGCTCTGCCGGTGTTCAGCCCGCGGTATGGGTGCACGGCGATCTGCCGGACTCCCTCGGCTTCCTGATGCGCCGCGGCTTTGAGCCGACGCGATCACTGCTGGTGATGACCGCACCCATCACTGCGCCGGCCCCCGGAGAACAGGCAGCCGGAGAACAGGCAGCCGGCGGATCCGTCACGATCCGCCGATTCGACTCCTCACCTGGGGATCTGGATCAGCTGCAGCAGGTCAATGCGCGCGCGTTCGCCGAGCACCCAGAGCAGGGGCAGCTCACCCGCGATGATCTCCGTCAGCGCATGGACGAGGACTGGTTTCAGCCCGAGGACCTGTTCGTGGCGGAGGATCCGAATGGCCGGATGCTGGGCTTTGCGTGGCTGAAGCGCGCCGGTGGCACGTCCGAGCTGTATGTGCTCGGCGTGGACCCGGATGCGCAGGGTTCCGGGCTGGGCGCGGCACTGCTCACCCGGGCGCTGGCGCACCTCGCTGAGCTGGGCGAGGTGGCCGTGGAGCTGTACGTGGACGGGGACAACACCGCGGCCGTGCGGCTCTATGAGAAGCAGGGATTCGCAGTCACCGCTCATCACACGCAGCTGCGCCCGGTCGAACACCCTGGCGGTGTCGGCCTTCAGAACCGTGCTGAACCGGGCGCGGAGTCAGCCGCCTGGGACTCTGAGACCGATGCGCGCGCCGGTGATGCCGGATGATGGTGATGGCATCACACAGACCCACGGACCGAAAGTGAGCTCAGTGGCTTCGAAGATCGTGCTGGCGGCGGGAGCGCTGCTATGGCAGATGAACGACGGCATCCCCGAGGTGCTGCTTGTTCACCGGCCCTCCCATGACGACTGGTCCATCCCCAAGGGAAAGCTCGACCGCCGAGAAACCTTTCCCGGTGCTGCCGTGCGCGAAGTGGAAGAGGAGACCGGGTACGCGATCCGGCTCCATCGACCGCTGCCCAGCGCGCAGTACCCGCTCGGCTCTGCGGATAAGCTCGTCCACTACTGGGTGGCCACGGTGCGGTCCCGGCGGCGTGCCGGACCGGTCAACAAGCGCGAAGTGGACAAGGTGCGCTGGTTCCCGATTGAGAAGGCGCTGAAGCGGGTCACCATGGAGCATGACCGGAAGATCATCGAGGTGTTCGCAAAGTACCAGGCCCGGGGAGAGCACGTGACGTCGCCGCTGATCGTGCTGCGCCACTGCGCGGCCGTCTCCCGCTCCAAATGGCGAAGCGGGGATGAGATGAGCCGTCCGCTCGCCAAGAAGGGCCGCCGTCAGGCAGCTGAGCTGCCGCCCCTGCTCGGCGCGTTTCACCCCACGGCGATCGTCTCCTCGCCCTGGCAGCGCACCCTGGACTCCGTGATGCCGTTTGCGGACGCCGCCGGCCTGGATGTAGTGGTGAAGCCGCAGCTGACCGAGTCCGCCCATGGGGAGCGGCCGTCCGGCACCGCTGCCGTGATGTCCCGGATCATCGATCAGGCGCGGCCCACTCTGATCTGCACCCACCGGCCCGTTCTGCGGACGGTGTTCCAGGTGCTGCGGGACGCGTCGGCGCCTACCGTGATCGACGGGTTCCCCTCCGAGGACCCGTTCCTGCAGCCTGGCGAAATGTTTGTGGCCCATGTAACAGACGCCGGTCACGTTGTTGCAACGGAGAAGCATCTCGTTCCACCTCGTTGATCCACTGTTCACTTCGCGTTCACCATCGGTTGGCGAGCAGGCAAGGTGTGCTCCCTAGCGTGAGGAGCGTCCCCGCATCCCCTAGCCGGGCGCCGTGCCCGGAAAGGACATCACGACGTGAACGCACTCTCCCGCAAGTTCGCAGCGGCCGCATCCGTTGCCGGTCTCCTCGCTCTGGCCGCCTGTGGCTCTGACGGCGGCAAGTCCATCGACTCCGGCTCGGACAACGGCGGCGCCGCAAACGCCACCGGCACCATCGCCGGTGCCGGCGCATCCGCTCAGGAGTCCGCACAGGGCGCATGGTTCAACGGCTTCATGGCTCAGAACCCCGGCTCCAAGGTCACCTACGACTCCGTGGGCTCCGGCAAGGGCCGTGAGCAGTTCCTGTCCGGTGCCACCGACTTCGCCGGCACCGATGACTACCTCGATGAGGAGGAGCTGAAGGCCTCCGAGAAGCGCTGCGCCGGCGGCACCGCCCTCGACGTGCCGGTGTATGTGTCGCCGATCGCGGTGGTCTACAAGCTGGACGGCGTGGAGGACCTGCAGCTGTCCCCGGAGGTGCTCGCGGGCATCTTCTCCGGAACCATCACCAAGTGGAATGATCCGAAGATCCAGGCGGACAACCCAGATGCCCAGCTGCCGGATCTCACCATCGTTCCGGTGCACCGCTCGGACAAGTCCGGCACCACCGGCAACTTCACTGACTACCTGTCCCAGGCCGCTCCGAACGAGTGGACCCACGGCCACATCGATGAGTGGTTCGAGTCCGGCGGCCAGTCAGGTGACGGCACCACCGGCATGATGACCGCGGTCACCTCCGGCAACGGCACCATCGGCTACGCGGATGCGTCGAAGGCCAAGGGTGCGAGCGTGGCAAAGCTGAAGGTGGGCGAGGAATGGGTGGAGGTGTCCCCGGAGGGCGCAGCCAAGGCGGTTGAGGTCTCCGACGTGGCCGAGGGCCGCCCCGAGGGCGACCTTGCGCTGGAGATCGACCGCACCACCACCGAGTCCGGCGCCTACCCGCTGGTGCTCGTCTCCTACCTGGCAGTGTGCGACACCTATGACACCGCTGAGAAGGCCGACACGGTCAAGGCCTACGCCTCCTACATCATCAGCGAACAGGGTCAGCAGGATGCCGCGCAGGCAGCCGGCTCCGCACCGCTGTCTGAGCAGATGCGCAAGGACGCTCAGGCATCCATCGACACCATCAAGGCGAAGGGCTGAGGTCAGCTATGACCACCCACTCCACCGGGATGAAGCGCCGAACCCGCCCTGGCGACGCGGTCTTCGCATCGCTCAGCGTAGGCTCCGGCTTCATCATCTTCCTGACGCTCGCTGCGGTGTTCCTGTTCCTGCTCGCCCAGAGCTGGGACGCGATCAAAGCCTCCACTGAGGTGGCCGGCGGTGCCGGTCAGTTCTCCCTCCTGGAGTTCGTGGGGCCGCTGGTGTACGGCACCGTGCTCGCCGCAGTTCTGGCGCTGGCGATGGCGGTCCCGGTGGCGGTGGGCATCGCCCTGTTCATCTCCCACTACGCTCCCCGCGCGCTCGCCACCCCCATCGGGTACGTGGTGGACCTGCTCGCCGCTGTTCCATCCGTGGTGTTCGGCCTGTGGGGCGGGGTGTGGCTGGTGCCGAAGCTGGAGCCCGCGTTCCGCTTCCTGCACGAGAGCATCTTCACCCGCTTCATCCCCCTGTTCGGCGGCACCGAGCAGGAAGTCAGCAGCCCGATGCGGAACATCTTCGCCGCCGCCGTGGTGCTGGCAGTGATGATCCTGCCGATCATCACCGCGGTCAGCCGCGAGGTGTTCCTGCAGACTCCGCGGCTGGATGAGGAGGCGGCGCTTGCGCTCGGCGCCACCCGATTCGAGATGATCCGCATGGTGGTGCTTCCCTTCGGCCGCTCCGGCGTGGTCTCCGCCTCCATGCTCGGCCTGGGCCGAGCACTCGGTGAGACCATGGCGGTGCTCATGGTGATGGCCCCCGGCCTCACCTACAGCCTCCACATCCTGGCAGTGGGCCAACACTCCACGATTGCGGCGTACATCGCCTCGCAGAATGCTGAATCCACCGGTATCGACATGTCGAAGCTGATCTTCGCCGGTCTGGTGCTGTTCGTCATCACCTTCATCATCAACGCCATTGCGCGCGGCATCGTCTCCCGCGCCGCGAAGAAGTAAGGGCAGGCCATGTCTCTGATCACCACCAGTGAGCCGAAGCGCCGCGCCCGCAGCCGCAGCGGCGAAGAACTGCTCTCCCCCCGCGACCAGCACCCCACACCCTGGGGACCGGGCTCCGGTGCCGGGCCCGGCACCAGTGAGCGGCGACTGCCCTGGTACCACTTGCTGCTCACCGGCGCGGCGGCGCTCGCGGCGTCCGTGCTTCTGCTGGCAGCGGCCCAGGGCGTGGTCAGCCTGCTGCCGGAGGAGGATGCGGTCAACATCGTGGGGCGTGACTTCTCCCCGCTGAACCTCACCGCCGTGGTGCTGCTCGGCTTCGTGCTGCACCTCCTCATCACCTATGTGTACTCCCGGGTCCGTGAAGGCCGCCGCTGGGCGGCCGACCGGGTAGCCACCCTGGTGGTGGTGGGCGCGTTCGTGCTGGCGATGACCCCGCTGGTGTCCCTGCTGACCGAGGTTCTTGCCCGCGGCCTGCCGCGCCTGCTCACCCCGGGCTTCCTGACCGGGGACATGCAGGGCTTCAACGGCGGAGCTGACGGCGGCGGCATCTTCCACGCGATCATGGGCACGGTGCTGATCACGGCGGGTGCGTCGGTCATCTCCATTCCGATCGGCCTGCTCACCGCGGTGTTCCTCGTGGAGTACGCGAAGACCGGTGTGCTGCGCTGGATCGGCCGTGGCGTCACCTTCCTGGTGGACGTCATGACCGGCATCCCTTCGATTGTGGCGGGTCTGTTCGCACTCGCCCTGTTCATCACCCTTACGCAGGAGGATGGCATCCGCAACGGCCTGATGGGCTCAGTGGCGCTGTCCCTGCTGATGATCCCCACCGTGGTGCGCTCCAGTGAGGAAATGATCCGCCTGGTGCCGCATGACCTGCGCGAAGCTGCGCTTGCGCTCGGTGTGCCACGTTGGCTGGTGATCATCCGCGTGGTGCTGCGCACCGCTGTGGCGGGCCTGTCCACCGCGGTCACCCTCGCGATCGCCCGTGTGATCGGTGAGACCGCACCGCTGATCTTCACGGTGGGCGGCCTGGAGTTCTTGAACATGAAGCTCACCGACGGTCGCATGTCCGCGCTTCCGCTGCTGATCAACCAGCAGTACCGCGCCGGCGAGGCGCCCTGCCCTTCCGACACGGTCATCAACTACTTCACCCGGGCCGAATACGCGTGCAACGCGGGCATCAACTATGAGCGTGCCTGGGCCACGGCGTTGACCCTGATCATCCTGGTCATGGTGCTGAACATCGTCGCCCGGCTGATCTCCTACTATTTCGCTCCGAAGACGAGCCGCTGAAAGGCCACCCGATGAACCAGCCCATTGAGATCGAAAACCTGAACGTCTTCTACGGGGACTTCCTCGCCGTGCAGGACGTGACCATGACCATTGAGCCCAACAGCGTGACCGCGCTGATCGGCCCGTCCGGCTGCGGCAAATCCACCTTTCTGCGCACCCTCAACCGGATGCACGAGGTGATCCCCGGTGCACGCGCCGAGGGCACTGTCCGCATCGACGGCGCTGATATCTACGCGCCCGGTGTGGACCCGGTGAACGTACGCCGACGGGTGGGCATGGTGTTCCAGAAGCCCAATCCGTTCCCCACCATGAGCATCCGTGAGAACGTGCTCGCGGGAGTCACCCTGAACTCGAAACGCCTGCCGAAGGACACGGCGGATGAGGTGGTGGAGAAGTCGCTGCGCGGCGCGAACCTCTGGGAAGAGGTCAAGGACCGTTTGGATAAGCCGGGCGGCGGCCTCTCCGGCGGGCAGCAGCAGCGCCTGTGCATCGCCCGAACCATTGCGGTGAAGCCGGACGTGGTGCTGATGGATGAGCCCTGCTCCGCGCTCGACCCGATCTCCACGCTCGCCATCGAGGATCTGATCAATGAGCTCAAGCGGGATTACACGATCGTGATCGTCACCCACAACATGCAGCAGGCCACCCGGGTGAGCGATATGACCGGCTTCTTCAATATCGCCGGCACCGGCAAGCCGGGCAAGCTGGTTGAATACGGGGCCACCACGAAGATCTTCTCCTCCCCGGAGAATGAGCAGACCGCCGACTACGTGGGCGGACGCTTCGGCTGATCGCAGTGCGCGGCGTGGTGCCCAGATGGGGCTCACGCCGCGTCTCTATCCTGCTGGTATGGACTTTGAGAGTGTGAACCCCGCAGACATCCCGGACGGTGCGCATCTGATCGATGTGCGCGAGCAGCAGGAATGGGATGCCGGCCACGCGCCGAATGCACAGCACCTGCCGGCCAGTGAGCTCATGGCGCGGCTGGATGAGCTGCCCGATGACGAGCAGAACCTGTTCATCGTGTGCCGCTCCGGCGGCCGCTCCCGGCAGGTGGTGCAGTGGCTCACCCAGAACGGGTTCGACGCGATCGACGTCACCGGCGGCATGGACGCATGGTTCATCGAGGACCTGCCGATGGTGAGCGAGGTCCCCGGTGCGCAGCCGCGAGTCCTGTGAGCTCAGCGCAGCAGATGAGCACCGCGCAGCAGATGAACACCGCTGAGCAGAGGAGCGCCGAGGGGCACATGAACGTTGCGGAGAACAGCAGCGCCGAGCCGGCGGTCCTCATCACCGGCGCGAGCCGAGGCATCGGCCTGGCCATCGCACGCGCGCTCCAGGAAGACTTCCACCTCATCCTCACCGCGCGGGACCGTGCCGCGCTCAGCGCCGCCGCGGGTGAGCTGCGCTCTGCTGAGATCCTGCCGCTGGACCTGATGCAGGCGGACTCCATCACCGGCAGCGCGCACGACCTGCTGCAGCGGCTCAGCGCAGCGAACCGGCGGCTTGCTGCAGTAGTGCACAGCGCCGGCATCCTGGTCTCCGGGCGCGTCGCCGACCTGGACGCAGCGGACTGGCAGCGGTCCTTCGCGATGAACGTGACTGCCCCCGCCACCCTGACCGCCGCACTGCTGCCCGCCCTGCGCGAGGCAGCGGGCATGGTGGTGTTCATCAACTCCGGCTCGGGCTTCACCGCAGGCGCCGGGGGAGGAGCCTACGCGGCCAGCAAATTCGCTCTGCGAGCCCTGGCCGACGCGCTCCGCGAGGAGGAGCGGAACCGGCGTGTGCGCGTGGTCAGCATCCACCCCGGCCGGGTGGACACGGATATGCAGCATGAGCTGCGCGGCTTTGAACAGGGCGAGTACGAACCGGAGAAGTACCTTAGTCCCGAAGCGGTGGCGATCGCGGTGCGCACAGCGCTCCAGATGCCGCCCGGGGCGGTTGTCGAGTCGCTGAGCGTCCGACCGCTGTGAGCGGAGGCCTAGGATGGTGAAGGTCACACCCTTTCGAGGAGGATCATCATGACCGCACCCCCGAAGGCGCCGACCTCTGACTTCAAGGCCACCGACCTGTGGCTCTTCGGGGCTGTCCTCGCCGTTCTCACCTACTGGCTGTTCGCCCAGACTCTGCTCGTGGCGAAGACCACCATTGCGCAGGATCTCGGTTTGCGGGACACCACCGCGAATCTCGCCGTCTCCATCACCGCCCTCTTCGCGGGCCTGTTCATCGTGCTGATGGGATCGCTTGCGGACCGGGTGGGCCGCGCGCGCCTGCTGCAGCTCGGCCTTGTGCTCAGTGTTGTGGGCTGCCTGTTCATTGCGCTCACCCCCGCGCACTCCGGCTCCCTCACCTCCGGCATGATGATGACCGGCCGGATCATCCAGGGGTTGTCCACGGCGGCGATCATGCCCGCTGTGCTCGCACTTATCAACACCTTCTACGAAGGCGCAGCGCGCCAGCGGGCCGTGTCCTTCTTCTCCATCGGCACATTCGGCGGCTCCGCGCTCACCGCCATTGTGGGCGGCCTCGTGGTGGACCAGCTCGGCTGGCGCGCGATCTTCTGGGTGTCCATTGGGGCGGCAGTAGTGTCGTTCCTGCTCACTGTCAACACCCCGAACGTCAAAGCGGAGACGGACCCGGCGAAGGGCCACCCAAGGTTTGACTGGGGCGGCATGATCACCTTCATGATCGCAATGCTCGCGTTCAACGTGTACATCTCCCAGGGCAAAACGATCGGCTGGCTCTCCCTGTGGGGCATCGGCCTGATCATGCTGACCGTGGTGTTCGGTGCGCTGTTCCTCTTCATCGAGCGTCGCCGCATCGGCAGCCATCCGTTTGTGGACCTCACACTGTTCTCGATTCCGCGCTTCTTCGGCCCAACCCTTGCGAACTTTCTGGTGAACACCGGCGTGGCCGTCATCCTGGTGACCCTGACCCTGGCGCAGCTCGGCGCCGGCTTCAACCCGTTCCAGGCATCCCTGCTTACCCTCGGCTACATGATCGCCATCTTCTGCGTGATCCGCGTGGGTGAGCGGCTGCTGCGCCGATTCGGACCGAAGAAGCCGATGCTGTGGGGCCTGGCGATCGTGCTGGTCGGAACGATGCTCAACTCCCTCACCTTCCTGCCGCAGACGCCTTACCTCGTGGCCGCCGTGGTCGGGTTCACCTGCTTCGGCACCGGGCTTGGCTTCTTTGCCACCCCCGCCACGGACGCTGCGATCTCCGCAGCGCCGAAGGCCCAGGCCGGAGCCGCCTCCGGCATCTTCAAAATGGGCTCATCGCTCGGCAGCGCGATCGGCATTGCGATCGCTGCGGCCCTCATGGTTGCCGGCCAGAGCGTACCGGCCGAGACCGTCTCCAGTTGGGCCCTGTTCAGCAGCGGCTGGACAGCTGAGGCAGCGCCCTTCCGATTCGGCACCATGCTCGGCAACGGATTCATCGTCATCATGATGGCCGTGTCCCTGATCGCCACCATGGTCACGGTTCCATCAGAGACAAACGCCGGCAGAGACAAACACTGAGGAGTGAAACTGATGTCCCCCCTTTCCGCGTTCGAGAACACCCTCGCTTCCGGCCGGGACTGGCAGCGCGATCTGTACATCCACTTCCATCAGAACCCCGAGCTGTCCATGCAGGAGGAGGAGACTGCCGCGCGGATTGAGCGGGAACTTGCGGACATGGGGCTTGAGACCCAGCGGATCGGCACCACCGGCGTGGTGGCTGTGATCGAGAACGGGCAGGGCCCGGTGCTGCTCTCCCGGGCGGATATCGACGCGCTGCCCGTCACCGAGCAGACCGGCCTGGAGTATGCCTCGCAGCGGGACGGTGTTATGCACGCGTGCGGCCACGACTTCCACATGACCAGCCTCCTGGGCGCGGTTCGAGCACTGCTCGCGCACCGTGAGGCGTGGTCCGGCACCCTCATCGCCCTGTTCCAGCCAGGTGAAGAGACAGCCGAAGGGGCGCAGGCGATGGTGGATGATGACCTCGTCTCGAAGATCCCGAAACCGGACGTGGCAGTGGCACAGCATGTGCTGCCCGGTGAGGCAGGTGTGATCGGCGTGGCCACCGGGCCGATCCTTTCCCAGGGCGATTCGATGCGCGTCACCATCTACGGCAAGGGCTCGCACGGCTCGATGCCACACCTGGCGATCGACCCGGTGGTGATCGCCTCATCCATCGTGGTGCGGCTGCAGTCGGTGGTCTCCCGTGTGGTTGCGCCCAGCGACTTCTCCGTGGTGACAGTAGGCGCCATCAACGCCGGCACAAAGTCCAACATCATCCCGGACACGGCGGAGCTGATGCTCAACCTGCGCCATTACGACCCGGAGGTGCGCACAGCCGTGTTGGCTGCGGTGGAGCGGATCATCCGCGCCGAATGCGAGGCGAGCGGCTGTGAGCAGGAGCCGGATATCGAGTACTACGACCAGTTCCCGCTGACGCACAACAGCGGTGAGGTGACTGATGTGCTGCGCGCGGCGTTCACCAACGCATTCGGCGAGGAGAGGGTCTTCACCCAGCCGCCGGCGACGGCGTCTGAGGACTTCTCGCGCATTCCCGACGCGTTCGGCATCCCGTACTCGTACTGGACCGTGGGCGGGTTCGAAAAGGGCTCCCCGATGCCCGGCAACCATTCCCCGTTCTTCGGACCGGTTCTGCAGCCCACCCTGGACGCGATGACGCAGGCGCAGGTCGTCGCCGCGCTCGCGGTCCTCGGAAGGCCATCCGAGCCGCGCTGAAGGCTCAGCCGGCGGCCACGGTCAGCGGGGCAGGCGATCAGCGCAGCAGCCGGCGCATCGCCGCGAGCACCTCGTCGAGCTTCTGGTTGATCGTCTCGGGATCGCCGGAGGCCACCGCATCGTGCACGCAGTGGTGCACATGGTCATCAACCAGCGCAAGGGATACGGACTCGAGCGCCTTGGTCACCGCGCTGATCTGCGTGAGCACATCAATGCAGTACACGTCCTCGTCGATCATGCGGTGGATGCCCCGCACCTGACCTTCGATCCGGCGCAGCCGCGCCAGGTATTTCGAGCGTTTCTCGTGATAGCCGGGCGTCTGTGCGTGGCAGTCTGCGGCGCTCATGGCGCTCGCGGCTGCGTCGTCGCTGCGTGCCGTCTCAGTCACGGACGCTCCGCACGATCTGCGGCGCCAGGCCGATGTAGGAGGAGGGGGTGAGATCCAGCAGACGCTGCTCTTCAGTCTGGGGCAGGCTGAGCGTGCGGATGAACTCGCGCATCCGCTCACCGTCCACCCGCTGGCCGCGGGTCAGCTCCTTCAGCCGCTCATACGGCTGCTCCATGCCGGCAACCCCCTGAACGCCCAGGGTGCGCATCACAGACTGGATCGCTTCGCCGAGCACCTCCCAGTTCTGGTCCAAGTCCTGCGCCATCGCCTCCGCGTTCACGTCCAGGCCGGCAAGGCCGCGCTTGATGTTGGAGATGGCCAGCAGGGAATGGCCGAATGCCGGCGCGATATTGCGCTGCGTGGTGGAATCGGTGAGGTCCCGCTGCAGTCGGCTGGTGACGAGCGTCTGCGCGAGCACATCGAACAGAGCGCCGGAGATCTCCAGGTTCGCCTCCGCATTCTCAAACCGGATCGGGTTCACCTTGTGCGGCATGGTGGAGGAGCCGGTGCCGCCCTGCGCGGACAGGCGCTGGGTGAAGAACCCATAAGAGATGTAGGTCCACACATCGGTGGCGAGATTGTGCAGGATCCGGCCGGCGCGGGCCACGTCCGAGTAGATCTCCGCCTGCCAATCGTGCGATTCGATCTGCGTGGTGATCGGGTTCCAGGTGAGCCCCAGGTGCTCCACGAACGTGCGGGACACTTCCGGCCAGTCAGCGCTCGGCACCGAGATGGCATGGGCCGCGTAGGTGCCGGTGGCGCCGTTGATCTTCCCGAGGATCTCATCGGCTTCGATCCGCTTGGCCTGGCGGCGAAGCCGGTAGGCGAACACCGCGATCTCCTTGCCGAGCGTGGTGGGAGTGGCGGGCTGCCCGTGCGTGCGGCTCAGCAGCGGTACTTCGGCTGCCTCATCTGCCAGCGCCTCCAGATCCTGGATCACCTCCAGCAGTGCCGGCAGCCACACGTCGTGGACCGCGCCGCGCACCATCAGCGCATACGCGAGGTTGTTGATGTCTTCGCTGGTGCAGAAGATGTGCACCAGCTCCGCAAGCTCTTCCAGGCTGGTGCCCTGCAGACGGCGCTTGATGAAGTACTCCACGGCCTTCACATCGTGCACGGTCTCGCGCTCGATTTCGGCGTGCTCGGCGATGCCGTCCGCGTTGAACTCGTCGGGGATGGAGCGCAGCAGAGCGCGCTCATCATCGGTGAGGGCGCGCAGTCCCGGGATCACCGAGTTGTCCAGCAGGTGGATCATCCACTCGGTCTCCACGATGATGCGCGAGCGGTTCAGGGCGGCCTCGGAAAGGTGATCCACCAGCGGGGCCGCCTGCGGCCGGTAGCGGCCGTCCAGCGGGGTCAGGGCAACGGGAGGGTTCATGTCCTGGAAGCGCATGACCCCACTATCTCACGCAGGGATAGGATCCGAACATGAGCATTCCCGAGACGCAGCGCTCCCGTGGCCGCATCCGCTCCAGCGTGGAGAACATCCGCCTCTACAAGCCCGGAAAGCCTGCCGCGGCCGACTCGTTCAAGGTCTCCTCCAATGAATCCCACCTGCCGCCGCTGCCCGCTATCCGAGACGCGGTGATCGAGGAGATCGACCGCGTGAACCGCTACCCGGTGGACCTGACGCAGACCCTTGCCGAGCTGCTCGCCCACCGCCACGGCGTGGAGCCGGAGCAGATCCATCTCTCCACCGGCGCATCCGCGGTGCTCGGCGAGCTCGTGCGCGCCACCGTTGACGAGGGCGGAGAGGTGATCTACCCGTGGCGCTCTTTTGAGCTGTACCCGATTCTGGTGGCGCAGCACGGCGGCACGCCCGTGGCGGTTCCGTTGAATGCGGGTCACCGCACGGACCTGGAGGCGATGCTTGCGGCGATCACGGACCGCACCCAGCTGATCCTGCTGTGCTCGCCGAACAACCCGGACGGGGCGGTCATGGGCGAAGCGGAGCTGCGCACCTTCCTGGACCGGGTGCCTGACCATATCCCGGTGGGCCTTGATGAGGCGTACGCGGAGTTCGCGGGGCCGGCGCAGCCGGATATGAGGGCGATCTTCCGCGACTACGAGAACACGGTGCGGCTGCGCACCTTCTCCAAAGTGCACGGCATCGCCGGGTTGCGGCTCGGCTATGGAATTGCGCATCCGGATGTGGCGGTTGGGCTGCGTCGGGCAGCGCCACCGTTCGCGGCGAACTCGCTGGCGCTTGCGGCCGGCATTGCGGCGCTGCGCCCGGATGTGCAGAAGCAGCTTGCTGAGCGCACCGCATGGGTGGTCAGTGAGCGTGAGCGGATGCGCGCGGGCATCACTCGTGACCTGCCTGAGTCCGGCGGGAACTTCATCTATCTGCCGCTCGGCGCGGACACGCCTGCGTTCGTGGAGTTCGCTGACTCCTCCGGGCTGGTGGTGCGCGGCTATGGGGAGGACGGGGTCCGCATCTCCGTGGGGGAGGAGGAGGCGAACTCGCTCTCAATCCGCGTGGTGAACGACTGGGACGCGCGCTGAGCATTCCTGCTGGTCAGAGCCCTCAAACGGAAGTGACCGGGCGGTACCGTAGCAAACTTACGCAACCGTAGGTTAGGATCGCCCGGTGAGTGTTTTCGTGACCAGCATCCCTGACGATCCGTGGGCGGAGCCAACCCTGCAGCTGCTGAGCGAGACCGGTGAGCGCTGCCCGCATGAAGAGCTCGATGCCGCCATCGCCGATGTGACTCCCGAGCAGATGCGCGGCTTCTACCGGGATATGGTGATGATCCGCGCCGCCGACCACGAGGCGACGAGCCTGCAGCGCCAGGGTCAGCTCGGCTTGTGGGCGAGCGCGCTCGGCCAGGAGGGCGCACAGATCGGTGCGGGCCACGCGGCCCGTACCCAGGACTACCTGGTGCCCACCTATCGTGAACACGGTGTTGCTTGGGCGCGCGGCATCGAACCGTGGCGCCTGCTCGAGCAGTGGCGCGGCATCAACCACTGCGGCTGGGATCCGCGGGAGATCAACACCCACCCGTACATGGTGGTGCTGGGCTCCCAGGCCCCGCACGCCGTGGGCTACTCCATGGGCCTGCAGCGAGACGGCCTGGTGGGCACGGGCGATGCCGAGGTGGACACCGCTGTGCTCGCTCTGTTCGGTGACGGCGCCTCGTCTGAGGGCGAGGTGTCCGAGGCGTTCACCTGGGCGGCGTCCTTCCAGACCCCCACAGTGTTCTATACGCAGAACAATCAGTGGGCGATCTCCGTGCCGGTCACGGTCCAGTCCCGGGTGCCGCTTGCCCAGCGCTCACGCGGCTGGGGCATTCCCTCCGCCCGCGTGGACGGCAATGATGTGCTCGTCGTCCTCGCCGCCACCCGACTTGCATTGGATGCCGCCCGTGCCGGTGACGGTCCCCGCTACCTGGAATCCGTCACGTACCGTATGGCCTCCCACACCACCTCAGATGATGCCTCCCGCTATCGCGGCAGCGCCGAGGAGGAGGAGTGGAAGCGTCGGGATCCGATCCATCGGCTGGGCGCCTATCTCGACTCGATCGATGAGATCGATGAGGCGTTCCGCCGCGACTGCGATGAACAGGGCCATGACCTCGCCATGGAGCTGCACCATCACATCCATGCCCTGGAGAACCCGGACCCCACCGAGATGTTCGACTATGCCTACGCGGAGCCGCACCCGCTGGTGCAGGAGGAGCGCGCTGCCTACGTGGAGTTCATGAACCAATTCGAGGAGGGCGCCTGATGACGATCCACTCCCTGCCGATCGCCAAAGCGATTACGCTCGGCCTCAAAGACGCGATGACCGCTGATGAGCGCGTGCTGCTCATGGGCGAGGACGTGGGCGTGCTCGGCGGCGTGTTCCGGGTAACCGAGGGCCTGCATGCCGAGTTCGGCTCGCAGCGTGTGGTGGACACCCCGCTCAGCGAAGCCTCGATCATCGGCACCGCGGTGGGCCTTGCCTTCCGCGGCTACCGCTCGGTGTGTGAGATCCAGTTCGACGGGTTCGTATTCCCCGCGTTCAACCAGCTCACCACCCAGGCGGCGAAGATGCACAACCGCACCCGCGGCCAGGTGCGCATCCCGATCGTGGTGCGCATCCCCTACGGTGGTCACATCGGCGCGGTGGAGCACCACTCCGAGAGCCCGGAAGCGTACTTTGCGCACACCGCCGGACTGCGCGTCATCACCCCCGCCAATGCGAACGACGCGTACTGGATGACCCGCCAGGCCATTGAGTGCGACGATCCGGTGATCGTGTTCGAGCCGAAGCGGCAGTACTGGTTGAAAGGCGAGGTGGACACTGAGAACCCGCCGGCTGAGAGCGCCTTCCAGGCGCGGGTTGTTCAGCGCGGTGAGGACGTCACCCTGCTCGCCTGGGGGCCCACGATGCCGCTGGCCGTGCAGAGCGCTGCCGCTGCCGAGGAGGACGGCATCAGTGTGGAGGTGATCGACGCCCGATCCCTCAGCCCGATCGATGTGGACACCATCAGCGAGAGCGTGCAGCGCACCGGGCGGCTTGTGATTGTGCATGAGGCGCCGGTGTTCGGCGGCCTGGGCGGTGAGATCGCCGCCCGTGTCACCGAACGCTGCTTCTACAGCCTGGAAGCGCCGGTTCAAAGGGTGGGCGGCTACCATCTTCCGTATCCGCCCGCGCGGATGGAGAGCGCCTATCTGCCGGATGTGGATCGCGTGATGGACGCAATCACCCGCACCATCGAGTTCTGAGGACCGTATGAGCAGCATCGTCACCTTCCCCCTGAACGACCCGGGCGAAGGCCTCACCGAAGCCGAGATCATCGAGCTCAAGGTGAAGGTTGGGGACCGGGTGGAGATCAATGACGTGGTCGTCACCGTGGAGACCGCCAAGAGCGCGGTTGAGCTGCCCTGCCATGTGGCCGGCACGGTGGTCGCGATCCATGTGCGCGAAGGCGATGAGGTCCCCGTCGGAGCCCCGCTGATGGACATCGACACCGCCGGCGGCTCAGCACCTGCCCCCGAGGCTGACCCCGAGTCCGCGGCTGAGCCCGCCGCAGATGCCGAATCGGCTCTCGGATCTGACCGCGCGGACTCGGCCAGCGCGGCCGCTGCCAGCGCGGACTCTGAGGCTGAGCCGAAGATGCTGGTGGGCTACGGAGCAGCGGAAGCACCGCAGCGTCGGCGCCGCCGACAGCTGGCCGGCCCCACCGATCAGGATGGTCCGCAGGTCCCGATCGACCGGATTCTGGCCAAACCGCCGGTGCGCAAGCTCGCCAGGGACCTCGGCGTCGCACTCAAGGACATCGTGGCCAGCGGGGAGAACGGCACCGTGACCAGGGAGGATGTGCTCGCCGCATCACAGCGCTCGATGGACGGCCAGTTCTTCCCCGATGAGCACCCGCAGGCGCCCCAGGACCTGGACGCGTCGATGAAGAGCCCTCGCCATACGCCCTTCCCCGGGATCACCAGCGATGAGGCCACCACCCGGGTGCCGATCCGCTCGGTCCGCAAACGCACCGCGGAGGCGATGGTCTCCTCCGCATTCACCGCCCCGCATGTCACAGTGTTCAACGAAGTGGACATGACCGCCTCGATGGACCTGGTGAACACCCTCAAGGCATCGCGCGAGTGGAAGGACGTGCGCCTCTCACCGCTCGCGGTGCTGGCCCGCGCCGTGCTGGTGGCGATCCGCCGCAACCCGGAGGTGAACGCGTCCTGGGATGAGGATGCGCAGGAGATCGTCTACAAGCATTTCGTGAACCTCGGCATCGCCGCGGCCACACCGCGGGGCCTGATCGTACCGAACATCAAGGACGCGCACCTGATGACTCTGAAGGAGCTTGCGGTGGCGATCAATGATCTCTCGCACACCGCGCGCGCCGGTCAGACTCCGCTGTCCGCCACCCGTGACGGCACGATCACGATCACGAACTTTGGTGTGTTCGGTATCGACTCCGGCACCCCGATCCTCAACCCCGGTGAGTCCGTGATCGTGGGCTTCGGTGCGATCAAGGAGAAGCCGTGGGTGGTGGACGGCCAGCTCGCCGTTCGCAAGACAACGCAGCTCGCCCTGTCCTTCGACCATCGCCTGATCGATGGGGCGCTCGGCTCTGAGCTGCTGCGGGATATCTCCGCGGTTCTGGAGAAGCCCGAACTGGGACTTGTGTGGGGGTGAGAGCCCGCGGGGGGCGGATGCACACCGCCGAGTTCACGGCGATCACGAGTGCGGATCTCGGATCCGTTGAGGAATCCGGCCCCGCTCAGCTCAGCGCACGCCGCACGGGTCTTCTGGTTGCGATGGGCGGTGCCGCAGGCGCTCTGCTGCGCTGGGGACTGCAGCTGCTGATGCCGGGCACGCTCTCACCCACTCTAGCCGAGTTCCCATGGGCCACCGCGATCGCGAACATCGCCGGCTGCTTCGTGGCCGGCCTGGTCACAGCGCTGATCGGCCTGCGCCCCGGCCTCCCCCTCTGGGTGAAGCCGCTGATCGTCACCGGCCTCTGCGGCGCTTTCACCACTCTCTCCGCCTTCGCGCTGGATGTGGCCTCCCTGGTGGGCGCTCGTGCACCCGTCGTGGCGCTGACCTATACGCTGACCACGGTGGCCACCACCCTGGCAGCAGTGGTGATCGGCTTCCTTACAGGGCACCTCATCGGACGGCGCCGATGATGCTGATGCTTGCGATTGCGATGGGCGCGGCGCTGGGAGCGCTCGCCCGCTGGGGCATTGCCGAACTGTGGCGCGACACGGATAGCCACCGGATCCCGTGGCCCACGTTCACCGCGAACATCGCCGCCAGCTTCATCCTGGGTGTGCTGATCCGCATCGTCGGCTCCAGCGCCGCCACCGGTGCCGAACTGGCCTATGCGCTGATCGGCATCGGCTTCTGCGGTGCACTGTCCACGATGAGCACGTTCGCCGTGGAGCTGATGATGATGGTGCGCCACCGCGCGCTCGTCTCCGCTCTCGGCTACCTCACCCTCACGCTCGGTCTTGCGCTCGCAGCGTTCTGGGCAGGATTGATGGTGGTCCCATGATCGTGCTGATCGCATCACTGCTGGCAGCCCTCGGCGCCGGTGTGCTCGGCGCGCGGTTTGCTGAGGGCAGCGCGGGTGTGCTCTACGAAGCCGCTGGACCGATCACCACCTACGGGATTCCCACGGCGTCGGTGATCGCGTCCACCGCCATGGCCGTGACCATGGGCGGCAGCATCCTTGCCGGCTGGATTCTGCCGGCCAGCGCACGCCCGGAGGCTGCCGCTGAGCTCACCGCTGCTCGCCGACGCGTCCTCACGATCATCACGGGCGCCGCTGTGGTCTGGACCCTGGTGGGCATTGCGCAGTTCCTCATGTCCTACTCGCTGGCGGCCGGGCAGGCGGTGGGCAGCGACCGGTTCGGATCAGACATGGCCGTCTTCGCCAGCTCCTCGCTGGGCATCTGGCGGATCGCCGCGCTCATTCTGACAGCTGCCGCCTCCACGATCGCGGTGTCCGGCACCAGCCGCCGCACCGCCCGGGCCGCGAGCGTGGCAGTGTTCGGCGCTGTGCTGTGCGCGGCGATGACCAGCCACGCCGCCGGCGGCGCCACACATGATGCCGCCACCAGCGCCATGCTCTTCCACCTGGTGGCGATGGCCGCCTGGCTCGGCCCGCTGGCGCTGCTCATGCTCCTGCGCATCCAGTCCGCGCAGCTGCGCGCGCAGATCATCGAACGCTTCTCTGCCACCGCACTCGTGGCCTGGCTGATGATGGCCGTCTCCGGGCTCGTGTCCCTGGGGCTGCGACTCGACAGCATCGACCAGCTGTGGACCCAGCCGTACGCGATTCTGGGCTTGGGCAAAATCGTGGCGCTCGTGCTGGTGGGCATCCTCGGCTGGGGGCAGCGGCGTCTGATCGCGCAGCGGCGGGGCGGCTTCGCAGATCTTGCGGCGGTGGAGGCTGTGATCGGGATGGCGGCGCTCGGCTTGGGCGCGGCGATGAGTTCCTCACCGCCGCCGGTGGCGGATGTGGTCGTGGCGCCCGGACCAGCCGGCCAGCTCACCGGATTTGCGCTGCCGCCAGGCACTCTCAGCGGCGCGCTCACGGTATGGCGGCCGGATGTGTTTGCGATCCTGCTTGCCTCGCTCCTGATCGGAGTGTGGCAGTGGGCGCGGCTGCCGCACGCTCGGGCGGTCACGGTGATCCTCGCTGGGTATGCGCTGCTGCAGTCCTCACCGATCGCGGTGTACGGCCGGATCATGATGTCCATGCACTTGCTGCGGCTGCTGTTGCTCGTCGCGGCGGTCGGCCTGCCGATCGGCCTGCTGCTGTGGAAGCGTCTGCGGGCCGCGCCCGCCGGCGGACCGTTGGCACGTGTGGCCGACGAATTCTCCCGTCGCGGGGTGCGGTGGGCGGCGTCACTGTCCCCGGTGCTGCTGCTGGCGGGGGTTCTGCACACTCCGGCGCTGCTGCACGTTGAGCTGAGCACCACCATCGGGGCGCTCACCCTGTCTCTGATGGTGATCGCAGCCGGGGCGCTGTGGGGCGTTGCCATCGGCGCGGGCGGGCCGCAGTGCGTGCTCGTCGGCGCGGCAGGTCTGGGAGTCTGGCTGGGACTGCTCGGCGCTTCGCAGTCGGTGCTTGCCCCGTCCTGGTTCGGCGCCACCGGGCGCACCTATGCGGCTGACGCGCTCCAGGATCAGAGCAGCGCCGCGCTTCTGCTGGCTGCAGTCGCGGCGCTGATGGTGATCCTCAGCGGCGTGCAGATGGTGAGAACACGGCGCGCGCCCGGTCCAGTTCGCGCAGCAGCTGCTCACGATGCATGAACGGAACCTGGCGTGCATCCCCGCTGACCGTGATCGTCTGCGCCCGCAGGCGGTCGAAGGCCTCTGCCGCAGCCGGATCTGACCGCTGCGCCCGCAGATACAGGGCAGCGAGCTCCGCCTGGTCCTCCAGCACCGGCACCAGGCTGCCCGCCACACGCAGCTGACCGAGCACTACTAGGTCACGGCGGCTGCGCGGGAATGCGCCGAGGAACAGGTCCTGGGCGAGCTCCGGCGCCAGGTAGGGCGCACCGGTCTCGTAGCCGGTGGCTAGGATCACCAGGTCGAACGCGTCGAGCGGCAGGTGGCGGCGATCGCGCACCAGGCGGATGCGGTGCTGTTCAAGATCCCGGATCAGCCGGTCGGACACCACCGGCTCGGAGTCGAGCAGCGGAGCGCTGGGGCGCGGCAGGCCCACGGCTTCGGCGGAGCCGATTGTGCGGCGGGCAGCGCCGCGCGCAATGGTCTCGTTGAGGCGGCCCAGAAAGGACGGCTCCAGCTGCGCGATCGCGTCAGCCGGCAGATGGCCCAGGCTGCGCGGCACGATCCAGCGTCCCTCCTCCCACAGCAGCTGCACTGAGCGGTCCGCATCCGCCAGGTCAGCCGCAATATCCGCAGCAGCCTGATCGGAGCCGATCACCAGAACATTCTCTGCCTGAGTGTGGGCGGCGCCGCGGTACTGGCTCGCGTGGATGAAGGGGACGCCGGCATCCTCCAGATCCGCCACCAGCTCCGCGGGCAGATGCGGCTGGGAGGAGGTGCCGTGAGCGGCGATGATCGCACCGTAGGTGCGGACCTCCCCGGTGGAGAAGGAGACTTCCCAGTTGCCTTCGCCGAACGACCGGGCCATCCGCACTTCGGTGCGGGGATGGAAGTGAGCATCTGCCCCGGTGTGGGCTGCGAAGGCTCGCAGATAGGTGCCGTACTGCTGCGCGGTGGGGAATGTGGGGAAGGAGACCGGCATGCGCAGTTCGTCGAACTCAGTGAGCGCTTTTGAACTGGTCAGCTCCATCTCCGGCCAGGCGGAGCCGGTGGTGGTCAGACTGAAGACGCCGCCCACGTGCTTCTGGGAGTCAACGAGGTCGTAGTCGATCTGGGCGCGTTCCAGGAAGGATGCAGCAGCGAGGCCAGCCGGGCCGGCGCCCACCACCAGGACGTTGGAGCGTGAGAAGTCAACCATGGTCCAATCCTCCCACAGCCGCTGAAGCAGAAAACGCCGCCGATCAGAAAACAGTGCTCAGGGACAACGGGCATCCGCGGGATGGAAACCCCTTCGAGTCCTGTGTGCCGGGGGATACAGTGGGGGCATGACCGCATCGCCTGTCGCCAGTGCCATCGAGTCCGCCTTCGCCGATTTCAATCCCCGCGCTGTCGTCTTCGACTGCGACGGCATCCTCCTTGACACCGAACGGATGTGGGTGGACACCCAAAACCAGGTGATCGCAGATAACGGCGGCCTGCTGTCCACAAAGCAGCGCGTGAAGCTGACCGGCCGCTCCGTGCGCAAGATCGTGGATGCGATCGTGGATATCACCGGAGCTGATGAGCAGACCATCGCCCGGGACCTGTTCGAACGCCACCGGGAGAACCTGGAGAAGGGCATTCCGCTGGTGCCCGGGGCGAAAGAGCTGGTCGAAGCAGTCCGTGAGAAGGTGCCGGTGGCGGTGGTGGCGAATTCTCCGCGCACCTGGATGCAGACCAATCTGGAGCGCGCAGGCCTGTTCCACCTGTTCGATCATTCGGTGAGCCACGATGAGGTGAAGCGCGGAAAGCCCCGCCCGGACATCTACCAGCGTGCAGCGAAGCTGCTCGGTCAGAAGCCGAAGCGCTGCCTGGCGGTTGAGGACACCAATGTGGGCGCCCGCTCGGCTGAAGCTGCGGGCATGCGTCTGCTGGTGGTGCCGAGCGTGGACACGCAGAACCCTGAGGGAGATCTGCGGCTGGAGACCCTGAACCACCCCGAGCTTGTGGAGTGGGTCAGCACCTGGAAGGCGCGCCGGTGAGCGCCGGCACCGCCGAAGCCGCTGAGCCCAACCCGTTCGAATCCGTCCGTCACTGGCGGCCCGAGGCGATCGTCTTCGACTGCGACGGCCTCCTGCTGGACACCGAATCCGTCTGGGACGGCACCCAGCAGCACATCCTTCAGCGCTATGGCGCCACCCTCAGCGAGGAGCAGAGCCTCGCGATCATGGGCACCAGTGTGTCCGACACTGCCCGAATCATCGCGGACGCCGCAGGGCGCCCCTTCGACCAGGTGCGCGCTGACATCGTGGAACAGTTCGACCGGGACCTGCACGGAAACATCCGCCTCATGGACGGTGTGGTCGAGTTCCTTGACCTGGTGCACGGGCAGCTGCCGCTGGCGGTGGCGTCGAACTCCGAACGGGACCAGCTGCAGGTGAAGCTGGGCGAATCCGGTCTTCGCCGCTATTTCGACGCGGCGGTGAGCGCACAGGACGTGCCGAAGGAAAAGCCTGCACCGGACATGTATGAGAAGGCGGCGCGTGACGTGGGTGCTGACCCCGCCCGCAGCCTTGGCTTTGAGGATTCGCCGGTGGGAGCGCGGGCGGCGCTCGCAGCCGGTCTCACCCTGATCGGCGTTCCCTCCACGGAGCAGCCGGTGACCGGCGCGCACATCACCATCCGCTCCCTGCGTGATGAGAACCTGCTGGATTGGGTTCGCAGCTGGTGAACTAGCATGGGTGGCTATGACAACAGCGACCGCACCCACCGAGCGCCCCAGCGCCCCCGAACTCCGCGGCCGAGCCTGGCTCAACACGGGCGGAGCTGACCTCCGCCTCGAAGACTTCCGGGGCAAGATCGTGGTTCTGGATTTCTGGACCTTCTGCTGTGTGAACTGCCTGCATGTTCTGGACGAGCTGCGCCCCCTGGAGACTGAGTTCGCGGATGAGGTCGTCGTGGTGGGAGTGCACTCCCCGAAGTTCGAGTTCGAACGGGACCCGGCAGCGCTCGCCGCGAACTGCGAACGCTATGACGTTGAGCATCCCGTGCTGGATGACCCGGACCTGCGCACCTGGGCGGACTATGGCGCAAAAGCCTGGCCCACCCTGATGGTGCTTGACGTGCACGGCCGTATCGCGGCCTCCATGTCCGGTGAGGGGCACGCGGAGAACCTCCGCTCCATCATCACTCGTCTCATCACAGAAGCGGACGCTGAAGGCGCGCTGAAGCGCGGCCCCGCGCCCACCGTGATCGAAGAGCGCGAACTGCAGACTCTGCGCTTTCCCTCCAAAGCGGCGCGCCTGCGCGACGGCCGAATCGCGGTCAGCGACGCCGGCCAGCACCGCATCGTCATCTTCAGCTCTGACGGAGTCACCGTTGACGAAGTGATCGGCGCCGGCCGCCGCGGCTATCAGGACGGGGACGGTGAGAGCGCGCTGTTCGCTGAGCCGAATGGCATCGCCGTGCTGCCGCCGGAGACAGCGGAGCAGGTGGGCTATGACCTGGTGGTGGCGGATACCGCGAACCACCGCCTGCGCGCGGTGCGGCTGGGCCATAACCGCCTGCTGCGCAGCCGCGTGCCCTCGGATGTCATCACCATCGCCGGCCGCGGCGACCAGTGGATGCAGGGCCAGCCGCTCGCCGACTATTCGGGCAGTCCGCTCGCCTTCTGCCTCTCCACGCCATGGGACCTCCAGTACGATCCCGTGTCCGGACAGGTCATCATCACCATGGCCGGCATCCATCAGATGTGGTCCATGACTCTGCCCGAGCTGGACGAGCACGGCGAGATCATCGAGCCCGGAGCGATCGGCGTGCTCGCCGGAACCACCCAGGAGGGGATCGTGGACGGTCCGCTCCAGGAGTCCTGGTGGGCGCAGCCGTCCGGGGTGACGGTGGACGGCGGCGGCAATATCTTCGTGGCCGACTCCGAGACCTCCGCGATCCGGGTGATCAACGCCGACCGCACCGAGGTGTCCACCCTGGTGGGGGAGGGCCTGTTCGACTTCGGCCACGTGGACGGCACGCTCGCCCAGTCCCGATTCCAGCACCCCCTCGGCATCACGGTGCTCACCGACGGCCGCATCGCCGTGGCGGACACCTATAACGGTGCCGTCCGCCTGATCAACCCCGCGGATGACACGGTGGTCACGGTGGCAAGCGACCTGGATGAACCATCCGATCTTCAGGTGGCCGATCCGATCGACGGGATCCCGCACCTGCTCGTGGTGGAGTCCGGACAGCACAAGCTGACGTGGATCTCGATCGCCCCGGCTGCGGAGCACATGGTGAACCTCGGCGAGCACCGCACCAAGCGACCGGTCACCGAAGTGGCAGCGAGCGGCCGCCTCAGCGTGGACGTGCTGTTCACTCCGCCGGAGGGGCACAAACTGGATGACTCCTACGGGCCGTCCACCTCCGTCACCATCACCACTACTCCGCCGGAGATGCTGCTCAGCGGAGGCGGCCAGTCCACGGACCTGTCCCGGTCGATCGAACTCGATCCCGCCATCACGGAGGGCGTGCTGCATGTGAACGCCCGCGCCGCCTCGTGTGACGCTGACCCCAGCATCGAATTCCCCGCTTGCCACATGCACCAGCAGGACTGGGGCGTGCCGATCCGCCTGGTTGACGGCGCGAGCGACCACCTCGACCTGTCCCTCCTCGGATGAGCAGCTTCCCCCTCGGAGAGGACATCGCCTGGTCGCTGATCGCGCTGGCCGCGCTCAGCGTGGGCCTGCTCATCTGGGGCGTGAGCGCGTCGGCCGCTTTCGGCACGCCCGCCGACGACACCCCGGATGACGCCAGTGCGGATGACGACACTGGGGACCTGCGCACACCGCTTGCTGACCTGGTGAGCGCGGTGGCGAAGCCGGTTCTGACCAGCAGCGTCCTCACGGCGCTGCTGCTGCTCGCCGTTCCCGGAGCGGGGGAGGACCGCGGGATCCGCGTGGGAGCGCTGCTCGCCGGAACAGTTCTCGGCATCATCGTCGTGTGGCAGCTCATCACCAGACCGGGACGGGGCCTTGCGGTGGTGCTCGGGGGAGCCGGCGCACTCGTGGCGCTTGCTGTTGCGGTGCTCAAAGCCGCCGCCGGGGTGCCGCTCGTCATCGCCGCCCTCGGCCTCGG
This sequence comes from uncultured Dermabacter sp., assembly GCA_947252755.1. Classification (GTDB taxonomy): domain Bacteria; phylum Actinomycetota; class Actinomycetes; order Actinomycetales; family Dermabacteraceae; genus Helcobacillus. Next base: position 245,350 of record CAMXWV010000003.1, read on the forward strand.
CATCACCGCAGCCGCGATGTGGGCGGCGGTCGCGGTCACCGGTGCGGGCACTCTCTCCGCCCGCACCCTGGTGGGTGCGCTCGAACTGGACGGTGAGCGCAACCCCGGGGAGCACGACGCTGCCATCACCCACGCCGCGACGCGCGCCACCGTGCTGCTCAGCCGCGGCGCACTGACCGTGCTGATCGCCGGTGTGCTGATCCAGGTGGGGGTGCCGCTGCTGGGTGCGCACGCGATCCTGCTCGCCATCCTCACGCTGATCGCGGCGCAGGCGGCATACGCTCTCACCCATGTGGCGCACCCGGCGCTTGCGGCTGGCTTCCCGGCTGCTCTGCTCGCAGCCGGCCTCGGCATTCTGCTGCCCGGCCGTTACGCGCAGCTGCGATTCACCCAGGTGGGTCTCGCAGAGCTCGGGGACCCGCTGCTGCTGTCCCTGTTCCTGCCGCCGAACCCGGACGGCTCCATGCCAGCCCCGGTGAATCGGGACCTGATCGAGCCGCAGATCGAAGAGATGGCGGCGAACTTCGATCAGTTCCAGCAGGGTTTGGATGATTCGCCGGCTGTGCAGCGTGTGGTGGATCTGATTCTGCTCCATGGTCAGAGCCCTTCAGCGCTGGTGGCGGGCGCGCTCGCGGCCGGGGCGCTCATCGCAGCGGTGCTGGTGCTGCTGGTGCGCTCCACGGTGCGTCCGGGTCAGCAGGCGGTGGCGGCCCGCACCGGACACGTGGGCGCGGGGCTTGCCGGCATCCGTCCGGTGGCGCTGGTGCTGCTGGGAATCGGCGCCATCGCCGCGGTGTCGGCCGGGGTGATCATGACCGTGGGCCACGGGAACGCGCCGCTGGGCCTGCTGCTCACAGCGATCCTTGCCGCCGGCGGAGCGGTGGTCCTCGCGGCCCTGCCCGCTGCAGAATCGAAGCGGGACGCTGAGAGCAGCTCAGAGTTGGCTGTGCGCGCAGCTGCCCCAGCGGGAGTGCTGAGCGCGGTGCTGACCGGAAGCGCGGTGTTCGCACTGCTCGCCCCTACGGCTGCGTTCATGACCGGAACCGCTCGCCTGCCGGTGCTGTGGGAAGACCGCGCCCTGCGCACCCTCACCACTGAATCGCTGACCAGCTGGGCAGGTGCGCTGCTGGCGGCGCTGCTCGCAGTGGCGCTGTGGGCGATGCTCGCTGATGTGCTGCGCCGCACCAGTGCGGATGCGGTGCTCGATTCCCGTGAAGCCGCAGAGGAGAAGCGCCAGGTCCGCCTGGATTCGCGAGCGCCGCGCACACGCGTTATCGCGCTTGTTCCGGGCCTGCTCGCTCCCGCAGCGGTGGTTGCGGTGAGCCTTGGCTTCGGCGGTGCGGCTCTGCTGCCGTTCGCCGGCGCGGCCGCGGGCATCGCCGTGCTGCTGCTGGTGGTCGCAGAGATGCGCGCCGCGGGGGCTCGCGGAGCCCTCGCAGAATACGACGCGGACCGTTTCGGCGGCGTCGGCTCCTGGGGTCACACCAGCGTGCTCATCGAATCGGCGAACGCGCAGGTGAAGCAGCTGATCGCGCGCAGCACCGCAGCGGGTCTGCTGCTGGCCGGTGTGCTCAGCTCAGTGCTCGCCCCGTTCGCTGCGGACTTCTTCGCCAGCGGTTCGAACCCGTGGCTGCGCCTGGTGCTTGCCGTGGCCGCAGCATTGGTGGGGGCGGCGCTGTGGGTGTACTGCCGGAACGTCACCGAGCCTGATCTGCGCTGACTCAGGTCAGGAACTGACCGGTGGCGGTTCCCGCTGCCACAATCTCCGATGGCGTCCCCGCGGCGACCACGTGGCCGTCGTGAAGGTCGATCACATGATCCGCGCCCGCCACCACGCGCATATCGTGCTCCACGATCACCACGGTGCCGCCCTGGTCCACGAGCCGGTTCAGCTCCTGCACCAGCAGGTCCGCATCTGCCGGGTGCAGGCCCGTGGTCGGCTCGTCCATGAGGTACACGGTGTGGCCGCGGGCGGTGCGCTGCAGCTCGGTGGCGAGTTTGATCCGCTGTGCTTCACCGCCGGACAGCTCTGTGGCGCTCTGTCCGAGCCGCAGGTACCCGAGCCCGATGGCATCGAGGGCGCGCAGGGCACGCTCCACGCGGGGCTCATCAGCGAAGAACGTGAGCGCCTCGGACACTGTCATGCCGAGCACATCCGCGATCGACGCGCCCCGCCAGGTCACCTCCAGTGTGTCCGGGTGGTAGCGGGTGCCATGGCAGAGCGGGCACGTGGTGTAGCTGCCCGGCAGAAAGATCAGCTCCACTTCGATCTGGCCCATGCCGGAGCATTCCGGGCAGCGCCCCTGGGCAGAGTTGAAGGAGAAGCGGCCTACGCCCCAGCCGCGCTGCTTCGCCTCCTCGGTGCCGGCGAACAGCTGACGGACCCGATCGAACAGGCTCGTGTACGTGGCAAGACAGGAGCGCGGGGTGCGGCCGATCGGCTTCTGCGTGATGTGCACCAGTCGGTCGACGCCGTCCGCGCCGGTCACGGACCGCACAGTGACGCCGTCCTGCTCGGGGGCGTCCTCGTCCGCGTCGGGCTCATCCGCGACGGTGGTGCGCACCCGCTGGGACAGCTGCTCACCCAGCACATCGGTGAGGATCGTGGACTTCCCGGACCCTGAGGTGCCGGTGATTGCGGTGAGTGTGCCGAGCGGGATCGCAACCTCCACGTCCTCAAGATTCCGCCCGGAGATGCCGGTGACCGTGAGCGTGCCGCGGGCGGGGCGCGCGTCGGCAGGAGAGGTGGGGGTGATGTGCTGGATCTCCACGAAGCGAGCCGTCTGAGAGTTCTCCACGGCGGCAAGCTCGGTGGTGGGACCGGAGAAGAGGATCTCACCGCCGCTCTCCCCGGCGAGCGGACCCACGTCCACCACCCAGTCCGCCTCCGCCACCAGGGACATATCGTGTTCCACGATCAGCACGGAGTTGCCCTGATCCACGAATTCGGCGAACAGGTCCCGCAGCATGCCCTTCTCACTGGGATGCAGACCGGCAGAGGGCTCATCCAGCACGTACGCCACACCGAACAGGCCAGAGCGCAGCAGAGCGGCCAGCCGCAGCCGCTGCAGCTCACCGGTGGACAGTGAACGAGCGGGCCGCTCCATCGACAGGTGGCCGAGCCCCAGACCCACCACGGCGCGCAGCACCGGAAGGATGGTGGGCAGCAGAATCCGCTCCGCCTCCTCCTTCGCGGTGAGGGAGCGCGACGCATTCTCCGCCGCTCTGCCCGCGCTCGCCCGCTGTTCGAGGAGCGCGAGCAGGTCAGCAAGTGTCAGCGCGGTCAGCTCGTAGATGTGCAGACCCAGGTAGGTGACGCGCAGCGCCTCCGGGGTCAGCCTGTGCCCGTCGCAGGTGGGGCAGGTGGTGGTGGCCATGTAGGTCAGCGCGCGTTTGCGGCTGACCTCCGCCTTGGAGTTCGCAGCGGTCTGCTTGAGGTAGCGCTCGACCGATCGCCACTGGCCCTGGTAGGTGCGCTGCGTCTGCGTGGGGGAGCGCTCCGGCACCACCGTGACGATCGGCGTCTCCTCGGTGAACAGGATCCAGTCGCGCGTCTCCTGCGGCAGGTTCTGCCACGGAGCGAACACGTCGATGCCGAGCGTGGCGAGGATGTCCCGGAAGTTCTTGCCCTGCCATGCGCCCGGCCACGCAGCGATGGCGCCGTCCATGATGGACAGCGAGGGATCAGGCACCACAGACTCTTCGGTGACCGCCATCAGGAAGCCCGCGCCATGACAGGTGGGGCACTGGCCCTCGGAGGTGTTCGGGCTGAATGAGTTCGAGTACAGCAGCAGATCATCAGGGTGATCGCCCACCCGGGAGAACAGCAGCCGCACTGAGTTGGACAGAGCGGTCAGCGTGCCCACGGTGGATCGGGCGCCGCCGGCGGAGGTGCGCTGCTCAAGTGCCACCGTGGGCGGCATACCGTTGACGGCTTCCACCTGCGGGTCCACAGCGGAGCCGATCAGACGGCGAGCGAACGGCGCCACCGATTCGAGGTAGCGACGCTGGGACTCGCCATGGATCGTGCCGAAGGCGAGCGAGGACTTCCCCGATCCGGACACGCCCGTGAACGCCACTACCTTTCCGCGGGGAAAGTCAACGTTCACATGCTTGAGGTTGTGCAGGTGAGCGTCCCGAACCTCCACCAGATGATCAGTCATCCGCCCACCGTAGCAAGGCCATATGGCGGCGGATCGAGCAGCTGCGAACGCGGGATTCACACGGGGCGTGTTGGTCGGAGCGCACGGGTGAGGCCGTCCACTGTGAGCACGGTGATCGTGCCGGTGATGAACGGCCAAGTGAACACCGGAATGGGAGTCGCTGCCACAATCGGATGCAGGACCAGTGCCGTGATCGCCGCGCAGACCGCTCCGATCACCCGAACCGGGAGCGTCCGCTCGGGCCACAGGATCATTCCCACGGCAATCGCCGCAAGCACCGGCGAAAAGCCCGGGATCCCCGTGGAGCCGAGCGCTGCCGTTCCGGTGGTCAGCAGCATCCACACCACCGCCAGCGCTGACCCGAGGGCCGCGAACGCTGCCACCCAGCGGCTGCCTGCGGCCACGATGCCGAGCAGCAGGAGCCCCGTGAGGGCGCTGTCCGTCAGCATCACCGTTGAGATCCCCTTGAAGAACCCGATGGCGAGGCCGGGCATCAGGTCATGCACCTCCTGCACGGCAGGGAAGGACACGTGATCGGACAGCAGGGTGATCTGTGCTCCTGCCACCGTGCAGAACGGAATGGTGAGCACCGGCAGCCTCAGCGGACGGAGCAGACGGGTGGCGAACACCCGCGCGGCCACAACATGCAGCGGGGCGCAGGAAAACGCCCCCACGATCGTGAACCCCACTGCCAGCGCGTTCGGGCCAAGCGCCACGGCGCCGACTGCGCCTACGAGCGCCCCGTTGTAGCCCATCAGGCCGGCCGGCACCAGGTCCCGCTGGCGTAGCAGCCACCCCGCTGCGGTCTGCACAGCGCTGCCGAGCAGCAGCAGCGCCGCGGTGAGCGGGGAGGCGATCGCCACTGCAGCAAGGAGTCCGGCGCCGACCAGCGCTCGCGGTGAGAAGAAGATCTGGGCCACGCCGGCCAGCACCGCGCGCACCGGGCCAGGCGCAGACCAGCCGATCAGGCTGTGGCGGTGGGTGAGCAGCGCGTGGGTGATCACGGGAACTCCTCAGGAGCGTCATCCATGCAGAAAAGCCAGGCGAGCACTGCTCGGACCTGGCCTTCTCGTGAGAGCGGGTGACGGGAATCGAACCCGCGCTGTCAGCTTGGGAAGCTGAAGTTCTACCATTGAACTACACCCGCGTACCGCCCTACTCTACCCACGCGTCGCTGAGCGCGCCACATGGTGCCGGGCGGTAGTCTGAGGTCGTGCTTCTTTCGGATCGCGATATTCGCCGTGAGATCGAGCTCGGCCGCATCAGCGTCACGCCCAGTGCGGACGAGTTCATTCAGCCTGCGTCCATCGATGTGCGGATCGATCGTCTGTTCCGCCTGTTCGATAACCACAAGTACGCGATGATCGATCCGTCCGTGGAACAGCCGGAGATGACCCGTCTGGTCAGCATGGATCCGGATCAGCCGTACATGCTCCATCCGGGCGAGTTCGTGCTCGCCTCCACGTATGAGACGGTTGCCCTGCCCGATGACATCGCCGCGCGCCTGGAGGGGAAGTCAAGCCTGGGCCGGCTGGGGCTGCTGACCCATTCCACGGCGGGATTCATCGATCCCGGCTTTGACGGGCACATCACCCTGGAGCTGTCCAATATGGCCACCCTGCCGATTGCGCTGTGGCCCGGTATGAAGATCGGCCAGCTGTGCTTCTTCCGCCTCAGCTCCGCAGCGCAGAGCCCCTACGGCAGCGCCGGCAACCTGAACCGCTATAAGGGCCAGCGTGGACCCACTGCGTCCCGCTCCCACCTGAGCTTCCACCGAACGTTCATCACCGACGATGAGGGACAGACCGAGGAGACCCCATGAGCCACCGTCTTGATGTGGAGCAGCCCGCCACCGTTGATGATGTGTTCGCGCTGGTCACGAACCGCTATCCGGATGCCCAGCGAGACGGGGGCAGCATCCGCGTCACCCCCCGCACCACGTTCGCTGCCGGCACCCGGCAGGGCGTGTGGATGATCAACGCTCCGGTGGAGCGTGAACAGGGCCGGGCACCGCAGATCGATGATCCCTACGGTGTGAGCCGCGCCTTCCCAGACGGCCTGCCGACGGGTGAGGAGCTGGATATGGTGCATCTGGCGCTGTCCATCGCCCGCCGCCTGGGCGGGGAGGTGGAGACGGACACCGGCGTGGTGCTCGCACCGCACCAGTTCATCAGCACGGATCTTGAAGTCGTCTCCCCGTACGCGCTCACCCAGGCCGAATGCCTCCAGGTGGTGAGGGAGCTGATCCGGGAGGCGCGCCCGGAGGAGGCCGCGAATACCGGGAACGAATTCGCGCCGTACCACATCACCGCGGAGATCTTTCCGAACGCGGGTCTGGACGTGACCTTCTCTCGGCTGGTCCACCCGGTTGAGGCCATCAACCATGTGGACTGGGTGCAGCGTGGCGCATTCTCCTACACCGTGCAGCTGGTGCTGCACGATCCGAGCCAGAGCCCGGGGGAGAAGCCGAATGACGCAGCAATGCGCCTTCTGCGCGAGGCATTCCTTGGCTGCGCGGCCGTGGCGAAGCGGATCCACCTCGCCGTGGGCGGGTTCGTCCTGGACTCGGAAGGATTCCTGGTCAGCCCGGAGGACCTGGTCTGATCAGCTTCGCCCCTCGACCGCCTCATCGAGTCTTGTGCTCGGGGCTGAGTCGCTGCGCCGTCAGGCTTTGACCGCGCCGGCCCCGCCAGTGCGCGCGGCAGCCGCTCCCGCGGCGCCGAGCCGAGCCGGCAGAAAAGCGAGCAGGCCCAGCAGCAGCACCGCCAGAATCCCCGCGATGCCCATCCGGGTGCCGCCCAGAGTAACCGCCAGCGTGAACGCCCCCATGCCCAGGAACCCGAAGGCACGCCCGCTGGTGGCGTACAGGCCGAAGTTCTCCGTGTACCGGTCCGGGTGGGAGAGGCGAGTCAGCAGGTTGCGGCTCGAGGCGTTGATCGGCCCCACAAAAAAGCACAGGGCAAGGCCTGCGATCCAGAACGTCAGCGTGGCGGGGGAGAGCAGGATGACCACCCCGCATCCGATCACTGACACGAGCGCGGTGATGATGACGGTGCGCGGCCCCACCAGATCATCGAGCCGACCGCCCAGGAACACTCCCACCCCGGCGATGAGATTCGCTGCGATGCCGAACAGAATGATCATCGGGGTGGAGAACCCGTAGGCGTTCGCAGCGATCACGCCCGCCAGGGAGAACACCGCCCCCAGCCCGTCCCGGTAGATGGCCGACGCGATCAGGTAGTGCAGCATCACCGGTTCATCGCGCCACGCCCGCCAGAGCCGCACCCCGATATGCCGGTAGCCGCCCCACGGGGTCCACCGCGGAGCGGATGGATCGCGCGGGCTTGCCGGCAGGTGGCGCATGATCGGCAGGGTGAACACCAGGATCCACACCGCCACGAACACCGCCATGATCCGGAAGTTCCAGCCCTTGTCCCCGGTGATGCCCAGCAGACCCGTGCCGGGCATGACGAACAGCACCAGCACCAGACCCAGGCAGATGATGGACCCCCAGTAGCCCAGCGCCCACGCTGTGCCGGAGATGCGGCCACGGTTCTGTTCGGTGGAGATCTGCGGCAGAACCGAGTTGACGAACACGAACGCGAGCTCAACGGTGACCGACGCCGCCGCAATCAGAACGGAGCCGAGCAGCACGAACTCCGGGCTCTTCTCCACCAGCACCAGCAGCGCGACGATCACCGCAGTGGCCAGGGTGAAGCCGCGCAGCAGGGCGTTTCGCCAGCCGCCGGTGTCCGCGAGCGTGCCGAGCAGCGGCGCCAGCAGCGCGATCGCCACGGCAGCCCAGGTCTGCGCCCCGGAGAGAACCGCAGCGGCAGAGTCCTTCGCCGCGGTGATTGCCTCATCCCCGGCGATGCCGTGCACAGCGGCACCGCTGGTGATGTACGCGGCGAACACGAACGTGAGGATCACCGAGCTGAACGCGGAGGTGCCCCAGTCCCAGAGCCCGAAGGCTCGGATCTGTGCGCGCAGCTCAGCGGATGGGACGGGATGCTGGGACTGCGGGGAAATGGGCACGGGTGCTCCTTGGCTCGGCTGCCTCCCAGCATAGGCCGGCCCGGTGATCCGGTCCGATCTGTCACACCGCAGCCCATACGCATAGTGTGACAGGCAGCGGAGCCGATAGGGTAGATGAGTCCCCGCCCAGCCCACCGGACGGAGCCCCCATCGTGATGCTCGCACTCGCCGCCCATTTTGTGGTGGCCATGTGCGCACCGAGTCTGGTCCGACGCATGGGCCGCAACGCCTTCCTGCTGCTGGCGATCCCACCGGCCGCCACAGCCGTGCTCATCGCCTCCTTGGGCCCGCGGGTGCTCAGCGGATCACCCGTCACCGAGGCCTATCCGTGGATTCCGCAGCTGCAGATGAGCCTTACGCTGCAGCTGGATGCGCTCGCGTGGGTGTTCACGCTGATCGTGTCCGGTGTTGGCACGCTGATCCTGCTGTTCTGCTCCCGCTACTTCACCAGCAGCGAACCGGGCCTGGGGCTGTTCGCAGGAGTGCTGCTCGCATTCGCCGGCGCCATGGCGGGCCTGGTGCTCTCCGATGACGTCATGCTGCTGTTCATCTTCTGGGAGCTCACCACGGTGTTCTCCTACCTGCTGATCGGACACTATCTGACGAAGCAGGCCTCCCGGCGCGCCGCGATGAACGCCCTTATCTCCACCACCGTCGGCGGGCTCGCCATGATGGTGGGTCTGATCTGGGCCGGGATGACCGCAGGAAGCTTCCTGCTCAGCGACATCCTCCGTGAGCCCGCGTCGATGCCGGTCATCGCCCTCATCCTGCTGCTGGTGGGCGCAGCTGCGAAGAGCGCCATCGCCCCGGGCCACTTCTGGCTGCCCGGCGCCATGGCCGCCCCCACACCGGTGTCCGCCTACCTGCACGCAGCAGCGATGGTGAAGGCGGGCATCTACCTGATCATGCGCTGCGCGCCCGTGCTGCAGCTGCACCACACCATCGCGCTGGTGCTCGCGGCATTCGGCATCGCCACCATGATCCTGGGCGGGTGGCGAGCCCTGCGGCAGACGGACATCAAGCTGCTGCTCGCCTACGGCACCGTGTCCCAGCTCGGGTTCATGACCGCGGTCACCGCGTTCGGCACCCCGCACGCGGTGTTCGCCGGGCTGGCGCTCGTCATCTCCCACGCTCTGTTCAAGGCGCCGCTGTTCATGGTGGTGGGCATTATCGACAAGTCCTACGGGACACGTGACATTACGCGCCTGCATGGAGTGGGTCGAGATTCGCCGATGCTCGCCCTGACGGCGGTGCTCGCCGCGGGGTCGATGGCCGCGATCCCGCCGCTGTTCGGCTTCATTGCGAAAGAAGCCGTGTTCGCCGCCCTGCACGAGGTGGGCGGGGCTGGCTGGCTGCTGCTGGCAGGCGCAGTGGTCGGCTCCATGCTGACCATCGCGTACGCGTGGCGTTTCATCGCTGGCGTGTTCCCCGGCGCCGAGGGGATTCTGCATCGCGGCACCCCGCCCGGCTTCCTTGCCCCGCCGCTGCTGCTGGTCATCGCATCGGTTCTGCTGATCCCGTTCGCCGAACCCTGTGCCCGGGTGCTGGCAGTCGCGTCGGGTGAGGAGTTCCCGCTCAGCGCCATCCCGCATCTCGGCGTTCCTCTCTACGCGAGCCTTGCGGCGATTGCGGGCGGGGTGCTTCTGATCGCGGCGGCCGCACCGGTGGAGCACTTCCAGGCGGCGGTGTCCCCGCAGCGCTGGAAATACGGCCATTTCGTGGACGCGGAAAAGGGCTTCCGGGCGCTTATGCGCGCCACCGACCTGATGTCAGTGCAGGTCACCGCGCTGATGCAGCGGGGCTCCCTGCCGCTGAATCTCTCCATCATCTTCATCGTGCTGATCGCACTGTCCGGCGGCTTGATCCTGCGGGCAGACGGTCCGCCCAGCACCATCGTGTGGTTCCACCACTGGAGTGAGCTGTGCATTGCGGTGCTCGCTATCGGTGCGGGCATCGCCGGTGCCCGCGCCCGGCGGCGTATGCGCGCAACACTGCTGATCTCAGGCAGCGGCTTCGCGGTTGCCCTGCTGTTCATGACCGCGGGAGCGCCCGATGTGGCAGTGACGCAGCTGCTGGTGGAGACAATCCTGACGGTGGTGCTCGTGCTGGTTCTGCGCCGCCTGCCGCTGCACTTCTCGATCCGACCGCTGCGCACCGATCAGCTGAGCCGCTGGATCATCGCCATCGGCACCGCGATCACGGTCTGCCTGCTCGCCGCCTACGCGGCCGGCGCCCGCCAGGCTGTCCCCACCGGGCCGAGCATGGTTGAGCCCGCATACACCATCGGCGGCGGGCACAATGTGGTGAACGTGGCCTTGGTGGATGCGCGCGTGTGGGACACCATGGGCGAGATCTCCGTGCTGCTCGTGGTCGCTGCCGGGGTTGCGTCCCTGCTCTTCCTGCTGAAGCCGGAGAACCACCTGGTGCGGATGCGAGATCTGGATGACTCCGCAACAGTCTGGCGCTTCAACGCGGACAGCACGCTGCCGGACGCCATTGTGAACTTCGACGCGATCTCCCCAGACAGCGACAGCAGCCGCGGACGCACCTGGATCAGTGCCGGCTCCACCCTGGCACCGGAGCGACGCATGGTGGTGCTTGAAGTGATCACCCGGTTCGCATTCCCGATCATGATGCTGTTCAGCGTGTACCTGCTGCTGGCCGGTCACAACCTGCCCGGCGGCGGCTTCGCCGGCGGACTGGTGGCGGGCCTTGCGCTCACCCTGCGCTACCTTGCCGGCGGTCGGGTTGAACTCGTTGAGGCAATGCCGGTGCAGGCCGGCTGGCTGCTCGGCTCCGGTATGAGCATCGCGGTGCTCAGCGGGGCAGCGCCCCTGCTGTGGGGAGGGAGCATCTTCGACTCCGTTGTGGCCCACGTTCAGCTGCCGCTGTTCGGCGAGGTTGAGCTCGCCAGCGCCATGGTGTTCGATCTGGGCGTCTACCTTGTGGTGCTCGGACTTGTGCTGGATGTGCTGCGCGCCCTCGGCGAGCAGATCGACCGTCACCAGGAGGCTGAGCAGCATGCCGATTAGCTTCACCACGCTGCTGATCGCCGGCGTGCTCATCGCATGCGGCGTGTACCTCATCCTGGAGCGCACCCTCACTCGCATCGTGCTCGGCCTGGTGCTGCTCGGCAACGGCATCAACCTGCTGTTCCTCATGGCGATCGGGGTGCCGGGAAAGCCCCCGTTCCAGGGAACAGGGGATGCGTCGGAGATGAGCGACCCGCTGCCGATGGCGATGGTGCTGACCGCGATCGTCATCTCCCTTGCGCTGACCTCGTTCGGGGTTGCCCTCGCCTATCGCGCGTGGCAGCTGTTCGGCCATGACGAGGTGCCCGATGACGTGGAGGATATGCGGGTGCGGCTCCGGTCTCAGCAGCGGCGACTGCAGATGCCCGGCTCACCGGTCCGCCGCGCCGGACACACCGTGCGCAGCCGGGCGGATCTGGTGAATGCCGAAGCGGAATACCTGGCGGAGGAGAACGCCCTGGACATCAGCGATGACCTCACCTCGGAGGAGGACGCACCTGACATCACCACCGAAGCGGACGAGTCGACGGTGCAGAACGTGCTGATCCCGCCGAAGCAGACCGGACGAGACGCCACAGGACAGGAGCGCTGATGAACCCTGCTGTTCTGCTGGCACTGCCGGTGATGCTGCCGCTGCTCGGCGCCGCCTTCGCCCTTTTCACCCGCCGACGCGCCCGTCTGCAGCTCACGGTCTCCATCCTCACCCTGAGCGCGATCCTCGTTGTGGCGTGCGTTCTCATGTGGCAGGTGCACCGCTCCGGCATGCTCGTGCTGCAGGTGGGGCGCTGGACGCCCCAGCTCGGCATCGTGCTCGCCGTGGACAGGCTGAGCGCGCTCATGCTGCTCGTGTCCTCAATCGTCACCCTCGCGGTGCTGGTGTACTCCAGTGCGCAGGCGGTGGCGGAGAACCAGCAGCGTGCACCGATTGCGATCTTCCACCCCTCCTACCTGGTGCTGGTAGCGGGGGTGTCCATTGCATTCGTTGCCGGAGACATGTTCAACCTGTACGTGGGCTTCGAGGTGCTGCTGGCAGCATCCTTCGTCTTGCTCACACTCGGCGGCTCCAAGGAGCGGGTGCGGGCCGCTACCGTGTATGTGATCGTGTCCCTGATCAGCTCCATCCTCTTTCTCACCGGCGTGGCTCTTGTCTACATGGCGGTGGGCTCCGTGAACTTCGCGGAGGTTGCAGTGCGGATGGACCACGTGGATCCCGGTACCAGCCTGATGATCGAAATGGTGCTGCTCATCGCCTTCGGTGTGAAGGCAGCGATCTTCCCCCTGTCCGCGTGGCTGCCTGACTCCTACCCGACAGCGCCAGCCCCGGTCACAGCGGTGTTTGCCGGGCTGCTCACGAAGGTGGGCATCTACGGCATCATCCGCCTGGAGACCCTCTGGTTCCCCTACTCGGAGATCTCCACCCTGCTGCTGGTGGCGGCGGCCCTGTCCCTCATCATCGGAATCATGGGGGCGATCGCTCAGACGGACCTCAAGCGTGTTCTGTCCTTCACGCTGGTGAGCCACATGGGCTACATGCTGTTCGGCATCGGCCTCACCACTCACCTGGGCATGACCGCCACCGTCTTCTACGTGGCCCACCACATCATCGTGCAGACGACGCTGTTCCTTGCGGCAGGACTGGTGGAGTATCGCGGCGGCTCCACGAACCTGGCGAAGCTCGGCGGACTTGCCCGGATCTCCCCGCTGCTCGCGGTGCTGTTCTTCGTGCCGGCGATGAATCTGGGCGGCATCCCGCCGCTGTCCGGGTTCCTCGGCAAAGTGGGCTTGATCGAAGCCGGCATCCAGAAGGGCACTCCGCTTGCCTGGGTGCTCGTCGCGGTGAGCGTCATTGCGAGCCTGCTGACGCTGTATGCGATCGCGAAAGTGTGGAATCGCGCGTTCTGGCAGTCAGCGCCGCCGGAGGTGCTGGAGCAGACCCGACGCATTCCCCGCCCAGCCGCGGCAGCTACCGCTGTGCTGGCAGCCGTGTCGGTAGCCCTCACCGTGGTGGCGGGCCCGCTGATGAACTATTCCAGCGCCTCAGCTCAAGCGCTGCTGGACCGCAAACCCTACGTGGAGGCTGTGCTCGGGGAGGCTGCCGCGGGCCAGCTGGTGTTCCGTATCGCTGATGACGGACAGCGGGTGGAGGAACGATGACCACGATCCGCGACCGGCTTGTTGACCTGCGCAACCACTGGATCGGGCTGATCCTTTCAGTGGTGTTCTGGTGCATCCTGTGGCAAGGCGTCACCCCGATGACCGTGCTGGGCGGACTCCTGGTGGCGGTGCTGCTGCAGCTGCTGTTCCCGATGCCGGCGCTCGGCGGTGAAGTGACGCTGCGCCCGCTGCGAGCTGTGCATTTCACCGTGAAGTTCCTGTGGGACATGACAGTGTCCGGTCTGATCGTGGCCGCGTATGCGCTGAAGCCCGGACCCGCCCCGGGTTCGTCCGTGGTGGCGGTGCAGCTGCGTTCCCGCTCGGATCTGTTCCTCACGTTCACGGCTATGCTGGCCACTCTCATCCCCGGGTCGGTAGTGGTGGAGGCGCAGCGATCCACCGGCACCATATTCCTTCACTTCTTCGCAACCGCCAGCCCGGAGGCGGTGGAGAAGACGCGGCAGGGCATTCTGGAGCAGGAGAAGCGAGCACTGCTCGCCTTTGCGCGGGCACGGGTGCTGACCCAGGCCGGATATTCACGTGCCGGCGCTGACCTGTGGTCGAACAGTGAGGCTGAGTCGAAAGGGGAGGGAGCATGATCGAGATTGCGATCATCGTCGCAGCCGTGATCATCACGCTCGCGATCATCCCCGTCATCATCCGCATGGCCGCGGGCCCCACGATTCTGGATCGCACGGTAGGCGCGGACATGATGTTCGTGTTTGTCTTGATGGGCCTGCTTCTCTATACCGCCTCAACAGGAACCCAGTGGGCAGTGGGGGGCATGCTCGCGATTACGGGCCTCGGCTTCATCGGCACCCTTGCGGTGGCGCGCTTTGTTGCCCGCGAAGACTTCGCGAGCGGCTCCCGGGCGGACTCGGCTGTGCCTTCCGCAGGAAACGCCGATGAGCGGGATCCTGCTGACGGCTCCGCTGGCTCAGCTGGCGGTTCCGGTGAGTCCGCTGGTGGCTCCGGTGCCTCTGGGAACAGCCCCGATGGCGTGGATGCGCAGTCAGAGGCTGGCGCCCGTGAGGAGCGGAACCGATCGGGTGACAATGGGGCAACGGCGCACCGGAACAGCTGGGAGGCGGATCGATGAGTGAGCTGATCGCGTCGGCCCTGATCGTGGCGGGTGCGCTGATCGCGTCGATCGCTGCGATCGGACTGTTGCGCTTTCCGGATGTGCTGAACCGGATGCACGCTGCGTCCAAGCCGCAGACGCTCGGCCTGATCATGATGGCACTCGGAGTAGCGGTTCATGTGCGCAGCCTGGGTCTGTCCCTGCTGCTGCTCGTGGTGGTGCTTGCGCAGCTGCTGACGGTGCCCGCGTCCAGTGCAATGGTGGGGCGCGCAGCGTTCCGCCGCGGGTTCGTGGTGGGCGGTCAATATGTGATCGACGAGCTCACCCCGCGCCTTGCCACCGACGGTGAACCGGATGAAGACAATGACGGGTTCATCGACAACTTTGATGAGGACAGCGGCGGCAGCAGCGGCGGCGAAACCGGCGGCAGCGGCGTCGGCAGCAGCGTCGAAACCGGCGGCAGCGTCGGCGGTAGTAGCGGCGACCGCAGCTGATATACCTGCAGAACGTGAGTTTCGTGCGCTATTTTGGCTTTTTAGCGCACCGTTTTCACGTTCTCTGCGCTCGCAAGGACGAACTGCACTGCCGGGAACGGAGCGGAGCGCCTGAGGCGGCGTCGTCCAGGGCAGTGCCGGAGCCCCTGAAGCACAGTGACGCCCCGCGGACACTTGATCCGCGGGGCGTCACTCGTCTGTTCATCGGCACTGCCCGAGCCGTTGGAGCTGCAGCCGGGCTCAGGTAGTGCGCGTTGAATCAGAACAGGCCGATGGCGTTGCCCTCGTCGTCAACACCCATGCGCAGAGCAGCGGGTGCCTTCGGCAGACCCGGCATGGTCATGACATCACCGGTCAGCGCAACCACGAAGCCGGCGCCGAGCTTGGGGATGAGGTCACGGATATGCAGGGTGTGGCCGGTGGGCGCACCGAGCTGGGTGGGGTCATCGGAGAACGAGTACTGGGTCTTCGCCATGCACACCGGCAGCTTGTCCCAGCCGTTCTTCTTCAGACGGCGAAGAGCTGCCGGGGCAGAGCCCACGTACTGCACCTCAGCCGCACCGTAGATCTCCTTGCCGATGGTTTCGATAGCGTTCTCGACGCCGTCGGCCGGGTCGTAGATCGGAGCGAAGTTGTTCTGCTCGTCGAACGCGGCGAGCACCTGGTCGGCAAGGTCGAGTGCGCCTTCGCCGCCCTTAGCCCAGACCTCGGAGAGAGCAGCCTTGAAGCCGTTCTCCTCAGCCCAGTCCAGCACCGCCTTGATCTCGGCCTCGGTGTCATTCGGGAAGCGGTTGAGCGCCACAACGGGCTCCACGCCGAACTTGCGGACGTTCTCCAGGTGGCGGCGCAGATTCGAGGTGCCCTCGAGAGCTGCGTCGATGTTCTCGGTGTTGAGATCATCCTTCTGGACGCCGCCGTGCATCTTGAGAGCACGGACGGTGGCCACCACAACGACGGCGTCCGGGGCGAAGCCGGCCATGCGCGCCTTGATGTCCATGAACTTCTCGCCGCCCAGGTCCGAGCCGAAGCCGGCCTCGGTCACGGTGATGTCACCGAGAGCACGAGCGAGGTTGGTGGCGATCACGGTGTTGCAGCCGTGCGCGATATTGGCGAACGGGCCGCCGTGCACCAGCGCCGGAGTGCCGCCCAGGGTCTGCACCAGGTTCGGGTTGATGGCGTCCTTGAGGAGCATGGTGATGGCGCCCTGGACCTCCAGGTCGCGCACAGTCACCGGCTCACGGGTGTAGGTGAGGCCCACCACGATGTCGCCGATGCGCTTCTCAAGGTCCTTGAGATCGGTGGCGAGGCAGAGCACTGCCATGATCTCGGAGGCCACCACGATATCGAAGCCGTCCTCGCGGGGGGTGCCCTGTGCCGGGCCACCCAGACCGATCACGATGTTGCGCAGTGCGCGGTCGTTCACGTCCACAACGCGGCGCCACTGGATGCGGCGCGGGTCGATGTTGAGGGCGTTCCCCTGCTGGATGTGGTTGTCCACCAGTGCGGCAAGCGTGTTGTTCGCGATCTGGATGGCGTGGAAGTCGCCGGTGAAGTGAAGGTTGATGTCCTCCATCGGCACAACCTGTGCGTAGCCGCCGCCGGTGGCGCCGCCCTTCACACCCATGATCGGGCCGAGCGACGGCTCACGCAGAGCCACCATCGTGTTCTTGCCCTTGAGGGTGAATGCGTCGGCCAGACCAACGGTGGTGGTGGACTTGCCCTCACCAGCCGGAGTGGGGGAGAGAGCAGACACCAGCACGAGCTTGGACGGGGTGTCCGGAGCCTGGATCTTGCGCATATCCACCTTGGCCTTGTTGGTGCCGTAGGGGATCAGAGCGTCTTCCGGGATGCCGGCCTTCTCAGCGATCTCAGTGATCGGCTTGAGGGTGTGCGCCTGCGCGATCTTAAGGTCTGGATTCTCCGATGCTGCCATGCGTATCTCCTTCGAAACTAGGTCAATGAATCGGACCCTTTCAGTCTAGGCGTTCCCCGTGACCGGCGCCTGAGCAGGCGGCGTTGCGAGATGCCGGTGAGAGCAACTCGGCACGGCGCACCACAACAGAAGCAGACTTTAGTGTCCTGGATCACCGCAGTGCTCTGTGTTGGCGGGAGGGAGCAGTTGCCGCTCCCTGTCCCCGCCGCCCCAGCTCCTGCCGCACCGATGGTCTTCACCGTGCAGCTGATCGGCTCGGGGCGGACCGATGTGACCTGCCGGTCAGCGAAAGCCCTGACCTGGGCATTGTGGATAGCGGGGCTGGGGGTGAAGCGGGAGCAGTAGTGTCCAGCGCACCCCACCAAACCCCGCATGGAAGGCCCCTGAGATGCGCCGACGCACACTTCTTCTCAGCACTATTCCGGCCGCGCTGCTGGCGCTGTCGGGATGCGGAACATCAGGCGAGAAGCCAGCAGGCCAGCCGTTTCTCGGATCCGGCAGTCGGCCGATGGGCATGGGGTCGGATCACGGCACGCCCCGCGCTGGTGAGAGCAGCGCAGCTGGCAGCCCCGGCGCCGCCGATGCGCCGTCTGCGAGCGGCTCATCGGGGTCACCGTCTCAGTCGGTGCAGAGCCACGGCGCGATGATGCAGCGAACGTTTCCACAGCTTGGCGGATTCTCCATCGCACTCCCCAGCACATGGCACGAACACACCGTGAAGCAGCAGAGCGGCGTGGCAGCGTTCGTCTTCTCCGACTCCCCGAATCGACCGTTTCAAGCATTTCTGGAGCTTATTGGGCCACTGCCTGTTGGAACTGACGGCGCGGCGGAGCTGACAGAGCTGATCAGACAGGAAGCCGCCGGCTCCGGCATCAGGAAGCATGATGCCTCAACGCCCTCCCAGTTCAGTGGAATCAGCGGCGGTGGAGCGGATTCATACACCGCATCATCCGCGTGGCAGCAGGACGGTACGGTTGGCCTCAGCATGTTCCTCATGCTGCAGAACGGCAGAACCAAGGAGTATGTGAGACTGCGGCTCGCCCTGGTCAGCAGGGGCACAGAAGAGACGCTCGTGCCCGACATTTTGGGCAGCCTCGCCTTCGTCTGAACAGCACAACCCCCGCCGAAGCAGGGGTTGTGCGTGGTGGCTCCGACCGGCGTCGATCCGGTGACCTTTCGATTTTCAGTCGAACGCTCTACCAACTGAGCTACAGAGCCGTATCCGTCCCGCTGGCGCGAGGCGAACCAGATCAGAATAGCAACCGGAGCATGCTTGTGCGAATCTGCCCCCGCGAGTGAGAGCGGGGCCACGTCCCGCAGAAGTCCATTCCCGATCCGCTCAGGTCAGGGACGGCAGAATAGCGTTATGTGTGACATCCCTACTCTGTTCGATGCGCTGAGCAGCTGCTCCGTAAACTCTGACGGCGTCATCCCCCGCGCCGGTGACGGCCCCGAGGTGGAGAACGCGGAGGCGATGCGGCCGCTGATCCTGCACGCCCACCCCGATGACGAAACCCTGTGGACCGGCACCCTGCTTGCCTGGTGCGCCGACCACGGCATTGACGCTGCTGTGCTCACCCTCACCCGTGGCGAGGAGGGCAGCGCCATCAAAGGCTCCCTGCCCGAAGGATCAACCATCGTTGAGGTGCGGGATGCGGAGCGGAAGCAGGCGCTCGCCGCGCTCGGCACCGGAACCCACGGTGTTCTCGGCTCCGGGCTCGCCCGGGCAAACCTGGAGCCGGACCGCGTCTACCGCGATTCCGGCATGCAGTGGCTGAACAGCGGCCTCGCAGGACCCGCAGACACCGCCGACGAGCGCACCCTCACCGCGGCCGCACTCGATGATGCAGTAACGGACGCGATTGCGTACGCCGAACATATCGGCGCCACCGAGCTGATCTCCTACGACGCGTTCGGCTCCTACGGGCACCCCGATCATGTGCGCGCCCACGAGATCGCTGCTGAAGCAGCCCGCCGCACCGGCCTGCCGCTGACCGAGATCGCATCCGCACACGGACCCGAGGACTATTCGAGCTTCACCCGCTTTGACCTGTCCGCGTACACAGACACGATGAAGGAAGCACTGAGCGCTTATGCAACGCAGCTGCGGGTGGACGGGGACACCGTGACCCATGTGGGGGAGCAGCAGCATCCGATCGATCCCACCATTCGCCTGCGCCGGGTGGATCCGGCACACGCCGGCAGAGATGATGAGGCGAACCCGGCTGCTGACCCGTTCACTGAGGCAGGTCAGGGGATCGAGCGGACATGACCCGTCGCGTGGCCATGGTGACGGTGCACACGTCACCGATCGCCGTTCCCGGCTCGGCCGATGCGGGCGGCATGAACATCATGGTCACGAGCAGCGCAATCGCGCTGGCTGAGGCCGGCTGGCAGGTTGACCTGGTGACCCGTCGCACCAGCCCTGACCAGGAGCGCATCAGCGAACCCCATCCCGGGGTGCGGCTGCATCATCTGGATGCGGGTCCGGTTCGCAGCGTGGCGAAAGCCGATGCTGAGATCCTCATTCAGCCGTTTGCCGACGCGTTCCGCACCTGGCTCGCCGCAGACGGGGCCGGCACGGACATTGTGCACTCCCATCATTGGTTCTCCGGGGTTGCTGCGCTCAATGCCGCGCATGCCGCCGGGCTGCCCCATGTGATGAGCTACCACTCCGTGGCCGCCGCAGCTGGGCGCAGCTCTCTTGATGCGGGTGAGCAGCCGGAATCGGCCGGCCGCCGGGCCGGCGAAGCCTGGGCTGCCCAGCATTCAGAGCTGATCCTTGCGGTCAGCTCCAGTGAACGGCGAACCATCATCGCTGACTGCGGAGCTGACCCGTCGCGAATCCGCGTGGTTCACCCGGGGGTGGATATCGACCTGTTCCACCCGCGCACCGACGGGGATGCCACCGGCCAGCTGCTGTGCGCGGCCCGGATCGAACCGCTGAAGGGTGTTGACGCCGCGATCCGCATCACCCACGAGCTCCACATGCTCACCGGTGAGCCGCGCCGGCTCACCATCGCCGGGGGAGCAGCCCCGGAATGGAGCAGTTATGCCGAGACCCTGCGCCGACTGGTCAGGGAGCGTGACCTGAGTGAGTATGTCCGCTTCGTGGGGCCGCAGGACCGGGCCGCGCTCGCGGCTCTGCTGCGCGGCTCGGACCTGCTGATCAATCCGAGCTTCAGCGAAACCTACGGCATCATCAATCTGGAGGCGGCCGCCAGCGGCACGCCGGTGATTGCGCACCGCTCCAGCGGCATGTGCGAGTCCGTGTGGGATGGCCGCACCGGCATTCTCATGGACAACCGGGATGACTCTGCCTGGGCGCGGACCGCTGCGGACCTGCTCGGCGATGATGATCGCCGACGCGCCCTCAGCAGCTCCGCCCGCGCCACCGCTGTGCACCGCCCCTGGGCCGTGGTAGCTGAGGAGCTGGGCGAGGCCTACATGCAGCTGCTATGACGGGTGCTGACTGAGCAGTCGCGGCCCACGGTGACTGGAAGTCCGTGGAGCCCTGGAAACAGCAGAAGCCCCATCCGGGTGGATGGGGCTTCTGCTTCGTTCTGCGACCCTGACCGGGCTTGAACCGGCGACCTCCGCCGTGACAGGGCGGCACTCTAACCAACTGAGCTACAGGGCCTTCTTGGCGTTCCTGCTCCCGCAGCAACAAGAAGTACTCTACATGCGGCCCCGGGCTGGTGCCAATCGAGAGCGGGTGACTCTGCTCTCACCGCCAGGCAGTGCCGTGGCCTGCGGCTTTACTCGTCAGCTGCGCTGTCATCCGGCTTCGCACCCGTGCCGCTGGGTGCATCCATCCCCTCCTGCAGCGCATTCAGCAGTTCGTCCACGCCTGGGAACGCCTCGTCCGGACGGAACGGGAAGCGGTTCAGCTCTCCGGGCTGGGTGATCCCCGAGTAGACGAGGATCGTGTGCATGCCGGCTTCCATGCCGGCCACGATGTCCGTGTCCATCCGGTCGCCGATCATGGCGGTGGATTCTGAGTGCGCGTCGATCTGATTGAGTGCGGAGCGGAACATCATCGGGTTCGGTTTCCCCACCACGTAGGGGTGGCGCCCAGTGGCCTCTGTGATCAGCGCAGACACGGCCCCGGTGGCGGGCATAATGCCCTCCTTCGAGGGTCCGGTGGCATCCGGGTTCGTCGTGATGAAGCGTGCCCCACCCGCGATCAGCCGGATCGCCCGGGTGATCGCTTCGAAGGAATAGGTGCGCACTTCGCCGAGCACCACCACATCCGGGTTCGTATCGGTGATGATGAAGCCCGCGTCGTGCAGAGCGGAGGTGAGGCCCACCTCTCCGATCACGTAGGCGCTGCCACCGGGCAGCTGCCGTTTGAGGAACTCAGCGGTGGCCATCGCGGAGGTCCAGATCGACTCTTCGGGGATGTCGATGCCCGACGCGTTCAGTCGCGCCCGCAGGTCCCGCGGCGTGAAGATCGAGTTATTGGTCAGCACCAGGAACCGCTGATCGCGAGAGCGCCAGTAGTCGATGAGCTCAGCCGCCCCGGGCAGAGCATGATTCTCGTGGACGAGCACCCCGTCCATATCCGTGAGCCACGTGGTGATGTCTGCAAGGTTCCGGTGGTTCTTCTTCATGCCGCCATCATCCCACGGGTGAGTATCCCACTGCCTGACGAGTGAACACCCGGGCAACTGGGTGCTGGTGCCGTTTCCGGTGCCGTGGCGGCGGGCCCTCTGGGAGTCGTGCCGCTCGCCCTCAGGCACTATGGCTCTGTGACCGCTCCGCTCCTGCCCCTTGACACCATTGCCCACGGGCTCGTGTTCGCCGCTGTGATCCCCGAGCTGCAGGCGGCGCTTGCCGAGCCGGATGCGACCGCGGTGATCCAGGCGCCGCCGGGAAGCGGCAAAACCACGATCACCCCGCCGCTGGTGGCGAACCTGGTGGCCGGTCGCACGATCGTCACACAGCCCCGCCGGGTGGCAGCCCGTGCCGCCGCCCGCCGGCTGCGCCAGCTGGCACCGGACCACGCGGACCAGATCGGCTTCACCGTGCGCGGCGAATCCACGCGCACTTCCCGCACCCGCATCGAGTTCGTCACGCCCGGTGTTCTGATCAATCGTCTGCTGGCGAACCCGGAACTGCCCGGGGTGGACGCGGTGATCCTCGACGAGGTGCATGAGCGGGCTCTGGACACCGACCTGGCGCTCGGCATGCTGCTGGACGTACGGGATCTGCGCGGGGACCTCCGCCTGCTTGCGCTCTCCGCCACCCTCAATGCCGACGCGTTCGCACGCCTCATGGGCGGCGCCCCAATCATCGACTCACCCCAGGCCCTGCATCCGCTCACCGAAGAGTGGACCCCACCGGATGGGCCGCGGCTCACCGAGCGCGGGGTGGATCGGTCGTTTCTGGCCCACGTGGCCCGGACCGCGGCTGCTGCGCACCGTCTGCATGCGGACTCTGACACGCTCGTGTTCCTTCCGGGCGCTTGGGAAGTGGAACAGGTGGCGCGCCAGCTGAGGGGAATGACGGACGCGGACGTGTTCGAACTTCATGGCCAGGTGCCGCCTCGGGAGCAGGACCGGATCGTGTCGGGCCGCGGCGTGCAGGACCCGCCCGGAGCTGTCCGCGCCGCGGGGGCTGACCGTGCAGGTCCCCGACGCATTGTGGTCTCCACAGCCCTCGCCGATTCCTCACTGACCGTGCCCGGGGTGCGGCTCGTGGTGGATTCGGTGCTTGCCCGCGAGCCGCGACGCGATGCGATGCGCCGGATGAGCGGACTTGTCACGATCACGGCGAGCCGCGCGTCGATGACGCAACGGGCAGGCCGTGCTGCCCGGATCGGCCCGGGCACTGTGATCCGCTGCGCTGATCCCGCTGCCGCCGCGGGCGCGGCCGCAGAGCCCGCACCGGAAATCCGCACCGCGGATCTCACCGGAGCCGCGCTTACTCTGGCAGCCTGGGGCACCCCGGGCGGCCGGGGCCTTCGACTGCTGGATGAGCCCCCGGCAGCTGCTCTGGCGGATGCCCAGGAGGACCTGCGCGCGATCGGCGCCATTGATGAAACAGGTCAGATCACCGAGCGGGGTCGCACGCTCGCGCAGATCCCCGCTGATCCCCGGCTCGCACGAGCCCTGCTGGACGGTGCCGAATTGGTGGGCCCCCGCACTGCCGCTGAGGTGGTGGCGCTGCTGGCCATGGATCGGCGTCCCGCAGCCCAGGACCTGCAGGAGGCGCTCGCGCTGGCGCGTCGCGATGACCGCTTCACCCGGGAGGCGGCCCGGTTCACCACGCTCGCCGCTAGAGCTATGAGCAGCCGGCAGAGCGGTGATGCCTCCGCTCCCATTACACGGCCCGGAGCAGAGCCCTGTGCTGAAGCGACCTCCGCTGACGATGCAGCGGCCGTGGCGGCTCTCGCATTTCCGATGATGATCGCCTCGCGCGTGGCAGATGGTCCGGACGGCGGATCCGTGGTGCTCCTCGCCTCTGGCACTCGCGCGGGTGTGCCTTCCGGTCCGCTCGCTGCTGAGCCGTGGCTGGTGGTGGCCGACGCATCCCGCTCGAACGCCCGGGCCTCTGCCGACACCGGAGCGGTTGTGCGCCTTGCCGCGGCGATCAGTGAACCCCGGATCCTGGAGCTCAGCGCTGAGGCGATCACCGATGAGGTGACGGTGTCCTTCACTGACCAGGGCGCGCAGGCGCGACGAGAGCAGCGGCTCGGAGCGATCACGCTGAGCTCCACGCCCACGCGAGTCCACGGCCGTGATGCACGAGCGTCCGTGCTGGCGGGGCTGCGCCAGCGGGGCCTTGGGGTTCTTCACGAATCAGCTGCTGCGGAGCAGCTGCGGCGCCGGCTGGACCTGCTGCACCGCACCCTGGGCGCGCCGTGGCCGGACGTCTCCGATGCGGGGATCCTTGAGAAGTTTGAGCTGGTGGCCAGCCCGGAACTCGACCAGTTGGCGGGGGTGCAGGGCAGACCGGCCCGGCCCGGCAGCATCGACCTGCTGCCGATCCTCCAGCGTCTGCTGCCGTGGCCGGAGGCGTCACGGCTGGAGGAGCTGGCGCCGGAGCGCCTGGCAGTTCCGTCCGGTTCACGAATCCGCCTCACCTACCCGGAGGTCGGAGACGACGGCGGGCGTGTGGTGGCAGAGGTGAAGCTGCAGGAGGTGTTCGGCCTGGCTGAATCACCCACGCTGCTGGACGGCGCGGTGCGGATCCAGTTCCACCTGCTGTCCCCGGCACGCCGCCCGCTGGCGGTGACCGATGACCTGCGGTCGTTCTGGAACGGCCCCTATGCGCAGGTGAGAGCGGAGATGCGGGGACGCTATCCGAAGCACCCGTGGCCTGAGGACCCGTGGAGCGCGCAGGCCACTGCCCGCACCACCGCTGCCGCGCGGGGCGGCAGCGGCCGCCGGATCAGCTGAGCTCGATTCGGCCGCGCAGCTCCTCAAGGTCTCCGATCGGGTCCGACGCGGTCTCACGCAGCAGGGCCCGCGCCGCACGCATCTTCCGGTAGGTGTTCCAGCTCATCACGCCGCGCACCTGCCCGTCCTTGACGTAGTAGATGATCGCCGCGGACGGATCACCGTCCACGATCACGTCAGCGCCTTCGGTGCTGACCTCGCCCACGGCTTCGAACCCGTCCTCGAACAGGTCAGAGAACACCAGCGGGGTGCGGTGATAGTCCACGTCCGCGCCGGTCATGGAGCGGGCAGCAGCAACGCCCATCTTCTCAGCCTGGTCGGCGTGCTCCACGCGGCGCACACCCAGTGCCACGTCCTCATAGGCAGCGTTATCTCCGGCCGCGTACACGTCCGCGTGACTGGTTTCCAGAGCACCGTTGACTCGGATGCCGCCGGTGGCCTCATCCAGGTGGATGCCTGCCTGCTCGGCGATGGCCAGGTTCGGGGCGGCCCCCACTCCGATCACGGCGGCATCAGCGCCGATGGAGGTGCCGTCCTCCAGCTGCACCCGCACTCCATCGGTGAGCGTGTCACCTCCGGCGATGCGGCCTTCCATGATGGAGATTCCAGCCTTCTCGAAGCGGGCTGTCACATGCTCGGCCAGCTGGGGCGGCAGCAGTGTGGACAGCAGCGGAACCGTGGGGGAGACGAGCGTGACCGCCACACCTTCCTGCTGGGCGAGTGCGGCCGCTGCTTCGGCTGCGATGTAGCCGCCGCCCACCACCACGATGTGGGTGCCGGGCTGCGCGAAGGTGAACGCGGTGGTGAAATCCGCCAGGGTGCGCACATAAGCCACCCGTTCAGAGGGCTGCAGATCTGTGGTCACCGGGGTCAGGCCAGTGGCGAGCAGCACCTTGCCGTACTTCACCTGCTCGCCGCTGGCAAGGGTGAGAGTGTGCGCGGAGGGGTCCAGCTCGGTGACCTGCTCGCCCAGGTGCAGGTGGGTGCGCAGTTCGCCGGGAACCAGCAGGTTCTCCTCGAGCGTCGCGTCCGCATCATCCTTCAGCCACAGGTCCTTGGTGAGGATCGGACGGTACACGGGCACACCCTCTTCCGCGCTGAACAGCGCGAGGGTTGCCTCCGGCGCTTCTTCGGCAAGGGTGGTCAGTGCGTTCGCGCCGGCGATCCCGCCGCCCACGATGACATAGTCGAACTCTCGGATCTCAGCCACAGTGAATCAGTCTCCTTCGAGTGGTCCGGTGATGAGCCGACTCTAAGGGGTATGCCTGGGCACAGGGTGCATCCGGCTATGAGGGTGCATTCGACGGCTGCGCAGACTTGGCGGGCAGTGAACAGGCCCCGCGCCAGCGTTCCTGCTGGTCACGGGGCCTAGTGTGGTGGAGCCCCCAGCCAGAATCGAACTGGCGACCTTTTCATTACGAGTGAAACGCTCTACCGACTGAGCTATAGGGGCAACGCCGACCAATGTACACACGCGCCGGCGCCGGGCGCAAAGCGCGGCCGCGTCGGCTCGATCACAGCCGACCGCTCACTAGGAGCAGGTCATTCCATCCTTGGGGACTGTGCCGTCGATGAAGAACGCGTCAACCGCTTTCTCCACGCAGCCGCCGGAACGGTTGTAGGCGGTGTGACCCCAGCCGTCATAGGTGATGAGCGAGGAGTTCTCCAGCTGGTCATTCAACGCCACCGACCACGCATACGGGGTGGCCGGATCGTGCTTGGTGCCGATCACCACGATCGGTGCCGAGCCCTGTGCGGTGAGCGGAGCAGCCGCCCGTACCGGCTTCTGCGGCCATGCGCCGCAGAAGAGGCCACTGTACCCCATCATCTCGCCCGTTGCCGGATAGGCCTTCTTCAGCCGCTCGGACTCCGCATCCATCCAGGCGCGATCCGTCACGTACTGCTTGTCCAGGCAGTTCACGGCGGTGATCGCCCACGTGGAGTTGCCCTTATAGGTGCCGTCATCCTGCCGTTCGTTCGCGAAGTCAGCCACGAGCAGCAGAACGTCCGGGGAGCCATCCTGCATCGCCTCATCGAGCCCCTGCTGAAGGATGTCCCAGTTCGCGGTGTTGTACATCATGGAGATCACCGCGGTGGTGGCCAGGCGTGCCGTGAGCTGCCGGCCGTCGCTCGCCGTCAGGGGGGATTTCTCCAGTCCGTCGATGAAGTCGACGATCTGCTGCGCACTCTCCGTTGGTGTTGAGCCGGTCAGCGGGCATGGTTTGCCGCCGGACTGGCAGCGGCTCGCAAACTCCTCCAGCGACTCCTGGAAGCCGGCCGCCTGACCAGCCGCGACCTCATCGGCTGTCAGCTGGGGATCCACCGCCCCGTCCAGCACGAAGCGGCCCACCCGCCCCGGGTACAGCTCCGCGTAGGACCCGCCCAGGTAGGTGCCGTAGGAGAAGCCCAGGTAGTCCAGTGTGTCTTCCTCGAGCGCGGCCCGGATCACGTCCAGATCCCGCGCAGCAGACCATGTGTCCAGGTACGGAAGGATGTCACCTGACTGCTTCGCGCACGTGTCGAACACCTTCTTCGACTCAGCTGCCTGCGCCTCCAGATCATCCTCGGGCGCCGTGAAGTACGTGCCGTCCATATAGGAGTCCATCTCACCCTCGGACAGGCAGGTGATCGGGGTGGAATCACCTACGCCGCGCGGATCGAAGCCGATCAGGTCATAGGAGCCCGCCAGCTTCTTCGTCACCACATCAGTGCCGTATTCGGCCACGAACTGCGCACCGGAGCCGCCGGGGCCGCCCGGGTTCAGCACCAGGCTTCCCTGCTTCTTATTGGTGGCTTCGCGGCGGGTCAGCAGCAGCTCGATATCCCCCTGTGAAGGGTCATTCCACACCTTCGGCACCACCAGGGTGGCGCACTTGGCTGCGCTGTACTCGGGCCGGTCACAGTCCCCCCAGGTCAGCTTCTGGCTGTAGTACTTCTCCCACGTGGGGGAGGTGGACACATCCTCCGTGATTCCGAGGGCGGCGGACTCGCCGGCTGGGGAGACGGCGGTCAGCGGCGCCATGCCGTCTGTGCCGTAAGCGGTGGGCTCAGCGCCTTCCAGCTTGCGCGGCTCGGACAACTGCCCGGGCTGGCTGAGGGAGGCTCCGCTGCCTGCGGGCTTGCCGGTGACGGAGGCGATCATGCCGCAGCCGCTGAGGGCCAGCACTCCGGCAGCAGCGGCGGCGGCAGCCCGGCGCAGGCGCGATGTCCCTTTCGAAGTCCGACGCGTTCCCTGGTGGGTGTCCATAAAGCCTCGCTCAACAGCTGTGCGGTGTGGTGGATCCCATTGAACCATCGTCTGCGGCGGATTCGGCGCTCAGCGGAGCCGAGCAGTCCGAATCGGTGGAAGTCCTCGACTTTCGTCGGTGATCTGAGCAGTGGGCTGGCGCCGGGGCACAGAGCCCGGGAACACTGGGGCGCGTGAACCCCCTGAGCCCTCCGGTGAGCGCGCCGCGCCCCATGGTCGACTCCGAGGTGCAGACGCTGCCCGGAGACGGCTCGCTTGATGCGCGCATCGGCAGATGGCTGCAGCGCAACAGCACCACCTGCTTCGCGATCCTGGTAATCCTGCTCCAGGCGCTGATCATCACCATCGACCTGTTGGTCTCCGCGCAGTCGTCGCTGGCACAGGTGCTGTCGATCGGGACGCTGCTGGTCTGCACACCGCTGATCCTGATGCGGCGGCGCGGGGACTGCTGGCGGTGGGCGCTGCCGCTGGTCATGGTGATCAGCCGCGGCACCTTCCCGTTCGGTGAGATCGCCCTGGGCTGCTATGCGGCGCGGCAGCGCCGCCGAGTCACCAGCGTGATCTGGCTGCTGATCACGTTCGGACTGCACATCGTCAGCACGACTGCGATCTATGTGCTCGGCGGGGAGCGCGATGAGCTGCACGAGGATATGGCCACTCAGGGAACGCCGGTGAGCTGGCGGTTCGAGCTCGGCACACTGGCCGGCTTTGAGTTCATGGTGCTGCTGATGCTCGCCCTGTCCATGGGCGCCGGCATGTATGTGCTGGCGCGGCGCGAGCGCGCTGAAGCGATTGCGGAGCAGTTCCGATCCGCTGAGGAGCGGGGCATCGCCAAGGCCGAGCAGGCGCGAGCGTCGGAGCGGACCCGGATCGCTCGCGAGATGCATGACATCGTGGCCCATAAGATCTCTCTGATCGCGCTGCAGGCGGGAGCGCTGGAGGTCAACGCGCAGCTGCGACCGGAGGAAGTGGCGCGCACCAGTGCGATCATCCGCTCCACCGCGAACGAGGCGCTGACCGAGCTGCGCCAGGTGCTTGGCGTGCTGCGCACCAGTGACGGCAGTGTTCCGCTGGCCCCGCAGCCCACCTGGGATGAGGTGCTCGGACTGATCGAGGCCAGCCGCGCCGCAGGCATTGACATCACCCTCGAAGACCGTTTGGCGGAGAGTGTGAAGCCCGACGCGATCCCCGAGTCCCTTGCCCGCAGCGCATACCGGGTGATGCAGGAGTGCCTGACGAATATCCACAAGCACTCGCTCACCCCAGCAGCCCGTATCATGATCGACGGCGTTGTTGGCGAACAGTTGGAGCTGACCGTGTGCAACGACATGCACAGCGAGGAGCAGTCACGGCTGCCGGGTGCGAAAATGGGACTGATCGGCATCCAGGAGCGAGTGCACCATGCTGGCGGCACCCTCGAAGCGGGCGAATCCGAGCCGGGCATCTTCCGGGTCCACATGACCCTGCCGTGGATCCAGCCCTCCACGACCTGATGAAAGGCCCCTTGTGTCTGACCAGAACCCCACCCGTGTGCTGCTCATCGATGATGACTCCCTGGTGCGTGCAGGCCTCACCATGATCCTGCAGGCCTCACCCACCATCACGGTGGTGGGCCAGGGCGCCGACGGTGACGAAGCCGTCCCCCTGGTCAACGCGCACCGGCCGGATGTGCTGCTGATGGATGTGCGCATGCCCCGCATGGACGGCCTCACAGCTGCGAAGAGCGTAATGGCGCTGCCGAATCCGCCGCGGATCATTATGCTCACCACCTTCGATCTGGACGAGTACGTGTTCGAAGCCCTCCAGGCGGGCGTGGCCGGCTTCCTGCTGAAGGACACCCCGCCGAGGGATCTGATCGGCGCCGTAGACGTAGTGGCACGCGGCGATGCGATGCTCTCGCCCTCGGTCACCAGACGGATGCTCACCCACTTCACCGACGCGAACCCGGGCCGGGTTCGAGCCGAAACCCCCGGACTGGATGAGCTCACCGAGCGGGAGCGAGAAGTGCTCGCGAATGTGGGAGCCGGCTTCTCCAACGCGCAGATCGCCCAGCGGCTGTTCATGAGCGAGGCGACCGTGAAAGCGCATGTGTCGAAGATCTTCGCGAAGCTCGGCTGCACGAACCGGGTGCAGATCGCGATCCTCGCGCACGAAGCAGGCCTGACGGATGACCTGGACTTCGGGGATCACTGACGGCGACGGCTGCCGCCTCGGGGAGATCAGCGACCCGCACCCTCGGGAGATCTGGATCACCCGCGCCATGAGCGTGGTGGCATGATGCTCGAGGAGCAGATATGCTCGGTCCGGCCCGCCCCGTTCGTCTAGCGGCCTAGGACACCTGCCTTTCACGCCGGCAACACG
>CAMXWV010000004.1 GCA_947252755.1 uncultured Dermabacter sp.
ATGTGCGCCCCGGCGACCATGTGCACGCCGGCGACCATGTGCGCCCCGGCGACCATGTGCACGCCGGCGACCATGTGCGCCCCGGCGACCAACGGTGACCGCGTCGTGTTCTGCGGCCTTCCCCGGCGCAGTGCCCGGCTGCGGAATAGGCAGCCCACGCTGCCAGGTTCACACCAGCGGCCAGTGAGAACTCCACAGGTTCACACCTGCGTCCGGTGAGAACCCCATAATCACCCCGTACCCTTCCCCTTGAAAAGGAGAGCTGATGACAGCCCCTGCACCAACCGATCCGTCCGCAGAGCACGGTCACATGACCATCTCGAAAAGAGACCGTTCCCGCGTGGTGCTTGCGTCCCTAGTGGGCACAACCATCGAGTTCTATGACTTCTACATCTACGCCACGGCAGCGGTAGCGGTTCTGCCGGCGCTGTTCTTCCTTGAGGCCGACGCCACGGCAGCGCTCCTCGCCTCCATGGCCACTTTCGGAGCAGCATTCATCGCGCGCCCGATCGGCTCGATCCTGTTCGGCCACTTCGGCGACCGCGTCGGACGGAAGGCAACCCTGATCGGCGCGCTGCTCACCATGGGCATCGCCACGTTCCTGATCGGCATGCTTCCCACCGCCCATCAGATCGGCGTGTGGGCACCGGCCATGCTGACGATCCTGCGCTTCTGCCAGGGACTCGGCCTGGGCGGCGAATGGTCGGGGGCGGCGCTGCTCGCCACCGAATACGCCGAAGAAGGCAAGCGTGCCCGGGCAGCCATGTGGCCGCAGCTCGGAGCACCGTTCGGGTTCATCCTGGCCAACGGCTTCTTCCTGCTCCTCACAATCTGGTTCGGCTTCGACTCCACGAAGGACACCATCTCCCACAGCTTCCTGGTATGGGGCTGGCGCATCCCATTCCTCGCGTCCATCGTGATGGTGGCGGTGGGCCTGTGGGTGCGATTCCGCCTGGAAGAGACACCGGTGTTCCGAACAGCCCAGGACCAGGAGAAGACGCTGAAGTCGCCGCTGTCCGAAGCGTTCCGCACCGCATGGATTCCAATGATCCAGGGCACGTTCATCATGCTGGCCACCTATGTTCTCTTCTACCTAATGACCGCGTGGATCCTCTCCTACGGCATCGGGAAACCTGAAGACGGCGGCCTGGGCGTGTCGTACCGCGAGTTCCTGGTGCAGCAGCTGGTGAGCGTGCTGCTCTTTGCTGGGATGATCCCGGTATCCGGCTGGCTTGCGGACCGGTTCGGACGCCGTTCGTCACTGACCGTCATCACGGTGCTGATCGTGGCGTTCGGAGCGTCCTTCCATCTCTTCCTGGACCCCAGCGTTATCGGCCACGGCGCTGATGTGTCCGTGGGGCGAGTCCTGCTCTTCCTTTCGGTGGGCATGGCACTGATGGGCCTGACCTTCGGCTCCATGTCTGCCGTGCTGCCGGAGCTCTTCGCCACCAACGTCCGATACACCGGCTCCGGCATCTCCTACAACATGGCGTCCATCCTTGGCGCTGCGATCACCCCGTTCATCGCTGTGTATCTCAATGCCTCATTCGGCGTGTGGGCTGTTGGACTGTATCTGGCGCTGGCCGGTGTGCTGTCTCTTATCGCACTGCGGCTCTCCCCGGAGACGCGCCACCGGGATATGCGTCATATCTGAGTGCGCTCGCGGTGGCGCAGCAGGCGGCGCCGGAAGAGAGCTGCGCCGTCCGCGCCGAGCTTGCCATCTGCGCCATCAGCGACCGCGCCGAGCTGGCTATCAGCCGCGCTGGGACGCCCCGGGGCTAGCGCTGGCGTTGCCGAGTGAGCGCCGCGTGCACAACTAACTGTGGCTGAAAGAGCTGTTTTTCGCGGCTGCGACCGGTTTTCGTCCGGTTGAGCCACAGTTGTGCACAGATTCCTACCCGCCGGCGGAGACCCAGTGCGGACCGGACCCGGTACGGCACAGAGAAGAGCCGGTCCGACGCCGAAGCGCCGAACCGGCTCGCATCTCTCAGCTGGTCATCCGAACCGCGCAGAACAGGGCGTCCTGCCCGGGCGGCTCAGCGGACAGCGGCGGGGTTCGGTCAGAGAACCTCGTCCTGCTCGAACTCCTTCATGCCGTCGAGCAGCCAGCGGACCGTGAAGTCTGCGAAAGAAGCGCGCGGGTAGATGCGGAAGGAGTCCTCGCCGTTCCGGTGCAGGTACACCGGAATCTTCAGCAGGGCTGTGGTGATTGCGGAGCCCACTGGGAACTCGCGCGGGTGAAGGTCTGCGTGGCAGCTCTTCTCCAGCACGTCCTGGGCGGAGGGCCCGGTCAGCTCGAACACGGCGCGGTTCGCGGACAGTTCCACAGCATGCCCGGGCTTGCCCTCGAGCTTGTTGATGAAGCGGTCGGAATCGCCCGGCTCCTGGCGTTTGGATACGTCCACGGCGAGGAACTCGTCCGGGGACAGCCACATCACGTGGAGGCCGTTCGGGTCACCGGTGGTCTCCTTGACCTTGGTGGGCAGTGGGAACCCGAGCTCCTCTTCGATGAGGCGTGCGCTCTCCGATCCCAGCTCGGCGCGCAGGCCGATCTGGAGCGGGAACGGCAGCTCACGCAGCTGAACGCCGCGCTCACCGGAGATGGAGCCTGCCTTCATCTCCTCAGCGAGATGAGCGGCCGGGGTCAGACGCTCGGAGTCGAGCGGAACAGTGGGTGCAAGGTTTTCAGCCATCGCGGCGCTTCCCTTCTGGATCGAACAGGCACAGAGGTGCAATCTCAACGTCGACGAGCTCGCCGTTCACAAACGACTTCAGGATCTCTCCCTGACGGTTGCGGCCGTTGTCAATGAGGGCCAGACCGAAGGTGCGGCCCAGGTTCGGCGAATCGTAGGAGGAGGACACCCAGCCCACCTGCGGAACCTGACCGTTGCTCTTGGTGAGCGGGTCCTCAGCGGTTGCAGCGCGCGGCTTCGGGTCAACGCCGGCCTCGATGAGAGCGGCGCCCTCGGGGAGGCGGACCTTCTTATCCACCGGCAGCACCCCCACAAGGTGCTTACGATCCTCGCGCTTGGTGTCTGCGCGCTCCAGGGAGCGCTTGCCGATGAAGTCCTTCTTCTTCTTGGATACAGCCCAGTCCATGCCGGCGTCAGCCGCGGTGACAGTGCCGTCGGTGTCCTGACCGATGATGATCAGGCCCTTCTCGGCACGCAGCACGTGCATGGTCTCGGTGCCGTACTTGGTGATGTTGAACTCGGCGCCTGCCTCTTCCACCATCTCCCAGACCTTCTGACCGTAGAACCCGTCCACGTTGATCTCGTAGGCGAGCTCACCGGAGAACGAAATGCGGCAGATACGCGCCGGCACGCCGTTGCTCAGGGTGGTCTCCTTGAAGGACATGAACTTGAACGCGTCGTTCGAGACGTCAAGCTCCGGAGCGACTTTGGCGATCACATCCCGTGATTTCGGGCCGCCCACCGTGACGGTGGCGTACTGCTCGGTCACCGAGGTGAGGGTGACGTCGAGCTCCGGCCACTCGGTCTGGTGCCATTCCTCAAGCCAGTCGAACACGGTGGCGGCGCCGCCGGTGGTTGTGGTCATGAGGAAGCGGTCCTCAGCGATGCGCATGGTGACGCCGTCGTCCAGCAGCATGCCGTCCACGTTCAGCATGAGGCCGTAGCGGCCCATGCCCACCTTCAGCAGCTTGAAGCCGTTGGTGTACACGCGGTTGACGAACTCTGCCGCGTCCTGGCCGCGGATCTCGATCTTGCCCAGGGTGGTGCCGTCCATCATGCCGACGGAGTCCCGCACCGCCTTGGATTCGCGGTACACCGCTTCGTCCATGGTCTCCTCGCCCACCGGGAAGTACCAGGGGCGCTTCCACTGGCCCACGTCCTCGAACGGGCACTCGGACTTGAGGTGAGCGGCGTGGATCGGGGTGAGGCGAGCCGGGTCGAATAGGTCGCCGCGCTCACGGCCCGCAAGGGCAGCGAACGGGAGGGCCACGAACGGCGGACGGTAGCCGGACACGCCCACCTTGCCGAAGTCCTCTTCGCCAAGCAGGATCGCATTGATCGCCATGGCGTTGACGCCGGCGGTCTTGCCCTGGTCGTTTGCGGTGCCGATTGAGGTGTAGCGCTTGATGTGCTCGATGCTGTGCATGCCGGCGCCGTGTGCGCGGATGATGTCAGCAACTGACTGGTCGCGCTGGAAGTCCACGAAGTGATCGCGCCACTGTTTGGCATCGCCTGTGAGCGCCGGGACCAGCCACATCGGGCGCACCGACGCGCAGCACTGCGGCGCCTCGAACTCAGCGGAGACCGCGGGTGCGTCAGCAGCGGCAGAGCCTCCCTCGAAGCCGGCCTTCTCAGCGGCAGCTGTGAGCGCAGCAGCGCCGGCCTTCGCACCGGACTCCAGTGCGTCTTCGGTGGAGAAGCGGCCGGTGAGCGCACCTGCCAGGTGCTCGTCGGCCACGGAGCCTTCCACGGGCACGAATCCTGCGATGTCCTGGTTCCACTCGGTCTTTCCCTGGCGGTGCACGTGCAGGTGCACGGTGGGGGACCAGCCGCCGGAGACGATCACGAGGTCGGTGTCCACGCGGGTGGTCTCACCGGTGAGCTCGTTGTTTTCATCCACCTGGGAGATGTCCGCGTTCTCCACGCGGTCGCCCATCACGGACGCACCGGTTCCCACCACGGCGGAGCCGAGGAAGGTGGGTGCGCCGGTGATCTCCGCTGCCTTCTTCGCCGCGTCAGAGGCTTCCGTGCGGGAGTCCACGAGGGCCACGATCTCAGCGCCGGCAGCGTGGAGGTCCACGGCCGCCTCGTAGGCGGAGTCGTTCGTGGTGAACACCACGACCTTCCGGCCGGGCAGCGCGGCGTAGCGGTTCGTGAAGGTGCGCGCCGACGCGGCCATCATGACGCCGGGGCGGTCATTCGTGGCGAATGCGATCGGACGTTCGATGGCGCCGGTGGCGAGCACCACCTGGTTCGCGCGGATGTGCCACACGCGCTGGCGGGACACACCGGGACGCTCCTTGGCCGGAAGGTGGTCGGTGCGGTTCTCCAGTGCGATCACGTAGTTCGCGTCGTATGCGCCGAAGGCGAGGGTGCGGGACAGGTAGAGGAAGTCCTGGTTCTTCTGCAGCTCCGCAATTTCGTCAGCGGCCCACTGGGCGCCGGTCTTGCCGTCGATCTCAAGCCTGCGGGAGGCCAGCAGGCTGCCGCCGGGCAGCGGTTGGTTGTCGATGAGGGCAACGCGTGCCTGGCCCTGCAGGGCGGCCTTGGCGGCGGCGATGCCGGCGGGGCCGGCGCCGATCACGAGCACGTCAACGTGCTTGTGCTTGCGGTCGTAGATCGCTGGATCCTTCTTCGGGTCCAGGGCGCCCTGGCCGGGAACGTAGAAGCCGTCGAGCCCTTCGAACAGCTCCACGGTGGTGACCGGGAGCATGGTCTCGTCGATATCGTTGTCGCTGCGTGCCTTGATGGTGACAAGGCCGTTGGGCTCTTCCACGCCGGCGGCGATGATGCCGCGGGGGCGCTGAAGGTACATGGAGTTCTTGGTCTGCAGGCGACCGTTGGCGATCAGGGCCGATGCGAGCGTGTCACCGGCGAAGCCGCTGTACCTCTCGCCTTCGAAGGTGAAGCTGATCGGGCTGCTGCGGTCGATGCCGTGGCCCGGCGCCGTGTCAACGCGGTGGGAGGTGGTGCTCACTTGGCGTCTCCTTCAGTCAGATCGGGCGCCTTCTGGCCGGTGGGCCAGGTCGCCTTGAATTCGTAGGTCTTGGTGTTGCGGATGGCGTTGAACCACTTGCGGCAGCCGCCGGCGTGGACCCAGCGCTCGGCGAAGTCGCCTTCGGGGTTCTTGCGGTAGAAGAGAAACCTTGCCCACTCTTCGTCGCTCATGTTCGCGGCCTCTTCTCCGGGGTAGGAGATGTAGGCCTCTTTGCCGTAGGTGAACTCGATTTCGTCGCGTGGCCCGCAGTGGGGGCATTCGATAAGAAACATCGTTGATCCTTGGGAATCGAAATGTGTGGGGTGGGGATCAGTGCGCCACAGCGGCAGCACCGTGCTCGTCGATCAGGAGGCCTGAGGTGAAGCGGTCGATGCTGAAGCCCGCGTTGAGCTCGTGCGGCTCATCGTTCGCAATGGTGTACGCGAAGGTCCAGCCGCAGGCGGGGGTGGCCTTGAAGCCGCCGGTGCCCCAGCCGCAGTTGACGTACAGGCCGTCAACATCAGTCTTGGAGATGATCGGCGAGGCGTCACCGGTGGTATCCACAATGCCGCCCCAGGTGCGCAGCAGGTGCGCTCGAGCGAAGATCGGCATGAGCTCAACGGCGGCGGCCATCTGTTCGGCAACCACGTGGAACGAGCCGCGCTGCCCGTAGCCCACGTACTGGTCGATGCCGGCGCCCATGACGAGTTCGCCCTTGTGTGCCTGGGAGACGTACATGTGGACGTGGTTGGACATGACCACGGTGGGATGCACCTGTTCGAACAGTTCGGAGACGAGTGCCTGCAGCGGGTGGGACTGGATCGGGAGGATCACGCCGGCGGTCTCGGCAACAACCCAGGAGTGGCCGGCAGCTGCCAGGCCCACCTTCGGTGCGAGGATCTTGCCGCGGTTGGTGTCCACACCGGTGACCTTGTCCCCGTCCTTGAGGACCTTGGTGACCTCGCAGTTCTGGATGATGTCCACGCCCATCTCTTCGAGCTTGCGCGCGTAGGCCCAGGCCACCCAGTCGTGCTTGGCGATGCCGGCGCGGGGCTGGTAGGTGCCGCCCATGACGGGGTAGCGGATGTCATCGGAGATGTTGAGGATCGGGCAGACTTCCTTGACCTGCTGCGGATCCAGGAATTCGGAGTCCACGCCGTTGAGGCGGTTGGCCTCCACTCGGCGGACGGATTCGCGGACGTCCCCGAGGGTGTGCGCGAGGTTCAGCACGCCGCGCTGCGAGAAGAACATCTCGTACTCGAGCTCTTCGGTGAGGCCTTCCCACAGCTTGAGCGCGTGCTCATAGATGCCGGCGGACTCATCCCACAGGTAGTTCGAGCGGATGATGGTGGTGTTGCGGGCCATGTTGCCGCCCGCGAGCCATCCTTTTTCGAGGACGGCGATGTTGGTCATGCCGTGATTTTTGGCCAGGTAGTACGCGGTGGCGAGGCCATGGCCGCCGCCGCCGACGATAATGGCGTCATATGACGACTTCGGGTCCTTATGCGACCAGAGGAACTCTGGGTGCTCAGGAAGCATTTCAGCCATATTCATCTCCCTTTCTACAGCCTGCGACTCTGCAGACCGACCACTGATATATCAGTTGTGGCACCGATAGTATGGTGACTCGGAGCCCACGTCAAGCTAATCTTGCAACATGGTTGCACTGCCTGCAACACACCTGTTCGGGCATCGCAGCCGGCCGGGTCAGAGAGGAGAGCTGATGGCGGAGAACGCAACGGCGAAAGACCGAAACGCCCCGGAGCAGAAACCCGAGCTGCGCGGGCTGGCACTGCTCACCGAAGCGCACGAGGAGGCCCCGGAGTCCCTTGCGGGTCAGGCGTATCGGCAGATTCTTGATCGGCTGATCATGCTGGAGATTCCGCCGGGAGCTCCGATCAATGAGGCTGAGCTGGCCGCCGAGTTCGGTGTGGGCCGCACCCCGCTGCGCGAAGCGCTCAAGCGTCTTGAAGTGGACCAGCTGGTGGTCTCCTACCCGCGCCGCGGCACCTTCGCCACGCACGTGGACATCACAGAACTCGCGTCTATCTTCGAGGTCCGACGCGTTCTTGAACCCCTCGGTGCACGCTTGGCCGCAGAGCGGCTCACCCCGGAGCTGCGTGAACGCTACATCCTGGTGCGGGACGGGATTGAGCACCTCACCGAGGAGATCTCACGCCGCCAGCTGCTGGAGTATGACGTGGAAGTTCACCGCCTGATCTACTCCGCCGCAGGCAACCCCCATCTGGAGGCTGAGCTCGTACGCCTGGACAATCTGGTGACCCGGATCTGGTGCGTGGTGCTGGACCGCATGCCGGCGATCAGCGATCACATCAAAGAGCACATAGATCTGTTGGATGCGATCGTTGACGGGGACGGTGATCGTGCTGCTGAGCTGGTGAGCTCACACGTGGAAGGCTTCGAAGCTGCGGTTCGCAGCGTTCTCTGACCTGCGATCCACATGAAGCCTGGACCGGGGCGCTGAGCGAACACGCGTCTCATAGACGCGACCGGGGATGCGCGTTGCACCGCCCGGCCGCGTCTTCTCGCCAGTCAGGCCCGGATCTTCTCCATGCCCGGATCAACCAGCACATCCGGGCGAACTGTGGCCTGCTGGCGGCGTCCGTAGAACTCGACCTCCACCCGGTCTCCCCCCTCAAGGCTCGCCGGAACCCAAGCGAGAGCAACTGTGCGGCCCACGGTGAAGCCGTATTCGGCGCTGGTCACGTAACCCGCAGGTGAACCGTTGACGAACACGGGCTCCCCGCCCATCAGCAGCTGGGTGCGGTCATTGAGGGTCAGCGTGCGAAGCCGGTGAGAGTCGGCGGCATCATCGTGCTGCTGGAGCGCGTCGTGCCCCACATAGCCGGTCTTCTTCGCCCCGACGGCGAAGCCGAGGCCGGCCTGAGCAGGGAAGTGCTCCGCGGTGACGTCCGCCCCCCAGGACCGGTAGCCCTTCTCCAGGCGCAGGGCGTTGAACGCAGCGCGGCCGGCAGGGATGATGCCGAACTCCTTGCCGGCGCGGGCGATCGAGTCCCACAGTTCGGCGCCGTACCCAGCCTGGGTGTAGATCTCCCAGCCGAGCTCACCCACGTAGGACAGGCGCATCGCGGTAGCGGGAACATAGCCGATGGTGATGTCAGCGCTGCGGAAATACTTCAACGCGTCAGCAGACACGTCATTGTGCGTGATCTTTTCCAGCACTCGGCGAGCATTGGGCCCCCACAGTCCGATGCAGCAGGTTTCAGCGGTGATGTCCCGAACGAACACCGCATGCTCCCAGCCGTGCTCCGCGATCCACTGCTCTGCCTGCTTTTCGAGGTACACGATGTCCCGGGGCCCGTTGGCCCCCACCTGGTATTTCTGGTCACCAAGCCGGGTGATGGTGACGTCACTGGCCACCGTGCCGGATGCGCTGAGCAGCAGGGTGTAGGTCACTGAGCCCACTGACTTGTCCACCTTGTTGGAGGTGAGTGACTGCAGGAAGGCCGACGCACCAGGCCCCTCCACCAGTGCCCGCCGCAGGGCAGTCATGTCATACATGGCCACGCCGGTGCGTGTTTTCCAGGCCTCCACCGCCACCGCATGGCTGTAGAAACGACCGGGCATGCCCGGGCGCAGCGGACCGGCCCATTCATCCGGCAGCTCCGGCAACAGCTCCAGGTTGGAGCTGTACCACTGCGGACGCTCCCAGCCGGATGCCTCCATGAAGAACGCGGACTGCTCCACCTGGCGCTCATGGAACGGCGAGCGCAGCACCCCGCGAGGGAACAGGCGCGGCTCCTGGGGGTGGCGGATGTCGTAGACCTCCACGAAGTTCTGCTTCGAGGTTGTCTCAACATAGTCCCGCTCCTGCTGCCAGGCGTCGAAGCGGTTCACATCGGAGTCGGAGATGTCGATCTCCGACTCGCCGGAGTGGATCAGCTGCGCCGTGGCCCGGGCAAGGCCCGCGGAGTGGGTCACCCAGACGGCCTCGCACATGAAGAATCCTTTCACCTGGCGGGATTCGCCGATGAGGGATCCGCCATCCGGGGTGAAGGAGAAGATCCCGTTGAAGCCGGACTTCACCGTCGCCTCCCGCAGGCTCGGCAGCAGCAGCTTCGAGTCCTCCCACTGGTCCTCGAAGTGCTCCGGGGTGAACTCCAGGGATGACGGCATCGAATCCATCGTGATCGTGTCCGGGTCCATGCCGAGCGTGTACGGATCAGCCTGGAACGGCGGGTGGGCGTAGGAGCCGATGCCCCATCCCTGGTCCCACATGCGGTAGTAGAGGTCCCGGTCCTGGAAGCGCAGCAGGGGAAGGGCGCAGTTCACCGCGCCGCCCTTGCTGTAATCCGCCAGTTCTGGAACATCGGAGGACCAGGCGAACTGGTGGGCGATCGGGATCAGTGGGATCTTCACCCCCACCATGTCTGCGATCTCCGGGCCCCAGAAGCCGGCGGCGGAGACCACAATGTCCGCCGGAATGGACTCCTGGCCGATGCGCACCCCGGTGACGCGGCCGTGATCTGTATCGATGCCGGTGACCTTCTCCTCGAAGCGGTACTCCACGCCAGCAGCCTCGGTCTTCTGGATGAGCAGCTCCACGAAACGACGAGCCAGCGCAACCCCGTCGGTGGGATTCCAGAGGGAGCCGAGCACGAAATCCTCATCAAGCAGCGGGAACTTCTCCAGCGTCTTCTTCGGGGAGAGGACCTGGGCCTCCACCCCCGATGCCCGCAGCCAGCCCGCGCGGCGGTGCAGCTCCTGCAGGCGCTCGTCAGTGGTGGCAACCTCTATCCCGCCCACCTGGTTGAAGCAGCCTTCACCATCCTGCTGGGCGGCCAGCATCTTCTCCACCGTGTAGGTGGCGAAGCGGGTCATGTTCCGAGAGCCATTGGCTTGGAACACAAGCCCGGGAGCGTGGGAGGTCGATCCGCCCATCAGGCGACGCGGCCCGCGTTCGATGACAAGGGTGTTCGTCATGCCGAGCTGAGCGAGCTCGTCGGCAAGATTGGTGCCGACGATGCCGGCGCCGATGATGACGATGCGTGGCTGTGCGGTCATGGCTGAGGAGTCCTTCCAGAGGTGCTGGTGGTGGGGTTGGAGGCGTTCAGCTGCGAGGTGGCGCGCTGGTGTTCGGCGAGTCGGTCTGCCAGCTCATCGATGTTGATCGCACCGGTGACGGTCTCCGCGGTGAGCGCGTCCGCAGAGGCTTCCTCGGAGGCAGCGACGCCGGGCGCGGCCGCTCCCGCAGGCATGGCGGCGAGGTGCTCCTGAATTGCGCGACGAACCTCGCGGCGGGCGATCAAGCTCTCGAGGGCGTCACGACGCTTCACATCCGAGCGCAGGGACATGATCACCGAGATGAGGATGCCCACCATGACCACGGAGAAGGGAAGCGCGGCAAGCAGCGAGAACGCGCGCAGCCCTGCCATGCCGGAATCATCCCCGCCTTGAACAATGGACACGCCGATCAGCGCGGCGGTGATGATGCCCGAGGAGACAGCCCAGAACACGCGGGTGAGGCGCGGCGGGTTCGGATCGCCGCGATGAGCCATCATGTCCACCACAAACGCGCCCGAGTCGGCACTGGTGATGAAGAAGATCGCCACGATGATCACGGTGATGGCTGCAAGCACACCGCTGAGCGGAAGCTGAGCGAGCACATCGAAGAACGCCGTGTTCGCGTCCACTGATTCTCCGCCCTTGAGGAAGTCCACACCGCCGAATCGCGCGGTGTGGATGGCAGCGCCGCCCATGATGGCAAACCAGGACACCGACACGATCGCCGGCACGAGCAGGGCGCCCAGCACGAATTCGCGAACCGTCCGTCCTTTGGAGATGCGGGCGATGAACATGCCCACGAATGGCGCCCAGGAGATGAACCATGCCCAGTAGTAGACGGTCCAGCCGCTCAGCCAGTCAGCGCCTTCGGAGCCGAAGTTCGGCAGTGTCTGAAAGGTCATTGGCACAAACGAGGTGATGTACTCGCCGATGCCCGCAATGTATCCCCGCGCAAGATAGAGGGTGGGGCCCAGCATGAACACACCGAACAGAAGAACGCCGGCAAGGCCGATGTTGATAGAGGAGAGGGTTTTGATGCCCTTATCGATGCCGGAGGCGACGGAAAGCGTGGCGAGCGCAGTGATGCCCAGGATGAGGCCGATCTTCAGCCCGGGAGAGCTTGGAATCACGTTGAGGTGTTCCAACCCGGCGGCGATCTGGTTGACGCCGAAGCCGAGGGAGGTGGCGATGCCGAACAGGGTGGCCACGATCGCAATGATCTCCACGAGGTCTCCGAGCCAGGAATCGGTACGCCGGCGAAGAATCGGTTCGAGTGCCCAGCGGATGGTCATCGGACGCCCGCGGCGGTGCGCGGCATAGGCGATGCCAAGTGCCACCACGATGAAGATCGACCAGGAGTGCAGGCCCCAATGGAAGAAGGACTGAGCGAGCGCGCCGTCTGCCCGGGCCACATCATCCAGACCGCGCAGGTGCGGCGGCATGGAGCCGTCCTTCGCCAAGTAGAAGGTCAGGGGTTCGGCGGCGCCCCAGAACACAAGGCCGATGCCGGTTCCTGCTGCGAACAGCATGGCGAACCAGGTGCGGAACGAATAGGCGGGGGAGTCGGTGGGGCGACCCAGGCGTACATTTCCCATGCGGGAGAGGGCGATCACGATCAGCGCCGTGATGAACACAGCCACAATGGTGATGTAGAACCACCCGATGCTGTTGATGACAGCCGTGTTGATCGTCACGATGATCTCTGCGAACAATG
Source organism: uncultured Dermabacter sp. (assembly GCA_947252755.1). GTDB lineage: Bacteria > Actinomycetota > Actinomycetes > Actinomycetales > Dermabacteraceae > Helcobacillus. The sequence continues at coordinate 12,431 of CAMXWV010000004.1, forward strand.
CAGGCGCCAGCAGGGCGAGCGCTACGCAGACCAGCACGGTGGTCGCGGAGACCGCGAAGACGCCTGTGGCCAGGCCATGGCGGCCGGCTGGTGTGACCCGCGACGCTGGGGGTGAGGTTGGGTGTGACATCTCACTATCTCCTTTGATGGGTGGTGTCAGACGCGACTGTAACACCTTTCAAGGATCCTAGTAAGATGTTTCTAACATTTCACAGGAGCGCAGTACGATCAGACTCATGGCACGCTCGCGCACCCTGGATTCCGTTCTCCTCGAACCCGAGGTCTTCTCCTTGACCGATGAAGCCTACGCGCGGCTGCTCGACCGGCTCGTATTCCTCGATATCCAGCCAGGCGCCGCGCTCAATGATCTGGATGTCTCAGCCGAGCTCGGCATCGGCCGCACACCGATCCGCTCCGCTTTCCGCAGGCTGGAGAACGAAGGGCTGATCACCACCTATCCGCGCCGCGGAACCTTCGCCTCCGCCATGGACGTCAAGGATCTGACCGCTCTCAATGACCTCCGGCGCGTTCTCGAGCCACACGCGGCACGGCGCGCCGCGGACGTCTGCTCAGCAGCCAACCGCGAGCACCTGTCAGCTCTGCAGGAGGAGATCAGCGCGGGCGTGTCCGGCTCCAATCGGGAACTGCTCGCCTACGAGCTCGGCATTCACCGCGCTATCTACACAGCCGCGGAGAACCAGTACCTCGCCGCCACGCTCCGCACACTCAATCACCTGGCCGGGCGGATCTGGGCGCTTGTGGTGGCGCAGCTGCCGGATCTGACCAGGTCGCTTGCGGATCACATTGACCTGATCGGCGCGATCGTGGCCGGGGAGCCGGACCGTGCCGCTCAGCTCGCCCTCGAGCATGTGGACAGCTTCGAAGAGGAAGTCCGCGCGGCGCTCTGAGAGCGTGGCTGCTACGCCCACCGGGCGTGGAGCCCCTGCAGGGAATCCAGGATCGAACGCTCGTTCTCGGCGAACACGTTCATCCGGGTCAGGAAGCGCAGCACCAGCGGGGACACATGTGAATAGTCGAAGGTTTCGGTGGCGATGCTGGCGCCGGACTGCTCAGGATCCGGCTGGAACTCCCATCGCCACCGGAACCCTACCGGGTGGTGGAACTCGATGACTCGATCCGGAACTGACTCGGTGACCCGCATCGGCAGGGCGTAGGTCAGGCCGTAGCGGGTGGTCTGCACCGTGAAGGTGTCACCCTCGTGCAGCGCCTGTGGGCCGGTGGCGCGAGATCCGATCGAGCCGCTGCCGTCCAGTTCATGGTGCCGGTGCGGATTCGCTGCGATCTGCCACAGCTCAGCGGGGGATGCGTTCACGCGCACGCTGTAGGCCATGGTGAAAGGGGCTGAAGGAACGCGGGCAGCTGTGCCGGTGACAGGTGAGGTGTCCATGTGTGGACACTACGCGCTGAGGCTGGGCGCCACACCGGGTGCCGTGCATTCAGGCCCAGAACCGCTGAACCAGCTCGCTCGTCTCCTCCGGGGCGAGCACCGCAGCAGGGTGGGGACCGGCTGCTTTCCAGCGCTGGGCGATCGCCTCCATGTCCGCCCCGGCCTTGACGGACAGGCCGGGGCCCGACGCGAGCACAAGATTGCCATGAGCCTTTCCGTTCAGCATCGACGCATCACACAGCGTCCACACCCCGGGCAGGGACGCGTCGGCCGCGGCCTCCTCAAGAAAGTCCGCCTGCCGATTGAACAGTCGCAGGCCCGGGGAGTCTCCAACATTCACCACCAGTGCACCGGTGGGGGAGAGCAGCGCGAGTGCAGCGCGGTAGAAGCCGATTGAGCCGAGGTCTGCCACCGGGCCCACATCGGTGAAGATGTCCATCACCACGGCATCGAAGGATGCCGCTGGGAACTCCTCCACCGCGGCGAAAGCGGCCCCCACGATCGAGGTGAGGTGGGTGCCCGGCGGCAGCGGCAGTTGCTGGATCACGAAGCTCACCAGCTGTGGCTCGATCTCCACCACGGTCTGTTCGGAGCCGGGGCGTGAGGCCTGAATATAGCGGGGAAGGGTGAGAGCGCCCGCGCCGAGGTGCAGCACCCGCAGCGCGGCGGCGGGAGAGCAGCTGGTCGAGGGCGAGCCATCCGATGTGCTCGCGGGGGTGAGCACATCGATCACATTCGCTACGCGGCGCAGATACTCGTGCCGAATCAGCAGCGGATCATCGAGGTCAACATGGGACTGTTCGATATCGTCGATCGTCAGGGCGAAGCCCCCACCCACCCGGGCAGGACGGATGAGGGCTTCACTGCTGGAAGCGGACAGGCGCATCAGGTCAGAACGCTGCAGGTAGCAGGAGTCAGTTCCGCGGCTGTTTCGGCGGCGGGTCACCGAGCTGCACATCAGTGAGCTGCGCGGGCTCGTCAGCGGAGGCCAGCGCACGCACCTCAAGGGATTCGATCGAACCGAGATGCTTCACATCCGCTTCCCCCTTGGTGAACAGCTCCACCTGATCGGCTGGCAGCAGCAGGGTGCCGTTCAGCAGCGGAGTCTTCTGGGACACTTTCGCATCACTCTTCGCCTTGCGCACCAGGATGATCGCGCCGCTCACCGCATCCAGCAGGGCCGCGGACTCACCCGCTGCCGCATCGGCCAGCGGCTCTGCCGTAGGCCAGGACTGCGCGTGCACGGAGCCTTCGCGCCACCATGACCACACTTCATCCGTGGCGAACGGCAGGTACGGGGCGAACAGGCGCAGCTGCACCTCCAGGGCGATGGTGAGCGCAGCGCGAGCAGAGAGCGCGGCCTGCTCACCGTCATCCCCGTGTGCCCGGCGCTTCACCAGCTCGATGTAGTCATCGCAGAAGGTCCAGAAGAACGGTTCGATGTGCTCGATCGCGCGGGCATAGTCATGCGCGGCGAACGCGTCAGACGCGGCCGTGACCACATCCGCAAGCCCGGCCAGCATGGACCGGTCCAGCGGCTGCGTGACCAGCGCCGGGTCCGCCGCGAGCCGCCCAGCCGGATCCTCCGGAGCGGAGCCGAAGCCGAGCGCGAACTTCGAGGCATTGAGGATCTTGATCGCCAGGCGCCGGCCGATCTTCATCTGGCCTTCTTCGAACGCGGTATCCGCACCCTGGCGGGCGCGCGCCGCCCAGTAGCGCACCCCATCGGAACCGTACTGCTCGAGCAGGGCGATCGGGGTGACCACATTGCCCTTGGACTTGGACATCTTCTTGCGGTCCGGATCCAGAATCCAGCCGTTGATCGACGCGCCCCGCCACGGCAGCGAATCCGTCAGCAGATGCGAACGGACCGCCGTGGAGAACAGCCAGGTGCGGATGATGTCATGGCCCTGCGGGCGCAGATCGAACGGGTACACCTTGGCGAAGATGTCCTGCTCACCGAGCCAGTCAGTCACCAGCAGCGGGGTGAGCGAGGACGTGGCCCAGGTATCGAACACATCCGAATCGGCGGTGAAGCCGCCCGGCTGGTCCCGCTGTTCCTCGGTGAAGCCCTCCGGCACATCCAGGGTGGGATCGATCGGCAGCTGATCCACGCTCGGAGTGAGCACTTGGTCATAGTCGATCTCACCGGTGTGATCGAGGCCGTACCACACGGGGATCGGCACCCCGAAGTAGCGCTGGCGGGAGATGAGCCAGTCGCCGGTCAGGTTCTCCACCCAGTTGCGATAGCGGGACTGCATGAACGGAGGGAACCAGTCGAGCTCCTCCCCGCGTGCAAGCAGAGCGCTGCGCAAGCCATCCGCAGAGTGGTCGCGGCCGCCGTTGGTGATGTACCACTGGCGGGAGGTGACGTATTCCAGGGGCTTATCGCCTCGCTCATAGAACTTCACCGGATGGGTGATCTTCCTGGGTTCGCCCACCAGATCACCGGTCTCAGTGAGCATCTCCACGACGCGCCGCTGCGCGGTGAACACGGTGGCGCCGGCGAGCTCCGCGTAGCGGGCGCGACCTTCCTCAGAGGTGATCCACGGGGTGTCCGCAATGAAGCGGCCATCGCGGCCGATCACGGCGCGGGTGGGCAGCTCCAGTTCGCGCCACCAGATCACATCGGTTGCATCACCGAAGGTGCAGATCATTGCGATGCCCGCACCCTTGTCCATCTGCGCCAGCTGATGCGCTTTCACCTCTACTTCAACGCCGAACAGCGGGGAGGTGACAGTGGTGCCGAACAGATGCTGATAGCGCTCATCATCCGGGTGTGCCACAAGCGCAACACAGGCAGGCAGCAGCTCCGGACGGGTGGTTTCGATGAACACCGTGTCCCCGTCCGGCGTTGTGAAGCCGATGCGATGATAGGCGCCCGGCCGCTCCTGATCCTCCTGCTCGGCCTGCGCCACCGCGGTGCGGAAGGTGACATCCCACGGAGTGGGGGCCTCAGCCTGGTAGGCGTGGCCGGAGGCGAGATGGTCCAGGAAAGCCTTCTGGGAGACGGCCTGGGACTTCTGGTCGATGGTCTGGTAGGTCAGGTTGCCCCAGTCCACGGACACGCCAAGGGTGCGGAACACATGCTCGAAGGACTTCTCATCCTCAGTGGCGAGCTCCAAGCACAGCTCGATGAAGTTGCGGCGTGAGATCGGCAGCTGGTTCTGCGGCTTTGCCGTCTGTGCATTGCCGCCGCGGTGCGGAGGCTCGAAGTTCTCCGTGTACGGCAGGGTCGGGTCGCAGCGCACGCCGAAGTAGTTCTGCACACGACGCTCCGTGGGCAGGCCGTTGTCATCCCAGCCCATCGGATAGAACACGTTCTTACCGATCATGCGCTGGTAGCGGGCGATCATGTCCGCCTGCGAGTAGGCGAATACGTGGCCGATGTGGAGCGAGCCGGACGCGGTGGGCGGGGGAGTGTCGATCGAGAACACCTGGTCGCGCCTTGTGTCCGGGTTGAACGCGAACACCTGCTGCTCGCTCCAGTTCTGATCCCACTTCGCTTCCAGACCGTCAAGGGTGGGGCGTTCGGGGATGGCGGGCAGGGCAGCGGCCGAGTCGTGGCCTTCGCGTGGGGTGGTCTCGCTCATGCGCTCATTGTTTCAGAAACTCCCCTGCCGGGGCCGTTCCGATCGGGTGAGAGTGGCCGCACCGGGGCGGTCAGTCGTCCGCGTCGATCCGCTCCAGCATGTCATCGAGAACCCGCCCGTAGCCCAGGCCCACGCTCACCCGAGCTGCCGCGTCAGCCACCAGCGGGCCGATCTCGGCGATGCGCTCATCATCTGTTCGGTAGCGGGGCGCGGCGATCATCAGAGCCGCCACAAGCTCACCGCGGTGGTCGAACACCGGGGCGGCGATGCCCACCTCATCCGGTGCGGTGAGGCCCGGATTGATCGCATACCCACGCTCAACCGCCTCGTGCAGGCGCTGCAGATACTCCTGTTCATCCACAGGCTCAGTGAAGAGCAGCTGACCTGAGCGCAGCAGGGCCTTCACCTTCTCATCCGGCAGGGACGCGCAGAACACCTGGATGGAAGCGCTGAAGCCGGTGGCGTAGCGGGTGCCCATATCGGAGGTGTGCTTGATCGCCTGCGGGCTCACCGCCTGCTCCACTGAAATGCCCTCCACACCATCGGACACGATGAGAGAAGCGGTCTCGCGAGTCTGATCGCGCAGATCCTGCAGAACTCCAACGGCCACTTTGCGCACATCGAGCGTGGACAGCAGCGGGCCGGCGATCCCCAGCATGCCCCAGCTGAGCCGATACTTGCGGGAGATCTCATCCTGCTGCACCAAACGTTCGCTCTGCAGCGTGGTGAGGATGCGGGACACCGAGGACTTATGCAGGCCCACCTCGGCGGCGATCTCGCTGACGCCCCGGACCGGCTCATCCACGGTGAAGCAGCGCAGCACCCGGATCAGCGTGCTCGTGGCCGACGCGCTCTTGCCATCGCGACCAGAGGAGGAGTCAGAACGGGTGGACCCACTGCGGTCATCGCCGGTCTGAGCGATGCGGCGGTCCGGGGACTCGTTGGCAGTCGAGCGACGCGAGACCGGCGGGGGAGTCTCGTGCTGACGAGAGGGATCAGGCATGATGCTCACCTTAAGCGTGTGAATGAACGGCAAGGGGGCGGTGTCGCCGGACACCGCCCCCTTATCCCAGCGATCCGATGTGGTGACCGCTGATGGTTGGGACCTCAGGCCTCGATGATGTTGTGCTCCGGGCCGTACGGGAACTTGGTGATGTTCTCCACCGAGTCCTCGCCCACCACGAGGATGTCGTGCTCGCGGTAGCCGCCGGCACCCGGCTGGCCGTCCTCGATGGTGATCATCGGCTCCATGGAGACCACCATGCCCGGCTCGATCACGGTCTCGATGTCCTCGCGCAGCTCCAGGCCGGCCTCGCGGCCGTAGTAGTGGGAGAGAACACCGAAGGAGTGGCCGTAGCCGAAGGTACGCTTGGGGAGAACGCCGTAGCTGGCGAAGATCTCGTTGAGCTCAAGCGCGATGTCCTTGCAGACCGCGCCCGGCTTGATGAGCTCGAGACCGCGCTCGTGCACCTCAACGTTGATCTCCCACATCCGCAGGGAGTCCTTGTCCGGCTCGCCCAGGAACATGGTGCGCTCCAGAGCGGTGTAGTAGCCGGAGGTCATCGGGAAGCAGTTCAGGGAGAGGATGTCCCCCTTCTCCAGCTTGCGGGTGGTGGCCCAGTTGTGGGCGCCATCGGTGTTGATGCCGGACTGGAACCAGACCCAGGTGTCACGGACCTCGCGGTGCGGGAAGGTTTTGGCGATCTCGTGGGTCATCGCCTCCACGCCGGCCAGCGCCACCTCGTACTCCATGATGCCCTCGCGGATGGCATCCCGGATCGCTTCGCCGCCGAGGTCGCCGATGCGCGCACCGTGCTTGATGACCTCGATCTCCTCAGCGGACTTGATCATTCGCTGGCGCATGGCGTCCTGGGAGACGTCCACCAGCTCGGCGCCCGGGAACGCGTCCTGGAGGTTCTTGCGGATGAGAGCCGGAACGGTGTCATCCTCGATGCCGATGCGCTTGGGGTTGACTCCGTCGCGCTTCAGGGCTTCCTGGAGGCCGTAGTAGAAGTTGTCCCGGCGCCAGTCGGTGTAGACGATGTTGTCACCGAAGGAGGTGCGCCACGGCATGCCGGCGTCGATATTGGCGGTGACCGTGTGGGTGTTCTTCTGGGTCACGACCATCGCGTAGGAACGGCCGAAGTAGGTGAACAGGAAGTCCGAGTAGTACTTGATTCCCTGGTATGAGGTCAGGATGACCGCGTCCATGTCATTCTTCGCCATGATCTCGCGAAGGCCCTTGAGGCGGTTCTCGAACTCTGCCTCGGAGAAGGTCAGCTTCTGCTTCTCACCGTTGTAGAGGGTCTTGAGGCGGTCGAGCTCGGACACCGAGGTCACGTTCTTGTCAGTCATTGTCACTCCTTTGTGTGATGAGAATGAGGTGGTGAACAGGAGCGGTCCCGGCGCCCTCGCCGGAGTTGCGCTGTGTGCAACCGTGTTCCGCTCCAGGATACTCCCGACGAGACCTGCGTCAAGTCGGGAGCGCGGATCAGGACAGGCCGAGCTCGGAAGCGATGTCCGAGGCCAGCAGATCGGTGGTCTGCTCGTAGAGCAGTTCGCCCTTCTCCACCGTTGAGCCGTCCGGAGCGGACAGGCAGCCGGTGTCCGGGGTGCGTGAAGCGACCACCGGCAAACGGTCGAAGCGCGGAAGCACAGCGGGGTCGTGACTGACCGCTGCGTCCATGTCCACATGCTCCGGGTGGAGATGCAGCATGAGCGATGTCTCCAGCACGCCGCCGTGCTCGATGTCCCAGCCGGGGAATCCATCCGGGTACACCGTCTGCAGGGTCTCCTCGGTGACGTAGTCCCAGTAGGACAGCAGCATGATCGACTGCTTTCCCTCCTCGGTGATGCCCAGGTCCCGCAGCGCCAGATCAATGCCCTCGTACAAGAACTGGTAGTTCTCGTAGTGGCCGTTGACGAACACCACGTGGCTCACGCCCTGCTCCAGGAAGCCGCGGGCGACGGTGCGGCTGATCGCGATCAGGGCGTCCGCGTCGAGGCTGATCGTGCCGGGGAGGTGGTTGCCGCCGCCGGACTTCTGCTGCGACTTATAACCGTAGGTGAAGGTCTGGGCGACTCCCGCCACGAGCCGGCCGGCGGCGTGGTTGATTTTGTTCGCGGCGCCCCGCGCCATGGCGGTGGAGAGCATCGCGTCGGTGCCGAGCGGCATGTGCGGACCGTGCTGCTCAAAGGCGCCCACCGGGATCAGCACCACGCTGTCTCCAGCTGCCCATTCGCGATAGGTGAACGCGTCGATCAGAGCAAGGTCAACCGGACGGGAGCCGGCGCTGGGATTCTGGGGGCTCACTGTTGTTCTCCCTTCGAGGGCTTGGTCTTCTCCTTGCGCGGATCGCTGTGCTCGCGCTCCTCGAACACCGGGTCTTTCGCGAACTCCGCCGGGATCGGGATCTCGCCTGTGCGGGACAGCGGATCTTTGCCCTCTTCGATGGCCAGGGTGATGTTGTGCGGATGCGGGGTGCCCTCACGCGGCATGCCGTGCTCATCCACATACTGATCCTCGGGCCGCGGGCGCGGATCGTTGACCGCGCGTTCGAGCTTCTTGATCATCTTGTCCCGGTTGCGCAGGCGGCGGAACAGGTTGAAGATCATCACGAGGATCACGAATGAGAACGGGAAGGCGCCGATGATGGTGCCGGTCTGCACCGTGTCCACCACCGCCGAGCCGCCGATGGAGAGCAGGATGACAGCCACGGTGGCGATCGAGAACACGAGGACCACGCGGAACCACGGGCCGGACTTGCGCGGCGCGGAGACGAACTCCGCCAGCGCATAGGTGCCGGAGTCCAGCGAGGTCACGTAATAGGTGGCCACCAGGATGGTGGAGACGATGATCAACACGGTGCCCACGATCGGCATCATGTCGAGCATGGCGAACAGGCCGGCGGAGGTGTCCTCGGCAACGGCTGCTGAGATGGCCCCATCGGACTTGTTGTCATAGAACATGGCGGTGGAGCCGATCACGCCAGCCCACACCATCACGATCAGCGACGGGATGATCGTCACGCCGATCACAAAGTCGCGGATGGTGCGGCCGCGGGAGATGCGTGCGATGAAGCCGGCCACGAACGGGCTGAACGCAATCACCCAGCACCAGATGAACACGGTCCACCAGCCGCTCCAGGAATCCTGCCAGCTCTCCAGCGGGCCCTGCGCGGTGCTCGCCTCGGTGAAGAAGCTCATCGGGATGAAGTTCTGGATGAAGGAGCCGAAGGTCTGGCCGAGGTTCGCCAGGATGTACACGGTGGGGCCGAACACGAGCACGCCCACCACCAGCACAACCGAAAGGACCGAGTTCAGCTCGGAGATCCGCTTCATGCCCTTGTTGACGCCCTTGAACGCGGAGATGGCAGTCAGGGTGCCGAGGATGAGGATCACGATCAGCCAGACGACGTTCGTGGAGTTGATGCCGGTAGCGGCAGCCACACCGGAGGAGAACTGCATGGCGGCGAAGGCGAATGAGGTGGCCAGGCCCAGGGTGGTGGCGATGATGGCGAGCATCTCCACGACCACGCCCACAGGACGCTGAGCCTTGCGCGGCAGGAAGTCCACAGTGGCCTCGCGGAAGGTGAGAGTCTTGCCGAGGTTGTGGTGGCTGTAGGCGAGGCACACCGCCACCACGCCGTACATGGCCCACGCGGTCAGACCCCAGTGGAAATAGGTCCACACGATGCCGGACTCGCCGATGTTCTCGGTGTCCGTGAGAAAGGCGGCGCTGCCTTCTTCACGCATAAGCACCGGCTCGGCGATGGACCAGAAGATCAGGCCGATGCCCTGGCCGCACGCGAAGAGCATGGAGTACCAGGCGAAGTTCGAGTGCTCGGGGCGGGCTTTCGGACCGCCCAGGCGCACTTTGCCCACCTTCGAGATGGAGAGCCAGAGGCACATGCCCACCGCGATCAGCGAGTAGGCCACGAAGTACCAGGTCCATCCGGAGGTGACCTTGGTGCGGAGGTAGCTGATGAAGTCAGCTGCGCCGGTGGGGTTGACGATCACCGTGATGATCAGGCCCACGATCAGCAGCGGCGGCAGGGTTTTGATGATGATTGAGTCCAGCGGCGTCACTGAGCGGCCACGGAAGCGAGGGAGCTCCACATTGAGCTCACCCGGCTCTGCGCCGGGATTTCCTGCCTGCTCCTCGAGCTGGTCAGCAGGCCGGGGTGGTGTCTGGGACATACGCTCTCCTTGATATGAAACGAACCGTGCTGCGCTGCTGCTGTTGCAGCAAGCGCAACACGGTTGCAAAAAGTATTGCAGTGAACGGCATCACTCGCAACACCGAGAAAAGGGGTTTACTTCAGCTCGTCCTTCGACGTCTCATGCGAGAGCGCAACGGCGATGAACGAGATGACAGCGGCGCCGATCAGGTAGTACGCGGGCGCAATCTGATTCCCGGTTGCCTTGATCAGCCACGTGGCGACCATAGCAGCGGTGCCGCCGAAGATCGCGTTGCCCAGGTTGAAGCTCACTGCGAAGCCCGAGTAGCGGACCTTCGTGGGGAACAGCTCGGACAGGAAGCTCGGCAGTGTGCCGTCATTGAGAGTCAGCGCGAAGCCCAGCATGACCTGAACCAGCAGGATGATATAGAAGTTGCCCGTGTTGAGCAGCATGAACGCCGGAACCGTGAGCACAATCGCGCAGATTGACGCAGCCATCAGCACCTTCCGGCGACCGAACCGATCGGAGAGGGATCCGGTGATGAAGATGAAGCCGATGTAGGTGAGAAGGGCAACCGTTGTGGCGATGAAGCTCAGTGTTTCGTCGAGCTTCACCTCGTTGGACAGATAGGTGGGCATGTAGGTGAGGATCACGTAGAAGCCCACGGCGTTGAGCAGCACCGCACCGAATCCGCGCAGCAGTTCCCGCCAGTTCTCAAGGAACATCGTGCCGATCGGGGCCTTGATCGCTTCGTCCTCCTGGGCGATCTCCTGGAATGCCGGCGAGTCCTCAAGACGGTCGCGGATGTACTTGCCGATCAGACCCAGAGGCGCGGCGAGCAGGAAGGGAATGCGCCAGCCCCAGGAGTCAAGCTGTTCCGTTGTGAGGACCGCGGAGAACACGGTGGCGAACAGCGACCCCAGCAGAAGGCCGGTGGCAGTGGAGGCGGGCACCACGGCCGCGTACCGGCCGCGCTTGTCTGCCGGCGCATACTCCACGAGGAAGGCGGACGCTCCCGCATATTCACCCGATGCAGAGAAGCCCTGGACCATGCGCAGGAGCAGCAGGAGCAGCGGCGCGAGGATGCCGACCATGTCCCAGGTGGGCAGGAAGGCGATGAGGAAGGTGGCGGCGCTCATCAGCAGAATCGACCAGGACAGCGCGGTCTTTCGCCCGACGCGATCGCCAAGATGGCCCCAGACGAACCCGCCGATCGGCCGGATCAGGAAAGAAACCGCGAAGATCGCAAAAGTCAGGATGAGAGCGTTCTCGGACTCCTTGGGGAAGAACATGTGCGAGATCGCGGCCGAGAAGTAGATGTAGACGGCGTAGTCGAACCACTCCACGAAGTTGCCGATGAAGCTCGCGGTGAGGACTTTCTTACGGGTGGAGCGGAGACGAGCCGCGTCAGTTTCCTGACCGGATAGGGTGACCCTGGTCATAGGATGCCTTTCTGATGAGCGCCCGGGGAAAGGGTATGGCGGGCGGACAGTGTGACAAAGGGCTAAGGCGTTGCACCGACTGCAACGGGGTTGCATTACCTAAGCACGGTTTCGTGACCAAGGCCACCGCTTTGCCGAAACTCATGTGATACACCAGGTCCCCTTCAGGTTAGGAGCAGGCGCATACCACTGCATGTCCGTGCGCTGTGACGGTCGCAGACTGCTGCTCAGCAGCAGGTTCAGCGTGCTGTTGGTCCGCCTACCAGTCATCGGGAGACACCTAAGATGGCGGCGAGCCGAAGAAGGAGTTGTTCGATGTCGCCATCGCCTGATCCCACCCACAGCGCCCAGCCCCGAACCGCCGTTGTCACCGGAGCAAGCTCAGGAATCGGGCGAGCAACGGCGCTGCGGCTCGCCGCCGAAGGCGTGCACGTGCTCGCAACCGCCCGCCGAGAGGAACGACTGAACACCCTCGCCGATGCAGCAGCAGAAACCGGCGGCGTCATCACCCCGATCGCAGCGGACGTGTCGGATGAGCAGCAGGTGGCTGAGCTCGCCGCCAGCGCCGCTGACCTGTTCCCCCACGGTCTCACCAGCCTCATCAACGTGGCCGGCGGCGCGCTCGGCGTTGAACCGGTCGAGAACGCGGACTACGGAAAATGGGCGCAGATGTACGCCTCGAACGTGATCGGTGCGGGACGGGTCACCACCGCGCTGCTGCCGCTGATCCGCCGGCACGGCGGTGGCGACATCGTGTTCCTGACCTCCACCGCAGGGCAGGTGGCGTACGAAGGCGGAGCCGGCTATAACGCCGCGAAAGCAGGTGAGCATATGATCGCGGCCGCGCTGCGCCTGGAGCTCGCCGGTGAGCCGATCCGCGTGATCGAAGTGGCGCCGGGCCTGGTCCACACCGACGAGTTCTCCCTGGTTCGGCTCGGCGGGGACGAGCAGGCCGCGTCGAAGGTCTATGAAGGGGTGGCCGAGCCGCTGCTGGCTGAGGACGTGGCGGATGTGATCGCCTACAGCATCGCCCTGCCCGCCCATGTGAACCTCGACCTGATCACCATGCGCCCCGTTGCGCAGGCCGCTGCCCACAAGCTTGTGCGGAAGCCGCTCGCGGTGAAGCCTGAATGAGCCTGCACGGCACGAGCCTGCCCACCGCAGCAGAAGCGGAGCGGATCGGGCAGCGGTCCGACGCCACCCTGCGCTCGGATGGACGCCGCATCCTGCGCCTGTTCGCCCCGTATCGCGGACAGCTGCTGCTGGTGCTCGTGCTGATCCTGCTAGCGGCCGTGAGCGGAGTGATCACCCCGTTCCTGGTGCGCGATGTGGTGGATGTGGCACTGCCGGAGCGGGATATGACCCTGCTGGTGTGGTGCGTGATCGCCATGGTGCTGGTCAGCATCGCCTCCAGCGCGTTCACCGTTGTGCAGACGATGATCTCCACCCGCGTGGGCCAAGCAGTCATGAACGATCTGCGAGTGGGTGTGTACGCGCATCTGCAGAAGATGGGCCTGCAGTTCTTCTCCTCCACCCGCACCGGCGAGGTGCAGTCCCGCATCTTCAGCGATATCGGATCCATGCAGGCCGTGGTCACGAGCGTGATCACGTCGATCGTCTCCTCAGCGGCCGTGATCGCGGTGTCCGCTCTGTCCATGCTGCTCATGGACTGGCGGCTGTTCCTGTTTTCGCTCATCACCACTCCGCTTGCCGCATGGCTGAACCGGATTGTGGGACGCCGCCGGCGCCGCATCGTCAGACAGCGCCAGGAGATGGCCGCCGATCTGGGGGCGTACATTCAGGAGAGCCTGAGCGTGTCCGGCATCCTGCTCAGCACCACGCTCGGCCGCGGCACGCCGCTGACCCGCTTCTTCGCTGAGCGGTCGCAGCGGCTCGCGGATCTCGAAGTGGCCTCCGCTATGGCGGGACGCTGGCTCCAGGGCACCTTCCAGGTGCTGCTGTGGGTGATGCCGGCGCTCACCTACCTGCTCGGCGGCTGGCTGCTGATCCGCGGCGGCGCCGACATCACAGTGGGCACCCTGGTGGCATTTGTGAACCTGCAGCTCACCCTGTTCCCGCAGGTGAACTCGCTGCTGCGCACCTCAGCGCAGGTGAATGCCTCACTCGCCCTGTTCACCCGCGTGTTCGACTACCTGGATCTGCCGATCCCGATCCAGGATCCGCCGAACCCGGTGGACCTGCGCGCCGTGCCGGCCCCGGCCGGTGCGCGCGTGGAGTTCGACCGGGTGGACTTCAGCTACCCGAACGCAGAGCGCCCCGCCGTGAACAGCATCGATATCACCGTGGAGCCGGGCAGGCACGTGGCGTTGGTGGGGGCAACCGGCAGCGGCAAAACCACGATCGGCTACCTGCTCTCCCGGCTGTACGACGTGACCGCAGGAGCAGTGCGGATCAACGGCGTGGATGTTCGCGAGGCCAGCCGTGAATCGATCGCGGCCATGATCGGCCAGGTCACCCAGGAGACCTACCTGCTGCACGACACGGTCGCGGCAAACCTGCGATTCGCCAAGGAGGACGCGTCGGATGAGGAGCTCATCCGCGCCTGCCGCATCGCCCACATCCATGAGCACATTGCGGCGCTGCCCCGCGGCTACGACACGATCGTGGGGGAGCGGGGCTACCGCTTCTCCGGCGGTGAAAAGCAGCGTCTGGCGATTGCGCGCACCATTCTGCGCGACCCGCCGATCCTGCTGCTCGATGAAGCGACCTCAGCACTGGACGCCGCCACCGAACGATCCATGGCCGGAGCGCTGCGCACCCTGAGCCGGGGCCGCACCACCATCTCCATCGCCCACCGACTCTCTACTATCCGGCACGCGGACGAGATTGTGGTGTTGCACAAAGGGCGGATCGTGGAGCGCGGCTCCTCCAGTCAGCTCACTCAGGCGGGTGGGGTGTTCGCCGGCCTGGTTGCCCACGACGCTGCCGCCTCCGACTGAGCCATATCCGCTGACGCGGCTGATGACCCGGGCACCATTGCGGAGCTCAGACGTCGATCTCGATTTCGCCGATACCGCGCGATACGCAGGTGATCATGTTCGTCTCCTGCTCATCCTCCATGAGGAACTCGTCCATATGCTCCACCTCGCCGCGGATCAGCGGAACGATGCAGGTGCCGCAGACGCCGCCCTCACAGGAGTAGTCCATGGAGATGCCGGCGTCCAGCAGAGCCTGCAGAAGGGACTGGCCCTCTTCCACCTCAACCGTGAGATCAGACTTTGCGCAGTGCGCGGTGAACGGCTCTCCGAACAGCGACATGATTCTCCTTCAGCAGGCGGCGGCGTCAGCCGGCGAGCGGACGCCTGATTCGCCGTCCAGGATCGCACATCCCCACGGTGAAGCCGAGAGCCGTGACGGAAAGATCACCCCTCAGATCACGCGCCGGTCCTCTGCCCACCGAGTCAGCTCGTACCGGTTGGACAGCTGCAGCTTGCGCAGCACGCTGGACACATGAGTCTCCACCGTCCGGTCCGAGATGAACAGCACGCTCGCCGCCTCCCGGTAGGTGTGTCCGCGAGCGATCAGCTTCATCACCTCGGTCTCCCTCGGGGACAGCAGGTCCAGTTCTGTGGGCCGGGGCGGAGCATCGCCCCGGAACGCGTCGAGCACAAAACCAGCAAGACGCGGGGAGAACACCGCATCCCCGCTTGCCACTCGGCGGATCGCCTCCGCCAGTTCACCGCCGGTGATGCTCTTTGTGACGTAGCCGCGGGCACCCGCACGGATCACTGCGATCACATCATCCTCCGCGTCAGACACCGAGAGCGCCAGGCATCGGACATCACCGCGGCTGTGAGTCGTCAGTCCGCCCACGGCGCGAGCCACCTCCGCGCCGCCGCCTCCGCCGCCGCCGGGCAGATGCACATCCAGCAGCACCACATCAGGCCGGTGCTGCTCGATCGCGGCGATCGCAGCGTCCACTGTGGCGGCAGTGTCCACGAACTCCAGTTGCGGGTCAGCGGTGCGCAGATCATCCGCGATGCCGGCAGCGAACACAGCATGGTCATCCACGATCAGCACCCGCACCGGGGTGGCGGGGTTGAGAAAAGCGCTCATCCAGGGCTCCTCGTATCAGTTCGGTGCGGTCAGGCGGAGCGAGACTTCAGTGCCGCCGCCTGGGGCGAGGGCCACGTGAGCGGTTCCGCCAGCGCGCTCCATACGGCCGATGATCGATTCACGCACGCCGAGCCGGTCGCTCGGGATCATCTCCAGGTTGATGCCGGGGCCGCGGTCACGGACAAATGCTTCCACCATCGAGGCAGACGCGTCCACGAACACGGACACGCCCGTTCCGCCATGTCGGATCGCATTGGACAGCGCTTCGCGCAGCGCCTGGCACAGCGGGGAGAACACCTCAGCGTTCGGGGCATCGCCCACCACCACCGTATCCACCACAACACCGTGCTCGGCCTGCAGCTCCTCCGCCATGTTCTCAACCCGCGCTCGCAAGGACGCAGACCCAGCCCCCGCAGCGGGCCTGCCGTACAGCCAGCGGCGCAGCTCTGCCTCCTGCACTCGCGCCAGCTGCTTCATCGAATCGGCGCTGCGGCCCGCCTGCTGGATCGAGCCCAGGGTCTGCAGCACCGAGTCATGCAGGTGAGCGGTGATCTCCGCGCGCTGCTGCACGAGCGCACGCTGCTCAGATTCCTCCAGCAGTCCGCGCCACAGCCGTTGCAGCCACGGCACCGTGACCGCAAGCAGCAGCGCAATGATCGTGACCGCCACGCCGAGCGCGAGCAGCAGCGCCCGCGGGCTCAACAGCACCAGGACGGTGCCGAGCGCTCCGGTGAGCAGCAGCAGAACCGAGATCACCACCGCCGCTGCGGATGCGGCTGGCAGGCGCAGCAGCTGACCGCCCCAGCGGGCACGATCCACCTGCCCGAGCGGCAGCACTCCCAGGCTCACGCCCATCGCCGCGATCCCGATGGTGGCGCTGAGCGATGGCCAGGCTGCGCGGGTGACATCGATCGTGGTGCCCACCCCCAGCACCGCGAGCATCGTGGCGGCGCCCACCAGGGCGGCGATCAGCAGCCACTGCAGCAGCTGAGATGCGGGAGAGCGCAGCGCAATCGCCGCTCCGGCCAGAGCGGGCCGGCCGCGGACCGGCGCGGTGGACAGCTCACGCAGCAGATCCCGCTCGGCGGCCTCATCCAGCGGCAGCGAGAACCAGGCGATTATGTACGTGAAGAGGGTGGCAGAGGCGAGCCCCGCGAACACCATGATCGTTGGACCGGGCGCGCCCGCGCTGAGCGCCAGCGGAACAGCGGCAATGATCGAGACGAATCCGGCTAGGATCACAACCCGCACCAGGGCCACGGGCAGACCGCAGCCGCGGGCGAGTGCTCCGCACACACCCACCAGGTGCGCGTCGGTGAGCGTGCGCGTCCACCGAGAGGCAGACGGCTGAACGATCTGCGGCATGACACCATGGTGGCATGTCCGAACCCCCCGCGTCCGATGCGCACCGCGTGGTCAATGCGTACGTGACGCCGCCGCGCAGCCTGGACCCTTCCGCCCGCGCCCAGCGCTACGGTGTGCTGCGCCGTCCGGGCCGTGGAGTGATCGCGGGGGTGTGCCACGCGCTTGCGGACGGCTTCGGCATCCCCGTACGGCTGGTGCGCGCCACCGCTATCGTGCTGGGCCTGCTCGGGCCCGGGGTTGCGCTCTACCTGGTGCTGCTGCTTCTGCTGCCGCGCCAGCGGGCCGATGAGCCCTCACGTGCAGCTGGTGCAGACCCCGCACGCGAACGCATCGACTCCCCATGGCGGGCGCTGCTTGAGCGCCGCGCCCAGGCGGGGGATGTGCTCACGCTCGCCTTGATAGTGCCGGCTCTGGCATGGGCTGCCGTCGCTCTGTGGCTGTTCATCGCGGAGCTTCAGATCGGGCTCGCCTTCCTGCTGCCACTGCTTCTGCTGTTGAGCATCATCGTGGTGCTCGGCGCGTGGCAGTCCTCCCGTGCCCGCACGGCCTACCTGATGGGCATGCTCGGACACCGGGCCGGTCTCGTCACCGAACAAGATCTCTGCGCCACCGTGGACCGGCTGCGCAGAGAAGCGCCGCTCGCCTGGGGCATCGATAAGGACGGAGCGGATGGTGCTCGGCTAGCTGCGCGTCGCAGCCGTGCCGACCGGCTGGGGGCGCGCGCGTCGGTCCTGGTGCTGATGGCGGCCATGCTCATGGGCATCGCCGCGTTCAGCGTGGTGGCGCTGAACCCGCAGCTGGTGCCGGCGCTGAACCCGAACGGACCGCTGCCGCTGGTGGCGCAGGTGGGCTTTGGCGCCTCGGTGATGCTTGCGCTGCTGGGCGCGGTGCTGGTGGTCATCGGGCTGCGGGGACGCTGGGATCCCAGAATTGCCGCGGCTGGCTTCACCTGTGCGGCTGTTCTCGCCGCGTCCGTGATGTGGGTGCGGCTCACGGACGATCGCGGCCAGCCTGCTGCGGTGATGCACGTCAGCGAGTATGAGCCCGGCGCGGTCATCACCTGCAATCCCGGCGGGCTGCGCGAATGGAGCCGGGGCATCGTCATCGACCTCTCCCAGCTGCCGCCGCCGCCCAGTGCTGCCGACGCGGCCGCCCGCTGGCATGAGCTCAACCCGGACCTGACCGGGGTGCAGCCGGATCTGAGCATGACCATCGAATGCAGCCGGCCCGTGGGCAATGTGACTGTGATTCCGCCGCCTGCTGAGTGGCAGGTCAGCTCCGAGCTCAGCACCGAACTCGGCCGGGATTCCGCCTCGGCTTGGCAGAACGGTGCCGGCACTCCCCACACCGGGGTGTGGGTGCAGCTGAGAGGAGATCTCGTGGTGGGTGATGTGATCCTGGAGGAGGAGCCATGATCCCCAGTGTTCGACCAGCCGTGTGGGCCGTCTGTCTCGGCCTGCTGTTTCTGCTGCTCACTGCGCTGTTCGCCGTGATCGTGCTGGTGGGAGATCCGCTGCCGCTGTGGATGATCGGCGCCGGGATTCTGACGTCGGGGCTGATCGCTCTGCTGCCGGCAGCGCTCATGCGGCCGACATCACCCGAGAGCCCCTCGCGCCCTGCTCAGCAGAGCGGATAGGATCGGCCTCATCGGCATCGACCCGGCCATCACCGGTGAGCCGCGGGAAGAAACGGCGCTTGGGACCCAGCCGGCGCCAGAGTAGAACCCGCCGGGACCAGCCCGTCACAGCTGAAGAATGAGGGGATGCGCCAGAGCGCATCAACCGGGGTGGTACCGCGCGCCAGCGTTCCCGGGCACTGAGACACGATCTGTCCGCCCGCACGCTGAAGGAGCCGCACCCCATGGTGTATCCGAAGAACGGTGAGAAGCTCACCGCCTCCCCGAACCTGCCCCAGCTGGAGACGTCCATCCTGGGCTTCTGGCAGCAGGACAACACGTTTCGTGACTCCATTGCCCAGCGCGAGGGCAGCGAAGAGTTCGTGTTCTATGACGGCCCGCCGTTCGCCAACGGCCTGCCCCACTACGGTCACCTGCTCACCGGGTACGTGAAGGACGTGATCCCACGCTTCCGCACTATGTGCGGTTACAAGGTGGACCGCCGTTTCGGCTGGGATACGCACGGCCTGCCCGCTGAGCTGGAGGCGATGCGGGAGCTGGGCATGACCGAGAAGTCTGAGATCGAAGCGATGGGCGTCGGTCCGTTCAACGCTGCTGCTCAGGCGTCGGTGCTGAAGTACGCCAAGGAGTGGGAGGACTACGTCACCCGCCAGGCTCGCTGGGTGGACTTCGAGAATGACTACAAAACCCTTGACGTCTCCTATATGGAGTCGGTGCTGTGGGCGTTCAAGACCCTGTACACCAAGGGCCGCGCCTACGAGGGCTACTACGTTCTTCCGTACTGCTGGAACGACCAGACCCCCCTGTCCTCGCACGAGCTGCGCATGGATGATGACGTCTACCAAGAGCGCCAGGACCAGACCGTCACCGTCACCTTCCCGCTGACCGGGCAGCGGGCCGCTGAACTGGCACTGGCGGGCGTGAAGGCGCTTGCCTGGACCACCACCCCGTGGACCCTGCCGACGAACTCCTCACTGGCCGTTGGCCCCGAGCTGAGCTACGCCGTGGTCCCTGCCGGTCCGCTCGGCGCCGCGGACGGCACCGCTGCCGGCGAAGGGCGTTTCCTGATGGCCGCCGACCTGGTGGGCGCGCACGCCAAGGAGCTCGGCTATGAGAGCGCTGAGGCCGCTGTTCTCGCCATTGAGGAACGGCAGTTCACCGGGCGCGAGCTGGAGCACATCGCCTATGAGCCGCTGTGGGACGTTTACTCCGCTGATCGCGAGAAGTGGGGAACCCAGAAGGCCTGGATCATCACCGTGGCGGACTACGTCTCCACCGACGACGGCACCGGCGTGGTCCACCAGGCACCCGCCTATGGTGAGATCGACCAGCAGGTCAACGCCGCCTACGGCATCCCGGTCATCGTCTCTGTTGATGAGGGGGCCCAGTTCCTGCCCTATTTCCGCGGCACCGCGCTCGACGAGATCGCCGGCGTGCAGGTGTTCGAGGCGAACCGCCCGATCATCCGCAGCCTCCAGCGCAGCGGCCGTCTGCTGCGTGAGGCCAGCTACGTGCACTCCTACCCCCACTGCTGGCGCTGCCGCAACCCCCTGATCTACAAGGCTGTCAGCTCCTGGTACGTAAAGGTCTCCGACCAGCGCGAGCGCATGCTCGAGCTCAACGAGCAGATCACGTGGATGCCGGAGAACGTGAAGCACGGACAGTTCGGGGCCTGGCTCGAGGGCGCCCGGGACTGGGCGATCTCCCGCAACCGCTACTGGGGCACCCCGATCCCGGTGTGGAAAAGCGATGATCCGAATCATCCCCGCATCGACGTGTACGGGTCGCTGGAGGAGCTCGAAGCGGACTTCGGTGAGCTGCCTCGAGATGAGCACGGCCAGGTGAACCTTCATCGACCCTTTATCGACGAGCTCACCCGTCCGAACCCGGATGACCCGACGGGAAGGTCCACGATGCGCCGCATCGACGAGATCTTCGACGTCTGGTTCGACTCCGGGTCGATGCCCTTCGCCCAGGTGCACTACCCCTTTGAGAACCACGACTGGTTCGACGGACACAACCCCGCCGACTTCATCGTGGAGTACATCGGGCAGACCCGCGGCTGGTTCTATGTGATGCACGTGCTCTCCACGGCCCTGTTCGACCGACCGGCCTTCTCCTCCGTGATCTGCCATGGAATCGTGCTGGGCGAGGACGGCAGAAAAGCCAGCAAGTCACTGCGCAACTATCCCGACGTGCGGGAGATGTATGACAAGTACGGTGCCGATGCGATGCGCTGGTTCCTGATGAGCTCGTCGATCCTGCGCGGCGGCAACCTCATCGTGGACGAGCAGGGAATCCGTGACGCCACCCGCCAGGTGGTGCTGCCCCTATGGAATGTGTGGTACTTCTACGCGCTGTACGCGAATGCGTCGGGCCCGAAGGATGAGCATGGCAAGCCCACCGGTGTGGAGGGCCGCCGCGCCTACGACTCGACCGACGTGATGGACCGCTACCTGCTTGCCCGCACCGGCGCGCTCGTTCTTGACGTGCGTGAGCACCTCGAAGGGCTGCGGGTGGCGGAAGCCGCCGCGGAGATCCATGCCTTCCTGGACATGCTCACCAACTGGTACGTACGCCGCTCCCGAGACCGCTTCTGGGAGGGGGACGAACAGGCGATCAACACCCTGTTCACGGTGCTGGAAACGCTGTTGAAGGTGATCGCTCCACTGCTGCCGCTGGTGAGCGAAGAGATCTACCGTGAGCTCACCGGTCAGCGCTCCGTGCACCTGCAGGACTGGCCGGACGCGTCGCCGTTCCCGAGCGCGCCGGAGCTGGTCCACACGATGGATGTGGTGCGGGAGGTGACTTCCGCGGGCAACGCACTGCGCAAGAAGAAGGGCTTGCGGGCCCGTCTGCCGCTCGCTCAGTTGACCGTGGTGCATTCCGACGCGCCCTCCCTGGAGGAGTTCGCCGGCATCATCCGAGACGAGCTGAACGTGAAGAGCGTTCGCCCGTTCACCCCGGACAGTGAGGAAGCCGGCGCGCTCGGCGTTGAGCAGAAGCTCACCGTCAATGCTCGCGCCGCCGGACCGCGCCTGGGCAAACAGGTGCAGCAGGCGATCAAGGGTTCCAAGACGGGTGACTGGTCGGCCGCGGAGGACGGCACGGTCACCTCAGGCGGCATCCAGCTGCAGGACGGCGAATTCAGCCTCGACCTCGTGGCCAGTGCCGACGCGGCCGCGGAAGGCATTGCTATCGGCGTGATGCGGGCAGGCGCATTCCTGGCGGTGGATACGGAGCTGACGGACGAACTGCGTGCGGAGGGAACGGCCCGGGACGTGGTCCGTGCGGTGCAATCCGCTCGCCGCGCCGCGGACTTCGATATCTCCGATCGGATCCGCCTGGGCATCAGCGGCTCGGACGAGGTGATCGCAGCAGTCAGGCGCTGTGAAGACCTCGTGTCCCGTGAGGTGCTGGCCCTCTCAGTGGAGTATGGCGAGGGAGTGCTCCAGGACGCGGAGTTCACCGGTACGGAGTCTGTGACCGATGGTCAGGTGGGCATTCAGCTGGCCCGAGCCTGACTGCGGTCTGCGCCGCGACGCCGAGCTGCTGCGGGCGATTCGGGCACTCAGGAGTACTCACTCCCCGAGTCGACCTCTGGGTGCGCGGGTGCTACTGGCACGCCGGCTCCCGTCCGGGGCGGTCTGTTCGGCGGAATGCCGATGGTGACCTCGGTCTCCTTCACCACGGTGACGTCCGGTCCCACGTACGTGCCCTCAATCCGGTCCTGGATGGCCAGGAGTCCGGGATCAGAGTCCTTGTGATTGCGGATCGACTCGATGTACCCGGATGGTGTGGAGGCGCCAGCTGGAGGCATCAGGTCATGGTTCTTCCGCAGCGACTCCAATGGATTGCTCGCCGAGTAGCCCGGCAGCTCCACTTGTGAGACCTGTGGGTTGCGGACCTGATCAAGATCAAGGTCGGATATCCAATCGGTTCCGCCGACTGGCGGACCGGCAGGCCTGTAGCCGATGTAGGGGAAGCCGCCCGGCGGTGAGACCGGAAACGATGAGGGCGAAGACTGTGCCTGCACCGCCTCGTGCTGGATCGAGTGGATCTGTGTGCCGGTCACTGCCGGGACCACGGGGTCGACCGGGGAGCCGTAGGTGATGACATCGGTGACGCGGTAGGCGCCGGGCCCATTGAACGCGGGATCTTCCGCGAGTCTGCCAGCCACCAAACCCCCTTGTGAATGGCCCTGGAGCATCAGCGTGGCACCCGGTGGAACATTGGCGGCGTCCAGGGCTTGCTGAACGGCACGCTTGGAGGCGGTGTCCTGATCGAGCGCAAGGTACCCATTGCTTCCCCAGCTGCTGGGGCCGGGCTGCTGACTGAGCAGATTCGTGGTTGAAATGCCCCCGCCCTCCGTGGGCGGGATGGACACCATGAACACATCCTGCCCGCTCTGATCCTTCAGGTGAGTGACAGTGATGGTGGACTGCTGGTAGGCCAGGCGTGGATTCGTGGTGCGCGTGGCCTGATTCATCTGCGCCAAGTCCTCGACGTCCGCCGGTGCCGCACCGCCCTCGGTGGTGCTGACCTCGAGAACTTCCCGTGGGGCATCAGAGGGGATGTAGTCGTTGTAGCCGGCACTTTGCAGTTTGTTGAGAGCCGTTCCCGTGACATGCTCATGCCACACAAGACCCCGGGTGATCTCGGGCAGCGCTTGAGCGGCAGCGAGCTCCATGCTCGAGGCTTCGCGAGCTCCGGTGATGTGCAGATACTCCAGCTCCGCAGCCGCTTCCGCCATGCGCCGGTACTCGTCGATCAGCACCGGATGCACACCCGCAGCGCGCATTGCGGCGATGTTCAGCTCCATCTCGAGCAGGGCCTGAGCCCGAATTGGCCATGCGGCAGCAACTCTGGCCGCATAGATCGGATCCCACGGGTTGTGGAAGAACCGGGGATCGTACGGCCCGCGAGAGTTCCACGAGCCGTGCCCGGACGTTGCTGCCGGGGCGCTCTGGAGGAGGGCCGCGCTCAGCGTGCCGGACGCTGCCAGCCCAGGAGCAGTGCGCACCGCCGACGCCACGACCTGTTCATCGATCTGTGCCTCCAGCAGCAGCGCGAACTCCTCCATCAGCTCGCCGAGTTCGCTCATCATCACCCCCGTTGCGGTGAGCGCTGTGCGGCGGTACGCATCGGCATCCTCCCCGTGCCAATCAGCTGTCTGGACTGCGCTTGCAGCGGTGCCGATCTCCTGTTCCAGGATGATGCGCTCATCCCGGATCTGTGCCACGAAGTCTTGGCAGGACACGAGATCCATGCCGAGCAGGTCCGTGGTACTCATCGGCTCCTCCTTTGATCGCCATGCAGTGACTGATGCAGCGGACCAGGGCCTGATCCGGCGGATCTGTGGCTTGAGCGTAGAGGGAGGGCATCGGCCAAGGGCGGTGGCACCGGGCACTGTGCACAACTGGGCGGACGCACCGGAACGGACGCATCTGAATAGGCGGAGCGAGCGGGCCGGAGCATGCGTCGGACAGCCCGCGTACACTGGTCACGCCTGCCGCACCGAGCGGCACCAGCGCCGAGCGTGAACTCCGCGCCCGGCGCAGCCGCCCGCTTTGCGAAGGAGATGGAGTGCAGCACAGCGAGGAGTTCACCCGCGTGTACGCGGCTCTGGTGGCTCGCGCACCAGAGAACGAGATCGAACCCGATCTCACCCGTATCCGCCGGGTCATGGAGCTGATGGGACACCCGGAGCGCGCCTACCGCACCATCCATCTGGCCGGCACCAACGGCAAAACCTCCACTGCTCGCATGATCGAGACGATTCTGCAGGCAGCGGGTCTGCGAACCGGTCGGATCACCAGCCCCCATCTGCATTCGCCCACCGAGCGCATCGCGATTGACGGGCATCCGATCAGCGAAGAGGACTTCGTCCAGGCCTATGACGATGTGCACCCGTTCGTGATTCGGGTTGATGAAGAGTCGAAGGCTGCCGGCGGGCCCCGCATGACCATGTTCGAAGTGCTCACCGCGATGCAGTTCCAGGCGTTCGCCAACGCTCCGGTTGATGTTGCCATCGTGGAGACCGGGCTCGGCGGCACATGGGACGCCACGAACATCATCCTGCCGGATGTCACCGTCATCTGCTCGATCTCCTACGACCACCAGGACTACCTGGGCAGCACCATCGAGGAGATCGCGGGGGAGAAGGCCGGCATCCTCAAACAGTGCGCGATCGCGGTCCTCGGCGCCCAGCAGTTCCCCGAAGCGATGGACGTGCTCATTGAGACCGCGCAGGCGCGCGGGATCACCGCCGCCATCGAGGGGCAGCAGATCGCTGTGCTGGATCGCACAGCGGCCGTGGGTGGCCAGCTGCTGTCACTGCAGGCGATCGCCGGCCGCTATGACGAGTTGTTCCTGCCGTTGCTCGGTGAGCATATGGCGCACAACGCCCTGCTCGCCGTCTGCGCCGCCGAGGCATTCCTCGGCGGCGGTGACGAACCGCTGAACCAGGAGCTGCTGCGCGAGGCGCTTGCGCAGGTCACCTCACCGGGCCGCGCGGAAGTGGTGCGTCAATCGCCCACGATCGTGGTGGACGCCGCCCACAACCCCGCCGGTGCGGCGGCGCTCGTGGCGACCATCCGCGAGAACTTCCGCTTCACGCACACGATCGGCATTGTGGCAGTGCTGCAGGAGAAGGACCTCGAGCAGATCCTCGCCGCGTTCGAGCCGCTCATGGACACCGTGGTGATCACCCAGACCTCCTCCCCGCGCGCCGTTCCCGCCGATAAGCTCGCCGCGCTCGCGGAGGACGTCTTCGGCGATGAGGACCGCGTCATCGAAGCCGCCCATCTGCCCGACGCGATCCAGCGCGCCGTGGATCTTGCGGAGCACGGCGGCGAGTCCTTCGCGGGCATCGTTGCCGCAGGATCCGTGACGCTCGCTGCTGAAGTGCGCCAGCTGCTCGGCCGAGAGGACCTGGTGTGACTGCGCAGATGCCGCCGATGTTCGACTTCACGCCCTCACGCCGCAAGGGCGCCGCGCAGTTCTCCCTCAGCGCCACCACCCTGATCTGCGAAGCGCTCGTGATCTTCTTCGCCACGCTGGTGGCACACGGTCTGCTGCCGGAGCTGCGCTCGGTGTCCTGGCCGGTGGGCTTGGGCCTTGCCGTGCTGCTCGTCGTAGCGGCGGCAGCGATGCGGACCGCCAGTGCGTGGCCGTACTGGCTGGGGCTGCTGCTGCAGATTCCGGTCATCCTCACCGGTCTGCTCGTGCCCGCCATGTACGTGGTGGGAGCGGGCTTTGCGATCCTCTACCTGGTGTGTGTGGTCAAAGGCCATCGAATGGACGTGCAGAAGGATGAGGTGGACCGACGCGTGCTGGGCGGCTGAGTTCGTTCTGCCGGCAGCACACACCCAGCCATCGGTACGATGAGCCCATGACTGAACAGACTCTGATCCTTCTCAAGCCTGACGCCGTCCAGCGGGGCCTGCGCGGTGAGATCATCCGGCGCATCGAAGCGAAGGGCTACACGATCACCCACCTGAACCAGCGCATCGCCACCCGCGAGGAGCTCTCCGCCCACTACGCGGAGCATGACGGCAAGCCGTTCTATGAGCCGCTTGTGGAGTACATGGCCAGCGGTCCGATCGTGGCGATCGTGGCCGAGGGCACGAACGTCATCAAGGGCTTCCGGTCGCTGGCCGGTGCCACTAATCCGACCGAGTCTGCTCCCGGCACGATCCGTGGGGACCTGGGCCGCGAGTGGGATGCAGGCCCGATCCAGAACCTGGTGCACGGTTCGGATTCGGTCGAGTCCGCCGAACGCGAGATCGGAATCTGGTTCCCCTCGATCTGAGCGGAGGGCAGAACCGGGGCGT
The DNA here is from genome assembly GCA_947252755.1 of uncultured Dermabacter sp. Lineage (GTDB taxonomy): Bacteria > Actinomycetota > Actinomycetes > Actinomycetales > Dermabacteraceae > Helcobacillus. The sequence continues at coordinate 38,968 of CAMXWV010000004.1, forward strand.
TGATGCCCTGAGGCGCACGACTGCCGGATGTTGCAGAAGTCACGCAGAAGAAACTCGGATTCGTTCTCTGAACCCCTTCATTTCCGAGTAAAGATCGTGCAAAATAGTGGCATGGGAACGGTCTACCTCTTTATGGCAGTCATTGTGGCTGCATCAGTTGGTCTGCTTGCTGCAGTGGCGCGTGCGCAGCGTCCGGCTTCTGCGCACCGCAGCCGCGCGGGGGCGTCGCGTGGCCACAGCCGCACCCCGGCTGAGGGTGCTTCTGTTCAAGCGGCGGTTGAGACCGCACCCGCTCCGCACGATCATCAGGTGGCTGCCTGACCGCAGGCTTCCATCGGTCTCCCCGGGCCCCTCGTAGAATGGCGTTTGCGCACTGCGCAAGCGCCTTCTCTTGTGCCACCACAACCCGCTGGTCCCCGCAGCACGTCTGTGTGGCGGGCAGCGTTCGATTCGGAGGACTCTCGTGGACTTCACTGACATTCTGCTCGCCGTGATCGCCGGCGGCGGCGGTCTCGCCGTGATCGGCGGCGGCATCTGGGCTGGTGCCCGTTCAAAAAAGAAGGGCACTGATACTACCCGTCCCGGTGGACGCAGCGAAGCTGGCGCCGGCACCCGGCCGGCCGCGAAGCCGCGCCCGGCAGCCCCCTCCTGGGGGGAGGCGCTCTCGGCACCCGCGAAGCCCAAGGACGAGCCGGAGCCCGCCGCCGGCTCGGCAGAGGAGCTCGCCAAACCGGTTGAGACCACCGCTGTTTCACCTGCTGAGCCGGTTTCGCCTTCGGAGGCGCCCGCCTCGCCCGCTGATGAGGCTCCTGCTGAGGCCGATGCACCAGTCGAGGCTGCTGACAGTGAGCACACAGAGGCTCCGGCAGCGGCAGCCCCGGATGCTGCCGCAGACCCGGAACCGGCAGCCGCGACCGATGCCCCGGCAGCCGAGATCGACGAACCGGAAGCCACCGCCGACCGCATGGTCCGCCTGCGTGAACGTCTGCAGCGATCCGGAGCGATCGGCCGAGGCATCCTCACCCTGCTCACCCGGGACACCGTGGATGAGAACACCTGGGATGAGATCGAAGAGACCCTGCTCATGGCGGATCTTGGCCCGGATGCCACGGATGAACTCATGGATGCGCTGCGAGACCGTATGCAGGTGCTGGGCTCACACGATCCCTCCGCTGTGCACGACGTGTTGCGCGAGGAGCTGGTGAAACTGGTTGATCCCAGCCTGGACCGCCGGATCGCCGCTTCCGCCATCGAAGCGCCGGACGGCTCCATGGTGCCGTCTGTGGTGATGATGGTGGGCGTCAACGGCACCGGAAAAACCACCACCACCGGCAAGTTCGGCCGAGTGCTGGTGGCTGAGGGCCGCACCGTTCTGTTCGGCGCCGCAGACACCTTCCGTGCCGCTGCTGCGGAGCAGCTGACCACCTGGGGCGAGCGTGTGGGCGTGCAGACGGTCCGTTCCAAGCGCGAGGGCGCTGACCCCGCGTCTGTGGCGTTTGACGCGGTCACCGCCGGCATCGCCGAAGACGTGGACGTGGTGGTGGTGGACACCGCTGGCCGCCTGCAGAACAAGAAGGGGCTCATGGACGAGCTCGGCAAGATCCGCCGGGCGGCCTCCAAGGCACTGAAGGGCGCAGCGATTCAGGAAGTGATCCTTGTGATCGATGCGACCACCGGCCAGAACGGAATGCAGCAGGCCCGCGTGTTCGCCGACGTGGTGCAGATCACTGGCATCGCCTTGACCAAGCTTGACGGCACCGCCAAGGGTGGGATCGTCGTCAACGTGCAGCGCGAGCTTGGTGTGCCCGTGAAGCTCGTCGGCCTGGGCGAAGGCATGGATGACCTGACTCCGTTCGACCCGTATGGCTTTGTGGACGCCCTGCTCGACGGCTGAACTCGCAGACGTGGGGTGCCGATTCTGCTCTGCGGCCCATTCGCTACACTAGGGCGGCCTGGGCAGGCGGGTGCGCCACCGATGGCGCGTGCCGTCACACCGCCGCCCCTCCCCGACGCTGCTGAAGGTTCCGCCCCGTGTTCACCACTCTTTCTGATCGGATCACCAACTCCCTGAAAGGTCTGCGCGGTCAGGGCCGCCTGACCGAGGCGGACGTCGATAAGACTGTCCGCGAGATCCGCCGCGCTCTGCTGGATGCTGACGTTGCCGTCTCCGTGGTGCGCTCCTTTACCGCCCAGGTGCGTGAGCGTGCCCTCGGTGAGGAGGTCTCCAAGGCGCTGAACCCCGCCCAGCAGGTGGTGAAGATCGTCCATGAGGAGCTCATCGAGGTTCTCGGCGGACACACCGGGCAGCTGAGCTTCGCGAAGACCGGCCCCACCGTCATCATGCTCGCCGGCCTCCAGGGCGCGGGCAAGACCACTCTTGCAGGCAAGCTGTCGAAGTGGCTCAAAGACCAGGGGCACACACCGCTGCTGGTCGCGTCGGACCTGCAGCGTCCGAACGCTGTCACCCAGCTGCAGATCGTCGGTGAGCGCGCCGGTGTTGCCGTGTACGCGCCGCAACCGGGCAATGGTGTGGGAGACCCGGTTGAGGTGGCGCGCGATGGTGTGGCCATCGCCCGGGACAAGCACCATGACGTGGTGATCGTTGACACCGCGGGCCGCCTCGGCGTGGACGAGGAGATGATGCAGCAGGCGCGCAGCATCCGCGACGCTGTTCAGCCTGATGACACCCTGTTCGTGATCGATGCGATGATCGGTCAGGATGCTGTGCGCGTGGCAGAGGCATTCCGCGACGGTGTTGGCTTCACCGGTGTGGTGCTGTCCAAGCTCGACGGTGATGCGCGCGGCGGCGCTGCACTGTCCATTACCGGCGTCACCGAGCGCCCGATCCTCTTCGCTTCCACCGGTGAGGCGCTCACCGACTTCGAACGGTTCCACCCGGACCGCATGGCCAGCCGCATTCTCGACATGGGTGACGTCATGTCCCTCATCGAGCAGGCGGAGAAGGCCTTCGACCAGAAGGAAGCAGAGAAGCTCTCCTCGAAGATCGTTCAGGGCGAAGACTTCAACTTCAACGACTACCTGTCCATGATGAACCAGATCAAGGGCATGGGGTCGATGAAGAAGATGCTGTCCATGCTGCCGAACATGCGGCAGTACCGGGAGCAGCTTGACCAGTTCGATGACTCTCAGCTGGGCCGCATTGAGGCGATCATCCAGTCGATGACCCCGTATGAGCGGGCGAATCCGAAGGAGATCAACGGTTCGCGTCGAGCCCGCATCGCCGCCGGCTCCGGCGTCACCGTCACCGAAGTGAACCAGCTGCTCGAACGGTTCAAACAGGCTCAGAAGATGATGGGCACGATGGGCCGCGGCATGATGGGCGGCGCTATGCCCGGCCAGCCCGGCGCCGGATTCGGCAAGAAGTCCCGCGGTCGCACCGCTCCGCAGAAGAAGCGCCGCAAGTCGAAGTACGGCAATCCCGCTAAGCGCGCCGCGGAGGAACGCGCCCTGGCGCAGAAGCGGGCGCAGGCTCCTCAGGGCTCCGCGTTTGGCATGGGTGGTGACAGCGCAGGCCAGATGCCGGACCTCAACAGCCTTGATCCGAAGCAGCTGAACTCGCTGCCGCCGGAGCTGCGCAAGATGCTCGGCAAATGATGCCCTGACAGCCCCCGGCTTCCGCGGCTGTCTTCTGCACTACACTGTGGGCCGTGACTTCCGCTGCCCCACCCTCATCGCCTTCCCCGGCCGGCCCCGGCCACAGCACTCCCGCGCAGCCTCGCCGCCGGTTCGACACGATCGACGCGTACCGCGGCATCGCTGTGATCGGAGTCGTCTTCTCCCATGCCGTGATCGGTGTGGGCGGGGAGGGACTGCTCGAGGAAGGCAGTCGCCTGACTGCGATGAACGAGTGGATGTACGCCTTCCGCATGCCTGCGATCGCACTTGTGCTCGGCCTGTTCATCTCCTCGGGTGTGGACAAGTACGGAACCCGCGGCTACATCGCGCGGCGAGCCGTAGTAGCCGTCTACCTGTACCTCGTGTGGTATGTGATCCAGATGGGCGCCGAGATTGCGACGTCCTCGGTCAAGAACCACCCGGTGACCTTCTCTGACGCCATACAGGTGTGGTCCCCGCCAGCGCACCTGTGGTTCATTCCCTATATCGCAGTGTCCGCCCTGGTGATCGCTCTGGTCCGCCCGTGGGACCGCCTGCCCTGGCTCACCCTGCCGCTGCTGGTGAGTTTCAGCATCGCGGTCTGGGGGTGGGCACCGAACATCGTGGGTCTGCGAGGACTGTCGCTGCTGGGCTTCAGCGCTGTGGGCGCCTGCATCGGTGTGCGTCGATTCGGATCCTGGCTGGACCGTTGGCAATGGCCGATCATCGCCGCGGGGATCGCATCGCTCGTAGCGTCGGTGATGCTCCGAACGTACGAGATCGTTCCCGCGTCGGTAGCCGCAACCCCTGAGGAGATGGCCATGGGGCGCGGTGCATGGCTGCTGCCATCGGTCGCCATGGCATGGCTCGGCCAGTTCATTCTTGCGGGTGCCGCGATCGCAGCGATGAAGATTCCGGTGGTGGGGCGCGCACTGGCAGCCGTGGGCAGGCACACTCTGTCCGTGTACCTCGCGCACATCATCGTGATCGCGGGCTTCCGCATCATCCTGGTCCGCCTCGGCGTGGACTCGGTGCCGGTGCTCATGACCGTCCTGATGATCGCCGGGGTGGGCCTGCCCCTCCTCGCAGAGTGGATGGTGCGCGGAACCCCGCTGCGCTATGTGTTCGACACTCCGCCACGCCTGCTCCGATGGGCTGGTGGCAGTGCAGAACGGACGCGTGCCTGACACGGCGTTCCATCGTCTCCTTCAGATAGGGGGGGCACCGGTGAAGCTGGTGCTCACGCCGGTGTGCCGGGCCGCACATCTCCTCGATATAGCACGTGGGCCGAACCCCTGGCATACTTGAGGACTGTATGTGCTCCGCAGCCGGCCCTCTACCCGCAGCCGAGCATGTCCAAGCCGAAGAGCGCATCTCTTGCATCACCCCACAGGGACCGCGGTCTTCACCACATCGTTCAAGAAGGAGAGACTGCCGCGTGGCCGTCAAGATTCGTCTGAAGCGCATGGGCAAGATCCGTGCACCGCACTACCGCATCGTCGTTGCCGATTCCCGCAAGAAGCGTGACGGCGCCGTCATCGAGGAGATCGGCCTCTACCACCCGACCGAGGAGCCCTCGTTCATCAAGGTGGACTCCGAGCGCGCACAGTACTGGCTCGGTGTGGGGGCACAGCCCACTGAGCAGGTGGCGGCGATCCTCAAGGTGACCGGCGACTGGGCTGCGTTCAAGGGCGAGGAGGGTGCTGAGGGCTCCCTGAAGACCAAGGATGAGAAGAAGTCCGCTGAGGAGCTTGTGGCCGTCGCTGATAAGCAGGCTGCTGAGAAGCGCGATGAGGCGAAGAAGGCCAAGGAGAAGGCCGCAGCCGCCGAGTCAGAGGCTGCCGAGTCCGAGGCGGCCGAGTCGTCCGACGATGAGACCGCAGCTGAGGACGCCGCTGAGTCCGCAGACGAGGCCTGAGCATGACTGATCGTGCTGCAGCGCTGTCCCACCTGGTGCGCGGCATCGTGGATAGCCCCGATGCCGTTCGTGTCAAGGAGAAGTCCACCCGCCGCGGCCCACTGCTGGAAGTCCGGGTCCACCCGGATGATCTTGGTCGTGTGATCGGCCGCTCCGGCCGCACCGCCCGTGCCCTGCGCACCGTCACCCTCGCACTCAGTGATGACGATGTGCGCGTGGACATCGTGGACACCGATCGGCGCTGACCTCGAGTCAGCTCAGCAGCCCGGTCTACATACCATCCCTATGAGCGGCGGCAGCATCATCTGATGCAGCCGCCGCTCCGTCATTGCCGAACCACCGCCGCCGTTAACGCCCCGGGAGAGTCCATGGCCGAGCACCACCCCACCCCCAACCCGCGCCACGTCACCGTGGTGATCGGCACCATCGGCCGCCCCCACGGGCTGAAGGGCGAGGTGTCATTCATGCTTCGTACGGACAGCCCCGAGGAGCGGCTTCAGCCGGGTGCTGTGCTGAATGTGGACCCCGCCGGTGCAGTGGGGGAGACAGCCGGTTTGTGTGAGCAGCTCACCGTGCGCTCCACCCGGATTCAGCAGGGGCGCTGGTACGTGAAATTCGCCGAGCTCACCGACCGAACCGCGGCCGAGCAGATGCGCGGCGCAGACCTCACCCTCGATCTTGACCGTGACGAGGAGTGGGAAGAGGATCCGGATGCCTGGTATCCGCACGAGCTCAAAGGGCTGACGGTGCAGCGGGCGGACGGCACACCGCTGGGCACTGTGCTGGACCTTGAGAATATGCCCGCCCATGATGTGCTGATCGTCCGCTCACACAGCGGCGCGAGGGTCATGCTGCCATTCGTGGACGAGCTCGTGCCGGAGGTGAACCTGGAGGACGGCGTCATCATCGCTGATCCGCCGGGCGGCCTGTTCGACCCGGAGAACGCGGAGTCGGAGCGCGCCTGAGATGCGGATCGATGTCATCACCATCTTCCCCGAGTACCTGCAGCCGCTGGAGCTGTCCCTCATCGGCCGAGCCCGTCGGGACGGTCTCCTGGACCTGCACATCCACCATCTGCGCAGCTTCACCTCTGATCGTCACGCCACCGTGGATGACACTCCCGTGGGCGGCGGCGCCGGAATGGTGATGAAACCGGAGCCGTGGGCCGACGCGTTCACCCACGTCCTGGCCCAGCAGCCGGACAAAAGTCCGCTGATCATCTTTCCGAACCCGGCGGGTGAGCCGTTTCAGCAGCGTTACGCGCAGGACTACTGCGCTGAAGACTGGATCGTGTTCGCCTGCGGCCGCTACGAGGGGATCGACGAGCGCGTCTACCACTATCTGCAGGACCAGGGCGCGCGCATGCAGCTGCACTCGCTCGGCGACTACGTGCTCAACGGCGGTGAAGTAGCAGTGCTCGCGATGACCGAAGCGATTGTGCGCCTGGTGCCGGGCGTGCTCGGCAACCCGGAGTCGATTGTGGAGGAATCCCACTCCGGCGGACTGCTGGAATATCCGATCTTTACGAAGCCCGCGTCGTGGACCTCACCTGACGGCATCGTGCGGGATGTGCCCGAGGTGCTGCTGTCCGGAAACCACGCGCGGATCGCCGCCTGGCGGCACGAGCAGGCCGTGCAGCGCACCCGTGAGCGCCGACCCGACCTGCTGGGAGAGAACTCCGATTGAGCCGGCCTGCCGGTTCTCAGGCGCTCAGCACGCGGCGGGCGCGTTTGAGCGCAAACACGCTGTAGAAGCAGAGGAACGCCCCTGTTCCCAGCAGACAGCAGATCGCGAAGCTCAGGAACAGGCTGGGAATCGAACCGCCTGCGGCCTGCAGCGCACCCCAGATGAGCACGGCGAGACCGAGTAGCGAGAGCACCGCTCCGGCAATCAGCAGCAGGCGTGCCCTGCCCGCATGCTCAGCCCCATGCCGCTGCGCAAACGCGCGCGACTCCTCCGACGGCACCATGGTGCCCTGCTCGAGCCGGCGCAGGATATGCGGTCGCTTCCCATCCCGGAAGTGCGTGATCAGGCCTGCGGCGATCAGCCCCAGCGCTGCCACCAGGCCGATGGTGATGGCGAGCACGGGACTGCGCTCCACGAAGGAGACGCTGCCGGGCATGCCGAACGGCCACCACATCGTGAAGAACAGCGCAGCCGGCCCGCAGAGCACCAGAGCAAAAGCGGCCTGGGTGCGCAGGTGCTCCCGGTAGGCATGCTCCACGAACTCGCGGGCATCCTCAGCTGTCAAGGGGTCCGCGTCGGAATTGACCAGACGCCGAGCAGCGGGACGATCAAAATCCGGCAGCTGCGCTGAGTTGTGAACGCCATCGCGATCGCCGACTGGCACAGCGCCCGTACCCGCGAGCTCAGCATCCTGATCAGCGATCTCAGAGCCCTCAGCAGCGGATTCAGGCCCACCCGCCGGGCCGTCGCTGAGCGCCGCTTCCACCTCGTTTGTGGAGATGAGAGCGGCCGTGTCTGGCCCGCTGCGGGCCGCATCGAGTTCGGGGTCGTTGAATCGGTGCTTCCCCGGCACCTCGATCGGATGCGGCTGGTCACCGGTCAGCCGCGGCTGTGCCAGGCCGTAGTCGTACTGATCCCGTCGGTTCGTCGGCTCCGTCATCGCCTCTCCTTCACGCGGGTGATCGTGCGGCGCCGAGCAGATGCAGGCGCTGATGGTCCTATTGTCCCCCGGTGGCCGGTGGATCCGCAGGCCTTCCCGGCAGGAGAGTTGGCGAGACTCACACCGTTGTGGGCCGTGAACGCATTGCTGGCAGCGGATGGACGTGGGAGAATCGGTGCTTGTGCGTCTCGCGCCGTCAGCCTGCCTCAGGGGGGTGCGGCATGATGCGAGCGGGCAGGTCCGTTGCCATGGGAGTGGCAGCCAGAGGCCCAGCACACTCACAACAGGATGTTCGTGACGCTCACCAGCTCCGGCTGGTGAGTGTGAATTTTCACCCGTCGGCCTGAGGCGAGGGGGAGGAGCAGAATCATGCAGAAGCTTGATGCAGTCGACGCAGCCCAGCTGCGGGACGACATTCCGGACTTCCGTCCGGGTGACAACGTCAAGGTCCACGTGAAGGTGGTTGAGGGCAGCCGTTCTCGTATCCAGATCTTCCAGGGCTACGTCCTTGCCCGCAAGGGCGGCGGCATCCGCGAGACCTTCCGGGTCCGCAAGGTGTCCTTCGGCGTGGGCGTGGAGCGTGTGTTCCCGGTCCACGCACCGACCATCGACAAGATCGAGGTTGTCACCCGCGGCGATGTGCGCCGTGCGAAGCTGTACTACCTGCGCGGCCTCACCGGCAAGAAGGCTCGCATTCGCGAGAAGCGCGAGTACCGCTGACCCGCTGACTGCTCACCACAGCGCTGTGAGCTCGACTCACCCGAAACGGCGACCGCTCCTGGCAGTGGTCGCCGTTTCGGCTGTTCTGACCATTCTGGCGCTTGTGCTTCTGCGGCATTTCGTGGCGGAGCCGTATCGAGTGCCCTCCGACTCGATGGCGCCCTCCCTGCAGTCCGGAGATCTGATCCTGGTGGACCGCGGATCCCGCGGCGCTGCCCAGCGTGGTCAGCTCGTGGTCTTCGACGGCGCCGGGTACTTCTCACCCGCTGACGGCACTGATCATTTCTGGGTGAAGCGAGTGATCGGGATAGCGGGAGATACGGTCGAGTTCAACCGCGCCAAAGACCCTGACCATCTGCTGGTGAACGGGCAGCCGCTTGCGGAGCCGTACCTGCCGGACGGGATGGCCGCGTCGGCCGTGGAGTTCACCGCGACAGTGCCGGAAGGGCGTATCTTCCTGATGGGAGACAATCGATCCGCCTCCAGCGATTCCCGCGACCACCTGGGCTCCCCGGGCGGTGGGATGATCCCCGTTGAGCGGGTACGGGGAGAAGTGACCATCATCGTGCTGCCGCTTGGCAGGTCTGGGGCTGTTCGCGCCATAGAATGAGCCGTGATGACCACGCCTTCTGATCCGCCTGCTGAGCCCGGCCGCACCACCGCCCCGGGCTCCTCATCGACGCCCGCAGAAGCGGCGCCCGCAGACGAGGCGGCAGACCCGCAGGAAACAGCCACCGAAACCCCGGCTGAAACCAGCCCATCGGAGGCTGAGACTGCTAGTGCGGACACCGCCGACGTGAAACCGCGCGACGAGGATGCCGACGGTGCCGGCACCGATAGTGCGGACGGCGCCGAGGTGGCCGCAGACAGTGCGGAGACCGACAGCGCGGGCACCGACGGGGAAGATAGGGACGATGTAGGCCCCGACGCAGTGCACGAGGAGCATGGCCGCCGCCGCAGCGCCACTGTGATGCGGACGGTCCTGGACTACCTGGTCACCATCACCGTGGCGATCGTGATTGCCGTGCTTATCAAAACCTTTCTTGTCCAGCCGTTCTATGTGCCGTCCGGCTCGATGCGCCCCACCCTCCTGGAGCAGGACAAGATCCTGGTGTCCAAACTGCACCCGGATCTGCTCAGCCTGGAACGTGGAGACGTGATCGTGTTCGAGGATCCGAGCGACTGGGTGGGTGCGCCTGATCCGAACGCGAAGCTGACGGTGCGCCAAGCTGCGCAGAAAGTGCTGTCCGTGGTGGGCCTCACCCCGGATCCCTCCCAGCGATTCCTGGTCAAACGCCTGATCGGCAAGCCGGGTGACACCATCAGCTGCAGCGAAGTGGGCGGACCGATGAGCGTGAACGGTCACGAACTGGAGGAGCCGTACATCAATGCGGACAGCGGCGCGTGCCAGGCTGTGTTCTCGGTGACGGTGCCGTCCGGGAAACTCTGGGTGATGGGCGATAACCGGTTCTCCAGCGCAGACTCCGCTTACCGGTATGCACGAGGCCAGGACGCCTTCATTCCCGAATCCCATGTTGTGGGTCGCGCGATCGTCATCATGTGGCCGATGAACCGGTGGACCGTGCTGAACGAAGCCGACCCCGCCTTTGCGCCGCTGAACAGTGCCGCCGGGGATCGCACCGCCGCCACCTACATCCCCGCTGCCTGACATGGTGGTGGAGCCCACCGCAGACGCCGAACAAGAGCTCGCCGCCCAGTTCTTCGAACGATTCCCGAGCGTGCGGCGAGCCGTAGTGATCGGCCTGGACGAAGTGGGTCGAGGCGCGCTCGCGGGCCCCGTGATGGTGGGCGCATTCGCGCTGGGCTTCACCCGCGCCGCAGGCGCTGGCACAGACTCAGCTCCAACTGTCACCGCTGGCGACGGCGCACGCCCGGCACCCGTTGCCCTTCCGATTCCCGATGAGCTGCCGGCAGGCATCCGCGACTCAAAGCTGCTCACCCCGAAACGCCGCTCAGCCGTGTGCACGGCGCTGCAGGCTGATGACGCCCTCGTGTGGGCGGTGGGCCGTGCGTCCGCGCTGGAGATTGATGAGGTTGGCATCTCCCAAGCTCTGGGACAGGCAGCAGCCCGCGCCTTGGCAGCTGTGGGGGAGCGCCTCGCAGCAGAGCAGCCGAACACTGCCATCGCTGGCGTGATCCTGGACGGCAACCTCGACGTGGTCACCGGTGCGCTCAGCGGAATACAGGTGCTGACCCGGGCGAAAGCAGATCGGGACTGCCTGAGCGTAGCGGCAGCAAGCGTGCTCGCCAAGGTGGAGCGGGATGATCTGATGACCGCGATCAGTGAGCATGCATCCGTGTACGGATGGGCCTCGAACAAGGGCTACGGCTCCGCGGCGCACCGAGCCGCGATCGCGGAGCACGGCCTGCATCCCGAGCATCGGGCGTCCTGGAAGCTGACGTAGGGTGGGGGCGTGAGCACGCACGATCTTGAAGAGTACGAGGCCGAACAGGAACTGGCCCTCTACCGGGAGTACCGGGACGTGGTCAGCCTGTTCACCTACGTGGTGGAGACGGAGCGCCGCTTCTATCTTGCGAACCAGGTGGATCTGCAGGTCCGCTCTGCCGGTGGTGAAGTGTTCTACGAACTTGCGCTGGCTGATGCGTGGGTGTGGGATGTGTACCGCTCCAGCCGATTCGTACGGTCAGTGCGGGTTGTGACCTTCAAGGATGTCAACGTGGAAGAGCTGGCGAAGCCGGACATCTCGCTGCCGTAGGGCCCTGTGCGCGTGACCGCGCACTTGTCCCCAGTTTGCTGATCTGAGCGGCGTGAGACTGCAGGTCTCAGCAGTCTGGGGTCATGAGCATCACTAACGTTTTCACCGGTCCTCACATCGCCCAGATGAGTCGTGCCGAGATCGGCCGGCTCGGTGAGGATATCGCCTGCCGTCACCTCGCCGAGCAGGGGTGGATTATCCACGATCGCAGCTTCCGCACCCGTCGCGGTGAGATCGACATCATCGCCACCGACGGCCCCACCCTGGTGTTCATTGAGGTGAAGACCCGCCGTCCTTCACGATTCGGACCCGGTTATCTCGCGGTGGATGAGCGGAAGATCAGCAAGATCCGCCTGGTGATGGGGGACTACCTGGCCAAGCGTTCACCGCGGCACCGATCGGTGCGAATCGATGTGATCAGCGTGGCGCTCAGCGTGCATGACGCCCCGCAGATCGAGCATCTGAAGCAGGTGGAGACATGAGCTTGGCGCGCACGCTGTCCATTGCACTCACCGGGCTTGAGGGCACGGTGGTGGAGGTGGAAGCGCAGCGCTCCCTTGGCATTCCCGGCATCAGCATTGTGGGTTTGCCGGATGCCTCAACATTGCAGGCGAAGGACCGGGTCCGAGCAGCCTGCCAGCACGCGGGCCACCCCGGGGTGGGGCAGGCGAAGTTCATCGTGAACCTCACGCCCGCGTGGATGAGAAAGTCCGGCTCCGGGTTCGACCTGCCCGTTGCGGTGGCGGTTCTCCAGGCGGAGGGCGCGGTTCCCTCCGGCAGCGGTGAGCATGTGGTGCATATCGGTGAGCTCAGCCTGGACGGCTCCGTGCTCCCGGTGCCGGGTGTGCTGCCATCCCTGCTCGCCGCTCGGGATGCCGGCATCCGCTGGGCTGTGGTGCCGGACGGCAACGCTGATGAGGCACGCCTGGTTGCCGGGATCGAGATCCGCGCGGTCAGCCACTTGGCGAATGTGGTGGAGATGTACGGCGGCGCGGCTGTGCGCCCACCGGTCCGAGAAGCGCTGCCACTGCGGACTGTGCCTGCTGCCCCCGCGGCCGACGCGCCCTGCTTCAGCGAGGTGCACGGCCAGGAGCAGGCACGTCTGGCCGCTGAAGTCGCGGCAGCGGGCGGGCACCACCTGTCTCTCAGCGGTCCGCCCGGCTCAGGCAAGACCATGATCGCCTCCCGCATCCCCACGATCCTGCCTGAGCTCACCGATGAAGCGGCCCTTGAGCTCGCCGCGATCAGATCGCTGACCGGGCAGTTCCGTGCTGACGGTGGACTTGAACACCAGCCGCCGTTCGTGAGCCCGCACCATACGTCATCGGCTGCAGCGATCATCGGCGGCGGCAGCGGCATTGCTCGACCAGGCGCGATTTCCCACGCCCACGGCGGCATCCTGTTTCTTGATGAAGCGCCGGAGTTCTCCACCCGTGTGCTCGAATCCCTTCGAGAGCCGCTTGAACAGGGAGAGATCCGGCTGCACCGCTCCCATCACGTCACCGTGTATCCCGCGCGGTTCCAGCTTGTGCTCGCCTCCAACCCGTGCCCGTGCGGAAAAGACTTCGGGCCGAAAGGCAGCTGCGAATGCACCCCGATGGCGAAGCGCCGTTACGCTGCGCGCCTGTCCGGCCCGATCATGGACCGCGTGGACATGCGGGTGAGTGTTCCGCCCGCCAAGCCCGCAGGCCCCGCCGCGCCGCCACCCGAAGCGAGCGCGGACATCGCCGAGCGAGTCCGGGCAGCCCGCGCTCGGCAAACAGCTCGCCTTGTCGGCACCCCGTACCGCATGAACGCGGACCTGCCCGGCCCATTCCTTCAGGAGCGCATGCCGCTCACTCCCGCGGACGACGCGTTCCTCCGCCACCTCGTGGACCGTGGGGCCCTCACAATGCGGGGCCGTGACCGCATCCAGCGCCTGGCCTGGACGCTTGCCGACCTTCACGGGGCTGAGCGCCCTACCGATTCCCATGTCAGCACCGCACTCATGCTCCGAGGAGATGACCGATGATCACCGATGACCTGGCCGCACGCGTGTTCTGGAGCGCAGCCGCCGAACCCAACGATGAAGCCGCCCGCGCCATCATCTGGGAGCTTGGCCCGATCGAAGCCATGCACCTGGCACTCACCGGCAGCGAAGATGATCTGCAGCGCACGATCCACCGCGGCATCCAGAATCACGAACCCGTCGTGATCGGCGCTGGCCACCGCACAAGCCAGCAGCGCGCATCCTTGCAGCTCCCTTCCGATTACGCGGCGCAGATGCGCCAGCGCTGGCAGCTGCGTCTGGACGGGCGCACCGCCGAGGAGATCCTTGCCGACGCCGACCGTGCAGGCATCCGGTTCATCACCCCGAACAGCGAAGAATGGCCCGACCAGCTTGTTGATCTGCAGGTGTCACAGCCGGTGGGTCTCTGGGCTCGCGGCGAGGGCCACCTCAGTCGGCTCGCCTCGCGCGGCCGCGCGGTCGCGGTGGTGGGTGCACGAGCCGCCACCGCCTATGGGGAGGAGATCGCTTCAGATCTTGCAATGGGCTTGGCTGCTGCGGGAGTTCCGGTCATATCCGGCGGTGCCTACGGAATCGATGCCGCCGCCCACCGAGGCGCTCTCTCCGCTCCAACGCCGGCAACCGTGGCAGTGCTGGCAGGGGGTCTGGACCGTCTGTACCCGCGCGGCAACGCGCAGCTGCTGTATGCGGTGATGCGCCACGGCCTGCTGGTGTCCGAAGCGCCGCCCGGGGTCACCCCCACACGGTGGCGGTTCCTGGAGCGCAACCGCCTGATTGCGGCGCTATCGCAGGTGAGCGTGGTGGTGGAGGCTGGCGCCCGCTCCGGCGCCCTGTCAACGATCAGAGCGGCCGCAGCGCTGTCGCGCGGTATCTGCGCGGTTCCGGGGCCCGTCACCAGTCCCGCAAGCGCCGGCTCCCACCACGTGATCCGCAGCCTGGGCGGTGTGCTCGTCACGGACGCGGCAGATGTTCTTGACGAGCTGCGCGGCACCGATCGCACGAACGTGTACGCGCCGCAGGCAGACAGCCTGGATTTCCTCTCCGCGCGTGACCGCACGATCCTTGAGGCGGTGCCTCCGCTCAGCTGGATCTCCGTCACCGGACTGATCACCGAAGTGCAGCTGCCGGAGGTGGAGATTCGGGCAAGCCTGGCCCGGATGCGCGATCTGGGCCTGCTCAGGGTCACCGGAGACCGCGTGCGGCATTCATCGACAAAGCCCAGCGCAGCAGCGGGGTGAGTGCTGGAGTCCTAGACTGGCCGTGAGTCCCAGCCAGTGAAAAGGACGCCATGCCCAACCCGCACACCCCCCGACGGAGGCCGCCGGCCCCGCGGAACGGTGCTGCTTCGGGACTTATTGAGCGCTTGGAGGTCTCCGAGTCGCAGCGCGCGGAGCTGGGGCAGTTCCAGCGTTATCTGCGGCTTGAGCGCGGACGCTCTGAGCACACTGTGACCGCGTATCTGCGGGACGTGGGCGGGCTGGTGGAGTTTGCGCATCTGCAGCGCAGCGGAATCACCCTGGACCTGCTGCGCGACTGGCTGAACGAACGCGCCAGCGCCGGCCATGCTGCGAGCACTCTTGCGCGCGCCTCCGCAGCCGCGCGCACCTTCACGGCGTGGCGGCTAGAGAACGGCCATGCTGAAGACGATCCGGGCCTGCGTCTGCGAGCTCCGAAGCGGGGCCGCAGTCTGCCGGCTGTTCTCACTCGGGAGCAGACCGCGCAGATGCTGGATGGAGCAGTGCTGGAAGAGCCAGCACCGCTGTCAGACGCCGAGACGCTCGCAGAAACGGGGACGCCCGCGGCGGAACCGTCAGAGCCGAACGCGACGGCGACCGCGTTAGGGCTGCGCAACGCCGCAATCCTGGAGCTGCTCTACTCCACAGGGCTTCGGGTCAGTGAGCTCGTGAGCCTTGCTGAGACCAGCATCAGCCGGGACACCTGGACGATCCGAGTGCGCGGCAAAGGCTCGAAGGAACGGGTGGTGCCCGTCGGCAGACCCGCCCTCGACGCCGTGGATGCATACCTTGCGCATGGCCGGGGCGTTCTCGCCACAGCGAGCACACCGGATGATGCGCTGCTGCTCGGCGCGCGCGGCGGTCGAGTCAGTGATCGTGAAGTGAGACGGGTGGTCAAAGCCGCCGCCGCGAAGAGCGGCGCAGGCAGCCGGATCTCGCCGCACACGCTGCGGCACAGCGCGGCCACGCACCTGCTCGAGGGTGGTGCAGACCTCCGCAGCGTGCAGGACATCCTTGGCCATTCGAGTCTGCAGACCACCCAGATCTATACGCATGTGTCAGCGGAGCGGCTGCGCGCGGCCGTGGACCAAGCCCATCCGCGTGCCTAGCGCAGCCCTGTTTGCGCTGAAACCAGAACCGCGTGTGCGATCTGGGCGCCGATCGGTGACGCGTCGGCGCCGCCTGGAGATGCCCCAGGTCCGGACGGCTGGGAGAGGCCGCCCAGCGGCTTCAGCACACTCGGCACCGCAGCACCGAACAGCGGCAGCGGGTCGATATAGCTGCCGGCGCGCTTCGCCCCCACATGCAGGCACAGCCGCGGAGCACAGTGCGAGAACTTGCCGGCCGCGGGATCGAGCTGCCCGATCACCTGACCGCGCTTCACCTCATCGCCAGCCTTCACACTCGCGCGCACCGGCTCATATGTGGACTGCAGTCCGTTCGGATGGCGAATCGACACCACCGGCTTGCCCGCGACCGGCCCGGCAAACGTCACCACTCCGTCATCCACAGCCGTAATCGTCAGCGAACTGCCGCTCACGTCCAAGCCCCGGTGTCCAGCGGAGTAGAAGAACTCGGGGGGATCGAACAGCTTCTCCACTGTGGGCGGACCCGTCACCGGCCACGCCCAAATGCCATGCGCCTCAGCGCTGCCGGACGCGATCGGCGGCGCTGGCAGCAGCATCAGAGCCCCAACAGTCAGGGTGATCAGCACGGTACGCGCCCGGCGGGATAGGCCAGCGTTTGATGCTCTGCGGATGCGGGAGGATCTGAATGACACGGTCATGGCTTCAGTGTTCGGCGGCGGGAGTCGGCACGGAAAGGCGCGGGGGCCGGCCGGGGATAACTGAGCGGGCACAGGGGCAAGCTCATGGCCGGCAGGTGATCCGCAGATGAACTCTCGGCGGCTTCATCACAAACCGGCCCTCAGACCTGGGCCGGGGAGCAGCGCCGAGCTAAAATGCCAACAGCACTCGTTCGCGCGAGTGACTTCGCGTGCCCATCCCATGCGACGCGTCCCATCGGTCTGTCGAACTGGTCGGCAAGCGGGACGTGCGCCGGGCACCAGGCTCATGCCGGCAATCCCGCCGGTGTGGAAACAACCGAGAAGAGCCGCTTCTGCGCCGTTGAGGCCCAGAAGCGCAGAAAGAAGAGACGACCATGGCAGTCGTTACCATGCGCCAGCTCCTGGAGAGCGGCGTCCACTTCGGCCACCAGACCCGCCGGTGGAACCCGAAGATGAAGCGCTTCATCTTCACCGAGCGCAACGGCATCTACATCATCGACCTGATGCAGTCCCTCACCTACATCGATGAGGCCTACGAGTTCGTGAAGCAGACGGTTGCCCACGGCGGCACCATCCTCTTCGTGGGCACCAAGAAGCAGGCTCAGGAGTCCATCCAGGAGCAGGCCACCCGCGTGGGCATGCCCTACGTGAACCAGCGCTGGCTGGGCGGCATGCTCACCAACCTGCAGACCGTTTCCTCCCGCGTGAACCGTCTCAAGGAGCTTGAGCAGATGGACTTCGAGGATGTGGCCGGCTCCGGCTACACCAAGAAGGAACTGCTCATGATGAGCCGCGAGAAGGCCAAGCTTGAGAAGACTCTGGGCGGCATCCGCGATATGTCCAAGGCTCCCTCCGCTGTGTGGATCGTGGACACCAAGAAGGAGCACCTCGCCGTTGACGAGGCCACCAAGCTCGGCATCCCGATCGTGGGCATCCTCGACACCAACGCCGACCCGGACGAGGTGCAGTACCCGATCCCGGGCAACGATGACGCTATCCGAGCTGTCACCCTGCTGACCCGAGTGATCGCCGATGCTGTGGCCGCAGGCCTCCAGGCCCGTCACGAGAAGACCACCGGCGGCGAGAAGAACGTCTCCGCCGTTGACGCCGAGCCGCTGGCTGAGTGGGAGCAGGAGCTCCTCAAGCAGTCGGAGGTTCAGCAGGATGAGGCCAAGGCTGATGAGGCTCCGGCCGAGCAGGCTGCAGCCGAGGAGGCTCCGGCTGCCGAGGCAACCGAAGCGAAGGAAGAGAACTGAGCTATGGCGAACTACACCGCTGCAGACATCAAGGAGATCCGCGAGCTCACCGGCGCGGGCATGATGGACGTCAAGAAGGCTCTTGACGAGGCCGAGGGCGATAAGCAGAAGGCCATCGAGATCATCCGCGTCAAGGGGCTGAAGGGCATCGCCAAGCGCGAAGGCCGTTCCGCATCCGAGGGCCTCGTCGTTGCCGATGTGCGCGACGCTGAGGGCGGCCAGCAGGGCACCCTGCTGGAGATCAACTCTGAGACGGACTTCGTGGCCAAGAACGACAAGTTCGTGGCCCTGGGCGACGCAGCCCTCGCTGCCGCTATCGAGTCCGGCGCCACCACTGCGGAGGAGCTCTCCGCCACCCCGTTCGGGGAGGAGCTCACCACCGCTGCTGCCACCATGGGCGAGAAGATCGAAGTGCGCCGCATCGGCCGCGTGGCCGGCGAAGTGGTCACCAACTACATGCACCGCACCTCGAAGGACCTTCCGCCGCAGGTGGGTGTTCTGGTGGCATCGGACAAGCCCGGCGCTGAGGTGGCACGCGACATCGCGATGCACATCGCCGCGTACTCGCCGACCTACCTCACCCGCGAAGATGTGCCGGCTGATGTGGTGGAGAACGAGCGCCGCATCGCCGAGGACACCGCAAAGAACGAGGGCAAGCCGGAGCAGGCTCTGCCGAAGATCGTTGAGGGGCGCCTCAACGGCTTCTTCAAAGAGAACGTGCTCGTGGAGCAGGCGTACGCCAAGGACCCGAAGCAGACCGTGGGCCAGATCCTGGCGGCTGCCGGCGGCACCGTGAACGACTTCGTCCGCTTCCGCGTGGGCAACTGATTCACCGGCTGAGCCGCACACTCACAGTGTGAGCAGTGTGCTCAGCTCGGCTGAAGGCCCCATCCCGCAGTGCGGGATGGGGCCTTTGCCATGTCCGGCCTGCGCTGTCCACGGCATGCCCACTCAGGCACGATAGGATTGACCGGATACTGTTTGCGGTGCCTGATCGCGCACCGCAGCGGCGCACAGACTGCCAGCAGCGGAAGGACCAGCATGAGCCACGATCCGGATCCGATCACATCCTCCATCCCGGTCATCCCGCCGAACCCGGACGGCAGGCGTGTTCTGCTGAAGCTCTCCGGTGAAGCGTTCGGCGGCGGCCGGGTGGGCGTGGATCCGGATATCGTCTCCCGCATCGCCCATGACATCTCCGAAGCGGTCAGCGCCGGAGTGGAATGCGCGATCGTGGTGGGCGGCGGCAACTTCTTCCGCGGCGCGGAGCTGTCTCAGCGCGGCATGGACCGCCGCCGCGCGGACTACATGGGCATGCTCGGCACCGTGATGAACTGTCTGGCGCTGCAGGACTTCCTGGAGCAGGCCGGCACCTCCACCCGGGTGCAGACCGCCATCACCATGGGGCAGGTGGCAGAGCCGTATCTGCCGCTGCGTGCGATGCGCCACCTCGAGAAGGGGCGCGTGGTGATCTTCGGCGCCGGCGCCGGCATGCCGTACTTCTCCACGGACACCGTGGCCGTCCAGCGGGCGCTGGAAATCGGCTGCGAAGAAGTGCTCATGGCGAAGAACGGGGTGGACGGCGTGTACACCGCTGATCCGAAGCAGGACCCCACCGCAACCCGCCTGGACCACCTCACCTACTCCGACGCCCTCCAGCAGGGTCTCAAGGTGGTGGACGCCACCGCCTTCAGCCTCTGCATGGACAACTCCCAGCGCATGCTGGTGTTCGGTATGGACACACCCGGCTCCATCACCCGCGCCATGCTCGGAGAGCGCATCGGCACCCTGGTCACAGGGGACTGATGCGACGCAGCGGCCTGTGCGCCGCCCCCGCCAACGAACCGCAACCCGAGACAGAAGGACACGCCATGAGCGAGACCACCTCCTCCATCCTCAAGGACGCCGAAGAGCGTATGAAGAAGTCGATCGAGGTCACCCGCGACCAGTTCTCCACGATCCGTACCGGCAGCGCCAACGCCGCGATGTTTGCGGACATCACCGCTGAGTACTACGGCACGCCCACCCCGCTCAACCAGCTTGCATCGCTGCAGTTCCCGGAGGCCCGCACCGTCATCGTCACCCCTTACGACAAGTCCGCGATGGCGAACATCGAGACTGCCCTGCGCGAGTCGGACCTCGGCGTGAACCCCACCAACAACGGGGACAATCTCCGCATCGTGCTGCCTGCTCTCACCGAGGAGCGCCGCAAGGACTACACCAAGCTCGCTCGGACCAAGGCGGAGGACGGCCGCATCTCCATCCGCGGCATCCGCGGCAATGCGAAGAAGGCCATTGAGAAGCTGGTGAAGGACAAAGAGATCGGCGAGGACGAGGGCGCACGCGCTGAGAAGGAGCTCGAGGCGGTCACCAAGAAGTACATCGACGTGACCGATGAGGCGCTGGCCGCCAAGGAGAAGGACCTCCTCACCGTCTGAGGCCCCGTTCTGTGACCACCGCACCCGACGCGGCCGCCGCCGCGCCAGAGATCCCCGCGAAGCGTCCCCGCTCCGCGGGGAGGAACCTGCCTGCCGCCATCGGCGTGGGCCTTCTGCTCGGACTGATGCTGCTCGGCGTGTTCTATATCCTGCCGAGCCTGCTGCCCGCAGTGGTCGCGATCGCCGCTGTCATCGGCTCTCTCGAAGTGTCCAATGCGCTCGCCCACGCCAACCTCCGCGTGCCGGTGATGCCGATGCTGGTGGCAGCGGTGGGCATCGTCATCTCCACCTCTGTTTACGGATCGGACGGCCTGTTGGTCTCAACCGCTGCCGGAGCGCTGGTGATGATCACGTGGCGGGTGGTGGAGGCAACCGGCTTGATGGCCGTGCGGGACGTGGTGGCCGGAATCTTCACCCTCATCTGGGTGCCGTTCCTGGGCAGCTTCATTCTGCTGCTCGCTCAGCAGGACGGCGGCAGCCACAAACTGCTGCTGGCTGTGCTCATCCCGGTGATGAGCGATACCGGCGGGTACATCGCCGGCGTGCTGTTCGGCAAACATCCGATGGCGCCCACGATCAGCCCGAAAAAGACCTGGGAAGGCATGTTCGGCTCCCTGCTGTTCGGCATCCTCGCCGGCGCCGGGGTGGGACACTGGCTGCTGCCAGCTGAGCTCGGCTGGGTGTTCGGAGCAGTCGTGGCAGGCCTGATCGTCATCATCTCCACCATCGGGGACCTCACTGAGTCCCTGCTCAAACGAGACCTCGGCGTGAAGGACATGGGCGATCTGCTGCCCGGCCACGGCGGGCTCATGGACCGTCTCGACTCAATCCTGCTCGCCGTTCCCACCCTGTACATTCTGCTCTGGATCCTGGAGGCCGCCAATGGCTGAGAAGCCGAATCCGTCGAGCCCCCTCGCCGTTCCCGCGGATCTGTCCCGTGAAGTGGTCAAGGGTGAAAAGGTCATGCTCGCCCCTGGCCAGCTGCAGCTGCGGCCCACGCGCCGCGGCAAGCCGCCCGCACACCTCGCAGACCTGAGCCTTCAGGAGCGCCAGGAAGCAGTCAGGGAGATGGGCCAGCCCGCCTTCCGGGCGAAACAGCTGTCCACCCACTACTTTGAGCACTTCACCACGGACCCGGAGGAGATGACCGACCTCCCTCAGAACAGCCGAGCCGAGCTTGCGGACCGATTCTTCCCCACCCTGCTCACCAAGGTCAGCCAGCAGGCCGCCGATCACGGCGCTACCCAGAAGTTCCTCTGGAAGCTGTTCGACGGGTCCATGGTGGAATCCGTGCTGATGCGCTACTCCAACCGCGTCACCCTGTGCATCTCCTCCGAGGCCGGCTGCGGCATGAACTGCCCGTTCTGCGCCACCGGGCAGCTCGGCCTCACCCGCAATCTCTCCGCTGCGGAGATCCTGGAGCAGGTTCGGATCGCAAACCGGATGCTGGCCCGCGGGGAGATCCCCGGGGGGAGCGGACGCGTCACCAACATCGTATTCATGGGCATGGGGGAGCCGCTGGCGAACTACCGGCCGGTGGCCACCGTGTGCTCCCGCCTGAACGCGCCCGCACCAGAGGGCTTCGGCATGAGCGCCCGCGCCATCACGGTGTCCACGGTGGGACTTGCACCAGCGGTGCGCAAACTGGTGCGCGAACAGATTCCGGTGACGCTCGCCGTCAGCCTGCACGCCCCCGATGATGAGCTGCGCAACGAGCTGGTGCCGATCAACACCCGATTCGATGTGGATGAGATCCTCTCAGCCGCCTACGAATACTTTCAGGCGACCGGCCGGCGGGTATCGATCGAGTATGCGATGATCCGGGACATCAACGACCAGAAGGAGCGGGCGGAGCTGCTTGCTCGGCGCCTGATCGAGAAGGGCGGTGCCGGTTGGGTGCACGTGAATCCGATCCCGCTGAACCCGGTGCCCGGGTCGAAGTGGACCGCGTCGGACCCCCAAGTGGCGAAGACGTTCGTGCAGACGCTGCGCAGCCACGGCATCTCCACCACGGTGCGGGATACCCGCGGAAGCGATATTGACGGTGCGTGCGGGCAGCTCGCCGCTGAGGTGATCGAGTCTGATGCCCGCCGTGAAGATCGAGAGGCCCGCGTGGCCCGCGTGGAGAAGGTGGCCTCCGCCGCCGTCCCCGACTGATGCAGAAAGACCCCTTGACGGGAGCAGAGCGAAGGAGAAGTGCGTGAGCAACTCGTTTGAACGGGCCGGTCGGTTCAGCAACGGCTACAGCGTGCGCGAAGTGGACGAGTTCCTCTCCCGTGCCCGCGCAAAGTATGAGACCGGGCAGGGAGAGTTCGACCCCGATTCGATCTCCGCCACCCGCTTCACCACCGAGCGCGGCGGCTACGACTTCGACGTGATCGATGAGGCCCTGGACCGGCTGAGCGACGCGTTCGCCCTGCAGAAGCGTGATGCGGCGATCGCCGAACAGGGTGAGGACGCCTGGGTGGACAGCCTGCTTGAGCGCGCCGAGTATCTGCGTGAACGCCTGGACCGGCCGATCGGGCAGCGGTTCGCACCTGCCGGCACCGGCGAGCCCGCGTATGACCGCGATGACGTGGACGCGCTGTGCAACCAGCTGAAGGCCTATTTCGCGGAGGGGCTGCCGTTGAGCGTGGACGATGTGCGCCGCGCTGCGTTCCGCCGCCGCACCGGCGCGGACGGCTACCGTGAAGCGGTGGTTGATGTTTACCTTCGTCACGTGGCCACCGTGATGGCCTCTGTCCCGTGACGCAGAGTTCGGTGACGTCCAGCTCCGTGAAGCCCAGCTCCGTGAAGCAGAGTTCCGTGATGCCGCATCCGGTGGACCGCTCGCACCCGCGCCGCCGCATCACCGTGCTCGGAGCCACCGGCTCCATCGGCACCCAGGCCGCGGATGTCCTGTCCCGGTACCCGGACACTGCGCGGGTGCACACGCTTGCCGCCACCGGCACCCGCCCGCAGCAGCTCGCTGAGCAGATCTGCAGTCTGCGGCCTGAACGGGTGGCGCTCAGCGATGAGACCCGGGTTGACGCCGTTCAGCGGGCCCTGGCCGAATGCGCACCAGGAGTAGCCCAGCCGCAGTTCACTGCCGGGCCGGACGCGGTCATCGCCGCCGCCGGAGATCTTGGCGAGGGGGACGTGGTGCTCAATGCCATGACCGGTTCCGTGGGCCTTGCGCCATCCCTGGCAGCGCTCGAATCCGGTGCCCGACTGGCGCTGGCGAACAAAGAGACCCTGGTGGCGGGCGGATCCCTCGTGACTCGCGCGGCCGCGCCCGGCCAGCTGCTGCCAGTGGACTCTGAACACACCGCGATTGCCGAATGCCTAGCGGGGATCCGGCCCGATCATGTGCGCCGCCTGGTGGTGACCGCCTCCGGCGGCCCGTTCCGCGGCCGCACCCGCGATGAGCTGACGGAGGTGACGCCGCAGCAGGCGCTTGCCCACCCCACCTGGGAGATGGGGCGCGTCATCACCACGAACTCCGCCACCCTGGTCAACAAAGCGCTGGAAGTGATCGAGGCGTGCTGGCTGTTCAACCTGCCCGAGGAACGGGTGGAGGTGGTGGTGCACCCGCAGTCCATCGTGCACTCCATGGTCACCGCGGTGGACGGCTCCACCATCGCCCAGGCAAGCCCGCCCGATATGCGCCTGGCGATCGGCTGGGCGCTCGCCTATCCGGATCGGCTCGACCACCTTGCCGCCGCGCTCGATTTCAGCCAGGCGCAGCAGTGGACCTTCGAACCGCTGGATGAGGACACATTCCCCGCAGTCCGCATCGCCAGACGCGCCTTCCGCGACGGCGGCACCCGCATGGCGCAGTACAACGCCGCGAATGAAGAGCTGGTGGATGCCTTCCATGAGGGGCGGATCGGATTCCTGGACATTGTGGACCTCCTCGAGGCGGTCATCACTGATCCGGCCTCGCCCGCGTCGGCGCCCCGCAGTGTGCAGGACGTGCAGGATGCGGAGCAGTGGGCACGTGCTCGCGCCCACCAGCTGATCGGCCAACGCGGATGAGCGTTCTGCTGTACGCGCTCGGTGTGATCGCGATCGCGCTCGGGCTCGCAGTGTCGATTGCGCTGCACGAGGTAGGCCACCTGGTGCCGGCGAAGCGATTCGGGGTGCGCGTCACCCAATACATGATCGGATTCGGCCCCACCATCTGGTCCCGCCGGCGGGGCGAGACCGAATACGGCATCAAGGCGATTCCGCTCGGCGGCTATATCCGCATGATCGGCATGTACCCGCCGCACAAAGGGGATGCTCCCGGCACGATCCGCGAGGACTCCACCGGCTTCTTCCAGCAGATGAGCGAGGAAGCAAAAGAGTGGGAGGCCGCTCAGTACGATCCGGCCGAACAGCACCGCACCTTCAGCGCGCTGAGCGTGCCGAAGAAGCTCACGGTGATGCTCGGCGGCCCGGTGATGAACCTGCTGCTGTCCGTGCTGTTCCTGGCGATCCTGCTGTTCGGGTTCGGCATGCCCACCACCTCTGCGCAGATCAGCACCGTGTCCGCGTGCGTGCTGCCAGCCTCCGCTCCGGCTGACGCATCCTGTGACGGCATGCCGGCCGCGCCCGCTGCCGCCGCAGGCATCAAGCCCGGTGACGTGGTCACCGCGATCAACGGCGAAGCAGTCAGCGACTTCGCGGATCTCAGCCGCATCATCCGCGAACACCCAGCGCAGACCGTCACCATCGACCTGATCCGTGACGGCGCCCCCATGACCGTGACCGCCACGCCGATCGCGAATGATGTGGTGAAGTTCGATGCGAACGGCGCCCCGGTCACAGGACCGGACGGAGCTGTGCAGACGGAGCAGGCAGGGTTCCTCGGCGTCTCCGGAACGCCCACAATGGAGCGCGGATCGATCACCGACCTGCCGCAGATGCTGTGGCGCACCTTCTCCGGCACCGCGACGGTGGTGCTGACCCTGCCGATGCGCCTCTATGACATTGCGGTCACGGTTGTCACCGACCAGCCGCGGGACCCGAACGGCCCGCTCGGAGTGGTGGGCGTGAGCCGCCTGGCCGGCGAGGTGGCGTCAGCCGAGGTGGCCGGGTTCGAGATGAAGGAGCGGACGTGGATGCTGCTCTCGATGATGGCCTCACTGAATATGGCCCTGTTCGTGTTCAATCTGATCCCGCTGATGCCGCTGGACGGCGGTCATGTGCTCGGTGCGCTCATCGAAGGCGTGCGGAGGCAGATCGCTCGGCTGCGGGGCCGTCCGGATCCCGGCCCGGTGGACATGTCCCGCCTGCTCCCGCTCACCAACGCGGTTGCGCTGGCGTTCATCGCCATGAGCGTGCTGCTGCTCTATGCGGACATCGTCAAACCGATCACCCTGTTCGGCCGCTGAGCGTGAAGATTCGGTGCACCGGTGGGCTTCCACCAGAGCACAGGAGATAATGGACGGGTGAATACCGCAGTGAGCCTTGGCATCCCGTCCGTCCGCGAGAACCCGGTCATCTCCCCGCGCCGCCCCACCCGCATGGTGAAGCTCGGGGACATCGCTGTGGGTGGAGACGCGCCGATCACGGTGCAGTCGATGACCACCACGCCCACGCATGACATCAACGCGACGCTTCAGCAGATCGCGGAGCTGACCACCGCCGGCTGCGATATCGTGCGCGTGGCCTGCCCACGCCAAGAGGATGCCGACGCGCTCAAGATCATTGCGATGAAGTCCCCGATCCCAGTGATCGCGGACATCCACTTCCAGCCGAAGTATGTGTTCGCTGCGATCGAAGCCGGCTGTGCCGGCGTGCGCGTGAACCCCGGCAATATCCGCCGTTTCGACGACCAGGTCAAGGAGATCGCGCAGGCGGCGAGCGACCACGGCACCGCGCTGCGCATCGGTGTGAACGCGGGATCGATCGATCCGCGCATGATGAAGGGAGACCGGGTCACCCCCGAAGCGCTGGTGGCGTCCGCGAAATGGGAAGCGTCCCTGTTCGAAGAGCATGGCTTCCATGACTTCGCCATCTCCGTGAAGCACAACGACCCCGTGATCATGGTGGACGCCTACCGGCAGCTCTCCGAGGAGGGGGATTGGCCGCTGCACCTCGGCGTGACCGAGGCCGGCCCCGCCTTCCAGGGCACCATCAAGTCTGCGGTCGCGTTCGGCATCCTGCTCGGTGAAGGCATCGGGGACACTATCCGCGTGTCTCTCTCCGCACCCCCGGTGGAAGAGGTGAAGGTGGGCAACCAGATCCTCCAATCCCTCAACCTCAAGCCGCGCAAGCTGGACATCGTCTCCTGCCCGTCCTGCGGCCGCGCCCAGGTGGACGTGTTCACCCTTGCGGAGGAGGTTACCGAGGGGCTCAAGCACATCGAGGCGCCGCTGCGCGTGGCTGTGATGGGCTGCGTGGTGAACGGGCCGGGCGAAGCGCGCGAGGCTGACCTCGGAGTTGCCTCCGGCAATGGCAAGGGACAGATCTTTGTGAAGGGTGAAGTCATCAAGACTGTGCCCGAAGCCGAAATCGTTCCCACCCTGCTCGCGGAGGCGAACCGCATCGCTGCGGAGATGGGGGAGAGCGGCGCCCCCGAGGTTTCGGTCGGCGCATGACGCGCCGATGATCAGCCTGTTCCGCCGGCCGCAGGAGGGTGTACGGGCGATCACCTCGCACACGGCGGGCGACGCACTCGGCCTTCTTGCCCAGTCCCCGGCGCTGAATGCCCTGGCCGGCGCCCGGCTGGAGGAGATCCGCTCCAGTCTCACACTGGGCCGCGAATTCTCAGGCCTGTTCACCGGCGGTGAGATCACCGCGGTGCTGTGGCATGGGGTGAGCCTCAGCCTCTACGGCAGCGTGAGCCCCGCCGAGCTGGACGCGCTCGCAGACCGTGCGCTGATGCGCAATCCCCGGTTCTCCTCGATCACGGGGGACAGCGCAGCCGTGCGGGACCTGTTCACACGGCTGCGGGACCGCATTCAGAAGCCGCGCGATGAACGGTGGAGGCAGCCGCTGCTGGCCGCGTCGGCCGCCCCGCAGTGCCTGCTCAGCGAAGAGCTGAGGCCAGCTCGACCGCAGGAGGCCGAGCTGGTGTACCCGGCGGCGGTGGCGATGTTCATTGAGGAAGTGGGCGTGGACCCCACCCGGTTCGATGGGGGCCGCTCCTATCGGGCTCGGGTGCAGCAGATGATCCGCGAACGCCGCACCTATATTGTGCGCCGCGGTGATGAGCTCGTGTTCAAAGCGGATGTGGGGGCGCTGTTCCAGAACACCGCGCAGATCCATGGTGTGTGGACGGACCCCGCCCACCGCGGGCAGGGCATTGCCCGGGAGGCGATGGCGGCCCTGGTTCCGCTGGTGCGCGCCGATCACGCCTCCGAGGTGACCCTGTATGTCAATGACTTCAACACCCCAGCCCGGCGCGCCTACGACGCAGCGGGCTTCCGTCAGGTGGGCGAAGTGGCCACGCTGCTGTTCTGAGCGGGACGCTGGCTGACGGTCGGATCCGGATCGGCGCCGGCATCGGTTCGGATCTGAGTCATCTGCGCATCGAGGTCCGCTGCGGTCAGTGCGATCTCGCGCAGCGTGCTGGCAAGGTGTTCCGGCAAGTCTCCGCGGAACTTATAGATCAGCTCATGTTCGGCACTTGCCCAGAAGTCCATGGCGATGGTGCGGATCTGGATCTCCACCGGCACCTGAACAGCTCCGGAGGCAAGGAATACCGGCACCTGAACGATCAGATGCAGCGATCGGTACCCGTTCGGCTTGGGAGTGCGGATGTAGTCCTTCAGCTCCAGCATGGTGATGTCCTGCTGGGCGGACAGCATGTCCGCCACTCGGTAGCAGTCAGACACGTAGCGGCAGGTGATCCGCACCCCGGCGATGTCCTGAATGGAGGCGCGGATCGCGTCGAGCTCAGGCGGGCATTGGATGCGCTGCATCTTCTGCAGCAGCGACTCCAGGCTCTTCACCCGGGTCTTCACGTGTTCGATCGGGTTGTGCGCGGCAAGCGCAGCGTGCTCCTCGTTGAGGATCTCCACTTTCGTTTCGATCTCCTTGAGGCCGAACTCGTAGTGCAGCAGGAACATGTTCAGCTCCTGGCGCATCCGGCGCAGC
This sequence comes from uncultured Dermabacter sp., assembly GCA_947252755.1. Taxonomy (GTDB): domain Bacteria; phylum Actinomycetota; class Actinomycetes; order Actinomycetales; family Dermabacteraceae; genus Helcobacillus. Next base: position 67,375 of record CAMXWV010000004.1, read on the forward strand.
ATCTCCTGCGGGCTCTGCCCGTCCGGTCCCGCGGCAAGCAGGCGGCGCATCAGCTCCACCAGCTGCGGGTCAGGGTCGAACGGGGGTCTCTGGTCTGACATCGTGGTCCTTTCACGGGGTCCCCCGTGAGCCTAGTGGACTGGCCCTGGCGGTAGACTGGCCCGGCATCCCATCCACGCGTCCAGGAGGCTGACTCGATGCTCCGTATGTCCACGGCGTTCATTCGCACACTGCGTGATGACCCGGCCGATGCCGAGGTGGCCAGCCACAAGCTGCTGGTCCGCGCCGGATACATCCGCCGTGCCGCCCCCGGCATCTACACGTGGCTGCCGCTGGGCCTGAAGGTGATGCGCAAGGTGGAGCAGATCGTCCGTGAAGAGATGGATGCTGCGGGAAGTCAGGAGCTGCTGTTCCCGGCGCTGCTGCCGAGCGAGCCATATGAGGCAACGGGCCGCTGGGAGGACTACGGCCCGAACCTGTTCCGTCTCAAGGATCGCCGGGAGAAGGACTACCTGCTCGCGCCCACCCATGAGGAGATGTTCACTCTCCTGGTGAAGGACATGTTCTCCTCCTACAAGGATCTGCCGGTTTCGCTGTACCAGATCCAGCACAAGTATCGTGACGAGGCCCGGCCGCGTGCAGGGCTGCTGCGAGTGCGCGAGTTCATCATGAAGGATGCCTACTCATTCGATATCGACGATGAGGGACTGGAGCGCTCCTACCTGGCGATGCGTGAGGCGTACACGCGGATCTTCACCCGGCTGGGCCTGGAGTTTGTGATCGCCAAAGCGGATGCGGGCGCTATGGGCGGCTCCCGTTCCGAGGAGTTCCTGCACCCCACTCCAGTGGGGGAGGACACGATAGTGATGAGCCCCGGCGGCTACGCTGCGAACGTGGAAGCTGTGACCACCGTGGCCCCTGAGCCGTTGAGCGCGGAGCAGATCGCTGAGCTTCCTGCCGCGCAGAACGTGCGCACTCCGGGCGCCGGCACTATCGCTGGCCTGGTGGACTTCCTCAACGAGAACACGCCGCGCTCGGACGGTCGCGCATGGGAAGCAGCTGACACCCTCAAGGCGCTTGCCTACGTGCTCACTCACCCGGACGGCACCGAGGAGCCGGTTCTGGTCATGATCCCCGGTGAGCGCAATGCTGACGAGAAGCGCCTGGAGGCAGCATTCTCTCCCGCGGAGGTTCGCCCCTTTGAGGAGGCGGACTTTGAGAAGCACCCCCAGTTCGTCAAGGGCTATATCGGCCCGGCCGGCTTCGGCGCTGACACCGAGCGGGGCGGCAATGGTGTGCGGGTGCTGGTGGACCCTCGAGCGCAGGATGGCACCGTGTGGGTGGCCGGCGCCAACAGCGCCGACGAGCACACGATCAACCTGGTGGCGGGGCGTGACTTCCATGCCGATGCGTTCATCGAAGTGGCTGATGTGCGCGATGGGGACCCGGCTCCGGACGGCTCCGGGCCGCTCAGCCTCACCCGCGGCATGGAGATGGGCCATATCTTCCAGCTGGGCCGCGCGTACGCCCAGGCGCTGGGCCTGACGGTGCTTGACGAGAACGGCAAGCAGAAGGCGGTCACGATGGGCTCCTACGGTGTGGGAGTCACCCGTGCGGTGGCAGCCATTGTGGAGACCTTCCACGATGACAAGGGGCTTGTGTGGCCGCGAGCCATCGCCCCGATGGATGTGCATATCCTTGCCACCGGCAAGGACCAGGCTGCGTTCGAGAAAGCTGAGGAGATCGCTGCAGCGCTGGAGGCCGAGGGGCTTGAGGTGCTCTATGACGACCGTCCGAAGGTATCGCCGGGCGTGAAGTTCAAGGATGCTGAGCTGCTCGGCATGCCCACCACCGTGGTGGTGGGGCGCTCCCTGGCGAACGGGGTCGTTGAAGTGCGCGACCGTGCCGCGGGGACCACGGAGGAAGTGCCGGTGGACGCGGCGGTTCAGGAGGTTCTCGCGCAGGTGCGCGGGTGAGAGAAGCAGCGCAGGTGCGCGGCTGAGCCTCCAGTGCGATGGTGGAGCCCGGTGTCCCGGCTAGTCGACGGCGAGGCCGGGCTCTGGGGTGAGCGCGGTTGTGAGCGTACCGAAGACGCCTCCTTCGGATGCCCATCCTGCGATGAACGGCGCGCGCTGCTCAAAGGTGATCAGTGAACTGAGGCGGATCGCATTGGTGAGTGACTGCTCGGAGATCCGGGTGGACAGCGCTGCCAGCTGCTCATCGGCGCGGCCGCTCCCGGGAAGGTCATACACGGGTTTCTGCGCCACCTGTTCGGAGCCGATCGCGGCGGCCGCTGTGCCATAGTCCGCTGCGCGGCGGCGATGCTGGCGGATCCGGCTGGTCAGTGCACTGCGCTGATTCTGCGGGGAGCGTGCCGCGAGCACTTCGAGCGCATACGCGGCGAACCATTCATGCTCCTGTGCCGCGGTCAGCTGGTCCGGCACTGCATCCTGCGGATCGATGTAGGCAGGGTCAGAGGTGGGAACCGGGCGAGTGGGCGTCACCTCGGCAGTGGTGGGCGGCGCCGGCAGCTCGAGCGAGGGGCTGATCCGGTGGGCCCGGCTGAGCGCCCAGCAGCTCCATGCGCCGATCGACGCGGTCAGCCGCGCCAGCGAGCCGGACACTTGAACGGTTGCGTTGATCAGCAGTGCGCGCTGTTCTGTCAGCGCCGTGATCAGGTCGGTGACTGAGGCGCTGCTGTCTGTTGCAGCTGCGGTTGATGCGGCCGGGCTCGCGGACTGCGCTGTCTGTTTGTTCTCGGCTCCGGTGCGCATCGCCTCACCATGGGCGGCTGCTGCCAGTGAGCATTGCAGCACGAATGCGTGCAGGGGGGTGTCCGGAGCGAGTTCGGGGGCCGGGGATGGCGCCTTGAGCAGGTCTTGGGCCAGGTGATGGGTGCGGGTGAGCATTGTGACCGCATCCCGGCGGTACTGTTCGTCGATGCCGGGCGGGGGAGGGGAGTAGGCCTCGGGCTGGCCGATTGCGACCGGGCCTACTCGGCAGGCGCTCAGCGCGGGCAGACTCAGCGCCGCACTTGCGAGCACCAGCGATCCTCGCAATGCCCGGCGTCGGCTCCATTCAGCGGCCACGCGGCTCCTCTCCGTCACTTCCGCGCCCGGTGGGCGGCGGACTCATCCGGTCATAGACTAGTCTCATCACCTGGCCCTGCTGGGCGAGCACAATCGATAACAGGAAAGGCGAGGCACATGGCGATCCCTCCGAAGGCAGACGATCAGCGGCTGCGGAGCGCGGTGCAGCCGATCTTGGAACGTCATGGTCTGATCTGCGAAGACCTCCGCACGCAACGCGTGGGCGCCAGCACCCGCGTGGTCATCACGGTGGATCTGCCGGAGGATGAGATCGGTTCGGTGGATCTGGACACCGTGGCGGACGCGTCGGAGGAGATCTCCCAGCTGCTGGACGATGACCCCGAGCTGATTGGTGAGGGCCCCTCGACTCTGGAGGTGACGACTCCGGGGGTGTTCCGGCCGCTGACGCAGCTGCGTCACTTCAAACGCTCTCGCACCCGTCTGCTCTCCGGTGCTGCTGCGGACGGCCGCGAGTTCTACGGCCGGCTCACGGAGGTGGAAGGGGACACCCTGGTGATCGACGTGATGAAGCCGCCGCACAAGCCGAAGAAGAAGGGGAGCTCCGCTCCGTCGGCGGAACGCTACACCCCCGGAATCCACCGGATTCCCCTCGCTGACCTGAGCAGCGCCCAGATCGAACTCGACTTCCGCGCCTGAGGCTGCTGCTCATCCACCCTGACCACCGGCCTTCCGTCTGCGAAGCGCCCACCTGCACCGCCCGCCCCGGGCCAGACCAAGGAGGACCCCATGGACATCGACCTCTCCGCACTCCGCCTGCTTGAGCGTGAACGTGAGATCCCCATGCCCGTTCTGCTCGACGCGATCTCGCAGGCGCTTCTCGCCGCGTATCACCACACCCCGCACCCGGCGCGCCATGCTCGCATCGACATCGATGATCGCACCGGCGCTGTGACGGTGATAGCGGAGGACCGCGATGAGGACGGGGTGCTCTTGGAGGAATGGGATGACACCCCGGAGGGCTTCGGGCGCGTGGCTGCTGCCACCGCCCGTCAGGTGATCTTCCAGCGCATCCGCGAATTGGAGGATGAGGCTGTTCTGGGAGAGTTCTCTGGTCGTGCTGACGAGCTGGTCTCCGGCGTGATCCAGCAGGGCCGTGACCGCACAATGGTGTACGTGGATCTCGGCACGGTGGAAGGGGAGCTTCCACCGCATGAGCAGGTTCCAGGTGAGGACTACTCACACGGCACGCGCATCCGCGCCTACATCACGGATATCCGACGCGGCAGTAAAGGACCGCAGATCCTGCTCAGCCGCACCCACCCCAACCTGGTGCGCCGCCTGTTCGAACTGGAGGTTCCCGAGATCGCAGACGGCACCGTGGAGATCATGGCCCTCGCCCGAGAAGCGGGGCACCGCTCGAAGATCGCGGTGCGCAGCACCGTGCCCGGGGTGAACCCGAAAGGCGCCGCGATCGGCCCGATGGGTTCACGGGTGCGCGCCGTGATGAACGAGCTGGAAGGGGAGAAGATCGACATCATCGACTTCTCGGATGATCCGGCCGAATTCGTGGGCAATGCGCTCTCACCCGCCCGGGTGGATAGTGTGATCGTGACCGATGAGGCCAATCGGCAGGTGCGGGCCGTCGTCTCCGAGGGACAGTTCTCCCTCGCCATCGGCAAGGAAGGGCAGAATGCCCGCCTCGCTGCCAAGCTCACCGGATGGCGCATTGACATCCGCACCCCCGGCCAGGAGGACTGACCCAGCAGGTCTGACCGGATGCCGGAGCCGGCCACGGCAGCGCTGGAGCTGATAGCGGCTCGTGGCAGACCGGGTGAGCGATCACACCCCGCAGAGCGAGCTCGCTCATAGAGGTGGTGAACGGCTCTCGGGTAGACTGGACAGGCTGGAAGCGGGAGTGAAGCGGGGAGTTATGGCTGATCAGGTCCATACCGCCCCGATGCGCACCTGCGTGGGGTGTCGTGAACGCGATGCCCAAAGCCAGCTCGTGCGTGCAGTGCGCTCGCTGGCCCCTCGGAGCGGGAGGACCTCTCTCCGGCTCGACCATGAGGGGACCGCTCCCGGCAGGGGAGCATGGATTCATCCAGCCAGCCCGTGCATTGACTCAGCGCTGAAGCGTGGCGGCTTCGCCCGCTCCTTCCGGGAGCCGGTGGACCCTGACGCCTTCGTTGCGGATCTGCGCGCTCGAGTGAACCCTTCGTAAGGAACCGAACCACCTTTGGAAGCGGGTAGAACACCAATGGACATCCGATGAGTACTCACCAATGAGCACCCACAGGAGCTAATGGTCCGCGCCGTCCTGACTCGGCCGGGCGGACCGAGACAGGAGAATTGTGGCTAAAGTCCGCGTTCACGAGCTCGCCAAAGAGCTCGGAGTGACGAGCAAGGAAGTTCTGCAGAAGCTGCAGGATCTGGGCGAGTACGTCAGCTCAGCCTCGTCAACCGTTGAGCCTCCGGTTGCCCGCCGCGTGCGCGGGGCATTCCCGAAGGCAGAGGCCGCATCGGAGGCGACCTCGAAGAAGCCGGCTCCCCAGAAGTCGACAGCTGAGAAGTCGGGAGCAGCAAAGCCAGGGGCAGCGAAGCCTGCAGCGGAGAAGTCCGCTGCAGAGAAGCCCGCCGCGCCCAAGCCGGGGGCAGCGAAGCCCGCTGCTGAAACGCCTTCTGCTCCGAAGCCGGGACCAGAGAAGCCTGCGGCTGAGAAGCCGGCTGAACAGAAGCCGTCCGCCCCGAAGCCAGCGCCCGCGAAGCCAGGTGCACAGAAGCCAGGTGCACAGAAGTCAGGTGCACAGAAGCCGGGTGCCACTCCGCCGATTCCGAAGCCGGGCGCAGCCCGTCCGGGCAACAACCCGTTTGCGTCCTCGCAGGGTATGCCGCGTCCGGGCGGCCCGCGCCCGCAGCGTCGCGATGGCGGTGCACCGCGTCCGGGCAACAACCCGTTCGCATCGTCGCAGGGTATGCCGCGTCCGGGCGGCCCGCGCCCGCAGCGCCGTGACGGTCAGGCCGGCCCGGGCGGTCCTCGCCCCGGCGGGCCACGTCCGGGCGCTCCTCGCCCGAATCCGAATATGATGCCCACCCATTCGCCGTCAGCTGAGCGTCCCGCATCCGGTGGCGGTCGCGGCGGCCGTGGCCGCGGCGGCGGTCCGGGTCGTCCCGGCGGCTTCGGCGGCGGTCCGCGCCCAGGCGGGGGTCCCCGTCCCGGCGGCGGTGGTCGTCGCGGCGGCACACAGGGCGCCTTCGGCCGCGGCGGAAAGCCCGCCCGCTCCCGGAAGTCCAAGCGCGCTAAGCGCCAGGAATACGAGCAGATGCAGGCACCCGCTCCGGGCGGTGTGCAGATTCCGCGCGGCACCGGTGACACCAAGATCCGGCTGCGCCGCGGCGCATCTCTCTCGGACTTCGCTGAGCGGATCGACGTCAACCCGGCATCGCTGATCACGGTTCTGTTCGCCATGGGCGAGATGGCCACCGCCACCCAATCCCTGGATGAGGACACCTTCCGCCTGCTCGGCGAAGAGCTCGGCTACAAGATCGAGATCGTCTCGCCAGAGGACGAGGAGCGCGAGCTGCTTCAGCAGTTCGATATCGACCTGGAGGGCGAGCTCGAGGCTGAGGATGATGAGGATCGTCTGCCGCGGCCGCCGGTTGTCACCGTCATGGGTCACGTGGACCACGGCAAAACCAGCCTGCTCGACGCGATCCGCCGTGCTGACGTGGGGGCTGGCGAAGCCGGCGGCATCACCCAGCACATCGGCGCCTACCAGGTGCATGTGGACCATGAAGGCGAAGACCGTCCGATCACGTTCGTGGACACCCCGGGTCACGAGGCGTTCACCGCCATGCGTGCCCGCGGCGCCCAGGTCACCGATATCGCAATCCTGGTGGTGGCCGCGGATGACGGCGTCATGCCGCAGACCATTGAGGCGCTCAACCACGCGCAGGCCGCTGACGTGCCGATCGTGGTTGCCGTCAACAAGATGGACAAGCCGGATGCGAACCCGGACAAGATCCGCGCCCAGCTCACCGAATACAACCTGGTGGCTGAGGAGTACGGCGGCGACACCATGTTCGTGGACGTCTCCGCCAAGCAGAACCTGCACATCGACAGCCTGCTCGAAGCAGTCCTGCTGACTGCTGACGCAGCGCTGGATCTGCGTGCCAATCCGGACCGCGACGCACGCGGTGTGGCGATCGAAGCGAACCTTGACCGCGGCCGCGGCCCCGTCGCCACCGTTCTGGTGGAGCAGGGCACCCTGCGGGTGGGTGATGCAATCGTCTGCGGCACCGGCCACGGCCGCGTCCGAGCCATGCTCGACGAGGACGGCAACCAGGTGGAAGAAGCGGGCCCGTCCCGCCCGGTCCAGGTGCTCGGCCTGAGCTCCGTGCCCGGTGCGGGTGACACGTTCATCGTGCCGGCTGATGAGCGCACAGCCCGTCAGATCGCAGAGAAGCGCGAGGCTGCCCAGCGTGCCGCTGCGCTGTCGAAGACCCGCAAGCGCATGTCCCTCGAGGACATCAAGGAGGCCATGGAGCAGGGACAGGTCGAAACCCTCAACCTCATCCTCAAGGGCGATGCATCCGGTTCGGTGGAAGCGCTCGAAGAGGCTCTGCTCGGCATCGAGGTGGGCGAGGATGTGCAGCTGCGCATCATCGACCGCGGCGTCGGCGCGATCACGATGAACAACATCAACCTCGCTATGGCGTCCGATGCCGTGATCATCGGCTTCAACGTCCGCGCCGAGGGGCAGAACGCCGACTACGCGGAGCGCGAAGGCGTGGAGATCAAGTACTACTCGGTCATCTACCGCGCCATCGACGAGATCGAATCCGCTCTGCTCGGCATGCTCAAGCCGGAGTACGAGGAGAAGGACATGGGATCCGCGGAGATCCGCGAGATCTTCCGCTCCTCCAAGTTCGGCAATATCGCCGGTTCGATGGTCATGTCCGGCACCATCGACCGCGGCGCCAAGGCGCGCATCACCCGCAATGGCGTGGTGGTGGCGGAGAACCTCGAGATCTCCGGTCTGCGCCGCTTCAAGGACGATGTGACCGAGGTCCGCGAAGGCTTCGAATGCGGCATCAACCTGGGATCCTTCAACGATCTCCAGGAAGGTGACCTCATCACCACCTACCACATGGTGGAGAAGCCGCGCGAACCGCAGAAGAAGTAAGGCACACCGCCTCTCGGCTGAGGCCCCGCACGCACCCTTGAGCGCGCGGGGCCTCACTCACTCTCCATACCCGACCTGGACGGACCTCACCCATGGCCGCTGACCTGATCGCTCTGCTCACCCCCGCCGCGAACCGCGTGTACGGGCAGCACACGCCGGCCCTCGCCGCTGCTGAACTCCGACGCGTTCTCAACCTTACCCATGCAGGACTGCTGGAGAGCATCGAAAACACGGCTGCGCTGGGCGTTCCCGCGCTGCGGCTGCGACTGCGCGAGGACGTCACCGATGCGGATGACGGTCAGCTGCGCGCAAGCATCCTCGGTGCCATCGCCCGCTCCGCACATGTGATGGCACTGTTCAGTGAAATCGGGCGAATGCCGGCTCCGGGAGCCGCCCGTGACGGGGACCTGCTGGAGGACATCCCTGACCTGCCGGTGCTGCTGCCGGTGCCTGCGCCGAACGCTGACCGCCTGCCGTCGGACCTGCTGACCATCCTCAAATACCCGGGCAAGACGAATGAGCTGTTCACCGCGCTCATGCTGAACCTGGCTCTGGCCGCCAGCGCTGACCGGGACCTGCTGACCGGATCCAGCGACGCGCCGGCGGCAGCAGGCCGCGCGGGCAGGGGAGCGGCCTCCGCTTCCCGCCGATTCACCGTGCTTGACCCGGTGGCGGGGCGCGGCACCACCCTGAATCAGGCGGCGATGTGGGGTCTGGATGCGATCGGAGTGGACGTGGACAAAAAGGATGCTGAGCTCTACCGAGGCTTCCTCACCGCTTGGCTGCGGGACAACCGTTTCAAGCACACCACGACCGCCCAGCGGCTCACCCTGCCCAGCGGGTTCAGCGGCGCATCTTTCTCGGCGCGCTTCGCTCGCTCAAAACAGGAGCAGAAGGACGGCCTGGAGCAGCACATCACCCTGCATACAGCAGATACAGCTCAGCTCGGCTCCTTCATCCCGCAGCGCACAGTCCATGCGGTAGTGGCGGACCTCCCCTACGGAGTGCAGCATGGAGCGCGGACGAAGACAACCGGGGCGAAAGCAATGCTGCACCGTTCACCGCTCGGACTGCTCGACGCGGCTCTGCCTGCCTGGACGCGCGCCATGACAGCGGGCGCGAGCCTGGTCATCGCCATCAATCGCCATACGGCACCATGGCCCGACACCGCCCGCGCGCTTGAAGCCGCTGATCTGCGGGTCCTCACCGACGATGGGGAATTCCGCCATCGCGTGGACCGTTCGATCGACCGTGACATCATCGTGGCTGTGAAGAGCAGTCGAACCGACCTCAGCTGAAAGGACCATCATGTCCAGCACTAACCCCCGTATCCGCCGTATCGCGGACAGCATCAAGAAGATCGTTGCCACCGCGCTCGATTCAAAGGTCAAAGACCCCCGTCTGGGCTGGGTGACGATCACCGACGTGCGCGTCACCGGAGATGGCCAGCACGCCTCAGTGTTCTACACCGTGTTCGGCGGGGAGGATGAGCGCGTCGGCACCGCGGCCGCGCTGGACTCCGCCAAGGGGATGCTCCGCAGTGAAGTGGGCAAGAAGCTCGGCATCCGGCTCACCCCGTCCCTGGAGTTCATCGAAGATGCGATCCCGGAGACTGCCGCCACCATCGATGATCTGCTCGTGGAGGCGCGTCACCGAGATGCTGAGCTCGCCCGCCTGAAGGAAGGCAAGTCGTACGCCGGCGGAGAGCACGCCTACAAGGACGCGGACGGCGAGGAGCGCTGAGCGCCATGGCTTCCGCTGCGCCGGCAGGCATCGCCCTCATCGACAAGCCCCAGGGCATGACCAGCCATGACGTGGTCTCGCGCCTGCGCTATCACCTGGCTACGAAGAAGGTGGGCCATGCGGGCACGCTTGACCCGATGGCCACGGGTCTGCTGGTGCTGGGAGTGGGGGCGGGGACCCGGTTGCTCACCTATGCCGTAGGCCTGGCGAAAACATATCGGGCCACAATCCGGCTCGGTGCTGCGACCATCACTGATGATGCCCAGGGGGAGCAGGTGGGACCGGCGGCGGACGCATCGTCGCTGACGGACAGCGCAATTCATGCTGCGATCACACCGTTCACCGGGCACATCATGCAGGTGCCGAGCTCGGTGTCCGCTATCAAGGTGAACGGCCAACGATCCTACGCGCGAGTGCGCGAAGGACAGGATGTGCAGCTGGCGGCGCGGCCAGTCACCGTCACGAGGTTCGATGTGCTGCAGATGCGCCGCACCGGCGTCTTCGTGGATGTGGACGCGGTCATCGACTGCTCCAGCGGCACCTATATCCGCGCCCTCGCCCGCGATCTCGGAGCCGCGCTTGAGGTGGGCGGGCATCTGATCGCGCTGCGCCGCACTCACGTGGGTGCGTGGAGTGTTGACGGCGCGCCGCAGCCCCCGGAGCGGAACGCCCCGCGAGCGGAAGAGGGTGACTCGCCGATCCGACTGCTCGGGCTTGGTGAAGCCGCGGCCCAGCTGCTGCCGATTGCGCCGGTCACGGACGAGGAAGCCCGCGCGCTCAGCTTCGGGCAGAACATCCCCCTGCGGGAGCTGGAGGGAACGCCTGCGGCTGCGATCGTCCCCCGGAGCGGACGCCTCGCCGCCGTTGTCGAGCCCCATCGCGGGGCGCTCAAACCGGCGATTGTCTTCCCCGAGCAGTGAACTGCTGAGCGCCGGCTCTCACGCACTCAGTAGTGGGAGGAGACGGTGGTGCCCATCGGTGCCCAGTCATAGAACCATTTCGCGTCGGCCACCGGCAGGTTGACGCACCCATGAGACCCGGAGAAGCCGAAGCTTGAGCGCCACGGAGCGCCATGGATCGCATAGCCGCGGTGGAAGTACTGCACGTAGGGAACATCCTTCGTGTAGTAGTGCTTCGGGTGCCCCTTCGGGTACCGCGGTTCATTGGTCATGTCCTGTTTGTCGTAGCGCAGGTAGGTCTCGTAGGTGCCGGTGACGGTTTCGTACTCCGGCTTCCCGTCCACCATCTTGATCGGGCCGTACACCACCTGGTCACCCTGGTAGGCGGTGATGGTCTTGTTCGTCAGGTTGATGTCGATCCACTTGCCGCCGGTGGTCGCCTCCTCGGGGGCAGTGGCAGGAAGGCCGGTCTTCTTATCCGACGAATCGTCCTTCTTGATCTCCGTCTTCTTCACCTCGGCGGTGACCGTCTCAGTCTCGAACTCCGCAGAGAACTCCTTGCCTTCAGCGAGCGCAGCAGCGAACTCCGCCGCTACCGCATCCGCGTTCGTGACCTTCAGGCCGTCCACCTTCTGGGTGAGCATCTTCGTGGAGCCGTCCTCCATGACGCCCTCCACCCCGTTCTTCGGAGCAACGTCGATGTCCTTGGTCATCGCCTTCACATAAGCCTCAGCCTCGGACTTGTTGACGCTCACTTCGAAGTCGTCACCGGCGGCGGTGGGCTTCACGGTGATCAGGCGGCTGCGGTCAGCCTTGGTGACAGTGAACTTCTGGCCGTTCGGGCCCTTCACAGACATCGGGTTCTGGAGCAGGGCATTGGCTTTCGCCTGGGCTGCCTCGGCCTTTTGAGTGGTCAGCACCGGGGTGATCGGTGAGAACTCCTGTTTGACGGTGAAGTCAGTGAGTTCAGGAGCGTGCTTCTCCAGCTCGGCGACGAACTCAGCCGGGTTCACACCGGTGCCGTTCCGGGCCGGGGTGACTGTGAACTCGCGAGCTGATTCGTCATAGGCCAGGGACGCGTCAACAGCAGCGACCTGATCAGCGGGCACCAGAGACTTCGCAAAAGACTCCGCCCGGTTCGGGTCGAAGGAGAGCACGGGCGCCACCGGGCGCTCACCGCTCAGCGCTGCCGCCACGGTGTCCACAAAGGACGAGCTGCCAGAGACGGCGTTCTTGGCGCTTGCTGCCGGGTCCAGGCGGATGCCGAGGTCCTCCAGTGACACTTCGCGGGCTGCGCCGTCGGTGTCAACGGTGACGGTGACTCCTGTTTCGCGATCAGCGAGCAGACGTGCGATCTGCTCTTCGTTCTTGCCTGCCACATCAACACCCATGACGGTGGTGCCGGGCAGCGCTTTGCCGGTGAACTGCTTGGCGTAGGCGACGGTGCCGCCAGCAGCGATCAGAGCAATGACAGCAACGAGAGCGGCAAGGATCAGAACGATCCGGCGCCCCCGCGTACGCGTTGGGGTGGTCGCAGTCGACATCGATGCAGTCGTCCTCTTCGGTGTTCACGAGCGCCTGTTCAGGTGCGTATGGTCGAGCGCGCGCCTGGGATACAGGCGTGCTTGCCGCGATTCTATCGGCCGGACCGCTGGGTGACCAGGGTTCGTGACGCGTAACGCGCAGCGCTGCTCCGCCGGCGGCGCGGGGCTGGTGAATGCTTCCGCCGGTGGTCGGGCGTGCATGTCAGCCTGGTCCGGGGTCTAGGCTTGGGACGGCAGGAGAAGTCGGACGAAGGGGGTCGCGTGGATCAAGGTCAGCTCTGGACAGCCGTGTCCGAGGTCCCCGCTGACCTGCCGGCGAGCATCGTCACCATCGGCAACTTCGACGGAGTCCACCTGGGCCACCAGCATGTGCTGCGTCGGCTGCGCAGCGCAGCCGCGGACCGCGGCCTCGCCCCGATTGCGATGACCTTCAGCCCGCACCCCCGCCATGTCATGACCGGCACCGCGAATCCACCCCTGATCACCGACTATGGCTTCCGCAATCGTCTGCTGCGCGAATCGGGCCTGTGCGGCGTGATCGACGTGGAGTTCACCCGTGAGTTCGCCCAGCACAGCCCCGAGGACTTTGTGCGGATATTCCTGGTGGAGCTGCTGCACGCGCGTGCCGTTGTGATCGGCAAGGACTCCCGGTTCGGGCGTGCGAATGCGGGGGATGTCACCACCATGCAGGAGCTGGGCAGGCGGCTCGGCTTCGAGGTGCTGATCGTCGACGAGCTCGGCCACAGCCCCGCCTGCGACCGCATCTCCTCCAGTGAGATCCGCGCTGCCATCACCGCTGGCGCGGTCGGCGATGCCGCGCGTATGCTCGGCCGCTACCACTCCGTATCCGACGTGGTCCGGCACGGCTACAAGCGGGGCCGTGAACTCGGCTTTCCCACCGTGAACTTCAGCGCACGCCCGCAGGGCCTGGTGCCGGCGGACGGCGTCTACGCGGGCCTGCTGACGGTGGAGGTGCCCACCAGCCCGACGAGCCCCGACGCGTCCATCACCGGCGCACCGGCCACGGTCTCCGTGGGCACGAATCCCACCTTCGAGGACGGGCCGCTCAGCACCGTGGTGGAGACCTACGTGCACGGGTCGCATGAGCTCAGCCTCTACGACAAGCTCGTGCGCGTCGAGTTCGTGGAGAGGCTGCGTCCCACGCTCGCCTTCGATTCGCTGGATGAGCTGGTGCGGCAGATGAACCAGGACGTTGAGGTGAGTCGACGCACACTGGATGCGCTCGCCGTTCCGCCCGCTTCCGCCCGCTGATACCCTTGGCTTGCCGTCCTACCGGCCACGGATTGTAGAGCCCGGGAGAACCAGCCCCGGTGCGCCGTGCAACAACCTGAGGAGAGCCAGTGGCCTTCGACTCTGCAGCAAAGCAGGAGATCATCAAGGAATTCGGTCGCAGCGAGGGTGACACCGGTTCGCCCGAGGTGCAGATCGCTCTGCTGACGCACCGCATCAAATACATGACCGAGCACCTCAAGGTGCACAAGCATGACCACCACAGCCGTCGCGGCCTGATGCTCCTCGTGGGCCAGCGCAAGCGTCTGCTCCACTACCTCCAGTCGCTGGACATCGAACGCTACCGCGAGCTGATCCAGCGCCTCGGCATCCGCCGCTGATGCAGGAACGCCGCCTACCATCAGGGTAGGCGGCGTTTTCACTGCATCCGCTCGCCACTCGAAGAACCCCGAACAAGACGGCCCGCGACGGGTCGGTCCTCGGCAGTGACACCCGCAGCCCGCTGAGCGGGAGCGTGTGCGACTGACGATGGCCGAGCCCGGGCCGCACAAGGAGAAACAATGGTTGGAAACGTGAAGTCCACCATCGCCGTGATCGACAACGGCACCTATGGCAAGCGCGAGGTGCGCTTTGAGACCGGTCGTCTCGCCCAGCAGGCAGCCGGCGCCGTATCCGTCTTCCTCGACGACGACACCATGGTGTTCTCGGCCACCGCTGTGTCCAGCCAGCCGAAGGAGCACTTCGACTTCTTCCCGCTGACCGTGGACGTGGAAGAGCGCATGTACGCTGCGGGCCGCATCCCCGGCTCGTTCTTCCGCCGCGAAGGCCGCCCCGGCACCGACGCGATCCTCGCCGCCCGCCTCACCGACCGCCCGCTGCGCCCGTCCTTCGTCAAGGGCCTGCGCAACGAGGTTCAGGTGGTTCTCACCGTGATGGCTGTGAACCCGGAGGATCCGTACGACGTGGTGGGCATCAACGGCGCTTCCGCCTCCACCCAGATCTCCGGTCTGCCGTTCTCCGGTCCGATCGGCGCGGTGCGTATCGCCCTCATGCCGAACGCGGAGGGTGGTCAGTGGATCGCCTTCCCCACCTTCAGTCAGCTCGATGAGGCCGTGTTCTCGATGGCTGTTGCCGGCCGCATGGTGGGCGATGACGTCGCGATCATGATGGTGGAGGCCGAAGCCACCGAGAACGCCTGGACCCTGATCAAGGACCAGGGGGCTGTGGCGCCCACCGAAGAGGTGGTGGCCCAGGGTCTGGAGGCATCCAAGACCTTTATCCGCACCCTGTGCGCGGCGCAGGCTGAGCTCGCTGAGCAGGCGGCGAAGCCGGTGCGCGAATTCCCGCTGTTCCTCGACTTCCAGGATGATGCCTACGAGGCCGTGGAGAAGGCAGCGAAGGCCCGCCTGACCGAGGCGATGAGCATTGCCGGCAAGCAGGAGCGGGATGAGGCGACAGACGCTCTCCTGGCGGAGATCGAGGAGTCCCTCGCTGATGACTTCGAAGGCCGCGAGAAGGAGCTCTCGGGTGCCTTCCGTGCGCTCACCAAACAGGTTGTGCGCGAGCGCATCCTTGCCGACGGCTTCCGCATCGATGGCCGCGGCCTCGCGGACATCCGCGAGCTGACCGCTGAGGTTGAAGTGTTGCCGCGGGTTCACGGTTCCGCTCTGTTCGAGCGCGGCGAAACCCAGATCCTGGGCGTCACCACGCTGAACATGCTGAAGATGGAGCAGCAGATCGACAGCCTTGGCCCGGTCACTCACAAGCGCTTCATCCACCACTACAACTTCCCGCCGTTCTCCACCGGTGAGACCGGGCGCGTCGGCTCCCCGAAGCGCCGCGAAATCGGCCACGGCATGCTCGCCGAGCGCGCCATCATGCCGGTGCTTCCGGGCCGGGAGGAGTTCCCGTACGCGATCCGGCAGGTGTCCGAAGCGCTCGGCTCCAACGGCTCCACCTCCATGGGCTCCGTGTGCGCCGCAACCCTGTCCCTGATGAACGCCGGTGTGCCGCTGCGCGCCCCGGTGGCCGGCATCGCCATGGGCCTCGTCTCTGATGTTGTGGACGGTGAGACCAAGTACGCGGCCCTCACCGATATCCTCGGTGCGGAAGACGCCTTCGGTGACATGGACTTCAAGGTGGCCGGCACCAGCGAGTTCATCACCGCGATCCAGCTGGACACCAAGCTCGACGGCATCCCCTCATCGGTGCTGAGCGGCGCACTGTCCCGGGCTCGCGATGCTCGCCTGCACATCCTTTCGGTGCTCAACGAAGCGATCGATCAGCCGGATGAGATGAGCCCGCACGCACCGCGCGTGCTCGCCGTCACCATCCCGGTGGACAAGATCGGCGCCGTCATCGGTCCGAAGGGTCAGATGATCAACCAGATCCAGGATGACACCGGCGCGGACATCTCCATCGAAGATGACGGCACCGTCTACATCGGCGCCACGGACGGCCCCTCCGCTGAGGCCGCCCGCGCAGCCGTCAATGCCATCGCGAACCCGATGGTGCCGGAGACCGGTGAACGCTACCTCGGCACTGTAGTGCGCGTGGTGGACTTCGGTGCGTTCATCTCCCTCACCCCGGGCAAGGACGGCCTGCTGCACGTCACTCAGCTGCGTAAGCTCAACGGCGGCAAGCGGGTGGACTCCGTGGAGGACGTGGTCTCCGTCGGCCAGAAGATCGAAGTGGAGATCCGCGAGATCGATGCCCGCGGCAAGATCTCCCTGGCAGTGGTCGAGGACGATGCCCACTCCGCTGAGGGCGATGCCCCGGCGAAGGAGAGCGCAGAGGACTGATCGTTCCCGCTGAAGCGGCCCGGCATCATGGCGGTGCTGGGCCGCTTCTGCATGCTCAGGCGCAGCGCGGCTAGAGTGGTCGGGTGCCCATTCCTCTGACATGTGACCAGCCGGGCCTTGACCAGGTCCTCCATGATGCGGACGGCTCCCGCATTCTCCGTTCCGTTCTGCCCGGAGGGATCCGCCTCCTCACCGAGCAGGACACCAGTGTTCGCAGTGTGAGCGTCGGCTTCTGGCTGCCGGTCGGTTCGCGGGATGAGACCGCTGAACACGCCGGCAGCACCCATTTCCTTGAGCACCTGCTGTTCAAGGGAACACCCACCCGGTCAGCGCTGGACATCGCTGCTGCCTTCGACGAAGTGGGCGGTGAAGCGAACGCGGTCACCGCAAAGGAACACACCTGCTATTACGCGCGCGTCCGCTCCACGGACCTTCCGATGGCGATCAGCGTGCTCGCGGACATGGTCACCAGCTCAGCCCTGGAGGCCGACGCGTTCCTCACCGAACGCGAGGTCATCCTCGAAGAGCTCGCCATGGCCGAAGACGATCCGACCGATATCGGCCACGAAGCTCTGCTGGCGGACACACTGGGACCGACCACCGCGCTCGGCCGCCCCGTGGGCGGCACCCCGGACACGGTCATGGCGGTGAGTGTTGAGGATGTGCGCGCCCACTACACGCAGCATTACCGGCCAGAGAATCTGATCGTCACCGCCGTGGGAGATGTGGACCATGAGCAGCTGAAGAACCTGCTGTTGGAGGCGGTTGCAACGGGCGGATGGGAGCTGCGGGAGGGGATGCTGCCGAGTCCGCGTCGCAGCCCTGATCAGCACACGATGCCGCACCACACTGATCTGCCTCAGGTCAGCGTGACAGCGTGTCCCACCCGCAGGCTGCGGCGCGACACCGAGCAGACCCATGTGTTCATCGGCGGTGAGTCCATCACCGCGATTGATGAGCGCCGCCAGGCCATGGCTATCCTCATGTCCACGCTCGGTGGCGGCATGAGCTCCCGGCTGTTCCAGGAGATCCGCGAAAAGCGCGGACTCGCCTACAGCGTGTATTCGTTCCACTCGTCCTATCGGGATGCGGGCATGATCGGCCTGTACGGCGCGTGCCGCGCTAAGAGCGCGAACCTCGTGGCGGATCTGTTGGTCAGCGAAGTGCAGACCATGGCCGAACGCGGCATCAGCCAGCGTGAGCTTGACCGGGCACTCGGCCAGATCACCGGCTCCATGGCGCTCGGCCTGGAGGACACCAGTTCCCGAATGGGCCGCCTGGCCACCGCGGAGCTGCTGCACGGGCGTTACCGCACCGTTGATGAGGCGCTGGCCGCGTTCACCACCGTCACGGTCGAGCAGGTACAGGACCTGGCGCGGGACATGACTGATCGACTCAGCGTCCGCGTTGACGTGGGCCCCCTATCCGAGACCGCTGCCGGCGCACTGCCGCGCCCACTGACCACAACCTCTGAGGAGATCACCGTATGAGCACTATCCGCACCGCAGTCCTCGGCGCCCATGGCCGTATGGGAACCGAGGCCGTCAAAGCTCTTGACGCGGCTGAGGGCATCGACCTCGTTGCTGCCCTCACCCGGCAGGACAGCCTTGAGGATCTGCTGGATGATCACGGCGACAAGCGCGTGGATGTGGTCGTTGATCTCACCGTCCCGGACGCCACCAAGCAGAATGTTCTGTTCGCTGTGGAGCATGGAATCCATGCCGTGGTGGGTGTGACCGGCTGGACGGACGACTCCCGCGGGGAAGTCCGCGCAGCACTGGATCGCAGCCCCGGCGTGGGCGTCATCATCGCACCGAACTTTGCGATCGGCGCGGTGCTCGCCATGACCTTCGCGCAGCAGGCCGCCCGCTTCTACGAGAGCGCGGAGATCATCGAGCTGCACCACCCGAACAAGGTGGATGCTCCCTCCGGCACCGCGATCCACACAGCCGGCGCAATCGCCCGGGGCCGGGCTGCTGCCGGACTGGGAGCTGTCCCAGACGCCACCGAAACGGACCCGGACGGTGCCCGCGGCGCGCAGGTGGACGGTATCCATGTGCATGCGGTGCGGCTGCGCGGACTGACCGCGCATGAAGAGATCGTGTTCGGCAACACCGGGGAGCAGTTCACCATCCGCCACGACTCCTTCGACCGCGTGAGCTTCATGCCCGGCATTGTGCTCAGCGTGCGTGAGGTCATCTCCCGGCCGGGCCTGACAGTGGGCCTGGAGAACATCCTCAACCTGGGCTGAGCATTCCATGACGGACTCAGCTCCTGCTCCTGCCAGCGGCGCTCGCGGTCAGAAGCTGCTCGTTGCGCTGCTGGTGCTGCTGTGCGCCGGGTTCATCTGGGGCATCGGCTGGATCGCCTACGGCTTTCTCCGATCAGCCACCCCGGTGGGCATCGGACTGGGGATCGCCCTCATCGGAATCGGTGCGATCAGCCTGTGGGCGATTGTGCGCGAACTCCAGTTCGGTGCAGCGATGCAACGCCTGGGTCGAGCATCCCTGAAGGATGAGCGGCTCAACCAGCTGAGCCTGGACGAGTGGCGTTCAATTGCCGACGCGCGCTCGGCCGCGGACTCGTGCCCGGACGCCTGGCAGCCGCGGTTCCATCTGGCGATGGCGCATTCAGCCCATCGGGAGCGCAGCGCCGCCCGGGCTGCTATGCGTGAAGCAGCCAAGCGGTTCGATCGGCAGCGCCCGAAGTGACTAGAATCAGCGCGTGCCTGCTCCTGTTTCTCGGCTGACTGCCGCTCGTTCCGCGCGCGATCTCGCTGCTGCCCGCGCGCTTGCCCGCCCGGCCGAGGCGATCCCGGTGGCGCTGTGGGGATCCAGCTCCATGGAGGGCGGACTGGGTGCGGAATACACGCCCAAGCCGGTGTTCGTGCATGAAGAGCTCACGTTGGCGATGAATCCGGTGCAGGTGCGAAACCTCGCTTATGGTGCGCAGAGCTCCACGCACACCCTGATCCTGCGGGGCCTCGCCACACCGGTGGTGGAGCTGCCGACAGGCTACAGCGGGGCCAAACAGCAGGTGCGGGTGCGCACCTCAGCGAAGGGCCTTCCCACCTTCCGCTGCCCCGGAACCGTGGGGGCGATGCACGGCACCCTCACCGGTGATGACCGGGGCCGGTGGTGGTTCGAAGCGGATCGTGACGCGCAGATCAGCGCTGAGAGCGCCGAGTTCATCTCCGACTGGAAGGCGGCCACCGCTGACGCCCGCCATGTGGTGTGGACCGGGAAGAACAACCTGCATGAGCTTGAGCAGGTCATCGATGACGTGGACCAGCTCGTCTCCGCTGCGAAGGACCCGAAAGGGGGCGTGATCGTGCTCGGACAGTGGGTGACCCGCAATGATCTGCAGAAGCCGGGCATCATCGCAAACGTGGCTGAGATCAACCGTGTTCAGGCATCGATGTATGGGGAGCGGTTCATCGATGTGCAGCAGCTGCTCACCAGCGACACCGGACTGCGGGCAGATCCGATCTGGGAGCTCGACCTGCTCCGAGCCCCGGACACGCTGCGTGAACGGGAGCAGGGCATCGTGCCCACCCCGCTGCGCGGCACCGACGGCATCCACCTGTCCGGCTGGGGAAACCTCCTGGTGTCCTGGGCGCTGATCCAGCGGATGAAGGAGATGCGATGGCTGTGACCGAGTCGGAAGCCGAGGATGCGCAGCAGGCGGATGCTCCGGCACGCACTCCCCGCCGATACGTGCTGATCGGCGGGCTGGTGATCGGCGGGGTGATCGGCGGCGCCGCCGCTCCGCTGCTGGCCCGGCGCGGAGCTCAGCGTCCATCCGGTGCGGACTGGGCTCAGTCACCGTACGCGGAGGACATCGACTGGCTTGCGGAGTGGAGCATCATCGACCCCGCCGCGGATGGCCCCTTCCGTCCAGCCGAGGTGATCACCCGCGCTGAGACCGCGGTGCTGTTCTATCGGTTCGCCGGAAGTCCTGAGTACCCGTCGCTCAGCCTGGAGCCGTTCCGCGATGTGCCGGAGAATGCCCAGGACCGCACGGAGATCCTGTGGATGCGTGGGCAGGGCGTGGTGCTCGGCACCTTCGACGCGAACTTTCGGCCCACCGAGCAGATCTCGCGCGGCGAGGCCTGCGCCCTCTTCTTCCGGCTGCTGGGTGTGGCGCTTGCTCGGCATCAGAAGGCAGCGGGCACCACGCCTGACCCTGATGCTCCCTCAGCGTTCTCGGATGTTCCGGTGGAGCACCGGTACGCGTCGGCGCTGCGCTGGGCCGAGCAGGCGGGGCTGATCACTGACCAGCTGGTGCCAGATGGGCGGGTGCGGCCGGATCAGCTGCTGCGCCGCGAGGAGATGGCGCACCTGCTGCGCAGCGCGGAGCAGCTGTTCGCCATCTGAGCTTGGGCCGCAGCAGCCGGGTCGACGGGGCGATCCGCTCGGGTCGGGTTCAGCCCCAGCCGAGCAGGCGCGTGATCGCCGTGGCGGCAGCTCCGGCCAGGATCACCGCGAGGAACGGAGCCCTGCGCCACAGCAGAATGCCTGCGGTGAGCACGCCCACGATGCGCGCATCGAGCACGAGTGCGGTGCCGGCGGTGAAGGTCTGCGTGGCCGCCAGTGCCGCGAGCAGGGCGATCGGCATCAGTGCGGACATCCGAGCGATCAGCGGCCGTTCCAGCAGCGACATAGGGATCTGATAGCCGAGCCACTTGAGAGCGAATGAGGCGAGCGAGGCGATGATGACCGCCCCCCACAGAGCGGATGTGCTCACTGGGCCACCTCCCGGCTGCGGGGAAGCAGCGCGGCCACAAGAGCTACCAGAGCCGCGGAGATCACCGGCAGTCCCGCGGGCAGCACCGGAGTCAGCAGCAGAGCGGTGAATGCTGCCGCCACCGCCAGTGCTGCGGCGTCGCGGCTTGCCAGCCGCGGCCAGAGCAGCGCGAGGAACGCGGCGGCCGCAGCGCAGTCCAACCCCCATGCTCCCGGATCGGTCATCACAGAGCCGGCCAGGGCACCCACGATCGTGAACAGATTCCACCAGGCATAGACAGCAAGGCCCGCCGTCCAAAAGCCCACGTGCTTCAGCTCAGTGGAGGGCGCTGCGTGGGCGTTCGCAGCGGATTCGTCGATCGTCAGCACAGAGCGGGCGATTCCCCGAATGCCGCCGCGCTCCAGAATCGGGGTGAGCGTCACCCCGTACACGGTGTTGCGCAGGCCGAGCAGGGTGGAGGCGGAGACGGCGGAGAACGCACTGCCGCCGCCGCCCACCACGCCGATGAACGCGAACTGGCTGCCGCCGCTGAACAGGACCGCGCTCAGGATGATTGCCTGCCAGACGGTGAGTCCGGAAGCCGTGGCGAGCGCCCCGAAAGAGATTGCGTACAGCCCGGTGGCGAAGCCGATCGAATGCCCGCGCCGCCGAACCTCCCGTGCGGCTGAATCCGAAGCCGGGAGGTGCGCGGTCATAGGGAACTCCTGGTCAGCATAGGCGCCCAGCATAATCGCTGAACGCCGGTGTTGATCCGGCACTCACCATCCGAGATGAGCACCCTGTCTGACCGGGTCGGATAGGCGGGTGCCGTCCCGTCCCAGGAATACGGGGCTATCCCGGCATCGCTGGGAAAGCACTGGCGAAGCGCCCGTGACCGCAAAGCAGTGGCGTAGGCTTGAGCCATGAGTGGAGTTGAATTCCGGTCCGATGTGACCGTTGATCTCATCAGGTCTGCGGCCGCTGATTCAGATGTTCTCTACGCAGCCCGCGTATCCACCCTGGGGGAGCAGTCCCTCGGCGATGTGGGCACTGAGGTCAGTGAACGCGACCGCGGACTGATCCGCTACCTGATGCGCGATCGCCACGGCAGCCCCTTCGAGCACAACAGCTTCACCTTCTACGTGGAGGCGCCGATCTTTGTGTTCCGCGAGTTCATGCGCCACCGCATCGCCTCCTACAACGAGGAGTCCGGTCGCTACCGTGAGATGCGTCCGATCTTCTACGTTCCCGGTGAGGACCGCAAGCTCATCCAGAAGGGGAAGCCCGGCGCCTATGACTTCTACGAGGGCACCGCTGAGCAGCACGAGATCGTGCAGCGCGAATACCAGGAGACCTCCCGTGCGGCGTTTGAGTCCTATCAGCAGATGCTCAATGCAGGTGTGGCGCGCGAGGTGGCTCGTGGCGTGCTGCCGCTGACCCTGTTCAGCTCCATGTATGTCACTATGAATGCGCGCAGCATGATGAACTTCCTCAGCCTGCGCACCCAGCGCGATGGCACGCACTTCCCCTCCTTCCCTCAGCGGGAGATCGAAATGGTGGCGGAGAAGATGGAGGCGTTCTTCGCTGAGAAGATGCCGCTCACCTATGAGGCATTCAATGAGGGCGGCCGCGTCGCCCCCTGACGCTGTTGCCCCCGTAACCGACGGAGACCACCATGACCACAGCTCAGAACACTCCCGGCGTGTTCGGCACCCTCGGGGTCGCCATGATCACGCCGTTCACCGAGGACCTCACCGAGGTGGATCACAGCGCGCTTGCATCCGTCACCCAGCACCTGCTGGAGACCGGCCATGACATGCTCGTGGTGAACGGCACCACCGGCGAATCGCCCACCACCAGCGACTCCGAAAAGCTTGCGATCCTGCAGACCGTGCGCAAGGCCGCCGGACCGGACGTCACCATCGTGATGGGAGTGGGCTCCAACAGCACCCGCCACACGGTGGACCTCGCCCGCGCCACCGCCGCCACCGGCATGGCGGATGGGCTTCTGGTGGTCACTCCGTACTACAACAAGCCCACCCAGGAGGGTGTGCGCGCCCACGTTGCCGCCGTCGCGGCTGCGACGAGCCTGCCGATCATGCTGTATGACATCCCCGGCCGCGCCGGCATCCCGCTGACCTGGGAGACCAGCCGTGAGCTCGCCCGCATCCCCACGGTGAAGGCGATCAAAGAGGCCAAGGGGGACATCCACGGAGGCTCGGACATCATGCGCATCACCGACCTGGAGATCTACTCCGGCGAGGATGCTCTCAACCTGCCATGGATGGCGGTTGGCGCCTCCGGCATCGTCTCCGTGGTCTCCCACGTCACCGGCGCCCTGGACCGTATTCAGCTCGACGCAGCCCTGCGCGGGGACCTGATCACCGCTCAGCGGATCCACCACGCGCGCATCCCCTACATCGACGCGATCATGAACCAGGTGCCCGGAGCCGTTGCCGTCAAGCATGCGCTGCACCACCTCGGTGTGATCCCGCACCCGGGAGTGCGCCTGCCGCTCACTCCCGCAGACGAATCCCAGGTGGCCCGGATCAACGCCTCAACCGATGCCCTGCCGGGCATCCTTGCACCTTTTCAGAAGGCAGGAGCCTCATGACCCCGTTCACCCGCCCCGGGAACCAGCCGCCGAAGCTCAAGCGCGGCACCCTGCGCACCGTGCCGCTCGGCGGTCTCGGCGAAGTGGGCCGCAACATGACCGTGTTCGAGATCAACGGGCGGCTGCTGATCGTGGACTGCGGTGTGCTGTTCCCGGAGGAGTCCCAGCCCGGCGTGGACCTGATCCTGCCGGACTTCAGCTACATCCGGGATCGGCTCGATGATGTGGTGGCGATCGTCCTCACCCACGGCCACGAAGACCACATCGGCGCGGTGCCCTACCTGCTGCGTTTGAAGCCGGATATCCCCCTGGTGGGCAGCCAACTCACCCTCGCCTTCATCGAGGCGAAGCTCAAAGAGCATCGCATTACGCCATACACCATGGCGGTGGATGCCGGGCAGATCGAGGAGCTCGGACCATTCAGCTGCGAGTTCGTAGCGGTCAACCACTCGATTCCGGACGCGCTCGCGGTGGCGATCCGAACCGAGGCGGGCACCGTGCTGCACACGGGGGACTTCAAAATGGATCAGCTGCCCCTGGACGGCCGGCTGACGGACCTTCGAGCATTTGCCCGCCTCGGTGAGGAGGGGGTGGATCTCTTCCTGGTGGACTCCACCAACGCTGAGGTGCCCGGCTTCACCGTGCAGGAGCGGGAGATCGGCCCGGTGCTGGACGGCATCATCGGGCGCTCCCGCCAGAAAGTAGTGGTGGCCTCCTTCTCCAGCCACGTGCACCGGGTGCAGCAGGTGCTCGACGCCGCTGTGAAACACGGCCGCAAAGTTGCCTTTGTGGGCCGTTCGATGGTGCGCAATATGACCATCGCCGCGGAGATGGGCTACCTGACTGTGCCGCCGAACACCCTGGTTGATA
The DNA here is from genome assembly GCA_947252755.1 of uncultured Dermabacter sp. Classification (GTDB taxonomy): domain Bacteria; phylum Actinomycetota; class Actinomycetes; order Actinomycetales; family Dermabacteraceae; genus Helcobacillus. Next base: position 92,055 of record CAMXWV010000004.1, read on the forward strand.
TCCGCAAAGCGGACTCGATCCCGGATGACAAGATCGTGTTCATGTGCACTGGCTCCCAGGGGGAGCCGATGGCAGCGCTGGGCCGCATCGCCAACCGCAACCATCGGATCTCCGTGGGGGAGGGGGATGTGGTCATCCTCGCCTCCTCGCTGATCCCAGGCAATGAAACCGATGTGTTTCGCGTGGTCAATGGGCTGATGGCGCTCGGCGCAGAAGTGGTGCACCAAGCGAACGCTCGCGTCCACGTGTCCGGGCACGCGAGCGAAGGCGAGCTGCTCTACTGCTACAACATCCTCAAGCCGAAGAATGTGATGCCGGTGCACGGCGAAGTGCGCCACCTGATCGCCAACGGCAACATCGCCCACGCCTCCGGTGTGCCGCGCAAGAACATCGTGCTGATCCGGGACGGCGGCGTGGTGGATCTGCGTGACGGCCACGCACGCGTGGTGGGAGATGTTGAATGCGGCTATGTCTATGTGGACGGCTCCAGCGTGGGGGAGATCGATGAGTCGGACCTCAAGGATCGGCGCATCCTCGGTGAGGAAGGCTTCATCTCGCTGTTCGCGGTGGTCAGCTCCGAAACCGGTGAGCTGATCAGCGGCCCGGAGATCCTTGCGCGCGGCATCGCCGAAGATGATGCCGTCTTCGAGAAGCTGAAGCCGGAGATCAAGGCTGCGCTGACTCGCGTCATCGAGGATGAGCGGGGCCATGACACCCACCAGCTGCAGCAGGCGATGCGGCGAGTTGTGGGCCGCTACGCAAGCCAGCGGCTGCGACGGAGGCCGATGATCATCCCCACTGTGATCGAGGCCTGAAAGCCGCGCTCGGCCGCAGATTCCGGGGCCTGAGCCCCGGCTCGGGTACTGTGGAGCGCATGGCGACACGGACGACTTCCCCCGGACGTGCGTCGAAGGCATCGAGCCGCTCCGCGTCTTCACGCAGTGCAAGCGGGCCCCAGCCGTCGACGCTTCCTCTGCCCATCCGCGCTGTGCGGACGGGCTATCTCGGCGCGGCACGCGCCGTGGGCGGCTTCATCCGCGGAATCGGGGTCGTCCGCTGGGAAGTGGACCGCGCGGAGCGCCGAGACGGCTACGCGCTGTTCCTGCTGCTGCTCGCCCTGATCGTGGCGATCCCCGAATGGTTCCAGGTGCGCGGAGCAGTGTTCGCCGCGGTGCATACCGTGACTGCATCCACTTTCGGCATCATGGGCGTGGTGCTTCCGCTGTTGCTTGGCGGGTGGGCGCTGCGCATGTTCCGCCGGCCAGACTTCGTGGCCGCGAACACCCGCATCGGCATCGGCATCCTCATGATGGTGGGCGCCCTCTGCGCCATTGCCACCGTGGCCGCGAAGATGCCGAAGCCGATCGACGGGGTGGCGGCGCTCGGTCGCGGTGGCGGAGTGTTCGGCTATCTCGTGGCGGCTCCGCTGGCAGCGCTGGTTCCCGGGTGGCTGGTGATCATCCTCGCCGTTGCTCTGGCGCTGTTCGCGGTGCTGGTGCTCACCGCCACCCCGGTGGGTGCGATCCTGCCGAAGCTGCAGGACGTGTACCTGTCGCTGGTGGGCCATGGGCAGGATGAGCAGCATGAACGCGACCGGTTCGGCCTTGCTCCGCGGCCGAGCCGAGAGGAGCGCCGCGCTCAGCATTCACCGGGCTCCGGCAGCGGCGCGGAGGACCGCTCAGACGGCGCTCCCAAGGGTGCAGCTGCAAAGGCGAGCTCTCTGCTGAAGCGCCGCAAGCGCCGCAGTGATGACACCGCAGTGCTCAGCGAGGACGGCCTGGATCACGACGAGTTCGGCTACCACGGCGACGAACCGTACATGGACGGCGTCACCCATGAGCCGGACGGCTCGCGCACGCAGAAGCTCCCCGCCGGCGCAGGCGCTGACCGCACCCGTAAGCTGCCGGCCGTGAACCAACGGGCATCCGGCCCTGGCGGCGATGATGAGCCCTTCGATGCGCTGGCTGAAGAGTTCGCCACCCCGAAGACGTTCCCAACCGGGGGCGCCGCGGGCGAATCCACCACGGCCGGGGCGGCATCGAACGGCGAGCGAAGCGCGTCGGAGGCAGAACAGAAGGCGGAGCTGATCCCACCGCCCGCTGGAGACCTGCCGCGCCAGGGCGAACAGCTCGAGCTCAGCGGGGACATCGTCTATATGCTTCCCGACGCGAGCAGCCTGGCCGAAGGCCCGCCCGCGAAGACCCGCTCCGAAGCCAATGACCGCGTGGTGGAGGCGCTCGGCGAAGTGTTCGAGCAGTTCAACGTCAACGCGGAAGTAGTGGGCTTCAGCCGTGGCCCCACCGTGACCCGCTACGAGGTGGAGCTGGGGCCCGGCACCAAGGTGGAGAAGGTGACGGCGCTGTCCAACAACATCGCCTACGCCGTGGCGAGCGCGGATGTGCGCATCCTCTCGCCGATCCCCGGCAAAAAGGCGATCGGCATCGAAATCCCCAACAGCGACCGTGAAACAGTGGCGCTCGGCGATGTGCTGCGCTCCAGCGCGGCCCGCAGCCAGCCCCACCCGATGGTGATGGGCGTGGGCAAGGATGTGGAAGGCGGTTACGTCACCGCAAACCTCGCGAAGATGCCCCACCTGCTGGTGGCCGGCGCCACCGGTGCGGGCAAGTCCAGCTTCGTCAACTCCATGATCACCTCCCTGCTGATGCGTGCCACACCGGACGAGGTGCGGATGGTGCTGGTGGATCCCAAGCGCGTGGAGCTGACCATCTACGAGGGCATTCCGCACCTGATCACTCCGATCATCACCAATCCGAAGAAGGCCGCTGAGGCCCTCGAATGGGTGGTGAAGGAGATGGACACCCGATACGACGATCTCGCCCTCTACGGCTTCAAGCACATCGACGACTTCAACAAGGCGGTGCGCGCAGGGCAGGTCACTCCGCCCCCCGGCAGTGAGCGCACCGTTGCCCCCTACCCGTACCTGCTCGTGGTGGTGGATGAGCTTGCGGACCTGATGATGGTGGCGCCGCGCGATGTGGAAGCCTCGATTCAGCGCATCACCCAGCTGGCGCGCGCCGCAGGCATCCACCTCGTGCTTGCCACGCAGCGTCCGTCGGTGGACGTGGTCACCGGCATCATCAAGGCGAACGTGCCGAGCCGGCTCGCCTTCGCCACTTCCTCCCTGCAGGACAGTCGCGTGATCCTGGATTCGCCGGGCGCGGAAAAGCTGATCGGACAGGGCGACGCGCTCTTCCACCCGATGGGCAAAGCGAAGCCGATGCGTGTGCAGGGCGCGTGGGTGAACGAGTCGGAGATCCACAAGGTTGTTGACCATGTGAAGAGCCAGATGAAGCCCACGTATCGCGAAGACGTGGCGCAGGTCAGCGCGAAGAAGCAGATCGACGATGACATCGGCGATGACATGGACGTGCTGCTGCAGGCAGCGGAGCTGGTGATCACCACCCAGTTCGGATCCACCTCCATGCTGCAGCGCAAGCTTCGGGTGGGCTTTGCGAAGGCAGGACGCCTGATGGATCTGCTCGAGTCCCGCGAGATCGTGGGCCCGTCCGAAGGCTCCAAAGCCCGCGACGTGCTGGTCCGCCCCGAGGACCTGGGCCGCGCGATTGCGCGGATCAAGGGGGAGGACACCGACCTGTATGAAGACGAATCCGGCGGCAGCGATGATTCCGGCTACGCTGGGGCTGACGAGAGCACCAACGGCGAGAGCGAAGACGCCTGGGCTCTGACCGGACGCTGAGACCGCGCCACACGGAGGAGATATGAGCACACCACCCGCAACCGGGAGCGCGGCTGCGCCCCAGCCGGCCCCGCTGTGGAACATCGCCAATATCCTTACGATGCTCCGCTGCGTGATGGTGCCCGTCTTCGTGTGGGCGGCCATCGTGTGGCACACGAACGTGCCCGGGCGCTGGATTGTGCTGGGCATCTTCGTTCTGGCGATGCTCACTGACTTCCTGGACGGCTATCTGGCCCGCTCGCGGAACCTCATCACCGACTTCGGCAAGATCATGGATCCGATCGCTGACAAGGCGATTACCGGCGCTGCGTTCATCGTCCTCAGTGTTTGGGACTACATCCCCTGGTGGATGACCATCCTCATCCTGGTGCGCGAGATCGGCATCACTGTGATGCGCTTCACGATCCTCAAGTACGGTGCGCTGCCGGCGAACTTCTCCGGCAAGGCGAAGACGGTGATGCAGTCCGTGGCGATCGGATTCTGCCTGGCGCCGTTCGAACTGCTGGTGCCGCAGTTGGCATGGGCAGGCATCGCGCTCGTGGCGATTGCTCTGGTGCTCACGCTCTGGTCCGGATTCCTCAACGTGAAGGACGGGCTGAGACTGCGTCGAGAAGCGCTCAGCGGTGCCTGAGGCTACAGTGGCTGAACCGGCCGGGGAGGGGCCGGCGGTCCATGCTGAGCGCTGCGCCCGCTTGTTGGCGGAATGCCGCCGGCGAGGCCTCACCCTGGCCACGGCTGAATCCCTCACCGGTGGACGCCTGGTGGCGAGCCTGATCGACATCCCCGGTGCCAGCGACGTGGTGCTCGGCGGAACCTGCGCGTACGCGTTCTCCGCGAAGCATGCACTGCTCGGGCTGGACCTCGAGGACCTTCACCAGCGAGGTGCAGTCCGTCCCGAGGTGGCAGCGGCGATGGCGGACGGTGCTCAGCGGGCCTACGGCGCGGACCTCACCCTCGCCACCACCGGAGTGGCCGGGCCGGGGCCCGACGCGTTCGGCGCACCCGAAGGCTCCGCTTTCATCGCGATTCGACTCGGCAGCGCTGTGCGGACCCGGGAGCTGCACGAGCGCGGCACACGTGATCAGATCCGCACTCGCGTGGTCAGCGCAGCCGTGGACGAGGCATTGGCGCTGCTCGCCGAGCGGTGATGTGACGCGTACACTCGAGGGAACAAACCGCCCGAGCGCAGCGTTGGGAGAGGTGTGAACAGCTCTCGACTGACAGATTCGAATCAGCTTCCTGCGGGTATGAAGCGCGAACAGCGCAGCCTTGCCAGCGCCGGGAACCGCCCACGCAGACTTCTGGCAGGGGCACCGCAGCGTGCACCGCGCACGGAGGAGAAAGGACAGCGAACAATGGTGCTCTTCCGTCACGAACTCGGTGATGTGCTGCGCGCAGCCCGCCGCCACCGGGGCCGCACCCTGCGTGAAGTCTCCGCGGATGCTCGCGTCTCCCTCGGCTACCTCAGCGAGATCGAACGCGGCCAGAAGGAGGCCAGCTCCGAGCTGCTCGCCTCCATTGCCCAGGCGCTCGGCTACCCGCTCTCGATCATCCTGCGCGAGGTTGCTGAACGCGTTGCCGTCCATGAGGGCGTTATCGTGCCGGACACCGTTCCCGCCGACCTGGCTCTCGAGGCGGACCGGGCAGAATCCCCGCTGGTGGGCTCGCACTGAGCTCATGAAGCTCAGCGAATTCACCGAGCTGGCCGACGGTGTGTTCGGCCCGGCCCTTGCGCGGGCCTTCATCAACGAAACGGTTCTGCCGGGCGCTGAGCATCTCACCGCGCGGCAGGCGCTGGCCGACGGCATTCCCGTGCGTCAGGTGTGGACTGCTCTCTGCGACGAGATGAATGTGCCGGAGTCTCAGCGGTGGGAGGTTCCGCCGGAGCTGCGCCGACGCTGACGCTCGCCTGGCGATGTCTCGAAACCTGTGACACGGATGTTCGAAGAGAAGCCGAATCTGCGCTGGAATAGAACGATTGTTCGGGTATAGTGGCGACTGTTCGCCCGCCCACACGCTCAGTTGTGCACCGCGAGGGTGGCAGGCTTTAAATGTCGCACCGCCTCCCTACAGTGGGGACCACAGCACACGCGAGGAAAGGAACCCGCCATGGCAGCAGCCCCGAAGGACCGAGACAAATCCCTTGACGCCGCACTGGCGCAGATCGACCGCCAGTTCGGCAAGGGCTCGATCATGCGGCTCGGTGATGACACGCGGCCGCCGATTGAAGTGATCCCCACGGGCTCCGTGGCACTGGACGTGGCCCTCGGCATCGGCGGCCTGCCCCGCGGCCGCATCGTCGAGGTGTACGGGCCGGAGTCCTCAGGCAAGACCACCGTGGCGCTTCATGCTGTGGCCAGCGCTCAGCGCAACGGCGGCATCGCCGCCTTCATCGACGCTGAGCACGCACTCGATCCGGAGTACGCGAAGAAGCTCGGTGTGGACACGGACGCTCTGCTCGTTTCGCAGCCGGACACCGGTGAGCAGGCGTTGGAGATCGCTGACATGCTGGTCCGCTCCGGTGCGATCGACATCATCGTGATCGACTCCGTGGCCGCGCTTGTGCCGAAGGTGGAGATCGAGGGTGAGATGGGGGACTCACACGTGGGTCTGCAGGCGCGCCTGATGTCACAGGCGCTGCGCAAGCTCACCGGAGCGCTGTCCAGCACGGGCACCACCGCCATCTTCATCAACCAGCTGCGCGAAAAGATCGGTGTGTTCTTCGGCAGCCCCGAAACCACCACCGGCGGCAAAGCACTGAAGTTCTACGCGTCGGTCCGGATGGATATCCGCCGCATCGAAACCCTCAAGCAGGGAACCGAGCCGGTAGGCAACCGCACCCGCGTCAAGGTGGTCAAGAACAAAATGGCCCCGCCCTTCAAACAGGCCGAGTTCGACATCCTCTACGGCGAGGGCATCTCCCGTGAAGGCGGCCTGCTGGATCTCGGTGTGGAGCACGGCATTGTCCGCAAGTCCGGCGCCTGGTTCACCTATGAGGGGGATCAGCTCGGCCAGGGGAAGGAGAATGCGCGCACCTTCCTCAAGGACAACCCGGACCTCGCCGTGGATATCGAACACAAGATCCTCGCGAAGCTCGGCATTGGCCAGTACGCGGAAGATGCCGCGCCGGCGGATGCCGCGCAGGCGCCGGTCGGCGATGACGAACTCCTTGACGACGAGATCCCCGCAGCCATCTGACATGGCCCCGGGGCACGAACCGCAGGAGCGGGCAGCAGAAGCATCTGCTGCCCGCTCCTCCACACTGCGCCAGCTGAGCAATCGAATCGATGCGCTGCAGCGTGGTGAGAGCACGGACCGACCTTTTGTGGACGTGTTCCGCGATCCCGAGAGCGAACAGGCCGCAGTGCGTCACGCCCGCTATTGCCTCACGCTGCTGTCCCGCCGTCGGCGCAGTGAAGCCGAGCTGCGTCGGGCGCTCACTGAGCGCACCGAGCAGGATCACGCCCTTGTTGACGAGGTGATAGCACGGCTGAAGCGCAGCGGCCTCATTGATGATGCGGCCTTTGCTGAGGACTGGGTGGAGCAGCGCCGCGAGCACAAGCTGCTCGGCACCGCGGCCCTGCGATCCGAACTGGAGAACAAGGGTGTTCACACCGCGGTTATCAACGAGGTGCTGGACTCCCTGGAGGATGCGGACATCGGGGAAAGCGCCCGCTGCCGTGAACTCGTTCAGCAGCGCCTGGCGAAGGAGCTTGCTTCCACTCAGCGACGCAATCGCGAGCGCCCTGCTCTTGCACGACGGCTGCTGGCCATGCTGGGTCGCCGGGGCTACTCGCAGAACCTGTCTCTGCGGGTGGTCAATGAGGAGCTCGATGCGGCAGGAGTCACCTGGCCTGGGCCGCCCGGTCGCTTCTGAGCCGCCGTACAGTGGAGACACGATGACTGAGCAGACCATGACACGCAGCCGCGGCACCTACCAGGTGCGCACGTTCGGCTGCCAGATGAACGTCCACGATTCCGAGCGGCTCTCCGGGCTGCTGGACACCGCCGGGTACACAGCGGCGGATCCAGCCGCAGACCCGGAGCTCGGCGAGGTGGACGTCATCGTCTTCAACACCTGCGCAGTCCGCGAGAACGCGGACAACCGCCTCTACGGTCACCTCGGCATGCTTCGCCCCGCGAAGCAGAAGAACCCGAATCTGCAGATCGCCGTGGGCGGATGCCTCGCGCAGAAGGACCGCTCAACCATCACCACCAAAGCCCCCTGGGTGGACGTTGTGTTCGGCACCCACAACATCGGCTCCCTGCCGGTGCTCCTGGACCGGGCGCGGCACGAGCGTGAAGCTCAGGTGGAGATCCTGGAGTCCCTCGAGGTGTTCCCCTCCACTCTGCCCACCAAACGGGAGAGCGCCTACACCGGGTGGGTGTCCATCTCCGTGGGCTGCAACAACACCTGCACGTTCTGCATCGTGCCGTCCCTGCGCGGCAAGGAGAAGGACCGCCGCCCCGGGGACGTTCTCGCCGAAGTTCAAGAGCTGGTGAACCAGGGGGCGATAGAAGTGACCCTGCTGGGACAGAACGTCAACTCCTACGGTGTGGAGTTCGGAGACCGCGGCGCGTTCGCAAAGCTGCTGCGCGCCTGCGGGGACATCGACGGCCTGGAGCGTGTGCGCTTCACCTCCCCGCACCCCGCCATGTTCACTGATGACGTGATCGATGCGATGGCCGAGACTCACAACGTCATGCCACAGCTGCACATGCCGCTTCAGTCCGGCTCCGACCGCATCCTGAAGGCCATGCGCCGTTCCTACCGGTCCACGAAATTCCTTGGCATCCTGGACCGCGTCCGTGAACGGATCCCGCACGCCGCGATCACCACGGACCTCATTGTGGGCTTTCCCGGTGAAACCGAGGAGGACTTTCGCCAAACCCTGGAAGTCGTGGAGGCCGCGCGATTCCAGAGCGCCTTCACCTTCCAGTACTCCAAACGCCCTGGCACTCCAGCCGCCGAGATGCCGAACCAGGTGCCCAAAGAGACGGTGCAAGAACGCTATGAGCGGCTCACCGCGCTGCAGGACCGGATCGCACTCGAAGAGAATGAGAAACTGCTCGGATCCCCGGTCCACGTGCTCATCGCCGAAGGCGAAGGCTCCCGCAACCAGGAGACGCACCGCCTGTCCGGCCGAGCAGAAGACAACCGCCTGGTACACATCGGTGTTCCGGAAGGCACCTCCGAAGATTCCCTGCCGCGGCCAGGCGATGTGGTGTCCGCGCGCGTCACCAGTGCCAAGCCGTACTACCTGATCGCCGACTCAGCTCTCACAGACCCCGCTGGTCTGCGCGTGCGGCGCACCCGATCCGGAGATGCCTGGCAGGCGCGAGCCACGGGCAGTGAGGAGACCTCCTGCGGCACCGGCAGCAGCGTCGGGAGTGGGCCCGTGGCCCTTGGCCTGCCCACTCTGCGTGTGCGCGGCTGAGCCGGCAGCAGCCTGATCCGCCATGACTCAGCCGCTGATCGTCATTGCCGGGCCCACCGCTGCCGGCAAGAGCGATATCGCCATTGCGCTGGCGGAACGCGTCGGCGGGGAGATCATCAACGCAGACGCGCTGCAGCTGTACCGCGGCATGGACATCGGCACCGCCAAAACCCCGCTGGATCAACGCCGAGGCATCGCCCACCACCTGTTTGACGTCCTTTCTGTGACCGAGGAAGCAAGCGTGGCCGCCTACCAGACAGCTGCTCGCGCTGCGGTGCAGAACATCCGGGTGCGCGGACACGTGCCGATTGTGGTCGGCGGCTCCGGTCTCTACCTGCGCGCCCTCACCGATCAGATCCGCTTCCCGCCCACCGATCCCACCGTGCGCAGTCGCCTGGAACAGGAGGTGGCGAAAGCGGGTGCGGCCGCGTCCCATGCACGCCTGCGCGCTGTTGACCCAGCGGCAGCAGAGACCATCAGACCGGGGGATCAGCGCCGCATCGTGCGGGCTCTTGAAGTCAATGAGCTCACCGGCGGCTCCTTCACCGCTTTCCTGCCGCGCTACGACTACCACGATGCCAGCATCGTGCATACAGCCATCACCCGGTCCCGCTCAGAGCTTCACGCGCGGGTGGAACAGCGGGTTCACCAGATGCTTCGGCACGGCCTGCTGGATGAGGTGCGCGCCTTGCAGAAGCAGGGCCTTGAACAGGGGAGGACTGCGCGCCAGGCGATCGGCTACGCCCAGGCCCTGGATGTTCTGCACGGCCGTATGAACTGCGCGGATGCCATTGACTCCACGATCGCAGGCACGCGCCGACTGGTCCGAAAACAGGACACCTGGTTCCGCCGCGACCCCCGCATCTCCTGGATCGATCCCACCCGGGAGGATCCCGTCGCCCGCTTGGCTGCTCTGGCGGCCCGCGTCCCGGACGAACCGCAACCGGAGACATAACATCAGAGGAATGAACGCCACTCACTGCGCCGGTATCGACCGTTCACTCCTCGCCGCCGGCCACGGTACGCGCAACAGCTTCATCCTTGTGTACGACCCGAATGGTCAGATCAGCCTGACCCCGGCGGCGGTCCGCACCCTCGCCGCCACCGCCGGTCCAGACCCCGCCGATGGGGTCATCAGAATCGTCCGCACCGCAGCAGCAGCGCTTCCTGAACAGCCGCACTCCAACGCGCCCGAATGGTTCATGGACTACCGCAATGCAGACGGCTCCATCGCGCAGATGTGCGGCAACGGCGTGCGCGTCTTTACGGCGGCGCTGAGCGAGCGCGGCGCCGTCACCGAGCAATGCTTCCCGATCTGGACACGGGCAGGTGTGCGCACCGTGGAGATCCTGGACCAGCCCACCGGTTCCGAAACCCCCGGCGGCAGCGGAGCCGGCGATACCGAACCCGATGATGACCGGCAGTGGCAGGTGCGCGTCGGCATGGGGCCGGTTCGCCTGCTCGGCCGCCAGCGGCAGGTGCTCACTGCTGGCCGGTGGCGGGACGCGGTTGACGCAGACCTGGGGAATCCCCACACCGTCACCCTGCTCAGCGCCGATGATGACCTCGAGGCGCTGGACCTCTCCACGCCGCCGGAGCTCACGAGCATGCCGGAGCAGGGAACCAACGTGGAGTTCGTGCAACAGCTCGGCCCGCGACACGCGCGCATGCGGGTGTTCGAACGGGGCGTGGGGGAGACCCTCTCCTGCGGGACCGGCGCGGTCGCCTCGATTGCGGTGCTGGCCGACGCGCTCGGTGATCATTCCCGGCAGCCGTGGCAACTGGAGGTGCGCGGCGGCACCTTGACCATCGGATGGGGCGCGTCGGACGAGATGACTCTGGCCGGTCCCGCCGTGCTGACCGCTCTGTGAAGAGCAGATCCGCTTCGTGGGAGTCAGTCTCAGGAGGCAGCGCCGGTCAGATGCAGCAGCCGGAAGCCCTGTGAGGAAGCCACCCGCTCCACGGTCCGATCCGGATGCTGGCTGCCAAGCCACCGAGCAAGCGAGTCCGCACCCAGGTTCTTGCCGACGATCATTGACGCGGTTCCGTTCTCGGTAAGCCGCGAGAGCCACTGCTGAAGCATGGCATGCATCGCGGCTTTGCCGATGCGGATCGGCGGGTTGGACCAGATCGCATCAAAGAGCAGGTGGGCGGGCACCTCCTCGGGTGCGCACACCTCGATACCGGACAGGCCAAGGCGCTGCGCGTTCATCCGGCACACGACGCGGGCATGCTCATTGACGTCCACTGCGATCACGCGTGCCGCTGGCTGGCGCAGCGCCATCACGAGCGCAATTGGACCCCAGCCACAGCCTAGATCCAGCACGGTCATCCCCGGGTCCAGCCGAGGCAGCTCATCCGCGTGATCCAGCAGGATCGCCGTCGCCTTGTCCAGGCCATCAGCGCTGAAAAGACCCGCGGCGGTCACCAGCTCGCGCTGCGCGCCGTCCAGCGTCACCCGCAGATCCATGATCTGAAGATCGGAGCCGGGAGCGAAGTAGTGCGAGGAGGAGGCGTTCACACGGGGGAGTGTAGCGAATATTCCGTCGACCCCCAGCGGGAAACATGCCATGCTTGAGCGCACATCCCCCAGCAGTCTGGAGAGACACAGCGTGCCATCGCATGACACCCCCGAGGACACTCGCAGCACCCGCCCAGAGGCCGTCAACCCGACGGGCGCATCCGGCCGGACCGAACGCTCCAGCAGCGTCATGGACCGCATCCTCTCCCGCGGGGACGCCTCGATCAGCGCTGTCACCTATGACTCCGGTGCCGACGGTGACCAGTTCGACCTTGCCGAACGTCACTCGCTGCGGCGGGTGGACGGGCTCAGCACCGAGCTTCAGGACGTCACCGAGGTTGAATACCGCGAGCTGCGCCTGGAGAACGTGGTGCTCGCCGGACTGTTCACCTCCGGCACCGTGCTGGACGCAGAGAACTCGATGCGTGAGCTCGCCGCACTGGCCGAGACCGCGGGCTCGCGGGTGCTGGACGGTGTGATGCAGCGGCGCAACCACCCGGATCCTGCCACCTTCCTGGGCAGAGGCAAAGCTCATGAGCTCGCCCAACTGGTCGCTGAAGTGGGGGCGGACACGGTCATCGCCGACGGTGAGCTCGGCCCGTCTCAGCGTCGCGCGTTGGAAGACATCGTCAAAGTCAAGGTCATCGACCGCACGGCGCTGATCCTGGACATCTTCGCCCAGCACGCCAAAAGCCGTGAGGGCAAAGCCCAGGTGGAGCTCGCGCAGCTCGAATACCTGCTGCCGCGCCTGCGAGGCTGGGGTGAATCCATGTCCCGCCAGGCCGGTGGGCGTGTGGCCGGCGGTGAAGGCATCGGCTCCCGAGGCCCCGGCGAAACGAAGATCGAACTGGACCGCCGCCGGATCCGCAGCCGCATGGCGAAGCTGCGCCGCGAGATCAAGGACATGGCGCCCAGCCGGCAGGCGAAGCGCGCGGATCGTCAGCGCCGCCGAGTGCCGGCGGTTGCCATTGCCGGCTACACCAATGCCGGCAAGTCCTCCCTGCTGAACCGTCTCACCGGCGCCGGTGTGCTGGTGGAGAATGCTCTGTTCGCCACCCTCGACCCCACCGTGCGCCGCGCCACCACCCCGGACGGCCGTGAGTTCACCTTTGCGGACACGGTGGGCTTCGTCCGTCACCTGCCGCATGAGCTGGTGGAGGCGTTCCGCTCCACCCTGGAGGAAGTGGCCGACGCCGACCTGCTGCTGCACGTGGTCGATGCCGGCCACCCCGACCCCGAGGGCCAGATGAAGGCCGTGCGCGAAGTGTTCGCGGACATCGACGGCTTTGACGTGCCCGAGCTTGTGGTGTTCAACAAAGCGGACCTTGCCTCCCCGGAGACGATTGCGCGGCTTCGCTCGCAGGTTCCCAGCAGCGTGGTGGTCTCTGCATACACCGGTGAGGGGCTGGAGGAGCTTCGCGAACAGATCGCGCAGCGCCTGCCACAGCCGGAAGAAGAAGTGGAACTTCTCGTGGCCTATACCCGCGGGGATCTCATCTCCCGGATCCACACCACCGGGGAAATGCTCAGCGAGGACTTTGAAGACGGCGGCACGCGCATTCATGCCAGAGTGGATGCGCAGCTTGCTGCGGAGCTGCGCACAGCCGCGGGTCTGTCCGACTGATCCGCCCGCGCCGCGGTTAGGATCGAGCAATGCCCACCGCTGACATCTCCGCGCTGCTCGAAGCGGCCGTTGACGCCGTCGGCGGGGAGGTCCGCGAAGGCCAGCGCACGATGGCCGAAGGCGTCGCGGCGGCGATGGAGAAGGATCGTCACCTGCTTGTGCAGGCCGGCACCGGCACTGGAAAATCCCTCGCCTACCTTGTGCCGGCGATCGCTCACGCAGTCACCACGGATAAACCCGTGGTGATCTCCACCGCAACCATTGCGCTGCAGACGCAGATCGTGGAGAAGGACCTGCCGCGCATTGTGGAAGCGCTCGCTCCGCTGCTGGAGCGGACACCGTCCTTCAGCCTGTTGAAGGGACGAGCCCACTACTTGTGCCTGCACAAGATCGGGGGCGGCTACCCGGATGATCTTGCGCCGGGCGCGCTGTTCAGCGAAGCCAGCGTGAGCACCGATCCTGACCAGTCGGAGCGGCTCGGTGACCAGGTGCGCCGGCTGCGCCAGTGGGCGGATGAGACGGATACCGGCGACCGTGATGACCTGCGCATGCCGGTCTCCGACCGTGCATGGCGCCAGGTGTCCGTGACCGGTGCTCAGTGCCTGGGCGCCCAGTGCCCCCTGCGGGACTCGTGCTTTGCGGAGCGGAACCGCGCGATTGCACGCGAGGTGGACATCATCGTCACCAACCATGCGCTGCTGGCGATCGACGCGTTCGACGGACATAACATTCTGCCCGAGCACGACGTTGTCATCTTCGATGAGGCGCATGAGCTCACCGCCCGAGTCACCGGTGCGGTCACCGACACCCTGAGCGCGGGTGCAGTGCGCTCCGCGGTGCGTGAATTGCGCAGCCTGGGCGTGGTCAGCACCGGACTGGACGATGCCGGTCGCGCGCTGGGCGATGCGCTCGCGGCCCAGCCGGAGGGGCGCATCCTGGGTGAGCTCCCGCCTGCTCTGGCCGACGCGATCACCCTGCTCGAGTTCGAAGCGCGCACCGCTCATTCGGATGCGAAGGAAGCGGGGGAGCCTGGCGCCGCAGCTACCGCGGGTGCGCGCAAGAGTGCGCGGGTAGCGCTGCAGGAGGTCATGGACGTGTGCCGGCGCCTGCTGGCCCCGGACGAGTACGACGTCACCTTCATCGCCCACTCTGAGGTGACCGGCCGCTCCATCATCGAGGTGGCGCCGCTCAGCGTCGCCGGGGCCATGCGATCGCAGATCCTCAACGAGCGCACCAGTGTGTTCACCTCCGCCACGCTGGCGCTGGCGGGCAGGTTCGACCAGGCCGCCGGAGCGGTGGGTCTGCAGCAGCAGAACAAGGTGCTGCTCGAGGCTGAGCTCGCCGACTTCCTGCGCAGTTCCCGCGGAAGCGATAAGCAGCACTGGTCAGCGCTCGATGTTGGCTCACCGTTCCACTACCGCAGGCAGGGGATCCTCTACGTAGCTTCGCAGCTGCCGCCACCGGGCCGCGAGGGGATGAGCCATGAGCTGCTGGAGCATCTGGTTGAGCTGGTTCATGCGTCCCGCGGCGGCACGCTCGGCCTGTTCTCCTCCCGCCGTGCAGCAGAAGAGGCCGCCGACTATGTGCGGGCCAGAACACAGCTTCCGGTCGGTCTTCAAGGGGAGGACTCGATCACCAATCTGGTGCGTCAGTTCCGCGACGATCCGGCGATGTGCCTTTTCGGAACCATTACCCTCTGGCAGGGTGTGGATGTTCCGGGGCAGTCCTGTCGCCTGGTGGTGATCGACAGGATTCCGTTCCCCAGGCCGGATGACCCGCTGATGTCTGCCCGAGCAGAGCGCATCAACGCCTCCGGCGGCTCCGGTTTCATGGCGGTGTCAGCGCATCACGCGGCCCTGCTGCTGGCGCAGGGGGCGGGGCGTCTGATCCGCACGAAGGATGATCGCGGCATGGTGGCCGTGCTGGATTCCCGGATCGCCACCAAACGCTACGGCGGCTACCTGCGCCAAGCGCTGCCGCCGTTCTGGTACACCGAGAGCGCGTCGACAGCGCTTGCCGCGATGGAACGGCTTGCCGCTGCCGAGTGAGGCAGGAGGCCGCTCAGACTGAGCGGAGCACTGCCACCACTTTGCCGAGGATCTCCGACTCGTCGCCGAGGATGGGGGAGAAGGCAGGGTTATGCGGCATGAGCCATACATGCCCGTCCCGCTTGAAGAACGTCTTGACAGTGGCTTCGCCGTCGATCATGGCAGCCACGATCTCACCCTGCTCGGCCACCTGCTGCGCCCGGACCACAACCCAGTCCCCATCGCAGATCGCCGCGTCGATCATCGAATCGCCCACCACCTTGAGCAGGAACAGTTCACCATCGCCCACCAGCTGAGCGGGGAGGGTGAACACGTCCTCGACCTGTTCCTCCGCGGTGATCGGGATCCCCGCGGCGATGCGGCCCACCAGCGGCACGTTGACGCTCGGAGCTGCCGTGACCTCATCGGGGTTCGGGGCGCTGGGCGCTCCGCTCTCATCGGGGTGCACGATCTCCATGGCGCGCGGGCGGCGCGGATCGCGGCGAAGAAAGCCCTTGCGCTCCAGCACGGTCAGCTGATGGGAGACCGAGGAGGGGGACTGCAGGCCGACCACGTCGGCGATCTCCCGCATCGACGGCGGGTATCCGCGTGTGCGGATCGACTCTTCGATGGACTCGAGGATGAGCCGCTGGCGCCCGGTCAGCTGGCCGTCGTCGTCGTGATGGGCTGTGGTCGTCACTGTCGCCATGAGCAGCACCCTTCTGGATCACCGCGGCTTTAAATGTCGCACCCCGGTGGTGGAGTAGGTCGTGTTCTGATCCTACCCGTTCAGAACTCCTGTTCCAAACAACTGTTCGAGCGCGTGTTGACACATGTGTTCGATGCATCGTACGGTTGTTCCATCAGCAACTCGAACAAGGATTCTAGTGATGACTGTTGTTCCCGCTTCCGCCGCTTTCTCCCCGGCACCGGCCATCCGCCTCACCCGGCGTGGCCGCCTGGTGCTCACCACGATCGCCGCTGCTGCAGCCGTCGTCCTCGCACTCGTGTTCGGAATGACCGCTATGACCCCCGTTGCTGAAGCCGGCGCGTCTTCGCAGGTGTCCTACGTCAGCGTGACCGTTCATGAGGGAGATAATCTGTGGACCATTGCGAGTGAGCACGCCCCCGCGTCCATGGATGTGCGGGACTACATCCTCCTGGTGGAGGAGGTCAACGGGCTCGAGAACGGGGTGGTCCATCCTGGCACCAGCCTCAGCATGCCGATTCTGGCCGAGGAGCAGGACTGACTCTGCACCTCGAGGCCTGTGGAAGCGCTGGGGTCGGGCAAGGCTTCTGCGCATCCGAATGACGGCGACTGTGCCGGGCTCGCTAGAATAGAGGAGTGCACTGCCCTTTCTGTCGCCACCCCGATTCGCGAGTTGTGGACTCGCGCACCGCTGATGATGGACTGACGATTCGTCGCCGTCGTCAATGCCCTGCGTGCAGTCGTCGATTCTCCACGGCTGAGTCCGCCTCGCTCTCCGTGGTGAAGCGCTCCGGCGTGGCGGAGCCGTTCAGCCGGAGCAAGGTGATCTCCGGCGTGCGCAAAGCCTGCCAGGGGCGACCGGTCTCCGATGATGATCTTGCGCTGTTGGCGCAGAAGGTGGAGGAGAGCATCCGGTCCAGCGGCGCCAGTGAGATCGAAGCGCACGAGGTGGGCCTAGCGATCCTGCAGCCGCTGAAAGAGCTCGACCTTGTTGCATACCTGCGTTTTGCCTCGGTGTACCGCGGTTTCGAGTCCCTCGCGGACTTCGAAGATGCCATCGACGAGCTCCGCCGCGATGGCGGACACTGAGCAACGCTCACCTCGTGGCGGCCCTGTGGGAACCGTGCTGATTCTGTTCTGATCGCCGATTACCCACCTGCCGCATTTGCGTGTATGCTTGATCTCAGGCCGGCGAGCGTGGAGGGGAAGCCACGCTCGCCGGCCATTCTCATGCCCGCTTTTCAGGAGTGAAACGGCGGTTCCCTCGGCTGACCAAGCGAGGAAACCGCCGTTGTGAAGGCTTGGACTTCGAGGGAGACGCAGCAATCAGCCCCTGAGGCGTGAATGCATCTTCGCCACCCAGGTATACAGCCCCGCCACAGTGCCCACGAACAGCAGCACGCCGATGACCGTTGCCGGCGTGGCAAAGCCGTCGCCCACAATGGCCAGCGGGCTGTCCGAACCGGTCGCCGCCACGATGCCGGCGAACACCACACCGAACAGGGACTCGCCCACAATCAGGCCGGTGGCCAGCAGGACGCCCAGACGCTTCATCAGCTCGGGCTTGCCGGTGCCGGCCGCCCAGCGGTCATTGAGCAGACCCACCAGCGCGCCGATCGGAATGATCAGGGTCAGCGCCATCGGCAGATACATGCCCATACCCACTGCCAGCGGTGGCAAGGCCAGACGCCGCTCCCGGCGGCGTGTGCTCCGGGTGAGGATCTCATCAACGATGATGACGCCGATGCCGATCAACGCTCCCAGCCCGATCAGATTCCACTGCAGGTCACCGCCCAGCACTCCCTTCACCAGGGAGGAGATCAGGGATGCCTGCGGTGCAGCCAGCGCGTTCGGACCGGCGTTCGGGTCACCGGCGAAGCCGAACGCGGTATGCATCAGCTGCAGCACCGGCGGGATGATGATCGAGCCGAACAGCACGCCGATGATCAGCGCTACCTGCTGCTTCCACGGCGTAGCGCCCACGAGCTGACCGGTCTTCAGATCCTGCAGGTTGTCATTGGAGATCGTGGCGATGCTGAACACGATGGCGGCGGTGAACAGGGTGAAAGCCACCAGGGTCTCCGTATCCCCGCTGTTGCCGTGAACAAGCTTCACCACGAGTGCGGCAGTGATCGCCACCAGGATGCCCACCCCGGAGATCGGGCTGTTCGAGGCACCGATCAGGCCGGCCATGTAGCCGCACACAGCGGCGATGATGAGCCCGGTGAGAAGGGTGAACACAACGGCCACGATGATGAGGCTTGCGGTGTGGTGGGCAAGCGGCGTCTCTTTCAGGAAGGACCACAGCAGCATGCCGATCGGCAGCATTGATGCCAGAGTGATGCCTGCAACCCAGGGCATGGGAATGTCCTGCTCGGTGATGTCAACGGCTTCGCCGTGCTTGCGCCTGCGGTTGGAGGCGAGCGCGTCGGCAATCCCCGTGCAGATCGGGATGATGAGCTTGACCAGCGTCCAGATCGCTGCAACGGCGATCGTTCCGGCGCCCACGAAGCGCACATCCGCGGCGAAGACGCCTCCCACCGCATCCAACAGGCTGTCGGCACCGCTGAGCTCACCCTGGGTGAGAGTGGGCAGCAGAATGCCGTAGGAGATCAGCATGCCCACAACCATGGCGATGCCTACGGTGATGCCCACCAAATGGCCCACACCGATCAGGGCAAGCGACAAGCTGGCGCCCCACATGGTGCCGCCGGCACCCACGCGGAATGCCCCCGCAAGTCCATTGGCGGCGAGCTTGAGATTGGTCAGCAGGGCAAAGAACGCCGAGGCGATCCCACCCGCAATGATCACGTGCAGACCCCGCTTGTTCTCCTCCGCGGAGCCGGATGCATCACCCACTTTGAGCACTTCCGCCGCGGCCACACCCTCGGGGTAGGGAAGGTCGGAGCCCGTCACCAGGGTACGGCGAAGCGGGATCGAGTAGGTGACGCCCAAGATGCCGCCGAGTGCGCACACCAGAGCAGTGGTCCAGTAGGGGAAGCCAGCCCACCAGCCCACAATCACGAGGCCGGGCAGCACAAAGATGATCGCGGATAGCGTGCCGGCAGCCGACGCGATCGTCTGCACGATGTTGTTCTCCTGGATGCTGTGCGCAAAGAACCGCAGGATGGACATCGAGATCACCGCCGCCGGGATGGACGTGGCGAAGGTGAGGCCCACTTTCAGACCGAGATAGACGTTCGCAGCGGTGAACACCAACGTGATCAGGCCGCCGAGGATGATGCTGCGCAGAGTCAGTTCACGCACGGTGGTGCCGGTGCGTGCTGCCGCAGCAGGGGGAGTGGAGGACATGCTCTCTCCTTGTCAGGACCCGGCGCCGGTGGGCGGGGTCGTTGCGTAGCAGGACGCTCAACGTCGCTTCGCCCTGCGGGCAGTCTGTGCCCGTCGTCCAGACTACGCTCAGCTGCGAATGAGCCTGATCTCAGGCAATGAGACCGTGCGGGAGCTGGTCTCCGGCCAGAACTGTGAGCGCCTGCGTGGGACGGGTCATCGCTACGAACACATCATTGGCACCGCGGGCGTGGGCTGTCAGGATCGAGCCGGGATCCACCAGGAGGACCCCGTCGAACTCCAGCCCCTTCGCCTCCCGGGCGGACATGACGGCGATTTCCACGTCGATGCCTTCCGCTCCCTGGCCCACGCGCACCTCGGAGCTGCCCGTCCAATCAGCAGACAGCACGTCCACCAGCTGCGGCACGCGCGCCTCGGGTGCGATCACTGCCACGGTGCCCCCGTTGACCTCCTCACGTACCGCCCGCAGTTCAGCAGCCACGAATGCGTCAGTGAGCTCGGCGTCGCTCACGCAGAGCACTCGCACGTCATGCTCACCCTCGCGCACGCTGGTCACATCCGTGACCGCGAGGTCATGAGCTCGAGCCACCCGGTTCGCCACCTCCATGATGCGCGCGGGTGTGCGGTAGTTGACCGTCAGCTCTTCGATCACCGCGCGATCCTCAACGAACGGGGACAGCGCCCGACTCCATGATTCTGCGCCAGCGGGAGAGCTGGTCTGAGCCACATCCCCCACGACGGTGAAGGACTTTGTGGGGTTTCGCCGCATCAGCAGGCGCCACATCATGGCGGACAGTTCCTGTGCTTCATCCACCACGATGTGACCGTAGGCCCAGGCGCGGTCCTCGGAGGCTCGCTCGGCCAGGCTGCGGTGATCGCGCGCCTGCGCCACCTGCGCGGCCAGAGACTCCGCGGAGACGATGCCGGAAGAGTCCATCATCTCCAGCACCCGCTGCGCATAGCCCACCTGGTCGCGCTGCTCGGCCTGCTGGCGTTTCTTCTCACGCTGTGCGGCAGCGGGGTCATCACCGAGCAGCTCGGCGATCTCATCGAGCAGCGGAACGTCCTCCATCGTGAATGGAGTGGACTTCGGTCGCACCAGAGTGCGCAGGGCACGCGTCGGCAGCAGACCGTGGCCGGCCTTCAGCACGCGGCTCTCATCGGCGAGGAACGAGCGCAGGAAAGCCTCCGGCGTGTACGGCAGCCAGGCCCGGTTGAGCGCCACCCGGATCTCATGATGATGGCGGAGATCGGAGATGAGCTCGGGCCGATCCTCCTCAGTGATGGTGCGGCCATGGCGACGGATGCCGTCCGCATACTCCTGGACGAGCTGATCCAGCGCGGCGCGCACAAAGGTGGTGCGTGCGCGGTTGTGGGGGCGACCGGCAGCGCGGGCTTCACGGCGGGCCCGGCGGATGATCGCCGGGGTGATGGTGACGTCGATGCCGTCAACCCGCACGGTCTGGGGATGGTCCGGCACGATCTGACGGTGGCGGACAGCCCGCTTCAGGATCTTCGCCATCGCATGCTCGCCTTTGACCCGCGCGGTCTCCGGCTCATCATGAACGGTGGCGGTCAGCCCGGGAAACAGCTCCCCCGGGGTGGCGAGCACCACCCCGGTCTCGCCCAGGCTCGGCAGCACCCGTTCGATATAGGTGAGGAAGCCGCGCGTGGGCGCCACGATCAGCACGCCCGCGTGCTCCAGACGGGCGCGGTGGGTGTACAGCTGGTAGGCGGCGCGGTGCAGCGCCACCGCGGTCTTGCCGGTGCCCGGCCCGCCCTGCACCACGAGCACGCCGCGGGCGTCCGATCGGATGATGCGGTCCTGCTCGGCTTGGATGGTGGCAACTATGTCCCCCATCCGACCGGTGCGCTTGTGGGAGACAGCCGCGAGCAGCGCCCCTTCCCCCTGCAGGTCAGAGTGGTCATCAGCGCCCTGCTCCAGCAGCGACGCATCCAGCACATCATCATCGACCCCGGTGACCGTGCGCCCACTGGTGATCAGATGACGTCGGCGCCGAACCCCGAGCGGAGCCCGAGCGGTGGCCTGGTAGAACGCGGCGGCGGCGGGGGCACGCCAGTCCACCAGCAGCTGTTCGCGCTCAGCGGTGAACAGTCCGATCCGCCCGATGTAGTGCCGAGACCGGTCCTCCATATCAAGCCGGCCGAACACTGCGGAATGGCTCACGGCCCGCAGCAGCGAAATGCGGTCCTCATAGAACGCCACGAATGAGTCCCGCTCAGACCGGTTCTGGTGAGTGGCGGCATTCTGTGAACGGACCGCAGCGGCGAGCTGCCCTTCCAGGTGAGCGATCAGCTCGTCGATCCGGGCGTACATCCCATCCACAGCCCTCTGCTCGTGCTGGATCTGGGTGCTGCGTTGGGTCACAGGGAACCTTTCAACAGGGTGGCAGCGCGCAGCCTCGCGATCTGGGGAGCGCGCAGAGCAGTCTCCCATTATGGTCGACAATGGAACGGGAGCAAAGGACTTCCAATCCCGTGACGCGAGGAGGCGCGAATGCGCGAGCCGGATGACCTGTACCGCCTTGAGGACCCCGAGGTGATCGCTGCGGTACCACGAGGGGATCTCACGATGGTTGTGGCCATCCCCGGCATGGTGGATGCCGGCGGTGTGTGCCGCACCGCCACCGGTTACCTGCGCGAATCCCTGCGCAGCCTGAGGGTTGCGTCGTTCACCAGTGATGAGCTGATCGACTACCGCTCGTCGAGGCCCACTGTCACCTATGACGGCCGCCGCTACAGCGCGCTCGAATTCCAGGAGATCGCCCTCTCGCTTCTCTATGACGACTCCGAGAAGCCGTTCCTGCTGCTGGATGGGCCGGAGCCGGACCTGCGCTGGCACCAGATGACGGAAGCGATCATCAGCCTGTGCGACCTGTTCGATGTGCAGCGGGTTATCTCCATGCGCGCAGTTCCCTCCGAGGCGCCGCATAGCCGCACCCTCAGCATGCTCACACACGCCAACGAGCATGTGCTTGCTGAGGACGGGCCGATCGAAACCGAATCGGAGCAGCTGTTCGAGGTGCCGGGCTCATTCGTGGCCGTGATGGAGGTTGCTCTGGAGCGTGCCGGGATCCGCTCGCAGGGCTTCATCGCCCAGATCCCGCACTATCTCACCCGCTCCACCTTCCCGGCGGGTGCGCTGGCGCTGCTGCGGCGCATCAGCGCCACCGCGGACCTGGAGCTTCCCCTGGTGGAGCTCGGAGACATCGTGGAGACCAGCCTGAAGCTGATCGACGGTGAAGTGGCCGCCACCCCGGAGCTGCAGGCGATGGTCGAGTCGTTGGAGGAGGGCTACGATCAAAGGGCGCGGGACGGCGACGGCGATCCCTCGGTTCCTGATATGCCCACCGCTGATGAGCTCGGGGATCGCTTCGAGCGCTTCCTCGCTGAGAACCAGGACAGCGATCATGAGGATGGAGACGGTCGTGGCCTTCGGTGAAGTGAAATGGTTCAACCCGGAAAAGGGCTTCGGGTTCATCCAGGTGGACGGCGGCGGCGCCGATGTGTTCGTCCACCACTCACAGATCGATATGGACGGCTTTCGCACGCTGCACGAGGGACAGCCTGTGCAGTTCGAACTCACGCAGACTGAGCGGGGTCCTTCCGCTGAGCAGGTTCGTCCGGCCCGGGAGCCGCACGCTCGCTGAGCCCAGCAGCCTCCGCTCGCAGAACCCGCCCGCTGCGTGCGAGGCGGTCCACGTCGATCGCGGACAGCAGCCGCACACTCACCGCATCGGAGCGGATCGTGCGCTCCACTGCCGGCGGCAGCGGTTCCGCCGTCCCGATCAGCACACAGTTGGCGCGTCGGCGCTTCTTGAGCGCTGACGGCTCCGCCACCACCGCCACATGGGCAAAGACCTCCCGCAGGGTTGCCACCTCGTCAGCTACCGCGGTGGAGCCGGGGAACATGTCCGCGTTAGCAAGATACATGCCGCCGGGCTTCAGCACCCGCTGCACCTCCTGCGCAGTCTCCACCGTGGTGAAAGCGGCGGGCGTGTGTCCGTCAGCGAAGACATCGCGGATCACCGCGGAGAACCGAGCAGTGCGCCACCCGCTCAGAGCCGTCAGCGCATCCGCTGTCCGCAGTGACACCCGCGGCGCCTTCGGGAGGGAGAACCATTCCCGCACCAGGGTGTTCAGCCGGCCATCGATCTCCACCACGGTGTTCGTGGAGCGCGGGAAGCCGTCGGCGAGAGCTCGCGGCAGGGCCGCGGCTCCGCCGCCCAGATGAGCGATGGCGAGCGGGGCGTCCGACGCGTGCACAGCGACCAGGATGCGGTGCATCCATCGCATGTATTCGAAGGACAGAGCAGCGGGCTCCGGATCCAGCATTGAGGACGGCATGCCGTTGATGAGGACCAGCACGGCGCCGTCCGACTCCTGCTGGAGCCGCACGGTGCCGGTGTCGATCGGAATGTCTTCGTCGAACGGAAGCGCGGGGGAGGGGAGCTGTGACTTGATGCGGTGCCGCGATGGCTTCCTGCTCGCACGTGCCATAGGCCTTACTCTACGGTTTAAATGTCGCACCCCCTCTCTACGGTGAGAGCACAACCGGAGGAGGGGTCATGAGCATCACCGTGGACCAGAGGAATGCCTGGCTGGATGAATGCGAGCAGATCGATCGCGCGCTCGAGCGTGCCAGTCTGCTGGTTGAGCAGGACTCCGCACTCGCGTTTGAGACCTGCCACCGGGCTGCGCTTGCCACCGCGGGTGTGGTCCGTGCGCGGGCGAACGCTGAGCGCAAGCGGCCGCTGCCGATCAATGCCTGGAGCGCAATCGCCCGCCTCGGCGTGATCCACAAGGTGCGCGCTGCACAGGTCCAGCCCTATGTGCAGTTCCGGGCGCGGCACACGGAGCTTCTCGCCGGTAGAGTCGAGGTGGATCCCGCGTTCATCCGCGCGCACATCGCCGAATCCCGTCAGTATCTCGGCGCTGTCCGCAGTGAGCTGCTGGGGGAGGCTGCAGCCGCCGGTTGAGTCGATCTCCGCAGCTGTATAAGGGGAGTTCCGCCGAGTGAGGAGGCGCCGCATGCGCGATTGGCCCAGCTCTCAGCGCGCCATCCTCCACATGGATATGGACGCTTTCTTCGCCTCGGTGGAGATCCGTGATGACCCCTCGCTGCGGGGCAAGCCCGTGGCGGTAGGCGGGGTGGGGCGGCGCGGAGTCATCGCAACTGCAAGCTATGAAGCGCGCCGCTACGGTGTGCACTCCGCTCAGCCCACCGCGCAGGCATTGCAGCGATGCCCGCAGCTCATCCTGATCCCTGGTCGATCCGGCGTCTACAGCGCAGTGTCGAAGCAGGTCATGGCGCTGCTGGAAGAGATCACGCCGGTGGTGGAAGTGGTGGGCGTGGATGAGGCCTACCTGGATGTCACCGGAGCGATCCGCCTGCTCGGGCATCCGCGAGTGCTCGCTGAGCGGCTGAGACAGCGTGTATGGGACGAAGTTCAGCTGCCGTGCAGTGTGGGCGGAGGCATCTCGAAGTCCGTGGCGAAGATCGCAAGTGCACGCGCCAAGCCGGCGGGTCTGCTGGTGGTGGAGCCGCAGGAGACCGTGGACTTCTTAGCCCCGCTGCCGATCTCCGTGATCCACGGCGTGGGGCCCGTCGCGGCGAAGAAGCTGCAGTCGGTGGGGGTGCAGACCGTGGGCGATCTTGCCGAGCTGCCCCCGTCAACGGCGCGCCGCCTGCTCGGATCCGCCACGCCGGGGCTGCTTGCTCTGGCGGCCGGCGTTGATCACCGTGCTGTCGGCTCCGGCTCCAAGGACAAATCCATCGGCGTGGAGCGCACGTTCGAGAGTGACATCACCGATCATGCTGATCTGCGTGCGCTGACCATCACCATGGCGGACTCGGTGGCCCACCGGGCGCGTCGGAAAGGATTCAAAGGATCCGCGGTTGCTGTCAAGCTTCGGGCGCCGGACGGCCGCACCATCACCCGAACCCTCTCCCTCCCAAACCCGACTGCCGCCAGCGAGGAGATCCGCTCCCGGGCCCTTGCAGCGTTGGAGCGCGGTCTTGAGGAGATCTCCTCGGTGCGGCTGCTGGGCGTGCGCGCCGAGCATCTTGTGCCGACTGATTCAGCGCATGAGCAGGCCTCATTGGATGGCTTGAGCGAGTCGTGGGGGAGGATCGATCAGGCGATGGACGCAGCGCGTCAGCGGTTCGGCTCTTCTTCGATTGCGCGTGGCACGTCGCTTACGGTGTCTGAAGATGCGCGGACTGTTCAGGGGCGTGCGCCTGAGCAGCGCTCACGTGTTGCGAGGGAGCAGAGGCGCCGATGGTGAGCGAGGCGTCGCCGGTGGGCGGTGCGGAGCGCCGAGGACGCCGCAAGTGAGAGTGTGAGTCCCCCTGTCTTTCCACTGGCGGTTCCGCATCCCAGGTTCTGGGCTTATTGTGGTCGCGATAGAGGATCAGCCTGCTGCGCAAGCACCGTTGAGCAGGCATAGGGGATGACGAGGAGGACCCCTCATGACGCTGTCTGATGACGAACAGCAGATGCTCGATGAGCTGGAGAAGCAGCTGTTCGCTGACGATCCAAAGCTTGCGCGCGCCTTCTCCACGTCCCAAACCGACGATTCGGGCTCGCAGAAACCCTCCGGCGGCCAGCTGGATTCCCGCCGCATTCTGCTCGGCGGTCTCGGAGTGGTGATCGGTCTGGGTCTGCTCGTGTTCGCCGTGTCCATCCCGGCGATCTGGCTCGGCGTCATCGCATTCCTTCTCATGCTCGGCGCGGCGGTCTATGCGATCACGGGGGAGCGCACTTCATCGTCTCCCCACTCGATCACCCCGCCGCCTTCGGCCACCGGCCGCGACGCGCACCCCGCAGGCAAGGGCGGGGGCCTCATGAAGCGCTTCGAGGATCGCTGGGACCGTCGCAGCAACGATCACCCCTGATTATCACACTCTGATCATCCCCGTGCGCTCTGATTCCGAGCGCTCGCCTCGCTGAGCGCTGCCCGCGGGGCACGGGCATTGATCGAACGGGCAGGCGTCCATATGGACGCCTGCCCGTTCTGCTGTGTGCGGCGGATGCGTGCGGACAGGCTGTGTGCAGAACTCCGCCCCAAGCCCTCCACATCCCTCCACCCAGGACTCTCCCAGGTCCTCCACCGGGCTCCACTCGCACCTGCCGGTCAAGTCTGCGACGCACTCTTATGCGCTCTGACCTGGTGGTTTGCTGTTTCTTTCAAGTGCAGGGGTGCGGAGGAGAGGGGTGGAGGGAATCTCCTTCAATGCCGTCATGCAGACTGTGCTCCGTTTCTCCTCCACTTCACGCCACCTCTCTGACCTGCATAAATGCTTCCAGTCCGGGCAGAGTGGTGCTCCAGGGGGTTGTCAGTGGTGGAGAGTGGGGTAAAGTGGGGCCGAAAGGAAGCGGGCTGCTGTTCGAATCACCCGGGGAGGTGGTGCCGATATGTTCCTCGGCACCTTCACGCCCCGGCTCGATGAGAAGGGCCGCCTGATCTTCCCCGCGAAATTCCGAGATCAGCTGGCGAGCGGACTGGTGATGACCCGCGGACAGGAGCACTGCGTCACGGTGTATCCGATCCGCGAGTTCGAACAGGTCCATGAGCAGCTGCGTCAGGCGCCGATCACGAGCAAGGAGGCGCGTGACTACATGCGTGTTCTGCTCTCCGGTGCTGAGGACGTTGTCCCGGATAAGCAGGGGAGGGTCACCATTCCTGCCCATCTGCGCAATTACGCAGGTCTTGAGCGCGACTGCTCTGTGATCGGCAACGGCAGCCGCATCGAGATCTGGGATACCGCAGCGTGGGAGTCGTACTTGGAGCAGACCGAGGAGGCGTTCGCAGAGACCGCGACCGAAATCGTCCCCGGCCTGTTCTAGGGCGACGTGCCGCGAGACATCTTTTCGCTTGCGCCCCGGCGCATCTTCCCCGGTGTCGGGTAGCGAGCGAAGGGATGTCTGACGGTATGACGCCGAGGACGAATCGACCGGTCAGGAACGATGAACGAAAGCGAGGCTCCAGTGACCCACTCATCCCCGGCCTCGCCGGAGAGCCTGCATGCGCCCGTGATGGAATCCGAGCTCATCGAGCTGCTTCGTCCCGTTCTGGACCGCCCCGGTGCCGTCTATGTGGACTGCACCCTTGGGATGGCCGGCCACGCCGTCGCGATGCTCCGTGCTTTCCCGCAGTCCCGCCTGGTGGGCATCGACCGAGATGCGGACGCTCTTGAACTGGCCCGGACCCGCTTGGAGACCGCCGGACTTGCTGACCGTGCTCACCTGCACCACGCCACCTACGACCGCATTACCGATGCACTGGCCGCAGCCGGGGCTGATGCCGCAGACGGCATCCTCATGGACCTCGGCCTGTCATCCTTCCAGATCGACACCCGTGAGCGGGGCTTTGCCTACAGCCAGGACGCCCCGCTGGATATGCGGATGAACGCCTCCGGCGATGAAGAGACCGCAGCGGACCTCGTCAACTCCTTGGAGGAGGATGAGCTGGCCCGGATCCTGTCCGACTACGGCGAGGAGCGATTCGCCCGCCGAATTGCGCGCTCGATCGTGCAGCGCCGAGCCGAGCGGCGATTTGAGCGCTCCGCTGATCTGGTGGAGGTGATCGACCGCTCGATCCCCGCCGCCAGGAAGCGCACTGGCGGTCACCCTGCCAAGCGCACCTTCCAAGCGCTGCGAATCGCAGTGAATGACGAGCTTGACATTCTGCAGGATGCGCTCACCGCAGCCTTGCGCGCACTCGCCCCGGGCGGACGGCTCGCGGTGGAGTCCTATCACTCCCTGGAGGACCGCATGGTCAAACGGGCCTTTGCTGAGGCGAGCACCTCCAGCGCACCGATCGATCTCCCCTTCGACCTGCCCGAGCACGCACCCGATTTCACGCTCGTGCACCGCGGTGCACGGCAGGCGTCCCTCGAGGAGCAGGCACAGAACTCCCGCAGCGCCAGCGTTCGCCTCCGCGCAATCGAACGCCGCGCCCAGAGCCGACCCACGGAGGCAGCATGATGGCCCAGCCCGCCCCCGCTCACCGCGTCCGCCGAACGGGCGCCGCGCCGGCATCCCGACCGGCGCTCGCCCTCGTGGCGAAGCCGAAGCATGCCCGCAGCATCGTGCCGTACACCGCGCTCATCACCCTGATCATCGTGACGGCTCTGGCCGCCACGCTCGCCCTCAACATCGCGATGTCCACCACCAGCTACCAGATCACGACCCTGCAGGCCGAAGAGAAGAGCCTCAACCAGCAGCGGGAATCGCTGCAGCAGCAGAAGGATGCGCTCTCCGGGCCCCAGCAGCTTGAAAAGAGAGCGCGCGACCTCGGCATGGTGCCCGGCACCGAACCGGCCTATATCGATCTGGCAAGCGGCACGATCATCGGCACCCCCGCGCCAGCCGGCAGCACCACTAGCGCCGGCGATCCTGCCTCGCTCACCGTGACCACAGCCCCGGTCAACCGACTGCCGGCCTACGACTACGGCATGGGCAATGAAGGCCGGCGCGGATGAGCGATCATCCCCGTTCGCCGCACCGCGGAGATCGGTCGGCATCGAAGCGGTCCGGCGGCGCCCGCCCAGAGACCCGGCGCGGCAGCGCGATCGACCCGCATCGCCGCCACCGGATGATTCTGGTGGCGATCGCTGTGTTCGCGCTCATCCTGGGCGGGCGGCTGCTCTGGGTGCAGGGTCTGAACTCCGAGGCGCTCGCGGAAAAAGCGGTGCAGAACCGCACCATCTCCCGCACTGTCCCCGCCAACCGCGGTGACATCCTCGATGCCAACGGCAGGGTGCTCGCCACCAACGTGGAGCGCTACGACATCTGGGTGAACCAGAACTTCGTGGCCGACTACCTTGCCAAGGACAAGGACGCTGAAGAGAAAGGCATTCCCGCCGCGGCCAAGCAGCTCGCTCCGCTCACCGGTCTCTCCGTGGAAGAGCTGGAGAAGAAGCTCACCGGAACCAGGGGATTCGAGTACATCGTCAAAGGGGTGGAGCCTGAGCGTCGCGCCGCGATCATGAACCTGGGCATCCCCGGCATCGGCAGTGATCCCGTGTTCGATCGCATCTACCCCGCCGGTGATGTGGGCGGCAATGTGATCGGCTTCGTGGGCGCGGACGGAACCGCGCTCGCCGGCACCGAACTCTCCTGGGACACGACTCTGCGCGGCAAGGACGGCCACACCACATACGAGCGGGGCGCTGGCGGACAAGCCATTCCGTCCGGTCAGAGCTCCACCACGCCCGCGGTGGACGGGGATGACGTCATCCTCACCATCGACCAGGACATCCAGTACCGCGCGCAGCAGATCATCGCGAGCACCGTCAAGGACTTCGGCGCCAAGGGCGGATCCATCGTGGTGATCGATGTGAAGAACGGGGACATCGTGGCCCTGGCGGACTACCCCACGTACAATCCGAATGACCCCGGAGCTACACCGCCGGAGTACCGCGGCAACCAGTCTGTCTCCAACGTGTTCGAGCCCGGATCCACCGGCAAGCTGTTCACCGTGGCCGCCGCGATCGAAGAGGGCACAGCCACCCCCGCCAGCCGCTACACCGTGCCGTACAAGCAGAGCTTCAAAGGCCATGAGGTGCGCGACTCCCACCCGCACGAGGTTCAGCAGCTGACCCTGCCCGGCGTACTCAAGAACTCCTCGAACACCGGCACCGTGCAGATCGCCACCACGATGTCCCCCCAGACCCGCCATGACTACCTGGTGAAGTTCGGGCTCGGTTCGAAGACCGGGGTGCCGCTGCCGGGAGAGTCAGCTGGGATCCTCCACGACCCCGAGGGTTGGAACGGTCGCACCGAGTTCGCCACCGCCTTCGGGCAGGGTTACTCCGTGACGGCGCTGCAGATCACCAGCGCCGTGGGCACCTTCGCCAATGACGGCGTGCACGTCACCCCACGCATCATCAAAGGGGTGCGGGACGCCAACGGCACAGTGCACCCTGTGGAGAAGAGCTCAGCGCAGAGAGTCGTCTCCCCGGAAACAGCCCACACCATGCTGCAGCTGATGGACTCGGACATTCCCGATGACGGCAAGCAGAACGCGAACGTGCCGCATTTTGCCGTCGGCGGCAAAACCGGCACCGCGCAGGTGCCGGGCGGCACCTACACCGCCTCCTTCATCGGCATGGCGCCCATGGATGACCCGCACTATGTTGTGGGAGTGTTCGTGTTCGGGTTGGACTCCTTTCAGCCCGGCAATACGGTGGCCGCTCCGGCCTTCAGTGAGATCATGGGCTACACCCTTCATGTGCGCCGGGTGGCCCCGACCGGCAAGCCGGGGGTTGAGCTTGAGAACGAATGGAAGTGAGCGTATGCCCGCACGCACAATCGACTCCCGTCCCGCGCATCCGGTGGCGCTGCGCGCCGCTGACCTCGCCGACGCGCTCGGCGCGGATCTGATCGGTGAAGACCTGCCGCTGACCGGTGCCACCCTTGATTCCCGCACCGTGCGGGACGGTGATCTGTGGATTGCGCTGCAGGGAGAGAACAACCACGGTGCTGAGTTCGCGGCTGGAGCCCTCGCACTCGGTGCCGCTGCTGTGCTCACCGATGATGCGGGGCGCACTCTCGTGGAGAGTGCGGCAGCCTCTGCCGGGGTGCGCCAGCCGTCGATCCTGCTTGCGGAGGATCCGCGCGCGCTCGCAGCCCCCGCAGCGCACCTGATCTATGGCCGCCCCAGCGAGGCGATGACGGTGATCGGCGTGACCGGCACCAACGGCAAAACCTCCATCACCACCATGATCGACCGCACACTCGCCTCCATGGGGATCGCGTCGGCCGTGGTGGGCACGAACGGCACTTTCCTGACGGACGCGGAAGGCACCGCCTTCACCATCCCCACGGTGCGCACCACCCCGGAGGCCCCGGAGCTGCACGGCATGCTGGCGATGATGCGTGAGCGCGGCGTGCAGAGCGCCTCCCTTGAAGTGTCCAGCCACGCTATGGTCCTCCACCGGGCCGACGCGGTCCGCTTCGCGGTGGCGCTGTTCACGAACCTCAGCCAGGACCACCTGGACTTCCACGGAACCATGGAGGCCTACTTCGAGGCGAAGCGCCTGCTGTTCATGCCGGAGCATGCCGAGCACGGCATCGTGTGCGTGGATGATGACTGGGGGGTGCGGCTGGCGGCTACCGCCGGGATCCCGGTCACCACCTACACCACGGATCCCCAGCGGGAGGCGGACTATCGCATCACCGCGATCCGCCCCCACGGCTTCGGCACTGTCTCCACGGTGGAGAGCGCCGGGGCGGAGCCCTTCGACCTGATCTCTGCTCTGCCCGGCACTCATTACGCTGCCAACAGCCTTGGGGTGGCGCTCGCCCTGCAGCAGACAGGGTATCCCTTCGAGGAGGCAGCGGAGCATCTGGGCCGCTCCGGTCAGGTGCCCGGCCGGATGGAGCTGGTGGAGGACGGGGAGATCCGTGCGGTTGTGGACTACTCCCACACGCCCGACGCACTCCACAAGACCCTGACCACTATGCGCAGCCTGCCGTCCGTGGGACGAGTGATCTGCGTGATGGGCGCAGGCGGGGAGCGCGACCGTGCCAAACGCCCGGTCATGGGGGAGGTCAGCGCACGCGCCGCGGACATGGTGATCGTCACCGATGACAACCCCCGCACCGAAGATCCCGCCTCGATTCGGGCCGCTGTTCTGGAGGGGGCTCGGGCGGAAGCCGAACATTCCGGCGCCGATGTCATCGAAGAGGGGGACCGCGCCGCCGCGATCCGCCGCGCCCTGGAGCTTGCTCAGCCGAGCGATGTGGTGCTCATCGCCGGCAAGGGCGCCGAAACCGGCCAGGATGTGGGAGGCCGCATCATCGACTTCGACGACCGCGCTCAGGTGCGAGCCTTCTTTGCGCAGTCAGAAGGGGCCCAGAATCATGCTTGAGACCACCGCAGCAGCCATCGCCGAGATCACCGGTGGGTCGCTCGTGGGCGGCGCTGATCCGGACCTCACCGTCACCGGCGCCGCCCGCGTGGACTCCCGCCTCATCCAACCCGGGGACCTGTTCATCGCCTTTGCGGGGGAGCACGCTGACGGCCACGATTTCGCTGCCGCCGCCCACCGCAGCGGCGCAGTGCTCAGCCTGCTCACTCGCGAGGCCGATGTGCCCGGCATCCTGGTGACCGATCCGCTGGAGGCGATCACTGCACTCGCCACGGCGATGCTGACTCGAGCCCGAGCGGAGAATGACCGGTTGACAGTCATCGGCATCACCGGATCCAGCGGAAAGACCAGCACCAAAGACCTGTTGAACGCGATCCTCAGCCCCGTGGCGGAGACCATCGCCCCTGCCGGCTCCCGCAATAATGAGCTGGGCCTGCCGCTGACGATTCTCGAGCTGACGGCGAACACCCGCTTCCTGGTGCTGGAGATGGGAGCCCGCGGCATCGGCCATATCCGTCATCTCACTGAGATCGCCCGGCCGGACATCTCCGTGGTGCTCAATGTGGGCAGCGCTCACGTGGGCGAGTTCGGCAGCGTGGACAACATCCGCATCGCCAAACAGGAGCTGGTGGAGGCACTCACCGAGGACGGCACCGCCGTGCTGAACCTGGATGATCCGCGCGTGGCCCAGATGGCGAGCGCAAGCGCTGGGCGGGTGATCGGCACCGGGTTCGCCGCCGATGCTGAGGTCACTGCTGAGAATCTGCGTGTGGATGACGCCGCACGCCCGGCTTTCACACTCATCACCCCCGCGGGCAGCGCCGAGGTGCAGCTGCAGCTCACGGGCGAGCATCATGTCTCCAACGCGCTGCAGGCAGCCGCTGCAGCGCTCGCTGCAGGAGTGGATGGTGAGCAGATCGCGTCGGGCCTGCGATCGGCGACCTCCCGTTCACACGGTCGAATGCAGGTGAACGAGGTGGACCGCGGGATCACCATCATCAATGATGCGTACAACGCAAACCCGGACTCCATGCGCACTGCGCTGAAAGCGCTGGCACACCTCGGCCGCACCCGCCGCACCATCGCGGTGCTCGGCGAGATGCTCGAGCTCGGCGAGGACTCGATCCGGCTGCACGATGAGGTGGGGCGGCTTGCTGTGCGGCTCAACATCACGCACCTGATCGCCGTGGGAGACGGCGCCCGGGCGATCCACAACGGTGCGCACCTGGAAGGCAGCTTCGGGGGCGAATCACAGTGGGTGGACTCGATCCAGAGCGCCCGGGATGTGTTAGAAACGATGATGCAGCCCGGTGACGTCGTGCTGCTGAAATCGTCCAACGGAGTCGGCTTGGCGCGCCTCGGCGACCAGCTGGTCCAGGACCTGACGACCTCCACGAGGGAGAACCACGCGTGATCGGCATCCTCATCGCAGGCGCCGTGGCCCTGATCATGACCGGCCTCGGCACGCCCCTGCTCATCCGGATTCTGGTTCGGAAACAGTACGGGCAGTTCGTGCGGGATGACGGGCCCACGTCACACTCCACCAAGCGCGGCACCCCCACCATGGGCGGCATCATGATCATCGCCGCCACGCTCGTCGCCTACGGCATCGCGCACCTGGGCACGTGGACGGCGCCGACCGTGTCGGGCCTGCTCGTGCTGTTCCTCATGACCGGGCTGGGCGTGCTCGGCTTCGCCGATGACTACCTGAAGATCGCGAAGAAGCAGTCGCTCGGCCTCACCGCGCGGAAGAAGCTTGTGGGCCAGTTCCTGGTGGCCACCGCATTCGCGGTGCTCGCGCTCATGTTCCCGGATCATCGCGGGCTCACTCCCGCGAGCCTGAAGATCTCCTTCACCCGTGATATCACCTGGTTGGACCTCGCCTTCGCCGGCGCTGGCATCGGCGTGGTGCTGTTCGCGCTGTGGGCGAACTTCCTGGTGGCCGCCTGGTCCAACGGCGTGAACCTTACCGACGGCCTTGACGGACTCGCCACCGGAGCGACCGCGATGTTCACCGGCAGCTATGTGCTCATGATGTTCTGGCAGTGGCGCCAGACCGCGGAGAACACTGCTATCGGCGGTGACTATCAGACCCGTGATCCGCTGGACCTTGCTATCCTGGCGGCCGCTATTCTGGGCGCCTGCATAGGCTTCCTCTGGTGGAACACCTCACCCGCGAAGATCTTCATGGGGGACACCGGCTCCCTCGCCCTCGGCGGCGCGCTCGCTGGCTTGACTATTCTTTCCCGCACGGAATTCGTGGGCGCGATCGTAGGCGGGCTGTTCATCATCATCTCCCTGTCCGTCATCATCCAGGTGACCAGCTTCAAACTCACCCGAAAACGGGTGTTCCGCATGGCGCCGCTGCAGCACCACTTCGAGCTGAAGGGCTGGAATGAGGTCACCATCGTGGTCCGCTTCTGGATCGTGGCGCTGCTGTGCGCCGCGGTGGGCCTCAGCGCCTTCTATGCCGACGCACTCCTCATTCTCGCTGGCCAGCTCTGACCGGAAGGATCCCGCCCGTGACCGCACCGTCTCGCCCCCTCGCTGAGCGCCCCTGGCCCGGCCTGGATGTGCAGGGCAGCCGAATCCTCGTGACCGGCTTCGGCGTTTCCGGATATGCGGTGGTGGACCAGACCCTGCAGCGCGGAGCCCGCGTTGTGGCCGTGGATGCCGCCACGGACGATGCCGCCGAGGAGCGGGCAGCGGTGCTGAGGACCCTGGGAGCCGATATCCGGCTCGGCGCCCAGCACACCGCGGAACTGCCCGACGGCGAATTCGATGTGGTGGTCACCTCACCAGGGTGGCGCCCCGACCAGCCGCTGCTCGCCGAAGCCGCGGCGCGCGGCATCCCCATCTGGTCCGAGGTCGAACTCGCTCGACGCATGCAGCCCGCGGACGGCCCGATCTGGCTCACGCTCACCGGCACCAACGGCAAGACCACCGCGGTCACCATGCTCGAACACATTCTGCGCACCGCGGGCCTGCGAGCAGTTGCCGCCGGAAATGTGGGGCTCCCGCTCATCGAAGCGGTGCTCGACCCCACCGGCTTCGACGTGGTGGCGGTGGAGCTGTCCAGCTTCCAGCTGCACTGGACGGAGCACCTGCTCGCTGAGGCCAGCGCAATCCTGAACATCACCGATGACCACGTGGACTGGCATGGCAGCCTCGAGGCCTACGCCGAGGCGAAGGGCCGCATCTACGAGGGCACCCGCACCGCATGCTTCTTCAGCGTGCACGACGAGCGCACCCGCACCCTGCTCGAAGCCGCGGACGTCCAGGAGGGCTGCCGGGCAATCGGAGTGGGCGTGGGCATTCCCGCCGTCAGCGAACTCGGAGTGGTGGAGGGTGTGCTGGTGGACCGCGCATTCACACCCAATCGCCGCCGCCAAGCCCTGGAGCTCGCGCAGCTGTCTGACCTCGATCATCTGGGCCCGCACGGGGCGCCCGGCCACATGGTGTTCAACGCGCTGATCGCGGCCGGCCTTGCCCGCGCCATCGATGTGGAGCCCGCGCATATCCGTGATGGGCTGCGCAGCTACCGCCCGGGCGCGCACCGCATCGAAATCGTTGCCACTCAGAACGGCGTCGTCTTCGTGGACGACTCCAAGGCCACCAACCCCGCCGCCGCCCGTGCTGCCCTGGCAAGCGCAGCGTCCATCGTGTGGATCGCCGGCGGCCAG
Source organism: uncultured Dermabacter sp. (assembly GCA_947252755.1). Classification (GTDB taxonomy): domain Bacteria; phylum Actinomycetota; class Actinomycetes; order Actinomycetales; family Dermabacteraceae; genus Helcobacillus. Next base: position 127,988 of record CAMXWV010000004.1, read on the forward strand.
ACCAAGGGAGCTGACCTCACCGAGCTTGTGGCGGACAGCCGTGACCGGCTGCGGCATGTGGTGCTGATCGGCGCCGACCCGGATGCCTTCACCCAGGTGCTCGCCGAGCATGCAAGCGGTGTTGACTGGACCTGGATCGATCCCGTTGATCACAGCGGACCTGCTGACCTTATGCACGCGGCGGTCGCCGCTGCCCGGGAGCGGGCTACTGAGGGGGATGTGGTGCTGCTCGCTCCGGCTGCCGCGAGCAAGGACCAGTTCACCGACTACAACGAACGCGGTGACCTGTTCCAGGACGCTGTGCGGGCTGGGAGGCCTACATGACCTCTCAGCGAACAGCGGGCGCCGGCTCGGCAGCCGTCACGGACCGTCGGCGCAGTCAGGCACGGGTGGTTGAGGCCACAGATGAGCACCCGCTCGGTGACGTGCGGGGCCAGGTCCGCGCCAGTGTGGCCGCCTGGCTGCGTTCACCTGCGCTCGACTACTACGCGCTGCTCGTGGTGGGAGCCCTGCTGATCGGCGTGGGCCTGGTGATGGTGCTGTCCAGTTCGTCGGTGGCGAACATTGCAGCCGGCAAATCCCCCTACGCAGGATTCGCCCGGCAGCTGGTGTACGCGGTGATCGGGGTGGTGGCCCTGGTAGTGGCCCAAGCCCTCCCGCTCAAGGTCTACCGGTCGATGGGGTTCCTGTGGGCGCTGCTCGGCATCGGTTTCTTCCTGCAGTTCCTGGTGGTGGCCACGCCCCTCGGCGTGAATGTCAACGGCAATCAGAACTGGCTGAAGATCGGGCCGGTTCAGGGGCAGCCCGCCGAGTTTCTGAAACTGGCGCTTGCCCTGTGGCTGGGCGGCATCCTCGCCGCCAAACGCCACCGCCTGCGCGATACGCGCCACCTGCTGTTTCCGATCCTGCCGGTGCTGCTGCTGGCGCTGGGGCTGGTGATCCTGGGCGATGACCTCGGCACCATGATGATGATGGCCTTCCTCGCCGCCGGCTGCCTGTGGGCGGCGGGCGTGCCCAAACGCTGGTTCCTGCTCGCCGGAGGAGCCGGAGCAGCGGGCATCCTCGCGCTCGCCGTCACCAGCCCGAACCGGATGGCCCGCATCGCCAGCTGGCGCAGCGGCGACTGCGATGGAGCCGCTGCCTGCTTCCAGTCAGACAACGGCCTCATGGCTCTCGCAGAGGGCGGCTGGTGGGGAGTGGGCCTCGGCGCCTCCCGCCAGAAATGGGGTCGCATCCCCCACGCGGACAATGACTACATCTTCGCGGTGATCGGCGAGGAGTTCGGCCTGGTGGGCACGCTCGGTGTGCTCGGGCTGTTCCTGCTGTTCGGCCTGGTGGTGTTCAGGATGTCCAGCCGGCTGCGCGAACCCATGGCGCAGATCGCGATTGCCGGCATCTCCTGCTGGATTCTTGGCCAGGCCCTGGTGAACATGATGGTGGTGGCGGCAGTTCTGCCGGTGCTCGGCGTACCGTTGCCGTTCGTCTCCGCCGGCGGATCCGCCCTGGTGGTGTCCATGCTTGCTCTCGGGGTGCTGCTCGCATTCGCCCGCTCCGAGCCGGGGGCAGACGCAACCATCCGCGCCAAGGGCGGTTTTGCCCGCCGCAGCGCCAGTGTGGCCGCTGCCGGCCGTCCCGCCCGCTCCCGCTCCGCGAAGAAGAGATCCCAATGAACTCTCAGCCCTCCTCACCTGCGCCTACGGTCCTGTTGGCCGGCGGCGGCTCTGCCGGCCATGTCTCGCCGATGCTCGCCACCGCCGACGCGCTCCACCGTCTGCACCCGCAGCTGCGGATCCTCTGCCTGGGCACAGCGGATGGCCTGGAGGCGGATCTGGTGCCCGCCGCAGGCTATGAGCTGCTCACCATTGACAAGGTGCCGTTCCCGCGACGCGTCAGCGCAGCGGCAGCACGCTTCCCGCTGCGCTTCACCGCACAGCTGCGCGCTGTGCGCCGGCTGCTGCGGGAGCACCGGGTGGACGTGGTAGCCGGATTCGGCGGCTATGTATGCCCGCCTGCCTATCTCGCTGCGCGCAGTGCGCGCATCCCGATCGTCATCCATGAGGCGAACAAGCGGCCTGGCCTTGCCAACCGGCTCGGTGCCCGCGTCGCGGCTCGGGTAGCCACCGCGTTCGACGGCTCTTCCCTCACGGGGGCTGAACGCGTCGGCATGCCGATGCGCCACGCGATCGCCGCATTCGACCGCGCCGCACTGCGGCCGGAAGCCCTCGCGGAGTTCGGTCTGCTGCCGGAGCGACCAACTGTGCTCGTCACCGGCGGCTCGCTCGGCGCTCAGCGGATCAATGAGACGATCCGCGATACCGCGCAGGAGTTCGCAGATGCCGGTGCGCAGCTGCTGCACATCACCGGGCGGGGCAAGGGCTTCCCGCTTGAGGCCCCCCACTACCACCAGGTGGAGTACGTGCGGGCGATGGAGCTCGCCTACGCCGCGGCTGACCTTGCGATCACCCGCTCCGGCGCCGGCACCGTCTGCGAAGTCACTGCGGTCGGTCTGCCCGCCGTGTTCGTTCCGCTGCCGATCGGCAACGGTGAACAGGCGCTCAACGGGGCCGATGTGGTGGCGGCGGGCGGCGCGCTCATGATCGAGGACGCCGCCTTCACACCCGAGGCCGTCCGCACTCGGGTGCTTCCGCTGATCCACGACGCGGCTGCCCGCGCCGAGATGTCCCGCGCCGCAGCCCGCTTTGGCATCACCGACGCTGCCGAGCGGCTTGCCGCCATGATCCACCAGGAGATCCGCTGATGACCGCTGCCGACTTCTATGCCGCCCTTCGCCCGTTCGAGCCGGGCACCATGCACTCCATGCTTGCGCCCGGTGACGTGGTCACCCACGCGGCATATCCTGCAACGGCGCCGCGCTCGATGCACGTGATCCGCATCGGCGGAGCCGGTATGAGCGCCGTGGCCCGGCTCGCCCTGGAAGCGGGCCTCACCGTCACGGGCTCCGAATCCCAGGACGGGCAGTTCCTGGCGCCGCTGCGTGAGCAGGGGGCGCAGATCACGGTGGGATTTGACGCTGGGAACCTGCCGGATGACAGCGATCTTGTGGTGGTCTCCACCGCGGTGCGCGCCGACAACCCGGAGGTGCTGCGGGCCCGTCAGCTCGGCATCCCGGTCATCCACCGGGCGGCGGCGCTCGCCGGACTGCTGGGTGAGCGTCGCCTCATCGCAGTGGCCGGCACCCACGGCAAAACCACCACCACCTCGATGGCGGTGTTGGCGCTGCGCGCAGCGGGGGAGGACCCGGCCTGGGCAGTGGGTGCTGCAGTGCCGCAGCTGGAGGCGAACGCCGGCTTCGGCTCCGGCGGCACAGCCGTGGTCGAAGCCGACGAGTCCGATGGATCATTCGTAGCGTTCGCTCCCGCGGTGACCGTGCTGACGAACTTCGAAGCGGATCATCTTGACTTCCACGGAACCGAGGCGAACCTGCGTGCCGTCACCTCCGCGTTCATCGCACGGCTCAGTGAGACCGGCGGTCCGCTCGTCGCCTGCGCTGACGATGCCGGTGCCCGCCAGCTCGCCGAGCGCGCGGCTCACGCCGGGATCCGCACCATCACCTACGGCGAACACGAGAGCGCGCACTGGCGGATCACCGATGACCTCACCACCAGTGAGGGCGCCGCTGTGCGCGTGCAGAGCGACACCGGACACGCGCTCGATGTGGTGCTGCAGGTGCCCGGACGCCACAACATCCTCAACGCGCTCGGCGCGCTGATCGCCGGACTGGAGCTCGGCGCGAATGCTGAGGATCTTCTCCGGGGGCTTGCCGAGTTCACCGGTGCCGCCCGCCGTTTCCAGCGCGCCGGCGGAACCGAGCAGCGCGCCGGCGGCACCGAGCAGCGCGCCGGCGGCACTGGGCAGATCGATGTGATCGATGACTACGCGCACCACCCGCGGGAGGTGACCGCCACGATCCAGGCTGCCCGCGATCTCGCCGCTGGCCGGCGTGTGATCGCGGTGTTCCAGCCGCATCTCTTCTCCCGCACGAAGGTGTTCCGCCAGGAGTTCGCCGATGCCCTCGCCGCAGCGGATGAGGTGATCGCCCTGCCGATTTATCCCGCACGTGAAGCCTTCGATGACTCGATCCGCGCTGATGACATCATCCGCTCCGTCACCGGCGTGCCAGCGCGAACGGTGGACACCGAGTCGCTGCCGCAGGCGGTGCGGGCTGCGGTGCCGGACGGCGGCGCAGTGGTGCTGATGATGGGAGCGGGGGACATCGTGGATTCGACTCCCGCTGTTCTGGCGGCGCTGCGCGAGGACCGATGACTCCCTCGGATCACAAACGCTCAGGCTCACGCATCCTCGATGGCCGGGACCGGTTTGCGGCCGCGCTGCGGCCTCGCCCCTGGCAGCGGCGGCGCCGACGGATTCTGCTCGGTCTGCTGATCACCGTCTCTGCTGCAGGCGCCGTGATCATCCTGCTGCTGACCTTGCCGATGTTCAGGGTGAATTCGGTGACCGTATCCGGCGCCGGGTATGTGGCCTCCGCGCAGGTGGAGGAGGCGGCGGCGCCAGAGCTCGGCGGATCGATCCTCATGGCGGACGCGTCGGGCGTGAAAGAGCGGGTGGAGAGGATCCCGGGTGTGCGCACCGCCGAGGTACACCGCTCATGGCCGAACAGCCTGAGCATCACCATTACCGAACGGGAGCCGGCAGCGCAGGTGGCCGGTGCGAAGCCGCGAGTGGTGGATGCGGACGGAGTGGCGCTGCCCGCCGAGGCAGCCAGTGACCGTCAGCTGATGACCGTGCAGGTGGCGAACGGGGCGAAGGATCCGTCGGCCACGGAGAAGGCGCTGCTGAGCGCGCTGTCCACGATGCCGCCGCAGATCCGGGAGATCACCACCGGGATGACTGCGAGCACCCCTTCTGACATCACCCTGACCGTGGACTCGGGCGAAGGGGAGAAGACCGTGGTGTGGGGTGGTTCGGAAGACGCTGACCTGAAGGGAAGGGTGGTGTCTGCCCTGCTCACACAGCCGGGACGGGTGATCGACGTCTCCGCCCCGCAGGCCCCGACCGTGCGCGAATGACCCGGCGCTGATCGCCTTGCGACACGCCCGCCCGGGTTGTTGCCAACACCCTCACCGCCCCATAGCGTCGAAGACGAGAGCACACCTCCCGAAGTCTGACCCTCAAGTCGAGGTTGAGGCTTGGGAGATCGGACGAAAGCAAGGACGAACGTCGTGGACGGATCCCAGAACTACCTCGCAGTCATCAAAGTCGTCGGCATCGGCGGCGGTGGCGTCAACGCCGTGAACCGCATGATCGAATCCGGCCTGAAGGGCGTGGAGTTCATTGCGATCAACACTGACGCACAGGCGCTGCTCATGTCCGATGCGGACGTGAAGCTTGACGTGGGCAAGGAGCTCACCCGCGGCCTCGGCGCCGGCGCTGACCCCGAGGTGGGCCGCCGCGCGGCCGAAGACCACAAGGAAGAGATCATGGAAGCGCTCAAGGGTGCGGACATGGTGTTCGTGACCGCGGGTGAAGGCGGCGGCACCGGCACCGGGGGTGCACCGGTGGTGGCGAGCATCGCTCGTGAGATCGGCGCACTGACCATCGGCGTGGTGACTCGTCCGTTCACCTTCGAAGGCCGCCGCCGCTCCACCCAGGCCGAGTCCGGGATCGACGCGCTCCAGAATGAAGTCGACACTCTCATCACGATCCCGAACGACAAGCTCCTGCAGATTGCCGATGCAAAGATCTCCATGCTCGAAGCGTTCAAGCATGCGGACCAGGTGTTGCTCCAGGGCGTCTCCGGCATCACCGATCTCATCACAACCCCGGGCCTGATCAACCTGGACTTCGCGGACGTGAAGTCCGTGATGCAGGATGCCGGCACCGCTCTGATGGGCATCGGCTCCGCGCGCGGAGATGACCGGGCGCTGCAGGCAGCTGAGCTCGCCGTCTCCAGCCCGCTGCTGGAGGCCTCGATTGACGGCGCCTACGGCGTGCTGCTCTCCATCCAGGGCGGCAGCGACCTGGGACTGATGGAAGTGTCAGAAGCTGCCCGCCTCATTCAGGAGGCAGCGCACCCGGATGCGAACATCATCTTCGGCTCCGTGATCGACGATGCTCTCGGTGACGAAGTCCGCGTCACCGTGATCGCGGCCGGCTTTGAGCCGAAGAAGCCGAAGCAGCAGGAAGCCTACGCTCAGCCCGGCAGCCGCGGTGCGCAGCGGTCGGCGAGCCCGTACGCGCAGTCCGCGCCATCCGCGTCAAGCGCTGACTATGGGAAGCAGGGCGGCTACCAGCAGGATCAGCAGCGCTCCGAAAGGGGCTTCGGTCAGGCTGCTGGCGTCGGCTACGGTGCGAGCTCCGCCTCGAGCGCGCCCGTCGGCGCCGGCGGCGCCTGGGGCGCTCCGTCCACCCCGTACGTACCACAGGCCTCGCCCCAGGGCCAGGTTGAGCCAGAGTCCGCTGACGAGGACGACGATGCTGAGCAGAGCGCCGGTACCGGCCATGGCCGCCGTCAGCAGCCGGCTGTTCCGGACGTGGATGAGCGCCGCCGCAACCAGGACGATGACCTGGACATCCCCGACTTCCTCAAGTGATCGGTGAGATCCTCACGTGATCCGCACTGATGATGCAGCGTGGAGCTCGGGGCTTCCTGGGCTCCACGCCTGTTTCACCACGGCAGCAGATGGAAACCTTGCGCTGCACGTCACTGACGATCCAGCACGGGTGCACTCACATCGCGCCGATCTTGAACGGCGAGTGGGTCGGCCGATCCTCTTTGTGAACCAGGTGCATTCAGCACGCGTCGTCACCGTGCGCGGCGCCGATGATCCCGCGGCTGTCACCGGGGCTGCCGTGGACGCTGATGCGATGGTGACGGACCGCCGGGATGTGGCCCTCGCGATGATGGTGGCGGACTGCATGCCGATCGTGTTCGCGGATGTGCGGGCTGGTGTGATCGGGGCTGCGCATGCCGGCCGTCGTGGTCTGCTCGGCGGCATCATTCAGAACACCGTGGCCGCCATGCTGGAGCGTGGAGCGGACCCGTCCCGCACAGTCGCCGCGGTCGGCCCCTGCATCTGCGCCGCCTGCTATGAAGTGCCGTCGAAGATGCTCGAACAGGCACTGGTGCAGAACCCGGCAGTGGGCGGCGAATCAGCTGCAGGGACGCCGGCGATCAGTCTGCGCGACGGTGCCGTGTGGGCGTTCGCCGAAGCGGGACTGAGCCGGCAGAATATTCGGATCTCAGATCAGTGCACACGGGAGTCAGAGGAGCTGTTCTCGCACCGCCGCGAACCGGGGGCGGGGCGCTTCGCGGGCGTGGTGTGGCACTAAGAGATTTATGAATCTCACCCGACACGCCGAATATCAGCATTATCCTCTCAGCGAACTCAGGTACTTTCGTTCAAGACCCCGCACTCCCGTGCTTCCCCAGGGTTTCATGCCACTCACAAGGGAGACGATCGATGAGCGCTCTGCGCAAGACAATGGTGTACCTCGGACTCGCCGAGGATGATGACCAGTACTACGATGATTTCGATGGCGCCGAAGGGCAGCGGCAGGCTGCGCCGGCCCGGGCCGTCGAGCGCACCACCGACACCACCGAGCGGGAGGCTCATGTGACTCCGATCCGTCAGCGGCAGAATGTTGTGTCCGTCGCTCCCGCCGCTCCTGAGTCCATGCAGCGCATCACCACTATCCACCCGCGTTCGTACAACGATGCCAAGAGCATCGGCGAGTCCTTCCGAGACGGTGTGCCGGTGATCCTCAACCTCTCGGATATGGATGAGGCTGACGCCAAGCGGATGGTGGACTTCTCCGCGGGACTCGTGTTCGGCCTGAGCGGCTCCATCGAGCGCGTCACCAACAAGGTGTTCCTGCTGTCTCCCGCGTTCATCGAGGTGGACGGGGACGCTAAGAGCGACGAGAGCACGTTCTACAACCAGAGCTGACCCGTGATGACACCACTCCTGGGGACCGCGTTCCTCGCGGTCTTCCTGATCCGCACTCTGCTGCTGGCGCGGATCGTGCTGGAGATCATCACATCATTCGCGCGAAGCTTTCGCCCGCGCGGCCTGGTCCTGGTGCTGTTCGAAACCGTCTTCACCGTGACCGATCCTCCGGTGAAGCTGCTGCGGCGGTGGATTCCGCCGCTGCGGCTCGGAGCGGTCTCCCTTGACCTCAGCATTCTGATCCTGCTTGTGGCCGCGGTGATGATCGAAGGCATACTGGCCGGACAGCTCTACGCCCGCCTGTGAGGCCGCTGCGCGCACGGGTGGCACGCTGATGGTCCTGGACGTCGTCACCTCTGACGGCGCCCAGGATGGACCAGTATCCTGTTTCGAGACTTTGACCGATTTGACCGAAGAAGGTGCCCAACATGGCTCTCATGCCAGAGGACTTGGAGACCAAGCGTTTTACCCCCGTTCGCTTCACTGAGGGCTATGACATGGACGAGGTGGACAACTACCTCGATCATGACGTCATTCCACGGCTCAAGCAGCTCATCGACGAGAACGAGCGCCTGCAGCGCGAACTGGACGAAGCGCACAATCGCATAGCCGAGCTCGAACAGGGTGGCGGCGAGCCCGCCACTGTTGCCACTGCGCCTGTGGATGCCGCGCAGGCTCCGCAGAGCTTTGCGGGCTTCCAGGAGCAGTACCCGGCCCCGTCCGCTGAGCACCACCACGAGGCAGTTGACTCTCAGGCAAGCGATGCAGCGGGTCTGATCGCCCTGGCTCAGCGACTGCATGACGAGCATGTGGCGAACGGCGAGTCCGAACGCGATCGCCTGATCTCCGAGGCGCAGTACGAACATGAGCGCATCATCACCGAGGCGAACGAGACCTCCCGCACCACGCTCGAACGGCTCGAGACCGAGAAGGCTGAGCTGGAACGGGAGATCGAGGGACTGCGCACCTTCGAGCGCGACTACCGCAGCCGCCTGCGCAACTACCTGGAGAACCAGCTCCGCGATCTCGATACCAGCGAGACTCAGGAGAAGTCCGGCAACTACGGTCTGTGATCGCAGACCGAGGGCACCGCTCAGAGGGCGGTTCGCAGGCAGCCGTCCACGACGGTGCTTCCCGCCGCGCTCCAGCCATGGTGATTGCGGCGGTCACAGCAGCGGTGATAATCGCTGTGGATCTCTGGACCAAGCACTGGGCAGAATCCGCTCTCACCCCGGGGGTGGCGCGCCCATTCATCGGTGAGCTGCTGCAGCTGCACCTGATCTACAACTCCGGCGCCGCCTGGTCGCTCGGCTCCGGCATCACCCCGGTGATCACCTCGATCCAGATCCTCATCTGCCTCGCGGTGATCGTGGGCGTTGTGCTGCGCGTGCGGGACTGGCGGTGGGCGCTTGCCTTCGGCCTGCTGGCGGGCGGAGCGCTCGGCAACATCCATGACCGCCTCTTCCGCGCCCCCGGTCCGATGCGGGGTGAAGTGGTTGACTTTCTGCGCCTGCCGCACTGGCCGATCTTCAACGTGGCCGATATGGCAGTGGTGACGGCCGGAATCATTATCGTTCTGCTCACCCTCCTCGGGGTTCCCGCAGATCCTGCCCGCCCGCCCGCGCAGGAGCAGACATGAGCGAGACCCGAACATTCCTGGTGCCGGATGGTCTGCAGGGCGAACGCGTGGACGTGGGCCTCTCGCGGCTGCTCGGGATCAGCCGCACTCGGGCCGCGGAACTGGTCAGCCGCGGCAAAGTCTTAGTGGACGGCCAGGCCCCGGCCCGCTCGGAGCGGCTGTTCGCCGGCTCCACACTGGAGGCTGAGATCCCACCGCTTCCCACCGCACTTGAACTGGTCCCCAGCCGCGTTGCCGGCATGGACATCGTGTTCGAGGACGCGGACATCGTGGTGGTGAACAAGCCCGTGGGCGTGGCCGCACACCCTTCTGTGGGCTGGCATGGCCCCAATGTGCTCGCCGGACTGCTCGACGCGGGCATTCAGATCACCACCTCCGGCGCGCAAGAGCGGCGCGGCATCGTCTCCCGTCTCGATGTGGGCACCAGCGGCCTCATGGTGGTGGCCAAGAGCGAAATCGCCTACTCGGTGCTGAAGAACGCCTTTCGCAACCGACTGGTGGACAAGACCTACCTCGCGATCTGCCAGGGACACCCGGACCCGATGCGCGGCACGATCGACGCGCCGATCGGCCGCAGCGCGAACCACGACTACAAATACGCGGTCATGGCCAGTGGGAAACCGTCGATCACGCACTATGACGTGATCGAGATGTTCCCCGGCGCTGCATTGGTGGAGACCAAGCTTGAAACAGGCCGCACCCACCAGATCCGCGTGCATTTCTCCGCGCTCGGCCACTCGCTGATCGGCGACCCCCTATACGGATCAGACCCGGTGCTGGCCAAACGTGTTGATCTGAAGCGGCAGTGGCTGCACGCCAGCGGCCTCGGCTTTGAGCATCCCACCTCTGGGAAGCGGGTCACGTTCGAAGCGCCCCTGCCGGAGGATCTTGCTCACGCTCTGGCCGTGCTGCGCGGCAGCTGACTCAGCCTGCAGAACACAGCGGCAGTGCCGCACCCGTGACCACTGAACCACGTGGCCTATCCTCGATGCATGGCTTCCGAGGACTTTGTTCATCTCCACGTGCACACCGACTACTCCCTGCTGGATGGCGCAGCGAAGATCGACAAACTCGTCAAAGCCGCAGCAGACGCCGGTCAGAAGGCCATCGCGATCACCGACCACGGCTACGTGTTCGGCGCCTACGAGTTCTATAAGACAGCCGTGGATCACGGCATCAAGCCGATCATCGGCGTGGAAGCGTACGTCACTCCCGGCACCAGCCGCCATGACCGCACCCGTCAGCAGTGGGGAACGAAAGCTCAGCAGGACGCGGGCGATGACGTATCCGCGCGCGGCGCCTACACGCACATGACTCTGCTGTCCCGCACTACTGAGGGCATGCATAACCTGTTTCGGCTCGCGTCGTACGCGTCTCTGGACGGGCAGATGGGCAAGTGGCCGCGGATGGACACCGAGATCCTCTCGAGGTATGCGAACGGGCTGATCGCCACCACCGGCTGCCCCTCGGGCGAGGTCCAGACCAGGCTGCGGCTCGGCCAGTGGGATGAGGCCGTGCGGGCTGCCGCCGAGTATCAGGACATGTTCGGCAAAGAGAACTACTTCGTGGAGCTCATGGACCACGGACTGGAGATCGAGCAGCGGGTTACCAAGCAGCTGCTGGAGCTCTCGCAGCACATCGGCGCGCCGCTGCTCGCCACGAATGACCTCCACTATGTGCACAAGGAGGACGCCGCGATCCAGGATGCGCTGCTGTGCATCAACTCAGGCTCCACGTTCGACACGCCCGGCCGTTTCAAGTTCGACGGGTCCGGCTACTACCTGAAATCCGCGCAGGAGATGCGCGAGATCTTCCGCGAACTGCCCGAAGCATGCGATAACACGCTCACAGTGGCGGAGATGTGCGAAGTGTCCTTCACCACTACGAATGAGGGCGCGAACTACATGCCGCAGTTCCCGGTGCCGGCGGGGGAGAGCGAAGAGTCCTGGTTCGTGAAGGAAGTGCAGCGCGGACTCGAATACCGCTTCCCGGGCGGCATCCCCACCGAGGTGCAGGAGCGCGCAGACTACGAGGTTGAGGTCATCCTCGGCATGGGGTTTCCGGGCTACTTCCTGGTGGTGTCTGACTTCATCCGCTGGGCGAAGGAACAGGACATCCGCGTGGGGCCCGGCCGCGGCTCAGGCGCCGGCTCGATGGTGGCGTACGCCCTTCGGATCACAGACCTGGATCCGATTCCGCACGGGCTGCTGTTCGAGCGGTTCCTCAACCCCGAGCGAGTCTCCATGCCGGACTTCGACGTGGACTTCGACGACCGCCGCCGCGGCGAAGTGCTCGAATACGTGAACCGCAAGTACGGGGATGACCGCGTGGCGCAGGTGATCACCTACGGCGTGATGAAGACCAAGAACTCGCTGAAGGATGCCGCGCGGGTGCTCGGCCTGCCGTATGCGATGGGGGACAAGCTCACCAAGGCGCTGCCGCCCACGGTGATGGGCAAGGACATCTCCATCAAGGGGATCTTCGATCCGGCCGATAAACGCTACGGGGAAGCGGAGGAGTACCGCCGCCTGCACGCAGAGGATGCAGACACCCAGCGCGTCACCGAGCTCGCGGGCGGCCTGGAAGGATTGACCCGCGGCTGGGGCGTACACGCCTGCGCGGTGATCATGTCCAGCCACACACTGACAGATGTGATCCCGATGATGCGCCGCCCTTCCGACGGCCAGATCATCACCCAGTTCGACTACCCCACGTGTGAAACCCTCGGCCTGCTGAAGATGGACTTCCTGGGGCTGCGGAACCTCACCGTCATCTCCGACGCACTCGAGAACATCGAGATCAACGAAAAGGAGGCTCCGGACTTCGAGACCCTCGGCTTTGAGGATCCCGCCACCTACGATCTGCTGCAGCGCGGGGACACGCTCGGTGTGTTCCAGCTGGATGGTGCGGGCATGCGCGCTCTGCTGCGCCAGATGAAGCCGGACAAGTTCGGTGATATCTCGGCTGTGTCGGCTCTGTACCGCCCCGGCCCGATGGGCATGAACTCGCACACGAACTATGCGCTGCGCAAGAACGGTCTGCAGGAGATCACCCCGATCCACCCCGAGCTGGCAGAGCCGCTGCAGGAGATCCTGGGGGAGACCTACGGCGTGATCGTGTACCAGGAGCAGGTGATGCAGACCGCGCAGAAGGTAGCAGGCTTCTCTCTGGGCCAAGCAGACATTCTGCGCCGCGCCATGGGCAAGAAGAAGAAGGAAGAGCTGGACCGGCAGATGGTGGGCTTCCGCCAGGGCATGCTCGACCACGGCTACTCCGAGGCGGCGTTCACAGCCCTGTGGAATGTTCTCCTGCCGTTCGCGGACTACGCCTTCAACAAGTCCCACTCGGCTGCCTACGGCGTGGTGTCCTATTGGACCGCGTACCTCAAAGCGAACTTCCCCACCGAGTACATGGCGGCGCTGCTCACATCCACGCAGGAGAATCGAGACCGCCTGGGTCTCTATCTGGGTGACTGCCGCCACCGCGGCATCACGGTCCTGCCGCCGGATGTGAACGAGTCCGGCAAGTACTTCCGAGCAGTGGGGGATGACATCCGCTTCGGCCTGTCTGCAATTCGCAACGTGGGCGACAACGTGGTGGAGGCGATCATTCAGGCGCGAGAGGAGAAGGGAGCATTCACCTCCTTCACCGACTTCCTGGACAAGGTGCCGCTGGTGGTGTGCAATAAGCGCACCATCGAGTCCCTCATCAAAGGCGGCGCGTTCGACTCCATGGGTCACAACCGCCGTGCCCTCACGCTCATCCACGAGGATGCCGTGGACGGTGTTGTGGATGTGAAGCGCAAGGAGCAGCAGGGCCAGTACGACCTGTTCGGCGAGGGCATGTTCGGCGAAGGTGAAGCATTCGGCTCCGCGGCGACGATGCAGGTGCCGGACCTGCCCGAATGGGACCGCAAGCAGAAGCTCGGATTCGAGCGGACCATGCTCGGCCTGTACGTGTCGGACCACCCGCTGCAGGGGCTGGAACATGTTCTCTCCCAGTCTTCCAGCCACACGATCAGCCACCTCGCGGACGTGGACAACACCGAAGCGCTCGGCATCGTCAACCTGTCCGGCCTGATCACTTCCGTTCAGCGGAAGACCACGAAGAAGGGGGACACCTGGGCGATCGTCACCATGGAGGACCTGGAAGGCTCCATCGACTGCCTGCTGTTCCCGCAGACCTATCAGCAGGTAGCCACCGAGCTTGCGGAAGACCTCGTGGTCTCCATGAAGGGCCGGGTGGACAATTCCAAGGGAAGCGCGGAGATGCGCGTGATGGAGATGACCATCCTGGACACCTCCCAGGCGGGCGCCGATGGGTCGCTGGTGATCTCTGTGCCGGACATGCGGCTCACCGAAGACGTGGCGCAGCAGCTGCGCGGCATCCTGGAGGACAATCCCGGATCGAGTGAAGTGCGGCTGAAGCTGATGGAGCCGGGCCGTTCAACCCTGATGCGGGTGGACCGCCGGCTGAGCGTGCAGACCTCACCGGCGCTGTACGCCTCGCTGAAGACTCTGCTCGGCCCAGCCTGCCTGGGCTGAGCGGCTCTCACATGGGATGACCCTGCTGTGCCGAGTCCGGATGCGGCCTAGACTCAGAGAATGGACTTCTTCGCATCCCTGGACCTTCGCGGCCAGAAGCTGACCCGTTCATTCCTGCAGCGCACCCTGCCCCGGCCGGAGGTTGATGTCACCGCCGCCATGGAGACCGTGCAGCCTGTGATCGACGCGGTTCGGGACAGGGGCGCGCCGGCAGTGCTGGACTACACGGAGAGGTTCGACGGGTTCCGTCCGAAAGCCCTGCGGGTGCCGGCGAAGAAGCTCAACAAGGCGCTGAAGAGCCTGGACCCGGAGATCCGCTCGGCTCTCGAGGTTGCGATCGAACGGGTGCGCGCGGTGGATGAAGCGCAGCTGCCGGAGGACAGCACCATCGAAGTCACCTCCGGCGGCATCGTCAAGCAGCGGTGGCTGCCGCTGGAGCGAGTGGGTCTGTATGTGCCGGGCGGCCGCGCCGTGCTGCCGAGCTCCGTGATCATGAATGCGGTGCCCGCGCAGGTGGCGGGTGTGAAGGAGCTCGTGGTGGTGTCACCGCCGCAGCAGGAGTTCGATGGGCTGCCGCACCCCACGATCCTCGCCGCCTGTGAACTCCTCGGAGTGAGCGAGGTGTACGCCGCCGGCGGTGCGCAGGCCATTGCGATGCTCGCCTTCGGCGACCAGGACGAACTGGAGCCGGTGGATATGATCACCGGTCCCGGGAATGTCTATGTGGCCGCGGCGAAGCGCGCCGTGCAGGGAACAGTGGGCATTGATGCTGAAGCCGGCCCCACTGAGATTGCGATCGTCGCTGACTTGAGCGCTTCACCCGCGCTCGTGGCGGCGGACCTGATCTCGCAGTCAGAACATGACCCGATGGCAGCGAGCGTGCTCATCACCGACAGTGAAAAGCTTGTGGTGGAGGTGCGCGAAGAGCTCAACAGCCAGGCGGCTTCGGCACGCCACCTGGATCGGATCACGAAGTCTCTTCAGGGCCCGCAGTCCCGCGCAATCCTGGTGGATGACATGGACGCAGCGATCACCGTGGCGAACGCCTACGGCGCTGAGCATCTGGAGATCCAGACTCGCACGCCGGCTGAGCACGCAGCGCGCATCACGAACGCCGGCGCGATCTTCGTAGGCGAGAACTCACCAGTGTCCCTGGGGGACTACGCTGCCGGCTCGAACCATGTGCTGCCCACCGGCGGCTCCTCCCGGTTCTCCAGCGGCCTGAGCGTTCACACCTATCTGCGTGTGGTCCGCCAGATCTCCTACACGCACGCGGCGCTCGCCCAGTCCCGGGCTGCTGCGGAAACACTCGCTGCCGCGGAGGACCTTCCCGCGCACGGGCGCGCCATCGCCATCCGCTTCAGCTGACCGAGTGTGAAGGACTTCTGCTCCGCCAGCGGGCCATGCACCCTGCTCTGAGCAGGGCGGGGCGGATCACTCAGCGGTCGCTGCTGCCGCGCGCCTGCGGCCCAGCAGCAAGCGCACCACCACGCGCCAGCCCACCAGGAGCAGCAGGTTCACCAGGATCGAGACGATCACGAACGCGGTGGCGGTGCCGTCCCCAATAGCGGAGCGGATCACCATGGCAGTGGCGATCTCCACCGCCACCACCATAAGAGCGTGCGGCCAGACCCGGGTAGGCTCCACCCGCCAGGTGCGCATGATGGCGTGCCCCAGCAGCAGACCCACCAGGAACGGTGTTCCCACGCGGAGCAGGGTACCGCCCGTGAGAGCCTCATTATGGGAAAAAACCCCGGTGATGGCGAAGATGATGACGCAGACGACGTCAACGACCACAGCCCACTTGTATGACCTCATGCTTTCACTCTACGTCCCCAGATCGACGTGCTCGCGCCCGTGGACGCCCCGGCATGCCGCGTCGAACACCCGCCTACACTAGAGCTATGGCCTTCACCCCTCCGCTCCGCCCCGACCTGCACGGCGATGCCCCTTACGGCGCGCCGCAGGTCGCTGCTGCGCACCTGATGAACGTCAACGAGAACCCGTTCGGTCCCTCCGCGGCGATGATCCAGCGTCTGCAGGAGCGGGTGGGAGAAGCAGGGCCCACGCTCAACCGGTACCCGGACCGGGAATTTCTGGACCTGCGTGCCCGCCTGGGGGAGTATCTCGCCGCAGAAGCCGGCATCCCCGCGCCCCCCGCTGAGCAGGTGTGGGCGGCGAACGGTTCGAACGAGATCATGCAGCAGCTGTTCACCGCGTTCGGCGGGCCCGGCCGCACCGCCCTCGGCTTCGCCCCGCACTACTCCATGTATCCCGAGTACGCCCGCAACACCCTCACCGAGTGGGTGGCGGCAGAGCGCGGCGCTGCGCCCCAGTTCGAGCTCACCGCGGACATGGTGCTAGCCGCGATCAGACAGCACAACCCCACCCTTGTGCTGCTCACCAGCCCGAACAATCCCACCGGAACAGCGCTCGAGCTGAGCATTGTGCGCACAGCCGCACGCGAGCTCGAACAGCGCGGCGCCGTGCTCGTCGTGGATGAGGCGTATGCGGAGTTTCGGCGTGACGGCGTGCCGTCCGCCCTGACTCTGCTGGCGGACCACCCGAACCTCGTGGTGTCCCGCACCATGGCCAAAGCCTTCGCGCTCGCAGGAGCCCGCATCGGCTACCTGGCAGCGCAGCAGAACATCGTGGATGCGGTGCGCGTCGTCCGCCTGCCCTACCACCTCTCCGCCCTCACACAGGCAGCGGCGCACACGGCCCTGGACTTCACCGATGAGCTGCTGGGCAGTGTGCAGTTTCTGCGCACCGCCCGGAACGAGCTCACCGCCTGGCTGAAGGACCGCGGCTATGCCGTGGCCGACTCCGACTCGAATTTCATCCTGTTCGGGCAGTTTCCCGACCGCCACCGCGTCTTCCAGGGGCTCCTGGAGCGGGGCGTGCTCATCCGTGAGGTCGGCCCCGAGGGCTGGCTGCGGGTATCAGTGGGCACCGAACAGAACAACACCGCTTTCCGCACAGCCCTCATGGAGGTAGATCCGCGTGACTGACGCACCCCGCCGCACCGCCAGCCTGAGCCGCATCACCCGCGAATCCACCGTAGAGATCGATCTCGATATCGACGGCACCGGCCAGTCCAGCATCTCCACCGGCGTTCCCTTCTACGACCATATGCTCACCGCGCTCGCCACCCACGGCGCATTCGACCTCACCGTCAAAGCCGAAGGGGACGTCCACGTCGATGTGCACCACACCGTGGAGGACACCGCGATCGTGCTCGGGGACGCATTCCGCGAAGCCCTCGGAGACAAGAAGGGCGTCACCCGATTCGCCGACGCGTTCGTTCCCCTGGATGAGGCGCTCGCGCACGCGGTGGTGGACCTGTCTGGCCGCCCCTACTGCGTGCACTCCGGTGAGCCTGCCGGACAGGAATACCACTTGATCGGCGGGCACTTCACCGGCTCCATGACCCGTCACGTGTTCGAGACGTTCGCCCACCACGCCGGCCTCTGCCTGCACCTGCGGCTGATCCACGGCCGGGACCCGCACCACATCGTGGAATGCCAGTTCAAAGCGCTTGCCCGGGCCCTGCGCTACGCCTGCGAGTACGATCCGCGAATGCGAGACCAGATCCCCTCCACGAAGGGAGCCCTCTGATGACCACCACGCCTGACGGCCCCACCGGGCCGAGCGACAAAGACCGGGTGGACGCCGAGTTCGAAGCCATGATGCAGGGCCTGGACTTCGACACCACCGGTCTTGAGGACATGCCGCCCGCCCAGCAGGCGGATCCGGGGGAGGAGCCCGGCGGTGAGGACCGGGCTGATTCCGAACAGCCGATTGCGATTGTGGCCACACCGGTGGCCTCCGCAAAAGCACTCGCCGGGGTGATCCGCCTGGCGATGGCGGCTGCTGAGGATGACCTGGTCCTGCCGGTGGGATCCATCACCGCGGACGCGGACTCCGGCGCGCTCGCCGTCGGACCGCTCACCGAAGCTGATGCGCACACGCTTGCTGCGCTGGTCTCCACCGGTCTGCAGCGACAGGGGGTAGTGCTGTTCTGGCGTCAGGGCGACCGCATGACCGGCACCCGTTACAAACAGGGCCAGCGCGGCGAGGACGTTCCGCCCGCTTTCGTGCTCGGCGCACTCGACCAGCAGGTCGAAGACCTCCTGCTCGGCGCCGAATCAGTTGCCGGCCTCGAGGAGGTCTATGACCCGGCGGCGCTCAGCCAAACCGAGGCCATGAAGTGGATTGCCACGGGGCGGAAGAAGAAGTGAGCTCCGTTGCGGTCCTCGACTACGGAAGCGGCAACGTCCGCTCCGTGGTGCGCGCCCTCGAAGCCGCGGGTGCGAGCGTGCAGCTCACTGCGGATCCGCAGGCCGCGTTGAACGCAGCCGGCCTAGTGGTGCCCGGAGTGGGGGCCTTTGCCGCCACTATGGGGCAGCTGCGCGCTGCGCACGGCCCTCGCATCATCGGGCGCCGCCTGGCTGGCGGTCGCCCCGTGCTCGGCATCTGCGTGGGCCTGCAGATTATGTTCGACTCCGGTGATGAACACGGCGAGCACACCGAAGGGCTCGGTGAATGGCCGGGCCGCGTTGAACGTCTGCAGGCCGCCCCGCTGCCGCACATGGGCTGGAACACCGTGCAGGCACCAACCGGCAGCAGACTGTTCGTCGGAGTGGAGCAGGAGCGCTTCTACTTCGTGCACTCCTACGGAGTGCGCAGCTGGACCTTCGACCAGACCAGCGCGGTTATGACCTCGCCCGCTGTGACCTGGGCCGAACACGGCGGGGACCACTTCGTGGCCGCGGTGGAGAACGGCCCGCTCACCGCTACGCAGTTCCACCCGGAGAAGTCCGGTGCGGCCGGGCAGCGCCTGCTGCGCAACTGGCTCGCAACCCTGCCCAGCACGTCCTGTGACGCCACGGTGCATGTGGGGAGCGCCGCAGCCGCTGTCATAGCAGCAAGCGGTGATAGCGCGTGATCCTTGCGTTCATCATGCTCGCCTTCGGCGCGCTCCTGCTCGGCGGCGCCTGGTCCTTCGCCAGCCAGAAGAAGCCCTGGTGGTCCATCGGCGTGCTCGCCGCGGCTGGCCTGCTCAGCGTTGTTGTGGCCCTCTGGCGCATCTACCAGTAGCGCGCGCATTCAACCGTCCCATCAGCTTGTGCTCACCACCATCGAAACGGAAATCCCATGACAGACCCACTGATCCTGCTGCCGGCCGTGGACGTGGCCGACGCTAAGGCCGTTCGCCTCGTTCAGGGTGAAGCCGGCACCGAAACCGATTACGGCGCACCCCTGGATGCCGCGCTGGATTTCGAGCGCCAAGGCGCCGCCTGGCTGCACCTCGTGGACCTTGACGCCGCTTTCGGCCGCGGGTCCAACGCCGACCTGCTCGCCGAGGTTGTGCAGTCCGTGTCCATGAAGGTGGAGATGAGCGGAGGAATCCGCGATGATGTCACGCTGCAGCGGGCCCTCGCCACCGGGTGCCGACGCGTCAACCTCGGCACTGCCGCGCTCGAAAACCCGGACTGGACCGAACGCGTCATCAAAGAGCATGGAGACCGCATCGCCGTGGGCCTGGACGTGCGCGGCACCACTCTCGCAGCGCGCGGATGGACCAAGGAGGGCGGGGATCTGTGGGAGACCCTGGACCGCCTCAACGCCGCCGGCTGCCAGCGCTATGTCCTGACCGATGTCACCAAAGACGGCATGCTGACCGGCCCGAACATGGAGCTCATGCGCGAGTTCTGCTCCCGCACCGACGCGAAGGTGATCGCCTCCGGCGGAGTGTCCAGCCTGGAGGACCTGCGTCAGCTGCGCAGCCTCGTTCCACACGGCGTGGAAGGCTCCATCGTGGGCAAAGCCCTCTACAACCAGAACTTCACCCTCGCCGACGCCATTGAGGTGGCAGGCGCGCAGTCATGAAGAACCTGCCCGAGCACTTCACCGCCAAGTCCCGCTACACCGACACCGCCGGTGTTCCTTGGGAAGGGCGCGACTACACCGTGTCCCCCTTCCCCGATGACACCGGCGAGCAGCTGCCCCAAGTGACCACAGCGCTTGTGGCCGTGGATGCCGGTGAGGACCGCTTCTACGAAGGGCTGGTCAAAGCGCTGCGCGGCACTCGAGTGATGGTGCCGATCACCGCCGTAGCCACCGATACCGCGATCACCGAACACGGGCTCAAAGCGGATAACGCGTCGGATATGGCAGTGGTGAAAGTGCAGGCCGGTGACGATATGGCGCTGCCCATCTTCACCAGCACCGAGGAGCTTGCGCAGTGGAACGCGCAGGCGCGCCCGGTGCCGATGGTGATCGAACAGGCCGCGCAGGCCGCCGTGGCTGAAGGCTGCACCATGCTGATCGTGGACTTCGGCCGCAGGGAGCCGATCGTGCTGAATCGGTCTGCTCTGTGGGCGATCGGGCAGGGCAAGGACTGGACGCCGCCGCACTCCGATCCTGAGGTGCGCGCGGACATCACCGGGCGGCTGGAAGGCCGAGTGCCGCATCTGCTTGAGGTGCGGCTGCGTCCGCATTCACAGCGGGAGCTCGACATCGTGCTGGTGATCGAGCCGGGCCTGAACCGGGCTCAGCTGAAGCAGCTGGTGGATGAGGTGCAGCTGCGCCTGTCCGAGTCGGAAGTCGTTGCAGAGAAGGTGTCCAGCCTCAAGCTGACCGTGACAGGCTAGGGCAATGGCCTTCGCAGCATACCGATCCGTTCTCGCCCAGCCGCGAGCGAAGTCCGTTCTCCTGCTGGGGTTCCTGGCTCGGTTCCCGTTCTCTGCCACCGGACTGCTGCTCACGCTGCACTGTGTTCTGACGCTCAAGGGCACCTTCACCCAGGCGGGCCTGCTGGTCACAGCAGCAACGCTCGGAGCTGCAATCTCCTCACCGTGGCGCGGACGGATGCTGGATCGCCAGGGCCTGCGCCGCACCCTCATTCCGCCGATCATCGTGAACGCCGTGGTGTGGCTGTCCGCACCGTTCCTCAGCTTCGGCTGGCTTGTTCCGCTGGTGTTCCTGGGCGGACTGTTCTCCATCCCGGTGTTCTCGATTGTGCGCACCTCACTGGCCGTGATCGTGCCCGCGGTGATGCGCCGCAGCGCCTACGCCCTGGATTCGGTGTTCACCGAGTTCGTGTTCATGACCGGCCCCGCGCTCGCCACCATTGCGGTGTACTCCGTGGGGTCACGCCCGTCGATGATGGTGCTCGCGGGACTGATCGTCGTGGCCGGACTCGGACTCATGTGGGTGAATCCGCCGCTGCGCAGCGACCAGATCGTGCTGCCCACGAAGCTGCCGGCGGGATTGGACGCAGCGGAGGCCGCCGCCTCCCGATCTGCTGGACAGCTGATTGAACGTCAGGCCTTCGAAGACACGCAGACCGGCGGCATCCCGATCATCCACGATGAGCAGGACGCCAAGGCGGCGAAGAGCACCGCGAAGTCCAGTGCCCGGGCTCACCTGCTCACCTGGGGCGGACTGTCTGTGTTGGCTGCAACCGGTGTTGGCTCGATGCTGCTGGTGGCCACAGATGTGGGCATTGTGGCGCTGCTGCGCGAGCTCGGCCATGAAACCCTCGTGGGCCTGGTGATCACCGTATGGTGCGCCGGTTCGGCGGTGGGCGGATTGGGCTACGGCGCAATCAAGCGTGACGTGGGACCCCTGTGGGTGCTGCTGCTCATGGGTCTGCTGACCATCCCGCTTGCGCTTGCCCACTCGGTGCCGATGATCCTGGTGTTCGCCTTCCTTGCGGGCGTGACGGTGGCGCCGATCCTGGCCGTCACCGGGGAGGCAATCTCGCACCTGGTCCCGGAAGAGGCGCGTGGGGAGGCGATGGGCTGGCACGGAAGTGCGATCACCATCGGCGCGGCTGCGGGCGGTCCGATCTTCGGGGCGGTGATCGACGCCGCCGGCGCGAACTGGGGGTTCGGAGCGGCCGGGCTGACCGGCGCGACCGTCGCGGCGCTCGGGCTCATCGGAACCCAGCTGCGCCGCCGCCGCGTCCGACGGCGCCTGGCGGAGACCGTGCCCGGTCTTCGCTGACTGTTGGCGCTGGTGGAGACCGTTCCCGGTCTTCGCTGACTCAGCGAACGGGCCCGGTGTATTTCTCGCCCGGCCCGGCGCCGATCTCATCCGGGATGGGCAGCGCCTCCTGGAAGGCGAGTTGGAGCGAGCGCAGTCCGTCTCGCAGGGATCGGGCGTGTTCGTTGCCGAGGTCCGGTGCTGAGGCGGTGATCAGCGCGGCCAGTGCGTTGATCAGGGTGCGCGCTTCGTCGAGGTCCATGTATTCACCGGTTGCTTCATCGTCGGCGAGGCCCACCTTGACGGCGGAGGCGCTCATCAGATGCACAGCGGTGGTGGTGATCAGCTCAACGGCGGACACATCCGCGATGTCGCGGGTGAATTCGTCGCTCATGCGCACCATGGTAAGGGGAGGATGCGTCGGGCCTGGAGTGAGGAAGGGCACGTCAGCGGCTGGAGCTCTTCCGTTGGCCGTGCGGCCGCTGGTACCATCAACTGTTGGAGCATGACTGCTCCCTGTGAAGAGGAGGCCTCCTCCCACCTGGGCGATCCGATCAAGGGCGCCGGGTATTGATAACGCCGGTGGTGGAGTTGAATCCACGTGATCGGCTGAGGCCTCTGCGCGTGCAGGGGCCTTTTGTCATGCATGAGCGGCATTCGAATGTGAGGAGCAGTCATCAGCGAACAGCGAATCAACGGGCAGATCCGAGCGCCGAAAGTTCTCCTGGTGGGACCGAACGGCGAGCAGGTCGGTGAAGTCCGGATTGAGGACGCCCTGCGGCTGGCCGTCGAGGCGGATCTCGACCTGGTCGAGGTGGCACCGGGTGCGAACCCGCCGGTGGCTCGCCTCATGGACTACGGCAAGTTCAAGTACGAAGCGAAGCTCAAGGCTCGTGAGTCCCGTCGCAATCAGGTCAACACCCAGCTCAAAGAGATCCGGATGGGCCTGAAGATCGACACGCACGACTACGAGACCAAGAAGCGCAATGTGGAGAAGTTCCTCCACGGCGGGGACAAGGTCAAGGTCATGATCCGTTTCCGCGGCCGTGAGCAGTCCCGGCCCGAAATGGGCGTCAAGCTGCTGCAGCGGATGGCTGAGGATGTTGCGGACTCCGGTTTCGTGGAGTCTCACCCGCGCCAGGACGGTCGAACGATGGTCATGGTGCTCGGTCCGCACAAGCGAAAGGCCCAGGCTCGTGCCGAAGCCCGTCAGCGCAGGGCTGATGCCGGGGCGGCTCGGGGCAGGCAGGCAAACGCCGACTGATTCGGCGTCTATCACTGAAGGAGAAGGCACTATGCCGAAGATGAAGACTCATTCCGGTGCCAAGAAGCGCATCCGCATCACCGGTAAGGGCAAGCTGCAGCGTCAGCGTGCGAACGCCTACCACAAGGCAGAGCACAAGAGCTCGGCCCGCAAGCGCCGTCTGGCCGGCGTTGCTGACGTGTCCAAGGGCGATGTCAAGGCGCTTAAGCGCCAGCTCGGCCTCCGCTGATCCAGCGATCAGCGCCCACGAACAACAGACTTAAAGGAGAACATCTGTGGCACGCGTGAAGAGGGCAGTCAACGCCCACAAGAAGCGTCGGGAAATCCTCGAGCAGGCATCCGGCTACCGCGGTCAGCGCTCGCGCCTGTACCGCAAGGCCAAGGAGCAGGTTCTGCACTCGCAGACCTACGCCTTCCAGCACCGTCGTAAGCGCAAGGGGGACTTCCGCCGCCTCTGGATCCAGCGCATCAACGCCGCTGCCCGCGCCAACGGCATGACCTACAACCGCTTCATCCAGGGCCTTGCTCTCGCCGGTGTTGAGGTTGACCGCCGCATGCTCGCTGAGCTTGCTGTGAACGACGCCGCCGCCTTCGCCGCGATGGTGGAGGTCGCAAAGAACGCCCTCCCGAAGGACGTCAACGCACCTGCCGCCTGATACCGGTTGGCAATGACAATTCCTGAACGCCCGGACCGGGCACCTGTGACGTCGACTCGCTCCGACCGAGTCCGCCAGGTCGCCTCCCTGTCCGGGCGTTCAGCGCGTGAAAAGCAGAAGCAGTTCCGCGTTGAGGGGCCGCAGGCCGTGCGCGCCCTGCTCACTGCCCAGCCGGAGACCGCAGTTGCCCTGTTCATGACCGATGAGGCGCGGTCTCGTCACGCGGACATCGAATGCGCGTCAGCGATGGCGGCACTGCCGGTCACACCGGTCACTGCCGAGGTGATCACCGCGATGGTGCGGGATCAGGGCCAGCAGTCCGTGGTGAGCCCACAGGGCATCATCGCCACCGCGCGGATGACCGCCTGGAACTGGCGGGAGCTCCTTGCCGAACTGGATGGCACTCCGCCTGAGCGCCCGCTGACCCTGGTGGCGGCTGACCGGATCCAGGACCCCGGCAATGCCGGCATGCTGCTGCGCACCGCCGACGCATCCGGTGCGGCGGCCGTATTCTTCGGCGAGGGGTCAGCGGACCCCTTCTCCCCGAAGGTGGTTCGCTCCACCGCGGGCAGCCTGTTCCATCTGCCCATCGCCACTCGGGTGCCGCTGACCGAGCTGATCCAGGCATTGCGGCAGCGCGGCATTGCCAGCGCCGCCACCAGCGGATACGCCGCCCAGTCCCTCTTCGATTTCCACGCGCCCGCCCGCCTCGCCTGGCTCATGGGCAATGAGGCGCACGGGCTCACCCCGGACCTGTTGGCTGGCGCTGACCACCAGATCGCCATCCCGCTCCAGGGTCGCGCCGAATCATTGAATCTCGCCGCCGCTGCCACACTGTGCCTGTTCGAATCGGCACGGCAGCACCCGCTCACCGATTGAATCGCCCTACCCCACGGAAGAGGACCATCGCCGCATGCCTGCTCTCATGATCG
Source organism: uncultured Dermabacter sp. (assembly GCA_947252755.1). Classification (GTDB taxonomy): domain Bacteria; phylum Actinomycetota; class Actinomycetes; order Actinomycetales; family Dermabacteraceae; genus Helcobacillus. Next base: position 152,943 of record CAMXWV010000004.1, read on the forward strand.
TTGTCCTGTCTGCTGTGGCGACCGTGCTGGGGCTGGTGCTGACCGGTGAGCTGACGGGCACAGGCTCAGTGGGGGGCGGCTCCGTTCCGTTCGGTATCGCCACCGGCGTGATCAAAAGCGGTCTTTACCTCGCACTCACGCTGAGCTTCGGCTACGGCTTTGTGCTCACGCTGCTTCAGCCCGGTGCGGGTCGCCAGCGGCCGGGTCAGAAGCAGGTGCTCACCGCTGAGCAGCAGTCACTGAGGGGCGGAGCGCTGACCTGGTCACTGGCCACGGTGATTCTGCTGATCGGGTCAACCCTCCTGCGATACGTGGACGCCGCCGGCACCGACTTCAGTCGGCTCGACTATTTCCTGGGCACGCAGGTGGGGGAGATCAGCCTGATCGCCATTGTGCTCGCGGCGATCGGCGCGCTGTTCTTCGCGCTGCGCGGCGGTCTTGCTCCCGCAGCCTGGGGAATGGGATTTATAACCGCGTCGATCATTGCGCTGGGCTTTCTGGGCCACGCGGGCGCATCAATCGACCATGCGAACGCGGTGAACGCCATGGTGGTGCACCTGCTCGGTGTGGTGCTCTGGCTGGGGCCGCTGCTGGTGATCCTGCTCGGCGCTCGAAACCGTGACGCGCAGACCACTCGAACCCTGCTGCTGCGCTACTCGCCATGGGCTGTCTTCGCGATCGTGTCCCTCGCGTTCTCGGGGCTTGTCAACGGCATGATTCGGCTTCAGTCCCTCGTGGACCTGGTCGTGACCGAATACGGGCTGTTGGTGCTGGCGAAGACCATCGGGCTGGTGGTGATTGCGTCGGCGGGGTGGATGCAGCGCCGTCTGCTGCTGGGGTCTGGTGTGCGCTCTGGAGCGCTGGACTTCCGACGCATTGCGCTTGGCGAGCTGGGCATCGCCGCAGCGGTCATCGGCTTGTCGATCGCCCTTGGCCGTTCGCAGCCGCCGGTCAATCAGTTTGTGGCCAGAAGCGACTTTCGGGTGCTGTCCCTGGTGGGCTATGAAGCACCGAGCAAACCGTTCAGCGTGTTGACGCTGTTCACCGAGTGGCGCTGGGACTGGATGGCGCTCGGCTTCTCGGTGCTGATGGCGGCGCTGTACCTGATGGGCGTGGCGCGGCTGCGTCGGCGTGGGGATGATTGGGTGTGGCACCGCACCGTGTTCTGGCTCGCCGGCTGCCTGCTGTTCGTGTGGGTGATGAGCGGCGGTCCCGGCGTGTACGGCCGCGTGCGGTTCGACGCGCACATGGTGCAGCACATGGCCCTCATGATCATCGTGCCGCCGCTGTGGGTGCTCGGCGCGCCCGTCACGCTTTTGTCCCGCGCGGTTGCGCCGCGATCGGACGGTTCGCGCGGCATGCGTGAATGGGTGCTTGCCATCCTGCATTCCGGGTATGGGAGGCTGCTGTCACGCCCGCCGGTTGCGGGGGCGATCTTCGCGGGTTCGCTCGTGGCGTTCTACTTCACACCGGTGTTCACGTGGGCGATGTTCGCGCATGCAGGACACCTGTTCATGACTGTGCACTTCCTGCTGTCCGGCTACCTGTTCGCGTGGGTGATCATCGGTGTGGATCCGTCCCCGCATCCCGTGAATCCGATCCTGAAGCTTGTGACGCTGTTGGCAACGTTGAGCTTCCACGCTTTCTTCGGCCTTGCTGTGGTGAGCGCCACCTGGATCATCGGCGGTCCCTGGTATCAGACGCTTGGCATGTTTCCGGTGGAGGAGCTGGCGTTCATGCAGAAGCAGGGCGGCTCGATCATGTGGGGCGTGAGCGAGGTTCCCACCCTGCTGTACGCCATTGTGATGACGTGGCAGTGGACCCAGTCTGAGGACCGTGTGGCCCGTCAGTACGATCGCAAGGCGCGGCGGGACAATGATGCCGAGCTGGAGGCGTACAACCAGTATCTGAAGTCGCTCGGCTCAGAGTAGTGCGCGACACGGTGAACGAGGTTGCATTTATCCGGCTTCAACCGCGGAAATAACCGGATACCTGCAACCTCGTTTGGTGGAGCCGCGCGACGCCGCGGTGCGCGGGGGACGTTGCCGCGGTGCGCGGTAGGGAGGCGCCGCGGTGGAGACGCCCAGCGCCCGGATCAGGTGGACAGGCCGGTCCGGCCTTTGACCTTCGCCCACACCGCGCCGGCGAGCACGATCAGCATCAGCGCCCACATCACGAGCACAATCGGCCCATCCACAAGCGAGGCGAAGCTGCCACCTGCAGCCTGCACGGAGTCGCGCAGGGATGTTTCGGCCAGCGGACCGAGCACCATGCCGATGATCAGGGGTGCGAGCGGGTAGTCATACAGCCGCATGAGGAAGCCCACCAGGCCCACCGCCAGAAGGATCATCAGATCGAACCAGGATGAGCTGGTGGCGTAGATGCCGAGCGCACAGAACACGGTGATGCCCGCGTACAGGTAGGGGGCGGGGATCAGCAGGAGCTTCGCCCACAGCGCTGCGAACGGCAGGTTGATGATCAGCAGCACCACCATCGCCACGAAGAAGCTGGCGATCAGCGCCCACACCAGGTCCGGTGCGCGCTCGAACAGCAGGGGCCCGGGCTGCAGGCCGTACTGGCGGAACGCACCGAGCATGATTGCTGCCGTGGCAGAGATCGGAAGGCCTAGCGCGAGCAGCGCCCCCATCGCCATGCCGGTGGTGGCGTTGCCCGCGGCTTCAGGCGCTGCCAGACCCCGGATTGCTCCTTTGCCGAACTGCGGGTCCAGCCGCCGAGCGTCCAAGCGGCGTTCCGTTCCGAACGCGAGGAAGGTGGGGATTTCCGAGCCGCCGGCGGGAACCACACCGAAGGGAAGGCCGATGGCGGTGCCGCGCGCCCAGGCCGGCGCGGCCTCTTTCAGCTCCCGGCGGGACAGCCACCAGCGACCTCGTGCTTCCATCATCTGTCCGGCTGCGCCGTACCTGCCGGCAGTGGCCACATAGATCACTTCACCGAGGGCGAGCACTGCCACGGTCACGGTCACCAGTGAGATGCCGTCCAGCAGCTGCGGGGATCCGAAGGTGAAGCGCGGTGCGCCCGTCACACCGTCCACGCCGATCATGGTGATGCCCACGCCGAATGCGAGCGTCATCAGCCCCTTGACGACGGAGTCCGTCACCACCGTGGAGGTGGCCATGAAAGCGAAGATCGCGAGTGCGAAGTACTCCGCGGGGCCGAACTTCGTGGAGACGCTCACCAGCAGCGGCGCCACGAACACGAGCAGCACGCACGCGGTCATACCGCCGATGAATGCACCGATTGCGGCGGTGGCGAGTGCTTGGGGTGCCTGACCGTTCTTCGCCATCCGATGGCCTTCGAAGGTCGACGCGATCGCTGAGGCCTGTCCCGGGGTGTTCATCAGGATGCCCATGGTGGAGTCGCCGAACAGGCCGCCGAAGTACACACCGGAGAACATGATGAACGCAGCGGTCGGTTCAAGTGCGAATGTGACCGGCAGCAGCAGCGCCACTGCCATCGAGGAGCCGAGGCCGGGCATGACGCCCACTGCGGTGCCGAGCAGACAGCCCAGCAGCACCCAGAACAGATTCTCGATGGTGAGAGCACCGGCAAAACCGGACAGAAGAAGCTGAAGCTGTTCCATCAGAAGCCTCCCAGCAGACCGGAGGGCAGGTTCAGGCCCAGGATCATGTCGAAGAAGATGTAGGCGATTGAAGACACTGTCAGGCCGATGATGAGGTCCCGCAGCGCGTGGGTGGATCCGAATCCGCGGGCAATGCACCAGAACAGGGCACCGGCGGCGATGATCCACCCGATCGGGCGCAGCAGCACTGCGAACAGTGCAAAGCTGATCACGATCCACAGGAACGGTGTCCAGCGGAATGCCGGCTGCTCGAGGACTTCGGGAGCCACCACGGGCATGTCAACTGTGCGCAGGCGTTCACCGGGCAGGGCTACTTCGCCCAGACCGCGAGTGTCTCGTGGCAGGAGAAGCTCGGATTGACCGGCTCGGTGCTCACGCAGCGAGATGATGATCTGCACGATGGACAGCGTCACGAGTGCTCCGGCCACGATGCCGGGCACAAACCGTGGACCGGGGAAGGTGGCGTTGGAGGGAACGGTCATCGTGGTGATGCCGATGATCAGCATCGCTGCGAACAGCAGCAGCACTGCGGGAACGAGCAGCTGGCCGATGAGGCGTTTCGGGGAGGCGGGGGCGTGCCGCAGCTGACTGGTCATGCCATCTCCTGGTAGAGCTCGTTGATGCGGGTGGTCTGCTGGGCAAGGAACTCGTCGAGTTCAGCGCCGTAGCGACGGGCCGGTGCCCACGCGTAGGTCTTCTCCGCGTCCAGCCATTCCGGAGTGTTGAGGGTCTCCTGGATGATGGCGGTCAACTCGGCTTTCTGTTCCGCGGTGATGCCGGCGGGTGCGGAGATGGAGCGCCAGTTGGTGAGCGTCACATCGTGGCCGAGCTCCACAGTGGTGGGTATGTCGATGCCGCTCACGGGCTTCTCTGAGACGAGTGCGAGAGCGCGCACGCGCCCGGCTTCGATCTGGTCGAGGGTATCTGGCAGCCCGTTCGCGGCAGCCTGCACGGTGCCGTTGAGCAGTGCCTGGATCACTTCGCCACCGCCGTCGGAGGAGATGTAGTTGATGTCTGCCCCGGCGATGCCGTTCTTCAGGGCGAGGTCGGTGACCACGAGTTGGTCGAAGGATCCGCCGCCGGAGAATGGAACGCTGCGCGGAGCTTTCTGCCACGCGGCGATCAGCTCATCCAGCGTGGTGTGCGGCGAATCGGCTGGCACCGCGATCACGTCGTACTCCTCCACGATCGTGGCGAGCGGGGTGATGTCGGTGAACGCAACGGGCGAGTCGTACTGCACGGTGGCGGCAAGCAGACCGGTGCCGCCCACCAGCAGGGTGTGGGCGTTGCCGGTCAGGCGGCCCACGTTGCCGAGTGCGATGGTGCCGCCGGCGCCCGGCATGTTGACCACCTGGGCGTTGTTGATGATGCCGTTGGCGCGCTGAGCCTGCTGCAGGGCGCGGGCCACAGCATCCCAGCCGCCGCCGGCGGCCGCGGGCGCAATGATCGTGGCCGACGCGCGCAGGTCATCACCGGAGCTGCCGGAGGCGACTGAGCCGTAGACGGCAGTGCCGATGGAGCCGGCTGCAACGAGCCCTCCGATCGTGCGCAGCACGGTGCGGCGGGTGGGATTCGCGGCGGCGGGCTGAGCGCTGCGGCCCGACGGCGGCGGGGCGTTCGAAGGCGACTGTGCCATCGGAGCTCCTCATGTCAGAGTGTGCGGTCACTAAGGCATGTGTCCGCATGCTGATGATTCCCAGAGGATGATCTGGGAGGTCACTGATGCCGAGTGATTCGTCACAGCGTATAGGTGTGTGCGCTGTGGCGCGAACTCAGTCCGCCACACCCGGTGGCGATCGCGGAAAAATCGGTGGCATCAGCAGAAGGCCGGCTGTCACCATGAGTGCATGCAGAATCAGCTTCTTGATCCGATCACGCATCAGCTCGGTCCAGATGGTCCGTTCGTCACGCTGCGCCCGGCGAACGTCGATGATCCTATCGAAATGGAGCAGCTGATGGATATCAGCCGTGCCTGCTCGGAGCACATCACCGGGGCATTCGCTGCCCTGACCGCAGAACAGCTGCGCCGCGCCATGTCCAGCTCAGACGTTCACCAGGCCTACGCGTTTGTAGCTGAGGTGGAGATGCTGGAGGGCGGGACTCACGTGGCGGCGACTGGCAGCCTGTTCCTGCCGTTGAAGGAGAATCTCAATGACGTGTTCGTCGATGGTGAGGTGCATCCGGCGATGCGCGGCCGCGGAATCGGCCGTCTCCTCTGGGATCATCTGGTGGAGGGGGCACGTCGCACCGGACGCACCCGCATCACCTGCTTCTCCACCGACCGGGCGGGGGCGCCGATTGAGCAGAGTCCCGGTTCACACCTCGCTGAGAGCGCGGGTCTGACGAAGGTCAGCCAGGCCGATATCCGCTTGCTCGCCCTTCCGGTTGCGGACACAACACTCGATGCGCTCGCCGCCCAGTCGATGCCGCATGCCGCTGGCTATGAGCTGCGCACCATCATCGGCGCGCTTCCGGAGGAGCTGCTCGTCCCCTGGGGGCAGATGCTGCGCCAGTTGGAGATCGACGACCCCGATGAGGACTACGAGTCGGAGATTCCGGACTACACGCCCGAGCGCATTCGAGCGGGGGAGCGGAGACTCGCTGAGCGCGGCTATGAGCGGATCGCCGTGGTGGCGCTTGACGCGGACGGGAACGCAGCCGGCAACACGTTCGCAGATGCCCACACCGGAGAAGGATCCACGCTCGGCATCCAGCAGAACACTCTGGTGATGCCAGGGCATCGGGGACACCGGCTGGGCCTGGCGATGAAAGTGCTGTTGCATCGCGCTCTGACTGAACACGCTCCGCACCTGACCCGACTCCAGACATGGAACTCCCACATCAATGACCATATGGGCCGGATCAACGAGCAGCTCGGCTATGAGAAGGCCGGCGTGGAGAGGTGCTTCCAGGGATCGATCCCCGAGGTTGCGCAGAACGAACGCTGATGAGAAAAGCTCAGCGCGCTCCCTTGTCAGGGCAGCGCGCTGAGCTCTCTTCGGCGCCAATCAGGCCTTCAGCCAGCCGTCCTTGTCCGCATTGTCGATCTCATCGCCGATGGTGGTGTCCGGCCCGTGACCGGTGTGGACCACGGTCTCGCGGGGCAGGGTGAACAGCCGGTTCTTGATGGACTGTTCAATCTGCTCGCGGGAGCTGAAGGAGCGGCCGGTGGCGCCCGGTCCGCCCTGGAAGAGAGTGTCACCGCTGAACAGCTCACCCTGGTCACGGATATAGAAGCACACGGAGCCGGGGGAGTGGCCCGGGGTGTGGATCACTTCGATCGTGGTGCCGTCCAGGGTGAACTGGGAGCCGTCACGCAGGTCCTCATCCCATTCGAGATCCCCGTGGGTCAGCGCCCACACCTCCTCATCCGCGGGGTGCAGCAGCATGGCCGCTTCCAGCTCCTGAGCAAGCTCTGGAGCAAACCGCACATGATCATCGTGGGCGTGGCTGAGCAGCACTGCGAGCACTTCACGCTCACCCACCAGCTGCTTCACCTTCTGAACATCGTGCGGAGCATCGATCACCACGCACTGCTGATCAGTGCCGATCACCCAGATGTTGTTCTCCACCTCGTGGGTTTCGCCGTCCAGGCTGAAGGTGCCGGTGGCGGTGTCATGGTCAATGCGAAGAGCCATTCTCATCTCCTTTGGCGTGAGGGGATTGGAGTCACTGAAACATGACGACGCTGCGCAGCACGTCGCCGGACTTCATCTTGTCGAACGCAGCTTCAACGTCGTCGATGCCGATCTTCTCGGTGACGAAGCGATCCAGCGGCAGGCGGCCCTGCAGGAACAGGTCCGTCAGGTAGGGGAAGTCCCGCTCCGGCAGGCAGTCGCCGTACCAGGAGGACTTGGTGGCGCCGCCGCGGCCGAAGATCTCGATCATCGGCACCTCGAACGTCACGGTCGGGTTCGGCACGCCCACCAGCACCACACGGCCGGCAAGATCCCGGCCGAAGAAAGCGGCTTCAAGCGTTTCGGGACGGGCAACCGCGTCGATCACCACATCAGCGCCGAAGCCGTCCGTGTGCTCGCGGATCTTCTCCGCCACTTCCTCGGGGCTGAGGCCCTTGGTGTTGACGGTGTGGGTGGCGCCGAAGTCCTTCGCCGCCTCGAACTTCCGCTCATCGATGTCCAGGGCGATGATGGTGGTGGCGCCGGCGAGCTTTGCGCCGGCCACGGCAGCGCAGCCCACACCGCCCATGCCGATGACTGCCACGCTCTCGCCGCGGGTGACCTCCCCGGTGTTGATGGCGGCGCCGATGCCGGCCATGACACCGCAGCCGAGCAGGCCCGCAGCCTCCGGGGCGGCGTGTTCATTCACCGTGGTGCACTGGCCCTCATGGACGATGGTCTTCTCCTGAAATGCGCCGATGCCCAGCGCGGGGCTCAGCTCTGTGCCATCCTCCAGGGTCATCGCCTTCGAGGCGTTATGGGTGGCGAAGCAGTACTGCTGCCGGCCCTTGCGGCAGGCGCGACACTCGCCGCACACTGCGCGCCAGTTCAGCACCACGAAGTCGCCCTTCTCAACATGCGTGACGTCTTCGCCCACGTCGGCAACCCGGCCAGCTGCCTCATGGCCCAGCAGGAACGGGTAGTCGTTGTTGATATCGCCGTTGCGGTAGGCGAGGTCTGTGTGGCATACACCGCAGGCTTCGATGTCCACGATGACGTCATTGGGCCCCGGATCGGGCACGATCACGGTGGCCAGTTCAGTCGGCTCATTCGCCGCTCGAGAGATGATGCCCTTGACGTTCCAGCTCATTGAGTCTCCTTCGGCTCACACCTTGTTCGTGGTCTGCATCGACCCTACCCGCCGCCTAGACTGAACGCTCAGACAGTCCACATCGAAGGAAGCGTGTGAATCCGTGAGCTCTGAACAGGAGATCGGCCAGGCGGTGGAGGCCGCGCTTGCCGCCATCCGCCAGGCCAGCACCAGTGACGACCTCAAGCAGGTGCGTGTTGAGCATGTGGGGGATGCCTCGATGCTTGCCACCGCCAACCGCGGCATCCGTGATCTGCCCAAAGAGCAGCGCGCAGCTGCGGGCAAGCTCATCGGCGGCGCCCGCGGCCAGGTGCAGAAAGCGCTGGCTGCTCGGCAGGAGGAGATCGCCGCGGTTGAACTGGAGCAGGCGCTGCGCGAGCAGACCGTGGATGTGACCACCGCGCAGGACCGCCTGCCCCGTGGCGCCCGCCACCCGCTGACCACCCTGCAGGATCGGATCGCGGACTTCTTCGTCGGCCTCGGGTGGGAGATCGCTGAAGGCCCGGAGATCGAAGCGGAGTGGTTCAACTTCGACGCGCTCAACTTCGACGAGGACCATCCCGCCCGCCAGATGCAGGACACGTTCTACGTGGCGCCGGAGGGCAGCGGACAGGTGCTGCGCACCCACACCTCACCGGTGCAGGCCCGCACCCTGCTGGAGCGCGGCGTGCCGCTGTACATCGCCTGCCCCGGCAAGGTGTTCCGCACCGACGAGCTCGATGCAACCCACGCCCCGGTCTTCAACCAGGTGGAGGGCCTGGCGATCGATAAGGACCTCACCATGGCCCACCTCGAAGGGGTGCTCAACGAGTTCTCCCGCGCGTTCTTCGGCGCTGAGCCGATTACTCGCCTGCGCCCCTCCTACTTCCCGTTCACGGAGCCGAGCGCAGAGATCGACTTCCGCTGCTTTGTGTGCGACGCGAAGCACGGCGAGGATCATGACGCTGATCCCGCCTGCCGAGTGTGCGGCGGCACTGGATGGATCGAGATGGGCGGCTGCGGCATGGTGAACCCCGCTGTTCTCACCGCCTGCGGCGTGGACGCCGGCGACTACCGCGGGTTCGCGTTCGGCCTCGGCATCGAACGCATCCTCATGCTGCGCAACGGCGTAGCCGATATGCACGACATGGTGGAAGGCGATGTGCGCTTCTCCCTCAACTACGGAACGGAGATCTGAACATGCCCCGCATCCCTCTGACCTGGCTCGCTGACCACGTGGAGCTGCCGGACGGCATCAGCGCGGAGCAGGTGGCCGCCGATCTCGTGTCGGTGGGCCTGGAAGAAGAAGCCATCCACCCTGCGCTCGTCACCGGCCCGCTGGTGATCGGCCGTGTGCTGAACCTTGTGAAAGAGGAGCAGAAGAACGGCAAGACCATCAACTGGGTCCGCGTCGACGTGGGCGATGAGCACAACCATGACAAGGATGACCCGAAGGATCCGCAGCCTGGCGAGGAAGTGCCGAGCCGCGGCATCATCTGCGGCGCCCACAACTTCACCGAGGGTGACCTCGTGGTGGTCTCCCTGCCGGGAACCGTGCTGCCCGGACCGTTCCCGATCGCTGCCCGCAGAACCTACGGCCATACCTCGGATGGCATGATCTGCTCCACCGCCGAGCTCGGCCTTGGAGATGGCGTGGGCGAGGAGCGCGAGGGCATCATCGTGCTCGGCACCGGCACCGCGAAGGGGATTGAAGCGCAGCCGGGGGATGACGCGATCGCCCTCTTCGGCCTGGGTGAGGAAGTCGCCGAAATCAACGTGACTCCGGACCGCGGCTACTGCTTCTCCATGCGCGGTGTGGCCCGTGAATACAGCCATGCGACCGGCGCTCGCTTCACCGACCCGGCACAGGAGGTCACCGTGCCGGCCGCAGTGGGCGAGGGCTGGCAGGTGCGCCTCGACGATGAGGCCCCGATCCGGGATCAGATCGGCTGCTCCGCTTACACAGCGCAGCTGGTCACAGGGATCGACGCGTCCCGCCCCAGCCCCAGCTGGATGCAGCAGCGTCTCACCCTTGCCGGGATGCGGCCGATCTCCCTCATCGTTGACATCGCCAACTACGTGATGCTCGATCTCGGCCAGCCGCTGCACACTTTTGATGCAGCCAAGCTGCAGGGCCCGATCGTGGTGCGCCGCGCGAAGGCCGGTGAGCAGTTGGAGACGCTCGATGGCCAGATGCGCACCCTGTTCGAGGAGGACCTGCTCATCACCGATGACACCGGCCCGATTGCAATCGCCGGGGTGATGGGCGGGGCCAGCACCGAAGCGGATGCGAACACCACAGATGTGCTCATCGAAGGTGCGACGTTTTCCCCGATTACGGTGGCCCGTTCAGCGCGCCGCCACCGCCTCCCCTCCGAGGCGTCCAAGCGTTTCGAACGAGGTGTGGACCCGGCGCTGCCGGAGATCGCCGTGCAGCGCGCTGCTGAGCTGCTCGCTGAACTCGGCGGCGGCACCATTGAGCCGGCTCGCACCCACGCACGCACCGAGCAGCAGCCGCAGCTCACCGCCTTGAGCATGCCGGTCACCTTTCCGGAGACGATTGTGGGCGTTGCCTACAGCCGCGACCAGGTCCTGGAGTCTCTGCGGATGATCGGCTGCGAGGTCACCGAGAACGGTGATGGGCTGCAGGTCATGCCGCCGAGCTGGCGTCCGGATCTCACCATCAATGAGGCGCTCGTGGAGGAGGTGGCCCGCCTCGTGGGGTACCGGCAGATTCCGAGTGTGCTGCCGAAGGCGCCCGGTGGACGCGGCCTCACCCCGGCTCAGCGCAAACGTCGCGCCGCACTGACCGCCCTGGCCGATGCCGGACTCGTTGAAGTGCTCTCGCTGCCGTTCACCTCCGAATCGGCTATGGACGCGCAGCAGATCGCCCCCGGTGATCAACGCCGACAGGCGGTGCGCCTGGTGAACCCCCTGCAGGAGGATCAGCCGCTGATGCGCTCTTCCCTTCTGCTGACCCTGCTGCCCACCGCGCAGCTGAACATCGCCCGCGGGGAGGAGGCCATCGCGGTCATGGAGAGCGGGCTGATTGCGTTCCAGGGTGCTGGCAGCGTGCCGGTGCCGAGCGCAGCCTCCCGCCCGAGCGATGAGGAGCTTGCCGCCATCCACGAAGCCCTGGCCCCGCAGTTCCGCCACCTGGCAGCTGTGGTGGGCGGCCGGATCGCCCCCGCCGGGGTGCTCGGCCCATCCCGCTCGTGGGACTGGGCCGACGCGATCTCCCTTGTGCAACGGCTCGCTGCTGCGGTCGGAGCCGAGGTGGAAGTGGTCCAGGGGGAGCAGGCGCCGTGGCACCCGGGGCGCTGCGCCGAGATCCGCACCACGGATGGGACGAGCCTCGGCTACGCGGGCGAGCTGCACCCGAGCGTGATTGCGGCGTACTCCCTACCGAAGGGAGCAGCTGCCTTCGAGGTGGATCTGGATCAGCTGATCGCATCAGCGCCGCACCTGGTGCAGGCGCAGCCGGTCTCCACGCTGCCGGTGGCGAAGGAGGACTTCGCGTTCGTTGTGGACGCGTCGACCCCGGCGAGTGCTGTGCGCGCCGCGCTGATCGTGGGGCTGGGGGATGCGGCGGAGTCGATCCGCCTGTTCGATGAGTACCGCGGGGATCAGGCAGGTGAGGGCAAGAAGTCGCTGGCGTTCGCGGTGCGTTTGCGGCCCTTGGAGCGCACGCTGGATGCGAAGCAGATTGCGCAGCTGCGCCAGTCCGCGATCGACGCGGTCGCCGCCGCGGTAGGCGGTGAGCTGCGGGCCTGAATCGAATCAGCGTCCGACAGTGAGGGCGGCGGGGATGACCGGACACCGGCTCCCGCCGCCCTCACCCCTGTGTGCGGCGATCTGGCCAAGCGCCGGACAGCACGCCCCGCCGGGCGTACTGTTGAGCTGATGAATCTGCGTGTCACCGAAAGGACTCTGCCCTGATGAAGTTCTTCCAGCGGCTCGGCCGCTCGCTGATGCTGCCGGTTGCGGTACTGCCCGTGGCGGCAGTTCTGTCCGGCTTCGGCTACTGGATCGGCAACGAGAACATCGTCGGCGCTTTCCTCAGCGCTGCCGGGCTCTCCCTGATCGACCAGATCGCCCTGCTGTTCGCCGTGGGCGTGGCCATCGGCATGGCCACTCGCTCTGATGGCACCTCCGCGCTGGCGGGGCTGGTGTCCTGGCTTGTGGTCACCAAACTGCTTGATCCCGAGACCATTGCTGGGCTGCGCGGCATCGAAGTGGACGCTGTGGATCCAGCGTTTGACGCCGCGCAGAACGTGTTCGTGGGCATTATCTGCGGGTTAATCGGCGCCTGGAGCTATGACAAGTTCAAGGACGCGAAGCTGCCTGACTATCTCGCCTTCTTCTCCGGAAAGCGTTCAGTGGCCATCGTCTCCGCGGGCCTATCGCTCGTGGCGGGCGTGGCGCTCATGTTCATCTGGCCGGTGGTGTTCAACCTGCTCGTCCGTTTCGGCGAGCTTGTTGCCACGATGGGTCCGTTCGGCGCCGGCATCTACGGCTTCTTCAACCGCCTGCTGATTCCGCTGGGCCTTCACCACGCACTCAATGCAGTGTTCTGGTTCGACGGCTTCGGCATTGCAGACCTCACCACCTTCCTGGCCGGTGAGGGCACCCACGGCGTCACCGGCCAGTACATGACCGGCTTCTTCCCGATCATGATGTTCGGCCTGCCAGGCGCCGCGCTCGCGATGTACGTGACGGCGAAGTCCACCCGCAGAAAGGCCACCGCCGGCATTCTCCTGTCCGCGTCGGTGGCAGCGTTCCTGGTGGGCATCACCGAGCCGATCGAGTTCCTGTTCATGTTCCTTGCACCGGGACTGTTCCTGGTGCACGCCCTGTTCACCGGCATCTCACTGGCGATCGCCGCAATGCTTCCCGTCCGTTCGGGCTTCGGCTTCTCAGCCGGGTTCATCGACTTGATCCTGTCCTGGGCGAACCCGATGGCTCAGAACCCGTGGGCGATCTTCATCCTGGGCCCGATCTGGTTCGTCGTGTACTTCCTGGTGTTCCGCTGGATCATCCTCAAGTGGGATCTCAAGACCCCGGGACGTGAGGATGAGGACCCGGAGGACGGCGCAGATCCCGGCAGCGCCGGGGCGGAGGCTTCCGCAGAGTCCCGGGCCTCCGGCTCGAGATTCGTGGACACTGCTCAGAAGTTCTTGGCTGCGCTCGGCGGTTCGGACAACATCGTGGAGATCGAGAACTGCGCAACCCGCCTGCGCATGGAGCTTGCGGACCCCGCGCTCGCTGATGAGGCCGCGCTCAAACGCGCTGGCGCGGCCGGAGTGATCAAGCCCGGCGGCAAGAGCTACCAGGTGATCTATGGGTTGAACGTGCAGTTCGTGAAGGATGCGATGGAGCGGCTTATGGACGGGGAGCAGCCCGGGGAGGCGGCTTCCGCAGTCAGCTCTGCCGCAGCTGACTCCAGCTCTGTCAATGGGGGCACAGCGGTAGCCACGGTGGTACGCCTGCGCCAGCCAGTGGAGGGCCGCGTGGTCCCGCTGCGCGAGGTGCCGGATTCCACTTTCGCAGATGGACTGCTCGGCGGGGGCGTGGCGATCGAGCCCACCGGTGACACGGTGTCCGCTCCTGCCGCTGGCATCGTCACCCAGGTGTTCACCACGGGTCATGCGGTGACGCTCACCCTGGATGACGGCATCGCCCTGCTGATCCACGTGGGCCTGGACACGGTCTCGATGAAGGGCGAGGGCTTTGAGGTTCTCGTGGCTGATGGTGAGCGCGTGGCAGCGGGTGACCCGCTTGTGCGCTTTGACCGGGCAGCGATAGAGCGTGCCGGCCACTCAGCGATCACCCCCGTGGTGGTTCTGGAGCAGCCCGGAGCGGAGATCGAGTTCCTCTGAGGCTGAGGCTGAGGGCCTGCCTGCGGCCCGCCCTGCGCTGAGCGCAGCACAACGCACCCCTGGTTGTATAGATAACCAGGGGTGCGTATAGTTTTGTGCATGAGTGTTCAGCGCGCACCACACGGCATGCAGACGGACGCGGCGGATCGGCCGGTCACCGCTGCGATCGCCGGCGCCTCCGGCTACGCCGGCGGGGAAGTGATGCGACTCCTCCAGGATCATCCGCACATCACCGCCACCACCCTCACCGCGCACTCGAACGCCGGCGAGAGCATCGCTGCACACTTCCCGCACCTGGACCTCGATTCGGAACGGACCTTCGCTCCCACCACAGCGGCGAGCCTCGCGGGCCATGACGTGGTGATCCTTGGCCTCCCGCACGGCCAGTCCGGGCCGGTGGCGAAGGAGGTCAAACAGCTTTCACCCGCGTCCCTGGTGGTGGATCTCGGGGCTGACTTCCGTCTCCGCGACCCGCAGGCCTGGAAAGCGTTCTACGGATCCGATCACGCCGGTCACTGGACCTACGGCATGCCCGAGCTGCCGCTTGCTGACGGCACCCGCCAGCGGGAGCAGCTGCGCACCACCAGCGAGATCGCGGTGCCCGGCTGCAACGCCTCCGCGGTCAGCTTCGCGCTGCTGCCGCTGGTCACGCACAGCCTCATTGATCCCACCTCCCTCGGTGCTGTCCTGGCCGTGGGCTACTCGGGAGCTGGCCGCGCTCCGAAGCCGCACCTGCTGCTGGCCGAAGCAAGTGGCGGCGCCGTGCCGTACAGCGCCGGGGGTCAGCACCGGCACATCCCGGAGATCATCCAGAACCTCTCGCTCTCCAGCGGCATCCCAGCAGACTCTTTCCAGCTAAGCTTCACGCCGGTGCTCGTCCCGATGTCCCGCGGCATCCAGGCTGTGGTCACCGCGAAGGCGGCGGGGGAAGTCAGCGCCCAGCAGGTGACCGACGCGTTCCACGACGTCTTCGGTGCCGAGCGATTCATCCGCCTGCTCGGCGAGAACAGCTTCCCAAATACGGCCAGCGCCGCCGGGGCCAACATCGTCCTGCTCGGCTGGAGCTTCGATTCGGCCTCCGGCACTATCACCGTGATGAGCGCGCTGGACAACCTCGTCAAGGGCACAGCGGGAGCCGCCATACAGTCGATCAACCTCGCGCTCGGTCTGGAGGAGGCAGCGGGGCTGCCTGTCAACGGACTGCGGCCCTGACCGTCGTGCCCACCGGCCCCCAGCCAGATCCGCCCGTTCCCGCTACTCGCCTCCGGCCCCACCCGCCACCAGCAGAAGGAGCATCATGAGCGTCACCGCAGCGAAAGGCTTCGCGGCTGCCGGCGTTGTCGCCGGATTGAAAACCACCGGGAAAAAAGACCTTGCGCTGGTTCTCAACCAGGGGCCCCACTTCAGCGCGGGCGCTGTGTTCACGCGCAATCGGGTCACCGCCGCGCCGGTCATCGTCTCGCGTGCGGCGCTTGCCGCTGCCCACGCTGAGGATCAGCCGATCCACGCGATTGCGCTGAACTCCGGTGGTGCCAATGCGTGCACCGGCCAGCCCGGCCTCGCCGATGCCCGCGACATGGCCGCAGCAGCAGCTCGGGTCGTGGGAGCGGACGCGTCGGCCGTGCTGGTCGCCTCCACCGGGCTGATCGGAGTTCCGCTGGCCATGGAGAAGGTCACCGGCGGCATCACCGCCGCCGCGCAGGACCTGGCACCGACCTCGGAGGCAGGCACTGCCGCAGCGCAGGCGATCATGACCACCGACACCGTGCACAAAGAAGCGCAGCGCAGCTCCGGAGGGATCACCGTGGGCGGTATGGCGAAAGGGGCGGGGATGCTCGCCCCGCAGCTCGCCACCATGCTTGCGGTCATCACTACGGACGCGGTGCTCAGCCACGACCAGGCGCAGCGCGTCATCGCCCAGGCCTGCGCCACCACCTTCAACCGTGTGGACTCTGACGCGTGCATGTCCACCAATGACACCGTGATGCTCATGGCCTCCGGTGCCTCCGGCATCGAACCGGACCTTGATGAGATCACCGAGCTTGTGCGCCAGGTGGCAGCAGACCTGGCCCGGCAGCTGGTGGCTGATGCCGAAGGCGCATCCCACGATGTGCACGTCATCGTCACAGGCGCAGCCAGCGTGCCGGCTGCAGAAGCGGTAGCCCGCGAGATCTGCCGCTCCGCCCTGGTGAAGACCGCAATCTTTGGCAATGACCCGAACTGGGGCCGGATCGTCGCCGCTGCCGGCTGCGTGCCCGAAGAGATCGCACCGTTCAACCCCGATGACCTGTCCGTCACCATCAACGGTATCGAAGTGAGCCGCGGTGGAGGAGTGGGCGAGGACCGAGACCAGGTGGACATGAGCCCGCGCGAATGCGAGATCATCGTGGACCTGGGGGCCGGGGATGAGCGTGCAGACATGTGGACCAATGACCTGACCCACGAATACGTCGAAGAGAACAGCGCCTACTCCTCATGATCGACTCCACCAGCCTCCTCGGCGAGCAGCTGCTCACCGCCCAGCAGAAGTCAGAGGTCCTCATCGAAGCCCTGCCCTGGATGCAGCGTTTCAAGGACAAGATCGTGGTGGTCAAATACGGCGGCAACGCCATGATCGATGACCAGCTCAAGCGCGCCTTCGCCGCAGACATCGTCTTCATGCGCCACGCGGGCCTGTTCCCGGTGGTGGTGCACGGCGGCGGCCCCCACATCAACGCCATGCTCAGTCGGCTCGGCATCCAGTCCGAGTTCAAGGGCGGGCTGCGGGTCACCAGCGAAGAGACGATGGACGTGGTGCGCATGGTGCTGGTGGGCCAGGTGGGCCGTGAGCTCGTCGGCCTCATCAACCAGCACGGAACCTATGCGGTGGGACTCTCCGGTGAGGACGCCCAGCTCATCCAGGGAAAGCGGCGCGGCACCGTGGTGGACGGCGAGGAGATCGACCTGGGCCTGGTGGGTGAGGTGACCGGGGTGAACCTTGACAACCTCACCCTGCTGCTGAAGAGCGGCTTCATTCCGGTGGTCTCCTCCATCGCCCCGGAGGTCGACGCATCCGGCTCCGCCACCGGCAGCGTGCTCAACATCAACGCGGACACCGCCGCGTCAGCGCTCGCAGCCGGGCTCGCCGCGGAAAAGCTCGTGGTGCTCACCGATGTGGCCGGGCTCTATGCCGACTGGCCCGACGAGGACTCGCTCATTCCAGAGATCTCCGCCAGCGGTCTGCGAGCCATGCTGCCCACGCTCACCGAAGGCATGATCCCCAAAGCCGAGGCGCTGCTGGAAGCAGTGGACTCCGGCGTGCACACCGCTGCCATGATCGATGGCCGCATCGCTCATTCGGTGCTGCTGGAGATCTTCACCGAGAAGGGCGTCGGCACTATGGTCCGGAGGGATGACTATGTCTGATCTGATCACCCGCTACGGCGCATCGATGATGCCGCTGTTCGCACCCACCGTGGCGCTTGAGCGGGGTGAGGGAGTCTGGGTGTGGGACACCGATGGCACCCGATACCTGGACCTGCTCGGCGGCATCGCCGTCAACGCCCTCGGCCACGCACACCCGGCGCTGGTCAGCGCAATCAGCGACCAGGCCGGCAGACTCATCCACATCTCGAACCTGTTCGCCTCCGCCCCGCAGGTGGAGCTCGCCGAAACCCTGCTGCGGATCGCCAGGGCACCTGACGGCTCCGGAGTGTTCTACACGAACTCCGGCGCCGAAGCGAACGAAGCCGCCTTCAAAATCGCCCGGCGCGTAGGCAGACCGCGAGTGCTCGCCCTCAAGAAGGCTTTCCACGGCCGCACCATGGGAGCGGTTGCGCTCACCCACAAAGAACAATTCCGTACGCCCTTTGAGCCGCTGCCCGGCGGGGTGGACTTCATCCCCGCTGATGACATCGACCGGCTGCGCACCGAGCTGGAACGGGGAGATGTGGCCGCGGTGATCGCCGAGCCCATCCAGGGCGAGGCCGGGGTGCTGCCGCTGTCCGCGGACTATCTCCGGGCGATGCGCGAGCTGACCCGCGAGCACGGCGTGCTGATGATCCTGGATGAGATCCAAACCGGCATCGGACGCACCGGGCACTGGTTCGCTCACCAGGCGCACGGCATCCAACCGGATGTGATGACCCTCGCCAAAAGCCTGGGCGGCGGCTACCCGATGGGCGCGGTCATCACCTTCGGATCAGCCGCCACCACGCTGCTCAGCGCGGGCCAGCACGGCACCACGTTCGGCGGGAACCCGCTGGGCGGCGCCGCCGGGCTCGCGGTGATCCGCACCATTGAGCAGGAAGGGCTGCTGGAGAACGCGTCGGCCATGGAGCGGGCGCTGCACCAGCAGATCAGCGCGCTCACCCACCCCGGCATCGCCGGCGTGCGAGGCTCAGGCCTGCTGGCAGGCATCTGCTTCCACGACCCGATCGCCCCGCAGCTCGTCAGCGCTGGACTGAAGCGCGGGTTCATCCTCAACGCACCGGATGAGCACACCCTGCGGCTCGCCCCGCCGCTGATCATCACCGCCGGTGAGCTCGCCCAGTTCACCGATGCCCTGCCCGCTCTCATCACCGAGGTGACCCCATGACCAGACACTTCCTTGCTGACACCGATATCAGCAGCCAGGAGCAGGCGGACATCCTCCGCCTGGCCGCGCAGCTGCGCAGGGACCGTTTCGCACGGCGCCCCTTCGACGGCCCGAAGACCGTGGCGGTCCTGTTCGACCACCCCTCCACGCGCACCCGCGTCTCCTTCGCCACCGGCATCGCCGAGCTCGGCGGACACCCCCTTGTGCTGGACGGTTCAGGCTCGCAGATGGGTCGCGGCGAATCGGTTGCGGACACCGCCCGCGTCCTCTCCGCCATGGCGTCCATGATCGTGTGGCGCACACCGAGGCAGGCAGACCTGGAGGAGATGGCAGCGCACGCGTCGATCCCCGTGATCAACGCCCTGACCGACGCGTACCACCCGTGCCAGATCCTCGCGGACCTCGCGGCTTTCGGGCAGTCCCGGGACACGATCGAATCCAGTGGTCCCGCGTTCGCAGGCCGCGTGCTCACCTACCTTGGAGACGGGGCGAACAACATGGCGAACTCCTACCTGCTCGGTGGGGCGCTTGCCGGCATGCATGTCCGGATCGCCGCGCCGGCCTCCCACCAACCCGCTGAGGAGGTGGTGGAGCAAGCGCGGCAGACAGCGCAGCACACCGGCGGCAGCGTCACCATCACGGAGGATCCCCGCGCCGCCTGTGAAGGCGCCCACCTCATCACCACGGACACCTGGGTGTCCATGGGACAGGAGGGTCAGACCGGCCGAGCGGAGAGCACCTTCGGCCGGTTCCAAGTGACCGATGAGCTGATGGACCTCGGCGATGACGCCGTGTTCATGCACTGCCTGCCCGCCTATCGCGGCAAAGAGGTGACCGCCGCGGTGATCGACGGCTCCCGCTCGCTGGTGTGGCTGGAGGCGGAGAATCGGCTGCATGCGCAGAAGGCGCTGATGGACGTGCTGGCGAACGCGTCGAACTGCGAGGCGCAGACCGTATGAGCATGACCGCCGCCCCGCACACCAAAGCCTCCCGCCAGCAGCTGATCGCCGAGCTGCTCACCCACCACGAGGTGTCCAGCCAGTCCACCCTGTTGGACCTGTTGGAAACGGAAGGCGTGCGCGTCACCCAAGCCACCCTGTCCAGGGATCTGGTGGACCTGCGCGCAGAAAAGGTCCGCACCACCACCGGCTCCCTCGTGTACATGCTGCCGGTGGAGGGCAGCTCACGCCGCTACCGCCCCGGCAGCGAAGCCCAGGACTTCTTTGCTGCGCGGCTCGCCCGTTTGGCGGAAGAGCTCCTCGTGAGCGCCGAAGCCAGCGGTAACCTCGTGGTGGCCCGCACACCCCCGGGCGCTGCGCAGTTCCTCGCCAGTGCCCTCGACCACTCCGTGATCCCCACGCTGCTGGGAACGATCGCCGGAGATGACACCATTCTTCTCATCGCCCGTGATGCCGAGGCCGGTCCGGAGCTTGCCGAGAAGCTGCTCGACCTGGCCGGCGGCCGCACCCAGAACTGATCAGAAACCTGAAGGAGACACCCCATGACTGAACGCGTTGTCCTCGCCTACTCCGGCGGACTCGACACCTCTGTTGCCATCGGCTGGATCCATGACGCCACCGGCGCCGAGGTCATCGCCTGTGCCGTGGATGTGGGCCAGGGCGGAGAGGACCTTGACGTCATCCGCCAGCGCGCCCTGGACTGCGGCGCCGTGGAAGCCTACGTGGCCGACGCGCGCGACGAGTTCGCCGAGGAGTACTGCATGCCGGCGCTCAAAGCGAACTCCCTCTACATGGACGCCTACCCGAACGTGTCCGCCCTGTCCCGCCCCGTGATCGCCAAGCATCTCGTGGCTGCGGCGAAGAAGTTCGGAGCCACCACCGTGGCCCACGGCTGCACCGGCAAGGGCAATGACCAGGTCCGCTTCGAAGTGTCCATCACCTCCCTGGCCCCGGAGCTGCACTGCCTGGCCCCGGTGCGGGACCTCGCCCTCACCCGGGACAAGGCGATCGAGTACGCGGAGAAGAACAGTCTGCCGATCGAAACCACGAAGTCCAACCCGTTCTCCATCGACCAGAACGTGTGGGGCCGCGCCATTGAGACCGGTTTCCTTGAGGACATCTGGAATGAGCCCACCAAGGACGTGTATTCCTACACGGACGATCCGGCGTTCCCGCCGGTGGCGGACGAAGTCATCATCACCTTCAACGAAGGCGTCCCCGTGGCGATTGACGGTGAGACCGTCACCCCGCTGCAGGCGATTGAGCAGATGAACCGCCGTGCCGGCGCCCAGGGCATCGGCCGGATCGACATCGTGGAGGACCGCCTGGTGGGCATCAAATCCCGCGAGGTGTACGAAGCCCCCGGCGCAATGGCCCTCATCGAAGCGCACAAGGAGCTTGAGCGGGTCACCCTGGAACGCGAACAGGCTCGATTCAAGCGGGAAGTGTCCGACCGTTGGACCGACCTCGTGTACGACGGCCAGTGGTTCTCTCCGCTGAAGCGCTCACTGGACGCGTTCATCAACGACACCCAGCATTATGTCAGCGGCGATATCCGGATGCGTCTGCACGGCGGCCGCGCCACCGTGACCGGCCGCCGCACCGAGACGGGCCTGTACGACTTCAACCTCGCCACCTACGACGAGGGGGACACGTTCGATCAGTCCCATGCGAAGGGCTTCATTGAGATCTACGGGCTCGCCTCGAAGCAGTCCACCGCCCGCGACGTGAAGTTCGGCAACGGCGCAGACCTCGACCTGCCCGAGGACTCGATCTGATGAGCGAGCAGGAGTTCCGCCTTATCCCCCAGAATCTGGCCGTCGGAGCCGCTGATCAGCCGGCTGCAGGGGAGGAGCGCGTCGCCCTCTGGGGTGGACGCTTCGCATCCGGCCCGGCCGACGCGCTCGCCGCCCTGTCGAAATCCACCGACTTCGATTGGCGCCTGGCCCGATACGACTTGCTCGGCTCACGTGCGCACGCGCGCGTGCTGAACCGCGCTGGTCTGCTCAACGAGGATGAGCTTGAGCGGATGATCGCAGCGATCGACGAGCTCGACCGTCAGGTTCAGACCGGCGAGTTCGTGGCCGCGCAGTCCGATGAGGATGTGCACTCCGCGCTCGAGCGGGGCCTGCTGGAAGTGGCGGGGCAGGAGCTCGGCGGCAAGCTGCGTGCCGGCCGTTCCCGCAATGACCAGGTGGCAACCCTGGGCCGCATGTATCTGCGGGATCATGCGCGGATCATCGCTGCGGGCGTGCTTGAGGTGGTGCAGGCGCTGATCGCGCAGGCCAAGGCGCACCCCGAGGCGCCGATGCCGGGTCGCACTCACCTGCAGCATGCGCAGCCGATCCTGCTCTCACACCATCTGCTGGCCCATGCGTGGCCGCTGCTGCGTGATGTGCAGCGTCTTGTGGACTTCGATCAGCGCGCTGCTGTGTCCCCGTATGGATCGGGTGCGCTCGCGGGCTCGTCCCTGGGGCTGGACCCGCAGGCTGTGGCGGCGGAGCTCGGTTTCCATGACTCCGTGGAGAACTCAATCGACGGCACCGCATCACGGGACGTGTTCGCCGAGTACGCGTTCGTGCTGGCCATGATCGGCGTGGACCTCTCCCGGCTGAGCGAGGAGATCATCCTGTGGAACACGAAGGAGTTCTCCTTTGTGACGCTGGACGACGCATTCTCCACGGGCAGCTCGATCATGCCGCAGAAGAAGAATCCGGACGTGGCGGAGCTGACCCGGGGCAAAGCCGGCCGGCTTATCGGGGACCTGACCGCCCTGCTGTCGGTTCTGAAGGCGATGCCGCTGGCGTACAACCGGGACCTGCAGGAGGACAAAGAGCCGGTGTTCGACGCCACGGACACCCTGGAGCTGTTGCTGCCTGCGTTTTCCGGCATGATCGCCACGATGACCTTCCACACTGAACGGATGGAGCAGCTCGCTCCGCGCGGATTCGCGCTGGCTACGGACGTGGCGGAGTGGCTGGTGCGCGAAGGGGTGCCGTTCCGGGTTGCGCATGAGCTGTCCGGTGAAGCCGTGCAACTGGCAGAACAGCGCAACTGCGAGCTGTGGGACCTCAGCGATGAGGACTACGCGGGCATCTCCGAGCACTTCTCGCCGTCGATGCGCGATGTGCTCAGCACCCTGGGCTCGATCGATTCGCGCTCATCCAAGGGCGGCACGGCCAGATCGGCAGTTGCCGAGCAGCTGCAGCGGGCGCAGTCGCTTGCTGCGGAGCTGTCAGAGTTCACGCAGCCGCTGCGTTAGTGTGGTCGGCGGAGCGCGTCCGCGGGTTGCCCGCGGACGGCGTTTCACCGTGAACTACCCGAAGGCTCCGGCGCGGGCCGACCGATGACCCGCCCGGACCGCACCGAAATGGAGATTCGATGGGGAACATCGTTGACGAACTTGAATGGCGCGGCCTGCTGGTGAACTCCAGCGGACGGGATGCGCTCGCCGAGTCCGCAGCGAAAGGTCCGCTGTCCCTCTATTGCGGTTTTGATCCCACCGCCGCCAGTCTTCACGTGGGCCACCTGACGCAGGTGCTGACCATGCGCCGCTTCCAGCTCGCCGGGCATAAGCCGTACGCGCTGGTGGGCGGCGCCACCGGTCTTATCGGCGACCCTCGCATGTCCGGCGAGCGGGTGCTGAACTCCGCAGATGTCGTGGCGGGCTGGGTGGAATCCCTGAAGAGCCAGATCCAGCCGTTCCTGGACACCGAAGGCGAGTTCGGCGTGACCATGGTGAACAACCTGGACTGGATCGGTTCGATGGGGGCACTGGAGTTTCTGCGCGACTACGGCTCGCACTTCCGCATGGGCACCATGCTGAACAAGGAGATCGTAGCCAGCCGGCTCAACTCAGACGAAGGCCTGAGCTACCTTGAGTTCTCCTACCAGATTCTGCAGGGTCTGGACTTCCTGGAGCTGTTCCGCCGCTACGGGGTGACGCTCCAGTACGGCGGCAACGATCAGTGGGGAAACCTCATCTCCGGCGTGGACCTCATCCATCGGGTGGAGCGTGCATCGGTGCATGCGATGACCACACCGCTTGTGACCAAAGCGGACGGCACGAAGTTCGGCAAGTCCGAAGGCGGAGCAGTGTGGCTGGATGCCGAGCTGACAAGCCCGTACGCATTCCACCAGTTCTGGCTGAACTCTGATGACCGGGACGTCATGAACTACCTGCGTTTCTTCACCTTCCGTGATCAGGAGAACCTTGCTCAGCTGCAGGCGGCCACCGAGGAGCGCTCGTCTGCTCGCGAGGCGCAGCGTGCGCTGGCGGATGACCTGACCACTCTGGTGCATGGACAGCAGGCAACGGATCAGGCGAAGAATGCGGCGGCAGTGCTGTTCGGTCGTGGCGATGTGCGGGAACTGGATGCCGAGACGGTGCGTGTGATTGCGCGTGAGCTTCCGCAGGCGGAGCTGCCCGCTGCCACGCCGCTGATCGACGCGTTCATCACTGCCGGTCTGGTGGCGTCCAAGGGGGAGGCCCGCCGAGCACTCAAGGAGGGCGGTCTCTCTGTCAATGGGGAGAAGCTGACCGGGGAGGCCGAGGCGCTGGAGGCGGAGATCGCGTCCTTCCCCCAGCTGGCCGATGCTCATCTGCTGCTGCGCCGGGGGAAGAAGAACGCAGCCATGCTGCGCGTGCGAGGCTGAGTGCCGCAGCAGCGAGAACGCGATCACACTTGGGGGTCGCAGTGTTGACGGGGGACGCCGGGATCCATAAAGTTGTTCCTTGTCGCCACAAAGCCACAGAGTCTCAAGAAGACGACGAGGCCTTAGGCGGCAGGGGTTCGCCCCACCAGCTCAACTGAATATCGGCGGCGCACCGCAGCGGCTTTCAGCCACGGAGCGTGCGGCGCAGATCACAGGAGAGCAAGTTGCTTCCGAGTGGATAGCCTGCTACACTAGGTATCCGCGTCAGGGAGACGCAAGAACACAAGTCCTCGAGGCCGAGCGGATAATATCCACCGGTGTTCGAGTGTGCGCATGTTGTTTGATATCTCAATAGTGTGTCTGTTTGTTGATGCCAGTTTTT